>NZ_JACGWA010000054.1 GCF_014077505.1 Colwellia sp. BRX10-3 | reverse complement strand
CCCGTGAGGCTTAACCATACAACACCCAAGTAGTTTTGCTGATAAAGTGGACTATGAAGTGTGTATGTAGTTTGACACAGTGTAGGAATACACAAATCACGCATGACAATTGTGTGAATAAGAGAAAACAAAATGTATTTATTATCATTAAGACAAGTCTTAATGAACAGCTTTTTAGATTGTACCCTTTTTGTCTAGCGACAATAGCGACATGGCCCCACCTGATCCCATTCCGAACTCAGAAGTGAAACGTGTTAGC
>NZ_JACGWA010000033.1 GCF_014077505.1 Colwellia sp. BRX10-3 | reverse complement strand
ATCAAACAGGGTGTTATGGGCATATAAATCGCCATGGCATACTTTATTCGCGTGTAAATGCTCAAACACGTTTTCCATTTGTATCACTATCTTTTCAATTTGCTCGGTGCTTAAGGTAAAGCCTTCAGGGAAGGTATCACGAGTACAGCTCGTAAAGCTTGGCGGCAAGCCCAAATTTTTAAAGTTTTTAGGTATCAAGTTCATGATTAACGCTAAATATCCGTCTTCATTCACTTGTGCTAAAGAACGCACTAGGTTCTGATGATCGCCAGTCTTCAAACATGCCTGTAACTCATCTTCTGGGTAGCCGTCACTAGTCACTGTTCCTTTAAAAACTTTCACCGCAACTTCTGCTGGCAAATTCGTTTTATTTTTAGTCCACGTTGCTCTTGAAATAACACCAGAAGCACCTTGACCAAGCACATTGTGTAAGTTAAAGCTTGATGAAGGAAGTGATGGAACTGAGGCCATATTAAGTGTTGAACAACTGAAAGGATTGCCGGAAAAAGCAAACCATGCAAGTTTGGGTAAGTTCAATAATTGCTCTGGACACTCCGTTAGATTGTTTGCTGAAATACGCACTAACTCAAGGTTATTTAATTGCGCTAGCGTTAACGGCAGTTTGGATAATTTATTGCCGGCTAGCGCTAATTTTTGCAGTTGAGGACGCTCGCCTAATGAGTCAGGTAATGTTTCAATGCAGTTGTCGGTTAAAATTAACCACCGTAGTTTATCTGGTAAAGC
>NZ_JACGWA010000002.1 GCF_014077505.1 Colwellia sp. BRX10-3 | reverse complement strand
CCTTCGACTATGCCATTTGAGCTTGCATGTCTGAGTGTGCCAATGGCATTAGAGAAACTCGTGTTCACCGAGCTCGTGCTTTCGCTTTGTACGCCAGCCACTTTTTTAACTACTGAAAGTGATTCGCCGGCCTGTCCAGATAAGTCTACCGTTTGTGTAGGTGAAGACTGAGGTGCCGTTATTACCGGTGCTGGATTTATCACTTCTTTTGAAGTTTCTGAACCGCCACCACAAGCTGCAAGGCTTAAACAAGTTATAATATAAACATATTTACTACTAAACATTATATTTATCCTGAAGCTTATAAGCGAACTATAAAAGAACCATAGGCATTACCTTAAGCTTATGGGCGAACTTTAAAAGAACCATCGGCATTAACTGATGGATTATTGATTTCTTGTAAGCTAAAGCCGCCAATAATTTCATCTAACCCATTGGCAAAAGAGGCAAATATTATGCCGTCTGCTTTATTGTTACCATGCGAAGCGAAATTAATGCCTAAATCGAGTTGGTCAATATTGATCAAGCCAGAATAGGCCGCAAACCATTCCCCCTGACTGTCACTAAAGCTTAGTGTTCCACCGGGAACTGAAGCATTATCGAAATCTATGGTCATACTCATAGTGAAGTCGCTCACTTGTCCAACGCTCGAATTTACTGTGCTTTGAACTATGTTGTTGTAAGCGAGCGTTCCTGTGCGTTCAGCAAGTAATTCTTCGATGGGTAAACCGCTAATACCTTGCCATTCAGACTCATTGTAAATACTACTATCTTCAAGGTTTTCATCATTATCGTCATCAAGTGCAGCGGTATTGATAGGACTAACACCTGAATTTGCAATGCGGTTTGTTGCCGGCTGTTCACTGTCAACATTTTCATCAGTAGAGCTTTCCTCAGTATCTTCTGATGAAAAATCTGAGTAACCTAAAGATATATTAGCCGGTGCCTGTGTCATTCGAGTAATTTGACCTTGAACGTTAACAGAAGCAAAAGTAAAATCTTCTGTACTGCCAAGCGACAAAGTACTTTGATCGTTCAATTCAACATCTATGTTGCCGCTATAGACAGCGAAGAATGTTTCATCACCAACCACTTCTACAGCAAAGTGTGTACCACGAATACCAATACTGCCGACAGGTGTTTTTACTTGATAATCGCCACCAGACTTTTTAATCAGGCCACTAATTGAGCGCAAACCACCGCTGACCACTTCTAAGGTGGCAGATGCTTCACCGGCTTCAGGGTTAAATTTATAATTACTGATCAGTATTTCAGTATTTTCTTTTAAAGTAATTAAACCACCATCAGACATACTAAATTGCGCTTTACTTTTATTGCCTGTGATAATGTTATCGACACTAAATATTTCAGAACGCCGTTTCAAATTGCGTTTTTCTTTACTGGTTTGATCAAACGCTTCAACCTTACCTTTGGCTAAAATCGTTTTACCGGCAACATCACTTGCATAAACACTATTATTGAAACTTATCAGCACGGTAAAAATAGTGATGAGTGTGCTAGCTTTAAACTTTTTCGTGTTATCTAGAAACATTAAATTATTCATAGTTTACCCCTAAAAGCTCATACGAGCAGATAAATTGATTTCAGCTCGTTGATAGGAAAAAAGTGCTAAGTTGCTGTCTTTGTCTTGCATATTAGCGCTTAATTGATAAGACCATCTTGCGGAATCTTTATATAGAATTGAGGTGCTAATCAGCCACATATCATCAACTTGTTTTTCTAAGAAGAAAGGATGTTCATGCTGATAGGCTTGATGTTGATAACTGATATTAGCACTAGCTAACCAGTGTTGATTGAAGGCGAAATTTGCCATATAACTTATGGCGCTAGTTTTTTTACTGTTGTGTTGGCTTTCGACAAATTCACTCTCTTCTTGTGAGTAAACAAGTGAAAGCGCATGTCGCCATCTTTGCATACTATATTGAGCAGAAACTTGTAACGATGCATCGTCAGTGTTTAATAAGCGATTAATCTCATTATCTGATTTACCAACAAAAGCTTGAGTTGAAAACAGCCATTGCTGATCAACAGTTTTACTTAGTCCAACTGTAGCGCCATATTGGGTACGGTAGTAGTTACCATCTAACCAAAGCGGAACAGCTCTAACGCCAACACTGGTGCTAAAAGCTTCAAAGTCTTGCTTATATTGCAAGTTAGTACGTACAAAAAATCGATTATATTGAGATTCGTTACTGAAATAATGTAATTTACTGCTACCAGAAAAAGTTAATTTAGATGACTGCGTTAATGCCTTGCTGGCCATTAACTGGTAACCGAGCGCTAAATAACTATCACTAATTTCTTTACTATTATCAGATAATATTATGTCTTGCTCTAAAAAAGGCAGAAATATATTATCTTCGCTAGTACCAGCATTTATATTCGAATCATAACCGAGGTGAACACCAACAGATTGCGCAATAAACAAAGATTGCTTATCCAAAGCGGCAACAGAGATATTATGAAGGTTTACAGCAGATTCTTTTAGTGTTGAAGAAATAGTATCTACCTGACTTAATGACTCGGTTATCTCTATAGCTGCATGATAATTCTTCGTCGAGTAATAGGCACTAGCAAGATAATATTGAGCGTCTAACCAATTAGGTTTATTAGCAACAACACGTTCAAAAGCATAAACGGCACGTTCATGCTCTTGTACTTTCAGCGCAACAAGGCCGTAAAGAAAATCAAAATCAACATCACCTAAATACTCATTTTCTAGCTTTGTAGCTTCGCGCCAAGCACTTTCGTTTTCGTTAAGGGTGATTTTTTGTTTTAACTGATTAAAATCACTGCTCTGTCTAAACGTTTTAGCATCAATGGCTTTACTGGTGAGTAACAACAAGAAAATAACTGATAGTAACTTCTTCACTCTACCTTCCTAGACTGAATAAAATGGTTATTTTATATAAACCGATTATTGAGAAAAATGCAATTTTTTTTTGCTTGAGAAGGGTTTATTTCAATACAAATAGTATATTTAAGACCAATAATATTAAATAATTGGTCTGTTAGTAAGGTGATGAGCCTATTTTTCAATAAACGCTTGATAGGTCTGTTTATCAACAATCGCACCTTTGTGCTGAATATAAATAATTAAGTTAACTCTAATAACAACAACCCCACTTACCGTGTAAACTATTATTTGCTACAGCTAAATAATTTTACAAAAATTATTCATTCTTTATATATAGATACACTTTTATTAAAGCTTTAAGTTAAAATTTTTCATCTGCATACATAGGGTGTAATTTACGCTAGATGTTATCAATAATTTCATAGGTTTTTATTTATATTTTTAGCCAGAACAACAAAAAGCCACTTTTCAGTGGCTTTTTCAATACTGGTAGCAATTGCTAATATTTATTTAGCTACTTCTTCAATTTTTTCAACTGCTTCAACATTGTCAGCTGGTTTATTTTTTGCTAATAATAATTCACGTAAACGCGTATCTATTTCTTTTGCTATCTTAGGGTTTTCTTTCAAGTATTTAGCAGCGTTTGCTTTACCTTGGCCAATTTTATCGCCTTTATAACTATACCAAGCGCCCGCTTTTTCAACCATTTCATTTTTAACGCCAAGGTCAACTAACTCACCTAAGCTATTAATGCCTTCACCATATAAAATTTGAAATTCAGCTTGTTTAAATGGTGGTGCGATTTTATTTTTAACCACTTTTACACGCGTTTCATTACCAATAATTTCGTCACCGTTTTTAACTGCGCCAATACGACGAATATCTAAACGAACAGAAGCATAAAACTTTAAGGCATTACCACCAGTTGTTGTTTCTGGAGAGCCAAACATCACGCCAATTTTCATACGAATTTGGTTGATAAAAATAATCATGGTATTTGATTTTTTCAAATTACCCGTTAATTTACGCATTGCTTGCGATAACATACGCGCTTGTAGACCCATGTGTGAATCACCCATGTCGCCTTCAATTTCCGCTTTTGGTGTTAACGCGGCAACCGAATCGACAACAATAATATCAATGGCACCTGAGCGCGTTAGCATGTCACAAATTTCTAGTGCTTGCTCACCTGTATCTGGTTGAGAAACTAACAACTCGTTAATATTCACGCCTAACTTTCCAGCATATATTGGGTCAAGTGCATGCTCAGCATCAACAAAGGCACAAATTTTACCGTTACGTTGTGCTTCAGCAATTACTTCAAGTGTTAATGTAGTTTTACCACTCGACTCTGGACCATAAATTTCAACTACACGACCTAGCGGTAAACCACCAGCACCTAATGCTATATCTAAGCCTAATGAACCTGTAGAAATTGTTTCTACATCCATGGTGTTGTTGTCACCTAACTTCATGATTGAACCTTTACCAAATTGGCGTTCGATTTGGCTTAAGGCAGCTGCTAATGCTTTTTCTTTGTTATCGTTCATTTGGTGCTCCAGGATGATTTCGGTGCTTAATTTGTTTTGATAACGCAAAGTATACTGTATAGTCGTACAGTATCAAGTTATTTATTGATTATTTTATTTACAGTTAAAAAAACCAACGAGTGATACTTTTATATGTTTGATATCAAAGGATTTAATAGGCTACTATAACTTTAAGTTATTTTAATTAAAAAAGTTACTCACTCATTAAAAACCAAACAAACACCTAAATTATTAGCTTGTTATTATTTATGCCGGCTTCGTAAATTTAAGAGTCGCTACCTTAGTGATTAACTTATAACAATGACCTTTGGTAACATGTATTGAGATAATCTAAGGTGTAAATTACTGGGTTGTTATAACTAAAATATACTGATGTTAAATCGCAAAACGTGACTACTTACACGGTTAATTAAAGGTGAAAGCAGTATTTATACGTACTATATAGTGTTAAAAACTTCACGTTTTTTCGCTTTAAAGTTTCAGAGGAAATTGAAGTGACTACAATTAAAAAGTCAATGCACACCAAGGTTATGCATTGATTATTTTACGCTTTTAACTGCGAGCGCTGATAATGATTTTCTGTTAGTATCATTTTTAATAAATGGATTACTTTTCCTAATATTTAAAGTAGGTTAAAAGGGGTTACGCAATCCTTAATCCAATAAGCTAAATAAAGCCAACTCTAGAAACCAAACTAAAAAGGTTATCTGTATGAGTTAGTTGGGCGTTAGTGAACAAGCACATGAATACATAAAATTTTAAAAAACAGAACAAATGCATAACAACCTTAAAGATAAATCTCTAATCGACAACTCAACCGATATAAATAAAGCCATGAATGAGTCAGAACTTTCCAAGCACACGCCAATGATGCGTCAGTGTTGATATTAATAAAACAAAGTATTACAGACGATCACAACAAAAAACCTACACCAAAACCTACACTTAATAAATCAATCAAATATTTCTTCATTTATTTTCTAAAATAATAATCTTTTTCACTATTCCTCAACCAACAACAACAGCCTTTCATCACCATAAAATACGGGAAATACATCATTAAACGCATAACCTCGTATAAACAACAACTTACAAAGAAATAACCAATTAATGTAAAATAAACGAAATAAAAATATATTTTGGGATAATATATTTTTTGAAATATGCAGCAGTAGACAGGAGGTCACATGTATTTCGAAAGTGAATTTCTCACACAAGATCAGTTAGCAAAGAGGCTAGGGATCAGCAAAGTAACGATCTGGAGAATGATCAAGGATGGTCGTTTACCTAAGATGATTACTATTGGAGCTCGTTCAAAACGCTGGGTTAGTGCTGATATAAACGATTGGTTGCAATCACTTAAACATAATTAGAAAGGAACTCTATTATGACAAATGAAAGTTCATGCGAATCGCATGGACTTTCAATCAATCAATCAATTCCCCCTCAATCAATATAGTGTTATATTAACGCATTTAAACGCTTTAAATTCAACAACTTAAACTTTGACTTACCGGCTGTTTTTGACTATGATTTTAATATAACAGAGTTAGTGAGTTATTTGGCGGACTTTGTAAATAGTGTGAGAGTTAATAGAGATGCGAGTAACTATAATTGAACTAAAGAGTAATGAATCTAATTTTCAAAACTTAACACAGTGCTGTGGGAAGTTCTTTGACGAAAATGAGAAATTATACTTATTTTCGACATTAGTTGCATGGACTGGCTCAGATATTAAAGCTACTCAATGGTTTCAATCTGAGACTATTTCAGCATTTGGCGGTAAAACTGCATTTCAGCTTTGCAAAAAAGATCAAACAGATGCCGTGATTAAATACATTCGACACATAGAACGAGGAGGATTTGCATAGTGTCTTCCTATATCCCGAAGTTACAAGTTAAACAGAGTATAAAAATCTTTCTGATAAGGGCGATGATATGAGTGATGACTCTAAAAATAATGAAATAGTGCAACACGCTATGCAAGAGCTTTTTGACGCAAATGAAAACATGGCCACAATTGGTCTGACCAAGAATGGGGTTGTAGCGTACCATTTTGGTGAGAACGGTGGAATGGCTATAAATCCCGCGTATGCCGAAATAGTTATTAACGCTGTTAAACAACTATCTGAATTACAAGAAAACAGTGGGTAATGTAGCCCTATTATTCAAAACTGGTACAGATTTTTCAACGCCCCTAATTTAGATTAGTAAGCCTACTCAATTTGTAGACGCACAGTCCCCTCAACAGTGTTGACTAACGCAGTACAAAGCGTCTAAATACAACTACTTACATGAAACACTCTGTTCTGTTGTTTTAAAAACAGTAGCAGTACCAGTCATTTTAGATCAATAACTTACATCTGAATTAGTAACCAAGTATTCACTTCAAATTAATTTCAATATCTTCAATAACAGCGGCAATATAGTACTTTTGGCTATGACCATCTTTGTCTGAAGCTATCTCTATTTTTTTAACTAACTCTGAAGGTAGTGCTCTTCTAAGCTTTTTATTAATTGCCGACCTATTTTGTTGGACAAAGGCTCTTTCCATAGCAATTAACCCTTGTAGTTTACCATCACGAAACTCTTCAGGTTCAATACCAAAAGCGTTATACACTCTAATATCAGTGCCAGTTTTGTAACATTCAGATAGAAAACCAAAAGATGCATTTGTGTCATCTTCAAATGATCGATCAACAATAAGTCCATTATTATTTTTTTGTGTCAATTTAAGGAGCCATATGTAAAATGAAAATTCTTTCGCGGTAAGCTTAATATCCACCCCTGAAACGGAAATTGTTTTAGCCTTTTGATATAGATCCAAAACTAGTGACTTACTATGAGTTGAATTCATGGTGGCAACAGTTTGGCTAAAGGATGCTTCCCCCATAGACGTAATCAATTGTGGATCTACAGATTGACGCATTCGTACAAAAGGGATTTCGGCTAAAGTTATTTGGGCTTGGCTTGTATCTAACTCACCTTTACCAAATTTACCTGTGATCCAATTAGTTGTTTTGGTCGGATAATAAAAATCTTTAACAAATTCAAATTCATCGTTAACAAATACATGACTTAAGGTGTCTTGCGGGCGACCTAACAATGACATTGCATAACCTAAATAAAAAGCCATAGTTTTACGACCACCAGCAATAGATGCATGTATGGCTACATCTTCTTGGTTGGTTAATTCAAATACTTTGTGAGTAATAAAATCAGCCATATAGGTTTGGTCGTCAATTGTTTTGGCATCATCGATTGGATTACCATCTTCATCTTCAATAAGCCAAATATGTGATTCATCAAATTTTAAGTCTGGTAGACCATGTTCTTTTTGTAATGCAGCTAAATGTCCATTATCAAATAAGCCTTCCATCAACATTGCTTTGGTGCTTGTAGTGGTAATAACAAACATTTCGTCTGGAAAAGTTTTACCTTCGGTGTGAAGTGCGTATAAGGTTTCGGTTACAACTTGTGGGCTTGCGCCAGTGATTGCGAGTAAGATGTTTTTCATCAAGCATCCGTTTGATAATTTTGTATAACATCTTACTGCATTTCATAAATAATTGTATCTATAAACTTGTAATATATTGATCTAATTCATTGTTTAAGCTATTTATTTTCGTTTTGCTTTACGGGCTGACTTTTTAGCCTTTTTTTGCTTTTTACGATCAACATGTCCATGATTACGATTGACAGATACTATACTATTATCACGTAATAAAGCACGCCCCTTGGGTGACTTGATAAACTGTAAAGCTTCAATACAGCCCTCTTTCGCTGACTCTCTGAGTAAATTTTTGATGCCATGTGGCGATTTTGCTTTTCCATTTTCACGTAACTTCCTCCAGATCAACATTGCTAAATCAAACTTAATTTTAGCTTTACCTATAACCGTTTGATTGATACGCAATGCATTGGTTGACATCGCTAATGCTATTTCAATGTACTCATGCTGATCTTTTAGCAAATTAAATAAAATCTCTTCGTAATATATAAATTGCGGAATATCTTTATAGCTTTCTACCATCTTCTTTAAGCCAAGCTCCGCATTTGGCTTTTTACCCCAAGACCCAAAATATGTGCAGTAACCTTCAAAATATGAAATTCCAGGAGAACGACGTGACTGGGCACTTATAAATGCACTTCGGGCTTTCTTCTTTGAAAGATCATTATTTACATCTAATTGCCACTGCAATAACTTGTATTCAAAATCTAAAGTGAATGATCTTATTTCAGAGGATTCAACTCCTATGTTTAACCAAAGTAAATATTTTTCAGGTTCTTTCTGATAATACTTTTCTTGCAATAAACGAATTGCTTGGTGGTGATGTTTATGGCCTGCTTGCTCAATAAAATCACAACCTCGGTTATATTGGTTATGATTAATTAAATAAATACCAAACTGATACGTTGCCTCACCTTGCTCATCACTTATCAATGCCTGCTTGAAACACAGATCAATAGTTTGACCTTTAGGTAACAGAAGGTGATTGTCTTTATACACAAGAGCATACATCAACCATGTCTCAGGATGCCCCTGTTGATGGGCCTTATCTAGCCAGTAACATAAATCATGCTTTAGCATTTCCATTTGCTGTTTTCTTTTTTTGTTATTAAGCTCTTTTTGTTGGCCTAAACTTATAATTGAGGCTAGAGTACGCTCTGCTAATGAGAATGTTGCCTCTTTATTTCCATTCAGTGATGCATATACATGATCAGCCATTTCTTTTGGCATAGGCTCTTGCCAACTTTCTTGAGGCTGAGTTTGCTTATTTAACCTAAATGCCAAATATTGCGCAAGTTCAAATATATTTACCATTAAGTGTTTAAGTTTTACTCGACTTAAACTACTGCTACAACTCCATTGTCCAGTTATGCTCTGTGCAATATGAGCACTCCTATTCCCTTCTACACGAATATGATGTAAATACTCCACAATATATGGTGGAACCTTATTGCTCGCTGAAATTTGTTTTATTTTATCTAATAAGTCCCCCTTTACTGGTGGACGTAGTCCTAGTTTTTCTCCTACTTCGTGGCACCATAACTCAATGAATAAGCGTGCTTTTAACAAACAGCATCCATGATCATTTGAATAGAATTGATCGACCTCCTGACTTATTCTATATAACTCAGGATGGTTATATTGCAAAAACTTGTAGTTATCGATTTGTTCTGTGGGTGTTGGTAAGTATGATAGTTGGTTCATATACGATCCTATTTAATTGTTATTAACTAGGATCATATGATATTGATGTTACAAACTTTTTGACGTTAACAAGCTTGTGAAGTATATATTTTTGCTAAAGTATTGAAAATGCGAACCTACCATCTTTATCTCCCCCATTATTTAGTTTAAAGAAAGTATCTTTGTTTTGGTCATGCACCCATACTGAGTTACATGACCTATCATTACACTGGCCTTTAAAATAACCACTAGATTTAGTTACAAATGAATGTTTATCACCTTCTTTTCCACAATAAGGACAATGGCGTACAAAGGTGGCAATCGCGTTTTTAAACTCGATTTTTTCAACAAGTACTTTATTAGCCTGTTGGGCAATAACATAAGTCTGTTCTTGGGTTAATGGCGTGTATATTGACCTATTATCAGATAATGCATGCTCTATAGGAGTTGGTAATTTACTTTGTAACGGCTCAATAAATACACCCAATAACCATCTCCATACACTTTTCACGATAAGTCTTGAAAGTGCTTCTTTTGCGTGAAGGTTTAAAGGCGATAATTCAACGATTGTATCGAAAATTTCCTCTGCTCTTATTTGGGGAGAGATGATGAGAGTTTTATCATCGTAAGCGGGTAGTAAATCACTTACTTGTAATGGTTCTGCACTAACTATAATCCGCGCTATATGTTGGTGATTATGACTAAATTCGAAACACCCTTGTTGAGGTCTATTAACCCTTATGCTCAAGCTTGAATTAATATCAATACTTGTCATCTCGGTGTTTGTTTTCCATCCTATATCAGCGAAGATTTGTTTAATAATAGTAGATACATAATGTGTATAATCTAGCTGTCTTTTCTGCTTCATAGCTAACATTTGTTGAGGGTTAAGACGGGTTTTTGCTGACACTTTCGACCACGTTCGCCATATTGCAGCTAAACGACGGTAATTGTCATCATGAGCTAAAATATTAGTGGGCTTTAGCGCAATTCCTACCTGTAGATTTTGAGGTATTGACCGATACAGTACACCATTTTTCATCTGAATTAGTTTAGCGCGATATTGCTGAACAATATCCATTTGTTCTTTACTTTTTTGTGCTAATTCGCGCACATCAGCAGCTTCATATGCTCGGCCCCAGTCTTTTGTTATTTGAGTAATGTAATGATGAATATTATTTTGTGCATCAAGCTCACCAAATTCTGCTATCACATCCAATATTTGTTGAATACGTGCTTGTGCGCTTGCTAAGTATCGCAATAAGTTATCAATTAACCGGGCATATACTTTATTTTCATAAATAACGATTTCATCTTCGCTGACTTGTCCTTTGAGTTTTTTAGGAATAATTCCTGTGAACGTACGTTGCTGCCAACATTCAGAATGAGCGACTAGGTGCGCTTGATAGTTTGAGGCATAACGCTTTACACGGCTTGTTGCCATGAGTTCAACATCATAACGCATGCTCATCCTGGGGCGTTGGTTTATCGTTTGAAATACACCATTACTAAACCCTGACATAATGGCTTGATCTAAATCGGTCGGCGCGATAAATTCCGCTACCTCTGGTGGTAATAAGTGACTAAATTTTACAATAGAATTATCTTCGTATTTGTCAATGATATGCGCTATCGCATCAAAGGTTATATTTAGTGCCTCTTCATTGTTTACTTTATCTTTATCGGTTTGACTACGTTCATCTTGATTAAATAATATGTCAATATCATCCTGATGATACGCTCCACTGCCATCATCAAATAGAATGACTTGTTGTGCGCCATCCATCAGGGCATAAAACCCTGACGGTAGTGTCATGTTTTTATCAAATGGTATTAACTCGCCACTTAGGCGTGAAAATAGCTGCATTAAAAAACACCTTCTGCTTTAATCTCGGTTTCTGTCATTAATATGTGTGAAGATTCATCACAGTCATTACCCAACAGTGTTTCTAAAGCTTTAAGTAACTTGTCCAATTTTACTTGAGATATATCAAAACGATCCAACACCTTGCCTTTACGTAGTACACGAGTGATAAGTAAATGTTCAAGTGCTTTAATCGCTTCACCACCACATTCGATATAAACAGAAATAAACCGTAGAGCTTGAGTTTCAAATCGATTGCCCCAACCTATGCCAAAATCATTTTCTAATACCTTAGTAAAGTCTGATTCTTTGAGTTTAGTTAGTAATTTATTCACTTCATTTTTATGCTGTGATACTGCTTCGTCAAAGAGAGCTCTAACCGATTGAATATCAATGGTCGCTTTAGCCACTTTATTGGGTTGCCAATTTTCAGGTTTATGTTGACGTTTAAGTTCCATCATAAATGAACGATCATGGGTCTTGTCTGCAAATTCAAACGTTGTTTCGTCATGATTAGCTGTTCCCATAAACCACGTATTACTTGCCAGTGGTATTTTGCGATCTTCGAAAAAGTATTTAGGTGGGCTAGCAACACTTGAGTCCATCAATACTATATTTCGTTCGCCATCACGCATTTCTATGGCGGATAGAAACTCAGCAAAGTATTGTTCAGGGCGAGAAAGATTCATTTCATCAAGTAAAATTATATTAAACCTATTTTTGTAACTAGGTGTATGCGCTCGATAAAGCCCTTGTAAGCATTCTTTTTCATAATAGCGCTTTTCAAATGCATTAAAATGACCTAATAAATCATCTCTGTCGCGCCAACCAGCTTGTACCGGAACGGTTGTCACATGTCCTCCAACGGCTTTAGCAAAGGCCTTTACCAAACTGGTTTTACCTGTACCAGATATCCCCTCAAAGACATGTAATTGACTCATGGCAAGGCCTGCTACAAATTTACGAAGATCATTAATATCGTAATAAAGCGTGACACCTTTTTCAGCGTTAGCAATACGATGCTGTAGTTCATTAGTAAATTCACTTAAAGATGAGGTACCTGTTACCGCTACAGGCTCTGCAAATTTTCTATCCATTTTGGTGAGTTCACTAAAGGCTTGCTGTGACTGTTGCTTGTCGATGAGATCATCTAAGGTTGCTTTAAGGCTTTCGATGGATACTTTTAGTGTTTTATTATGCAGTTCCAACACTGTGTTTTGTGATTGTAATTCTTGTTTTTCACGGATACTGAGCTGATTTTTTCGTGCTTTTGCTTGCGCCTCATCTAAGTCTTGTCGCATGTTGTCTAGTGTTTCAGTTTTCTCTTCGGCTATTTCTTTGAAATACTCTAGTTCGTCTTCAAGATCTGTCTCGGAGCGTCCTTTTAGTTTTGAACGAGCCTCTTTTAATTCTTGCTCAACGTTGTCAAGATGTTCTAATACATCGCTAGGCTGTGAGAATTCACGCATCTTAGCTTCGCGTTCTAATTCAGAAAATCCCGCTATCTTTTGTTGCAGTAGTTTAACTTTAGCTATATCTCGTTGGCGATGTGTATCAAGTAATTCGAGTTGTTGTGTAAGCTGCTGCTCTTTATATTTAAACTCCTGGGCCAACTCCTGCTGTAAAGCTTGCGCTGCTAATTTTTGCTGACTTAGCTGTTCATTAAATTGATGTTTAGCTGTATTTAATTCTATTTGATCTTCTTTTAACTTTTGCTGTAGCTTCTCAAAAGAACGTCTTTCAGTGTTTAAATGTTCAACTTCATTAGATAAGTTAGATTGCAGTTGAGATTCAAACTCTGTTGCTTGTTGGCGCTGATGGGAAATTAAGTCAACGTCATTTTTAAGTTTCTGCTGTTCTAACGCACTTAAATTTTGTTGTAGTTCGTTAAAGCTTTGTTTCATTGTGGCAAGTGATTCTTGACGCTCACGCACAAATCCAGCTTGTGCATTGGCTTCGCGCTCTATTAGTTGCGCTTCAATGTTGGCACATTCACCTTCGCGATGTAGCAGCGACGTTGACTTTTTCTCTATTGCCTGGCGTGATATCGTTAACGCCTTATCTTCTTGCATAACGTGCTGTTTACGCGTTTCAAGCGCAGTAACGTCCTTTTCAAGCTCTTGCTTTTGACTGATTAATTCCGCTTGGTTCTTTTCATTTTCGGTAATCGATTTGTTAAGCGTTGTTATAAGTCCTGACAGTTGAATATCTTGTTCTTCATTAAGCTTACTTTCAAGCTCAGGATCTAATGCTATACCGACTTTACTAAATAATCCTTTTAAAATACCGGTTTGGTTTACGGGCTTTCTTTGTACTACTGGTATGCTTACTTTATTTTTAGCTTTATTTTTATTTCCGGCCATTGTTCTCTATTCCATTAAATAATTTGGTTAAAAAAGTGTCAATCAAATCTACAGCGCTATCAACTGTTCTTATTGATACCTTAGGGGGATTTTTGTGCGCGCAACCATCACGTAAAAAGGTTAATGCGTAAAAGCGCTTAAAATATGTTTGATCATCAAGCAGAAACTTTAGTGGATGCTGTCGATGATTACCCATTGATATAAAAATGGCTACCAGCTGCGCTCTAAGCGAACTATTTTTACCTTTCGCAGCACTAAAGATTTTTGAGGGTTGAACCTTAGTAGACTGGTTTAACATATCAACTGACATGCCTGTCGCTTCTGCTATCAAATGTTTAATGATCTCAGTGCCATTTTTAGTATGAGGTTTGGGTAACTCGTAAGGGTTCTCTAACACATAGTCTGTTAATACCTGCGTACAAACTACTTCGAGAACCTGACCACAGCTAACAATTAATTTTGCTTTCGAGCTGTTATGAGGCGATATTTCATGAGAAATTCTTTCATAGACTTCAAACATTTCAAAAAGAGCATCAGTTAACCCTGGTATTTTTTTTGCGTTAGGATATTTAACTAACACTGTAAAGTTAGCTTTTTCTGCAAAATTTAAACAAGCTTCTTCATAATCCATTTTCTCATTACCTACATCAAGTGCTGCAAGTGCAAATTGGCCTAACGCTTTATTGGACTTACATCCTTGTTGAAATAGTTCTTTCATCCATTTAGCTTTAGTTGAAACGCCAAATGGATCATATAACGTCCATTCAAAGCTCATTTGAGTATCACCCCAAACGGTTAAATAAGCGGGTGTTGCACCTTGCGGTGCGAGCGTTAGTCTGTCAATTTTAGACTGTGAAGGCTGCCATTCATCGTTATCACGGGTGTTTTTGGCAATATAAATAGCATCTTGAAAATCAGTCGAAATTGACTTCAAGTCTTCTTCGGTTGGTGGCGTTGATTCAAGTCTTCTTGAAGCAATAACAAAAGGTGCTGACACATAATTACTCGCTCGCTTAAATTTAAATTTAGGCCTGCCCGAGTTATTATTTGAATATATTTCTTCAAGATTAAAACATACTCTTGGAAACCATTGTTGGGTAATTGCACACTGGAATACATAGGCCGTGGTTAAACTATCATTAACCTCGTTATCGAGTATTTTAGTACCGCTTTCTGTCACTTGCCCTTTTTCAGTTAACCAACCGTTAGGTATAAGCTGCGCGGTGATAATATAGCTTACCATGTCAGTTTCTAGCCCTAGCCAGTTAGCTATGTCTCCATTTTTTAAATTACGTTTCTCTGAAACATTAAACAGTTGTAAAATTGTTTTTTCAAATATGTTTAGCTCTCTTCCTTTTGGACTATTGGTATACACCTGCCACATATGCACTGGCCATAACATCGACTTGGCATCATAGTCTGGCTGCTTTGTTTGTAAAAGATAAGTATCAGCGAACACAGCCATGCTCTCCTTGACATAATTGATAAAATGCATTGAAACCTGGCAACACTTGTTGCTTTGTTCCATCTTCAAACTCGATTATTTTCGCTAACTCAGGATTGGCTAGTGATTGGTCGCCGACAACAATTAATAACCGCTTTTGCCTACTCATAGCGACATTGATGCGATTAATAATTCTTAAAAAACCAAGCTGGTTATTAATATCGTCACTATTAAATGAAGTACCTGGGCGCCAAGATCTCACTGTGGACAGTAAAACAACATCAAATTCTTTCCCCTGAAACGCGTCGACTGAACCAACACGAAAGCGTTCATCACCATTAGATAGCTGGTCATAACCTGTAGCAGGCTCATATTCGTCAAAGGTCTTTTTCATTATTCCTTTATCGACCATAAGGTATTGTATCCGATCACGCTGCGCCGCATAAAATGTAATAATCCCAACTGACAAATCAGGACGTTCGTTTAGAATATTAGCAGCTTCTTGGGCGACAATAACTGCTTCGCATTGCCGGTATTTTGATCCATTTGATTTACCCATTTTCCCCTCTGCTGCTCCAACATCTATCCAAGCAGCTAATTTCCCTTCATAATTAGGCACATCTAACGGAAAGTCCTTATCTTTTAAACCAGGCTTAACAGCCGGTAAACCTGCCGATTCATAAAATTCTTTACTGTGGAATTCACCAAGCACCGGGTGCATTCGAAACTGAGTATCTAGCATCACAACTCGCTTTGGCCCACCCTCGTTCTCAAATTTTGTTAAATCATGATATAGCCGCTCAAATAAACTTTGCTTGAGTAATTCATGACTAGTGATTTCTATTTCATTTTTGTCTTGTAGTTCTTTCTCAACTTGAGGTTCAAGCATATGTGGTAATTGTTTATGGTCGCCCACCAGCACTATGCGCGTTCTTGCCATGGCCATGGGTATCATTAGATCAAGTGGATTAGCACGAGCTGCCTCGTCAACGATCACGGAATCAAACTTGATGTTTTCACTTTGTTCAACTGATTTGAGTGATACCATTTTGTCGCCAGCAGCTTGCTGACAAGTAGCACCGAGTACCGTAACGTATTCTGCAATTGATCGTTCAACTACGGCTGGTTGATTGCGTAATGTATCTATATATTGCTGTCGAAAATATAGTTTCCCTAACGTAGGGTTGGTAGTGAATGTCAGCTCTAGATCTTCTTGTAACAGTTCTAAATTATCAATCTCTTTTTCTGTCACATGACGTGCACCTGGTATCACATAAGGTAATTTCAAACCTTCTAGTAAACCTTGTTTAACTGATTCGTATTGTGAGAAACTAGCACCATCATTTATTAGCGTTTTTACTTTTTGGGCGTACTTTTGGGTTTCTTCTAATGACTCTAAGATTTGTAACAAGCTATTCGCTCGTAACAAGCCATCATCATTAAATGCGATATCGGTTGTTCTTAGCCCTCTAACCTTACGATATAATAATGTTCTTTGTTCTTTAGATAGATTGAGACAAGGCAAGCTTGAAAACCTTTCTGTTAAAGCGTCAATACCATCTAGAATTGATGCTTTGATATTAAAGCCATAATCAATTTGCCACTCATTAAGTTTTTTTCTTAACGATAATAACAAGAATTTAAGGTCGCTAGGAGTAGTGGCAAGACGAATTGATAATACGAGTTCATTGATTGACTCAAATAATTTATATTCTGAAAATTTTTGTAATTCATCGCTAATATCAGGACTTAAGCTATCAATACGCTGCTGGGCCCACTGTGATATTCCCGAACCCGAGTTTCTATTTTTCTCTCGTCCGCCAACTTTTAATGCTGGCAACCCAAAGACACCCGACCTATCGACAACGTTAGTGACAGCATCATGCTGATAGCTGCTGAGTAGTACTTGATGTTGAATCGGCGAACCAAATTTATCTCCTTCTTCGGCGATACGTTGTTGTAATGCAGAGATAACTTGTGTTTTACCCGTTCCTGGTGGACCGATAATTAAAGCAATATCCGGTGTGTTTAACGCTATCTTTAGTGCTTTCTCTTGCTGCCTAGTAGGATCACTCTTAAAGCGCGCTTTAGCTTTTTTTGATAATGCCTTAATACGTTTAGGTCTTTGCTGTGGAGGCTGTAACCCTTCAAAAATATGTTTAATTTGTGGCAATGGATTATTGCCTTGGCGGAGTGAATTAAACGCTGACATTTTACGTTCTTGTGCTGTTTTAATACCATTAAGAGATATGAAGATAGCCCCCTTACTCGGTGCCCTTTCTTTGAGAGTTCCTTCTAACACGCCATTAGTAAATTTCAATTCCTTTAACCAATTAGGCTTTCCACCATGTTTCGCAGGTAAATCTAACGCCTGATCAACCTCAGTTAAATAGTCTGGTGCAACGTCCGCTACCTGTAATTCTAAGTTATCGATGTTAAATCGTTCACCGATATTTTCTAATTCAGCTATATATTTATTGAGAAAATTCTTAATTGAGACTTCGCCTAAAATAAAACGAAATCTAATTTTTTCATCGGAAATAGATTTACACTCAGTATAAGATAAAAATCCAGCAGATTTGGCTATACGAGACGCTTGTTGCCAGTGAGTTTCTGAATACTTAAGCCATAATTGAAAATAGCTACCATGTTCTTTGGTGTGCTGATCAAGCATCAATTGCTGCGTTGGCTCATTAATTCCATGATTTGAGCTATATTCGACTAACTGATGTTCACCACAAAACATAGTTAATTTTTCGGGGGGCCTATTTAATGGTATTACGGTGTTGATGTACCACGATTTATCATTCTTAATAATGTTAGCAGCATATTTTTCACCAATAATTTTAAAACTATCTCCTAGCGCCGTTGCATTAAACTCACATAACATGGCATTTTGTTGTTGATAATTAAAATAGAACGTCTGCTCAAACCACTGTTGTGTTGCCGCGAAGGTAAGTTCGACTCCAGACTCTTTTGCTATGGCGCTAATTGAAGAGGGGTCAAGATTTATTGTCACCTTTTCAGGGCTTAGGTTACGTAAGTACATGAACTTTACGGCAACTGCAGAAGCATTTTTATAACAAATAACAGCAAGCACAACTTGGGGATCATTGTTATTCACAGCCCTAGCTAATGACAAGTTAGAAAATGTCACTTCTTCAAAATAATCACCTTGCTTAAGGTAGAACAAACCATGATCTTCAAATAACTCGACGCTCTCACCGACAAGCCAATTAAATGAAGTTGCTGATGGATTTTCTAATATTAATTCTACAACATCCGACTCTAGTAATTTTGATTCTAATAATCTCATCATTTACCTCACACAAAACGCCAGCGATAACTTTGTATCAATAGAAGATGTTCATCATCTTCTATTGCACTAGGTTGCCATGCTGAAAAATAATAAGGGTTCTTTGTCGTACTGTTACTTAAAGCAATTCTTTTTTCTCGGGTGAACTCTAAATCTGAGTCACCTTTATGAATCAGAACTGTCGAATGATTAATGGGTTGTAAATGAAGCTTATCCTCTTTCCAGTTAATGTTGAGCAAAGAATCGGCTTGGTCCCATAGCTCAGTACCATATGGGGCTGAACTAAAACTCAGAGTCCCATCTCTGTTAAGGATGCGACGATTGTTTAGTGAGTGGAATTGGGTGTTGCCATCTGCTTCTTCCACAATAACCTGCTCAAAAATAATAAAACTACCAGGTTCAGCTTCTTGATCGCAAAATGGACAGCTTTGAGATTTATTACTCGTCTCATAGAAAAATTGATGACGGCAATGTTGGCAATCCAAAGTTTGGTCAGTTGAGCGTTGCAGTACACTTCGCCATTCAGTCAAAGATGGTCGCAATAATGGGTTTTGTTTGCCATCTTCAAAACAACGTTTAAAAAGTTCAACTATCTGATCATTCGCAACCATACTTAATGGAATGCCACCAACCGACTCATTAGAGTCATCACTAGAATCGTATATCCAAGGTAATTGTCCTTCAAAAGCTTGTTGCTCAACAATTTCAGGCTCTCCATCTTCAACATACAAACCTTTAAAAGGATGTTGATGCGTCAATAATTCAAATGCGATGACCGCAAACGACCATGCATCTGTTAAAGAATTAGTGTTTTGTTCATTTCTAACCACTTCAGGTGCACCATAACCAGGTGTAAAAAGGTGAGTAGAACCTTCACTTTCATTAAAACAAATATTGTCACAATCAATAAACCACACTTGTGAATGTGCTACGCTCTTTGACACAAAAATATTCTCAGGAGATAAATCTCCATAAGCATAACCTCTTGAATGAAGCTCAGATAAAGTTGATGCGATCTCTAATAACAGACGAATACGCCTACCAACACTACCTGTATTTAAATACTGCTCAGTACTTTCATTATCTTGAAGATCATTAAAGCTTTGCTCTAATACATCTTGCAATGAAATGAGTCCATCCATTAATTCCATTACATAACCATGCTTTGGCTTTGTAATGGCAATTTTTGGCAATGCCAAATTTAAACCACTAATATTTTGCTGACTAATCCATTGTATTTGTTTTATAGCTTTATCAATTTTAGCTTTGTCTTTAGTGTTAATAATTTTAACTAAAGTGCCAGGGCGATCTGTACTGCACACCATTCCCTGTCCGCCTTCACCAACTTTACCTGTCAGTACATATTCATTTCCCTGACTGTCATAAACAATTTTCTTTCTACTTTTTGTCATTTAAAATTACCATCGCTAAACTTTTATCATCCGTGTGAAAAGGGGTTGGCCAGCTTACAAACATATCTTTTAAATGCTTCTTTACTCGCCTAGGTGACTTATTAGAGGAATAGGTTGCCAGTGCTTCAGTAAATTCGCAGTGCTCAGTAATGTCTTCACTAATACCATCTGTCATCAGCAATATCGCCTTATCTTGCGCCGATAAGGCTCCATGACCAACAGTCCAATCGCCATATTGCTTCGATAAGCCCAACCCTGTAGTTAAATTAGAAAATTCATCAATTGATGTTTTGGTATAGTTTTTTTTTGTAGTACAAATCACCCCATCACCCAATTGAAAAAACCTGAAACGTCCTTGATGATCTCCCCAAGCAATGAGTACAGTGGTAACAGCATCATTTGGTTTTATTGCATGCTGTTTCAGTGTATTAAGCCAATGCTGATAAAATTCAGCGATCACTGTTTTAGAAGGAGCATCAAAATCAGACTTTTTAAGTACGGCTTTAATCGATTGGATTGCGATAATGGAGCCAATATCTGCATGAATTCTCGAACCCATGCCGTCACAAACAACGATTGCCCAATATTCATTACTAATGAAATGACCAATCGCATCTTGGTTAGGTAAATTATCACTAATATGTCCGGGACCAATAACAGAAGTCTTAATAAGCTTCAACATTGCTTAGAAGTCTAATTCGAAATCATCTTCAACAAGTTCGCCTTCTGCAACTTCAGCAAAATCGAGTTTCATTGGCTCGTTAGGCGCCTGACTTTTTGAGTGATTAGATACACTCATAGTCACTGCACGAAAAAAACGATGGATATCACTAGCATTTTTGGCATAAAAGAGAGGAGCTTCTATGTCATTATTAAAATCACCTAACACACTATCATCAGCATCAGCGCCAATAGATAAGGCTAAACGGGTTGCTTTTTTTGCTCTATCACTATTTATTAGTTCATTGAATGCTGAACTATAATTATCGGTTGGATGTCCATCCGACAATAAAATAATCACAGGGCGATATGATCTTGATGGAAGTATCTCTTTATTTTCAATTAATTCTTTTGCTAATAAACACGCTTGACCAAGCGGGGTTCCCCCAGTGGCTTGTAACTCTTCAAGTTGCTCAATTTGATAGGCGGGAGTTAAATCTAAATGAACTTCAGCTTGGCCACCAAAAGTAATAACAGCAACATTAATCTCAGCCCTGCTTCTACCTTCTTGGGCGAAGCTTTTGATCATATCTTTTAAAGATTGATTAAGAGAATTTATTTTTCCATCGATAGACATGCTACCGCTGGTGTCAGCTAAAATTATTACAGGAAGTGCGCGGGGTTTATTTGCTACAAATTTTTTTAGGGTCATAATTATTCCGTTATTCCGTTATTTGGTATGATTTGGATTAACTGCATGATGAACTATTATTCTCAGTATGAAGACTTCACAAGCTTAAGAAGTGTGAGTCATTTACATGCAAAGAAGTAAGAATCAATTTAACTGAAGTGAAACATATGATGAGTTATATTCTTCTGATATCCATATTAGTTAATGCATCCTATTTACACGTTCACTATCCCCTAAAAAAACATTAATTACTATTGTTTTAAATCAATATTTACCTATCTTTACTTGCAGTTACAAATATCACCACAACAACAAACTTAATAACAAACTTAATAACAAACTTAATAACAAACCAAAACATTATCCAACATTTGTATGGTGTAAATTAATTCAAATTTAAAAGTTAATTGACCACCATTAGTCTTTAGGGGGTGATAGATAAAAATTTCCACAGTGTAACTGCATTTTAATACTTGTATGGGGTAAGGATAATGAATAGAAGAAACCTTAAGCTGTTGCCTCTCTGATTAATACCCTTATCTTACGGCCCTATTCAATGTTTGATAAACCAACGAAAAGCCAGAAAAAATAAAGTAAGGTAATTGACTTCACAAGCTTGCAAACTCTAAATTAAATAACTAAGTCTATAAACTTCTGCTTATTGAAAGGCGCTGTTTAGCAAACACACCTTTATTTTTTAATAATGTAGAGGTAAGTAAATGACTTATAATTTTTCGCATTTAGCAACGGTTGATCACATGACCCATATTTCTAATTTGGAAGGTATTTTGGCAAATGGACTTTTATCACATAATAACCCTTATCAAAAAGTTGATATTAGTAATGAAGCGGTAAATCGTCGAAGAAGTTCACGTGAGCCTATATATAATAAAAGCTTACATGATTATGTTCCTTTTTATTTTAACCCTAGAAATGCCATGTTATACCGTAACCAGCAATGTTTTTCTAATGGTTTAATCATAGTGTTAGGCTTTAATACAAAAATAATTTCCACACCTGGTGCTGTTTTTACTAATGGTAATGCTGCTCGAAGTGACACTTGTTTCTCTAGTGAAAAGACCTTTTTGGAGACATTAAACTGGGATAAAGTTTTTAGTCCGCGATGGGTGAATTATGGCCAACATGACGAAAGTATTAAAACAGCTATGATGTCTGAGCTATTAATACATGGTGGTGTTAGCATTGATGATTTAGAAGTCATTTTTTGTGCTACTAATGAGTCTAAGCAATATATTGAAAAAAATATGAACATTGCTAATGTTTCTGTCGAAGTTTGCCCTCAGTTATTTTTTTAGGAGTTGTAATGATACATATAAAAACGGGAAATATTTTTTCAACTCAATGCCAAACTATTGTTAATACGGTAAATTGTGTTGGGGTTATGGGGGCTGGTATTGCTCTTGAATTTAAACTTAGGTATCCAAAAATGTTTAGTTTGTATCAAGGGCATTGTGCTAACGGGCAATTAACCCTTGGCCGTATATGGATTTATAATGACAAACAAAAAAATGGTGCTTGCTCTAGGATTTTAAACTTTCCGACTAAAAACCATTGGAAAGATCCATCTTCTCTTGATGATATAAAATTGGGTTTAAGCAAGTTTATCGCTACTTTTAAGGAGAAAGGTATCACTTCTATTGCTTTTCCTTTACTTGGTGCAAGTTTAGGGGGCCTAAGTGAAAACGACGTTGTATCTTTAATGAAAGAGTCTTTGGCTGACGTAGAAATTGATATTGAAATTTGGCATTTTGATCCAACTGCCGAAGATGATTTATACCCTCACTTTTATCACAAATTTATTACTTTAACCGATGAAGAATTAATACATCAATCAGGGTTAAACTTAGGAGCAATAAATAAAATAAGAACCGCCCTTAAAGAGCCTAATATCAATTCATTGAATGGCTTACTTAGCGTTAAAGGTATAGGTAAAACGACCGTAGAAAAATCGTTCAAATTTATTATGGATAACAACTCAAACACAACGAATTCTCAAGACCCGGAAGAGCTATCTTTATTTTAATCTTTTATTAGCTAATGAAGCATATTTTTTTAAACATGTATGCCAAATACTAAGTAATCAGCATTTGTTAGTGCTGGTTTTCAAAATAATTAAAAATTAAGTTATCTTATAACTATCCTTCCTAAAGACTAGATACTCATGTTAGTTTATTCACTAACTAGTTGGGTATTAATGATAGGCAGTTACACAGACTTTGTGACAGAATCATCCTTTTAAGGTTTGTGGGGCATATAAAATACCCCACTGTATTACACGATACTACCAACCCATATGAATAAAGATTTCATCCTCATTCCAATAGCGTTTATTACCTACATAGCAAGGCTTTGGGATTATAGCTTGGCCTATGCGGCGGCGAAGTGTAGATTCTGAGATATCAAGACGGTGCATAACTTCAATCGCATTGATATTTTTCGATGTGTTCTCGTTCATAATGAACTCCGTTTCAGTAGAAATTAACAGTCGACATCGTGTCAACTGGTGACTAGTTTCGTACCAGTCAGTAATATAATAACTTATTATTTACCCGATCTCGTTTTATTTTCATTTTATTTAAAATAGTTTTTTTCTTAACAACTAAAGTTGTTAAGCATCAGCAGTATCTTCATAAAAAAACCGTGGTTCAGCTTAAATAAGTATTTTATACTTTTGTACTCATCAATTTATTGCTACTTGAAAAACCAAACTTCTCATATAAAGAATGCGCATCATCAGTTACAAGCAACTGAAATTTACTTTTCCATCTTGGGTCATTAACTATCGTATCTACTAACCACTTCCCAAGTCCTTCAGTGCGATGTTTCGAATCAATAATTACATCTGAAATATATGCTACTGAGGCAAAGTCAGTAACAACCCGACCAAAGCCGACTTGTTTATTATTATGAAATAATGAGAAACAAATGCTGTTATTAATAGATATTTGAATAGTTTCAACATCCCTATCATTAGCCCAATAAGATTGTTTTAGTAGTGATTTAACTTCATCAATTTGAACTTTATTTCGGTCATCATAAATATAATAATTACCTTTAGAGTACATTTATAGCCTCGAAAACGTTGGTTGATTTATTAACAAAAAGTCATGGTTATGACTTAACGAGTACTAACATTTCTTGTCTCGCTGAAGGATTATCTCTCATCTGACCTAACATTACAGAGGTTGTCATTGATGAATTTTGCTTTTCAACGCCACGCATCATCATGCATAAATGCTGTGCTTCAATAATTACACCTACACCAGTAGAACCAGTTATTTCTTGTATTGATAAAGCGATTTCTCTAGCCAAATTTTCTTGAATTTGCAAACGCCTTGCGTACATATCAACGATCCGTGCAAACTTTGATAACCCTAAAACTTTACCGTTCGGGATATAAGCAATATGGCATTTGCCAATGAATGGGAGCATATGGTGCTCACACATCGAATATAACTCAATATTTTTTACAACAACCATTTCATCTGCTTCAGACTCAAATAATGCGCCGTTTACGACTTCATCAATATTTTGATTATACCCTTGAGTTAAAAACTCCATAGCCTTTGCTGCACGCTTAGGGGTATCTAATAGACCATCTCTACTAATATTCTCGCCAATTTTAGCAATAATCTCTCGATAGTTATTTTCTATAGTCACTTATTTATTCCTAGTTCTAATTAATTATGACATTGAGACTCAACATACTCCCAAAGAGTAACATTTGGATCTTTGTTTTCTCTCCATGTTGGAGAAGATAATCGTTTATCTAAATAGATTTCTAAAGCATTGAACAACTGAAAAGCTTTTTCATCACTTTCAGCAGAGAAAGTTTCAAAAAAACTATCTTCCAACATATCTAGAGTTTCAAAATCAATAACTCCATTGTTCATTGCCCAATGGATAGTTATTACGGGGATAGTATTTTTTCTAATACTAACAGGCATTATTGAATCCATACTTATGTTTAAGTCTAATGCAGCCAGTTTTTTATTTTTTAATACCAATGTTTCTTTTTCTCTAAAAGACTCAACCAAGTCATCAAATGCTTTTTCCCGTTCAGATTCAGAATAACTAGGAACTAATCGACAAAACTTCACTGCTTCTATCGCTCGATTGTTCGATTGTTCCCATAAACAAATAGTACTTTTCTTAAAAAGCCTTTATTTAATGAAAAAGATTTACTCAAGTAGTCAAGCATACTTATGAAACTGGAAAATGTAAGGCCGTCAAACTCAAACTTTTCATCGTTTGATATATTTTCAATAGCAATTCCATCAACACATAAGTCCCCACCGCTAAAATTAACCCTATCCTTAGCAATTAAATACATTGGCCAACCACTTTTTTTAAACCCGTTAAATGCACTACCATTTAAATCGGATTCTTGCAGTTCCAGTTCTGTCCAATTTGCCCCTATCGATAACTCTTTAGCGCTACGTATTACTATTTTGTCTTTGATTAGTTCTCTAAGCTTTACTAATGAATTAACTTCTTTATGACACTGGTATGCTTTACATTCATCACAAATTGGCATATTGACTAAATAATTACTTGGAGGTTTTGATAGTTTGGTTTCAATTGTTTGATGAGAATCTTCTCCACAGAACCAACACTTGAAACGACAATCGAACGGTATATCTATATCTAGCAGATCCATGCTTCACTATTCCTTTAAATTAACGCCATAAACTGCTCTATTTTTTCTTCAGAAACTACATTAATCATTTCGCGAATTGAATTATGCTCAACTTCAATACCTAATGCTTCTTTTGCCATATTTATAGCTTCTTCTTTACAACCGTGATGATCACTTTGCAAAGTCAAAATAACTTTTACAAGCACTTTCTTTTGTTCACTATTCATTATTTCACCACTAAATAAATTTCAACCTTAATGCTATGGACACTATAACAATCCTTCTAAATTTAACAATCGATAGTAGTGGCTGGAGGTATAATTCTAGTGTACAATGCTGTTTTTATTGACAGTGAACTAACCTAGAAAAACTATGCATACAGCTATATATAAAGACTTTACGTTCGAAGCAGCACACAAATTACCCAATGTTCCCGAAGGACATAAATGTGCAAGGCTTCATGGGCATTCATATAAAGTAAGAATCCACCTTGAAGGCACTGTAGACAAAGATTCAGGTTGGTTTATAGATTTTTCAGACGTAAAAACAATTTTCAAACCAATTTATAACCAATTAGATCATTATTATTTAAACGATATTAAAGGCCTAGAGAATCCGACAGCTGAAGTTATCTCGAAATGGATCTGGGATAAATTAAAGCCTGACCTACCAGAACTTTCAGCCATTGAATTGATGGAAACTTGTACTTGCGGTGTTATTTATAAAGGTAAGTAACTTTGAAAATCCACTTAATCACTAACTGCACAAACCTTAAAAAATCTAGTATTCAGGGTAAAGTGACATTAGAGAACTTAATAAGAGAGAATAACTCTCAAAGTATAGTTAGTGCTTGGCTTGAACAGCTTGAAAATGCTGTTCAAAAGGTTCCAGCAAATGAAGTTTATGCTGGTGACCATTGGAAGGTTGCTACAAGCATTGTAGTTCCAAATCTAGACTTGTGGGTACTATCCGCAGGTTATGGATTAATTCATAGTTCATCACATATTGGCTCTTATGATGCGACGTTTTCAAGTGGAAGTGAAAATTCAATAAATAGAACAGGATTATCGAATAGTGAATGGTGGAAGAATTTACATCAAGTAAGGAATAGCGATAATTTTAAGTGCCAATCGCTTCATTCATTGGTTTCAACGAACGTTGATGACGTGTTTTTTATAGCTACCTCTCCTGATTATTTAAGAGTAATACAGGATGAACTAAAAGAGTTAGTTTTAGATAAAAAGCTTACAAATAACAACCTTTTTATTATTTCAAGTAAGCATAATATAGATAAAATACTCATGCCCTATTTCTTAGAATCCAGCGCTGATTTTTGTAGCACCCTAAAAGGCGGGCGAGTGTCTTTAAATATAAGGTTAGCAAAGTATTTATTAGAGCAAGGTAGTGTTAAAGAATTTAGCCCTAACCATATTATTGATAAATACAATCACCTTCAAAAAACATCGGTGAAACTACCCGTTAATAATCGTCAAAAGCTTTCTGATGATGAGATTAACAACTTTATTATAAAAGAGTTAGAAGTTAATCAAGGATTTAAAACATCAGCAACAATGTTACTGAAAAGACTAAGAAGTAAGAACTTAGCGTGTGAACAAAAGCGATTTACTAAGCTATTGAATAAAATAAAACTCCAATAATTTTTTATAACTATCCATAATACATAGGTTTAACGTGACAACTTTTAATTATTATTTTCCAGACAACTTAGATTTTGTCGACCCTAAATTTAATGGTATTACCAACGAAAAAACCAAGCATCATCGTAAATATGATGATGATGCCTACCCACATGAAATATTAAAAGAATTACCTTACAACGGTATGCTTGTTTCATTAGCTGGTGTTGGCACTATGCAAAAGAAAGGTAAGTACTACACTCAAGAGCTCACTGAAGACTTCTATTATTATGGTGCTAAGAAATTTCTAAGGTTAAACCAAGATAAATTTGAGAATGTCTTGCTTATGGGTGATTGTGGCGCATTTGATTATGTAAATGAGCCTGAGCCACCTTTCACAATTGATGAGTTAATTGAATTCTATGACCGTGGAGGATTCGATTGCGGAATATCACTCGATCACATCGTATTCCCTTATGCCAAGGATGATGAAGCATTAAAAGGTATGGACTACGCAGATATAAGAGAAGCAGAGCGTAGAATAAAGATAACTCTAGATAATGCCGAGCTATTTTTAGAGCGCTCTAAGGTTCTTAATACTTCTAAAGGTAAGTCTTTCATTCCTTATGGCGTAGCTCATGGTTTTAGCAAAGAGTCTTTTATTAGCTCAGTGAAAAAACTAGAAGAGATCGGATACACTCATATTACAATTGGCGGTATGATCAAATCAAAAACGCCTGACTTATTAGATTTATTAGAAACCCTCTCTTCTATTAAAAAGAAAGAGACGCAATTTCACTTACTGGGAATCTGTAGATTTGAGAATATCCCTGCATACGCAAAATATGGTGTAACTAGTGCAGATAGTACGTCCCCACTAATGCAAGGCATTAAAGCTGGCAAATACTTTGAATTCAATAATGATGCTCATGAGCTTATTCAATCCTTATCAATAAGAATCCGTCAATGTGATCATGATAATGTTCAAAAATTAATTGATAAACATCGCCATGAAATTCGAAGCCTAGTAGTTAAAATGCTAAACAATAATGAAATTGATATAGACCTTTCCAACAATGCACTATCTACAAATGAATGTGTAAAAAGGCTTGAAACTGATTGTATTAAAAAATTAAAACAATATGACGTAACCGGCGAACACTTTGACGCTACATTTAAGGCGCTAATGGCTTATGAAAAAGTAACTACGGCAGATCATTTAGCAGAAATAACGCCAGTTAAACAAGCTATCCTAAACAAGGACAAGTTAAGAGTTAAAAAGTTTTTGTTAGAAAGGCCATGGAAAACTTGTACATGCGGAGTTTGTGAAAGTGGAATAATGAACATCATTTTTCGCTCTAACCAAACAAACCGTCGCAGAGGTATACATAACTTAGCGATGGTGACAAAACATAAAGATAAAGTTATTAATGACATGAAAAGTACGATGATTAAGGCTAATAAATAATGAAACCAGTCATTTTAAAAATCCAAGTAATTAAAAAAGTTGTTAATAACGTCACTGTATTTTCTGGTTGGGTAGAAGGCAAAAAAGTAAGAGATATCGCTAAAATCGTCCATATAACAAGGGAAGGTAAATATATCCATGGATATCAAAGAAGCGAACTACCAAAACATATTGAGTCTATAAAAGATTACGTTGAATCTCCTAAATCTACTATTTTGGCAAATCTCGTTATTGGGTTTAATAAGTCTGTAACTTTTACTCCGTTAGATGGACAAACTGAGTTCGGGCATTTGGAAGTTCCATACTTCCCTGAATCTCCATCACAAGAGTTACCTGGTTCGATTGTAGATGGCCAACAACGCTCCGGAGGAGTAAAGAATAGCTTTCATGATAGCTACCCTCTCCCGGTTTCTATTTTCATCTCTGAGGATGAAAATGACTATATTCAGCAATTTTTAATTCTGAATTTAGGCAAGCCATTAACATCAGTTCAGTTAAATGCTTTAGCACTCAATGATGACATTTATAAGCCTCCAGCATTAGCTATAAAGGCCTTTCCTCTATCTATTTCAGAGGAACTTGGTTTTGGAGATAATAAAAATGGAACGCCTCCTTTAAAAGGGCTTATTAAATCAAATGGCAACCCTTTAGGAAAAATTGCTGAATCATCAATTACTGAGTTTGTTTCTAACGTCGAAAGAATGATCTTGAAGTCTATTAACGTAAGAGTTCATCAAGACTTAACAAAAGAATCAAAGCAGTTGTTTGCTCAAATAATTAATAACTTTTGGATAGCGGTTACAATAGTGTTCGAAAATGAATGGAAAAACACCTCTAAAAGCATGAAAGATACTTATATCATTCATGGAACAAGCATATTTGGTTTCTCATTTCTATGTCGCCACATGATAAGAGTATTTCTCGAAGACAAACCTTTGAACACAGTAAACATCCCCACTATTGAATTTTTTACTCAAGAATTAAAGCTTATATCTAATAAATGCCATTTCAGTAAAACATCATGGAATTTGGGACTTATAAGAAGTGATGAAGAAGGTGGTGATGATATAAAGTTTTCTCGAAGGTGGCATGATTTTCAAAATACGACCTCAGAGAAGCAGTTATTTGCAGGAAACTTATTAAAAATTTATGAAGTGGCTAAAGGGTTTAAGACAGATTACGATGTTTACTTTAGCTAATTAGGAAGGGAATTTAAGAAATGAAAAAGCTTGTTGTTATATATTCTGGAGGCATGGACTCTTTTACTGCTTTAAACAAAGCAGTAAAAGAAGGTTTTGACGTATATGCTTTGTCGTTTGACTATGGTCAAAAGCACAATAAAGAACTGATATATGCGAAAGATGTTTGTGCTGAACTGAATATCCCACACAAAATTTTAGATATAAAATCTATCTCAACATTATTTACCAGTTCGTCACTAGTTTCTGACGATATTAATGTCCCTGATGGCCATTATGAAGCCGATAATATGAAATCGACTGTGGTACCCAACCGAAACATGATTCTCATCTCTTTAGCCATTGGTTACGCTGTAGACATCGAAGCAGAAGGTGTTTGGTATGGTGCGCACTCTGGTGATCATTTAATTTACCCCGATTGTAGACCTGAATTCGTCAAAGTTATGGACCAGGCATCAAAAGTAGCTAACTTTGAACCTGTATATGTTCATGCGCCTTATCTAAAAACTGATAAAATTGGTATTTTAAAAGATGGCATCAAAATGGACTTAGACTACTCAAAAACATGGACTTGTTATAAGGGGTTAGAAAAAGCCTGTGGGACTTGTGGTTCCTGTGTTGAACGACTTGAGGCTTTTGAAGTCAACAAGTCAATCGACCCAATAAAATACAGTTAAGCAGGACTAGTATAAAAAATAGTCTAGAACATCCAAATATATTTATAGACGGCTGGATTACCCTTCACCGTCTATATTCTTATTTATAGACCTCACAATTGACGGACTCGCCTTTCCATCACACATTTATTAATAGACGATGCTAAATTTAAGTAATAGATTCCAAATACTTGGATTATTAGTATGCAAGTATTATGAGTATCTTCCCCCTTACAATAGCAATAGACCTACGCTTTATTGGTTATTGATTTATTCAATTCGAGCAATCTAGAATACAGCTCAGCATACTAGAACTTCCTTTACCTCTAGGCTGTAGTAAAGGCCTATTTTTTCTCTCTGCTTTAATCGCGTAGAATGCTTGATGAGCGGAACTTAGCCAAGAAAAAATGAAATAATCTGATTCTCTCGCCAAAACTTTCAATTTTTCAGTTGCTACCTTATCACTGTTAATTCGTACATCTGCATCAGGAAATAGTTCAAGTAGCTTATCCCTTACTCGATGCGCTACCGACTCGGTCAAGGTATAGATTGCTATTCTCTTACCATTAAGATCTACGGTCGATATCTGCTGTTCTTCACTTCGTTCATTTGGAACCGCCACCTCAGGTATAGCGAGGGGTACACCAATCTCACAACAAAGCTGAATTAACGCCTGCCATTGAGTGTACGAATAACGCAAAGGACTTACCGAGAATGAGTTGAATACCGAAAGAAATAGCTCTTCACGATCCGATGCTTTGAGGCAGGGATACAAAACAAGTAATTCAAGCATATCTAGCCAAATATCTGCAACTGACGAACCAGCACCGCATGCACCTTGCATTAGTGTCATATACTCAATCAGAACACTGTATTCTTTAGTGGTTACTGTTCCCTGTAAACATCCACGAGCAAGATCAGTCACAAAAATCATATCCTCTTGAGAAGTGTTTTCATCCAGAGCCAATAACTCGATCAAAATCATCCACACCGATTGCCATCGATTGCTTGACTCGCGGTTGAACAACCATGTCGCCAATGATGTAAGATGATCTCGTAAAGCCTGAGCAGCACGTTGGTCGTCACTGCCCGCACAACACTCTATTAATTCCACAAATCGAGCACAATTCATTGCCTCTTCTGACCAATGCTGTGAGCCTTCCTCGGCAATTGCTTTTGCCCCCCGCCAATTTGGATCTTCAATTAGTTGAGCAAGCCAATCATGCCAAGTGGTGATTTCATTACCTTGTCCCTGCAACTGTATGCGTACTTCAGAGGCAAATTTCGCGTAAACAGGTTTCCCTAATAACTGCTTCTGTAACTCTTCACTCAGTTCATTTAACAAGCTATTTGCTTGCTGAGCCGCCTCGGGTGAAGCTAGATACGAAGCACATTTTAGGGCAAGAGCTACAACTTTTTCTCTAGGAACATCGATCCATTGGCCTTCCACTAATTCATCAATCACCAATTGAGGATCTTCATCCGCCTTCAAACTCAGATGCTGAAAATCATCTAACGTTGTGGCCTGTGAATATTGAGAGGCAACCGTATGCTCAGGTACTTGCTCTTGTGGATGGGCAAACTCAGCCAACAACCTATCGATCCACAATCGGTCTCCGTCAGAATGACACTGTACACTTTTAGCTAATTTATCCGCTTTACGACGTGCTAGCTTAGGATCGATATTTTTATCTGACAGTAACCAAAGAAGGTACGCTTTTACCGCATTTGGTGAGGTTAACTTCTGTGTAGTTAAAAACAGCCCTCGATATGACTTAGCAAGATTCGACTCAAACAACTGGCGCTGCCCATCAAGATCTTGCTGTACTTCCATGCCAAACAATTGATAGCCGTAGACCGCTTCAATCAAAGCTTCGCTTAGCACGCGGGGTCTCGGTAGATCCATTACAATGCGTAACTTGGGGTGGTCGATGATTTTTTCCCAATTACCATCAATCGCATAGCAGCGTAATTCTAGGAACAACTCGTTTTGCTCACCAATACCACCCGCACGACGCAACTCAGTTAAATATTGATGTGCACGTTTACCATCCTGACGATAGAGCGCGATATTTATATCTCGTAAGATACGCCCACGGTGTCGAACCAAATTTAACCTTCGCGCTGGTCGACTTGCCAATTGCTTACGCAATATCTCAAGTGCATTAAAGACTTGCCGAATACGTTCCTCTTTTTGCTTATCTTGGGCCGTGACTGTGAAACGGAATACTTTGAATGACCGCAGGCCTGAATACGCCTCGATCATAGCCAATTCAACCGAATCGTTAGGATCAAGGTGATAAGGTTGATTTACAAAGTCAGTATAAGAATCCCCCACATGAGCGATCAACAACTCTCCCAGTTCAACCAGGGCAGGTTCAGTGTCGGTAAGTGCATACCAGCACATCTCTCCATTAACCATTTCTCTAGGCAAAATAACTGGAAACCGCCCTTGGACAACGTTGTCTATCCAAGGTTCGAGTTTAGCAAGTACCTCCTGTTCTAAGGTTCTGTTATAAATTTTTGACCACGAAATAGGGGAGTTTTCCGGATAAAAACGCTGAAGAAAGTTGTGTTTTTGTGGAATGCTCATGATACCCCTCCTTCTGCCATCACGTCAGAACCATAGTATTTAATGAAGTGTAATTCAGCATCAGCAATGGCCTCTTTACCAATATCTAAGTTGATTTGCTCATCGTTAAATTCAACTCCACCACGGGTCAAATTCATTGAGCCATTTAGGTAAAAGTTGCTACCTAGGATGCCCTTGGTATGCAATTGGTGTTTACGTACTATCATGAGGCGATCACTTACCCCATAGTTATGAACTCGCTCTTTAAGTTGGCGCAAAAAGCGATCATTATGAGAGTCATAATTTGTCACTAAGTTTAAACGTCCTCCGTTAGCAAGCATTCGACTAATCAATTCGGTAATCTGCACCATACGTTGACCCCATGCAGGCTCAACGTAATCAAAGTTTCCTGTTCGGTTGTCTAACAATTCTAAGTCTGTCACCCAAGGAGAAACCAACCAGAACGTCGAACTTGGCTGGATCACCTCTGTCACAAATAAAGAACTGAGTACATCTAGGATCTCATTCTGCCGAGATATTCTCGATTTAAAAATACGTCTTACGGTCACTGTATCGCCTCCACAATTTCTAATTGGATATGTAAGTCTTGCTGATCTCGACGCACAGCAGAAACGCGCGGGTAGAAGAACAACCCATACATATCAACTGGCTTAACTAGAAGTTCAGCAAGTGCACTACTGATTTTTTGATCAGGTGTTGCGACAAGTTCACACCGCCCCTTCATTTCCAGTAAGTGGTGACATTTTTCTAGCCAATCAGGTTCTGAGTACGCGACGGTTGCACAGATTTCTCCAGTAAACGCCTTTACCAATAAACGTTCTGTAGGTCCGGCAAAGGCGTAGGGGTTGTAATACGTAAGATGAGCATCACGTACAACGTAACCTCGAGGCCAAATTAAGCCATTAATAACGTTAAATCGCCAAGTCTGAGCATCGCCTTGTACTTGCGTAGCACCTGGCAGTTTATTATCTAACACTGTATTCAAAGAACAGCAAAAGGCATAAACACGCTGTGGTACTTCAATCCCTAAGCGTGATTCTTGTGCGCGCCAGTTATGTTGCAACTCATGCAGCAATTCATCTTGCAATTGGTCGCTTTTGGGACGCAATAGGCGAGTATTCACTGCAGACATGAAGCTATGACTGGTCATAAAGCCACTCTTTTGCAGAGCACCAAACAACTCATTCTGAGCACTAAGTTGGCTTTGATGATCACTAGCATTACGCATCGTCTGCATTCTATGCATCAGCGTCGATTCATCTTTCAATTTTTCAAGTAACAGAAAGATATGGTTATCCATCACCTCGTAATCACCAGCGCGAAGATTGAAGTCTAATAGCTCAAAGAAACGTTTTGGGTTTTCACCATAAACTTGCTGAATTCGCTCAATGATGCCACCACCACCCACTGTGGTTTCGGATAGCCAAATCTCCATAGAGTTTTCTTTCAATTGCTCACGGCGTGCCGGACCCGGATCAAGATCCAATACAATATCTTGCTCATCAGCATCTTGACACAGTTGCATCGCAGTTTGCTTCAAAGCCCCACCTAATGTATTTTGGAAACATTGGTTAACCCACTTAAGCCATGAGTGATCAGGTTGATCCCAGAGAAGTTCTGCCCATTTCACTAATTTAGCGAGAACACCCGATCGGCTTAATAGCTCACTTAGATTCTGCTGTAGATCCTGTTCTCCCTCTTCACCCACAACACCAGGAAGCGTTTGAAAAATGCGAGTAGGAATATCTTGTAACGGTACTTGTGCACTGCCATCAACTAGAGCATTACATGCTTGCTCTAATGTACTCTGGCTCAATACCGCTTCACAGCAAAGGCCAGCAAGCATAGATTCAGCCAACCAGCCCCCCAAGAATACATTCTCAGTGAGTGTACTATCGTTACGAACTTCATCAATAAAACGCGCGGTGCGTATCCCAGCTAACAATTCGGGGTCTTGCTGCAATATATCCATATCAAGCTTTGGAAGTTGGCAGCGAAAAGCAACCGCATCCACCCAAAGTGAGAATGCAAGACTTGCTGGTTTGTCTTGATGCATAAAAGCAAAGTTAACTGAAGCACTTGGCGTATCGCCTTCAAACTTCAACTCAGCTTTCGAACCTGTGGTGAGTCGAATGACTTCAACTGGACGATGCTTATGGTGCGTAAAAAACTCAATGCCACTGAAAATATTACGCCATGCATTGCGCTCTGGTAACTCTGCAGTATCACGATCAACGGGCGGACGAATCTCTGTATGCCAATTCAAAAATGCTTGGGTAGTATCAAGTAAGCGCCACTCTGTGGGTGGCGTTGAAGCCTTAACCTCATAAGGGCGATAGCATGGGATAGTTTCAACCCCTGCTCCTGTCTCAATCTTGCACTCCCCCATCAGGTCTAATCGTTCTTCAGGGCAATAGTCCGTAATAGGAAACTGATAGTCTCCCGCAACAGGCACAGTAAAATTCTGTGGAATCACCCAGTGTTTCTGCATGATATGATCCATAGCGAAACGCTTACTAACACGCCCAGGGGCAAAGTCACGCATCCCTTGTAGAATTGGCATCAGTGGCGAACCGTCATATCCGCTCTGATTTCCTCCTGCTAGGTTGATTTCCAACTCAGGAAGACACAAGTCGTTAAACAACGCCGATGGCAAAAACTCAGGCATAGGAGCATTTTTTCGACAATTATCCGCCTCCTGTTCACCATTTTTCTCCCAGTTCGTAGTCAACCTGCGCAAAATGGTCGGTAGGAATGCGGTCATTATGGCCCGAGGAGGTTGCCAGAAAATAGAGTCCAATAAACGATTATGCTCCAGATTAGAAGAATTTAAACCCAGTGCTTTACTTACGAACTCCACCAACTCGCTTGAACGACTTGGATTAGATAGCACTTCTTCAACTTCCTTCTTAACTGCACCTTGGCGCTTCGATCCTCTTTGGGGACATGACAAGTCGTTCCATAGACCGCCTCTAGATGAGGTTGATACAACACTAGAGCGTTGTGATAACCAATCCATAGTTGCAAATGCAGCCTGAATTCTCATAACATATGAATTATGTACTGGTAATCTTCTGGCCTTCAATTCAGGATTAAATAGATCTTCATAAGATTGAAACGCCATGCGATCACGACCATAATCTGAGAGTACTACTACCGTCCAAGGACGCATCTTTCTTTGACGCCCAGCACGACCTTTACGTTGCAAAAACTGTGCATTATCACGTGGTGCCTTATGCTGAATGACTGCGCCAACTGTTGGATCGTTAAAACCAACCTCTAGCGATGCTGTTGCAACAATCACATCCGCCTCTTGGTCAACACCCGCATCTTGTGAAGAGGTTCGCTTTACGTTCGCTCGATCGTCGGTATCTAGACTATGGCCGATTTGGTTCGATAACATCCAGTTTTGACCAAATTCAAACTGTTCATCATCCGCTGTCACTGGTGAGCGCAGAGATGCCAATGGTTGTTTACCTGCATTAACACTGCCATTGGATTTACGTCCTTCGGCATCTAATAATTGAAAATACAGGCGATTAATAACATCAATATCATCCGTAAACACAAAACTACGAGTGCCGAACAGTCCGCTACTCTTAGGATCCTGCCCGTTATCCATAATACGTTTTACTAACATAGAAGTTTGAATCGTAGTTGATAGTAGACTAGAGCTGGACGCAGGATCACCACGCAACGCAAGCATGTATTCTGCGCCTTCTTGCTCCATCTCACCCTCTGCCGGACTCACCTCAGCAACGAAATGTTCTTTTAAGCCAGTAAGAGAAGCAAAGAAGCGTGGTGCTTGCTCTAGTGTTGCAGACAAGCCCACAAAATGTGGCTTGCCTTTGGACAGATGGCACCAACGTCTTAAAAGCATGGCCACCTGTGCACCTCCAACTCCACTGTAAGTATGAACTTCATCGAGCAGAATTAAGGAAGGCGCTTTTATTCGATCTCCAATACCAAAAATATGCCGAGTATTCGGGTTCCCCATATGCCTATTGAGCATCTCTGTTGATGTAAACAGTAAGTCAGGCGGACACTTATGCATGCTATTACGAGTCAAACTGATCTCATCTGATTCTATGGTTTGACTACAAAACTCACAACTTAAACGTTCGTCCCCATTATCACGATCAGAGTCATGCCAAACCATACGTCCTGTACAGCTATCATCAGGACACGGGATATATTCACAAACGACGCCACCGGGAATATTCCTCCACCCTTTTTCCATTTTATCAACGGAAAATGCTGATGTAGGCGCCATGCCAAAATAAGCACCAATGCGAATTTTCGGCACACCTTTATCTATCAAACTAGCATCCAGTTTGCGTACCTGACGCCAAGTCTCAATAAACTGATCTTTAAGCAGTTCATTACGTGGGTAGATAGCTAGGGCCTGCACATGCCCTCCACGTCGTGTAATTTTCTCGTTGGCAATGTGGGTCAGTGCTGGTAAATAAAAAGCCAGTGTTTTACCACTGCCCGTCCCCGCACAAACAATTGAGCCAGAAGGTCGCTTACTACGAACTCCAAGTAGTACACTCTTACAAGCACGCAACTGAAACGCCGCTAGGTCATAGTAACTAGATTTATTGCGCAGTAATTCTTTTAATAAATCACCCTCGGATGATGACAATCCAATGCTATTCCCCAGTGAGTTGATCACATCATCTATCGATAAATTTCGCTGAGGATACTTACGCTTACGGCGCATGAAGCGATAGTCCGAGACTAACGTTGCCGCTTGTTTCCATGCATCACCCTTGGCATGCTTAGGAAACATCTGACGGAGCGTGCTGAATAAACGAACACCCTCCGCCATGCGTGAACGATAGCGTTCTTCACCTGACTCAACATCTGCCCATGACACTATTAAACCTTTCGCAAGCATTTCATCAATCACATCATAAGGGTCTTCAGCTTCGCCAACGATGGACTCAATAAGTTCAATTAACTCATCTTCACTAAAGTAACCCTGTGTATTACCCCATGTCAGCAGTGCTGCCTCCCGGGTTTCTAATTCATCCAGAATTGGAACAAAATACGCTTCCATGTTTATTATTAACCTCTTTTGATGCGATAACGGCTAACATCATCATTGTTTTGTAGCCAAGTTAGCACCTGTGGAGTCAGTAAAACCAACTCGGCGCCTCTCCCGCGTCCAGAAGCCATCAGGAAATCATTCACTGCTGCAGGGATTTTTAAATCCATTTGTTTACGTAGAGCCAATAACCGCTCATGAGCTAGATGAACAAGTTCTAACTCCTCCTGTGAGTTAGGGGTACGAGATGTAGATTGCTCGAAGTATTTTTTCTCTATCTGATACTTTTCAAAAAGTTTTCTACGTTCATCAATGTACATTTGACCTTCAAGCAAACTCTCATCGACAAACCAACAATCACGTAACTCTTTAACGTAGATTTCCCATGCAGGTTCAACGTACAGCTTAAAGTTTTGTGTCAATGACCGCATCTCTTCAAGCAACTTGGTCCACTCTTGCTCTTGCGATTGACGAACCTCGTATTTTAGTTCAGTAAACGCCTGACGGAAGTTTTGTAACGCATAACGCACTCTACTTACTGGATCGTTGTCCATTACAGTGACAATCGTATCCTCACTATCAAAATGGGCATTGCGTAGTAACAAAAGATACGCGCCAGTTTGGAGTTGCAACTTGGCCACTTCTTTTGCAAGCGTACTTGCTAAATCCATATAAGCATTACGAATTTGAGTTTTTCGCTGCAGTTGATCGTAATTAACTAGGAGTTGACTTAAGCCCACACAGCGATCTAGCAGACTGCGTGCACTAGATTCGTTATTAGTTTCATTGCTCATTTGACCACTCATTAATTCAACTCCTCTAATTGTTGCTCAATCATATCTAATTGATTAAATACGTCCTGCTGAGCTTGTTCAATCTCCTCACCACCTTGGGTCCTAATCTTTGTGATCAATAAGGCCGACGTCCTTTTTTCGAACAGCTCAAAATCATTAAAAAGTTGATAAGCGACCTCATATTGTTCTGCATCCACCGATACAATGTCTTGCAATAGACGAGCTTCATTCTCTTTATCGTCAGATAATTGTAGATTGCTCAGGTCTTTAACTAGTTTTGTACGGCTCTCTTTAGACCAAGCTTTAAGACTCGTTCGAAGCTTTGAAGCTATCTCTGTTGGATGCACCACGTCAGTATGAATTGCTAGTGATAAGGTCTCCTGGATCTGCTCACTTGCGGCTTCTACCGCGTCCTTATCACCTTCGAATAGTTCCCGTAACAGTTCAATAGTTGGAAATATTTGACTACGCAGTTTAGGAGCATCACGTAGAACCTTATCCAGCACGTCTGGTTCTTTGACCGGAGGCTGCTTCAAGGCATCAATCACTAATGGACCATCAATGGCATAAGGCTCTGCGCCTGGCTTTCTCACTGCCACTAGTCGAACCAATTCATCACGCAGTTCTTTGCGACGACTGGATACCAGATCCCATTGAGCATCCAAGTCACCAAGCAGTTTGTATTGGCGTTTTTCTTGAGTAGTAAACAGTATTGCATCTAATCGTTTACGGCCACTTCTTGCATTGGCGCCCTCTGCACCGATAAAACTAGCCCCTTGAAGCAACTTATGTGCAATACTACTTAAAAGTTTACGCTCTTGGCTAACCAAGTGCTCTGTCACCTTTGGGATGACTTCCTCGAAGAAGTTTTGGTAGTGAAGGTAAGCGACATCACCACCTTCGAATACCCAAGTTTTGTTATAGTGATGATACGCTGCCATCGCATTAAATGCGGGAATCCACTGATCACCATTTTGCTTAAAGGCATCTGCATTACTTAAGTCAAGTACTGGTGATGCAACGTTACCGACCTTGACTGGTAGATGAATTTTACTAAAATTTATTTTTTGTGATCGACACAGGTAGTGCCCCCAGTCAATGGAAGTATCTAAACCCTCAGCAATCCATCTCCGCAATTTCGCTGCATCGGGTTGTTTTAAAGTTGAGGAACCTTGATGCCAAGCATCCAATTTTTCTCGCCATTCAAGTATCTCTTTCGGCTCGGTTGGAATGTCAGGATCATTAACTACCGAAGGTGATGTTGGCTTGTTTCCTGGATTATTAATTTGGGTAGTCGTAACTGCGACATTATGTACGTTGCTCGTTTCTAGGTTGTTCCCCCTTGGAGCCACAGGGTGTGGCTTCACAGCAGATATATCTAACACTTGATCCATATCCGACAGATTAAACTCGTCACACACCTCAAGTGGCAGTACGTTACTCAATCTTTGAATGCTAGTTGGGTTGCCCCCCCAGACCGCTGCTAATGTTTTCGCACGTTCAGGTTCAGACAAAATACTGAACTGAGATCCCACGGCAGTGTTACAAATAAAGTTCTGCCATTTTGCCGGCGGGAAGGTATTTGCAAGATAAGATTCACGGCCCAACTTTAATGGTTGTCGCAACAAATAGTGCAAGATAGAACGAGGATGAAACTGCAGTTGCCCATGAGATATACAATGCTTGCGCGCCAGTTGCTCTAGTGCTAAGCGGTTATATGGGAATAACGGATACTCCTGATGCGTGTAGCCAAACGCATCTAAACGAGGTCGATATTCACTCTCAGTCACCTCAGTATCATGCCAAACCGTTATCCATTTATGTTCATTACCAGCTTTTTTAAACATATCTGCTAACTTTCGGTTACCGTAACGCGCAGCATTTAGGTAGCGACCACAGAAATCAATGATACGATCTAATGTTTCAGATTCATTTTGGTTTACCGATTCAATCAGCCACTCGTAACCTGTACGACCTAAAATGCCATCACGGACATGAAGATAACCAGCAAAACCTTCGGTCACCGCGATCACTGACTTTAATCGACAAAGCGTCTGCGTACCGTGGTGTTGCTCTTCTTCCATTAGACATTCAATGAACTCTTTCTGAATCGCTGTTGTAGTTGTAAAGTCTTCAATTAGAATAACCAGTTCATTGGCTTTATTGTCAGCAAATAACTGCTGTCGAATACTGCGTACCACCTTCTGAATAGTCATCGGATTAATCTTGAGTAGTTCTTCAGCAGTCTTACCACACGCGGTATAAAGTACTTGGTTCAATGTCCAAGCAGCATTATTACGCGAGTTAGGGTCGGTCAATAGCTGGCTATTCTGGATATACATCTGTGCATCAATGGCAGCAGCTGCAACTTCAGATTGAATTTCAAAGTCCTCGGCATACATTTGATAGTCTTGCTCAAAGCCTTCAGTATCTTTTACACCTAAGTAAAGGCGTTCAGCAATGTTATACAGACATGCCCCTTCACGAGTAAAATGCTTGGTTAGATGACTGTCTTGCAATAGCGCCTGTAACCCTGAGGCATGTGTGAATAAGCACTCAAAGAACTGAGTTTCTTCAGGTTTAGGCTGATAATTCACATCCAGTTTAGATTGTAGTTTCTGTAATTCTTCATCTAAGCATAAACGGAGCTTAAGAGCTAAGTGCTCAGCAATATGACTAACCTTAATTTCTTGACTAATTCCATCAACTGAACGACGAATCTCATCATATACTTCACCTTTAAGCCCTTCGGTTAGCAAGCGAACCACATCCGCAATTGAAGAGCTTTTTGGAATATAAATCGTATGGTACTTATCAGCATCAGGCTGACGCTCAAGTTGTGCTCCTAACCAGCGGATGATATGTGACTTACCGACACCAGCAGAGCCTGTAATCGGGATTGGGCGATTATGTTCTAAGAAAAAATCGAACAACGCCTGTTCATCAGCACGCATCTCCTCCCCCGTCTGATGATGACGCTTTAACAAACGCATTGGCTCGTGAACTGCCATCAGCAAACTATCTGAAAGCGATTCTGCCTCCGTCATAATACATTCTTCAACTCGGCTTTTCTGCGGCCAATAGTTTTCCAATACCGACATTATTTACCCCCCAATACAGTCACGTGCGTCACTGGCATAAGTACTTTGTTGTTTGACCCTTTTAGATTAAGCAAGCCAGCATCAGATAATTTTTGTAGTTTGATAATTTTTGAGTAATGCAAGCGTAACAGTGCACGCGAAAGGGATGTAGATAGTTCATTATCCTTTGGTTTTAACCAATTCTGATCATTCATTCGTTGCTCAGTATGCATACGATAGTCCCCACCATCGAGTACAGGTATTAGATTTGCTAACTGCTGTAGAAAGCTTTCAATTGGAAGTTGGGTATTCTGTTTGATTAAGCAGTCAGTCGCCAAAAGCTCTTCTTTAATTGCAACTGTAGGGTCGATAGTGTAAGTGCCGTTACCTATGCGTGATGCAAAGCCTAACCAGTGCATATAACTTGGCACTATAGGAGTTTCATTTCCGTTGATTCTGAAGTCACTCAAAAACGTATCGACTATTTCTACTAAATTATTTGAACGAATTTCTGGATAGCGATACACGTCAAGGCTAAGCACCATGCACACTAACTTGGTCAAATCTGCTGCACGTTGGTCACGAGTATCAAGGTCTTGATTGTTTTCTGCCGAAAATAAACAACGACGAGCGGCTGTAGAAGTCAATACAGAGGAATTTGGAAAGTAATCCTCACATAAAGTTAGGCCTCCATCTATTTCGCGTAAAAGGCCTAAATCTTTCCATGCATTAATCTCTTGACCAACTTTGGAGCGAGCACTATCACCTGATGCTAATGCCTCTGGGCGACACCAAGAAACTATAGTTTCTTCCGTCATCGGTTTTCTTTGATTACTTTCCAGCACATTACGTATCACGGTAAACACCTCAAATTGGCTACCTCCGTGGGCATTATTGATGATTGGCACCTTTTAAATCTCCTTTATAAAAACAATAAGTCCAGCCCAGAATACTCTAAGGCAAAACAGACTTAAAAATAAATTACCTTAACTTGTCAAAGCAACAAGGCGGACGGTAATAAACTAGCTTTTCTCTTTTATAGCCTGCAATAAGTTGTTACTTCGTATCCAATTATTATTATCTAACATAACGTACAATTCACCCGCTGGATGGTTCGGATCTACCATGTCATCTGGAACAAGTGTGAGTTGCAATGGTGCATTAGTAACTCGAAGCTGTCCCGGTACTATAAAGTGAGTCTGCCCATCTCGCCATGATGGAATCCACAGTTCAGGCCACTGTGATGCTGGAGGTTCACTACGCTCATCTGTAAACCGAACCATCAATTTATCGGGCATACCGCCTCGACGAGCAGACGCCTTGTTTATCGCTGCAAACTCATCTTTATCTAAACGGATACTAGCTATTATGCCCGACTGAAACAAAACCTTAATCAAATCGACAATATGTATTTCCCAATTGCGTATCTCTTTTCTCGAACCATCAGGGCGCTTGTACATAATAAATGCTCGACTGGTTTTGATATCAGTTAAGTCAGACCAATGCAGGGCTGAGTTTTGATAAAAATCTCGATTGATTCGGCTGTTCGGTAAGTTATACCCTAATGGTTGTTCAAACTGCTGTCGGCAGACAGGACAACCACCGCATGCCTTCAAAGCAAAAGCGTCAGGCAAAGTATATAAGCGGCTTAGCTTCTGACACAAAGACTGTTCTGAAGGGTTACAAAGCCATGTTTGAAGTGCACTGAAATTTGAATAAGCAGCATCGGCAATCTGTTTGCGAAACGGCTCTACGTGTTCTTGCCAAAAGCCTAAGTCGGTATGCTTTGCCATCAACGGTCGTACTACCAAGGAGTTGCGATAACGCTCCATAGCTTTTTCTAAAGCTTTTTCGTACGCTTCATCTGACTGAGCTTCCAACTGCTCCGGCATCTGTTGAGGAAGGGCATCCAGCTGAATTACACCAGCACGCACCATCAGAATAATTGTGCGCAGGTTCCAACTTCTATTGCGTTTAGAGTGGTTTATCAAGCGTGTTACTAAGTGTGTTAGGTCGACACGATATAACTCTCCGCCGTGTAGAGCTTCAGCACGCCCCCACATACCAGTCCAGCGTTCATGACCAAGCTCGACACTGATTACGCTTTCAGTACCAATCTTTTTAGCTGATTTCGCATCTTTTTCGGTATAAATCATTATCGAAGTTGAGGCTTTACCATCTCGTCCAGAACGACCAACTTCTTGGTAATAACGGTCCATGTTTTCTGGATACGTAGCATGGATAACACACCGCACATTTTTTTTATCCATCCCTACACCAAATGCAGAGGTTGCGACCATGATATCCAACTCATTATTTGCCCATTGCTTAAGAAGTTGTTCACGTTTTTCCTTACCAGTTTTACCAGTAAACTCACCCAGTCGACCATACCCTTCTTTTGTCAAGTACCTATGCCATTGTCTAGCATGGCATGGCTCAGTGAAATAGAGAATAAGTGGTCGAGGTGCATTCGCTAATGCATCCATCACCCACTGCACTTTGGTACTGCTATCAGATGCTTTAGCGCTCCAATAGGATGGTTCAGGTCGTAGGTGACAAGCGTGAACCTCTGTCATGTTAGAATCAAAAATATCACGTAGTCCCTGACGAGTGTCTTCCGTTACCGTTGCAGTCATTAAGATAGTTGAACAAGGCATCACCCCATTTGTCCTACTTGCTGTACGTAAGCCTCGTACTAAGCCTCCGAGTTGTTGGAACTCAGGCCGGAACCCCGTCCCCCATTGAATAACTAGGTGTGCTTCATCAATGATGATATTGCGTAGGCCACCATTTTCGGCTGCGTAAAAGAGCACAGGAGTCAGTGAGCTACATGCAGCCTCTGGAGACGTCACGATCAAGCGTTGTTGTCCTTTTCGAATACGCTTTCTTGCCTCACTCCGCTCATCTGGGCCTAACCCAGAATGCCAGGCTAATACATCTTCTGAGCGACCACCTTTACACAGGATTTCCTGTCGATAGCGATCTGCTTGTTCCAAAGCAAGCGCAACGGTTGGTACAATAACAATACTAAGCGCATTCTCTCTAGGAGCCAGCATCGTCACTACTTGGCCAACTAGCGTTTTACCTGTGCCGGTAGGTAAATTAACCAGTAGTGTACTACCCGGCTCACTCATTACAGCTGCTCTCACAGCTTCACGCTGTCCAGGGGCTTGATAATGAGTATATGCATCCCCCATAATTGCACCGACACCCGGATCAATCGGCACTGCGGTATCTTTACGTCGATTTACCTCTGCCCATGTGTCTTTAAATACCGGATGTTGACCATTTTCCAACCAGTTCGGTTGCCATGGAACATCGACTTTCAGCAGGTAACTTTGACCTAATGATTTGCAATCTATACTACTTTGCTTCCAATGTGTTCTCGTCGGCCACGTGGTATCTTGAGGTACACGAACCTCAAGGTTTGGGTCGTGTAACGCTTGATGCTGCAACCAATGAACAATTGCACCACGGCGATCCAATGGCTTACTGTTTTCAGCCAAACACTGCCATACGCGTTGTTCAACCGTTGTCATGTTATCTGGTTTTTTTAGACCTAGATTACTGCCTTGCGCTAGCGCTTCGATCAAGATTTGTAGCATCGTTTTCTTTTACCTTATTAAATCTTTAAGACTGCTTATCTGAAATCAAGAACACAGTTCGTGCTGCTAAGCACTTATAACTTGGTCTTTCAAATGCTTGACGCAATTGCAACACATAATTTTCAGGTAAGTTAGGATCAGAGGTAAGATAGTTCTCTAGGTTTTCTTTCCCGCGGCCGTGGACTTCCTGATATTGAGCAGTGATAGATTGCAAAGCACTCTTCTCAATAGAGAAACAAAGATCTTGCCATAACTCTTTCGAATACAAATCATCAATCTGTGACCAATGTTTTGCTAGATTGATGTCACTACCACCTTTGTCATATTTGCTATATTTTTTCTCTAAGAATGGAATAACAGCAGGATCAACTAGTAGTCCCTCATTATCTAACCACAGAGTGTATCGCTTCGGGGGCATCAGTTGGTCACTGATTCTCTCTAGCGTGGAGGCGTTCTTATTGCTTAGTTCAAACTTAGTCGTTGCTATGTACTCAAAACAAAAGAAAGCTTTCTTATAGTCTTTAGGTAATCTACTATTTATCCTAATCATCGCACTCGCTAGCCCACGTTCTTCATAAGGTAGAATCGATAGCATGGCGTCGTGGAAGGGTTCACCTAAACGAGCAACTCGTTTACCTGTTTTCTGAGCAACATCTCGAAAATATTCCATCTCGTAACTCACCGGTCCCTGCCGCTGCATACTATTAGAATCAAAGCCTAACAAGCAGTGCTCTTTCAAAGTACGAACATTTACCATTGTTGCTCTCCCCCCATTTTCAGGGGTAAGATAAACATATCTATCCTCTTTAGCTTGAAAACCTAATACTCTATTGATCCAGGCTTTAGATGCTCGTTTAAACTCTTCTTCTCGATCGTCTACCATTTGAAGTTTATCAGCAAATTCTCGCGCTTCGATCACTTCCGAATTAACCGACATCAAGGCCTCAAGGTTACGGATTTTCGTCCATTCTGTTTCAAGAATTTTCCCGGCGCCAACAAGGCGATCATCAAGATTTAGAAAAGCTTCTATCCCTTCAAGGAACAATGTGTCTGTCACCTGGTTCATTTGCTCTTCAATAATGAACTGCAAACCAGCGATAGACTGCTTGAACATCTCGAACGTGCAATCAATAATATTTAACCAGTGAGTTGCAAATGATTGTTTATCACTTGGTTCAATTACAACACTGCGAACAGGGGTTGCAAATTGGTTGGCAGCATAACGATTCATGCGTCCATTTCGCTGTTCAATACGGTTGGGAGAAAGAGGAATATCATAATGAATAGCAACACGTCGTCCACCATGGAGATTTATACCCTCTTCTGCACGACGATCACAAATCAATAAACGGCAATTAGAATCTTTTCCAAATCGCAATGGTTGTTTTGGATTATGGCGTTGGATCTGACCAGGAAAATTAAAACCGATCTCTATGTACAGTTGATTAGCAGACCAGGGGTGATCACAAAAGATAACAACTCCTGCTGTTGTATTATTAATTAACGGCTTAAGTTGTTGTTCCAGCACTTGTAGGTAGTTACCTTGCGCAATTTCACCTTGGGCAATTAATTGCTCCAACAGTTCTGATTCACCTGGTGTCAAATCAGAACAGAGGTCTCTCTGCTGCTCAGTACTTAGGAAGAAATCTTGGGCAGACAGGAAGTGCTGCGCCAAACGTACACTTGCAAACTCAGTCAATACTTGTGGAGAACCCAAACTTGCTTCTACGAACAACTGATAGATTGAAGCAAAGCAGGTACTTTGAGAATTATCTACCAGCATATGTTGGTGCCACGCTTCCAATGCTTCATTCATCTCTGCGTTATCATAGGTTAACCGCTCTAATCCATTGTTATCTAAGCCTGGCAACAATTGACCAATCTCCGCAGATGAACGACGGTTACGCAATAGGCGATGGTGAACACCATGGCGATTTGCAATATGGCTTCGAATTTTGCGCACTAACAGATTTGCTTCGCCGCTACGCTCACGACTAAATAAGGCACTTTGTAGTGATGGTAGTAACTCTTCACTCAATGTCTGTAATTCAGACTCGGTATTTAGCAATTGCAACAGCGTTTGTAGACTATTACGCAGTGCCAAGTTGGTGTTGGTGGTCGTGAATGACTGGATTAGCCCCCCCAACTGTTCACGGATCACAATCCGGTCACGGAACTCTACGACACCTTGTTCGGTAAGATGGTAATTTTTTGCATCAAGTAAATGTAGCATGGCTAAAAAGTTGCGTTCATTTCCAACCAATGGCGTTGCAGAAAGAAGCAATAGTTTTTCGCTAAGATGCGCAATTTTTGCGATAGCCTGGTATGCCCCTTGATGTTCTGGTGACCATGCCTTTTCCGCAATATGGTGTGCTTCATCAATAACAACAAGATTAACATCGAGAATTTCACCACCAGCATAGTACTGCTCGTAGCTCTGCACAATAACGCTGTCTCCGAGCAAATCATAAAGATGAAAACTTTCAGAAAGCTCAGTATTCCACTGCGTCTGAAGAGACTCAGGTACAAGCACCAATACTTTATGGTCTAGTGGATTATCAAGTATATGCTGCCTGAGAATCAAACCGGCTTCGATTGTCTTTCCTAATCCTACTTCATCGGCAAGAAGGTATCGCTGGATAGGATCAGAAAGTACTCGGCGCACCACAGCTAGTTGATGCGACTCAAGGGCTATCGATGATGACAATGCAGCAGTAATACCCGCACAAGCCTCACGCTGGTCTAACATGCAATTTTGAAAGTCGACACGTGCTTCTTGAAATAGTGGGGTATAGGTTTGTTGACTCGCAAGCCATTCTACTGGTGAAGATAAAGGTTGGTCCCAACGAACATAAATGTCGGCTTGAGCTAAATCACGATATTTATCGTTAGGAAACTGAACTCGATAATCAGCCGGTGGTGGTGTAGGACCAACAACACGACCGACAGACCACTTCTGCACCTCAAGATCATAATAATAAACGACAGTTTCGATTAGCAAGTTTTCTACTTTAACCTTATCGATAGGGATAACTTTATCTTGCACAGCCATACGCATAGGAGAATCAAAATAACTCACAGTTACTGATTCAGTATTAACTTCGATAACTTTGCCTAAACCCAAGCCATTAGATGCCCGGACGAACTGACTAACTTCCACTTCCACATACCTTTTTGTTAATGTGATAATTAAAAATAAACTGGGCTTTAATGCCCTATATGAAATTATTTTAATTAAAACTAAGTAAGGATAATGTAAATTAATGTACTGTCGACACATCCATGCTCTTAGTAAAATATTCCATAACGAAACGGCTACACTTTATTTGTACAATTAGACTATATTATATATATTTAATCAAGAAATTGTTTTATATCAATCAATTGCAACTATTCAATTCCAATATATTTATGTACTTGTACTGACAATCTCCAGTTGTTTTCAATACATGATTGTATAGCTAGTTCTGTCGCTCTCTTCTTCTGGCTTATTGGTTGGATATAAATCTGCTTATTCACAATTGCATGCTCAATTAGCAAAGCTTTTAAGTCATCTATATGTTGCTCCGTTGCAACAGGATGTTTTATTTCATTTGCTCTTGAAAGAGCTGAATATAGTACTTTATAGCCCCCTTTCATATTAACTTTAGGAGACACAGTTACCCAACATAGATCTGAAACTTGGACTTCAAAAGTACCTGAGGTTTCAACCTGGCAACTATAACCTATAGCTTCAAAATCATTACAAAGTGGTTTCAAATCGTACATACACGGTTCACCACCGGTTATCACTATGTGTTTAGCTTGATAACCTTCAGAGATAAATAGTTCCTTTAATTGCTCAATCGTAAAATTTCCCCAATTATCATTTTCTGATTGTTTGGAAATAATATTATTTCGCTCTACTTCTTGCTCTAGAGATACTTCCCATGTGTGTTTAGTATCACACCAAGAACACCCCACAGGGCAACCTTGTAACCTTATAAAGATCGATGGTTGACCGGTAAAAGAACCTTCCCCTTGGAGAGTTTCAAAAATTTCGTTTATTTTATAAGTGGTTTCTATATTCATAAGTTCTTCTGGTTGGTGAAATATCGCTAATTTAGTTCTTAAAATTTATTAAAAGGTAGTACACGTTACTTTATTGGCTTGGAATAGTTTTGATGTATAAAATATGTATTTATAGTCCCATCATCTTCTAACTTCGCATACCCTTCTTTAATCACCACTCCTGAGTAGTCTTTATACTCAGACTTAAAAGACCATAGTGTTGATGGACTATAATTGGCTTTAAACTCTTCCCATGTACTATTTAGGTGGCCAAATGGCACTTGCTGAACAGCGTTTAATGGGTCATATACAATTTCTTTTACTTCTACGTCTAAAACTGACATTGCTTCAATTAAGTCCTTTTGCTTTATACTAAAGACTTCAGGTTGGAATGATGGATTTAAATATGAGTTTACATGGAAATAAGCCATAAATGGCCAAATGAATGAACCAACGATAAAACCTAGAATTAAATAGCCTGTAGATATTTGATCAACCGAAGTAACTTTTTTTTTAAAAAAATTATTATACAGTGATGCACCTAGGCTATAGATAAAGCCTATTGATAAATAGCTAATAAGGTAAATCATTCTGAGCTCTCCTAAACGTTATTTTTAACTAAAACCTTTTCTACAACACCTTGCTTAACTTGAATCAATATATCCCTCTCATATTGACTACCAAAGCCGATATGCTCATATTTCATCTGCTCACCATCTGGAATTCTTAGCTCACCAGTATACCAATGAGCAAAAACTCGTTCTGAAAACCCTGGAAATATATCTTGAAGAGTTATTTCGTTATCATCATCAAATTCTGCGTCAAGTTGCATTAAATACAACCGTTCTTTTTTTATTTCCCATCTCCCTAGATACCCTCGCCAGAGAGCCGTACAGTTCATTTGAAAAGGGGATGGTGTATTGGTCAGTGAAAAATAGTCACTTAGAGGGCATGATAAAAGAGATCTACTTTTTCCTTCATACATGATTGTCTCTGATAGTTGTACCGTCATAAAGTTCCTTTTGATGAAAGTAAATCTGAGTAGTATGGACTGCAGATAGAAGAGTTGATGAAACAAATGAGTACATTAATACAAACAGTTATAACATTCGACTATTTTACTGTTTTGAACTTATAAATCAGCTGTTGTTTTACATATTACGTAAGGACTAGACACACTCTTTTATATTAAACATCAAGATAACCAGCATTATGGTATGTGCAAACCTATCAGATTTCTAAAGCCCCCTACTTAGCACCTAGCCAACTTTTCAACTACGCTTTCAATTGCAAGTTAATTGAGAGTTAGCAAATGGCAAAAAGTAAGCTGTACTGTTTAAGCATAAAGCCAATATTGGTTGAGAATAAAGCTATTCAGGCACCGTTATACCCAATGCCTTTGTATTGCTTAAGCGATTTTAACGCTTCATTAATAAGCTGTATTAACTCATTGATAGATGTTTTAAATCAGCATCAATTAACTGAAGTGAGTAAAAAGATTACCGGCATCACTTGGTTTTTCGAGCTTACCAATCGATATCATATCGACATACCTACCTATATTCATGTGACGGAATCAACAGCTTACTTCACAGGTTACTTACCGCCCTATAAGCAAAAGTACTTCAGAACATCTGAAGTTCCTCTTGATGAAATACTTGAAAATGGCCGTGAATTTAAAGCGATAAACTTAGCAAATCTGCAGCTGCCTTTTGCTAAAGCAATAGCTTCAGAGCTTGAGGCTCAACAAACTGAATTTGAAAAAATAAATGATCGTTATTTCGCACTAGATGAAGTAAGAAATGCACTGGCAAATTTAAACGAAGATACAGTAGAGCAATTGAACTCAAGTTCATCTGAATGTTTAACTGAGCTTGCACAGGAAATGTCTCATCTCAATAATAAAAATGAAGCCATTGAGTTAACGATGGAAGAGCTAAGTAAAAAATTACTCTACCGAACTTTTGGCCTAACAATTGGTGACTGGATTTGTACCGACTCATCTTGGCATGAAGGCAGGAAAGTTCAGTTAAAGATCGACCGAGTAGATTACTATTCAAGTACTTTAACTTTATCAGGTCTTATTATCACTCAGAAAGGGGAAATTGGTAAACGAGAAGAGTCTATTCGAATTAATCTATGTAAAGGCTCTGAAGATGAATATAAATAAGTTAATTCAATCAATAAATCGAGCAAAGAAAATTCGCAGAGCCCTTCCCTATCATCAACAAGAAATTAGCGGAGTTAATGTCAGTGATAAAGAACTTCCTCAGGTTTTGAAAACAATTATGTTACTCTTCAAGCAGTTTAAATTAAATGAATTCGATATCAACATTAGCCATTGGGGCGAAGTGATTTTGATTGAGCCCTATAGGCAAATAAAAGTTATTTTATCTGTCGGTTATTTTGAGCAAGACCATAGCGTTTATTCCGTGAAGAAAAGACTAAAAATCTGTGATTATTTCGATGTGAGTGCACTCGATTTTAATAGCAGAAAATTACTGATAAGAATTAGGGCAGCTAGAACTAATACTAAATGGCGAGAACATAGTTTTTCTGACATTGAAAACGGAAGAATTCTAGCTGAAAATTTTGCAGAACAAATCATTGAGATAACCTCATCTCTTGTTTCAACAACAAGATTCGATCCTTATAAAAATTTTGGACAAGTAACCATTGAGGATGTATTAGCTATCGCAAGATATGGTTCGGCATTATACGGTAGAGAAACAGTACTATTTTTTCTTGTAAGAGACAAAGAGGCTTTATCCTACCCACAAAAAATTATCATTGATAAAAGTGAAATGAAAATTACAAACTTTAATGGTTTTACTAGAAGTTATTTATTAAATAAAAAAGCGATTAAATTACTTGGCTTGTTACCAATTAACTTTGAAGGTGAAGAAACAATCATAGAGCGTTAAATTACCCTTCTATATCCATCGATTCATAGTCGGTGGATGTAGCAGGTAATATTTTATTCTACGACCGATTTTACTACGCTGTAGCTAAGGTAATATTGAACTAGGCAAATAAAAAATATTTTAAGTGTCTTTTTAAGTGACTTTTCAGTGCTAATAAAAAGTTTCATGCTTCTTAATTTTATTAACTAAGTTACCTGCATAACTAATCAAATATTACAACAGAACGCCTTAAAAGTTAACAAGACGAAAACCGTTACTCGGACAAAATCAAGATCCGTTACTTCACGAATTTCTAAACCGTTACTAGGACAGAATTAATGGGCGTTACTCGGACCAATTAATGAAGCGTTACTCGGACAGAATATTTGTCTAAGTAACGGGGGGAGTGACACAAAAAAGACAAAAAAACTTAAACTCGAAGTTGAGTAACTTTAGATGTGTAAAAATACGTTTTTTTTCAACTCAATTTATCGATGAGCCAGGACAAAACTTCACTGTGATGAAGAACAGCAGTTTGATATTAAATAGCCTTCTAATGCAACATCAGGGCATTGCATGTTAGACCAAGAAAACTCCTACTCAATCAATTGGATTTAGGATAGCTATTAACTAAGATATCAGGCCAATCAATTACTGAATAGGCTTAAAATCAATTAAACATCTGCATTAATATTACACTCTTTTGTAGTGATTTTATTACTGGGAGTTAGCCTTTTTAGCTTAATAAAATGAATTTCCATACTCCTTAATGGTAAGTTTTTTAATCAATTTTATTAAGATTTAATAACCATTTTTCCCACGTAATAAGTGCACTTAACTTCTCTTTTTGGTAATCATACCGGTCATAATGACGAGAGGAGACATCCTGTAAAGCATGGTTCTGAAGTCTATCTCTCACAGATTTTTCAACTCCTAACTCTCCCATTTTTGTCTTAATAGTTCGACGGAAATCTTTAGGCTGGAATTGATTTACACTTTTTTGTTTACAGTAATTCCTAATAGCTTGCGCCAGTGTTGATGTTGGCATTGGTTCGTCTAAATTATACCTTTGAGGAAACAAAAGCTTACCTTCACCATTTAGTACTAACAGCTCTTTTAGCTGTATGATTGCTGATTCAACAAGTGGAACAAGGTGAATTTTTTTGTTCTTTGACACACTGCTTTGTATCGTCCAAACTCTATTATCGAAGTCAATGTCTGACCACTTAGCTACTGATAACTCATATGGTCGCTGACCTCCAGTGAGTAATAGTATTTTAATAAAATGTTCGACTTGATTAGAGAAGTGATTGTCACTTAGGTTATGCAGGAGAGTCGCGACTTCTTCCGTTGAAAGCACTCTATCACGAGCCTGTTCAGCTGACGATTGACGTGGTATTGAAGCTACTGGATTACGGTCTATATTATACTTTTTACCTCGATGTAAATAGCGAGGGTCATGATCATATTTTATACCAAAATTCATGGCACTCATGATATATGATCGTACTCGATTAGACTGAACTTCTGCTCCCCTTTGAATCAACCAACCTAATACTTTACAGACATCATTAGAAGTGATTTTTGCAGCTTCTACTGATAAAAATGATTTCATATTAGCTAATAATTCATGCTTTACTTGATTGAATGAACGCTTACCTTCGAGTTTCATATGATTTGTATAATCATCAATGAGTTCTTCAACAGTGCCTTTTCTCTGCATGCTCTGCTGTTCTATTTCTTTTAATAATCTTTGTTCTTTTTGATGCTGTTTAAGGCTCTTTTCACCATTCAAACTATGAATAATCTTAGCCAACTCACGCATTTTTTCACGTGCCTTAGCTAAGGTTAGCCCTATTGAGTTATCAGGTGAATATTGGCCTAACACAGTAAATTCTCGCTTCCCTTTATAGCGCTGAAGTAGTCTAAAACTCATGGCACCAGTAGGGTTAATATTGAGGTATAGAGAGCCAGTTCTGCGTGGTATATCCTCAACACAAACTAGCACATCATATTGACATTTTTTAGCCAATGTCCCTTTGTTTTGTCTAATTAAACTTTCAATATCTTGCTTTTTATCTATTCGCATAATCACCTCAGACTTACCATGAAAAAATTTATAAACGTGATTTCTACGCTATATTTCTAATGTCATCAGCAATACTATCTATGGTATATGATAGCTTTTTAGGGGAGAACTTTGACAACAGTTCAAGAACTTCAATCTTCCTTTTTTTATTAAAAACTGTATTGGTATCCTCGGTTTTTATTAACAGTGGAAGCTCAACAATATTTTGAGGTTGAACTAATTTTTGTTCAGGTGTTTTACGTAATATTTCAGTGCGCATAATTGATATATGCTCTGGATAATCAAACCCAAAACGAACCAAGTTTTTACCAATGGCATGAATATATACCTCTCCCTCCCTTAGGCTAAATGAGTCTCCCTCTATTAACCTTACTGTTTTCGTTACGCCTTCTTCTAGGTGGATATCAACATGTACTCCAGATTTCATAATGTGTATGACTTTTAATAAATCAGCTCCAATAAGAATTGACTGTGAACTTTTTCGTGACAATGACAACATAAATAATACTCCATGATATTTAAAACAAACGTACACCAATTGATGTACACTTAATTTATTACATAGCGCATCAAATGTCAACCATTTGGTGTACACTCTATTGTATTGCCCCTTATAAGTGATTACCAAAAGGTGTACAATAGTTCTTTATCCCGTTAAATCATCAATTCTTAGGCACACAAAATGAATACCAAAAATAGTCCATGGAATGAGCTATTAGATCAAACAAAAGCTGTTCATAATATTAAAAGTGATGCTGCTCTTGCCAAATTGCTTGGTAAAACAAGAAGCCATATATCAGCAGTACGAGTCGGAGATAAAAATCTGTCAATTGAAACCGCTGAAAAGCTATTTACACTACTGGGTTTAGATATCAATGATTATGTTCATAAGATGTTTATGCCTATTAGAAATGAAAAGAGCAAAGAAAGACTTGAACCACAAATTAAAGAGCTCAGAGCTGCTTTACTTGAGCGTTCAGGAGGTATTTGTGAGCTATGTGAAAATTTTATGCCTTTTTGCTTGCCTGATGGATCTCCGTATACGGAATTGGCATATATTGAACAAGGCGCCAGTGCTGATAAGTATCAAGCGTGTAACTTTGCGGCACTCTGCCCTAATTGTCACCGACAACTAGATGTACTAAAAAATAAGGCTGATATAAAAAGACTACTAACTAAGATAAAATAAACAACCGCTAGCTATTCAGCCCTATTTTCAAAACAGAGTGATTGAATTGAAGTAATCACTTTTTTTGAGATCACAAATACCTCAAAAGTCGACTAAGGAGACTTTTGCCAAGTTGAACTACCCTATTCTTCAAAAACAGCGATTCCACTTAGGAAACTTTTGCCAAGTTGAACTACCCTATTCTTCAAAAATACCGATTCCACTTAGGAGACTTTTGCCAAGTTGAACTACCCTATTCTTCAAAAACACCGATTCCACTTAGGAGACTTTTGCCAAATTGAACTACCCTATTCTTCAAAAACAGCGATTCCACTTAGGAGACTTTTGCCAAATTGAACTACCCTATTCTTCAAAAACAGCGATTCCACTTAGGAGACTTTTGCCAAATTGAACTACCCTATTATTCAAAAACAGCGATTCCACTTAGGGGAACTTTACTAAGGTGGACGACCCTATTCTTCAAAAGCACCGATTCCACTTAGGAGACTTTTGCCAAATTGAACTACCCTATTCTTCAAAAACAGCGATTCCACTTAGGGGAACTTTACTAAGGTGGACGACCCTATTCTTCAAAAACACCGATTCCACTTAGGAAACTTTTGCCAAGTTGAACTACCCTATTCTTCAAAACAGCGATTCCACTTAGGGGAACTTTATTAAGGTGGACGACCCTATTTAGTATGCTATATAATTAGTGACCTAGATTGATACGTTTATAGCAAAGAAAATATTAAGTATCATCGCGGCTTAGAACATACTACTTGTGCTCTGGAAGCCTTTACAATATTGCCATTTTAGTTTTAAAAAGATCTAACTAAATTCCTCCCCATTAGGACACTCTTAACAGCAATCCTTAGATGATTTGGTGGGGTGGTTCGGCAAAAACCTGAGGATTGTAAACGAGGTTTACACTTAATAAAAAACACATTGTAAGGTTTAAACTCAGGGCTAACTATCCACTGTTCGAGTCCACCTAACAAGGCATACCAAGCTAAAGTAAGTAACAATAAAGAGGCTTTCATTACCGCGCTGTCAGACAACCTCTGTGGTGCTTGTTGGTCGAGTAATAATCATGTGATGCCTCTATCAATATAAGATCGGTTGTTTGATAGATATACAGCGATCATTAATACGCTTCATGATGATCGTTTTAAGCTTATCATCAAGGGATGAATAAGCGATGACTTCAGTTGCTGCTTTTTGAAGATCATCAGTAAAGTTCATGATCACTTTTTCAGCTACTCGCTGTTTAATCCCTAACGCCCCTAACAACAAAATAAAGTCATATTGCGTGTAATACCCATAAACGTCATGGCTTGAGCTAAAGTCACCTTCCGTTTCAATTTCCAATAAAGATAATGATAAATACACCGTATCATACTCAGGATATGGCGCTACGCTAAGTACATCGTATAGGGGGGTGAATCCGTCCATGATATGCGTTTTGCTTGAGGGCTTGCGTTGCAGTGAAAAGTTTTTTAAATGTAAATCATTGTTTCCCACAATATAAGAAAACAACACAAGTTTTACGGCTTGAGCTGCAATGGCAGTAGCACCACCACACGCCTTTACCATGGTTTTTATACACGTTTCATAAGACAGCGCATCGCTACCCTTATTCAAGGGGTGAACATCACAAATACTAGCGCCATCTTCAATGAAGAAATTAATACCTGCTGTTGATGTTAAATCAAATCGTTTTGTCACATACGCCAACTCACCATCTTCAAAAGGCGCCACTGAGCACTTTGCGACCTTTATTTTTAACCGCTCCGCTATCTTCATGATGGCGTGTTCATTTTCTGCTAACTGAGGAAAATGTTTTGGTGTGGGTTTTACGATGTATTCGCCTTGGTTACTGGGCACTAAAACATTATTTTCTAGGGTCATAAACATTTTACGTTGAACGCCTGAAATAGAGGTACCAGTTGTATGATCCACCACCATTTCATCAAACGAATCCGAAGTTCCCTTGACTGAAACGGGCTCTGATTGTTGGTACATTGCTTTGAGGTGAGACGTAGAAAAGCCATGATGTAGTTCTTTTTCTTTCGTATTGCGTAAATCGCCTTTACAAAACATGGTTATTCCTTAATTTTGTTTTTTAAAACACTAATCGCACCAATTAACTCTTTTCCGTTCTCTAACAGCAAACCAAAAGAGTCTGCTTTATCAAGCCGTGCTTTGTTTGCTTGGTGGGTACGTAACCAACCTTCAGAAATGAGATTAGCAAAAAAGGTAGGAAAAGTATCAAACTCAAACTTGTTAGGAGTTAATGCAAAACGGTACCCAATCGGAGCACCAAAATCTAAGTAATCAGCATCATATTCAAACGTATAGCTTTGTTGTTTTAAGTCGCTAAATTCGGTAAGTACACCAGCAAAATGATTGTTGCAATAGACATAACCAATACGATTAGGCATAGGGGGTCTAAACTGATCCATTGTGGCGCCCTATTAAGATTTCTAAGCCAATCACCGATGCAATAGAAGAAATGGTAGTCATAGTGGCTTTTTCTGGGTTTTTCAGTGCTGCTGTGAGTGTTGACGATGAAATATCAGCAAGGAGGCAAATCTCGCCTTTAGTTGAAGGAGTTTTCTTACAAAAGTCATCAACACAGTCATTTAATTCAGTCAATTTGAATAAGTCTTTAGATGCAGCGGCTTCTTTTGATGCTTTCATAAGAGCAAGCTCTGCTTCCTTGACTGCTCTCAAGGCTTCATTTAGTTCACGCTTCATTATAGATCCCTAGATTTGTACGAATATAGTTACCTGAATAACAATAATCTTATTTATTTGGGAATACAAGTAGGTAATCGTATATATTTACGATTTATTAATATAAAAAACACAAGTTCCAATATAAATATGATTATGATTATGATACCAGCAACATAACTTAATTGAATTGTGGTTGTTTTCAAGTCGTTTGAATACTTCCAAGTTCTTCTAGGATTATTATACTTTGACAGACACCTCATCTTTAGCCCGATTTTGGTGTCAGTTTATAGAGAGCAGATCCGTGTCCTTGTTGATTTCTTGTATAGTCTCCTGAATAGTTCAGTTAAATCATAACCTAAGAGAGTGTACTCCATAAATAGATTTATGCTCCATAATGAGATAACTTAACCCAGCTTTACGATTAAAAATGCAATTTAACCTGTACTTTCGACTCTCATATTTGTACCCACATCATAAATCTTAGTAAGTTATTAATTCATCCATGTGATCAGCCCATTTTTGAAGCCATTCTTTACAATCTTCTTCATATTTATGTAAGTCATAAGTGCCTTCGATACCTGAACGAGCGTGCCCCAGTACAGCTTCAGCAACCTCATTTCTACACTTTAATCGAGATAAACCTGTTCTAACTGTACGGCGAAGATCGTGAGGGACCCAATGCTCTATATCAAGCATTTTTTCATCCCTACGCATTAGCCATGCTTGCTCAGTGATAGCTTTTTGCTGAATAGGCAATTTGGTTTTAAACGAGGGGAAAAGATACTTACCTGTTTCTAAACGAAGTTGTCTCAAAAAGTCAATCGCCTGTTTTGATAATTGAACATATCTTTCAACATCCGTTTTTGTCGCTTTGAGGTGCCATGTTGCCTTATTTAAATCAATGTCATTCCACTCTGCTTCACAGACCTCCCCTGTACGGCAACCTGTCCAAAGTGTAAACCTTAGAATTCTTTTTTGCGTTTGAGTAAAGGCAGAGCTAGGTAGCCAATTCAAAAATTTGGATAACTCCCTGTCAGAAAAAACTCGAGTTGCTCTCTTTGAAGTCAGACGAACTTTTGCCTGACGGAGGCTGTTTTTTGCTAACAAGGCAGGATTGGCAAATTCATCAGGAAACTTTTCAAGTCCTATAGAGTATTCGTATGCGGCATTAAATTCTCTCAGCACGTTACCAGCTTGGACATTTGAGCCTCGTTCAACTATTCCCATGATCATATTAACGATATTTTTTCGCGTAACGTCCTCTGCATATCGGTCACCCAACTCTTTTACTGCATCACAGTAAAGTGTTCTTCTAGTTTCATCTTGGCCTTTTTGCTTCCTTGCTCCAGCGATGACCTTGCCATCAACTGTACGATCTTCGATGTACTGAGATAAATAAAGTTCTATAACATCCGCGACAGTCATTCTTGATGATAGTTTTTTTTCAATTATAGCTTTATCTTTTTTAGCTATTTTTTGTTCACTAGCGGGACAACGACCATCATTACGAATTACTTTTAATTCTTGCAATTTCACCCTAGCATCAGCTAGTGATATAGAAGGAAATCGGCCAATTTTAATTTGGCATAATTTATTAGTGATAGGACTTTTATATCGATAACAAAATGTTTTAGTGCCCGCTTTAGCACAAGATACGCGCAAACCTTCATTTTCCTCTATATCCGACAGATCTTTATCTTTGTGCTTCATTGCTTTAATTGTCGCTGCGTTTAAAGATTTTCGTTCTTTTAGCATTTAATTGCGTCCTTATTCATGGCAGGTATAGCACTAACTTTTTAATATCAGTATGATTGCATTTATAACTTAGAATGTTAGTAAACTAGCCGATCTGGTGTAGGTTTTTTAATGGTTCGATTATACACTAAAAAAACCTACACCAAAACCTACACTTATTGGTGGGATTACATGGAATAAATTGAAATTTCAGCTTATTTCACTAGATTACAACAAACACACAAACAGCCACGTAGTAGGCTATACAGAACTAAAAAGTGTAATAAAAACATGCAAGATTTATCCTCACATACCCCTATGATGCGTCAGTACCTAACCATTAAAGCAGAATTTCCTAATATTTTAATTTTTTATCGTATGGGTGATTTTTATGAGCTGTTTTTTGATGATGCAAAAAAAGCATCTGATTTACTCGACATTTCATTAACTGCACGTGGCAAAACGGGTGGTAATGCCATTCCTATGGCTGGCGTGCCTTATCATGCCGTCGACGGTTATTTAGCTAAGTTAGTAAAATTAGGAGAGTCAGTCGCTATTTGCGAACAAATTGGCGATCCCGCGACAAGTAAAGGTCCGGTTGAGCGTAAAGTAGTTCGTGTTGTTACACCTGGTACCATCAGTGATGAAGCCCTATTGAGCGATCGACAAGATAATTTAATTGTTGCGGTTCATCAAACATCAGAAGGTTTTGGTCTAGCGTATTTAGATATGACCAGTGGCCGTTTTGTTTTAGTGGAACCTAGAACTGAAGAGCAAGTTCAAGCTGAACTACAACGTTTATCTCCAGCTGAATTGTTATATCCTGAATCATTAATCGCTAGTAATATTATTGCCGGCCGTAAAGGTTTGCGCCGACGTCCCGATTGGGAGTTTGATTTAGAAACCAGTAAAAGCTTACTCAATAAGCAGTTTGGTACTCAGTCATTGTCAGGTTTCGGTGTTGAAGACAAACCATTAGGTATCGCGGCGGCAGGCTGTTTATTTCAATATGTAAAAGATAGTCAGCGTACCGCAATGCCGCACATTAGGGCCCTTATTGGTGAAAGCGCATCGAGTGCAGTTATTCTCGATGCGGCCACTCGTCGTAATTTAGAATTAACGCAAAACCTACAAGGTGGCAATGAAAATACCCTAGCGGCAATTATTGATAAAGCAGCCACACCTATGGGTTCAAGATTACTCAAACGTTGGATACATTTTCCACTGCGCGATCTTACGGTCTTAAATAACCGTCAAAACGCTATTGAAGAAATACTACAGCAAGATTTGTCTTTTGAACTTAATGCTAACTTAAAACAATTTGGTGACATTGAACGCATTGTAGCGCGTATTGCTTTGCGCTCTGCCCGTCCTCGTGATTTTGCACGGTTACGTAATGCTTTAATGCACTTACCTGACTTACAAGCACTAACCGCTAGCTGTTCACAAATACACTTAGCCGCATTGATTAAGCAATGTCAGCCAATACCGGCAACACAAGCACTATTAGAAAGTGCGATTGTTGAAAACCCGCCAGTGTTAATTCGTGACGGTGGCGTTATCGCGCCAGGGTATAATGACGAATTAGATGTACTGCGCGATTTAAGCGACGGTGCAACAGAGTTTTTAGCACAACTAGAAGCGCGCGAAAAAGAACGTACGGGTATTCAATCACTAAAAGTTGGCTACAACCGAGTGCATGGTTTCTATATTGAAATGAGCCGCAGCTCAGCTATAGATGTACCCGATGATTATATTCGCCGACAAACCTTAAAGAATAACGAACGTTTTATTACTAACGAATTAAAGCAACATGAAGAAAAAGTGCTCTCAGCTCAAAGTAAGTTTCTTGCCCTTGAAAAACGCTTATATGAAGCCTTATTTGACCAAATATTACCTGAGTTAGAAAAACTGCAATTACTCGCACAATCGTTATCTGAAATTGATGTCTTAACTACCTTTGCTGAACGCGCCGAAACGTTAAATTATGTTAAACCAGTACTACAAGAAGACAGCGGTATTAATATAGAAGCCGGTCGACATGCAGTGGTTGAACAAATGACAACTGAACCTTTTATTGCCAATCCGGTTGTACTGAACGACTCTCGAGAAATGTTGATTATTACGGGCCCTAATATGGGCGGTAAATCGACTTATATGCGTCAAACTGCGTTAATTGTATTACTGGCGCATATTGGTTGCTATGTGCCAGCAAGTGCAGCAAAAATAGGTATGGTAGATAGAATATTCACCCGTATTGGTGCTTCAGATGATTTAGCCAGTGGTCGTTCAACCTTTATGGTAGAAATGACAGAAACCGCCAATATTTTGCATAATGCTACCAATAAAAGTTTAGTACTATTAGATGAAATTGGTCGTGGTACGAGTACTTATGACGGTTTATCATTGGCTTGGGCCTGTGCTGAAATGCTCGCGATAAAAACTAAAGCCTTCACCCTTTTTGCTAGCCATTATTTTGAATTAACCTTACTGGCTGAACAAATAGATACCTTAGCGAATGTCCATCTTGACGCGGTCGAACATGGTGACAGCATTGTCTTTATGCATACGGTTCAGGAAGGTGCGGCGAGTAAAAGTTTTGGTTTACAAGTAGCTCAACTTGCTGGTGTACCAAGAAGTGTTATTCAGCGAGCAAAACAACGCTTAGCTGAGCTTGAAAACATGCAAGCACCTTCTGTTATAACTCATGAGCCCCAAGTATTTGAGCAATTGTCATTAATGGATAAGCGCCACCCGGTTATTGAAGAATTAAGCACAGTAGATGTGAATGACTTGAGCCCTAAAATGGCTTTAGATTTACTCTATAAATTGAAAGAATTACTGTAAAAATCTAGCAGTTCCACTGCATGAAGCAAAAAAGTAGACCTAAAAAAACCAGCAATCGCTGGTTTTTTTAATTCATGTAATTATAAAGATAAACTTATAACACTATACTTGAAACAATGCCTCGATAGACAAGTTTTGTTGGCTTAAAATATCGCGTAACCGCTTCAATGCTTCCACTTGAATTTGACGAACGCGTTCGCGTGTTAAGCCTATTTCGACACCAACATCTTCTAATGTTGCAGCTTCATAACCTAGTAAACCAAAACGTCTTGCTAATACTTCACGTTGTTTGGAATTGAGTTCATTCAGCCAATCTACAATACTGTGCTTAATGTCGGTGGTTTGCAATTTAGTTTCTGGTCCTCCGCCTTTTTCATCAGGGATAACGTCTAATAAAACTTTTTCACCTTCACCACCAAATGGCGAGTCAACTGAAGCAATACGCTCATTTAAACGTAGCATTTTGCTGACATTTTCTACCGGTACATCAAGTTCTAAAGCGATATCTTCTGCGGTTGGTTCATGATCCAACTTTTGCACTAACTCACGGGCTGTGCGTAGATAAATATTGAGTTCTTTAACAACATGGATAGGTAATCGAATAGTGCGCGTTTGATTCATGATGGCACGTTCAATTGTTTGTCGAATCCACCAAGTGGCATAGGTAGAAAATCTAAAACCGCGTTCAGGATCAAATTTTTCAACGGCACGTATCAGGCCTAAATTGCCTTCTTCAATGAGATCTAACAGAGGTAAACCACGATTATTGTAACGGCGAGCAATTTTCACGACTAAACGAAGATTACTTTCTATCATTCGTTTACGAGAACGTTCGTCACCTTTTAGAGAAAGGCGAGAAAAGTAGACTTCTTCTTCTGCGGTTAACAGTGGCGAAAATCCGATTTCACTTAAATATATTTGTGTTGCATCTAAACTTGAAGGTGCCACTTCATCAGGCATTTCTATCTTGAGCTTGACGCTTTTTGGCTTTTCCTTCTCCGCAACATCAGAACATGTAATTTCTTTTTCTATGCCCATATTATATCTCCCGCTCTAGCATCCGCTAAATCTATTGACTAATTATTCACATTGTCCTCAATCTATTTTTGATAAATTTTTATTATTATTTCGGCAAATACTTCATAGGGTTAACTGATTTTCCGCGAAAGCGAACTTCAAAATGAAGCATGACTCTTTCAGCGTCAGTATCGCCCATTTTGGCAATTACTTGACCGGCTTTTACAACTTGCTGTTCTTTGACTAGAATGCGATCGTTATGGGCGTATGCACTGAGGTAATCTTCGTTATGTTTAACTATGACTAACTGGCCGTATCCCTGTAACGCATCACCGGCATAAACCACTTTACCGTCTGCAGTTGCTTTTACCGAATCACCGCGTCGCCCGGCAATGTCGATTCCTTTATTTCCTTGCTTTGCGGAGGAAAACTTATGAATTACTTTTCCCTTCGCAGGCCATCGCCATTTTCTAATTTTCTGTGAAAAAGCAGTGGCTTGTTGTTGAACCTTTTTGCTTGTTTTTTGTTCAGCTACATTTCCACCATACTCCTGCTTTTTCTTCTGTGCAATAGGTTTTGTTATAACTTTTTGTTTTGACGAGTTATAGCTTTTACGCTTAGTGCTATTAGGACTAGGCTTGCTCGGGTTTTTGGTTAAAAATAATTTTTGTTGTGGAAAAATATTGTAAGGCGCTTTTATATTATTGATCGTAGCTAAGGTACGTACATCGACATCTGCACGCCAAGCTATTGAATATAAAGTTTCACCTTTTTTAACTATATATTCACTTCCAGTAACACTGTTTTTGAGTCTTTGACTAAGAGGAAGTGAACCTTGCACATCAACAACAGGGGCAGGTTTGCTTCGACTCGAGCAGCCATTAATAGCGACTATTATCAGTAACATCAATAAATTGTTAGCGCTAAATAAGTGACCTTGCATCCATTTCGTCATAACTAACAAAACACCCTTTATCGTGTCGCAATATAAGCAATAATAATGGCGCTAACAACAAGCCAACCTAAAACATCGATCCACTGTTTAAGCTTTTTCTCCATTGGCGCTCCGCCCCAACGAATAATACCTGCCACTAAGAAAAAACGCATTCCACGGCCAATTGCTGACGCTAATAAAAATGGTAAAAAAGCCATACTTAGAAAACCAGCACTAACGGTAAATAGCTTATAAGGTATGGGAGAAAAGCCAGCAATAAATACCACCCAAACACCCCATTCGCTAAACCATAACATGGCTTTATCGAAACGCGCTTGATAACCAAACTCAGTAATGAGTGGCTGTATCCAAGGTTCGAACATCAGATAACCTAAGCCATAACCGACAATACCGCCAAGCACTGAAGCTATCGTTGTTATAGTCGCAAAACGCCATGCTTTATCGCGCTGCGCCATCACCATAGGTGCTAATAAAACGTCAGGAGGAATAGGAAAAAAAACCGATTCAGCAAAGGTTAAAATAGCTAAAATTCTAGGCGCAAACTTATGTTCAGCCCATTTAAGTGTCCATTCATATAATGCAGAAAATATTTTCACAAATTATCCTAAAGCGCCTGGAACAAGTGGAACGAAACGAACAGCTTCAATTTGCTGTTCTTTAAATTCATCACCATGGCGGGTAATTAATTTCAAAATTTGGCTTTGCTCACCAACCGGAATAATCAAGCGGCCACCGTCTGCAAGCTGCTCTAATAATGCTGCAGGTACCTCAGTAGGTGCAGCAGTTACTATAATGGCTTGAAACGGAGCTTTGCTCTGCCAGCCTTGCCAGCCATCGCCATGCTTCATTGAAATATTATGTAAGTCCATGCTGCGCAATCTTCGTTTTGCTTGCCATTGCAGTGATTTTATACGCTCAACAGAAAACACTTTAGGCGTTAACTGCGCCAAAATAGAGGTTTGATAACCTGAACCCGTACCTATTTCTAGAATACTGTCAGGCACACCATCAGCAAGTAACAACTCTGACATTTTTGCCACAATATAGGGTTGTGAAATAGTTTGCCCTTGGCCAATCGGCAGCGCCGTATTGTCATAAGCTTTATGCGCTAAAATTTCAGGCACAAATATATGGCGAGGAGAGCGTGCAATAGCGCCTAATACTTGTTGATTTTTGATGCCTTCAACCAGTAATTTTTGCGCCAGTAATTCTCCACTTCGACTCGACTTCCCGCCGATATTACTGCCTACTCTGGCATTGATATTACTTAGTTTCATATTGAAAGTTCATTAATCCATTCTGTCATTTGAGACATGCTTTTATAAGCGGTCATGTCTATTGTTAACGGGGTAATTGATGCATAGCCATTAGCTACAGCGTGAAAATCAGTGCCAACGCCAGCATCAAGTTCTTGTCCTAATGGGCCATACCAATAAATATCACGTTGCCAAGGATCTTTCACCTTTTTCATCGTTTCTGCTTTATGGCGATTACCTAATCGAGTTACCTGAATACCTTTTAATTCATCTAGTGGCACATCAGGCACATTAATATTAATAATTTGATCACTCGGCAACGGGTGCAACAACAAGCGTTCAATAAACTTGGCGGTAACCACGGCTGCTGTTTGGAAGTGTTTTGGGTCAGAAGATACTAACGACACTGCTATGGCGGGCATACCTAAATGGCGACCTTCTGTTGCGGCCGCTACCGTGCCAGAGTATATAGTATCATCACCTAAATTAGCGCCGTGATTTATACCAGCCACCACTAAATCAGGTTTTGGATCCATCAACTGGGCTGCGCCTAAGTGCACCGCATCAGTTGGCGTGCCATTGACAGAAATAAAACCATTTTCTAATGTGTGCGCGCGTAATGGATTTAATAGCGTTAACGAGTTACTTGCGCCGCTACAATTTCTATCTGGGGCTATTACGGTTACGTCAAACACTTTTACTAGCTCGTCAAAAAGTACTTTAATGCCATCAGCATTAACACCGTCATCATTACTCAGTAATATTCTCATGCTTAGCTTTTTAGCTCCGTATTATTGTCGACTGTGTTAATAACCGTTTTATTTGTATCTGCTGAGTGCCTAGTTGCCCCAATATCAACACGTTCTGTCATGTCTTTGTAATCTATTAATTCACGCATAATAGTGGTGGCATAAGCGCCTGAGGGTAAGAAAAATGATAAGGTTACCACGTCGTTATCTACTGTAATGTCAGTGTTTTTAATATTTAAGCGGATACGACGGCGTTCTTGTTTTAAGCCAAAACGCGGTAAGCCCTCACAAAATGCTTGTTGCCCTTCAGCAATACTTTGCTCAAAAGCACGCGCATCGCCGGTTGTCATTAACTCACCTGCGCCCCACATTGGCGCAGTTATATCTAGATCATGCTCTACCAGTCGAGATGTTAAACTTTCATCCATAACATCGGCGAGAAATACTGACTGCGTACCCGCTAACATCAATACATCGCCATTCACTAAGCTATCAAATGTTTGTTGCTCAATACGTTCGCTAATCATTTGGTTGAAAATTAATGAGCGAGCTGCTGATAAATACATGCCACGCTTTTTCTTATCTTTAACTTTTTGGCCGGAGAATAAACCCAAGGCTTTTTCAATGTTACCGCCATTAATACCAAAGCGTTGCTCACCAAAGTAGTTCGGTACGCCAAAATTACTCACCACGTGCCAACGTCTTACCAGCTCGTCAATATCTGTCACATCACGTAAAGTAATTTCAAAACGATTACCGTCTAAACCACCAATACGCAATTTTTTGTTATGGCGTTTCGACGCTAGTACTTCAACACCTTCGATGTTTAAGTCACTTAAGTCGTAACTTTGCTTGCCGGGCACATGCACACCAAACCATTGTTCAGTTACAGCAAATCGATCTTTTAAACCTGCATAGGAAACTAACGATTCTTTTACGGAAAAATATTGCGCTAATTGCTTGGCAACAAAAGCGGTATTGGCGCCAGTTTTTCGAATATGAATAAAAAGATGTTCACCTTCACCACAAGGTTCAAAGGGGATTTGTTCAAAAACTTTAAAGTCTGAACGATGGCGACGCAACAAACCAGTCGACTTTGGTTTGCCATATAAATAAGAAAATTTAGGTAATGGTGATTGGTTTTGCTCAGCCTCTTCAACTTTGGCTTGGACTATTTCTTTGTCTTTTTCTTTGCTTTGATTAATCGGTTCGGCAGTTGTTGTAAACTTGCTGTTATTTTCAGCTTTCATTAATAACACTACGGCATGTACCGACACGCCTTCTTTTCGGCCAACATAACCTAATTTTTCAGTAGTGGTTGCTTTAACATTAACTTGTTCAATATCTGCTTGTAAGTCTTGTGCTAAACATTCACGCATAGCTAGCAGGTGAGGTGATATTTTAGGCGCTTGCGCGCAAACAGTAATATCCGCATTACCTAAGCAGTAACCTTTGTCTTGCATTAAGCCAACCACATGGCGTAATAAAATTCGACTAGAAATATTTTCGTATTGGCCGTCAGTATCGGGAAAGTGGTTACCAATATCGGCTAAACATAATGCCCCTAAAATTGCGTCACATAGAGCATGAATAGCAACATCACCGTCAGAATGAGCAATAAAACCAAATTCGTGAGGAATAGCAACACCAGCTAAAAATACTGGCCCCACGCCGCCAAACTTATGAACGTCAAACCCGTGACCTATTCGCATACTGCCTCTGATGGTAAATTATTTATTTGTTGATTAAGAATAAACTCAGCTAAAAACAAATCTTCTGGTTGAGTAATTTTTATATTGTCACTGCTGCCACTTACCAAGCCACTTGCATAACCCAAAGCTTCCATCGCTGATGATTCATCCGTAATGCTTATACCGCTTGCTAAAGCTGATGTAATAGCTGAGGTTAGTTCATTCGTTTTATACATTTGTGGTGTAAGTGCATGCCACATTTGGCTGCGCTCTAAAGTGACTGTTACTAGTTGAGCAGTATTTGCTTGCTTCATAGTATCGCGAACGGGGGTTGCTAATAGGCCGCCATGATCATTTTCAAGACAGTAGTTTATTAACCGCGTTAAATCTTGGTGACGAACACAAGGCCTTGCTGAATCGTGAACCAAAACCCATTGATGCTGCAGCGCATTTAACTGTTTCAAACCTGAAAGCACCGAATCAACACGTTCTTTTCCGCCAACAACACAGCTAATATTGGGATTATTCGCTAGCGAGGTACTGGGAAAGTATTCATCATTTTCACCTAAGGCAATAATGACATGAGAAATTGCATCATGGCTGAGTAAACGCTGAACCGTATGTTCTAAAATGGTTATATTATCAATAGTTAAATATTGTTTTGGACAAGACGAACGCATGCGTTTTCCAACACCGGCTGCAGGCACTACTACGGTAAAATGCCCTGTTGAGTTGTTCATTATCGCAATCGTTCCTTCTTTTCGGCATCTTTATCATTAGGGATAACGCGGAAAAATGTTTCACCCTCTTTGATCATACCTAATTCATGGCGCGCACGTTCTTCAATAGCTTCAGTGCCAGATTTCAAATCGTCAGTATCGGCATAAAGTAATTTATTACGTTGCTTTAGCTTATTATTATTAGCTAATTGCCTAGTAACTTCTTCTTCTAATGCTAGATAATCAGGCACACTGTTTTTACCAAACCAAAGTCGGTATTGCAAAAGTACAAGAAAAAGTAGTAAAAGTGCCGTGATCAGCCGCATAAAGTATCTAAAGTCGATATCGAAGATGGTTATTGATACGCTATTATAAATGCGTACCGCCTGCTGTAAACACCCAACAAGATTTAAAATCAATTGTCAGGCAAATTTACCCTTGGTTGTTTGAAATTACGCCAGTTAATTGTACATGATAGAAGCAACTCGCGTAACGATGGCAGTATCGGTTGTAATTTTCTGCTATTTTGCCAGCAATGGCCTGCACATGCTGCTGTCATTATTTGTTTTGTTGGCTTGAGTAAATTAGCTGTGCGGTGATTTACTTCGCTTTCTGCCTCACTCTTTATTCCATTCTTTATTTCACTCTGTATTCCACACTTATCTTCACTCTTAGCAGCATTACTTGCGCCGCTTGGCGTTACATTATCTGCTAAAGAAAACCAGCCATAAACGTTGGTGCGAAAGCGTTGTTTTTCTAAATCAATTCGGTCGATACTATCAAGCACAATATGACTATTTAACCCGATAGGTACTACTAAGCCATGAACTAAAGGATGGCTTTTATACCAAGCAATAACATTTTCATCGTAAGCCGACAATTGGCTTATTGATGGGAGAGTACTGACTTGCTTTGCTGACCAACTGGCATTTTGAATATCTAACTCAAGCGGCGTTTGGGCATTTAATAACGCAAAAGCTGTGCGTTTAACATAATGAGGTAAGCTTTTAATACGGCTTTGCAAGCCTGCTAACGCTGAATATTCATTGCGGGCTAGGGTCATTAACTCTCGTTCATAAAGGGCATTACAAAGTTCAGCAAAGTCTGATGACTGCTGCTCCGATTGCCATAATAATGATTGAGTGACCATGAATTTAACAACTGCTTTAATTAACGCCGATAATTTAAGCATACTTGATTGTTGTGTAAAGATAAAACAGCACAACAATATTTTGTTTATCAATAAGCTGTATCAGCCAAACGATATTATCCTAAGCAAAAGGATTTTGGTTATTAATACCCATGGGTTCTCTCATTGAATCCATCAATCACCTTTAATCGGTAAAACCAATATGAACACTCTTACTTAAATAAAAATGCTTGAAAGCAATATAAACAAGGTTAATATTATTGATAGGAAGTGGCGATAGCTCACGCAACTATCTTGTTTACAAAGTCGTGTGAGCTATGATCTCTCTGACGAATAAAAACTGTACTTAAATCATCATTATTTATCACTCAAACGAGCATTTGAAAGTGGTTTGGGTATAATATAAAAAATAGTTTTTCAGCAAGTTTTGGAGCAAAGCAATGAGCGTAATTGAAGTAAAGCATCCCCTAATTAAACACAAACTCGGCATAATGCGAGAAGCCGACATAAGTACTAAGCGTTTTCGCGAACTTGCCTCTGAAGTTGGCTGCCTTTTAACTTATGAAGCCACTAAAAACCTTGAAGTAGAAACTAAAACTATCAATAGTTGGAGTGGTGAAATTCAAGTAGAACAAATCAAAGGTAAAAAAGTTACTGTTGTGCCTATTTTACGTGCGGGTTTGGGCATGATGGACGGCGTTTTAGAACTTATTCCTAGCGCTCGTATCTCGGTTGTAGGCATGTACCGTAACGAAGAAACACTCGAGCCTGTGTTTTATTTTGAAAAACTAGCGGGTCAAATAGAAGAACGACTAGCACTAGTGATTGACCCTATGCTTGCCACTGGCGGCTCTATGGTTGCAACCATAGACTTATTAAAAGAACGTGGCTCAACAAATATTAAAGCACTCGTTTTAGTTGCAGCGCCAGAAGGTATTGCCGCATTAGAAAAAGCACACCCAGATGTTGAGCTTTATACCGCCTCTGTCGATGAGCGCTTAGATGACGCTGGCTATATATTGCCAGGCTTGGGTGATGCTGGAGATAAAATTTTCGGCACTAAGTAATTCTGGTACTTGTTACTTTTAACACAGCTAAAAAATTCAATGTTTTAACCTGACTATACTGCCGGCTTGCTGGCAGTTTTATTGAGTAAAGTATGAAAGCAGAAAATAACCCAGTAAAAACCCTAGATCATAATAATCAATCACTCATTAAAGAAGTATTAACCGGTACTCAAATGCTATTTGTCGCTTTTGGCGCTTTAGTATTAATGCCATTATTAACTGGCCTAGACCCTAACGTAGCTTTGTGTACCGCAGGTATAGGTACCTTGTTATTCCAACTGGTAACAAAACGCCAAGTTCCGGTATTCTTAGCTTCTTCATTTGTTTTTATTGCCCCTATTATGTACAGCACTCAAACGTGGGGAATACCGGCTACAATGGGTGCACTAGCGGTTGTGGGCGTTGTTTATGTTTGTTTTAGTGGTTTGATTAAAGCTCGTGGCGTTGGTTTTATTAGCAAGTACCTACCTCCTATTGTAACTGGCCCTATTATAATGGTGATTGGCTTATCACTGGCTCCCGTTGCCGTTCATATGGCTTTAGGTAGAACCGGTGATGGTTCAGCGCAATTAATTGATCAGTCACTTGCCCTAACTATTTCATTACCTGCCCTTTTAACTACCTTGTTAGTATCAGCCTTCAGTAAAGGCTTTATGCGATTAATGCCGATATTATCGGGTATTGTAGTCGGTTATTTTTTATCGCTTTATCACGGTATTATCGACTTTACGCCAGTACAAAATGCCGCTTGGTTTGCTGTACCTAAATTTACCGCACCTGAATTTAATTGGCATGCCATTATATACATGTTGCCGATCGCCATTGCGCCAGCCATTGAACACATTGGTGATATTTTAGCCATAGGCTCAGCAACCGGTAAAAACTACATTAAAAAGCCTGGTTTACACCGTACGCTATTGGGTGATGGTATAGCGACGACTGCCGCATCAATGTTAGGTGGACCACCTAATACCACTTACTCAGAAGTTACCGGGGCGGTAATGCTAACCAAAGCGTTTAATCCAAGAATTATGACTTGGGCTGCTTGTACAGCGATTATTATGGCCTTTGTTGGTAAGCTGGGGGCTTTACTGCATACCATACCCGGTGCCGTAATGGGCGGTATTATGATGCTTTTATTTGGTTTAATCGCCAGCGTTGGCTTAGGTAGTTTAGTGAAAGCGAAAGTTGATTTTGACCAGCCAAGAAACTTCATTATTTTTGCCGTGGTATTAGTTTTTGGGATTGGCGGTATGGCATTAAACTTAGGCGGTTTTAGCATTCAAGGCATTAGCTTATGTGCGCTAGTCGCTATAGGGTTAAACTTACTTTTACCTAAAGAAGAAACAAAGGCTTAACGCTAAAAGCCGCTGCAAATTAAAAGGCCTGCCCACTATTGTGTTCAGGCCTTTAATATAATTTTAGTTGGAAATAAAAGCGGAGTTTTAGCCTGAAAAATTAACGTAATACTTGACTGCTGAACCACTAATACTCAGCAGTCAAGTTTATTAGCCTCAACAAGCCCTAATGCTTGCCAAGGAATATCAGTTTTCCAGTGAGTGATCCATTCAGGTATATCACCCGCTGGCATGGGACGAGCAATGCCATAACCTTGAGCCAACTGACACCCCATTTGCAATAGTGCTATTCCATGAGTAATGGTTTCTACACCTTCAGCAATCACGTCGCGTCGGAATGCTTTAGCGAGTCCTATGACACTTTCAACAATCGCGCAATCGTCTGCATCTTCTAGCATGTCGCGCACGAAGCTCTGGTCGATTTTAATCAATTGTGCTGGTAAGCGTCTTAGATGGGTTAGTGAAGAGTACCCTGTACCAAAGTCATCTAAAGCAAATCGTACACCTAGCTCATGGCATGCATTCATAGTTGCAGAGACTTTGCTGATGTCATGTAATGCACTGGTTTCCAGTATTTCTAATTCTAGACTGTTTGGGTTCACTTCAGGGTGAGCTGCCAATAATGCTGCTAGGCGAGTGGCGAAGTTATCTTGTTGTATTTGATAACCACTAATGTTGACACTGATAGGTAGGTTGACTCCCATATTTTGCCACTGACTTATTTGTATCAATGCACTAGTGATGACCCATTCCCCTAGCTCCAGACTAATGGCATGACCTTCGATTATCGGTAAGAAATCTAAAGGTTGAACTAAACCACGCAGCGGGTGCTGCCAGCGGATTAAAGCTTCCACACCTTTTACTTCGCCAGTGTTTATATTCACCTTAGGTTGATAATAAAGCACAAACTCAAATTGCTTCATTGCCAAACGAATATCATCTATATTTTCTAATTGGGTTTTACTCGCATTCTCTCGTACGGTATCAAACAGGCGATAACAGTTTTTGCCTTCTTGCTTAGCAACATACATAGCTTGGTCGGCATGACGCATAAGTTGGTCAGCGTCGGAGTCGTCTTGAGGATAAAGTGTCACACCAATGCTCGCTGATACTTGCATCACGCCACAGTTCAAGTCAACAGGGGTAGAAGCGGCTTTTAGAAGACGTTCAAGTGCCGGCTGAGTTTCCTCAGAGTGCGCTAAATCTACCATGACTGCGATAAATTCATCACCACCAATACGCGCCAGAGTATCACCTTCACGCAATGCTTTTTTCATCCGCTGTGACACAGCAACAAGTAGCTCGTCCCCCACACTGTGCCCGTGGTTATCATTTATTTCCTTGAAACCATCTAAGTCCATAAAGACAACCGCTAATGACTGATTACGACGTTTGCACTGTACCATAGCGTGGTTTAGGCGGTCTGCTAGTAATACACGGTTAGGTAAGTTGGTCAGTACGTCGTAGTGAGCAATATGCTCCAGTTGCCCCTGGTATGCCTTCATTGCTGTAATGTCAGTACATAATGAAACGTAGTGCTGCACGAAACCAGCAGAATTTTTCACAGCGCTGATAGTGAGCATAACGGGAAATACTTCACCATTTTTACGGCGGTTCCATATTTCACCACGCCAATGGTCTTGTGTTAGTAGCGTATCCCACATTTCAGCATAAAATGTCGGCGAATGGCGCCCAGATTGAAGTATTTTAGGGTTTCTCCCCAGCACTTCCTCAGAAGTGTAGCCAGTAATGCTGCTGAAAGTACTGTTGACTTCAGTAATAGTAGCGGTGGCATCGGTTATCATGATGCCCTCATCGGCATGGCTGAAAACACTTGCAGCGCGTTTTAACTTATGTAGAAGAAGCTCTTTCTCTTTATTGGCAATGACTAACTCATCTGCTCGCTTGTCTTTCTCTTGGTTTTGAAAGGCAAGCTCTGTGTTCGCAAGGGCCAACTCATCTGCTCGCTTATCTTTCTCTTGGTTTTGAAAGGCAAGCTCTGTGTTCGCAATGATTAATTCATCTGCTCGCTTATCTTTCTCTTGGTTTTGAAAGGCGAGTTTTTCGTTCGCGATGTCTAATTCATCTGCGCGCTTATCTTTTTCTTCGTTAGCAATATCTAACTCATCTGCGCGCTTATCTTTCTCTTCATTTTGAAAGGCAAGTTCATGGTTCGCAATGATTAATTCATCTGCTCGCTTATCTTTCTCTTTGTTTTGAAAGGCGAGTTTTTCGTTCGCGAGGTCTAATTCATCTGCGCGCTTATCTTTTTCTTCGTTCGCGATATCTAATTCATCTGCGCGCTTATCTTTCTCTTTATTTTGAAAGGCAAGTTCTTTGTTCGCAATGATTAATTCATCTGCTCGCTTATCTTTTTCTTCGTTCGCAATGAATAACTCGTCTGCGCGCTTACCTTTTTCTTCTTTCGCAATGACTAACTCGTCTGCGCGCTTACCTTTTTCTTCTTTCGCAATGACTAACTCGTCTGCGCGCTTATCTATTTCTTTTTTTTGAAAGGCTATTTCTTCGTTCGCGATATCTAACTCATCTGCGCGTTTATCTTTCTCTTCATTTTGAAAGGCTATTTCTTCGTTCGCAATGACTAATTCATCTGCCCGCTTATCTTTTTTTTCATTTACAATATCTAACTCGTCTGTGTGCTCGGTCATGTCTTCGATGGCCAATAAAATAATATGTTCTCTAGCTTCAGCTAGTTCAATTTGTCGAGCATTCAACAGCAATATTCGTCGACCAATGATGGCAAAATCGTGCTCAATTAAATAATCATCACAATGGGGCTTTTGTGGCAAGATGGTTTCCAGTAGATCTCGAAGTAAGGAAATATTGAATTGCTTATTGGCTAGCTCAAAAATATAGTGCCCGATAGTATTTGCAGGCTTAAGCTTAAAAAGTTTATAAAAGGAATTGCTTACAGTGACCACCCTTAAATCCTGATCCAACATAATCGAGGGTTCCCGCATCGTGTGAATGATACCCTCGAAGTACTCCAACATATCTTGATTAGTTTTTACATCGAGCATTTATAATCTCACTTTACAGATTCAGTGTTGTCACTTATTGTGTAACCTTTGAAGGAAGGGCTGTTGACTTGAGAGAGCCATCGCTAAATGCATTTATTAATAACGTGAAAATTTGTTATGTGTTATTTGTTAAATGACTACATTGAGTTTAGCACATATACCTAACGACGAAGCTTCATGCCAATTGCAAAATAAACGGATATTTATGCTTATGGTCAAAACCTTCTTATTAAAAATTAAGCTAGTTAGGGCTAACAACTGCGTTCTATATTGGCAACCAGTCGCGCAAGTTAGTTTGATAGTTCAATGAATAGCTTTGCATACTGGGTTGTTAATGCTTGCCGATCTACGACTACATAGACTTTAACCTAAAAACGTTTATGTTTGTAAATAAAGAGTGAAAATAGCTTTCCTATCAGCATTAGGTTTTTTTAACTTTACACGAAAAAGCCACTCATAGAGTGGCTTTTATAATATTTGAATAACGCTTAATTAGCAGCATGGTGATAAAAAAAAGGAGGTTTCACGCATCTGACAAGTATCAGTGAGAATAACCTAGGCCCTTTAGTTTGATATGCTGAGGTTAACTTAGCAAAAAACTTGTGATTATTGGCCTTTAACTTCTGACAAACCATTAAATATAGCTTTATCGCCTAGAAATTCTTCAATACGTAACAATTGGTTGTACTTAGCAACACGGTCAGAACGACATAAAGAACCGGTTTTAATTTGACCTGCCGCTGTACCAACCGCTAAATCAGCGATAGTAGCATCTTCAGTTTCACCCGAGCGATGAGAGATTACCGCAGTAAAGCCAGCATCTTTCGCCATTTTGATAGCAGCTAACGTTTCAGTTAATGTTCCGATTTGGTTGAACTTGATTAAGATAGAGTTACCAATACCGTTTTCAATACCACGCGCTAGAATTTTAGTGTTGGTAACGAATAAATCATCTCCAACGATTTGAACTTTATCGCCTAGTAATTTAGTTTGGTAGGCAAAACCGTCCCAATCTGACTCGTCTAAGCCGTCTTCAATTGAAATAATTGGGTATTCTTCACAAAGTGTTGCTAAGAAATCAGAGAATTCGTTAGCCGTGAATTGCTTACCTTCACCTTTAAGGTCATAAATACCTTTATCAGCATCATAAAACTCAGAAGCAGCACAATCCATTGCTAAGGTTACGTCTTTACCTAATTCGTAACCCGCCGCGGCAACAGCTTCTTTGATTACCGCTAAAGCATCAGCATTTGATGCTAAATCTGGGGCAAAACCACCTTCATCACCAACAGCAGTATTTAAACCTTTTGCCGACAATACTTTTTTCAAGGCATGGAAAATTTCAGCACCCATACGCAGTGCTTCTTTAAAGCTTTTAGCACCAACAGGTTGCACCATAAATTCTTGAATATCAACGTTGTTGTCAGCATGTTCGCCACCATTAATGATGTTCATCATAGGTAATGGTAGTGAGTATTGACCCGGCGTGCCGTTAAGATCAGCAATGTGCTCAAATAATTGCACTTTCTTGTCCATTGCGGCGGCTTTAGCTGTCGCTAATGAAACAGCAAGAATGGCATTAGCACCGAAAACTTCTTTGTTTTCTGTACCGTCTAAATCAATCATGATTTGATCTATGTTCGCTTGCTCTAAAGCATTTTTGCCTTTTAGCGCATTCGCAATTTCGTTGTTAACAGCAGAAACGGCTTTTAAAACACCCTTACCTAAGTAACGTGCTTTGTCGCCGTCACGTAATTCAAGCGCTTCACGAGAACCTGTTGATGCGCCAGAAGGAGCTGCAGCTCGACCCCATGCACCAGATTCTAAATAAACGTCAGCTTCAACAGTTGGGTTACCACGAGAGTCCATGATTTCGCGAGCGATAATTTTACTAATATTCGACATTATATTCCCTATTCCTTACTAGCTGCACATGGCAGGTTATAAACGATAAATTAAATTGGTTTAGATTTTAGCTTAAAAAAACAGCTTAAAAAAAACCGCAACAATAAGCTACGGTTTTCATTAGTTAGGTTTAACTTGATTGCTGTTTTTGATGTTCAAAAGCGGCAGCAACAAAGCCAGTAAAAAGCGGGTGACCATCACGAGGAGTTGACGTAAACTCGGGATGGAACTGCCCAGCAATAAACCAAGGGTGATTAGGATTTTCAATCACCTCAACTAAGGTTTTATCCGTAGATAGTCCCGAGAACACTAAGCCAGCTTTGCTTAATTGTTCGCGGTAGTTATTATTTACCTCAAAACGATGACGATGTCTCTCATAAATTGTTTCACTACCATATACGTCATATGCCTTGGTACCTTTCACAATGTGACACAATTGTGACCCTAAGCGCATGGTGCCACCCAAGTCAGATTCAGCATTTCGGTATTCTACTTTGCCTTCTTCATCTAGCCATTCATTAATTAAACCAACAACAGGGTGCGGTGTTTCAGCATTAAATTCAGTGCTATGAGCGTCTGTTAAGCCGGCAACATTACGGGCATATTCAATCAATGCTACTTGCATACCTAAACAAATACCTAAATAAGGTATTTTGTTTTCGCGAGCATATTGTGCAGTTAAAATTTTACCCTCAACACCACGCTCACCAAAACCGCCTGGCACTAATATAGCATCTAAGTCTTTAAATATTTCAACACCTCTAGACTCAACATCTTGTGAGTCAATATATTGAATTTTAACTTTTACTTGGTTTTGAATACCTGCGTGCTTTAACGCTTCGTTTACTGACTTATATGCATCAGGTAATTCGGTGTATTTACCCACCATGCCAATAACAACTTCGCCTGATGGGTTAGCTTCTTTGTAGAGTACTTGTTCCCAATCAGATAAGTCTGCTTCTGGCACATCAAGACCAAAACGTTGAACCACTAACTCGTCAGCACCTTGCGCTTTAAGTAAGGCTGGTACTTTATAAATAGAGTCAACATCACGCAGTGAAATAACAGCTTTGCCTTCTACATTAGTAAATAGTGATATTTTAGCGCGTTCATTGGCTGGAATGGCACGTTCACTTCGACAAACTAAAATATCTGGAAAAATACCAATAGAACGTAACTCTTTAACAGAATGTTGTGTAGGTTTAGTTTTAATTTCGCCAGCTGCAGCAATATAAGGCACTAAGGTTAAGTGCATAAACATTGCACGTTCACGGCCTAGCTCAACGCCTAGTTGACGAATGGCTTCTAAGAACGGTTGTGATTCAATATCACCCACCGTGCCGCCAATTTCAACCATCGCAATATCGTAACCTTCAGCCCCTTCAATTACCCGACGTTTTATGTCGTTAGTAATGTGAGGAATAACTTGAATAGTGGCACCTAAAAATTCACCTTTACGCTCGCGTGCTAGAATATCTTGATAGATACGCCCCGTAGTGAAGTTATTGCGCTTGGTCATTTTGGTACGAATGAAACGCTCGTAATGACCTAAATCTAGATCTGTCTCTGCACCATCTTCAGTAACAAAAACTTCACCATGTTGAATTGGGCTCATTGTGCCCGGATCAACATTTATATAGGGGTCAAGTTTTAACATGGTAACTTTTAAACCACGTGCTTCGAGAATTGCCGCTAATGATGCTGCAGCAATACCTTTACCAAGAGACGATACAACGCCGCCAGTAACAAAAATATATCTAGTTGTCATGCGATACCCAGAGTCAGGAAAAACAGAAATTTTGCACTAAATTGATTTGATATTTTGCAAACAAATGAATTTAGTAGGACGGGAAAGCATTATACTTAAAAGCCGCCTTCACAACAATATGATCATTGCATCTAGTTGCACAAAATTTAATAGATTGTGACGTTATTGATGATCAACAAGTGTTTATATCTTAAAAACGGAGTAAACTGAGTTTTTACTTTTTCCTAAAATATATTAAGCCAATCACTATGACTCAATTGCAAAGCGTTTTAAGTGCCATAGACAAAATCAATGAAGCAGATATCAATACCACGATTGTTGACGGCATCAGCCACCCAAAAGAGTTATTATACGGCCAACATATGTCAACTTTCCTTGATAAGTATTGGCCTGATGCGCACGAAAACTTACAGATAGCAGTTCGGGCGCAACATGTAAAACGTTGGCATTTACAACGTGCTGACTTCGCCATGGGCAAAAAAGGTTATTTAACCTGGCGCAAGGAATTAGGTATTTTTCATGCAGCAACCGCTAAAGCCTTGATGCTTGAGTATGGTTATAGTGAAGACGCAGCAGAAATTACTGCTGCTATTATTCGTAAAGAAAATTTAAAATCGAACAGTGAAAGCCAAACATTAGAAGACGTGGCTTGTTTAGTGTTTTTACAATATTACTTTGATGCCTTTGCCGCGAAACATAAAGAAGAAAAAATTATACGTATTGTGCAACTGACCTGGCGAAAAATGTCAACACAAGGTCAAGAGATTGCCTTAAGCTTAACGCTACCACCACACTTAGCACAACTGGTTGGCAAGGCGTTAGCTTAAAATTTAGCCGCTATATTTATCCCTAACTTTCGATGGTTTTTAAAGCTGAGTTTTTAGAGCTAATATTTTCCTGGCCTTGTCCTCGTTGCCGCATTATTTTCAGTAACGGGTAAGCGCCAGAGAAAAACGAATGGCCAAACAACCAAAGCAACAACTAACACTTTCAACCAAACTGTTGGCAAAACATAACACGACCATACTACAGCAATAAAAATAGCGCTTAATGCCATCACTTTTGCTCTTTTTGGAATACTACGTGATTGCTGCCAATGATAAATCATCGGGCCAAAAACCTTATTCTCTGTTAACATTTTATGCATTCGTGGCGACGACTTAGCAAAGCATGCGGCCGCAACCAATAAAAAAGGAGTGGTTGGCAACAGAGGCAAAAAGGCGCCAATAAAGGCCAAGACAACACAAAATATTCCCGCTACTTTTAAAAGCATATCAAAACCACGATGCTAACCTTTTACTGATGAAAACTACTGACTGATTAAACTAGTTGTTGGTGAGGTATTGACTGATGAGAGCATTACTTAATAAAAGCTTAGCTATAACTGCCAATTATCATAATTAATATATAATGTAATCGTTTAACGCTCAGTGTTCCAGCTAAAGAAATAGGCGCCTAACGTTAAAAACACTGCGATCATTATCATTAAAATAGTCACGTGATAGCTAATATCCGATAAAGTAGCCCCTTCAGTAATAATTTTCCGAGCGCCGGCAACTAAATGCGTTAAAGGTAAAAAATCGGCAAATACTTTCACCGAATTAGGCGCGCCCTCTAAGCTAAACCAAACGCCTGATAACAACATCATCGGCCATGAACTTAAGTTTAATAAGCCGCCAATTAATTCTTCACTTTTGCTACGACTAGCAACTAATAATCCTAAAGTAATCAAACTAAATGCCCCTAAGGTAGCAATAAGAAATAAATCAAAGTAACTACCTAGCATGTAGAAATCAAAAAATAGGTTACAACCGATATAAACCACTGTCGATAAAAACATCACAATAAATAACCGTGAAACTAATTGCGCTGAAACAAATTCCAATGCCGATAGTGGTGTAGCTTTTAATCGCTTTAACACGGCATTTTTACGATAACGAACGATGACATATCCAACACCAAATAAGCAGCTAAACATCATATTCATGCCTAAAATACCGGGTAATACCCAGTCAACATAACGAATTTTTTTACCTTGAGTTTCAATACGCAGGTAATTTTTATGATCATTTAAAAATATTTTTTCCACCAAGTAACTATTAGGAGCGCCTTGGTTAACCCAATACTGTTGAGCATTAAAATCAACCAACAAGTCAATGCTGTGTTGCTCTAGTTTAACTTTCGCTATCGCTGTGTCTTGGTAATCAATAAAACTAATAAACTTGGTATCTAGAAATTTTGATTGGCTTTGCGCTAAATTTAACACCCCGACTTTATAAACTGCACGACCATCACCTGAGAAAACAAACGACAAACCTACCAGCATTAATATCGGAAAAAGTAAATTCCAGCCCAGTGATGAACGATCACGAAAAAACTCAATATTTCGTGCTTTAAACACGGCAAAAAATCGTGAAAAGTTAATCATTTTAATCCCTCAATGAATGGCCAGTAAGTTTTAAAAACAAATCATCCAAATTAGGTGATTTAACATGTAACCCTGCGAGCGAAACTTTTTGAGCTAGTAATAATGCAATAGTGGCTTCGACATCAGCGGTGGTAATTTCTACCTGCTGTTCATGCACCTGCCAATTTAATTGCTGACAAAGCTCATCAGGCACTTGCTCCGCTGGCAAATAAATGAATACTTCATCAAAATGTTGATTAAGTAATTGCCTTGGCGTGCCGCGAGCAATCACTTGACCATGGTCCATAATTAACACGTCATCACACAATTGCTGTGCTTCGTCCATATAATGCGTGGTTAGCACCACAGTTTTATTTCGCGCTTTGATATTTTTTATTAATTGCCAAAAGTTGCGCCTCGCTTGGGGGTCTAACCCTGTAGTGGGTTCATCCAGAAAAACAATATCGGGGTCATTAATTAATGCTAGCGCCAGTAGTAATCGCTGACGCTGCCCGCCCGATAGCAGGCGATTATCTCGGTTTAAAAACTCACTTAAATCACATAATTCAATTAATTCTTCATGTGGCACGGTATGTTGATAAAACGCGGTAAATAGATTTAAGGTTTCTTTAACGGTGAGAAAATCTTGTAAAGCGGTATGCTGAAATTGAATGCCAATTTGTTGCGACATCGACTCATCAATAGGCTTACCATAATAAAACACTTGGCCTGTTGTCGCTTTGATGATGCCTTCCATGATTTCAATCGTGGTAGTTTTTCCAGCACCATTGGGCCCAAGTAGACCAAAACAATGACCCTTTTGAATGGTGAAGTTGATATTATTTACTGCAACAACATCTTTATAACTTTTGGTTAAGTTCTCAACCCGAATAACTTCTTGCATGGCACACCTCAATAAAACCTCAGTCACATTCTAGCGGCTGATTAAAAATATTAATACCAGAATAGCTCAATTCACAAATGATAATAATTATCATTTGCATTAATGGTTATTTTCAATTATTGTTTTTATCAAGTGAGTTTTAGTCATAACTAATAAAAAACAATAAGGAATAATCATGGGATTTAGACAAGTAGATGGGATAAGCAAGGGTAAAGCCCAAGTTGAAATATCAACCGTATTGTTAGCACAATTAATTAGCTCGGGAGCGTTAACGGGCAAAAACTGCAGATGCCTAGACAACAATGCCCGTAAAACATTATGGCAGTCTTTGTTGAATTTAAGCGCCAGTTTTAAATAAAGCGGAGTTATAATATGACTACAAAATTATTTAGCGATGATATTTATTATTTATAGGCTTGGTTAGCAGAATGGTTAAAAAATTTTATGTCTAACTACCACCCGTCAGCTAACAAACAGTTACTGGCAAAAACATGTCTAGGTATCAATGCTGTTGTTCAGCACGAATACTTTCATCAAATAGCGACCACTTATTCTGTTGCGGTTTAATGCGCGCTAATATAGTTAATCAGCTGCTGGTTTAATGCTTTTTTACCGGTAAAGCCATACTGCTGACAAACTTGTTCAATATTATGCTTTTGTAAAATACGCGCAAGTAAGGGTAAAACTTCAGGGTCATACTGCTCAGTACAGTGTTTTAATAGCCAAAGGTGTAAGGCATAAACACAACTGCTAAATTGACGTTGACCAGAAGTAAAGTCGTTAACACTTTGCATAACATCATTCGACAGCATCAAACTTTTCAGCTCGGCGTTACCATTAAGTAACTGCCAAACTAATTTAACCGGCATATACTTAAACTCATCAGTTAACCAATAATCAAATTGTTGATAAAACTGCTGAGCAATAACTTGCTGTAAAGGCCTCGCATTTGGTAATAACGCTTTAGTAACTAAACAAGAATGTTCGCCACTGGCTTTATCCTTACTAAAGCCAACTCGAGCCACGCTAAAACCAGCTTGCTGCCAAAACTTAACTAAAGTCGCATTACTCGCAAAACTAGCGCCTATAAAATCAACACCTTGTGCAGAAACTTGCTGTTCAATGCCGTTTAAAAACTGCGTACCTAAACCTTGTCCTTGCAACTGAGGGTGAATAGCAATACGCATGACTCGCTGATAACTATAGTTAAAGCTTTCTTTAATACCACAATGCATAAGTAATGACTGCGGTAAAAACTGATCGCGTAAACGACGCTGATTTTCAAGAACCTGTACAACTAGTTTATCGTCTGCTTGCCCTTCTCGCATGAGCATAGCTACACCTAAAATATCGCTTTCATGTTTAAGTACAAACAATGAAATAGCGCTATTATTCAACAGTAACTTCAGGTCACTGGGTGATGTTTGATAGTGAGCTGTTACTAACACCGCGAAAACTTGCTGTAAAAGTGCTTCGTGTTGCAGTAATTGTGCAGCACTAACAAGCTCGATTTCTAAATTTTTGTTAGAAATAGTGTGAGAAAAATTGTGTGAAATATCTTGCGGAAGCGAAGCACCTTGCTCTTCGGTTTTATTAACCGCGACAACAGTTTTATTCAAAGCCAGTAAGCTATGTTCATAACTTGGCAATGTAGCGTTTAGCAAACAACTATCGAAAACAAATTGCTCAAGCGGATCATCAATGGCCCAACGAATAGGCTCATGAATGTGCATGTTGCGCCAATTGGGCATCAATCGCTGTAAAACCTGTTGAAACTTAATACTAAAACCGCGTCCTGCGCCTTCATAACCGTGAATAGTGCTGGCAAATATTAAGCGATGATAATAACTGAGTAATTGTTGCAGAAGATAAACTGGAATTGCAGCGGCTTCGTCAACCATCACAATACTCGCTTCGGGTTGCTCTTTTAATAAAAGGTCAATAGGACAGAAAACAATGCTGCCATTAGAATGCTCAACATGAGTTGCCCGCACCTTAGCATCAGGTAAATGTTGCTCTACTTGCTGAAAAAACACCTTAAGTGCTTGTTTACTTGCTGCTGTAATTATAATTTTTTGCGGCTGTTTAGCGTTAGCTAGCATCTGACACGCCGCAAGTGCTAATGCTGAAGACTTGCCTCGACCGCGATCAGCGGTTAGCACTAACGGCCTATCTCTATGACCCGATAATACTTTAAGCATAGCCTCAACGGCTAAAACTTGTTCTTGTGTAATACAGCCATAGGGCAGAATTTTCACATAATTAGTGCTTGTTAGTAGTGCAATATCAGTAGTATATGATGGTGTTTTTTCGATTATATTCAAAGACAATAACGTTGGAAGTTCAGTCGCTTCTTGTCTAATTAAATAGCAGTATTCACTGGCTAATTGCCTTATAAAGCGCTGGAGAAAGTAGTCTTTTGATTGAACATGGTTAAGTTGGTCGACTTGCGAAGGCTTGAGTAAAAGTACAAAAACGCCACCGGCAACTAAGGTACCTGAAAGTGCGGCAAAAGCATCTACATCAAAATTACTTGTAGAACTGATAGTATTATTCTCTGCATTATTTTCTGCCGAAAATACAATAACGTTTTGCTCAGTACCTAAATATTGGGCAAAGTTTTTTCGATTGACTGAAATGAGCTGTTTAGCATAACTAATATTGGTAATATCACCATAAACAAGACCTTGTTTTTCAGATGTGGCGCTAGAGTTTTCGGCTGATAAAAAAGCAGATAAACTTGCTTCAAGTTTTTGTCCCGTCCAAAGTTCATCACCCACTAATACAAGTAAACTACGCCAGCGTTTAGCCTGCGTTATTTGCTGTAACTGCCAACACCAGCGAGAAAATTTATTTTTCAACATTCAATTCAACCTTAAGAAACACCTTGGCTAACACCAATTTCTATAGTCTATCAGAGCGCTAACCATAGCTAAATAACTGCGCGACAGTAAATCAGCATAGAAGATCAGCAACAAGTACTTTTAGTATAATATTTTTGTTGAAATGAAAAAATAATTAGTTGAAAATCCGGCATTAGTTGCCTATGTTCAAATTACATACAGTTTAACTGCAAGATACAGCGTAGATTTTTCAGTAGAACGGGTATAAAACTTCGCTATATGCAGTGTGATTATAAATTAGTCATTTTAATATATCGCGAATCTAAAATACTATGCATGATGGCAATGAATACAAATTATTAAATTAACACTTGGCTAGAATTAAGATGCTTAGGCCACTATTTATTGTCATTGCAGCAGATACTGTAAAAGCCGTAGGTATAAAAAATGAACGATGATTTAACCGATGACCCTATCCCTGACGTTGAGCAAGAAAGTTATGACCAAGACTTATCTAAAAGTGAGCAGGCCGCTCATAACAACGAAGTAAGAAAGCGCATTGAAAATTTATTAGAACAAAAACGTCTGAAATATTTACTAGACGACGCTGATGATTGGGATATCGAATAAGTGACATTGATAGCGCTTAACAACAGCTTTTCATTTATAAAATATTACTACGATTATCAGTAGTAATTTACCGCTAACTCTTTGCTTATGATCCAAAAATGCTATCATAAGGCTGATATTTACACGACTTAATTACCGACACTATGACTTTATTCGAAAAATTGCGCTGCTTATTCACCTTTGGTCAGGGCGTTGCCTTGCCTTTGCCCGCAATTGACAATAACGCCGATCCTTTTGCGCTATTTAAACTATGGTTTGACGAGGCACATAAATCAGGCATTTTATTACCTGAAGCAATGTCAGTTAGCAGCGTAAGTCAAGACGGCCAGCCAAGCTGCCGTATGGTGTTATTAAAAGAGTTTAATCAAGACGGTTTTATATTCTATACCAATTACAACAGTCGAAAGAGCCAAGAACTGAATGAAAATGACAAAATAGCGTTGTTATTTCACTGGAATGTATTACAACGTCAAATTCGTATTGAAGGCTATGTTGAAAAAGTCAGTGCTGAGCAGTCAGCAAAATACTTTCATAGCCGTGGTCGTGGCAGCCAAATTGGCGCTTGGGCGTCTAAACAAAGTGCTAAAATTCTAACCGATACTGAACTTGCAGATAACGTTGATTACTATACGAAAAAATTTGCCGGTAAAGACGTTCCCTTACCTGAATTTTGGGGCGGTTGGCGTATAAAACCAAACTACATTGAGTTTTGGCAAGGTAGAGCTAGCCGCTTACATGATCGGGTTTGTTTTGAAAAGCAAGATACTCAGTGGAAAAACTTCAAACTACAGCCTTAGACATTCACCAATATTTAACCCTGCAAATAAAAATACAATAAAGCACTTGTGTGTTTACCCTGTGATATATTGTTATTTAATAAACAATTTTGGAGTTTTTGTGAGGAATTTAATCCGTTTATTTTCTATTTCAATTATTTATTTCTTTATTTCATATAATCACTTGAGTTACTCACAAGAAATTACCGTTGGCATTGAACCATTTCCACCGTTAATTAATGATGATGGCAGCGGTTTAGTCATCAATTTTCTCAGTGGATTATCGGACACTACTGATCTTAACTTTAATTTTCAGTTAATGACGTATGCCAGAGCTAAAAAAGATTTACAAAGTGAACGACTACAACTTATTGGCTTAACTCCTTTTCAATTAGAAACACAAAATTTCTATGAGTTTGGCGTAGAACTTGATTGGCACATAGACACCTGTGTTGACTTTTTTTCTTTGAATAAGAGTTATTTTAACGTTGAGGAGTTGCCTGAAGCCAGTATTGGTACACTGCTCGGTAATGCTGAATTTTTTGCAGAAATAATAGATGTTTCAGTGGATAAATTTGTTGAGGTAAGCAGCTTAGAGCAATTAGTTAAAATGTTAGCACTAGGGCGTTTGAAAGTAATTTTATTCGAACGAGCTTCAACAATGACGGCAATAAAAGCCTCAGGGATTAAAGATATATATTATAAAAACATGGGCATTGTGCCGGCTAGTTTAGCTGTACCTAATACGCCAATGGGTTTAAAGCTAAAAGCACAATTAGATTTGTTATTACTCAACTTAGACAATGAACAATTTTTCAGTGAATTTATTCATTACACTTCAATGGAAAATTCAGGTCAGGTAATCAATTAGTAAGTTTTATTCAGCTTAAAAAATAAATAAAGAAGCGAGCTTGCTTCTTTATTTATTGTCTGCAATTGACTTAGATAAGCTTATTAGCCCACTAACGCTAGCAAAATACCGGCAGCAACTGCTGAGCCTAAAACACCAGCAACGTTTGGACCCATTGCATGCATAAGTAAGAAATTATGCGGATTAGCCTCTAAGCCAACCTTGTTGGCGACACGAGCTGCCATTGGCACCGCAGATACACCAGCCGCACCAATGAGCGGATTAACTTTTTCTTTGGCTACTTTATTCATTAACTTTGCCATTAATACGCCCGCAGCAGTACCAATAGAAAAAGCTACCGCGCCTAAGGCGAGTATGCCTAGGGTTTTCGCATTTAAAAATTGATCTGCACTTAGCTTAGAACCTACGCCTAAACCTAAGAATATAGTAACAATATTGATTAACTCATTTTGTGCTGTTGAACTAAGTCGGTCTACCACACCACATTCGCGCATTAAGTTACCAAGACAAAACATGCCCACTAATGGCGTTGCCGCAGGTAAAAAGAATATCGTCATCATTAACACACCCAGCGGGAAAATAATTTTCTCAACTTTAGTGACATGACGTAATTGTGCCATCTCAATTTTACGTTCATCTTCTGTAGTTAGTGCGCGCATTATTGGCGGCTGAATAATGGGTACTAACGCCATATAAGAGTATGCTGCAACGGCAATTGCGCCAAGTAAATCAGGAGCAAGTTTTGATGCCAAGAATATCGCGGTTGGACCATCTGCCCCACCAATAATGGCGATAGCAGACGCATCTTTCATAGAAAAATCTAAACCAACAAAGTTCAATGCTATAGCACCAAACAAAGTAGCAAATATGCCAAATTGCGCGGCAGCACCTAATAGTAATGTTTTAGGATTGGCGATTAGCGCGCCAAAATCGGTCATGGCGCCAACACCCATAAAGATCAGCAATGGGAATATGCCGGTATCGATTCCTGCGTAGTAAATGAAATGTAATAAGCCTCCAGCTTCAGAAAAGCCAGCGACAGGAATATTCGTTAAAATAGCACCAAAGCCCATTGGCACTAACAATAACGGTTCAAAGTTACGGGCAATGGCTAAATAAAGTAAACCACAACCAACCAACATCATGATCACTTGGCCTAACTCAAAGTTTGCTAGGCCTGTGGACATCCACAATAATTTTAAAGATTCCATGGTTGTTCCTACACCAAGCTTAACAAGATATCACCAACGGCAACTGAGTCACCTTCTTTGGTATGAATAGCCGAAATTTCACCGGCCTTTGTTGCCCGAATTTCAGTTTCCATTTTCATCGCTTCCATAATGATAACAACTTCGCCTGCTTCGACTTCGTCACCTTCATTGACAAGCACTTTGAAAATATTACCCGCTAAAGGTGCTTTTAAAGGTTCACCACTGGTTGAGCTTTCAGCGACAGGTGTTTTACTTGCTGTCTGAATATTATCAATAGAGCCACCAGGCGCTACAACCACGTCATAAACTTTACCGTCGACACTTACCGCGTAACTTTCAGGGCCGGTATTTGCTGAACTTGCTGCAGGTTTAGCCGCACTTTTAGCCAACGGTTTAGTCGGTGCAGGTTCAAAAGCATCTGGGTTGTTACGATTTTCTAAAAATTTCAAACCTATTTGCGGGAATAATGCATAGGTTAATACATCATCGATAGTATCTTCAGCTAGTGTAATATTTTTCTCTTCGGCAATTTGTTGTAACTCAACCGATAACTTATCCATTTCTGGATCGAGCAAGTCTGCTGGGCGACAAGTTATCGCTTCTTTGCCATCGAGCACACGTGCTTGTAATTCAGCATCAACTGGTGCTGCAGTTTTGCCATACTCACCTTTTAGCACCCCTGCTGTTTCTTTAGTAATTGATTTGTAACGCTCACCGGTAAGGACATTTAATACCGCTTGCGTGCCAACAATTTGCGAGGTAGGTGTCACTAGAGGAATATAACCCAGATCTTTACGTACTTTTGGAATTTCTGTTAGTACTTCATCAAGCTTGTCTGCCGCACCTTGCTCTTTTAATTGGCTTTCCATGTTGGTTAACATGCCGCCAGGTACTTGTGCTATTAAGATACGCGCATCGATACCGCGCAAACTACCTTCAAACTGAGCATATTTTTCACGAACATCACGAAAGTAAGTAGCAACTTCGGCTAACTTCACCATATCTAAACCGGTATCACGTTGTGTACCTTCAACAATAGAAACAATAGTTTCTGTTGGTGAATGGCCGTAAGTCATACTCATTGATGAAATAGCAGTATCAATAACGTCGATATCGGCATCAATGGCTTTCATGTGTGTAGCAACACTCAAACCTGTTGTGGCATGGCAATGCAGTGCAATAGGTAAAGATACCGTTTCTTTTAAACGGCCAATCAATTTAGCAGCATCGTAAGGCTTTAATAAGCCAGCCATATCTTTTATACACAAAGAGTGTGCGCCCATGTCTTCAAGCTGCTTAGCCATGGTTAACCAGCCTTCAAGAGTATGCACTGGGCTTTCGGTATAACTTAATGTACCTTGTGCATGTGCGCCAACCTTAACCGCTGCTTTAATCGACGTTTCTAAATTACGCACATCGTTCATCGCATCAAAGATTCTAAAAACATCAATACCGTTAATATGTGCGCGTTCAACAAATTTTTCTACCACATCATCCGCATAATGGCGGTAACCTAAAATATTTTGACCACGGAATAACATTTGCTGTTTCGTTTTTGGCATAGCTTTTTTCAGCGCTCGAATACGCTCCCAAGGATCTTCTCCTAAATAACGAATACAAGAATCAAAAGTTGCCCCGCCCCATGATTCAATTGACCAATAACCAATTTCATCCATTTTCGCAGCAATGGGTAACATATCTTCCAAGCGTAAACGCGTGGCGAGCAATGATTGATGGCCGTCACGTAATACGACTTCAGTTATTCCTAGGGGCTTGGTCATGGTCTTTTCCTATTTCTGGGCAGAATGTTGTTGACGATATTGTTTAACAGCTGAAGATATTGCTGCGACAACTGCAGGTGAAACACTTTTACCGTCTTGTTTATTATTATTTCTTTTACTTGAAGCTCTACTTTCGACAATGGCATCAGGATATTTTTTTGCCAACTTAACCAGCACAACGTTGATAAAAACAATCAACAAACCTAAAAAGGTAAAAACAAAGACCATTCCGGTTAGCATTAAAGTACCTGCTTCAATAAATAACTGTTGAAGATTTTCCATTTTTTTACTCTCAAGCAATTTCTATATAATTAGAATAATCACTCCAATGTATAAAAAGCAAACACATTTTTACAATTTAGTGAAAAAAAACGATGTCAAGCTGAAATCGCTTAAAAAAACAGCTAAATTTAATACTATTTAATCTTTACTTCATCGAAAATAGTATATCAACTAGATTGTATACAATATCAAATCCATGAATAGCGGTTATTAGAAAAAGAAAATCGAACATAATATACAATATGCAATACCAAACAGTGTGACCACTTGGTCAATTAAGTTGAGTTTAGGTGGGGCAAAATGAGGTGAGTTAAATAAAATTATTAGTGACAAAATATTTACAATTTTATTCTGAACGAAAATTATGAAAACTTAAATCGTTGCTTATACCATTAGGTTGAATTATGACTCACTTAGCAAGGATTAAAAGCTTTAGAACTCTTATTTTCAACTGATATTAAAGTTGAAAAATATATTAGTCATACTGATATAACAATCAAAGTGATATCAGAACGAAAACTTACTATGCGCTAGTAATTAGTAGAGAGAAAAGTTATCTACAAGGTAATTTAGGCGAAAAAAAACCAGCCATAAGGCTGGTTTTCTCAATGTGGCGGACGCGGCAGGAGTCGAACCTGCGACCGCCTGGTTCGTAGCCAGGTACTCTATCCAGCTGAGCTACGCGTCCGCAATAAACTGTTTTTTAATATCTCATGTTTAGGAGATAACGAACTTACTCATAAAGAGCATTCGTAGCCATTAACGTTAGATAATCTATCCAACTAAACTACACATCCGCAATAAACTGTTTTTTAATATCTCATATTTAGGAGATAGCGAACTAATTTGATAATAGCATTCTATCATCATGCTTCAATCTTAAACAAAATCTCAAAGCGAAAAAAAACCAGTCGTTAGACTGGTTTTCTTAATGTGGCGGACGCGGCAGGAGTCGAACCTGCGACCGCCTGGTTCGTAGCCAGGTACTCTATCCAGCTGAGCTACGCGTCCGCGGTCAATCGTTATTTTATATCTTGATTCAAGATAAATTCATATCAAATTGCTAATTAACATAAATCACATATTTATTTTTGATTAGCTTTAATATTAGCTACTCTTTTTTATTTAGCCACTTAAAGAAAAGTGGCGGACGCGGCAGGAGTCGAACCTGCGACCGCCTGGTTCGTAGCCAGGTACTCTATCCAGCTGAGCTACGCGTCCTCATTCAAACCTGTTATTTATATCTCTAGTTTAAGAGATAACGAACTAGACAACATCTACTTAGGTAAACGACCTAGTTAATATTATATACATTCATAATGAACTATTTCAATATCGTTGTTCCTACGATGCCAATCTAAAAGAATGGCGGAGAGGGAGGGATTCGAACCCTCGATCCGGGATAAACCAGATACTCCCTTAGCAGGGGAGCGCCTTCGGCCACTCGGCCACCTCTCCAATGGGTGCGAATAATAAGGGATTATAAAAATAAGTCAAACTTTTTTCGGCTTTTATTCCTATTTTTTGACTGTTTGTTGAGAATTCAAACAACACGGTCATTTTTCCAACATTAACTAACCAAAAAGACCTTGAAATAGCATCGATAAATTTTATTGCTGGATCAAAAAAGCCGACAATTGTCGGCTTTAATTATGAGAAAATAATTAACTTTCATTCCCTGAGGCTTCGGCCTCACCTTTTTCAGATTGAATTCTCATATATATTTCTTCACGATGAACCGACACTTCTTTTGGAGCGTTAACACCAATACGCACCTGATTGCCTTTCACCCCTAACACTGTCACTGTGACGTCGTCTCCGATCATCAACGTTTCACCAACTCGGCGAGTTAATATTAACATCTTAATTTCCTTTATGTTTAAAAACGAGATCCACTAAATATATATAAGCTAGTAACAAATTAAATTTAGTCTAATTTTTGCAAAAGTGCACTAAAGATTACAATAAGTATCTAAAATACTTATCAAACATTGACGATTCCTTCATCAATATTGGGTTTTTAGTATTTAACAGAAAACTTGTAAATCAAGAGTAGAATGCAATTGCAGCAATTACTGGTCATTTTAACAACCTTAATGAAACAATAAACACCTTATAAGTAAATTTCTGTACATTTTGTTAATTTTTTATCGAAATTTTGCTTATTCTCATTTAATTTTACATTTCGTTAACAACTCGAATGGATATTATCGAAAGCATAATGCTGTTTATTATTTTTTAAGCTCATCATTATGGCAATAGTCACTAGAAATTTAGCTACATTTTTCTCTGCACTATTTCTCTGCACTAAAAGAAGGCATAAAAAAGGGGCTAAACGCCCCCTTAAATCAATTTTTTAACTTTTGAACCTATTAGCTCAACTTATCTTTTAACCAGCTTTGTGCTGCTTTTAAAGCGGCTTCAATGTTTTCTGGCTGGCTGCCACCGGCTTGTGCCATGTCAGGACGACCTCCTCCTTTACCACCCACTTCTTGAGCCGCGACATTTACTAATTCGCCAGATTTAACCTTGCCGATAAGATCTTTGGTTACACCGGCAATTAAACTCACCTTATCGTCGCTAGCAGTTGCTAATAAAATAATACCTGAGCCCATTTTATTTTTCAGGTCATCGACCATGCCACGTAGCGATTTAGCTTCTACGCCCTCTAAATTAGCAATAAGTGCTTTAACACCATTAAAGTCGATAGCTTGACTAACTAGGTCAGAACCAGCCTCACTAGCGAGTTTTTGCTTAAATTGTGCGAGTTCTTTTTCTAACTCTTTATTGCGTAAAATTACTTGCTCAACTTTACTCGCTACATTAACCGGGTCAGTTTTAACTATCGCTGCAATCGTATTTAGTGTTTGTTCTTGTGCGGCAAAGTAATTTAATGCGGCTTCACCTGTTACGGCTTCTATTCGGCGAACACCAGCAGCAATACCTGATTCAGAGATGATTTTGAATAAGCCAATATCACCAGTTCGGTCAACGTGTACACCACCACAAAGCTCTGTTGAGAAATCACCTAAGGTGACCACTCGCACTTCATCGTCGTACTTTTCACCAAATAAGGCCATTGCACCTTTTTCTTTTGCTTCATCAATTTGCATTAAATTGGTTTCACGACCTAAATTACTGCGAATTTGTTCATTCACCATACGTTCAATCGTAGTTAACTCTTCACGTGTTACGGGTTCAAAGTTAGAAAAATCAAAACGTAGTTTTTCTGCATCACACAATGAGCCTTTTTGCGTAACATGCTCGCCTAATACTTTACGAAGACTGGCGTGTAATATATGCGTAGACGTATGGTTTTTAACGATAGCTGCGCGGCGTTCACTATTAATTTGCGCTTTAACACGACTGTTTACACTTATAGTGTTACGAGCAATACCTTTGTGTGCGAATGCATGACCAAGTTTAAATGTATCAGTTACTTCAAATATGCCATCTTCAAGCAGTAACGTACCGCTATCACCTACTTGCCCACCTGATTCAGCATAAAATGGCGTTTGATCAAGCACCACAATACCCGCTTCGCCTGCGTTCAGCTCTTTAACGGATGATTCATTATTAAATAGCTCAACAACGGTAGAAGACATTTCATTACGAGTGTAACCTTTAAAGTCAGTACGGTGTTCTGACTTAAGTGTTTCATTATAATCTGTACCAAACTGGCTAGCTTTTTGAGCGCGAATACGTTGTTGAGCCATTGCTGCATCAAAGCCTTCGATATCAATATGCAATTGACGCTCACGAGCAATGTCAGCGGTTAAATCTGCTGGAAAACCGTAAGTGTCATATAACTTAAATACGTCATCGCCTGCAATAGTATCGCCTTTAAGTTCAGATAAAATATCTTCTAATAGCGCCATGCCTCGATCTAACGTGCGACCGAATTGCTCTTCTTCAATACGTAAAATTTTCTCAATAACCGCTTGTTGCTGAACAAGCTCAGGGTAAGCATCACCCATTTGCTCTGCAAGTGAGGCCACTATTTTATGGAAGAAAAATGATTTAGCTTCAAGTTTATGACCATGACGAATAGCACGGCGAATAATACGACGTAGTACATAGCCACGCCCCTCATTCGATGGCATAACACCGTCGGTGATTAAAAAGCTACATGAACGAATATGATCGGCAATTACACGTAATGATTTGTGCTCTAAATCGTCACATTCAAGTAATTTAGCGGTATCACGAATTAAACCTTGGAAAATATCAATTTCGTAATTGCTGTGCACGCCTTGCGTTATTGCGGCAATGCGCTCTAAACCCATACCCGTATCAACTGACGGTTTAGGTAAATTTTCCATTGTGCCGTCAGCGTGACGGTTGTATTGCATGAAAACTATATTCCAAATTTCGATAAAGCGATCGCCATCTTCATCTGGTGAACCTGGAGGACCACCAAAAATATCTTCACCGTGATCATAGAAAATTTCAGAACAAGGTCCACAAGGGCCAGTATCACCCATAGACCAAAAGTTGTCTGACTCATACTTTTTATCGGCTGACTTATCGCCAATACGAATAATTTTTTCAGCAGGTATACCAATTTCATTTAGCCAATAGTTATAGGCTTCGTCATCGTTTTCATAAACGGTAACGAGCAATTTTTCTTTTGGTAATGCCAATACGCTGGTTAAAAAATCCCAAGAATAAGTTATCGCTTCTTCTTTAAAATAATCACCAAAACTAAAGTTACCCAGCATTTCGAAAAAGGTATGATGACGAGCTGTGTAACCGACATTTTCTAAATCATTATGCTTACCACCAGCGCGCACACAACGTTGTGCAGAGGTGGCTCGAGTATAGCTGCGAACATCATCGCCAAGAAACACATCTTTAAATGGCACCATACCGGCATTGGTGAATAATAATGTCGCATCGTTACCAGGTACAAGCGAGCTACTGGCAACAATTTGGTGCTGCTTAGAGGCATAAAAATCTAAAAATGCCTGACGCAATTGGGCACTAGTTTCAATCATTTGAATTTCCAACTTTTCGAAAAATTATATCTGTGTAAGCGTTTAATAGTGTCATGATTTCATCTATCGAGAAACCACCTTATTGCATAAAGCGCACTCTTTTTGCTTTATTTTTTTAATCTTTTATTAGGGACGCACCATGGCGCTTATTATACGCAAGCTCTGCTTGAAGATACCAATATATTTGCTAACTTATTGGTAGTTTTTGTACAAATTCTTCGCTAATCCCCTTTTCAGCCAATTCATTTTTTCTATAGCGCCAATCATAGTCATTATCTACTTGGTTTCTAAATACATAATCGGCAAAACGATCTGCTATTAGGTATACTCTTTTAAGACATAAGCTAAAGTAGATTTTATTTCTCTCTTTTATTGCTTCATAAATTCAGTTTTTGATGTCACTTTTATCATGAATATCTTCTGTAAAAGATCAAAGTAATGGTGGTGTGTAAAGTAGCTTTATTTAAATACAATATAAATTCAGCTTATTATCGATAAATATTTTAGCGATAATAAGCTGATAAACAATAAAACTTGTGCTGAAAGAGCCTAGCAAAAAGTAAAAACATTGTATAAATCATGATAAGTTTTACATTATGAGAATAATCGCGCAAAATAAACTTATACCAATTGAAATAATGAATTAGCGAATTTAGTGCGACATTCAGTGATCAATAAAAGCTATTTCTAGCGATTAATAAAAACAGGGACCTGTATGAAGGGACAAATTAAAAACATGCGTTTAATATTGGTTATTTTATTTAGCTCACTATTTTTACAAGCATGTGGCGGCTCAGACGAAAAAGCACCAACATTCAACGTGAGTTCTTCGCTTTCATCGGTAGCATTTACCAATGAGTTTTTACAAGAAGAAACACATACTATTGCGGTAGATGTTACGTTTGATGGCTCAGGACTCTTACTTGGCTTTGCCCCCAATTCTACACCAGTGGCCTGGTTGAATTATCGTATTGAAAACCTAACAGCAACGTCTGCCACCATTCATATTGATGTTGTTAACGCTAATAGAATAAATGCAGACCTTTACGGTACAACATTAAGATTATCTAGTGGCGATACGACGACAACAAATCTTGCTCATGCTGATATTAATGTTTCATTATTGGTTTGGCAGGCCCTTACCTTTGATGATACTTATGGCGTTGACTCAATAGTAGCAAAAACAATTGACATAAGTTCAAGCGCAGATAATTTAACAATAGCAAGCTCAGTACCTTGGCTAAATGTTGAAAAAACCTTTCTGGATGGCGTAACAACAATCACGGCAACACCTAATTTAAGCGACTTTACCGCATCAGGTTTTTTTCCAGCAACTATAGATATTACCAGCCCGCTAGGTACAACAGAATATCCAGTTGAATTAAGCTTAGACAACATACATTTATTTGCTGATAGAGCAAACGTTGCACTTGCGAAAACAGGTAATATCAACAACAGCCAAACTGTGCTTAATATCAACTCAAATAGTATTTTACCTTGGGGCTGGCAAGCAACCACTGAAGCGGCGTGGTTAACACTGACACCTAACGCAGAAAACAATCAATTAACCATTACAGCCGATAGCAGCGCCTTAACAAATAACGCGACAACAACGGCTGAAATAATCCTAAGTGGCAATGAGCAAACCGCCGCTATGGCAGAATCTATTCAAGTAAGCTTTTATAAATCTGATTTGAACACTGAAAATAACACGCTAGACATTATCGCGAATACTGATGGTATAGCCACTAACCCTTTATTACCACAGTATTATGTTGCAACCAGCAACGAGCTACGCAGCTACCATTTATATACCAACGAATTATTATCAACCACTGTGATTTCGCCAGTAGACACCTTACTAGAACAGCTAATTATTCACCCTGACGCCAGCATGATGTTTGCCAAGGCTATTGAAACTACGGTTATTGATGAAAACACCAGCGAAACTACAACACATAGATATAAAATCAACTTAAGTGATATGAGCTTTGTTGAATTAGCGGACCTAGACATAACCAACGAGCCAGTTAAATTTATTCGCCTTGATGGCCGTTACTTCGTGGCGACAGCAATTTTAGAGTTTGCCGATGAAAACCTAATGCGTGTTGGCTTTGATGGTCCTAACGCTTTTTTTGCTAGAGCGTTTAATGTTGCCGAACAAAATCAAACACTATTCGCTTTAGATGTAAGCTCTAGCGATGATTTAATGTCGATAAAGCGCATAGAAGTTAAAGTAAATGATTTTGGTCGCACCCCTCTCAGCACGGAAATAAGCCACAGCTATCGCCCTGAGCTATTAGGTGAAAATGAGCAAATTAGCGATTTCTATGTAACTGCTGATGAACAAAATATTTACGCCATTAGTCCAACAAGTCAGTGGATCAGCTTTGACGGCACAACATTCACTGACAATGGCGTATTAAATAGCGACGAAGCTATTATTAATTTAGCGCTTGCTCATACGGCTAATGACCGCCCTCACTATGTTATATTTGACCCTGAGGCTGGTTTTAAAGTTGATGTGTATAACGAGCAACAAGTCATTGCTAATAGTATTGAGTTAGGTTCAAGTCAACCAACAAAAATGTTAATAGCCAATGGTGATAGCAGAGCTGTTTTACCATCACCAAATACTGACACCATAAATGTTATTAATTTAAGTCAATTTGCAAGTTCAGACGAATCATTAGCATTTAGTACTAACTTTGGCGACAGCGCCATAGCACAGCAAACTTTAACACTGTCGAATGTTGGCGCCGATTGGCAAGCAACGGCCAGCGCACCTTGGTTGCTATTAACGCAGCAAAGTGATGAAAATGGCGATACTCTCTTAATCGATATCGATCGTAGTTTAATTACCGGTTGGGGTTTAATGTCTGCAAGTATTTCGATTTACGACCCAGCGAGTGGCACGACAAAAGTGATCACAGTTGAACTCGCAATTGACGCCATAAGATTAAGCAGTAACTATTCGTCAGTGGCTTTTAACAGCTTAGAAACTGAGCAAACGCTCGTGCATACTGTGGATATTGTAAATAACAGTGAAACTAATATTTCTTGGCAAGCAACAACCGATGTTAACTGGTTGTCGTTATCATCAAATAGCACGAACAACACGCTTACTATTACCGGATTACCGGCTAATATTGCCACCGACGGCGTGCATAGTGCGGTAATTACTTTAACACCTACTATCGAAGGATCTGCGTTATCGGGCAACATTAATGTCACCTTTAATAAAGGTGCAAGTGATGGTGCTGACGTAGATATTGCAAGTATTAGCTTTAATACCTCAGGCATTGTGCTGGACCCTATGCGGCCTTATTTTTATATTGCTAAAGGCGATGAACTTAGTACCTACCATGTTATTTCTGGTGTGTTAATTAACACTTCAACATCTCCATTGGCTGATATAGATTTAACAAACTTAGTGATTCACCCTGACGGTTCAATGCTGTTAGCATCAAATAGCGAAACCTATATCGATGAAGATGAGCTTGAACAGACGCGTGTAAATCATTACCGATTTGATTTAAACAGCTATGAGTTTAGCCAAATAGCTAGTGACAATATCACTGTAGAATATCGTCCTATCATGATAAAAATGATCGCTGGCGCGCCGGTTGTTATTACACAAACACTTGAATATGCCGACCTAAACTTAGTTCGACAATACTGGGATCAAGAGAACGCCTACTTTGTTTCAACTACAGCCCAAGCGAACAGTGCTGATATATTTATGGCCTACAAGCAATCAACAACCTCACTGGAACGCTATGCGCTAAGTTATAACGCTTATGCCAGTGAAATGATTTCAGTAATGAACGAACCTGCCTACATCAATGCAGCTTTCACTGGCTTATCTAGCTTTGCTATGAGTCATTCTGGAAATACGGTTTATAGCGCTAACAGCACCAGCGAGTGGGCAAGTTTTGACGGCACTATTTACACTGACAACGGCCTACTGCAAGGCAATGCCAATGTTCAAGCCATCAATACCACCACAGATACCCGTGACAATAGTTACTTCTATCGCTTTGATCCAACACAGGGCATGACTTACAGTAAATATAATGCAGCTCAGGTTGAACTTTGGTCAGAGTTGATAATAGCTGAGGGTCCTAAGCAGCACTATTTTATGCCTGATCTTCAGCGCGTTATTATATATGATGCGGCGACATCAACCTTAAAGTTACGCTCGCATCAATAGTGACAAGCTAAAACTTATTAGTCACTGTTACTGACCGATGAGCAAATAAAAAAAACCGCATAATGCGGTTTTTTTTATGGCATAGCTTAGTAAACGCTATAAGAACAAATACTTATTTCAAAGCACCTTTAATATATTAATTACATATACGACTTTTTTATTGTCTAATTATACCGACATAAACGGCTTTGGTTTTATCCAGTTCAACATATGAGTATGACAAATATGTAGCATCAGCAAGTTTCAATACTTTAAATTACATGGTTGGTTGGTTGGTTGGTTGGTTGAAAATCAGAAACATATAAATAGTAATCGCCATAAATAAAGCATTTAAAATTTCATTAGCTCTACATTTAATCCAAACATAGTTTTTTAGGAAAATTTAAAGTCGCTAGCATTTATATTCCGTATGAAAAATCATAGCAACATGATCATAAATTTTCATTCAGTCTGATAAATGTTTTTTAAAATACCTCATATATCAAGCTGTCAGAAAAACCTTTTAGGAATAATCATGATTTTTATCCTATATTCATATGGTAACTTTCAACTTGTGTAACTGCTCAAGTAAAGTTTTCACCATAATACATAAAAAGAAATCAAATCAGGCAAAACAAACATGCCTTTAAAACCATTTTTAAACACTAAAATTAAATTAGGGATTTAATATGAATACAGAAGAAATTGGTAATCAAATCACGAGTATGGCTGTTCTCTACGGTCCGAAATTGATTGGTGCGATCTTGGTATGGATCATTGGTGGCTGGGTTATAAAAGTCATCGGTCGTTTGGTAAAGGGTGCTTTAGATAAGAGCGGTACAGATCCATCATTAAAGCCTTTTCTAACCGGCATTATTAACGGCTTATTGAAGGTAATGTTAGTTATTACTGTGCTTGGTATGTTAGGCATCGAAATGACCTCATTTATCGCTATCATCGGTGCACTAGGTTTAGCGGTAGGTTTAGCAATGTCGGGGACGTTACAGAATTTTGCTGGTGGTGTGATGATTCTTATTTTTAAACCGTTCAAAGTGGGTGATGTATTAGAGGCGCAGGGTTATACCGGTACCGTCTCTCAAATACAGATATTCAATACTATTATGAAGACCCCAGATAATAAAACGATCATTATTCCTAATGGTGGATTATCGACATCATCAATGATTAATTATTCTACTGAGCCGAAAAGACGAGTTGATTGGACAATTGGTGTTGGTTACGGTGATGACTTGGACAAAGCCAAAGAAGTTATTAAACGATTATGCGACGAAGATGAGCGTATTTTAAAAGATCCAGATGTGTTTATAGCCGTTTCAGCGTTGGCAGACAGTTCAGTTAATTTTGCCGTTAGAGCATGGGTGAATGCACCTGACTATTGGGGCGTATACTTTCAAATGAATGAGAAAGTATATAAAACCTTTGCAAAAGAAGGACTAAACATTCCTTTCCCACAAATGGATGTTCACATTCATAAAGACGGCTAATATCTGAACAATACATTAAGTAAAAGGGTTATGTGTATTGACATTACCTGTGAATCAAATGTAATTCAATGACTTACGCCATGCCGTTAAATAATATAGCGGTTATTCTTAGTACACCTATGTACTATAAACTTAAAGAGCTATCCAAGTGTTTTGGATAGCTCTTTACTCTTTTTAATCGAAAGCGATTAATTAACTATCTAGTCTTACACTTTGTATTTAAAAAACTAAGTGTAGTATTAATTAATTCAGTTCGAGATGAATTAAAACTATGGTCATCATCAATCAGTTTATAAGTAATATGACTATCTTGTGTATTACGTAAGGCTGCTAATAATGGCTCGATATGAGATTTCAACGGGATAACGTCTGTATCTGCCGCAACAAGTAACACTGGTCGCCCGTTTAAGGTCTTAACTCTTCTTACCAAATTAAGCGCTTTACTATGTTCTTTCAATTCTTGTTGAGCTTTGTCGCCTGACCAACCATTTAACATAAACAAACTATCACTGTATTCCTTCCAAGGCAGTGTGGTTTCAGGATCAGCTATTATACCTACATCACTAACACCAAGGTTAGCGCCGTCATAAGCTACCGCACAGTTTACCGATTGATTATCTAATATCCCTGCAATAGCCATATGCCCTCCCATACTATGACCCACAAGGGAAATTAAATTGCGATCAATATGCAGCTTGGTGGCGTTGTCTTCACGGCTAATGTATTGCAAAACCGTTTGTACATCTTGCTCGGCATTTACAAAGGAAAATTCGCCTTCACTTCCCCATGCGCCTCGATAATGAAAAAAAATCACATTCCAACCTTCGCGACGCAATGCCTGAGCAACATCTAGGCTTTTTTCATTTCCAGGATAACCATGTAATAACAAAACGGTAGGATGAGGCCCAATACCTGCTGCTTGATAAATAAAGCCTGACATACGTTTACCGTCAGCGTTAAAAGTTAGCTCTATAGTACGTGCAGGGTAATCTGCGATAGATTTTGCGTAAGCGATATTTGATAAATTCATTATTGTTACAATAACGAATAAACTTAACATATAAGTTAACTTCATAGATTCACCTTACTTAAAGTAATAATTAAGCCATTGTAGTTAGAAGTATTGAGTGAGAATAGATCAGAAATAGCTATGCGAAGATATTATATTTTGCTTAATGGCACTTCATTTATAGTCGATATATTTTCAATCACTTAGCACAACATAATGAACTAAGTGATCAAATAAAGTAATGCGCTGAATTTAACTACCAAATCGAACTTGTTAGAGTTATTCAACCAAAAGTGATTATTTTAAATCAGTAATTAAGGTTTTAAGCCACTTTTTTTCAGTAATAAATGCCCAAGACAAGTGCTGATATTTTTCACCGATACCTTCGCTGAGTATTTGCTGTTCAGATTTACCTGCAGCAAGTGCGCTAGAAACTTTGTTGATACTAAACTCCATCATTTCTGCAAAGGCTAATAAACTCTTTTTATCAGTCAAATTACCGTGACCTGGAATAATCACCACATCATCAGGTGTGTGTTTTAGCATGTGCTTAACACTCGCTAAATAACCTTTTACGCTGCCACCACTTTTTAAATCAACATAAGGAAAGCCGACTTCGAAAAACAAATCACCGGTATGTAGTACATTGGCTTTTTTAAAGTAAACATAAGTGTCACCGTCAGTATGGCCTTTCGGTAAATGCGTTAATTGAATTTCTTCATTGGCTAAATAAATAGTAATGCCATCTTTGTAGGTTACTACTGGTAAGCTTTCAGCATGATGGTCTTCAGCACTACTCAAGCGGCTACGCACATTTTCGTGAGCAAATATTGGTGCTTTATGGGAAAAAAACTGATTACCGCCGGTATGGTCGCCATGATAATGAGTGTTGATAACATATTTAAGTTCTTTATCTTCAATGCCCTTCATTGCTGTTTCAATTTTTTCAGCTAGCGGGGCAAACTTGTCATCAACCAGTAATAAACCTTTGTCTGTTGCTAATACACCAATATTACCACCAGGGCCTTGCAACATATAAACGTCGCCGGCTGCCGATTGCACCGTTATCTCTGCATCAGCCATGCCTTGTGCATTTGCTGTAAGGCTTAATGCAACACTGCAAAGCATTGTTATTGCCACTAAAGATTTTTTAAACATAATTACCCGGCTGTATTTTGAAATAAGTCCAAATTGATTAATTAAGTGTACTACTTTTTCATGAGAAAAAGTCAGCTGTTAATCGATCCACTTGGTATTGTTATAAGAGTTTGAGAAATAGAGATGAATCAGACTCAAAAGCAATCTGTTATCTGTTATCTGTTATCAAAATCTTACTCTTACAATCTAAGTGAATGCCACTAAGTTACACAAACATCAATAATAACTAGCTTAACAATTTGAAAGAGCGTTTCAATATTTATATCAAAGCAAAGTAATACTAGATTAAGGCTAACTTAAAAAAGCTAAAACAAGACTAGCTGACTTTGCTTATCATTATTTTTTTTCTCAGAAAAACCTAATGACAACCCTATCAAACGAACTTTTCGATTATTAGATCGAGTCATCGCTTTTTGTAGTAATTCGATAAATACATTTTCAAGACAAGCGGTTGACTGTATATCAACCGTTGTTTGCTGGAAGTCAGCAAACTTGATTTTTACTGTTTGTTTACTAATTTCGCGATCGTCATGCTTAGCTAAACGTAGTTTAAGTTTGCTGAATAAACTGATTAATATCGCCTGACATTGTTCAAAGGAGTCAATGTCCTCTGCCATGGTGGTTTCAATCGCCAAAGATTTTCTAAGTCGTTTTGTTTCTAGTGCTCGATCGTCGATACCAAAGCTACGCTGATATAACGAATTAGCAAACTTGCCGACAATAGTGTGTAGTTTAGCGACTGAACTCGCCCTCACATCGGCACAGTTTTCAAAGCCAAAGGCTTTTAACTTTTCACTAGTTTTCGGACCAATACCTGGAATTTTTTTCAACGGTAAATCTGCGACAAAAGCACTGACATTGTCAGGAGCCACTACACACTGGCCATTTGGCTTGTTTTCATCGCTCGCAATTTTAGCCAAAAACTTATTCGGCGCAATACCGGCAGAGGCGGTGAGGTTGAGCTCATTATAGATATCACTTCGAATTTGTTCGGCAATTAAGGTCGCACTGCCAAAAAACAAATGCGAGTCTGTTACATCAAGGTACGCTTCATCGAGCGATAAAGGTTCTATCAAATTAGTATAACGTAAGAATATCGCTCTAATTTGTTGTGACACTTGCTGATAAACAGGCATGCGGCTATTAACAATAATCAGCTCAGGACAAAGTGCTTTAGCTCTTGCGTTTGGCATCGCAGAGCGCACACCAAATTCTCTCGCCTTATAATTACATGTACACAAGACACTACGCGGCCCATTGCCACCAACAGCAATAGGTACATTTCGCCACTCGGGGTTATCTCGCATTTCAACAGCAGCGTAGAAACAATCCATATCAATATGAATTATTTTTTTTTGCGAATGGCTAGCTTCAAACATTTATCATTCCATATAATAATAAACTTTACGATGTCAGCAATCACACCGAGCTGTATATAAACACAGTTACTTTACCACGTAAAAAGCTACCGTCAATACAGTTGTTTCAAACAATGAATAAATCGCGAAAATTACTATTAACAATGTGATAAGAGCTTGTATCTAAAGCTTGTATGACTACACATGATGCTTGAGTACCAATCACTAAATGAGATTGACTTCTAATAATCACTTTTGCCACAAACCTGACCTAATTTAGTCGTGAATTTATCACTATAAATAGTCCGCTTGGCCACCATTTCCGCCGTTCAGAATATTTTAACGGCATGATCTCAAAGTGCGCAAACAAAGAATAAAAATAGAATGTGCCTAAAAAATTCACTGTCAAATATAGCCCACTAAAGCTTGAAATTTAGTAAGAAAACAGTCATTTTTCAACATGTATTTTTGATAAAACTACCTGTCTGAAAAAGAAAAAGAGGAAATTGTCAGGTTCGCCTAATATTAAAAGTTAAAGCTTATATATTGTCTTTAGAAAGCAAAATAATTTATTATAATATAAGAGATTAATCTGCACTGGGCATTGTTCAAACCAACCTTGACTCGCCCTTCATTTTTCCATCTATTGTTAAGAGGTTTGCCTTTGAAAAATTTATTTTGTTTGACTCATCATTATCTGCTTTGTCTTACACTCCTGGTACCTCTGACGGCGCAGGCTCATCAAGTATCATTCTGGAACGGCAATAAAACGCCCTCAAGACAACTTTACGAACAACAAGTACTGCAAGCTGCCCTCAGCGCTGCAGGGGTGAAGACAAGTATTGATATCGATGAACGTAATCTATCAATTAGTGAAGAAGCAAGCGTTTTTAGCAAGCAATTATTTGATGTTTTTGCCACTGTACAAGGCAACCCAAAACTCAATACAGAAAACAAAATTTTAATCGCTAAACCCATAATGCAGGGCTTGCTTGGTCAGCGATTATTAATCATCCGCAAAACAGATTCAGCACGTTTTGATGCAATAAAGCAGACCGATGAGATGAAAAAAATGCGTTCAGGAATTCCTACTGGCTGGGCAGATGTTACTTTATTTAAAGCAAATCAATATAACACTGTTGAAATCGGTAATTTTGAAACTATTTTTCATTATTTAGTGAATAATGACTTTGACTATTTAGCTCTGGGAGCCAATGAAATTGAACAAGTATATCAACAAGCTGATTTGGAAAAATTGGATTTAACTATAGCGCCGACATTAATGCTCCGTTATAATTTTCCTGTAGTTTTTTATGTTAACCCCAACAACCCTGAACTCGCGAAACACCTAAATACAGGGCTAGAACTGATCATTAAAAATGGCAGCTTAAAGGCCATGTTTGACCAACACTTCGGTCATTTATATAGCCGCCTACATCTAGCTGACAGAATAAGTTTTGAACTCAAGAATCCACTGATTAAAAGTAAAATCAATTAGATACTGGTTTGGTGTTAGGTCTGTATTAAGGGGCATTAAATTTATCAATGATTATGACCTTGTCTTTCTATGTGCTACAAAATATGAAATCAATACTGTTGTCAGTTTTTAGAATCTCAAAGCTGACATGTAATTTATATCATTTTTAGGATTATACTTGACCGCAGTGTGGCAAATGTTAGCGTTCAGGTACTAAATACCACCGACGGCTTTGAGCTTGAAGCGGAATTTAGGGTTAACAAGTTGCGCACTTTGAAGTCATCCCAATGCAACTTTGCGACTGAAGGTAATGGTGGCTTAGTTCACATAGAGGCTGAACGACTTATTGGCAAAAAACCATCAAAAGCTTAAAGTTTTTATCTATTGGGAACGTCAGCTATCGGGAAACTGCTAGAGAAATTTGATTGTTAAGTCATGTCCGCTGTGGATCAAAACATACAAAAATTTTCAGTATAAAAATGTCTTCAGTGTGGCCTAAGTCTATTTGTTTTTCGATGTTGGCCAAACAAAGGGAGCGGGCTTGCTGGAAGTCATTTCTGCTACAGCTGTATTCTGGGCGAGTATCCCCCTGATTAATTTTCCCGTTTCTTTATGTTTACTACAAAATGTTTTTAGGTATAAAATTTCAACTCTACTGCGTGCCCAAGGGGTTGTACGCAGAAATTTCAAACTTGATTTAAGACGCGGTTTATTGGTGAAACAACGAATATTAAGTAACTCACCCATCTTATCCCAACCAATTTTCTTCTCCAGTTCGGTTAGAATCTGTTCAAGTTTCACGCCGTGTAGCGGATCATTACTTTTATTCATAGTCTACCTAAAATCAAAAATAGCATTGTAACAAGTTTCCTAAATATTGACAGATTTATGCGTTTAACTCAGGTAAAAGTACAACAAGAACTTTATGGAAAAGCTAATGTCCCCCAATGAGCTTGCTACAGTCATAGATATTGCTCACGTTCTATAACTGTATTTTGCTTTTTTAACTTGAAATTAGTCTCGAAAATAATTTATGGAACGTCCGCTAAGCCGAAGGTTATTAAGTTAACTGTCGACCTGCTTAAGTCAACTAACAGGTGTACAGTCTTCGACCTACCTAAAAAATTTCAGAATTTTTCTTCCGCAATGCGCACAAAGTGATCCTAAATATTACTGATTAAGTCTCAGGTATTATGATAGAAAAGTCGTCTTGTCAGAAAAGTGTTATTGGCAGTATCCTTTTATAAACAAACAACCTTAAATGAGACTAATCTTAATCATTATGCGTTGTCAGAACTGACAAATTGATGCAGGGCGTGATTGCAGCAAAGCCGCTGCTGAGTGATTGGCGTTAATCTGTATTATGTTAATTTTTAGCTAAAGCATTTGAAAATGCTGATTTCAGGTAGCTTGGATATAAACCAGCCGAGTGTTACTATTTATGTATAGCATCGCTAAGCTGGTTAAACATTGTAAGAATTCAGTTAACTAAGGCTGAATGCATTTAACCATTAATCAAAAAATGTACACCAATACTCGCTGCGTAGCCTAGCGCAATTACCCAGCTCCACTTCAAGTGACCCATAAATGAATAAACACCTTTGGTTTGCCCCATTAAAGCAACACCTGCGGCAGAGCCAATTGATAATAAACTACCACCTACACCTGCGGTCATAGTTACTAATAACCATTGCTGAAGATCCATCTCTGGGTTCATACTCAAGACCGCAAACACTACCGGAATGTTATCAACAATAGCAGACAATACACCAACAGCAATATTGGCATACGTTGGGCTCCAGCTACTGTACAAGGTTTCTGACACTAAACTTAGGTAGCCCATAAAACCTAGGCCACCAACACACATAACAACACCGTAAAAGAACAGTAAGGTGTCCCATTCTGCGCGCGCAATTTTATCGAAAATATCAAACGGAACAATGTTACCCAATTTTTTTAATGCCTCTGCATCATTTTCAGCTTCAGCTTTACTGCGTTTTTTATCTAATGAGCGCGGCAGGCTCATACGTAAATAAAAACCAAAGAATTTTAGATAGCCTAAGCCCAACATCATACCCAGCACCGGAGGCATGTTAACAACACTATGGCATAGCACTGCCGTTGCAATGGTCAGGACAAAAAGTACGACAATTCTTTTTGCCCCTCTTTTTATCTGGAAGTTTTCACTGACTACCGGTGCCGACTTTTCATTTGAAATGAAAAAGCTCATGATAATTGCTGGTACTAAAAAATTGACTAAAGAAGGTATAAACAAAACGATAAATTGTTCAAACTTAACCAAGCCTGATTGCCAAATCATTAAAGTGGTTATGTCACCAAATGGACTAAATACACCACCTGCATTGGCAGCAACAACAATATTAATACAAGCTATATTGATAAACTTCTTATCATTGGATGCCACTTTTAAAATAATGGCACACATCAACATCGCGGTAGTTAAGTTGTTAGCGAATGAAGAAATAGCAAAGGCTAAAATACCGGTTAACCAAAATAACGATCTTAGACTCAAGCCTTTAGATACCATCCACAAACGCAAGCCATCAAAAATGCCTCTTTCTTCCATGGCATTAATGTAGGTCATTGCCACTAGCAGAAATAATAATAATTGTGCATATTCAAGTAAGTTATGATTAAACGCTTCTTCAGCTTCTAGCGGAAAACCATGTTGGGTGTATACCCAACCGATAATGAGCCAAATAACACCCGCGGCAACCAGTACAGGTTTCGACTTTCTTAAGTGTATTAAATCTTCGCCGATAACTAATAGGTAGGCAATTGAAAATAAGATAAGTGCAGTAAAACCAAATATAGAATTGGTTAAATCAATACTGCCTGCACCTGCAGCCCAAGAAGCAGCAGAAATACTAGAAAGTAACAAGGTTAGTAATATTTTTTTAAACATAAGTACCTAATGAACTGGATATTGTTATGGTTATTAGCGTTTACCATGATTGAAATTTAGCTTTAATTTGGTTGCTGGCATTTTCAATGTTAATGTTGCTATTTGCTCACTTTTTAATGTATCAATTTGTTCCTATTGAACTTAATACATAATTAACAAAACTCAATTCAACGCTAGATAATTTATCTAAACCTTAAGCATCGAATAAATTTTATTAGCAGTATTATAATCCGTGCTATGGCATTTTGGCTTATATTTTTTTCAAATATTTTGTACTAAATCATGATATACGACAAAGTAAAATCACTCGCCATGATGATGATAAGTGTTGTGTATTAGTGACTAACATTTATACCTTAATAAGCCTTAGATGAATGACTTAATTCATCTAGTATAAAATTGGATGCGCTAATTGAAAAATCCTATTGGCTGTAAAAGTGCTATTAATTTTATAAAAGATTCGATAGGTTAACGCTGTTTTTATTACATAGGCTTTTATTTTGCGTATTCGAGCACTTTCAGCGCTATATTTTTTTGTGATTTTATTTACCACCACACTTTTTTCATTATCTAGCTTTGCCCATAGTGACGATATTAATAAAGCAACTTTATCTTTAGAGAACAATGAACATTTCCAGCTTGTTGTTACAGTCGACTTCATTCATTTACTAAAAAAACACTTAGAAATATCTGGTGATGACGCCAAAGTGATAGAGGTACTCAATCAACTGTCATTTATTGAACAAAAAAAACTCATCGAAAACCTTGAAGCTATTTTGAGTCAGCAAACAAAGCTCTATTTTTCACACACTAAAAGTAGCACTGAAAAAAGTCCGATAAAAAATACCCATGAGAATAATAAACAAAACAGCCTACCAGAAAATATGCAACTTAAAGGCTTACAGTTACAGCATTTAAAACGAATATTATCCCAACAAGCAAATTTAGCAGAATATAAAACCCAACTTCGCGCAACTGGTGATATTCCAAAAGGAGTGACTGATGTTGCCGTGAGATTTTCGCCATTACTTGGCGACATAGTGCTGAACGTCATTCGGCCACAACAAGAAATCATCAGTGCTGCAACACTCAGTAATAATTATCTACTCAAGCTTGCAAACGCTAACTCTTCCGAAAAAGGCATTATAATCCCGGCAAAAATAAGTATTGCCGCTGACTACATTTATCAAGGCTTTGTTCATATACTGCCGCGAGGATTAGATCACATTCTTTTTGTTTTAGCACTGTTACTTTTTGCTAAACGCCGCTCGACCTTAATATGGCAAATATCGGCATTTACTCTAGCGCATACCGTAACGCTTGCTTTAGGTATTTATGGCATGATAGCTCTACCTAGCAACATGGTAGAGCCATTGATTGCCCTCTCTATTGTCTATATAGGATTAGAGAATATTTACCGAGCTAAACAAAATACCAAAAACCATACACGCATACCGGTAATATTTGCCTTTGGGTTATTACATGGCTTAGGTTTTGCCTCGGTATTGGGGAATGTAGGATTACCACAAAGCCAATATGCCTTGAGTCTAGTTTCATTTAATATTGGCGTTGAGTTGGGGCAACTAACGGTTATTGCTCTCGCTTTTATTTGTTTATCACCATTTAGGCATAAAAGCTGGTATCAAACTAAATTGGTGCTAGCACTAAATATAACCATTACTATTATCGCAACGTATTGGCTAATTGAACGACTTAACTAATTAAGTTTTATTACTGACTTAACCGCAATCAGCATTTAAATCATTAAATTTCACAATAAAAAAAGGTGAGCTCAGCTCACCTTTTCATTATTAGAACCATGCTGACAGTAATCTTATAATCGCCAGATCTATTTTATATAAACAGCTTAAATGTTTTTTACGCTAATATCGCCAATTTGTAACGCTGCTACCCGGTCACGTTCTTGACGTTTTTCACATGGATTATCACAATTGCATGACTTGTCGATACCAACGTTAGCTAAACCACCACAGCTACCAGCAAGGGTTTTTCTTTGAAAAATATAACCTACGGCCATTGCCATAACAATAACGAGAAAAAAGCCTAAGGTGATTAAAAATATAGCCATAATGACTGCCTACCTATTTGATAATATTTCAATATTTAATTATAAAAGTTTGATTAAAAATCAGCTTTCAATAACTTAAAACAATTTTAAAATAGCTTATGTAAAGAATGCAAACCTACTTGAGGTACTGCATGAATTTTACCGTGCTTTGCTCAACAAAGCCATGATCAGTTTTAGCAATTATGTACACCGCAAGATCATTAGCTTCAGCAAACGCTAATGCTTTTTCTTCGCCCATTACCATCATAGCGGTAGATAAACCGTCAGCGGTCATTGAAGAAGGATGAATGACAGTAACAGAGACCAGTTTATGGTTAATTGGCTTGCCAGTTTTTGGGTCTATAATATGCGAAAATCGTTGGCCGTTAGCCTCAAAATAAATGCGATAGTCACCCGAAGTCGCGACAGCGTTATCTTTTGGTACAATAATTTGATGCACAGCACGTTCATTACTTAAGGGTTTTTCAATCGCAACATGCCAAAGCTCACCGGTATGTTTAAAGCCTTTGAGACGCATCTCGCCACCAATTTCAACTAGGTAGTTATTGATGCCCTTATCCTCTATAAACTCAGCAATTAAATCAACGCCATAACCTTTGGCAATGGTCGATAAATCAACATAAAGATCTGGAATACTTTTGCTCAACATACCATTTTTAAAAGCTAATTTGTCTAAACCCACTCGCGCTTTAGTCGCCGCTAGTAATTCATCACTTGGCACAGTTTCAGGACGATATTCAGGGCCAAAACCCCATAAATTAACCAACGGCCCTACGGTTACATCAAGTGCCCCATTACTTAACTTTCCTAAACGAATAGCCTCATTGAGAACCCTAGCTAAACCTGGCGATGTTGTAACAACCGAAAGTGAGGTCGATTTATTGAATGCAGATAGTTCGGAGTCGCCAATGTAAGTCGACATTTCTTGATTCAATTGTTTCAGTTTTTTATCAATACCTTGTTGTAGTTTAACTGTATCGATATTCTCCCCAACCACTTTAATGTTATAAGTAGTTCCCATAGTATTGCCTTGCACCAAATACTCTTGCCGACCGAGATCCTTGCTGGGAAAACAACCACTAACTATTACCACTATGATGGTTAGTAAAAGCAACTTAATGGTTGGTTTGAACTTAAAGAAGTTAACACTAGCTGACATAACAATATCCTTAATAAAATTTTATTTAACTAAAACAACTGTTTTATAAAATTCAAAACAATATGATTTAGCTAAATAAACTCTTAAGTAGTAAACGTTGAAAAAACAGATATTAAAAAGGCGACCTAGGGCCGCCTCTTCATTTCATGAGTTCGCGAGCTTAATTAGCCACCGAAATCATCTAACATGATGTTTTCATCTTCAACACCTAGATCTTTCAACATATGAATAACTGCAGCATTCATCATTGGAGGACCACACATGTAGTACTCACAATCTTCTGGTGCTTCATGATCTTTCAAGTAGTTTTCATGCAGTACATTATGAATAAAACCTGTCATGCCATCCCAGTTATCTTCTGGTTGTGGATCTGATAACGCAACATGCCATTCGAAGTTGTCATTGTCAGCCGCAAGGCCGTTATAATCATCTTCATAGAACATTTCACGTTTAGAACGAGCACCATACCAAAACGACATTTTACGCTTTGAATTAAGACGTTTAAGTTGATCGAATATGTGTGAACGCATTGGCGCCATACCCGCACCACCACCAATAAAGACCATTTCATTGTCAGATTCTTTTGCGAAGAACTCACCAAATGGACCTGAAATAGTCACTTTATCACCCGCTTTTAAGCTGAAGATATAAGATGACATTTTACCTGCTGGTAAATGTAAACGTCCTGGAGGCGGCGTAGCAATACGCACGTTCAGCATAATAATGCCTTCTTCTTCAGGGTAGTTCGCCATTGAATATGCACGTAATGTGGCAGTATCCACTTTTGATTCTACATCGAAGAAACCAAAATGATTCCAGTCACCTTTGTATTGATCATCGATATCAAAATCGCTGTATTTAACATGGTGAGCAGGAGCTTCAATTTGAATATAACCACCCGCACGGAAAGGTACAGATTCGCCATTTGGAATTTGTAACTTAAGTTCTTTAATGAAGGTTGCTTTGTTATCGTTAGAGATAACTTCACATTCCCATTGTTGAACTCCGAAGATTTCATCTTCAAGTACAATATCCATGTCTTGTTTAACTGCCACTTGACAGGCTAAACGACAACCTTCTTTCGCTTCACGCTTATTAATATGACCTGATTCAGTCGGAAGTATATCACCACCACCTGAATGTATTTCGACACGACATTGGCCACAAGTACCACCGCCACCACAAGCTGAAGGTATAAAAATACCTTGGTCAGCCAATGCGCCTAAAAGCTTACCACCAGCAGCAGTTGTTACTGCTTTTTCTGGATCGCCATTTATGCTAATCGTAACGTCACCTGAAGACACTAACTTAGATTTGGCGAGTAATATCACCATCACTAATAAAAGTACTATCACGGTAAACATCGATACGCCGAGAACAATAATTTCCATCGACTTTTCCTTTAATCTTCTCTAAGGGTTTTAGCTGGGTAAATTACTCGAGAGTAACACTCGCTAAAACCGACATAAACCTAAAGTGAAATACCACCGAAAGAAAGAAAGCCAAATGCCATCAATCCTGCAGTAATAAACGTTATACCTAAGCCTTTTAAGCCATCAGGTACATCTGAGTATTTCATCTTTTCACGAATACCCGCCATCAATACGATTGCTAACATCCAACCAATACCAGAGCCAATGCCGTAAACAACACTTTCGCCTAAGGTAAGGTTTTTCGCGACCATAAATGAAACGCCACCGAAGATGGCACAGTTAACTGTGATCAAGGGTAGGAAAATACCAAGCGCTTGGTATAGCGCAGGAAAGTATTTATCTAAAACCATTTCAAGAATTTGTACTAATGCTGCAATCACACCAATAAAGGTAATGAATGACAAGAAGCTTAAATCAATAGAGTCTTTCGCTTCGGTAACACCCATTAAACCATCTAACGCACCTGGCGCTAAAATCGCTTGATAGATAATTTGGTTAACAGGCACCGCAATACCTAATACCACAACAACGGCAACACCTAGACCTATCGCCGTGCTAACTTTTTTAGAAACTGCTAAAAAAGTACACATGCCAAGGAAAAAGGTTAATGCCAAATTTTCAATAAATATGGTCTTAACAAATAAACTTAAATAATGTTCCATGACAGCTTAGTCCTTCTCTACTTGTTCTGGTTTGTACTGGCGAATTGCCCAGATGATTAAACCGATAATGAAGAATGAGCTAAATGGTAAAACGAGTAAGCCATTACCTTGATACCAACCACCATTTTGAGTCAAAGTAAAAACTTCAAAACCAAATAATGTACCAAAACCAAATAGTTCACGGAAAAAAGCAACAACCATCAACACAGCGCCATAGCCTAAACCATTGCCAATACCATCTAAAAAGCTTACACCGGGTTTTTCTTTCATCGCGAAAGCTTCAGCACGGCCCATAACAATACAGTTGGTAATAATCAGTCCAATAAATACTGACAGTTCTTTTGATAGTTGATAAGAAAACGCTTTTAACACTTGGTCAACTAAAATTACCAATGAGGCAATAATTACCATTTGTACAATAATACGCACACTCGATGGTATTTGATTACGAATAAGTGAAATAAACAAATTCGAAAAACCTGTTACTAGCATTACCGCAACGGTCATAACCAAGGCATTGGCAAGTGAGCTTGTAACTGCCAGCGCAGAACACACACCAAGTACTTGCAAGGCAATCGGGTTATTATCAATAACAGGTCCAAATAGAACCTTTTTAGTATCAGTAGCCATTAGTTTAATCCTCCAGCACGATAGTTAGTAATAAATGGGCCATAGCCTTCTTCACCTAACCAAAAGTGCAATGTTCGCTCAACACCATTACTGGTTAATGTCGCACCAGATAAAGCATCTACACCATGAACATTACCCGCTTTAGCGCCACCTTTAACAATTTCAATCGCTATATTGCCTTGCTCGTCAAACATTTTCTTACCTGGCCACAAAGCTTTCCATTTCGGGTTAAGCACTTCAGCACCTAAACCTGGAGTTTCTTTTAAGTCAGAATATATAACGCTTTTTACGGTATTTAGGTCAGATTCTAAGCCGATAAAACCATACATAAGATCCCAAAGCCCAGAGCCTACAATAGGTAATACTATTGTTGTTACCTTACCTTGTTCATCTTTAACTAAATAAACCACAGCTTTATCAGCGCGACGATTTAGACCAGCGATATCATTTTCAGGTTTGGAGCTTTTAGCTACATCACGAGCATCAGCACGTTCTTCAAATGTTTTCACATCACCTTCAACAACTTTACCTGTTGCTAAGTCAATCATTTTTGCATCTACAAACTTTTCATAGGTAGCAACAATATCGTCACCTGCAAGTTCTAAAAGACCGGCAGTTTCAAGAATTTTAGTTTGCTTATCCAGCAACTTATTCGCCGTTTGTAATGGCTTTAAACCTACTGCCGAAATAGAGACTAAGGCAGCACAAACTAAACAAATAACAAATACAAACCCGACTGTTCTGCCGAAAGTTTCTTTCTTTTTAGTATCAGACATTGCGAGCAAGCCTCCGTTTGATATTCCCTTGAACAACAAAATAGTCGAAAAGAGGTGCAAACAAGTTAGCGAATAAAATAGCTAACATCATACCTTCTGGGAATGCAGGGTTAACTACACGAACCAATACCACCATGATACCAACTAACGCACCAAACCAATATTTACCCGTATTAGTAAATGACGCCGACACTGGGTCTGTTGCCATAAACATCATACCAAAGGCAAAACCACCGGTAACTAAGTGCCAATACCAAGGCATAGCGAACATTGCATTAGTGTCACTACCGATAGCATTAAATAGCATGGCCGTAATAACCATACCGGCAAACACACCTAAAACGATACGCCATGAAGCAATACCTTTATAAAGGATATAAGCACCACCAAGTAGAATCATCGCCGTTGAAACTTCACCAACAGAACCTGGAATATAACCCCAGAATGCATTCCACCAAGCTTCGCTCATAGCTAAACCATTAATAGAAAAATCTACAAGGCCTTGGTTTGCGGCACTTAATACTGTTGCACCTGAAAAACCATCTACGGCAACCCAAACAGCATCACCAGAGATTTCAGTTGGATAAGCAAAGAATAAAAACGCACGACCTGCTAACGCAGGGTTTAAAAAGTTTTTACCTGTACCACCAAATACTTCTTTGGCAATAACAATACCAAAGGTAATACCGATAGCAGCTTGCCATAACGGAATAGTTGCAGGCAGGATTAACGCGAAAAGAATTGAACTAACAAAGAAACCTTCGTTAACTTCATGCTTGCGCACTGAGGCAAACAATACTTCCCAAAAACCACCGACAACAAATACCGTTGCATAGATAGGTAAAAAGAACATAGCGCCGTAAAGCATCATGCTGAACCAACCAGATTCAGGTGATAAGCTACCGCCCAACATTTCAAACAAACCTACTTGCCACGTATCAGGTAAAGCATAACCAGCCGCTATTGCGTCAGTTGCTTGAAAACCTATGTTGTACATACCCCAGAACATGGCAGGGAAAACCGCTAGCCATACTGTGATCATGATACGTTTAAGATCAATACTGTCACGAACGTGAGTATGACCTTTGTTCACTTGGCCTGGAGTAAATAACCCCGTTGCTACTGCTTCGTAAAGCGCATACCAAGTTTCAAATTTACCGCCTTTTTCAAATTGCGGTTCGATATCTTCAATAAACTTTTTCAAGCCCATGACTAACCTTCCTTCTCAATTGTGGTTAGGCAATCACGAAGGATCACGCCGTAATCTGTTTTGCCAGGGCAAACAAACGTACACAAGGCTAAATCTTCTTCATCAAGCTCTAAGGCACCCAATTGTTGAGCACTGTCGGTATCACCGGCACATAAATCACGCAATAACATTGTTGGTAAAATATCTAACGGCATAACACGTTCGAAGTTACCAATTGGCACCATAGCACGAGCGCTACCATTAGTTGTTGTGGTCATGTTGAACCGCTTCTTAGAGAAGAAGTGCCCCATGTACGCACGCGTTACCGAGAACTTATTAGGACCAGGATACATATAGCCAATAAACTCTTTCTCTCTGCCTTCACAGATCAGAGAAATTTGCGTGTGATAACGACCTAAGTAACCCTTAACACCTGAAGCAACTGAGCCTAATAGTAAAGAGCCGGAAACAACACGTAACTCTCCATCAAGTTTTTCATCTGCAGTAATTTCTGCCACGCTAGCACCTAAAAAGGTACGAACTAAGCGCGGGTTCTTTGCAGCAGGACCAGCTAAAGAAATAACACGACGGCTGTCTAACTCACCAGAAGTAAACAAGTTACCAATCGCAATTACATCTTGATAGCCCGCATGCCATGCAACATTATCAGCATTAACAGGCTTCAAAAAATGCATATGAGTGCCAACTAAGCCAGCAGGATGCTTACCCGCAAATTCATTTACTTTAGTAGATGAATTAACCGCAATATCGCTGCCAGGTGCTTTACTAACAAAAACTTCACCGTCAGTTAAACGAGCAAGAACAGTTAAGCCATTTACAAAGGCTTCACTTTGCTCAGCAATAATTATTGCAGGATCTGCGGCGAGCGGATTAGTATCCATAGCGCTAACAAATATCGCAACAGGCGTAGCATCTACAGCAGGAACTTTACTAAATGGACGCGTACGTAATGCCGTCCACAAACCTGAGTTAACTAAGTTTGCAACAACATCTTCGCGCGCAATTGAGCTGAGTTCGTTAGCAGCATAGCTAGTAAACGTTTCTTGCTCGTCACCACCAATTTCGATGACAACCGATTGCAATACGCGCTTTTCGCCACGATTGATTTCCTTAACAACACCTGAAGCTTGAGCTGTGAATTTAACGCCAGGATTCTTTTTATCTTCAAAAAGTGCCTGACCTTTTTTAACGCTATCTCCAACCTTAACAAACATGGTTGGGCGCATACCCACAAACTCTTCACCTAATGTTGCAACAGTTTTGATGGACGGACCATCATGGATTACCTGCTGGGGTGCACCTACTACAGGAACATCCAGACCTTTTTTTATTGTAATCATAAACACTTGCACTACTTTTGATGGGAGTAATCAAAATCAATTATCAAGCTATTTAATTGAGTTTATCTATTGCAATGTACAGCAATAAGTAAAGCAACCAACTAACATAAATGACCGATTTCAGTGTATTTCAGCAAAATCCTAATTTACTTTTGATAAATTAAGGTTCACTGGCTCTAGTTAAAATTTCTGGCGCGATTCTAGCACAAAACCACATTTTGATTCTATATTAAGCGCCACAATAAATAACAATTTAGTCGAAAAATCTATAATTCGCGCAAATATAGAACAAAACATTCTTTTTTAGCGAAAAACTTCGACGAAAAAAGTTAAATAAAAGCTAACTTTTAACTACTCATACTAAGCTACAAAGCTATAAAAATTCGTTATTCACAAGAAATTTTGACATAAAAAAACCGACTAATTGTCGGCTTTTTCTACTCGCTATGATCATCTAATTCATTAACAGCGGCTAATTTATAGTAAGTTATTGATGGCTAATTCAGGACTAACGTCTGTCTCATAATCAACACCCGCAACATCAAAACCGAATAATTTCAAAAACTCTTGATGATAACCAACGTAATCAGTTAACTCATCAATGGTATCACTATCAACGGTATTCCAAATATCGGTAACACGTTGTTGAACACTATCTTCAAGCTCTTTATTATTTTGACGTAAGCGGCCAGCGTCATCAATAGTAGGGTTTTTACCGTAAATGTTCTCTCTAAATAAACCTTGAATTTGCTCGATACAACCTTCATACGTGCCATCAGCTTTCATCACTTTAAACATCGCTGAAATATATAATGGCATAATAGGAATCGCTGAACTGGCTTGTGTTACCACAGCATTAAGTGACGTAACATAAGCTTCGCCTTTAATATTAGCGGTTGTTGCTTTTATTGCCGTTGACGCGCGATCTAAATCTTCTTTTGCACGACCAATAGTGGCATGTCCGTATATTGGCCAAGTCAATTCTTTACCAATATAGGTATAAGCAACGGTTTTAAAACCCTTGGCCAACACACCAGCATCGCCAAGTGCTTTAATCCAAAGCTCCCAATCAGCTCCGCCCATCACATCGATAGTACCTTGAATTTCTTCTTCTGATGCAGCATCAACTGACACTGAATCAATAATACGTTTCGAGGTGTTTAAGTTTTTCGTGGTAACACTTTTACCAATAGGTTTAAGTGCTGATGAATAAACTTCGCCGCTATCAGGATCAGTACGACGTGGCGAAGCTAAGCTGTAAACAATTAGGTCAATTTCACCTAATTCTGCTTTTATAGTTTCAATAGCTTTTGCTTTAATTTCATGTGAAAACGCATCGCCATTAATATTTTTTGACCATAGACCCGCTTCGTCTGCAGCTGTTTGAAAGGCAGCTGTGTTATACCAACCCGCTGATGCAGTTTTTCTTTCTGTGGGTGGTTTTTCAAAGAAAATACCTAATGTTTTAGCATCGTTACCAAAAGCAGCAGTAATTCGAGAAGCCAAACCGTAACCGGTTGATGCACCAATAACTAATACGTTTTTAGGTTTAGCATCGGCTTGAGGCTGACTTTTCACATAAGCAATTTGCTCATTAACATGCGCTGCACAACCGGCAGGGTGAGCATTTGTACAAATAAAACCACGAATTTTTGGTTTAATAACCATAACTATACCTTCTTAATGTAACTTCAAAATTCCGCTGACATACCACACAAACTGGTATCGTAATACGGGATTATTCAAAGCAACAATTTGAGTTTGAAAAATGCTTAATTAAAATCAACTAAGCTTAATATACTATCTAAAAGCAATTTGCCGACTAGTTTACTCTGGCTTGGCCTTTCATGAGGTGTGACCAGTAGCAATATTCGGCATTATTTATAAAAAAATCAGCGATTTTCGTAATAAGCCTGCAATGTTAACTTATTATACTCACGCATAGACGCTAAAAACTCACTATACGACTGCCATATTCGGGCAAAGTCTTTATCGGCTTTAACTTGTTCTATAATCAAAGCATCGGTGTGATGTTTAAGTGCTTGCATTACTTCAGCAGGGAATTGACGTAATTGCACATTGTGCTCTTCTACTAAGGTTTTTAAGGCCGTATTATTGCGGGCATTGTATTCTGCTAGTGTAGACTCGTTCGCCGCATTCGCCGCCACTTCAACAATGCTTTGCAAATCAGCAGGTAAAGCATCAAAAGCTTTTTGGTTCACTAAAAATTCTAAGCCGGTGCCTGGCTCATGCCATACCGAAGAATAGTAGTAATCTGCTGCCTGATAAAAACCAAAAGCTAAGTCATTATATGGACCCACCCACTCTGTCGCGTCAATAGCACCACTTTGTAATGCCGAAAAAATTTCACCACCGGTCAATGTTACCGGAATGGCGCCCGCATTTTTAAGCACTTCACCTGCAAGCCCAGGAATACGCATTTTCAAACCTTGTAGATCGGCAACGGAATTAATTTCTTTTTTAAACCAACCGCCAAATTGAGCTCCAGAGTTACCACCCGGCATTGGTTTAATACCAAAAGGCTTATAAAGTTCTTGCCAAAGTTCAATACCACCACCGTAATGTAACCAAGCGTTGAATTCTGTTGCTGTCATACCAAATGGAATAGCACTAAAAATAGGTGATGCTGGTATTTTTCCTTTCCAGTAATACGAGCCACTATGCCCCATTTCAACCGTACCTTGCGATACGGCATCAAAAACTTCAAAACCCGGTACTAATTCACCTGCACCATAAACTTTCACCGTTAATCGACCATTACTCATCGCGTTAACGTAGTTCGCAAATTTCTCTGGTGCCATACCTAAACCAGGGAAGTTTTTTGGCCAAGACGTCACGAGTTTCCAAGTAAATTTTTCTTGTGGCTGTTCAACTTTTTCAGTTTTAGCCATGTTTTGTTTATCGCCACACGCTGCCAAGGTAAATAAAGCCATGAGCATTAAAATCGACGAACGAGTAAAGTTTCTAGTCATAATTTTATCCATATATTACGTTGGGTAGCCAAGTCACTAAACTTGGCCAGTAAGCTAAAGCACACAGTAATATTAACTGTATAATAATGAAAGGAATAACGCCTTTATAAATGTCGGCGGTGGTTACTGACTTGTCTGCCACACCGCGTAAATAAAATAGCGCAAAACCAAATGGCGGTGTTAAAAACGATGTTTGTAAGTTAACGGCGATCATAATCCCCAACCAAATAGGGTCTAAACCCATAGCCATTAATACCGGCGCAACAATTGGCACTACAACAAAAGTAATTTCTATAAAGTCTAATATAAAGCCAAGTAGAAAAATAACCAACATAACAATTAATGTAGCGCCAACCACCCCACCCGGCATTTGCTGAAATAACCCATGCACTAACTCTTCACCGCCAAAACCTCTAAAAACTAGCGAAAATAGACTTGCTCCGATCAAAATGAGAAACACCATTGAGGTGATTTTAACCGTAGTTTGCATTACTGAGGTTAAATTATCTTTCGATAATTGTCCTTTCCATAACGCTAATAACAAGGCCCCCATAGCGCCAACGCCAGCAGCTTCTGTTGGTGTAGCAAAACCTAATAATATTGAACCCAGTACCGCAAACATTAATAACAATGGCGGCAATAAAGCTGAAATAAATAACACAATAGTAAGCGAACTTTGCTCGTCAGCTTGATCCTCAGGCGCTCGTTTAGGGATGGCATCAGGTTTAAATACCGCCACAGCAATACAATACAAAATGTAAAATATGACTAACATCAAACCAGGAATAACCGCACCTGCGAATAAATCGCCCACTGAAACGGTTTTAGGGCTAAAAATACCCATGCTTAACTGAGCTTTTTGGTAAGCACTAGATAAAACATCACCGAGTAACACCAAAGCAATTGAAGGCGGTATTATTTGCCCAAGCGTTCCGGTTGCACAAATAATACCGGAGGAAAATGCAGGGCTATATCCGCGCTTTAACATCGTAGGTAAAGACAATAAGCCCATAGTGACAACCGTTGCGCCAACAATGCCAGTACTCGCCGCTAACAACATACCGACTAAGGTCACAGAAATAGCTAAGCCCGCATTAAATCGGCCAAACAACAATGCCATGGCGTTGAGTAAATTTTCAGCTACTTTTGAGCGTTCTAGCATAGCGCCCATAAAAACAAACAGCGGCACGGCTAATAGGGTTTGATTGTTGAGCACACCATAAAGTCGATTCGGTAGAGCATATAAAAAAGAACTTTCGAAAAGTTCAAAACTGATCCCTATACCGGCAAATAATAAGGCAGTACCAGCAAGTGATAAGGCAACAGGGTAGCCCAGCAATAATACGCCACACACAGCAACAAACATCAATAAGGCTAGATATTCCATTATTTTGCCCCTGCTGTATTTTTGGTATTAGGTAAGTCTTGAAATAGTATCAATAAATTTCGCGTTATTTCAGCTAGCCCTTGTAAAGAAAGCGTTATAGCCAATAAAAGAATTAATGATTTGTTTAGGTAAACTAAAGGTAATCCACCGGCTTCTGGCGAACTTTCCATGATTTGCCATGACGACATTACGTAATTAACACTGATAAAAAATATAAAAATACAAACCGGTAATAACAGCATAATGCTGCCAAATAAATTCAGTAAGGCTTTTTGTTTATGAGAGTATTTTTGATAAAAAATATCAACGCGGACGTGGCCGTCATGTTTTAAGGTGTAAGCAGCACCTAACATGAAAACAAGACCATGAAAGTAAAGCACTGATTCTTGCATGCCGATCCAACCAAGATTAAAACCGTATCTAAGTACAACAATACTAAAGGTCAGCAAAACCATTAACAGCGTCAACCAAGCAACCGCTTTACCCAGTAATTCGGTTATCATATCTATGGTTTGAACAAATTTATTTGCGAGTGTTAACAACATAGTTTTCCATCTATTTTTATTATTATTTGAAAATTAATTGCCAAAAATTAAGTAATACCACCTAGTGTAAATATTCGCTCATGGACGCTAAGATTTAAAGACACATTAATATTATGTGCTATTTTCTTAAATGGACTACTAACTAAGAGTGCTCATGTGACGCAACATTGCGGACATGGATGTGGTACTTAGTTTTTGTCTGGAACAAAAAAACTGACCGTACATCCTGTACATAAAAACACCGCTAACATTACATTAACGGTGCAAAATATAATAACTAAATACTGACTAGAGATACATGGATAATTTATCCTGTTTTTTTGCCACCACCTAAGCACTTAGGTGATAAAGGTGTGTTATCAGCATAATAGTTGTTCCACTCCTTTTCGGTATAAGTATGTAAAGCTAATGCATGAATTTTTTCTGCTAGCTCTTCCGCTAATAATGAATTAATCGCACGATGACGTTTAATCAAACGTTCACCTTCAAACTCTTCTGAAACAATAATAACTTTAAAGTGCGACTCGCTGCCCGGGGCAACGTTATGTTGATGACTTTCATTTATAACATCGAGATGAATAGGTGAGAAAGCAGAAAGTAGTTTTGATTCGATAACAGCTTCGATTGTCATAATAATTTCCCTAAGGTTGACCGGCTAATGGATCACTTTTAATTTTAGTCGTTACTGATAATTATGCCATCTATCTAGATGGCTGACAGCGTTATTTTTAATATTATTATTTTCTAAAAATCACTAAAATAGCTTTAAAGGCATATTTTTCTGAAGGTAAGGTTTATACGTGGTGATATTGCCTTTGTTCTTTTTGGTAAACAGTGTTGCCAACAATCTTGTGTTTCCCCTTTCATAATCAGTAAGCTACCAGCCGCAAGAGAGATAGTTATTTTTTCTTTAGTCACTATGTGTTTAAGCTGAAACTCACGCTCTGCGCCAAAAGATAACGACGCAATCGTCGGCATTTCACCTAGTTCAGGCTCATCATCACTGTGCCAGCCCACACTATCTTGTTGGTTACGATATAAATTTGCTAAAACCGCGTTAAAGTCATGCTGACAATAATCGCTAACTTTCGCTTTTAGTGCCCGTAAACTTGCCGCCCAGGGCTCAGCTGTCAATGTCATATTTGAATAGCGATAACTCAGGTTATTGTCACCATACCAAGCCTGTAGTCTTGGTATTTTCATCACCTTACCAAACAATTTAATATCATCATGTCGCCAGGCTAAGTTTTGCCCTAATTCTTTAAAAAGCACTCGGGCTTCATCTGAAGAGTAAAAGTTTTCGATATATTCAATATCGGCATCTGAACAGTTTATTTTCAAACGAATAGCCTCCTTATCGCGCTATAAAGTTGAGTTTGCCTTAGTTAAAGCTATTATCTCGATAAATTATGTAATTAACTAGCTCGAGGAGATAAATTTTGTCACAATATCCGCTACGCCAACCAAGTATTTATCGCCATGATCAGCCCTTTTATTATTAACGACAAAAATCTTTTTCTCGATCGTTTTCCAACTGGACAAGTTAACAGAAGCTTGCAGGCATGGGATGCAGCTGATGAATATATTATTAGTTATTTAGAGCAAGAGTCTTTAAGTGACTCAAAACAAAAAATCCTTATTTTCAACGATAACTTTGGCGCTATAGCTTGTAACTTAACTGGTCATCAATTGTATTGTGTTAATGACTCTTTTTTAAGTCACCAAGGTATTGAACTTAATATAGAGCAGAATGGTTTATCAAACGAAAACATCACTTTACTTAGCAGTCTTGATGATTTGCCGAGTGATATTAATATCGTGCTATATAAAATTCCAAAAGGCAAAAGCTTACTCTGTCAGCAACTCAGTAAAATAAAACAGCAACTTAATAAAGATGTTATTTTTATTGCCAGTGATCGCGCCAAAGAAATTCACAGCTCAACACTAAAGTTATTTGAGAACTACTTAGGCACCACAAAAACGTCATTAGCAGTAAAAAAAGCACGACTAGTATTTTGCGAACTTAATAATGAAAAAGCTACAACGGCTGACGTTCTAACTTCATGGCCTTTGGAAAACACCGACTTTACTTTGCATAATCACGCCAATGTCTATGCCAGAGAAAAACTAGATATTGGTGCGCGTTATTTTATGGAAAATTTACCCGTTATTGCTGCTAACACTCAGGTGATCGATCTCGGTTGCGGTAATGGAGTTATTGGCTTACATGTATTATCAAAACAGCCTGAAGCGCAGGTGCATTTCATTGATGAATCATACATGGCCATTGAATCAGCAAGGCTAAATATGACTGAAAACTTACCATCAGCCCTTGAGCAATGCCAATTTCAAGTAAATGATTGTTTAACCAGCGTTGAAGGTGGCAGTGTTGATGTGGTTTTATGTAACCCTCCGTTTCACCAACAAACCGCCACCACAGATCATATCGCGTGGCAGATGTTTAAAGACAGTCATCGAGTATTGAAAAAAGGCGGTGAGTTGCGCATTATTGGCAATCGTCAGCTCGGTTACCATATAAAATTAAAACGTATTTTTGGCAATGAAACACTGATCGCTAGCAATGATAAGTTTGTCACTATTTCAGCAATAAAACGTTAATTAACTCACTTAACTCTGAAGAATATTATATGAAATCAACTATATTAAAGTTTATCCTTTTAAGTTCTACAACGTTATTACTCGCCTGTAGTTCGCCAATAAAACAGGTTATTGTTAGCCCTGAGCTAAATATTTCCAACAGTAATGTCTTCCAACAAAAACAAGCACAATTGCGTTTTAGTGATTTACGCTCCTCACCACATATTGTGCAAATTTTACGTACGGACGAAGCTGCACAATTATATTCACCTCAACAACCACTTGTTGAGACAGTTGAAAAGTCACTTACCTCAGCATTAAAAGTAAATGGTTTAGCAGTTCAACCACTAGCAGCCAATCAAGTTGATGTCATTATCGACAACGCTTTAGTGAGTGTTCAACAAGAAATGTTAAAATACAGCGCCAGTAATCAAATGAGTTTTCGTGTTGTGATCAACAATGGTAAAAACACTTTAACGAAAGCATTTAAAATAACCGGCACAAGTAATGGACCACTAAAGGCAGATCTTGCGGTATTAGAGCGCGATTTTAACCAACAACTGGCAAAGTTGTTAACACAAATAGTGCAAAGCGAAGAATTACAGCAATTCATTCAATAGTTTAAGTCCTAATATTCAGATAGAGAACGCCATGATGAAAATTATTTCAATTATATTATTCTTACTTTCAGTCACCTGTAATGCGAAAAACCTGGCTATTGACCCTGATAACTTATTCCCACAGGTTAAATTAGAAACCTCGATGGGGATTATTATTGTTGAGCTTGATAGAGTTCGCGCACCACTCACTGTCGATAACTTTTTGACTTACGTGGTTACGGGTGAGTACAACAACACAATTTTTCATCGCATTGTGCCTGATTTTATTGTCCAAGGCGGTGGTTATAGCAAAAATTTTGAGCTTAAAAAAGTGGATAAAACCATTATAAATGAATCGGGTAATGGTTTAAAAAACGAAATTGGCACAATTGCCATGGCTAAAGAAAACCGTCCCCATACTGCGAATAGACAATTCTTTTTCAACATTACAGACAATAGTAGCTTAGACCCCGGCAGAAGTTGGGGTTACGCGGTTTTTGGTAGCATCGTTGAAGGGCAAGAAGTCGTCGATGCTATGGCCTTAGTAGCAACAGATTATAATGAAGAGATGGGCTGGGAAGATGTGCCAATTGAACCTATCATGTTAATCAAGGCTAGTTTATTACCGGCAATATAACTTTGTAACTTTAATACATCGAATATTAAGGGTAAACCTAATTTTAAAGCACTTAAAATTAGCATCCCTCCCCTTTCAAGTGCTGACTTGATTGCTAAATAGTTTGTCAAAATGGTCTTTAAGTTACAATTTCACACCCCATGAACTTTGACAATTTTAGTTTTATCTACGATAACTAAACAGTATCAAACAAGATTACAAGGCGATTAACATCATTATTCTCCTTAGCTAAGTCCCTTTATTAGCTTAATTGTACAAAAGGAACAACATGATAATTGAGCAGTTTATCAATGAGAAAATCACTCAAATCCGGGCCTATATCATCGCTGTTATTAATCATTCTTTGCATTACACTGAGCTTGATCAATTCGTCGAAAACACCATGGCAGAATGGACTTTACTGCACGTTAGTGATGAAACCCCCAGTAATGCTAGAGAACGTGTTTTTTGGCATATAATGCATGAACTTAGTTTACATAGCGCTAATGATCTTGACCGTGATTTATATTTTAAAAGTGAAATATCAACCTGTTTAGACTTTTTCTCTGGTACAGGCAGCTACCCTATTGATTGTATAGGTTGGCGCCCGATACCTTAACATTACCCAGCTAAAGCTGATAAATGTCAGTTAATATTTAACAACTAATTAGCTGTTTGAAAAGATTAAACTTCTGTTTACTAATACATTTTGATAGCCTATCAGCATTACCTTTTCGCATTCATTAGGCTTTGAGCAATGCATTCTCCAACCTTTAAGCAAGCAATATTTAATCGTCGTATGCTAATTTGTATCTTCACCGGTTTTAGCTCCGGGTTGCCTTTATTTATTCTTTATCAACTTGTACCTGGCTGGCTGCGCTCCGAAGGCGTCAGTTTAGCGGAAATAGGCTTATTTTCTCTTATTGGTATACCCTACGTATGGAAGTTTATTTGGTCGCCATTAATGGACCGATATTCTTTACCTGTACTTGGCCGCCGTCGTAGTTGGATGTTGCTAACACAAGTGCTTTTATTGTTTTCTATCGCAGGTTTTGGTTTTGTTGACCCCGTAATGAATATCTGGAATGTTGCTTATTTAGCGGCTGCAGTCGCATTTTTCAGTGCTAGCCAAGATATTGTACTGGATGCTTATCGCCGCGAATTATTGCCCGAACATGAACTTGGCTTGGGCAACTCTATTCATGTACAAGCTTATCGACTTTCTGGCTTAGTACCAGGTTCATTGGGGTTTATTCTTGCTGACCACATCAGTTGGCAAGCAGTATTCATTGTTGTCGCTGCATTTATGCTCGTCGGTATTCTATTGAGCCTTTCAATAAAAGAGCTTAAAACTTCTGCCCAAGCGCCAAAAACATTACAACAAGCCGTTGTATTGCCTTTTAAAGACTTTATCAACCGAAAAGGCACAAAATCTGCATTACAAATTCTCGCTTTTTTATTTTTATATAAACTCGGCGATAGCATGGCGACTGCACTACAAACGCCATTTTTCATAGATTTAGGCTTCACCAATACTGAAATTGGAGTGGTGGCTAAAACAGCGTCATTAATCGCTATGACTATAGGTTTGGCTGTTGGTGGTATAGTGATGATAAAATTAAGTATTAATCGTGCGCTTTGGTTATTTGGTTTTGTTCAAATCATCAGTATATTGGGCTTTGCAGCACTGGCAGAAATTGGCCACAACACCTACGCTTTAGCATTCGCTATGGGCTTTGAGTATTTAGGCGTTGGTCTTGGTACAGCAGCTTTTGTCGCCTTTATAGCCAGAGCGACTAACCCAGCATTTGCAGCAACACAATTTGCATTATTTACTGCCTTAACAGCGCTACCAAGAACATTTGCTAATGCCACAACAGGCGTTATTGTCGAACAAATAGGCTGGACTAATTTTTACTTTATGTGCACAGCATTAGCCATACCCGGTATGCTAATGCTATTGAAAGTTGCACCTTGGCGAGAGCCAACTAAACCAGCACCACAGGAGATAGCGTAAATATGATTAAACTATTTTTTCTCGTTCCCATACTAATGTGCGCTATTTGGTATTGGTATTTAAAAAGTAACAATTACACGATGAAACAGGGCTTAAAAGGCTTCGGTTATATCTTTGCGTTTAACGGTACAATTATCGCTTTTTTTGTTTTAATGTTATTTGTAACCCATTAGTAACGTGATATTTAAATCGACATTACAATTATATTATTAATCTTCACTCGTTGATAAATTTACAAAATAAAGAAGAAACAATGCAAGCGAATATTACAAAAGCAATCAATCATCTTAATAACGGCGAATTTAATTTAGCTTTAGATATTTTCAAAAACTTAACAGGTTTACAGGGTAAAAACCCGCAGCTTTGGCATCTGCGTGCAGTTGCAGAAAGAAAACTTAGCCTTTTTAAAGCAAGTGAAAAACATTTTTTAAAAGCACTAAAGTTGGCTCCTAACCAAGCTGAAATAATTAACGCCTATGGAAACTTATTAAATCAATTAAATAAAGTTGAGCTAGCAAAACTCAAATTTAAGCAAGCTATAAGTTGCAGAACCACATATATAGACCCACATATTAACCTTGGAAACATTTTATTCTCAGAAGATGCTTATGTTGACGCAAAAGCTTACTTTAAAAGTGCTTTATTGATAAATAGTAACAGCATCGGTGCAAAGGTTGGATTAGCGAAATGTTACAACAAAACAGAAGATAGCTTAAAAGCAAAAAACATCCTGTTAGAGATTTTGGATAATAATCCTCATAACGAACAAAGTCTGTATTTGCTGGGACAAATTGAAAAAGAGTATGGAAACATACCAGAAGCAAAGAAATATTTTAAATCAATATTAGCTCAAAATGGAGCAAGTACAGAATCAAATAAAGCGTTAGCCAGTTGTTACCTAATTGAAGAAAAAGTTGATTCATCAATCAGTGTATATGAAAAAATTATTAACGATTTTCCATTAGATTATGATGCTCATCATCAATTAAGCTTAATTAAATGGTCAAGATCATTACCTGTAGACGAATGTTTTTCTAATTATAAGTCTGCTATCGAAAGAACAAATTCAACTGCTTTGATGGGAGAGTTTGGCAGAAAATTATTACATGCAAAAGCGTATGATAAAGCTATAAAAATTGCCGATAAAATCCTCACTGTAGATAAAAATGAAGCGCTCGCATACATTATAAAATCTAACGCTCTGAGGGAACTTGGAGAATTCGAAGAAGCAGTATCAATCAGTACTCAAGGCTTAAAAAACAATAAAAATAATATTCATTTATTATATGAACAAGGCCACGCATTTATTGCTAATGATAATGCTAGTGCATCATTAAAGATATTCGACCGATTAACCCACAGTGATCGAAACAACCTAAGTTGTATCACTCTAAAATCAACAAGTTTAAAAATGCTTGGGAAAACCAAAGAATATAACGAGCTATGCGATCCCAATAAATTTATATATAGCGCAGAAGTAACACCCCCTAATGACGGCCAATCATTGATAGAATTTAATCAAGAATTAAATACTGAGTTAACTAAGTTACATACTAGTAAACAACACCCGCTTGATCAGTCTTTAATTAATGGAACACAAACCATTGGAGATTTATTTCCATCAAAATCACCTGTGATTAACTTACTCGACATTGAATTACAAAAGCATATACAGCGCTATATAAATGGTTTTAGTCAGCACAAAAGTCATCCGTTTTTAAAGCGAATAATGTCCAGTTTTCAGTATCAGGGTTCTTGGTCAGTTTTATTACAAAAACAAGGTTTCCATAAAAACCATTACCACTCAGAAGGATGGATAAGCGGCCCATATTATAACCAAATACCGAGTGCAGTTAATAATAATGGTGAAGGCTGGATAGAGTTTGGTGTACCTGGATTCAATATGAAACATAAACTTGAAGCAGACTATGTTGTTAAGCCGCAAAATGGATTACTAGTGCTTTTCCCTTCCTACTTCTGGCACGGTACAAAGCCATTTACTTCCGATGAAACTAGAATGACTATCTCATTTGATGTTATTCCAAAATAGATTCAACAGAGCTATTTAAGAATGCTAGAGAAACATGGCTTAATCTATTTAAAGCAAACATTGTTATGTAAGTTAATAAAATTTATGCCTTTAAATAAATCGGTATAACTGTCTATTATTGACTAAAACCATAATATACATATTAAGCAATATTATAGGAATTTTGCAGTTGCCTGCTATAAACTAAAAAAACCGCTTACCGCGGCTTTTTTTAGACATTAAATTAAAAAATGTAAAGTTAACTTAATCTATATCAGTTAAAAAACTGAACGGAAACCTGAACGACCACCGCTGCGACCTGAACGACGATTTCTCATTCTACTGTGCAACTCTTTACGCTTTGAGTCTAACCATTCATCTCGAGTAACATCCGCATCGCCATGGCGACCTTCTTCACGCGTTCGGTATTTGCAAAACTCTAAGAAAGCCTCAATGTCGTCTTTGAGTTCTTCAACAACTAACTCGATCATGATGGCATCATCTAAAAAACCTAACACTGGAATATGATCAGGCACTAAATCTTCAGGGTCACTAAAATAAGCTAAAGCACTTAATACATCAGCGCGCGCTTCATCAGGTATTTTCCACTCACTATCCTCAATCATAGCGACTAAGGTGCCTAATTTTTTAATGCGATCGCTGACAAATTCCGGTACATCAGTTTTTACGTCTTCACTAAGGATTTTTGCGTTTGCTAAAATTTCTGCTTCACTTAAACTTTTAGCGTCCGACTTTGACTCGCGCATTACATTACGAAAATACTCTAAATCTGATTCTTTTAACTCGAAGGTAACTTCAAATGCCATTATAATTCTCCTAATATTTGGCTTGCTTGAATTTAGTACACCTTTAATTTAACAGAAGATTTTTAATACACCACTAATATACACAAATATTAACAATTCACTTCAACATCAGCGGCCCAATTAAAATAATTCAATAACGATTTAGGCATAAGTCATAGTTTAATTTAAATCAAAACATTACCGACATAAGTATAACAACTGTGCATTAATACATTCATTATCATGTACTTAAATGTTAAGGCTAATACCGTAAAGCCATTTTATTACAGGAATGTAAATCATTGGTGTAATGCAGAAGCAATTACCGTGATGGATAGGAATGGCCTGAACATAAAAAAGCACCCGAAGGTGCTTTTTTAGATTATACGTTTAACTAAACTTATTCAGCTATCTATTACTCAGAAAGTGGACGCATATGTGGAAACAAAATAACGTCTTTAATGGTTGGTGAATCAGTGAACAACATCACTAATCGATCAATACCAATACCTTCACCAGCTGTTGGTGGTAAACCGTATTCAAGCGCTTGAATATAATCAGCGTCAAAATGCATTGCTTCATCATCACCAGCGTCTTTACCCTCTACTTGGTTTTGGAAGCGTGCCGCTTGGTCTTCGGCATCGTTAAGCTCTGAGAAACCATTGGCAAGTTCGCGTCCGCCCACAAAGAATTCAAAACGGTCAGTAATAAATGCGTTGTCATCATTTCTACGAGCTAATGGTGAAACTTCCCATGGGTATTCAGTGATAAAAGTAGGTTGGTCAAGCATATGCTCGGCAACTTCTTCAAATATCTCACAAATATACTTACCTGCGCCCCATACTTTGGATGCTTCGGTTTCTTTCACACCAACAGATTTCGCCATTGCTTTAAGCGCGTCAAAGTTAGCTTCTGGGTTACGTAAGATATTTTCGTCTAAATTATTACCGTGTAATAAAATCGCATCAACCATTGATAAACGAGTAAATTTTTGGCCAAAATCATAGAATTTCTCTTCTACTACTTCGCCATCAGAGTTTTTAACTGTATTACGAATAATAGCTGAGCCCATTACGTCTTCAGCTAACGTACGTAACATGTCTTCAGTCAGGTTCATTAGATCATGATAATCAGCATAAGCTTGATAAAATTCAATCATAGTGAATTCTGGATTATGGCGCGTTGATAAACCTTCGTTACGGAAGTTACGGTTAATTTCGAATACTTTTTCGAAACCACCAACCACTAAACGCTTTAGGTAAAGTTCAGGTGCAATACGCATAAACATTTCAATATCGAGCGCATTATGAAAGGTTTTAAAAGGTTTAGCTGTTGCACCACCAGGGATGGTTTGCAGCATTGGCGTTTCAACTTCCATAAAGTCACGGTCAGTTAAAAACTTACGAATACCGTCAACAATTTTCGAGCGTATTTTAAAAGTGTTACGGGTGTCTTCGTTGATAATTAAATCAACGTAACGTTGACGATATTTTGTTTCAACGTCTGATAAGCCATGGAATTTTTCTGGTAATGGACGTAGCGATTTGGTTAATAGCTCATATTTATCCATATTAACGTATAAGTCACCTTTACCTGACATATGCATAGTACCGGTAACACCGATAATATCGCCAATGTCTAAAGTGCCCCAACGCTCTTTAATATCTTTTTGCACAGTTTTGTGTGCATATGCCTGAATGCGACCAGACATATCCTGTAAAACTAAGAATGGACCACGTTTTGCCATTACACGACCAGCAATGCTGTAAAGAGCAGTTTCAGCTTCAAGCGTTTCTTTATCTTTCTCACCGTGTTCAGCTTGTAAATCAGCAGCATAGTGTTTTCGGTCAAACTTGTTTGGGTGGCCATTAGCCGGACAGTTTTCGCGAATTTTTGCTAATTTGCCACGACGCTCGGCAATCAATTTATTTTCGTCTTGGTGTGCTTGATCAGTCATTTTATTTCTCGTGTTTAACGTAATTTGTTATTTAAGCTCAGTTAATTAGCGCTCAAATTTTGCCATTACAGGTATATTCTATTAAAAATATTTTCAAATTAATTAAGGTATCTATAAGCCAGATTTCAAACTAGCTTCTAAAAATTTGTTTAAATCACCGTCTAATACTGCTTGCGTATTACGGTTTTCTATTCCGGTACGTAAATCTTTAATACGGCTGTCATCTAAAACATAAGAGCGTATTTGACTGCCCCAGCCAATATCAGATTTGCCGTCTTCTAATTCTTGTTTACCTTCATTCTGCTTTTGCATTTCCATTTCATACAATTTAGCTTTTAAAAGCTTCATGGCTGTTGCACGGTTTTTATGCTGAGAACGGTCCGCCTGACAAGCTACTACTGCACCTGTTGGTTCATGAGTAATACGTATGGCAGAATCAGTTTTGTTAACATGTTGACCACCCGCACCAGAAGCGCGAAAAGTATCTATGCGCAAATCTGCTGGGTTAATATCAATTTCAATATTGTCGTCAATTTCTGGGTATATAAACGCAGAAGCAAACGAGGTATGGCGACGACCACTTGAGTCAAAAGGTGATTTTCGTACTAAACGATGAACACCGGTTTCGGTGCGTAACCAACCAAAAGCATATTCACCAGTATATTTAATGGTGCAACCTTTAATGCCGGCGACATCACCACCCGTAACTTCAATCGCTTCAGTTTTGTAGCCGTTGGCTTCCCCCCAACGCAAATACATACGCATCAGCATTTCGGCCCAATCTTGCGCTTCTGTACCGCCAGATCCTGACTGGATATCTAAATAGCAGTTATTGGCATCGTGCTCGCCAGAGAACATGCGACGAAACTCTAACTTTTCAAGACTAGCTTCTAAAGTTTTTGTTTCAGCTTCGGCATCAACAAAGGTTTCTTCATCTTCTGCTTCAACAGCAAGCTCAACCAAGCCTTCAATGTCTTCACAACCTGAATCCATTTCGTCTATGGTTTCAACTACGGCTTCTAATGCCGCGCGTTCACGACCCAATGCTTGAGCACGTTCAGGATCATTCCAAACATCTGCAGATTCTAACTCGCGTGTAACTTCAACCAAACGTTCTGACTTTTGATCGTAGTCAAAGATACCCCCGAAGCAGGTTGGTGCGTTCGCGAATTTCTTTAATTTTATTGAGTACTGGATTAACTTCTAACATACTTTTTAACTGTTACGCCGTCATAGATGAATATAAATGGTGAATATAATTACTGATTAAGGAAAAACAACAAAAAAACAGTCGCGCATTGTAGCTTAATTATGCGATTAAATAAACGCTTGCTTGTGCAATGAAACGCCATTTTTATTATATTTTTCTATCCGTTTAATGTCACTATTAATCTAAGCGATTAAGCTAATAATGTTCTTACTGCACTTCAGTCTAATTGTTCGACCATTAATTGCACTGATTGCTTACCACGAAACTCGTTAATATCGAGACGATAGGCTAATTTTACTTGCTTCGCTTGGCTGTCAGGCCAACGTTTTATATCAACATTAAAGGCAATAGCATCAAATATTTGCTTTTCTTTTTCTACCACTAGCTTTAAGTGTTTTTCGCCTACAATGCGCTGTTGAACAAGGGTGAAAACATCATCAAATACTGGCTCTGGAAAGTTCTGTCCCCAAGGCCCGGCGTCACGTAATACTTCAGCAAAGGCAAGGGTCATATCGTTAGTTAATAGTTCACCATCTGAAGATAAAACGCCGGTTAGTGCTTCTTTGCTTAACCATTGCTCTGCATATTTTTCAAATAGTGATGAAAACTGTTGGAATTGATTAGCCGCTATCGACAAACCTGCCGCCATGGCATGGCCACCAAATTTGATAATAATACCAGGATGTTGACTGTCAATGTACTCTAATAAATCACGAATATGTAAACCAGGAATTGAGCGCGCTGAGCCTTTTATTTCGTTGTTACTTATATCAATACTATTGCTATCGATGCTGCTGGCTTTAAGGTCAGTACTATTTTCGTCAGTGTCATCATTACCTTTGGCAAAAACAATGCTAGGTCGATGATATTTTTCTTTTAATCGCCCCGCAACAATGCCTATAACGCCTTGATGCCAATCGCCATGAAACAAACTAATGCCATGCGGTAAATTATCTTCACTAAACTTTAAGCTTGCTAGCACTTGTTCAGCCTCAAGTTGCATGCCCTGCTCTATTTCTCGGCGTGTTTTGTTTAAGTCATCTAAGTCTGCGGCCATTACTCTTGCGGTTGATAAATCTTTTGCTAATAAACAATTAATACCAAAAGCCATATCGTCTAAACGCCCTGCGGCATTGATACGTGGTCCTAAAGCAAAGCCAAAGTCGCTAGCAATCAATTTTTGCTGATTTTTGCCGGCAATTTCGATTAATGCTTGAATACCTGGACGCGTGGCACCTGCGCGAATACGTTTTAGTCCTTGTTCAACTAAAATACGATTATTGGCATCAAGTGACACCACATCGGCAACCGTACCTAGTGCAACTAAATCAAGTAATTGCGCAATATTAGGTTCTTTAATTCCCTGTTGTTCAAACCATTGTTGCTCGCGTAAATATTTTCTTAATGCCAACATAAAATAAAAAGCGACACCAACACCAGCTAACGACTTACTAGCAAAGTTACAACCTCGTTGATTGGGATTAATAATAGCGTCAGCAGGTGGTGTATCCGCGCCAGGTAAGTGATGATCAGTAACCACTACTTGAAGCCCTAAATTTTTTGCCCTTTTTACACCGGCAACACAACTAATGCCATTATCAACAGTGACTAATACTTGAGCGCCTTGAGAGGCTGCAATATCAACAATTTCAGGCGTAAGGCCATAACCATATTTAAATCGGTTGGGCACAAGAAAATGATGATTTTTCGACCCTAGCATGTGTAATGCTTCCATCATTAATGCAGTACTTGTAGCGCCATCGGCATCAAAGTCACCAATCACAGTGATATTTTTTTTCTCTTGTAGCGCCTGATATAAAAGCGCACATGCTTCAGGTAAACCTTTCAACGAATCAACGGCGCATAAATGTGACGCGGTTAATTCAAGCTGCTCTTTACTAGTAACACCGCGCCGCGCGTATATTTGTCGAATAATAGGATGCAGCGTATCGGGTAAATGCTCATCGCTTACTTGCTCTCGACGAATGATCTCTTTATGCATGAATGAACCTTTATACTTAAAACGCTAGATACAAAAATGGCAAGTTAAATACTTGCCATTTTATGAAAAAATTTAGTTACACCATTTGAAAATACGGCTTAACCAGTATGATATTAACCACCTTACTGAGCGGATTCTAATAACGTAAATAATTTATCAGGGTCTTGATAACCTGGCACCATCATGCCATTTTCAAGCATAATAGCAGGTGTTCCGGTAACGCCAACTTGGCGACCAAAGTCAAATTCTTCTTCGATAGGCATATCACAAATACGTGCTGCCACCTTAGAGCCACTTTTCGCTTTTGTTAGCGCCGACTTAGCATCTTCATGACACCATATTGAACGTAAATCTTTAAAGCCTTGTGAATAACCACCTGAACGGTCTTTCACGCCAGCACGTGGATACGCTAAGTAACGAACAGTTATACCTTTATCGTTATAGTCGTCTATTTGTTCATGCATTTTACGACAGTAACCACAGGTAATATCGGTAAAAACGGTAACTACGTGTTTTTCATTTTTTGCTGGATAAACAATCATAGCATCAGAAAACTTAACCATGCCTTCCACACGCACTTGCGCTAAGCTTGCTTCGGTTAAATTAGTAACGTTATCGCCTAATCCGTACATTTTTCCATGCAATAAAAAGTTACCATCGGCGCTGGCATAAAATAAGCCCTGATCCGTAAGCACTTCAATCACGCCAGTCATTGGAGATGGTTTAATACTGGCAACATTGAATCCTAAAGTTTGCGAAAGTTTTGCTTTAACGGCTTCAACCTCAGGCGATTGTGCAACGGGTAACATAACACTATTATTTGATGGCGTTGCAGGTTCAGCATAGGCGGCAACATGGTGAGTCAAACTTAACACGCCAAATGCTGCGGCCAATAAAAAATTCTTAGACATAAATCAATTCCATACCTTAAATAAGCGGAAAATGAGCGGAAAATTACATTTGCAATATTTAGTTAAATACAAAGACCGCTTTAATCCCGCTAAAATTACAGTGAAAAAGTCATAATTGCAATAACACTGAGACCTCCAATAGCTAATATATCTAATAAAATATTAATTTGTCTCGTAACGCAAAGCTTCTTATTTACTGAAATTTTGTTAAAATCTCGTCACTCGCTCACCTGCCACCTAAAGTGGTTCGTAAAAACCTCGGTAATTTATCAATGAACATTGCATTATTTTATGGCTCAACCACGTGTTATACCGAAATAGCAGCAGAAAAAATTCAAACAGAACTTGGCGCTGACATAGTCACTTTATTTAATATAAAAGATACACCATTGGCCGAAATGGCAAATCACGACATGTTAATTTTAGGCATTTCTACTTGGGATTATGGTGAAATTCAAGAAGATTGGGAGTCACACTGGCCAGAAATTTCCGAGATTAATCTCGAAGGTAAAATAGTAGCGCTTTATGGCATGGGCGATCAAATTGGCTACACCGATTGGTTTCAAGATGCGCTAGGCATGTTACATGAACAAGTGCTGGCACAAGGTGGCTATGTTATCGGTTATTGGCCAAATGAAGGTTATGAATTTGCAGAGTCAAAAGCTTTGACCGAAAACAAACAACAATTTGTTGGTTTAGCCCTTGATGAAGACAACCAATATGATGCCAGTGAAGAGCGCATCAAAGTTTGGTGCCAACAAATAAACCATGAAATCGCTGATATACTAGCGGATTAAGTTAAATATCATAATAAATAGATTAATTTGGCAAGATCTTTAGGATAAATCGTATTTTGCCATTATAATCCGCGTTATTAATCCCCAAAGAAAATTATTACATGTTTGAGCAGTTTGACCTAGATTCCGCGTTATTAGGCGGCGTTGAAAATGCAGGCTTTAAAAAGCCGACGTCTATCCAAGAATTAGTACTTCCTGTGGCTATGACAGGCAAAGACGTATTAGCTTCAGCCCCTACAGGAACGGGAAAAACAGCGGCGTTCATTTTACCAGCCGCTCAACACTTGCTTGACTATCCCCGTCCACAGCAAGGTTTTCCACGTGTGCTAATTTTGTCACCAACACGCGAACTGGCCATACAAACTCATGAGCAATGTGAGAAGTTAACCGCGCTTACCAATATTAAATCCGCGGTAATTACCGGTGGTGTTAATTATGGCAGTCATAAAGAAGTACTTACAGGTAACACCGATATTTTGGTTGCTACACCTGGCCGTTTAATGGAATACATTGAAAGCGAGCAGTTTGATAGCCGTGAAATTGAAATTCTTATTTTAGATGAAGCAGATCGTATGCTCGCTATGGGTTTTGCTGAAACCATTAATCGCATTGTTGGCGAAGCACGCTGGCGTAAACAGACCATGCTATTTTCTGCAACATTAGAAGGTGCCGCAGTAGTACGTTTTTCTCGCGAACTTTTGAACGACCCTGTATTTTTAGAAGCAAATCCTTCTCGAAAAGAAAAAGCAAAAATTCACCAGTGGATGCACTTAGCTGACGACAAAGATCATAAATACGCCTTATTGCTAAACTTATTACAACAAGAAGAAGTAGAACGTGCCCTTGTTTTTGCCAATAAACGTGAAACCGTGCAGCATCTATCAGGCAAACTTTACGCCGATAACGTACCTTGCGTATGGCTTGAAGGTAAAATGCAACAAGACAAACGCAACACATCAGTTGAACGTTTGCGCAATGGTACCGTTAATGTGCTTGTAGCTACAGATGTCGCTGAACGTGGTCTTGATATTGACGATATAACGCATGTAATAAACTTTGATATGCCCCGCACAGCCGATATATATTTGCACCGCATCGGCCGCACAGGTCGCGCTGGCAATAAAGGTACAGCTATATCATTGGTTGAAGCACACGACATGACAGTCATTGGTAAAATTGAACGTTACATAAAAGAGCGCCTACCACGTCGTGTAATTGAAACCTTAAGACCAAAATTTAAAGAAGCACGTGTTGCCACGAAAAAGACTAAAGTGAAAAGAACTGTGGCACAGAAAAAAGCTAAAGCAAAAAAAATAGCGAAACGCACCAAAAGTTAAAATCTGCCTTTTAAAATCTAAAAACCTAAACGCACTCGTTTAGGTTTTTTTGTTTTTAGTCACTTAATTATTAATTGAGTTTTATCGATAGTGATAAGGTGATAGTAATCTAGTTATTGGTTTATCTTTTGCTAACGGCAACTGTTTCGACATTACGGGCATTAGGAACAATTAAATTTTAAGCTACTTTGGGTATTCAAAAGACGTTGACCTTATTTCATCTTGATAGACAACTAAGCCAGTATTTAGGTCATAGATACTTTGAAATCAAGGCCGCAGCTATTTAACAATTGCAGACATAATATTTTTTATTGGGCATGCTTACTTTAATCAACAATAAATATCACCTACCATGTTGTATGCTAACTTCTATAATAAAGTAAATCGATTACTCAAAAAATTATCGCATTAGGATAAAAGTCACACCGATAAGTTGAAAATTAGATAAAGTATTTTTCGATATTAAAAGGAAAGGTGAACAATGAATAAGCAACTATCGATAACGATCGTTATAGCTTTGTTACTTAATACAGCAAACACATTAGCGAACTCAACAACCCTCACAGCTATGGAGTTGGCGAAAAAAGCCATCATTGTTGATACACACATTGATGCCCCTACCAAGTTACTTGCTGAGTGGCGTGATCTTGGCTCTACTGCACCTAGTCGTGAATTTGATTACCCTAGTGCTTATTCTGGCGGCCTTAATGTAGCTTTTATGTCAATTTACACTTCAGCTCGTGATGATCAGCAAGGCAAAGCAAAACAAATTGCCCATACACAGATTGATAGTATTGAAGCATTAATTGTACGTCATCCTGATAAATTTGGACTTTTAAGTTCACCAAAAGATATTGAACGATTAAAAACGGGAAACCGTGTTTTGTTAGCTCTTGGTATGGAGAATGGCGCTCCAATTGAGGATGACATTAATCAAGTGGGTAAATTTTTTAAACGTGGGGTCCGTTATATTACATTAGCTCACAGCGCTAGCAATCGCATTAGCGATTCTTCTTATGATCCCAGACGCCAATGGAACGGATTAAGCCCTTTTGGTAAGAACGTTGTGAGTGAAATGAATCGGCTAGGTATGATAGTAGACGTGTCGCATTTATCCGATAAAGCTGTTAAAGATGTTCTGTTATTGAGCAAAGTACCGGTAATTGCGAGCCACTCTGCTTTTAGACATTTTACTCCCGGATTTGAACGCAATATTAGTGATGAACTTGCATTGGCTATAGCGGCTAAAGGCGGGGTGATACAAATATCCTTTGGCATACCTTTTATTAATCGAAAATCGGCCGATGACCTTCAAGCTTTTTTTAAAGAAAAAGCGGCAGTAGCCAAGCAAAACCAAGCAGCTATTGTTTCAGGCACAGAATTAATAGATGAACAATCGTTTGATAAAAATTGGTGGGATAAACATCCTATTCCAGTGACACCCATAGACGCTGTGCTTAATCAATTTGACTATGCTATAAAACTTGTAGGCATTGATCATATTGGTATTGGTTCAGATTTTGATGGCGTACAAGGAGCATTACCGGAAGGTCTAAAATCTGTTGCCGATTACCCTAATTTAATTGCAGGCTTACAAACCCGTGGTTATAGCGATGAGCAAATAACTAAACTTCTAGGAGGAAATTTTTTACGCGTTTGGAATGAGATTGAATCTGGAGCTGAAAAATTAGCTTTGCAAACTCATTAGTCATGTAACCTTTGTAAGCCTACAACAGAAATTAAACTAAATTCGGTTAACGGTCACTCAAGGCTCAAAATTAACATCAAGTGATGATGTCCAACGGCTGCAATGACCTATTGAACTCACAGCTCAAAGCAGGCTTAAATAATTATAATATTAAGTTTAGTTTTCTATCCAAAAGTATCAGTTTAAATGTAGGCTTCTACAAATATTATAAGGCAGGGGTCGCGTGATTATCTATTCAGGTACTATCTTCTATAAAAGCTATAAATGAGTTGTTTCACCTTTATAGCTTTTATATTTAATCAAATTCAATTAGTTTAATCGACTTCTTTACGGGTAAACACCCAGTCATTACCTTTACTCAATTCACTCGAATATTGATACCCTGCCACATCAAATTCTTTTAGCTTTTCAACATCAGTGATTTGGTGCTCAATAATATAGCGTGCCATTAAACCGCGGGCTTTTTTGGCAAAAAAGCTGATCATTTTAAACTGGCCGTTTTTCCAATCTTTAAATGCCGGTGTAATAATTTCAGCTTTTAGTACTTTCTTGTTAACTGATTTAAAGTATTCATTTGACGCTAAGTTAATTAACACATTGTCGCCTTGAGCTCCAATCGCTGCATTTAAATGCTCGGTGATAATATCGCCCCAAAACTGATACAAATTACTGCCGCGATCATTGTCTAATTTTTTGCCCATTTCTAGTCGATACGCTTGCATCAAGTCTAGCGGCTTTAATAGTCCATATAATCCAGATAATATCCGCATATGCTGCTGAGCAAATTCAAAGTCTTCTTCGTTAAACGATGGAGCATCTAAGCCTGTATAAACGTCGCCATTAAAAGCTAATACGGCTTGTCGAGAATTTTCTGGTGTAAAAGGGGTTGCCCACTCGCCAAAACGCGCGGCATTTAAACCGGCCAATTTATCGCTGATACCCATTAATGAACTGATATCAGCTGGAGTCAGTGTTTTACACTTTTTCATTAACACTTTACTGTGTGCTAATAGTTCAGGTTGAGTATATTTTTCAGTAGCAACGGGGGATTCATAATCTAGATTCTTAGCTGGAGAAACAACAAGCAACATTATATATCTACTCTATCTTAAAAAATTTTTGTCACTATAACACAGGAAAAAACGAATATAATTATCTTCATTATGAATTCATCATCTAACTTATCGCCCACACAGCATACAATAGTGCGTTTTATCTAAATTATTTCGTTATCACCCTTGCTAAATTATGAAAATTTGATACAAATATAGATGAATAAAACAGATACCTAGCAATTTCAACCTATCTTGCTTGAAAAACGTTGTAATATTTCACCAAAATTAACTAATACACTCACATTCATCTGATTCCATTATGAATATCAAGGGACATGTTATGACCGATCAACTTTCTCAATTAAAAGCAATGACAACTGTTGTTGCCGATACCGGCGATATTGAAGCTATTGCTAAGTTTCAACCACAAGATGCCACTACAAATCCGTCTTTATTATTAAAAGCCGCCTCTCTGCCTAATTATCAACATCTACTGGCTACTGCAGTAGCATGGGCGAAAACTCAGTCGGCAAATGCTGAACAGCAAGTTACTGACGCTGCAGATAAACTTTCGGTATTAATTGGTTTAGAAATTTTAAAGATAGTACCTGGTAGAATTTCAACAGAAGTTGATGCTCGCTTATCTTTTGATACTGAAGCATCTGTCGCTAAAGCTTATAAGCTTATGGCTATGTACAACGAAGCTGGCATTACTAATGATCGCATATTGATCAAAGTAGCCTCTACGTGGGAAGGCATTAAAGCGGCAGAGCAATTAGAGCGTGAAGGCATTAACTGTAATTTAACCTTACTATTTAACTTTGCTCAAGCGCAAGCCTGTGCCGTAGCTAATATTTATCTGATTTCACCTTTTGTTGGTCGTATTTTAGATTGGTATAAAAAAGATACTGGCCGCACTGACTACTCAGCTAGCGAAGATCCCGGTGTAGTGTCAGTAACGAGTATCTATAATTATTACAAAGCTAAAGGCCACAAAACGGTTGTGATGGGTGCTAGTTTCCGCAATATTGGTGAAATACTTGAACTGGCTGGTTGTGACCGACTAACGATCAGCCCAAATCTTATGGACGAATTAGCAAATTCAACAGCAACAGTTACGCAAAAGCTTTTTAGCGACCATGCGCCATTAGCAGATGAAGCTCCACTAACTGAAGCACAATTTAGATGGCAGATGAACCAAGATGCTATGGCAACTGAAAAGTTGGCAGAAGGCATTCGAAACTTTACCATTGACCAAGTTAAACTTGAGCAACAATTACAGGCAATGCTTTAATTTATAAATTATAAAACTTGTGAAATTCATGACTTTGTAACGAAAATACAAAATAATGTTTCTATTTTGTGAACAACTGTGATATTAAAAAGCTGCAGTTGTAAAAACAAGGAGCATACCATGGAAAAGTTTCAACAAGTATTGGACTCTTTAGGCACACAGCCGAAATCAAGTTCAAGTAATAATAAAAAAAGAAAATGGCGTGAAATTGAACAACTGAAAGAAAAATTTCAACTGGAAAGAGAATTAAAAGCATATGACAATTCTTTGGAAAGCATGTTGAAAGAGTTTTAACTAAGCTTAGAATAGCTAATATAAACGACTAAAAACCCGGATTATACCGGGTTTTTTATTGCTTTTTATTTAGGAAAGTCAATGAAAAATACCGCTATTGGTTTAGGTAATATTGATGCCAAACTCGTTTTTTATATAAAAAACCGCCCACCTCTCACTTCTTATGAAAGCCTAAATTGTGTTAAAGCGATAGTTCCTAGTGAAATTGCCTATATTTGTCAGGAAACCGGTAACCATTGGCGGAAAATATTTAATGTTTACGCTAAGTTATTATTTGAATTATCATCAAAGCAATTTTCTAGTTGGCAACACTTAAGAGATGATTTTCTATTACAGTCACACAGTGATAATTGCTTACTTTTTTCAGCGCCCTGCTTTTTAGCGACTAACCATTGTGAAACGAATTTTTTAGCAAAAATTTCTATCGAATCTGAACTACCAGAGCTCAAAGCACCTGACTCTAAAACACTCAGTTCTACAACACCTAAACCTGTTAAAAAACTGCACGTTATATTAGGCAAAGGTTATGCAGAACAACTGGGGCTTTGTTACGACTGCACTTGGCTTAGTCATGATTTTGCTATTAATAATGAGTTAGGCATTATTATTTGCCCATATTTTGATTATCGACAATTATCAAATATAAAAATTGTCCAACTTGCGGCTCTAATTCGGCAATTAACAGCGCCAGAAGCATAGCATTAGCCCTTTCTTTACTATAGAGCTGTAACCGATATCCATAAGATAGGATATCAGCAAGATGTCTGGGAGGGGCCTAAACATAAAAAAAGCCCTAAACGATTAATTTAGGGCTTTGATATTAACAGCTTAGCAGTGCGTTAACTTTCAGGAACTTCAGGCTCTATATCCGTAGTGGATTTCTCTACAACGATATGATCAACACGCTGTAAACCTCTTGGTAGTTTATTACCTCGACGTCCACGTTCACCTTTATAATGCTCAATGTCGCTAGCTTTTAGAGTTAACTTACGTTTACCTGCATGCAAGGTAACAGCACTATCTGGTGGCAAGACGTCGAGCAAGGTTACATATTCTTCACGCGCTTTTGCTTTTGCTGTAGGAATATTAATTATTTTGTTGCCTTTACCTTTAGTCAAAATAGGTAAGTCTTTAACTGGAAAAACCAGCATGCGTCCTTCCGAGGTAATTGAAAGTACTAATTCTGTATCTAAATTGCTAATGACTTTTGGTGTCATTACTTTCGCTGCTACAGACAAACTTAATAACGCTTTACCATTTTTATTACGACTGACCATGTCGGCAAAACTGCCAACAAAGCCATAACCTGCATCGCTGCTGAGTAAGTAACGACATTCGTCATCAGCCATCAAGACTTGTTCAAAGTATTCACCGCTCGACAAATTAAAGCGCCCTGTGAGCGGCTCTCCTTGGCTTCGCGCCGTAGGTAAACTATGCGCATCAGTGGCGTATGCCCTTCCCGATGAGTCAATAAACACCACAGGGCGATTGCTTCGTCCTTTGGCTGAACATAAGTATTCATCGCCTGACTTGTAGCTTAATGCTTCTGCGTCAATATCATGGCCTTTTGCACAACGTGCCCAGCCCTTTTGAGAAACAACAACAGTAACTGACTCACTTGGCATCAAGTCTTTTTCAGATAAGGCTTTTGCCTCACTGCGCTCAACAATAACCGAGCGGCGATCATCACCATATTTTTCAGCTGCTTCTAGAATTTCTTTCTTCATTAAGGTATTCATGCGAACTTTAGAGCTGAGAATTTTCTCCAGGTATTCACGTTCTATATTTAATTCCGCTTGCTCAGCACGGATCCTAATTTCTTCAAGCTTAGCGAGTTGGCGAAGCTTAATTTCTAATATTGATTCGGCTTGGCGTTCTGAAAGTTCAAAGCGTGACATTAACTCAGCTTTGGGGTTATCAAAGCCTCTAATTATCTCAATAACTTCATCAATATTAAGGTACGCGATTAATAAGCCATCTAAAAGATGCAAACGAGCCAATACTTTATCTAATCGATATTGCAAGCGACGACGCACTGTTTCGCGTCGATACTCTAACCACTCGCTTAATATGGTTCTAATATCTTTAACGGCTGGCTTGTTGTTCAAACCGATCATGTTCAAGTTAACACGAAAGTTTTTTTCTAAATCTGTGGTGGCAAACAAGTGCTGCATAAGTTGTTCAATATCAACACGGTTTGAACGTGGAACAACAACTAAACGGATAGGATTTTCATGATCAGATTCATCACGTAAATCAACCACCATTGGTAACTTTTTGGCCTGCATTTGATTGGCAATTTGTTCTAATATTTTTCCGCCTGAGGCTTGATGTGGCAATGCGGTAATAACCACATCACCATGCAACATCTCATAAACTGCCCGCATTTTAATACTGCCACGACCGGTTTGATAAATTTTTTCAATATCGGCTTTAGGCGTAATAATTTCAGCGTCGGTTGGATAATCGGGGCCATGAATAATTTCAAGTAGATCGGCTAATTCAGCTTTCGGTTGCTCAATTAAATGTATACAAGCATTCGCAACTTCTCTGGCATTATGCGGAGGAATGTCTGTTGCCATACCTACTGCTATGCCTGTAATACCGTTCAATAAAATGTGTGGCAAACGTGCAGGTAAGGTTTTAGGCTCCTTCATGGTGCCATCAAAGTTAGGCGACCAATCAACAGTGCCTTGGCCTAATTCAGCTAGTAAAACTTCACTAAAACGTGATAAACGCGCTTCGGTATAACGCATTGCCGCAAATGATTTTGGATCGTCAGGAGCACCCCAGTTACCTTGTCCGTCAACTAACGGATAACGGTATGAAAATGGCTGCGCCATTAATACCATAGCTTCGTAACAGGCAGAGTCACCATGGGGATGAAATTTACCTAGTACATCACCAACAGTACGAGCAGATTTTTTATATTTCGCTAATGCGGATAAGCCAAGCTCGGACATTGCATAAACGATACGACGTTGCACCGGTTTTAAGCCATCACCAATATGTGGCAAGGCACGGTCCATAATGACATACATCGAGTAATTTAAATAAGCTTCTTCAGTGAACTGTCTTAGAGGGCGCTGTTCAATACCGTCTAAACTAAAGTCGATTGCATCTGACATGAAAGTATTTTCCTAAAAAGTTCGATTAATGCCGAATTATTAAACGTAACTTTTATTATTATTGTTCTAGGGGTAGCTTAGCTGATTATACCGGTGGAAAGAACACTTTTAGGCGATAAATATCACACAACAGTGATTAATTTTTATTTTATTTTTTTTCTTTCGCAAAGCTGCACACTTGGTTGCGACCATTAATTTTTGCTTGATACATTGCCATATCTGCTGCGTGTAACAAGCTATCAAAACTTTCTCTAACATCAGCAATGCTGACAATACCTATGCTAACTGTCACCCGAATTTTGTTGTTTTTATACATACTAATATCATCTTGAATTTTCTCACGCATGTGTTCTGCAATTGCGTGAGCTTGTTCGATACTCGCATCAGGTAAAATGGCAGCAAACTCTTCACCACCAATACGGGCAAAAAAATCTCGAGAACGCATGGTTTCACTAGCTAACGCGGCAACATGGCAAATAACGCTGTCGCCAACATCATGACCAAAGTTATCGTTTATACTTTTAAAATTATCTATGTCTAACATTAAAACACTGAGTTCTTTATCAGCCAATAATGCTCGTGTCATAAAATTATAACCATTACTAAAGAATGCCCCACGGTTAGGTAATAACGTTAAACTATCGGTTTTTGCCAGTAACTTTAATGCTCGGCTAATTTTAAATTGTCGTAAAAGTAGTAAAAAGAAAACGCTGACTGCGGCAATAAAAATGGCAATATTAAGATATTGTTCACTACGCTCAGCTTCAGCGCTGGCAAGCGCATAATGCTTTATTTGGCTATTTTGCGTAAGCAGCTCGTTTTCTTCATGTTTTTTTTCAATGTTATATTTTTCATCTAAACGCTTAACACTTAACTCTTTTTGATGGTTCAAATGTGCAAAATATTTTTTAATATACAGCCGTTTAGTGTCATAGGCTTTCTTTCCTTCGCCTTGCCTTGCATAAATGTCTGCTAGGGTTAAATAAGCACTAGAAAATAAAGGTGTATCGAGTTGTTTTTTAGTCAGTAACGGCTCAAGCTTAATTGCTTTATTGAGCCAATTAATCACTTTATGCTCTTGCCCTTCAATATCAGAAATATTGGCACGCACGATATACAGTAAATATTGCTCAGCGATATTTACTGTTAAGGGTAATTCTTGTAAAGCCAATAACTTAACTTGCGCTGCCGCTTTGTCATACACACTCAAGGTTAATAGCGATAATATTTCGTTATTAACCGCCAAAGCGACTATTGATTTTTGCTGTTTTGCACTAAGGCTATCAATATTATTGAATACCTGTTGTTGACCGATAATTTCATCTGCGCAGGCAACAGTGCTGATAGATATCGTGAACAAATATAAAGTGATAGTTTTGAGCCACGAATATTTACGCATTGTAACTAACCTTATTACGGCCTGATTGTTTGGCTTTTAATAATTGCTCATCAGAGGCCTTTAACAAAGCCGAAAAGTTTGCATAATTATCTCGCTCAAAAGTTGCTACACCAATACTTACCGTTAAATGGTTTATTTGCTGAGTTTGCCATTTTGATTGCTCAATATTTTGTCGAAGTCGCTGAGCAACCTCAAGTGCTTCGATACTACCGGTTTCTGGCAGCAGTGCAATAAACTCTTCTCCACCAAAGCGACCAAATACATCACTAGCTCGCATGAGGTTTTGGCCTTGAATAGCAATTTCTTGCAAGGCTTTATCACCAATACTATGACCAAACTGATCATTGATTTTTTTGAAAAAATCAATATCAATCATATACAGACTAAAGACTTGCTGACTCTTTTTGGCATTTAAAAAATACTCTTCACCTAACTCAAGCAGTCTTCGGCGGTTAGCTACACCGGTTAAGCTATCGGTTCGAGTCGCGCGAATTAAGTTTTTTTGTCCTTTTATCACACGATATAAGAACCAGGCTAATAGCAAGGTACAAACAGCCAACACCATAACAAGTACCTGACGACCATCCGCTTCAAGTGCCATTTGTTGGAGTTGTAAATTTTGTATGCGTTGTTTTTTCTCTAATATATTATTCTGTCGTTGAGCGGTTGCACTTTCATATTGCAAAATTAACTCATCTATTTCAGTGGTTTCTCGTGCCTGCTCGTATACTATAGATTGAGTAAAATACTGAGTTTGAATTTTATATGCTTGATTATAATGGCCTAAAGCATAATGTAATTTAGCGCTTAAAAAGAGAATATTTAGTGCACTGGTGTCATAATTATCACTCGCTTTGCGCTCGAGCAGTATTTGAGCTTGCTCTAGGTTGTCTAGCGCTTCTTGATAACGACCCATTTTTTCTAAAACAAAGGCCTTATCTACAGTGTATTGAAGTTTAACCGCATGTTGTTCAACTTCTTTAACATACTCACCTGCCAGTAGAATGTAGCGATAAGCATTTTCTGTATCTGCATCTTCCTTATTTAGCAGCACCCAAGCTATATTTCGATAAACATCGGCGATAAACTGATTACTGGTATTTGGCTGAATCTCACTTTCTAACACGCGGTAAACTTTAATGGCTTGTTCATAGCGCTCTTGGTTAGCGTGGTTATTAGCAACATTGTGCAAACTATTAAGTGCATAGTTCTGTTTGCCAGCTTTCTTAAAATGCTGATACGATTTTTGAAAGTAATCATTTGCTTGGCTTTCTTCGCCTAAATTTCCATATAAAATACCTAACTCACTGCTGACGTCGCCTAACAGTGAATCATCTGCAATGTCATTGGCTATTTCTAAAGCTTGATTTAGGGTGATTAACGATTGTTTGTAGTCTTTTTGTAAATATAATATCGCGCCAATATTAATCAGACCTCGAGCGGTTAATTCCTGATTATTCATAGAACGTGCAACATCTAAACCATTTTGATAGATTTGAAAAGCGCCGTCAAAATTGCCCAAACTTTCAAGCGAAAAACCTTTGGTGTAAGCAAGCTCAGCAATAAACACACTCGGATTATTCATTTTCTTGGCAAGTTTTAAGCCCTGTTCTGCCGAAGCCTCACTTAAACTGTATAGTGCTTGGTCGGCATAGGCTGCTGATTGAATGCGATAGTAATTTACTTGGTTGGAAACGGGCTGAGTGTCTAGCTGTTCTTTATGCGCATTTAATAAAAACAGCGCCGCTTTAGGATCACTGTTGTTGAGCTGCTCTGCACGTAATAAAAACGTATTAAAGTCACTGTCAGTTACAGACTGCAAAGCATTTGATTTACAAGATATTAACAAGAAAATAAAGAGAATCGGGGCACTATTTTGAAAGGTTAATTTTATAAAGCTCTTTAACAAATTCGCGCTCCAACGGCCCGTGCGATAATATGCAAATTACAGTATAAAACGAATTTGCTTAAATGATAAACTATTATTTATGATGAGTTAAAAACACAAATAAAAATGCGAAAAAATAATTATTTTAAAACTATTTTTCAGTAACTAGCCAATAACTTGCTTCTATTTTATTACCATCAAGGTCTACAATAAAGCAGCCATAATAAGGCTCTCCATATTCAGGCCTTGGACCTGGTTCACCGTTACAACGTCCACCTAAGGTAATTGCGCACCGATAAAAGTCATCAACCTGCTGCTTATTTAACGCAACAAAACCAAAATGAACGCCGTTGCTAGCTGTTGCCAACTTTTTATCAAAAGGTAGTTGTAGCCAAAATTCAGGATAGCCCTTGCCGTATGCAACCGCATGTTCATATTCGCTAACTAGTTCTATACCTAATTTTGCCAACACAGGAGTATAAAAGGACTTTGCCTTCGTGAGGTTATTAGTCCCTACTGACGCATGACATATACTGCGTAACAGACGGTGTTCAATCATGAGTTTTCCTAAAAAAGCAAAAAGGTATAGTGAGTAACTATACCTTTTTTAATTAACAGTAAATAAGTATTGATTAGATTTAACATTTAATAATAACGTTAATTTATCCACTTGGTTTTTCATTAGCATGCTAAAAAAATCAATCTAATTCAACCATATCGCCTTTAGATTGCAACCAATCTTTACGATCGCCTGCACGTTTTTTAGAGAGTAACATATCCATCAATTCCATAGTTTCTGAATGATCATCTACGGTTAACTGTACTAAGCGACGTGTATTGGGATCCATGGTAGTTTCACGTAATTGTAACGGATTCATTTCACCCAGCCCTTTGAATCGCTGTACATTGACTTTTCCACGTTTTTTCTCGGCTTCGATACGGTCTAAAATACCGTCTTTTTCAGCTTCATCTAACGCGTAAAATACTTCTTTACCCACATCAACTCGATACAATGGAGGCATAGCGACATAGACATGCCCAGCTTGCACTAAAGGTAGAAAATGTTGAGTAAATAGCGCACAAAGTAAGGTCGCAATATGTAAACCATCAGAATCGGCATCGGCAAGAATACAAATTTTACCGTAGCGAAGTCCTGATAAATCATCCGTATCAGGGTCAATACCTAAAGCAACTGAAATATCATGAACTTCTTGTGATGCTAATATTTGCCCTGAGTCTACTTCCCAAGTATTTAAAATTTTACCACGCAGCGGCATAATGGCTTGAATTTCACGATCTCTTGCCTGTTTTGCACTACCACCCGCAGAGTCACCTTCTACTAAAAACAGCTCTGTACGCAAAATATCTTGGCTACCGCAGTCGGTTAACTTGCCTGGTAAAGCTGGCCCTTGAGTGACCTTTTTTCGAATGATTTTTTTACTAGCACGTAAACGTCGCTGGGCATTAGAAATACAAAACTCAGCTAAGGTTTCCGCAATGCTCGTATGCTCGTTTAACCACAAACTAAATGAGTCTTTTACTACACCAGTAACGAATGCCGCGCATTGGCGAGAAGAGAGTCGTTCTTTAGTCTGTCCGGCAAATTGTGGGTCTTCCATCTTCACTGATAAGATATAAGCACATTTATCCCAAATGTCGTCTGGTGTTAACTTAACACCACGTGGGAGTAAGTTTCTAAATTCACAAAACTCGCGCATTGACTCTAACAAGCCTTGGCGAAGGCCGTTAACATGTGTACCACCTTGCACGGTAGGAATTAAGTTAACATAACTCTCACCAACTGATTCGCCACCTTCAGGTAGCCAAGTTACTGCCCAATCAGCTGCTTCATGTTGCGAAGTAAAGCTGCCAACAAAAGGCTCTTCTGGCAAGCTTTCAAAACCTTTAACTGACTCTTTTAAATAATCGACTAAGCCATCTTCATAGCACCATTCATATTTATCATCTTCGTTTTTATCATGAAACTTTATAGTTAACCCAGGACAAAGTACGGCTTTAGCTTTTAATAAATGCACTAATCGACGTGCTGAAAACTTGGCCGAATCGAAATAGCTAGCATCAGGCCAAAATTTTACGCGGGTGCCGGTATTACGACGGCCCACTGTACCTGTTTCTCTTAACTCTTCTACCTTATAGCCACTTTCGAAAGCCATTTCGTATACTTTACCATCACGCCTAACTGAAACGTCTACTCGGGTAGATAAGGCGTTGACAACAGAAATTCCCACACCGTGCAAACCACCTGAAAATTGATAGTTTTTATTGGAAAACTTACCACCAGCGTGCAGTTTACAAAAAATAAGTTCTACGCCAGATACACCTTCTTCTGGGTGAATATCAATCGGCATACCTCGACCATCATCAATAACTTCTAATGACTGATCTTTATCAAGAATCACAGTAATATTTTGTGCATGCCCTGCTAATGCTTCATCAACAGAGTTATCGATAACTTCTTGGCCTATATGATTAGGACGAGTGGTATCGGTATACATGCCAGGACGATGACGTACCGGGTCGAGGCCACTTAAGACTTCAATGGAGTCGGAATTATATTGTTCGCTCATTTATATGTTCTGATAATTAGGCTGATATTAGTGGTAAATTGAAAAATAACGCTATGTTAGGCAAGGTATTTTCATAGTTAATAAAACTATGATCGCCACCTTGCTCCACTGCCAATTGGCAATGACGGTATTTTTCAACGGCTTGTTGGTAATCTAACACTTCATCACCGGTTTGTACCATGACCAAGTAATTATTTTTAGAAATATTTTCCTGTTCGAGCGCTTTTAGTTCAGCAATATGCAGCTCTTTAACTTGATAGCGCTTCTGGGTATACGGGTTTACTTGTTCTCCAAGATAATCGTTCATTAATTCGAACGGTTTAACCGCGGGGTTAATTAGCACCGCTTTCGTTTGATATTTCTCTGCTAAATAGGTGCTAAAATAACCCCCTAAAGATGAGCCCATTAATAACCAAGTAGCGTTAGGTTCAAGGGCAATAATATCTTCAAGTTGTTTAATGGCCGCATTAGGAGAAGACACTAATTGCGGACAATGAAAGTTTATTTCTGGATGATTTTTAGCGAAAAACTTTCGTGTGAGTTCAGCTTTCATCGACAAAGGCGAAGAGTTAAAACCATGAATATACAATATATTAATCATAACGAATTATTTTCTCTCATTGTTTTAGACATAAAACACCTTACTGGTTATTTGGCTATTGTCAGCCAAGGTAAATATTCGATAACCTGGTGGTTGGCCATTTGATTTGGCGGTCTGAGAATTGATGTCGAATTGAATAGATGTTGCTGGGCAGCTGTATAAATTAATCGTTCTTGCTGGCAGTTTTACAGGCAAAGTTAATGCTTGATGAATATGGCCACATCCGATCGCTTTTATCGAAGGATATGCCGTTAAAAAATTTTGGAATTCGGCTTTATTTATCAAACCATGCTGATCAATAAAAAAGCCCGCATCTACAGCATGATGATGCATTAATACCAATTGAGATTTAGCGGGGTCAATTACACGGCTAGCACTATCACCTTGTGCTTTGCTGAACACGCCAGCAGGTGTAGTACTCTTACTTTCTAATAATAGCACTTGCCAATCGTTACCTTCGATTAGGCTCTCTTGGAGAAAGGGTGCGTTCGACAAATAGCGATTTAATAACTGCGGCTCGTCATGATTACCGGCAACATAATAAACGGGGGTGGTAATTTCGCATTCTTCAAAGGCTTGGACAAATAGTTGATAAGACCCTTCAGTGTGATCTTGTGTTAAGTCGCCAGTGAAAACAATAACATCAATTGAAGGCTGACTTTTAATGGCCAAAAGCACATTTTTCAAGTTCTGGAAAACATTAGCCTGATGGTGTAAACCATTACGTTCGGCAAATAAGTGACTATCACTAATTTGCGCTAGGGTAAGTTGCTTTGATATTTTTGTTTGTATCATTTGTTTTATGCTATTGGTTTGTGTGACATTAACTTAAGATTTTTTTGTCATATTAAAATGTACTTGGCCCAATTGTAAGCAAAGTTGTAGCCATTCTTTTAAAAAATAGTTCACTTGTTGCTTTTCATCGGGTAAATGCATTTTATCGTTGGGATAGTCATAACGTGGCTTGATCTGTTTTACATCTTGATTACTGATCACTTCAGCCATGCGAGCGTCATGATATAAGCGGACGACCATTTTGGGGCGAAATAACTCTGTCAAATTATAGCCGTGAATATTCGCCTCTTGGTTAATCGTTAATAATGTCGTGTACTTTGTCACTTCATTTACTTTTACTCGATAGCTTAAAAAGTCAGAAATAAAAAAGCACCGCTGTTCTCCCACCTGCTCTTTATCCGCAAGAACACGCAGTAATAACATATAATTAACCTCAAATAAGGACATTAAAGTCGGTAAGTGAGGACGATATTTTTTTTCAACAACTGACATTTATTTCCAGCTTGATTTAAGCTTATCAAGATTTAGAGCTAACCATTGTAGCGCAATAATAGTAGCAGCATTCAGTATCTTTCCCTGTTCAAGTAACTTCTGTGCATCTTGGCGCGACATAACATGCACTAAAATATCTTCGCCTTCTGAGGCTAGGCCAAAAACACCTGAAACATTTTCACTATCTACACAGGCACAATAAAGATGAATACATTCACTCATGCCGCCAGCGCTTGAAAGATAATCCATCACTTTAATTACTTTTTCAGGCCTTATTTCTAAGTTAGCCTCTTCTTTTGCTTCACGAATCGCGACTTCTAATGGCACTTCATTTTCTGAAAACATACCAGCGATTAGTTCTAATTGCCATGGCCCAGTTTTACTGCGCAGTGCGCCAGAGCGAAATTGTTCAATAAGTATTACAGAATCTGTGACCGGATCATAAGGCAATAAGCCAACAGCGTCGCCACGTTCAAAAACCTCTCGTTTTAATACCTTACTGTAGCCACCTTGATAAAGTTTATGACGAAATAAATACTCATCAATGGCAAAGAAACCTTGGTATTTTCTTGATTTTTCGATCACTTCTATATCAGCTAAATTAAAGCGTAATAAAGGTGCTTTGGTCATATTAATCATTCATTCTTCCTGTGTTACTAGACATGTTACTAAACAATTTTCGATTCACTCGCACTTAACATTTTGTTACACTAGAATACTTCCCTAAACACTTATTTTATTTAGCTAATTCCTTATTCGCGATAAGATAGTTACAATTAGAAAAATAATTGCACGTTCATTATTACAGGAATCGCTTCAAGATGAAAAAAACAATAACCACACTTTTTATTGGCCTTGCGTGTGCTGCAAGTAGCTCTTTAGCTAATGCCGAAGATTTACTGTCAGTATACCAGCAGGCAAAAAACAATGATCCGGTTGTTCTTAGAGCGCATGCACAATTTTTAGCAGCTGAAGAAGGTATTGAACAAGCTCGCTCAGTGTTATTACCCCAAATTTACGGCGCAGCAAGCTATACAGAAAGCGAAAACGAGTTTATTCCTACTTCAGATACTGGACAGTCCTCAGGTCTACTTCTTACCAATAAAAGTGATACTACTAGCTATAGTCTTAATTTAGACATGGAGTTATATAATCATAGTACTTGGTTAAAACTCGATAATGCGAAAAAAATTGCCCACCAGAGTGATGTTATCTACCAATTAGCTAAGCAAGATTTAATTGTACGCTTAACACAATCATACTTTCAGGTGCTGCGAGCAAAAGATGATTTGGAATTTTCGATTGCTGAGAAAACCGCAATTGAACGCCAGCTAGAACAAACAAAACAAAGGTTCTCTGTTGGTTTAACCGCAATTACTGATGTTCATGAAGCACAAGCACAATACGACAATGCTGTAACCGATGAAATTAGAGCTGAAAACAAAGTATTTAATGCCGAAGAAGCTTTACGGGTTATCACCAATATATATCCTCGTGATTTGAACATTTTAAATACTGAGCGTTTCAGTACTTCTCGTCCATCTCCTGACAGTGCTAATGAATGGCAACAAACTGCAGAAGCTAAAAACTTAGAACTCATTGCAGAAAGAATAAGCATTGATATTGCTAAAGAAAATATCAACATTGCACGTTCTGGACATTACCCTACATTAAGTTTATCGGGCAGCTACGGTAGCAGAGAGCAAGATAATGAAGTTAACAGTATCAACTTTAATAACCCTGCATTAGATAGCCATTCAATTGGCATTTCTTTATATGTACCTATTTATTCAGGCGGCGCGATATCAAGCACGGTTCGCAAAGCACAAAACAATTATGTTGCCGCTAGCCAAAATATGGAACAAGCGCACCGAAATGTAGTACGCAACACGCGCAATGCATATAACACTGTGATTGCAGCGGTTTCAGCTATTAGATCATTAGAGCAATCAGAGATTAGTGCACAAAGTGCATTAAAAGCAACAGAAGCGGGTTTTGAAGTGGGCACACGTACTATTGTTGATGTGTTAAACAGTACCAGAAACTTGTACAACGCCAAGCGTAACTTATCGTCAACACGATATGATTATATTCAAAATGTATTAGCATTAAAACGTGCTGGCGGTACCATTACCGAGCAAGATTTAGCTGATATAAACCAAGGTTTAACAGAAAATTAATAAAGCGTAACTTTTAATGAAAAATAAAAAAGCAGCATTAAATGCTGCTTTTTTATGCTCAGGACAAACAGTATCTTGTGTTCACATGAATGTGAAAGAACGAAGATCAGAAGATAAAATCAGAATGACTAATCTTCTCGTTTTATCGCGTTAATAATTTTGGTTGTCGAAATTCCATCTTCAAAATTAAGTACTTTTACTTCACCACCTGCCGCGATAACTTCAGCTCCACCTGCGATATCTTCTACTTTATAATCACCACCTTTAACTAAGGTATTGGGTAAAATGTTGGCAATTAAACGTTGCGGAGTATCTTCACTAAAAGGCACTACCCAATCGACTGCGCCTAAACCAGCGAGCACCGCCATTCGACGATCCACTGGGTTAACCGGGCGACCCGGGCCTTTCAATCGCGTTACTGAAGCGTCATCATTAACCGCAACAATTAAACGCGTACCTAAGGTATTCGCGGTAGTTAAATATGAAACATGGCCCGCATGCAAAATATCAAAACAACCATTGGTCATCACAATAGTTTCACCGCGCGCTTGGGCTAATTCAACGGCAATTTTTAGCTGTTCTTCAGACATCACACCAAAACCACTTTCTTGACCTGATGATAACTCAGCACTTAATTCAGCTTCGCTGACCGTCGACGTACCCAATTTACCGACAACAATACCAGCCGCAATATTTGCTAAGGCGCTGGCTTGGGTAAACTCGGCTTTTGCTGCTATAGCAAGAGCTAATGTGGCAATAACCGTATCGCCAGCGCCAGTTACGTCATAAACCTCTTTCGCTTGCGTGGGTAAATGAAATTCTTCTTGGCCATGGCGTAACAGAGTCATGCCGTGTTCACTTCGAGTGACTAGCATGGCTGTTAAATCTAATTCCTTTAATAGTGCTTGGCCTTTACTAACAATTTCAGCTTCAGTTTTACAATGTCCAACTACGGCTTCAAATTCTGCAAGGTTTGGCGTAATTAATGTCGCACCACGATAACGTGAAAAGTCAGTGCCTTTTGGATCAACTAACACAGGAATATTTTGCGCTTTTGCTACTTGTATAAGTGCCTGAACTTCAGATAATGTGCCTTTGTCGTAATCAGATAACAACAAAAGATCATGCTGAGCAACTAAGGCTTTGGTTTGTTCAATCAATGCTTTTTTATCAAGTTCAGCAAAAGATTCTTCAAAATCTAAGCGCAATAATTGCTGATTTCGGCTTAAAATACGTAATTTAGTAATGGTTGGGTGATCGATAGATTGAATAAATTGACAATTTATATTCATTGCTGACAACTGTGTTTGCAATGTTTGTGACGCTTCATCTTCGCCAGTGATACCCAATAAAGTTACGTGACCATTTAGCGAAGCAATATTCAAAGCTACGTTGGCTGCGCCTCCTGGTCGATCTTCCTCTTGATGTATTTTAACAATCGGCACAGGTGCCTCGGGTGAAATACGTTGTGTAGGTCCATACCAATAGCGATCTAACATGATATCACCAACCACTAAAACACGCGCTTTATCAAAAGCGGGAATATCTACTTTCATCCTGTGCCCTATAACAGATATAATAAGCAATATTGTATCACAAGCAATTCAATGAGTTGAAATCATCCCGTGAGTAAAAACAAAGTTTTACAACCAAATTTTAAAATATCTTACCTGTTACCAAAATATTGGCTAACTTGGCTCGGGGTATTTATTCTTTATACCATTTCTTGGCTACCTTATAGGTTTCAGCTATTTCTCGGTAAAATAATCGGTCGCTTACTCTATAAAATTGGCTCAAGCCGTAAGAAAGTTGCTTTGCGAAATTTAGAGCTTTGCTTTCCTGATATGCCAGATGCTGAACGCCAAGTTATGCTTAAACGCAATTTTGAAAATACCGGTATTGCTTTATTGGAAACTGGTATGGGTTGGTGGTGGCCAAATTGGCGTGTAAAACGAAAAACCAAAGTTATCGGCCTTGAACACATTGAAGAAGCACAAAAACAAGGTAAAGGCATACTGCTACTTGCTATGCATTATCTTAGCGCCGAGATTAACTGTAGAGGCATTGGTTATGGCCATCCTATGGTGGTATTTTATCGACCGCATAACAATCCGTTAATGGAATATTTTCAGTTTCGTGGGCGTGGGCGTTCAAACAAATATATGTTGGGCAAACGTGATGTTAAAGGCTTACTTCGAGCACTCAATGACGGTGAAGCCTGTATTTATTTACCTGATCAAGATTACGGTCGCAATCGTAGTGTATTTGTGCCCTTTTTCGCCGTGCCAGAAGCGGCATCGACTACAGGTACATTAATATTTGCTCGACAAAAAAACACTCAAACGCACATGTTAATTCCAACGCGTAATGACGACGGCAGTGGTTACACATTAGAGATAAAACCTATGCTAGAAAACTTTCCAACTGGCGATGACACCGCTGATGTATTGAGAATAAATCAAGAGTTAGAAAAAGCCATTATGGTAAAACCTGAGCAGTATATGTGGTTACATCGTCGCTTTAAAACTCGCCCTAACGAAGATGACCCATCATTGTATAAATAGTTATTGTTCGTTATGGTGTTGGTGAGATATAAACTTAACTATAAGTAATTTATGAAATTTTGGTTACGAAGTATTATTTTAGGCTTGATTCTAATTGGCTTGGCTACAGCGTTATTGCTCAACCGAGAACTATTATTTTCACTCAGCGGAAATACAGCTGATGCAGTTGTTGCAACAAAAGTTGACCTTCACCATGAAGAGGGAGCTGAGCCAGTAGCACCAGAAGAAAAAATTGTTGTTGCTAAAGAAAGTACAAATGCCGCTGCTGATGGGCTTTCTCGCTATTACGCTAACCTTCATGGCGACATGGATGGCAAAGGTCCTAAAATTCGTAATAATATTGTCTATTTACCAGATCCAAAAGGTGATTTAGAAAAAATATTAGAAGCAAGACGTTTAATCACTCAGCCCTTACGTAAAGATTGGACAGGGAAAACTGATAACCACCCATTTCGCCTTGGCGAAACTTTATTTCAAAAACTATCTGAGTATGCTCAAGATAATGACCTAGAAATGCTTTGGTGGCTAAATCGTGACTTTGTGGTTAAAAGTGCTTTTAGAGTCAATAAAAATATCATCGCTACCTCTTATCAAGTAGGTAAGGCCGTTGAAGGTCATTTTGAAAATGGCCTATCTATTTACTTTTGCTATCAGCAACGTGCCATTGTTTTGATCGAGTACAGCATTCCTTACTTAGTAAATGAATGCATGCTACTGCCAAACGGCAGTAGCTAATCTAAGCTCAAAGACTAATTGCCTACTGCAATAACTGTTCAACAAGCTCCATTACCTCACTATACTCAGCTGAAAATTTAGTTGCAGGGATCATTGCAGCGCTGTTTTGCAGAGTTGCAAGATGACTTAAATCACGTAATTTACAGTAATTATCAACTAAAGAATGCTGTTGTTGTGCTGTAATTAAGCCAATGTTTGCTAAATACTCCAGTAGATTAATATTATCTGAATAATCGCTCAATTTTGGGTGCTCAGCACTATGGGCTAAAACTAAATATTGTACGAGAAATTCAATATCGACTAAACCACCCAGCCCTTGCTTAATGTCGACTTCGCTCTTTGTTGATTTATCCAAGTGTTCGCGCATTTTATTACGCATTTTTATCACATCTTCACGTAGTAATGCTTTATCGCGTTTTCTCATCAGCACTTCACGCTTAATTTCTTTAAATCTTTCTGCTAACCCTTCATGACCATAAATTATTCTGGTACGGACCAGCGCCTGATGCTCCCACGTCCAAGCATCTGTAGATTGATAATGAGCAAAGGTATCAATGTGTACCATTAAAAGCCCGGCATTACCCGAAGGTCTCAAGCGCATATCTAACTCGTATAAGATGCCATTGGCCATACGAGTATTAAATAAGTGCATCATACGTTGGGCAAGTTTTAGGTAAAATTGGCCAGCAGAAATCGATTTTTCTCCTGTTGTCATTTCGGCTACATCTGCGTTATGTACAAAGACTAAATCTAAATCCGAACTATACCCGAGTTCAATACCACCTAATTTTCCATAACCAATAACAGCAAAGCCTTTATCTTGGCTCTCTAACTTGCTGGTTGGCACACCAAAACGCAGTGTCATTTGTTGCCACGCTAAGTTAGCGACTTCTTCAACCAGTGCTTCTGCTAGTGCGGTTAAGTGATCACTAACTTTGGTAATCGGTAAAATGCCAGTAATATCTGCGGCAGCAATACGCAACTGTTTAGCCTGTTTAAACTGCCGTAGAGTGATCATTTGCGCTTCTTGGTCGTCTTCAGGTACCCGTAGCATAGTTTCACGCAATTCTGCGACATATGAAGATAGTAACGGTGGTTGATGAAATAATTTAGGGTCAATCAATTCATCCAGTAAAATTGGGAATTTAGCGATATGCTCTGCTACCCAGCTGCTATTTCGGCATAAATGAATTAATTGCTTTAATGCGCCTTCATTTTCAAATAATAATTCTAGGTAGGCCGTGCGCGTGGCAATCGTTGTTAGCACGCCTAAAACACGTGCTAATGTTTGATCCGTTAGTTTTAAATCGGCGAGGTGCCACAGCACAGTTGGGATCAATTTATCTAACACTTGTCTACCACGGCTCCCCATACTGCGTTTGATCATTTCACGACGAAAATCTCTGAGCGCTAGCCAGATGGTTTCACTGTGAGCAAACTCAACGCCATCTATTTTGTCTAGTAGCTGGGGAGATTGTTCAATCCAAGCAATAGATTCCTCATCGCTCCATTGGCTATCCCACAAGGTTGTCCAATACTGATCAACCGCCTGACGATTTGGACTTTCCTCACCAATTAGTTCAACAAATTGTTGATGAACCCCTTTCATATGAAAAGAAAGATGTTCAAGAAAAGTTGACCAATTTGTACAGTTATCATCAGCAAGAATAGTCAGTAAACGTTCCTGATCTAACTCATCGTCAGGTAACGTTTGTGTTTGTTGATCATTCAACGCTTGTATAATGTTTTCAACACGTCGCAAAAATCGATAACTATCCGTTAACACTATCGCACTCTGTGGTGTAAGCTCACCGTGCTTTACTAATAAAGGTACAACGGTGAGTAAGTTACGATGCTGTAAATCACTATCTCGGCCACCCCGGATCATTTGAAAAACTTGCACAATAAACTCAACTTCGCGAATACCGCCAGCACCTAGCTTAATATTGTTATTGAGCTGCTTACGCCTAACCTCTTGGGCAATCATGGCTTTCATCCGTCGCAGGCTGTCAATAACACTGAAATCAATGTAGCGGCGATAAACAAAAGGCCGCAACATATTGGACAATTGCCCATGATATTTGCCTTCGCCAATCAGGCGCGCCTTAAGCATGGCGTAACGTTCCCAATCTCGCCCTTGATCTTGGTAATAATTTTCCATGGCAGTAAACGACAACACTAAGGGTCCACTTTCGCCAAAAGGTCTCAAACGCATATCAACGCGATATACAAAGCCGTCCGCTGTTTGTTGATTTAGCGCGGTAATTAATTTTTGTCCTAGGCGCGTATAAAACAATTGATTGTCGATACTGCGCCTAAGGCCCTGGGTTTCTCCCGCTTCAGGATAAACAAAAATTAAATCAATATCTGATGAGAAGTTGAGCTCTTGCCCACCTAATTTCCCCATGGCATATACCAGTAAGCTTTGTGCTTCTCCGGCGCTGTTAACCGGCACACCCCACTTACTTTCACAAAATTTTGATAACCAATTGTTGGCGGCAATTACCAAACTATCGGCGAGTAAGGAAAGTCGCTTTAACGATTCATCAAGCGAAATATTCAACAAAAAATCACCAACAGCAATATGCACCATTTGTTCTAAACGAAACAACCTAAGGCACTTTTGTAATTGTTCTTCTGTTGTACATTTTTCTATAGCCTGAGCCAACATAACACTATATTCAGGCGTATTGGTTGAAAGTAACTGCTCGCTATTAAAAAGTTTAACGAGCAATTCTGGTGCTTGAATGGCACTGCGCAGAATAAAGTCACTTAACGCTAACGATTTTTTAAACAACGTTAAACGCTCTGGCGGTAAACTATCTGTAACACTAGGATATTGTTGTGAAAACTCTAGCCAACTTTTTGCTTGTTGACTTACAAGTAACATCGAAAAGGGTAAAGGAGATGAATTAGGCACGCTATCCTCGATAAAAGTTACAATAACAAATGATAATAATTAATAATGAGTAATAAACTAATTTCACTGATACACCTAAAAACATAGACATATTATGTCAAAAGTGATACTAATGAATGATAACCATAGCATTTTTGAGGACACTATGGCAGGAATGCAGCCGCTAAAATCAATGATACTCTTGCTAATGTTATTGCTCTCCGCTTGTGGAGATCCAATAAAAGAGCAAATCACCCAACAAATCCCACTCACTGAACAACGTATTGAATTACTTGCTCAATCACTTGCTGACGGGCAAGTTCGTAATGCTAATTTAATTAGCCAATACGGAGAAAGATTACTTCAAAGCAAACCAAGTTATAAACCATTAATTGACGAGTTTCTAAAAGACACTGGCACAAAAGGCCCGATGTTTGTTGCTTTAGTTGAGCGATTAAACACGGTAAAAAATCAGCCTCAAATGTTTGAGAGCTCTCAAGCTATTTATGATGAACTTTTAAATCTTTATCAAGCAGCCGATCCGGTTTTGTATTCTGATGCTTTAAGTGATCCACTTAATGTATTAGCCGATATGTCTGATGGTAGTTTACCGCGGGTTAACGCTATGTCCAAAGCACAAAGTATGGCGGCTAATAAGGCGCAAGACTTTGGCACCGGAGAACAACTAATCGGCAATCCATCATACGGTAGTTGGACGTCTGGCTCTAATGGGATGTCGTTTTGGGCTTGGTATGGTATGTACTCTATGATGGGTGATGTATTTGGCTCTCGCCGAACCAGTTATAATGATTGGGGCCGTGGCCGAAATTATAGTTATTACAATGATTATGGCCGCAAGCGCTACAGTTCACCCGATCAGCTGCGTAAGCAAAATGATTTAGATACCCGTACCAAAAAATCATTTCAAAGCCGTGGCCAAAAATACACCAGTGCCTATAGTAAAAATAGAACGGGCGCGTCAAGTATCTCTAGTCAAAGTAAAAGTGCACAAACCAGTGCCAATCGATTTGCTAGCAAAACCACCAATAAAAGCGCTTATGCAAAATCAAGTAAAAGCGGAAAAAATGCTAGCTTTAGAAACAGTAAAAGCACAACGTCACGTAGCTTTAGACGTGGAAAGTAGGGATAAATATGAATACATTTATTGAAATAACCGGACTAAATATAGAGCTATTAATCTTCTTAGCTATCGATATTACTATTGCCATTATATTACTTGGCGCTATGCGCTTCATCAGTGGTTTATCAGCAAAAGTAAACTCAACCGATGAACTTGCCAAAGAAGATAATTTTGCCTTTGGTATTAGCGTTGCCGGCAGTGTTGCTGCGCTGGGCATCGTATTAACAGGTGCCATTAGTGGTGAAAATGCTGATAGTTACTTAATGGAAATTATCGGCATGGCCAGTTACGGAATTTTTGGTTTAATTTTGATTAAAATTGGCCGAGTTTTTCATGACCGTTTTGCTTTAAATAAAATTGATAAAAACGCGCAAATTAAAGCACGTAATATTGCTGTTGGTATCGTCGATGCTTCTGGTGCTATTGCCACAGCAATTGTTATTCGTGCTGTATTACTCTGGGTTTATGGCTTAGATATCAGCACATTTACTGCCATCGCTGCCGGCTTTATTGTTTCACAAGCCATGTTAGTGTTAGTTACTCGTATTAAAGAGCGTCAGTACGCGAAAAACAATAAAAACCACAGTATGCAAAATGCTTTTGCTGAAGGTCATGTTGCATTAGCCATTCGCTACGCTGGCCAAGCTATTAGTACCGCCTTAGCCGTAACCGCAGCGAGTCACTTTTTAACCTATAGCCCAGATACCTTATTGGTTAACTTAGTTGGCTGGTTAGTCTTTGGTATGATCATGACCTTATTGGTCGCCCTACTCACTTCAATTGCCAAGCGCCTAGTCCTTATGGGCATCAACTTAGTTGAAGAAGTAGACCAGCAACATAATATTGGTGTTGCGAGTGTTGAAATGGCAATCAGTATTTCTATCGCACTTATTTTAACCGCGTTAATGTCATAACGTTATCGCACCTGTTCTATTTAAGGAATCAAGCGCAACTTATGCGCTTGATTCCTTTCCTGCCATTTAAAAGCAAATAACTCAAGCTAGGAATGTCCATGATAATCAACAGAAATAGACTTTGGGACGATGTTCTCCTGATTTTAACTATGGCTGTTTTAGCGGGTTGCGGGCTGATATACGAATACCTTTTATCGCATTATGCTGGTCGAGTGCTTGGCATTATGGAAAGCACCATATATGCCATGATCGGCCTGATGATTGTCGCTATGGGTTTAGGTGCTTTTGCGGCACGAAAAATTCAATGCGCTTTTAATGGTTTTGTTTGGTTAGAGCTTACCATTGCGTTTTTAGGTAGCAGCTCAATATTGATTATTGGCGGCCTAATCGCCCTAACCCAGACCTTCCCTGAAATATTAGGCTCAATGTTCAACTTGCCCCCAGATGCATACCCACGTGGTGGCTTATTTAAACAACTGAGCTTTATTGCTTTTAATAGCCCTTACTTTTTCGGTTTAATTTTAGGATTTTTTATCGGTATGGAAATACCGCTAATTGCGCGTATTCGCGAAGAAATACACCAAAAGCATCTCAAAAATAATCTGGGCACCATCTACGGTGCTGATTATATCGGCGCAGGTATCGGCGCTGCAATTTGGGTTATATTTTTATTATCCATAGACATCAGCAAAGCCAGTGCATTAACCGCGGCATTAAACCTAACCGCCGGTATCGTATTTATACTCTACTATTGGCAAAGGCTGACCTGGAGAAAAACCTTAATATCGGCTCATGGTGTTTTGTTGTTAATGATCATGGCTATTTATCAATTTGGTAATAGCTGGTTGAGTCAAATGAGCAACTTACTTTATCTCGACAAAGTGGTTTATAGTGACAAAACCCGATATCAACAACTGACTTTTACCCAGCGAAATATGGGGCCCAACGATGGCAACATTATTAACTTCTATCTAAATGGTCGTTTACAGTTTTCATCTTCAGATGAATTTATTTACCACAGTTATCTTGTAAGCCCGGTGTTAGCAGGTTCAGCACGTCATGAAAACATTCTAATTATTGGTGGTGGTGACGGCTTAGCCCTCAGGGACGTTTTACAATGGCAACCTAGCAAAGTCACCTTAATTGATTTAGATAATGAGCTTATTGAACTATTTAAAAATCCACATGATAAATTACCGCAATCATTAGCTAATGCCATTGAAGACTTAAATGCGGCAAGTTTACGCGATAAACGCGTGGAAATTATTGCTGCTGATGCCTTTCTCGCTATCGATAAATTATTGCAAAGCCGGCAGACCTTCGACGCTATTATTGTTGATTTACCCGACCCTAGCCATCCGGATCTCAATAAACTTTACTCGGTTAACTTTTACGCCCGCTTAAAGCAGTTATTGGCAGGCGATGGTTTAATTGGTATTCAATCGGCCAGCCCTTATCATGCTAAAAATGCCTTTATCGCCATTGGAAAAACGGTTCAAGCTGCAGGCTATTCAACCGTTCAGCAATATCATGACAACGTACCTAGTTTTGGCGAATGGGGCTGGACTATTGCGAGTAAAATGGGCGCAGGTCCTTTAACGAGACTTAACAACTTACCAGAACTGCCAGTTTCACACCATTGGTTAACCTTACCTATGGTGATGAATGCCTTTGAATTTTCTCGCGATTTTTATCTAGATAGCGAAGCGGTACCGATTAATTATCTTGGTAGCCATGCCATTTACCAGCTACATCAGCAAGCATGGCAAGATCAGCAAGGATTAAATAATGCCCATTTACAATGATAATAATTAAATTAAGATAAATTAAGAAATAAAATGAATTAGCACTTGACATAATATGTCACAATGCTAAATTAACCCAATACGACATAATATGTCGTTAAGTAAAAACAGTATCACTGATTTTTACGCTACTTATTAGAGCATGAGGAATTACATGAATATTCATAAGATAGCTGACTACCTGAATACTTTGGCCGACAATTCAGACACCGGGATGGTTTTTGATTGCCAACCTATTTCAGGTGAAGTTGATGTACTACAAATAACGGTATTTGGCCGTGAAGAGTTACCAATTTTTGTTTCGGTAACTGATGATCAAATTCTTTGTATCACCTACCTCTGGGGTGAAGAAGAAGTTAAATCAAGTAAAATGAATGAGATGCATGTCAGTATGCTAGAGATGAACATACCTATGCCATTATCTTCATTTTCAAAAATTGGTGATAAATATGTCATTTTTGGTGCGCTAGCTATTAGCTCAACATTTGATGATATCGAACACGAACTAGCCGTATTAAGTAACAATGCGCTAGAAATTATTGACGACATGAGTGATTACTTAATTTAAGCAGCCACCTTAGGAGTATTATTATGAGTATTTTTAAAAAAATTATGACCGCAATTCGCGGCGGTGCAAGTGAAGTGGGTGAATCAATTATTGACTCAAATGCTACGCGCATTTTTGAACAAGAAATTCGTGACGCAGAAAACCACCTTACCAAAGCTAAACGTGATTTAACCGGTGTTATGGCACAGCAAATGTCTTCTAGTCGTGACGTTGAGCGTATTAAACGTGAAGTTGTTGAACATGAAGGCTATGCCGTTCAAGCCCTTGAAAAAGGTGATGATGAACTTGCCATGGCTGTTGCAGAAAAAATTTCCACGCTTGAAAATGAATTAACTACTCAACAACAAGCGCTTGACAGCTTTCAAGGTAATGCTGAGCGTTTGAAAGAGTTAGTGAAAAAGAGTGAACGCCATGTTGCTGAATACAAGCGTCAATTGTCTATGGTGAAAACCACTGAAAGCGTACAAAAAGCGACGTCAGCAATAACCGATAACTTCTCATCAAGCAACTCTAAGTTATTAAACGCTAAAGATTCATTAGAGCGTATTAAAGCTAAGCAACAAAAATTTGATGACCGAATGAAAGCAGCTGAAGTACTTGAGTCTGAAAATTCAGATAACTCACTAGAAGCTAAGCTTAAAGAAGCCGGCATTGGTGCTAATGACAACAATGCAAATTCAGTATTAGAGCGCTTAAAAGCTAAACAAAAATAGCTCAAAAATTACTATTACCGCTTTGTATCTATGATACAAAGCGGTTTTTTAGCTTAATTTATTGCCATTTTTAGCCATTATTATTCGGAGCAGACAGTGAGTTTTTTTAAAAATATATTCAAAAAACCAACGCAAGAGCGCAAACTCGATAATGTTAAAGAGCTCACCTTAGGTGACATTATTGTCATGTCTGACAGTTTTGGTTTGCCTGCAGCACTGCGAGCGCAAGAATTTCAAGTAACTGCGGTTAATAGCTATGAATTTGAACATAAAACCCAAGCTGAATGGGTTTTACAAGGCAATGATAATATAGAGCTATATTTAACCTTGGACGTTGACGATAAAACCTTTTTAAAATTTTCACTGAAAATACTCCATCAAGATGTTGAGACGCTTTTCGATCTAGAAAAATTTGCTGAAGTTTTTGATGAACCCGGACAAGCTCAGTTAACACGCATAGCAGACAGTAATACTACATCAGGCTGGAGCAGCGAATTATACCAACAGAGCAGCTATGCCGAAGTTGGATACTTTCATCGTAAAGATTACCGCAAAGATGCACTTTCAGCCTATGAAGGTAAAGACAGCGGAGAACAGTTTGAACTTTATGCACTTTTTGATGAAGAACAAGACAAAGGACTTGATATTGAAGTTTGGCAAGACGGTGATACCGAAGTGTTTTTAACTTTATTTAGGCCCACCACAGATATTGTTGATATGTATCCAGGAAGTTAATTATGTCGCGAAAAATCCCCGAAAAATGGCAATCATCAGTCAAAGCAGTAAAAGCAGTACAAGTTGCTTTTGATATGGATGAAAAAATTCAACTAGCCATTAGAAAACAAGCCTTAGAAGCAGGCATTAGCCCGTCAGAGCAAATTAGAGATATTTTAGGGCTACCGACCAATAAGCGCCCTAAACGCCCAAGATTAACGGTGAGTCTGTCTGCTGAAGACTACGCATTACTAGGTGAAAAATATAGCTTGTCAGCAGAACAACAACTTGAAATTAAAAAAAAATTAATGGATGATTTAATCAATTATGTTGATGATACACTTATCAACTGAAACTCGGCTTAACTCGTTTATGAGTAGCCAGCAGCTAATGCAATAAGAGATTAAAATGATAGTCGTTCAAAAAGTAATGGAAAAAAGTAATTTATACCGTGTCGATGACTTTGGGGTAAAAAATTATAATTACGGTTTTATTGGCAGTATATCTTTATTTTTATTTATAACCTTAAATTTATCATTAGGTTACATTACCTATCAAGCCGAAATTGGGCTAGAGACCTCACCGGTTAAAAGCTATGCAGATGCTATTTGGCTGATGGTTATGTCTTCCACTACTATTGGCTTTGGTGATGTTTATCCAATAAGTTTTGTTGGTCGAGCCTCTGTTTTTATTATGTTTATTTTAGGCATAGGCCTACTCGGTGGTATGGGTGCGGTATTTGTTAATAAAATATTTGGCTTTGCTGATACAAACATTAAAAACCGAGAGCTTAGAATGCAAAATTCACAAATCATCACTCAAAATATAGAAATAACTAAAAAGCTAATAAAATTAGAAGAGAAGTTAGACTCGTTAACTAAAACGGATAAATAGCTCGTCAAAAATTAATACATAGTCTTAATTGAAATAAATACTGCTAAAAATACAAGCTGTATTCAAAACACTTTGTGCACCAAAAATAACCCCATAAATCAACATATCACGCTAGAATGATAATACTAAATAATGGCTATTCAGCTGTTTTTAGGAAGTGTAATAATTTTGTGCCATACTAGCTCATACGAATAACATTGTTATTTTTAGAAACTTAAAAACTTAATAAAAACAAAGGGAACCCATTATGCTATTAAAAAAATTAACTCTAGTGGCTTTAGTTGCCGTTATTAGCGGCTGTGCCAACAACTCGGCATTGGAAGCAAATATTTCTCAATTAAACCAAAAAGTCGATAATTTAACAGAAAAAGTTAACAGTTTGTCTTCTCAGACGAAGGCAATTTCGGCTGAAGTAAACGAATTAGGTATGGCGCAAGAACTGACCAACCAAGCAGTTAAAGACACAAATGAACGTATTGATAATGTAGTGGCTAGCTACAAAAAATAATACACCTGCAGTTTGTTTAAAAAGATAACTGACTTAAAAAAGCACTAAACCTTGGTTTATGTGCTTTTTTGCTATTCAGGCCGCTAACTTTTTTATTGCATAAGCAGTTCAGTTACCAACCCTTTGGGGCTTTCCACTTGCTGCAATAGTAGTTTTTTATTATCGACTGAATTACCAACAAAGGTGGCTACAGCATGAGTAACTTCAGGCTTATTCGCTACCCCATCATCACCAGTTAGTGGGCTATGTATCTCTATTAATTTTTTATTTGGCTCATAGGATAGTTTTATGGTTTGATCAACAATACGTACCGGTGTGTTAATTTCAACATGCTGATATAACCATTTAATATCATCATCATACAATCGAATACAGCCTGAGCTTGCTCGCATGCCAATGCCAAATCGTTGATTTGAACCATGCAATAAATAAACACTTGTACCTAAACGTAAGGCATATTTTCCAAAAGGATTATTGGGTCCCGCAGGCACTTCATCAGCCAATTGCCTACCATGCTCAATAAAATAACGCTGTTTCATTTCAACCGTTGGACGCCAAACAGGATCTTTTCGTTTTTCTCCTATATAGCTCACTGTTTTTGGTGTTGCTAACCCTTGCCTGCCAATACCAACAGGGAAAACATGAACTTGATCGCTATTTTCGGGGAAATAATACAAACGTAATTCGGGCAAATTAATAATAATGCCCTCGCGCTTACCAAAGGGAAGTAACATCTGACTTGGAATAATTAGTTGTTGGCCAAGAGCGGGTAAAAAAGGATCAACACCTGGGTTGGCAGACATTAGCGCAAGAAAGCCAACGTCATATTTTTCAGCAATCCGTTGAAAGTAATCACCCTTGACCACTTCATGATATTGTTTCTCACCAATTAATCGCGAACCTTCCACTGGCAACGAATATGCTTTCGCAAAACTTACTGTCGCCATTAAACTAGAGAGTAATAAGCTGCAGATTAAAGTCTTATTAATGAGTTTGCTTAAGAAAAAACTTTTAATACAAATAACGATAGTCACTCTATTGGTTACATAATATTAATAATAAGCTAATGATTAAGTAGCCTATTATTTTATAATAAAATTTTTAATCCGATGTTTTGGCTCTATTGTTACTCAAGCCAGTAAGGCTCCATGGCAATTGCGATAGCTTTAGTATTATCTAGTGCCGATAACAAGCCTTCCACTTTACTGTGTTGCCACTGTACGATTTTCTGAGGCGGCTCAGAGAGTTTTTCTAGTTGCAGTTGAATAATCCATAGTGACTTTAACTCGCTTATACCTTGCTGTAAATCTAACCATGGGTGGCGAAATTTATCACGTAAGTCGTTATCGAATAATCCCGCAAGCCAAGTGCCGGTTAATGAACTGCGATATAAGAGTTTGCTTTGTGCAATATATTGCTGACAGTTTAAATTAGTCGTTTTCTTTAGCTCTGCACTAATTTCACTTAAGCTAAATTGAATTTTATTTTGAGCAAATTCAATAAGCGCATGGTCGTTTATATTATTTTCAATCGCTTTATTTTCACTACGTGATAAATAGAGTTGAAGAATTGAAAGTTGCAGCTGATTAAAACGGCTACTATGTAAAAGCTGGCAAATTTCGTCGCTATTAGGGAAACGTTGTTTTTCTATTTTAAGCTGCTTGATTAGTTGCTTGCTAAAATCAAGTTTTTTACGATAATTACCGGTTTTATTGGTGAGTTCTTTTAAGTGTATCGCGTTATCAACCCAAGCGAGTAAATGCACAAAATAACTCAATTCATCTCTTATACGTAATTCATCCGGCGTTAAATATTCCGAAAACAACCAAAAGCCATGGCGAATAACCGCTAAACTGTCTTTTACTTGAACTAATTCATGCAAAGTTTCAGTTGTTAAATATTGCTCAATGTTATTCTGCAAGCTGGTCAGTCCGTGACTAAGTCCATAAGTAAAGGCATCAGCAATTGAGTCACTACTTTTTTCACAAATAAAAACTTGCTGTTCAGCTCGCTCTTTTATTGGCTCTGTTCGCCAGAGCGCATAACCTCTTGCTGCTTTACTTTTTAATCCTGGGCGCAGTGCTAGGTCTTTAAAAAGTAACGATGCTAAATTAAATAGTGCCGATTTATCGCCTTGAACTAATTCGAATTCTAATTCGTGGATGATATTATTTTTGCCTGAACTGGCAATAGTACCTTGATCAAAAGCCAATTCAACCACATTTCCATCTACATCGTTAACTAACCACGTACAACGTTTAAAATCTGTATTGAACAAAACTATCAGGTCATGTTGAATATTACTTACCGATTGCCCTTGTTGCCAAATTTTATTTGGAAAAAGCGTTAAAATCGGAAAGTCACAATCAATATCAACATTATATTCAGGACGACTATGTAAGCCACCAACAACTTGCCCTGCCGTTTTAATCGTTTGCTCAATATGATTATTATTGCGGCGAACTCTCAACCCCATGTCATGTTGCCGTAAATTCAACTCTGGCGTATCAAAATAGCAATTAGCGAGTTGCTTTTCCTGATAGCTAAAGTGAATGTTTTTACGGTTAAATGTCTTGGTGATTTTGTCTACGGTGTTATCGCCTAAAACTAAATATTTAAGCTCTATTTCGGTCGTCATATTTTTCCAATATTAGTTATAAATCAAGCTTATTAACTGTAACAACAATATTTTTGTACAATTACAGAAAATAATAGTGTCAATCTTACATGATTAATAATTTATATCAAAAATCTTAGAAATCTAAGCGACATCACTTGCTATCATCCCTTCAAAGTCCTACTATCTTTGCCATTCTCTGTTTAAATGGCGCTATTGGTTATTTCATGATAAACATAAAACAAACATTCGTTACTCTACTATTCTTTACTTCCTTACTTTCTTTTGCCGAAGAAGCTAATACATCAACAACTGCTGGTTATATTTCTGAAGATTTAATTGTTTATATGCACTCGGGTGCAGGCAAAAATTATCGTATACAAGGTACGGTAAACTCTGGTGAAAAAGTACAATTAACTGGTGAATCAAATAACGAGTACAGCGAGATAATTACGGATAAAGATCGTACCGGCTGGATTGAAAGCAAGCATGTTTCAACAAAACCAGGCATGCGTTATGTTATTGCCGATCTCAATGAAAAACTAGCCATATTTCAAGCAGGTAAAAGTGATATTACTCAGCAATTTAACGAAGCAATAAGCGAAATTGACTCTTTAAAATCTGAACGTAGTGACTTACAAAATAGTATTTCAGCACTTAATATGGACTTAACACAAACTAAATCACAATTGAAAAACCAAGATACTAGCATTAAAAAACAATGGTTTTTTAATGGCGCAATCGTCTTAGGTGTGGGGCTTTTATTGGGCTTAATCTTGCCACGTTTATTTTCAAAACGTAAATCAGGCATGGAAAACTGGGGTTAACTTTTTACTTATTTATTAAAAAGTTACGCAACAAATCACACATAGAATTGAAACTAATATTTTGAAATTACATAATTTATCATACACTTTATTTTTATTTTGCTTTTTAACCTCTGCTGAACCTTGGATAGACACCTCGAATATATATCTTAGAGCCGGTATTCAACAGCTTGCTGATGCCGGCCATATAAAAACCCCAGTAACAACATTTCCTCTGATGTGGCTTGATATTGGGCGTGATTTAAAACAGGTTGACTATTCCTCATTAAACAGTTCAGAAAAGCAAGCGTTTGACTATATCAATCATCAATTTAGAATGGCCAAAAAAAATAATAAAAAATTAGAGTTCAATACGGCAACTAAAGATAAACGTTTCACAAGTTTTGGTGAAGATTTCAGAGACAAAAACAACATAAAAATTCAAGCAAGCTATATGACAGACTCATTTGCTGTCGGCCTTTCATCAAGTTATACCTTTTCACCACGAGATAATGACAAAACCCGTTTAGATGGTAGCTATGTCGCAGGTTTCATTGGTAATTGGGTGTTCTCATTAGGAAAACAAGACCGATGGTGGGGGCCAGGTTGGGACAGCAACTTAAGCTTAACCAATAACGCTAGACCAATTCCAGCGATTTCATTATCACGAAGATCAGCAACACCATTAGCAATTCCATTTACTGAAATTGCAATCCCGTGGACCGTAACATCCTTTATGGGCGTTATGGACGATAACCGCGTTATTGATAACACCTTATTGTGGGGTTTTAGACTTAACTTTAAACCTTTGGATGGACTAGAAATAGGGCTAACTCGGCTAGCACAATGGGGCGGTAAAGATCGTCCAAAAAGCTTTGGAACCTTTGCAGATTTGTTATTAGGCAAAGATAATTGTGGTGCTTCAGGATTAGTCTGCGGTGAGAATAAAGAAAACGAACCAGGTAACCAGCAAGCAGGATACGATTTACGGTATTCATTTAGTATCCTCAATACCCCTATGAGTCTGTATGGTCAGTATTTTGCAGAAGATGGCGATAATAGCGGCTCTGCTATAAGTTTTTTAACAGAACCCAAAGTTCAAGTAGGTATAGATACTCACGTAACAATTTTTTCTGCGCCAACAACCTTATATTTAGAATACACAGATACCTATGCTGACTGTTCAGACACAAATAACAGTAGTATCGGCAATTGCTTTTATGAACATAGCATTTACCAAACAGGCATGCGCTATCAACAAAGAACATTAGGTAATTTGTACGATAATGATGCTACAAGCGTAGTGTTAGGTTTTATTTCCACCATAAACCAAAATACAAATATGACTACCAAAATTCGTCATTTACAACTCAATAAAGATAATAACGATAAAGCTCCTGGTAATGCCATTATTGGAAATCCACTGACAAAAGTTGCCGAAAACATGATAATGGTTTCGACTAAAGTTCAGCATAGTTATAAAAACTGGCGTTATACTGCTGGCGTAGATCTAAGTAAGTCTACATTTAAAGCTATAGATAAAAGTACAAACAGTGCCAACTTTTTTTTAAAAATTGAATATAACCTTTAAGTTAAAGTTATTTTCATTTACTAAAAAACAAATAAAGTCAGAGGAAGTTAACATGTCATTAGCCAACCACTGTCCTGTATATGTCATCAATTTAGACTGTGCACAGGAACGAATGTTGAGTATGGACGAACAACTTTCAAGGAACGAAATTAACTACGAAAGAATCCCTGCAGTAAAGGGTAATAATTTAACGAAGACAGAAATCAATATTGAGTATTCAGCAATACTCAATAGAAAGTATTTCAGAGCTGATTTAAGTTTAGGTGAAATTGGCTGTTACATCAGTCATAAAAATGTCTGGCGAAAAATGGTCGCCGAAAATATAGAGTTTGCAGTAATTCTTGAAGACGACATGATTATCGAAAAAAATTTTATTGAATTGCTTTCACTTACCGATACTTTAAAAAAATACGACCTAATTAAACTAGCCGATAATAGAAATCATAAACCAAAGCAAATCAGCTCATTAGATCAACGGTTTGAATTAATTAATTTTACAAAAATTCCTAACTGTGCAACAGGTTATACGCTCAACCTAGCCGGTGCTAAAAAACTGCTTTCAAGAGATAAGTTCTATCGTCCTGTTGATATTGATATGCAGTTTTGCCAAGAACTAGACTTATCTGTATTTGGTTTACGCCCTTATCCGATCAGTGAAAATAAAAGCTTCGCCAGTGATATAACACTATTAAATGGTGGGTTTCATGGCACTAAAAGCACCAGTTTCATTCGTAATATCAAATACAGAATACACTTATGGTACTTAAGAAAAACGCACATATCAGGTGAGTTTTAATATCTTACTAACGCTATTTTTAGTGCGTAAGATTAAAATTTCCAGTACTGTAATTGCTTACGCATTTTAAATTGTCTAAATAAATCAAGGGGCTTAGGTTTAAGACTTGGTTTTTCTTCAATAGCTTTATCAATCGCATCTAGTACGCGATAAGATGATTTTCCATCAATGTAGGGGTGTGTGCTATCAATAAACTTTTGGATGTTATCCATTAAACATTGAGGTTTTTGCAGCGCATACTCTATTGACTCCTCAAGCTTATCGGGTGAATCAATGTCAATTAAATATTCATCTGGTGAAATATTATTATAAGTAACAACTGGCTTACCTTGTAATAAAAACATAATAAGCACTGAAGATGTATCACAAACCATAACATCTGCCTGCTTCAACAGTGGAATAACATCATCAGTTTCAACAAAAGTTAAGTGTTCACTTTGAATTGATTTATATTTATCAACAATGCTTTTATCCATTTTAGGATGAAACTGAATTAACCAATGCCATTTCCCTGTCTCACTTAAAGACTTTACCTTATCAAAAAGGTGAGGGGCGCAAGTTAATTTTTTAGAAAATGTTGAACACATTAATATTGTCGGCTTTGCAGCTACTTTATCAAGCATGTTGTTTGAGAATAAAGGGTCTAATGCACACCAACCGGTTTCAATCACTGTAAAGGTCTGATGCTTCTCTGCTAAACGTTGAAATTCAACAGTCGAATCTGGTCCCTGAGTACAATATAAATCAAAACAATGACGCACTTTGTAATGATCATTAAGGCCTTTTTTATCTACTTTTCCGGCATCAAAGCCATGAAAAACAGCGACATTGATTCCAGGGAAAAATGTTGGCGCTATATTGGCAGGAAAAATTACAGCATCAGGATCATATTTCATAACATCATCTACAGTATTTAATACTTTATCGTCCGCCCTAAAGTAAGTTAAATTAACTGAATCACCTTGTACGAACCAATAAACTTCTCTGTTGCTATCACGAATCGCTTCTTGTAATGGTCTTAAAATAGCAAAACTATAATTTTGAGAAATATTTAAAAGAAACCTTTTCGCTGGCATTTTGAACTCATGAAATAGTGTAAGTTATAGACAGCAGATATTAACAAGTTATATGTTAAAAATCAGCCTCCGATAAATCAATAGAGATAATTTGGCTTAATGAAAGTAGAAAAACCACATCACTTATAATATATAACAAAATCACAATTGACATTACAGTAGTAAGTACGCTATTAATAACTTACTAACTATTTATTAAATCAAAAACTTTAAGCTAAATCATAAATGAATAAATTCACAAACATGATTCGAATTAACCTCCTCCTCACATTATCTACGCGCGGATAGGTTTTTATTGCTTGAAAAATAAATAGACAACATAATAAAACACTAAACCCGCGCTAATTACCGCGGGTTTTTTTATGCTCGTCATCTAGCGTAAACACTTTTAATCAGGGACACACATGGGCATTTCTAACGATAAAGTTATTATTTTCGACACCACTTTGCGTGATGGCGAACAGGCGTTAAACGCGAGTTTATCGGTTCACGAAAAATTACAAATAGCTCTGGCTATTGAACGCTTAGGTGTCGATATTATGGAAGTGGGTTTTCCAGTTTCATCACCAGGTGATTTTGAATCAGTTCAAGAAATAGCTCGCACAGTTAAAAACTCACGAGTCTGTGCGTTAGCTCGAGCAGTAGAAGGCGATATTAAAGCCTGTGCTGATGCATTAAAGCCCGCTGATCAATTTCGTATTCATACCTTTATTTCTACTTCTGATGTTCATGTACAACAAAAATTGAAAAAAAGCTTTGCTGACGTGCAAGCCATGGCAGTACATGCGATTAAATATGCCCGACGTTTTACCGATGATGTCGAGTTCTCATGCGAAGATGCGGGGAGAACCCCGATTGATAATTTATGCCGCATGGTTGAACAAGCCATTATAGCGGGTGCGACCACGGTCAATATTCCAGATACTGTTGGTTATACGTTACCTAACGAATTTGGCGGTATTATCGATACTTTATTTAATCGTGTACCTAATATCGACCAAGCGGTTATTTCTGTACATTGTCATAACGACTTAGGCTTAGCCGTAGCTAACTCAATGTCGGCAGTACAAGCGGGTGCAAGACAAATTGAATGTACCATCAACGGTATTGGTGAGCGTGCAGGTAATTGTTCACTTGAAGAAGTGGCCATGATCATGAAAACTCGCCAAGAATTCTTAGGCGTGCATACTCGAATTAATCATCAAGAAATTGCCCGTACGTCAAAATTAGTCAGTCAGCTTTGTAATATGCCAGTGCAATTAAACAAAGCGATTGTAGGTGGCAATGCCTTTAGTCATTCATCGGGCATTCATCAAGACGGCATGCTTAAGGCTAGTAACACCTACGAAATTATGACACCAGAAAGCGTCGGCATCAGTAAAACCAAGTTAAATTTAACCTCACGCAGCGGTCGTCATGTTATTAAACATCGCATGGAGAGCTTAGGTTATCAAGAATCTGATTATGAAATTGAAACCCTTTACGCTGATTTTCTAGCCTTAGCGGATAAAAAAGGCCAAGTCTTCGATGACGATTTAGAAGCATTACTTTTTAATATTCAACAGCAAGACCAGCAAGACTTTTATCGTTTACTAACGCTAAATGTTCAAAGTGGTGGCAGTGAGTTTGCGACTTCAAGTATCAAACTTGCCATAGGTGATGAAGATAAAATTGTCTCAGCAACCGGTAATGGCCCTGTCGACGCACTTTATCGAGCGATTAAAAAAGCCATTGATATTGAATTTGAAGTAAGCGATTACAAAATCTCAAACAAAGGTGAAGGTGAAGATGGCTTAGGTAAGGCCGACATCGTTGTGTCTTGGCAAGGCCGAAACTTCCATGGTTACGGCTTAGATACCGATGTAATTAAGGCATCAGGGCACGCCTTAGTTAATGCACTTAATGGTATTCATCGTGCCATCACCATTGCCGAGTTAAAAACCGAACTCAAAACCGATTTTAAACAAGAAGCAGCTATCGACGGCCAAAGCCAAATTTAGTAGCACGACGATTAAACAAAATAAGGCTAACGATAACCGAGTTAGCCGTAAATCAGATTCATTTATTAAGTATATTTATAGGTTTAAAACAACACTATGTCGAAGATTGCAATATTAGCCGGTGACGGTATCGGGCCTGAAGTGATGGCCCAAGCAGAGAAAGTTTTAGCAACAGTTGCCAAACAGTATGACTTTGAAATAAGCACAGAGCATTATGACGTGGGTGGTTGTGCTATCGACAATCACGGTGAGGCACTTCCAGAAAGCACTGTTAAAGGCTGTGAAAAAGCCGACGCTATTTTATTTGGCTCAGTCGGTGGTCCAAAGTGGAGCAACTTACCGCCAACAGAACAACCAGAAAGAGCATCTTTACTTGGCTTACGCGGTCATTTCGGGCTATTTTGTAACATGCGACCAGCACAACTTCAAAGTGCTATGTCACATCTTTCACCCTTACGTGCTGACATTTCACAAGCCGGCTTTGATATTTTAGTGATACGAGAGTTAACTGGCGGTATATACTTTGGTGAACCTAAAGGTCGTAAAAATGTAGGACAGGAAGACGAAGCAGCTTTTGATACTATGATTTATTCTCGTAAAGAAATTAGCCGTATCGCACACCTAGCTTTTCAATCAGCCCAGAAACGTCGTAACAAGGTTATATCTATCGACAAGGCCAATGTACTAGCTTCGTCTCAATTATGGCGAGAAGTGGTTATTGAGGTGTCAAAAGATTACCCCAACGTTGCTGTTGAACATATGTATGTTGATAACGCGGCTATGCAATTAGTTCGTGACCCTGCTCAGTTCGACGTCATGCTATGTTCGAATTTATTTGGTGATATTTTATCTGACATTTGCGCCATGATCACAGGTTCTATGGGGCTATTACCTTCAGCCAGCTTAAATGAGCAAGGCTTTGGTATGTATGAACCAGCAGGCGGCACAGCACCAGATATCGCCGGTAAAGGTATTGCTAACCCTATCGCTCAAATTCTGTCAGCGGCATTAATGTTGCGTCATAGTTTAAACCAGCCAGAGGCCGCTACCGCAATCGAAAAAGCCGTTGCATCAGCACTTAATGACGGTAATTTTACCGGAGACTTACTTAGCGCCGAAGAACGTCACAAGGCTAAATCGACTAAAGAAATGGGCGATATTATTTGCCAGTATATAGTTAACAATCAAAAAATTTCAGGAGCAAAGTAGCATGGCAACCACGTTATACGAAAAATTATGGCAAAGTCATATTATTGAAGAAAAAGCCGACGAAACACCGTTGATCTTTGTTGATCGTCACTTGATCCACGAAGTTACCTCTCCACAAGCTTTTGCCAATTTAAAATTTCATAATCGTGTGTTGCGCCACCCTGAACGTACAATCGCGACCATGGATCATAATATTTCTACCCGCTTTATTGAAATTAATGCCGCAGGAGAAGGCGCAGCAAATCAATTGCGAACGCTTGAAAAAAACTGTAAAGAGTTTGGCGTAGAGTTGTTTAACATGGGCCATAAAAACCAAGGGGTTGTGCACGTTATTGGTCCAGAACTAGGCTTAACCTTACCCGGCACCGTAATTGTATGTGGAGATTCACACACCTCTACACATGGCGCTTTTGGCGCATTAGCATTTGGTATTGGCACGTCTGAAGTTGAACATGTATTTGCAACACAAACGTTACGTCAAACTAAAGCTAAAACCATGAGAATTGAAGTTAAAGGCCAAGTGGCTCCCGGTATTAGTGCTAAAGACATTATTTTAGCCATTATTGGTAAAACAGGCAGTGCTGGCGCAACAGGTTATGTAGTTGAATATTGTGGAGATGCCATTGAACGCTTAACCATGGAAGAGCGTATGACAGTGTGCAATATGAGCATTGAATTTGGTGCTAAAGCTGGCCTTATCGCGCCAGATGCAACCACGTTTGAATACTTAAAAGGCAAAGACTACTCGCCAAAAGGCGAAGTATGGCAGCAAGCTGTTAGTGATTGGCAGCAACTAAAATCAGACACTGGTGCAACTTTCGATAGTTACTTAACGCTTGAAGCAAAAGATATTAAAACTCAAGTAACGTGGGGAACAACACCAGGGCAAGTTACCCAAATTGATAATGTTGTGCCTTCACCGGAAGATTTCTCTGACCCTGTTGAGCGAGATTCTTGTATTGCAGCTTTAAAATACATGGGCTTAACGGCTGGTACAAAAATTACCGACATAACTATTAATAAAGTTTTTATTGGCTCATGTACAAACTCTAGAATAGAAGATTTACGCGCTGCAGCGGCAATTGCTAAAGGCAAAAAAGTTTCACCAACGGTTGATGCGATTGTAGTACCGGGCTCTTATCGTGTTAAAGCACAAGCAGAAGCTGAAGGCTTAGCACAAACCTTTATAGATGCTGGCTTTGAATGGCGCTTACCGGGTTGTTCAATGTGTTTAGGTATGAATGATGATGTATTAACCGAAGGCGACCGTTGTGCTTCAACCAGTAACCGTAATTTTGAAGGCCGACAAGGCCGCGGTAGTCGTACGCACTTAGTTAGCCCCGAGTTAGCTGCCGCCTCTGCTATTGCCGGACATTTTGTCGACTTAACCACTATCAACTCAAAAGTTCAAGGAGCATAACATGGAAAATTTTACCCAACATTATGGTTTAGTTGTGCCATTGGACGCAGCGAATGTTGATACTGACCAAATCATCCCAAAACAATTTTTACAAAAAACTACTCGAACAGGTTTTGGCCAACATTTATTTAACGATTGGCGCTATTTAGATAATGCAGGCAAAGAAGATAACCCTGAATTTATTCTTAATGAGCTAAAATATCAAGGCGCTAGCATTTTACTTACGGGTGAAAACTTTGGTTGTGGTTCAAGTCGAGAACATGCACCTTGGGCACTACAAGAATATGGTTTTAAAGTGATTATCGCCTCTAGCTTTGCCGATATTTTCTATGCTAACTGTATCAATATTGGCATTTTGCCGGTTACTTTAACAGAAGCAGAAATAGCGACACTATTCCAGCAATCAGAGAAGGGTCTGCAGCATATTACTGTTGATTTAACAGCAAGCACGGTTAAAACAGAAAGTGCGCAATATAGTTTTAACATTGCACCTTTTCATAAATATTGCTTAGAAAACGGTGTTGATAGTGTCGGTTGGACGCTAAATAAACTTACAAAAATAGAAGATTACGAAGCCAAAATGCCCGCTTGGCAGTAAGCGAAATATTTTAACCATCAGTCGCAAAGGCTGGTGGTTAAAGCGCTATTTAATAAATATATATTTACTCACTTCGAAATTATTTTAAAAATACTCCAAACGATTTTAACTAATTCCAAGAAGATAGCGCTGCCATGGTGAACTTTTCACCTCTAAAGCTAAGAACAACCTGCTGTGGCAGTATTTCACTGAGTAGTAATTCACGACCAATATAATCTCCTTCATAACGATCACGACCATTCACCCTGACCCAACCTTGACCATCACTCGCATAAATGTGCATTTCAAACGCAAGCGAAGGCACACCGTCTTGTACCCAAGTTGGCATTTGTGTCAGCGGAATTAGCTCACTATTCTCCACGGCGAAATTATCTCTCGGCTCGTTACTTTGCTGAGTTTGTTCGATGGCAGATTTAAAGCTTGCCAATAACGCGTCAGACACCCCTTCTTCAGCTTTAACAACGAAATTATTAGACGTTGCTTTTTTAACCGCTGGTACAATTTTTTGCATTGTGGTTTGTGAGTCTGCTAACTTTTTTTCACTCGCAATAAATTCATTTTTATCATCCGCTATCACAGTATTGTCGCTAGAAGTTTTAACATGGGTAGTTTCAGTGACAGAATTTCCAGGGTTGACCTTGTTTTGCTTCGACTGTGTGTTATTTTTATCAACAACAGAGCTAAGTTGATTCGTGGTACTGTTAATCGCATTACTACTCTCACCACTAACGCCATCCGCGCTACTTACTGTTGCAGGTATTTCTTGATGAGTTAGCTGTTTTTGCTCAACGATAGTATCAGCCTGACTTTTAGTAGCATCGGTTACTTGAGTGTACTGGCCAATGTCGCGTGATTGATAAGCACCCCACCAAACGCCTGCAACTAAAACTAAACATAATGCCCCCATTAGGCCACCCGCTTTGATCCACGAGTTTCTCCACCACGGATTCACTTGAAATTCATCACCTAAGGCATCGTGAGCCGCTTGTAGTACAATTTTACGATTAACCACGGCATTGTTACTGTTATAGGCGTTCATCAAAGAGCGTTCTGCTAACAGGTTCATTAAGCGAGGGATACCTTTGCAGGTTTTATGGATGGCATTGACCGCGCTCTTATCAAAAATATTGCGAAAACATTTTGCCACTGACAAACGGTGTTTCAGATATTGAGCAACTTCTTGCTTATTCAACGGCAATAAATGATAACGCGCAGTTATTCTTTGCGCTAATTGGCGTAAATCTCGACGCTGCAATAACTGCTGTAGCTCAGGTTGACCAATTAAAATAACTTGTAATAGTTTTTTTGTATTGGTTTCTAAGTTTGTTAACAAGCGAAGCTGTTCTAACACTTCTGGTTGTAAATGCTGCGCTTCATCAATAATCAACAGAGTATTAATATCATCACTATGATTTTTAAGTAACTTCTGTTGGATTTTATCAGTGAGCGTTTTTAGGGTTGCACCAGTTTTACGATAACGAATTTTTAATTCATCACAAAGGGTCGCTAACAATTCTTGGCTAGAAAGGGTTGGATTAAGAATAAAAGCGGCTTGCGTATTTTCAGGCAAGTTTTCCATTAAGCGACGACTTAGCGTGGTTTTGCCAGTCCCTACTTCACCGGTAAGCAAAACAAATCCGCCGGTATCACCTAGACCATAAGTTAAGTGATTAAGCGCTTCGCGATGACGATCACTCATAAACAAATAATCAGGGTTTGGCGCAATTGAAAATGGCTTTTCTTCTAAACCAAAATAGCTTGTATACATAGTAAATCTTAACTGATGAAACGACCCTGTGAAATTACCCTGAACGCGATCATATGTCAAAAATCACGTGCAATTGTGTTAAAATTTATTTTATAACAATTTAATTATTCGATATTATTTATTTTTCAGAGGTTTATAGCGTTTAATGGCAAATAAAATGCAGCAACTAAACACTTTTCTTGTCGGGGGCGCCGTGCGCGATTCTCTACTCAATCGCGCCGTTGTTGACAATGACTATGTAGTTGTTGGCTCCAGTGTCGACGAAATGCTCAGCCTTGGTTTTATACAAGTAGGCAAAGATTTTCCAGTATTTATTCATCCAAAAAGCAAACAAGAATACGCATTAGCACGCACAGAAAAAAAAGCTGGCCAAGGCTACACCGGTTTTAATTGCAATGCATCAACGAGCGTTACCCTCGAAGAAGACTTAATGCGAAGAGATCTCACCATTAATGCGATGGCGATGGATAAAAACGGTAAAATAATTGACCCTTACAACGGCCAAATAGATCTCAACAATCGCAAATTGCGTCACGTTTCAGCCGCTTTTATTGAAGACCCACTTCGAGTTTTACGCGTTGCTCGTTTTGCCGCTCGCTACCATGAGTATGGTTTTACCATAGCGGCAGAAACAATGACCTTGATGACAAAGCTCAGCGAAAGTGGCGAATTATTAAGCCTTTCTGGTGAACGAATATGGCAAGAGATGGAGCGAAGCTTAGCCGATGCTAATCCAGAAGTGTTTTTTCAAATGCTATATCAATGCCAAGCGTTGAAATCACTTTGGCCTGAGCTACATAATTTATGGGGTATTCCTAATCCTGAGAAATGGCATCCAGAGATTTGTTCTGGAATACATACCATGATGGTATTAAAGCAAGCAGTGTTACTTTCAGCAAAAACTAGCGTTAGGTTCGCCAGTGTTTGCCATGATTTAGGTAAATCGTTAACTGAAAATGAACAGTTACCTTCTCATCCTGGTCATGAAACAGCAGGTTTACCTTTAATAGAGGAACTGTGTGAACGTTTGCGGGTACCAACAGCACACAAAAATTTAGCGTTAAAAGTTTGCCAATTTCATCTGCATGTACATAAAATATTTGAATTAGAAGCCAGTACTATTTTAAAACTTTATAACCAGCTAGATGTTTGGCGCAAGCCAGAAGAGTTTCTTGATTTTCTACTTTGTTGCCAAGCAGACTTTACTGGTCGCTTAGGTTTTGAAACCCGTAAATACCGACAAAAAGAATTTCTTTATAATGCATTTGAAAGACTAAGCCAAGTAACGGCTAAGCCATTTGTTGAAAAGGGTTTAAAAGGGCTCGAGATTAAAGCAGCGATATCACAGCAAAGGCTTGAAAAATTAAAACAATACAAACAACACTATATGCACCAACACAATATTACTTAATTGATCAAACATTTCTCACGGTAAAGGCCTATCCCAATAAAAATCGCTAGGCATAAAAAAGCCATATCAAATGATATGGCTTTTTAGACTTAATTCACTTTTACATTAAAAGTTATAAGTTGCTTTTACGTAGTAGAAACCACCGTTGTAATCAAATGGACCACTTTCGTAATATTGAGCACCAAGTACACCGTATGATTCTTCAGGTAACTTTTGAGCTTCTTGGTCGAAAAGGTTATTCGCACCAGCAGACAATGTAATACTGTCATTTACGAAGTAACTTACTTCTGCATCAATAGTGATTGCTGAATCAGCAATTTCATTCCAACAACCGATTGCACAAGTATCATCAGCGTGTGTTGCAAAGTACTCACCAAAGTAGTTAACACGTACAAAGCTCGTTACACTATCCCAAGTTTGTGAAATAGTGAAAGTAGCACGATGATCAGGCATACCTTCTTCTAAACGATGTACTTTACCTTCATCGGTAGTAGCTGGATTAAATTTATCAACTGTCGTTTCATTCCAGTTATATGCTAATGATAACAATGTATCACCGTCTAATAACTCCATTGAATAGTTAGCAACAACATCAACACCTTGAGTAGTGGTATCAAAATCGTTAGCAAAGTATGTTACTGCAGAAATCAACTCTGGATTCACTACACCAAGCGCTTCAAGTTGAGCATAGTCAGCCGCTTGAACGTCAATTTGGCTAGACTGTGCTAAACGATCAGTTACTTCAATATTGTAGTAATCAAGTGTAAAGAAGAAATCACCCTCTTGATAAACCATACCACCAGCAAAGCTGCGTGATTCTTCAGGTGTTAATTCTTTACCGCCATAAAACGCAGAAAGTGGATTAGTTGGTGGAGCAAGGAACGTTTGAATTAATTCACCCATCACTAATGATGTTTGAGTATTTACTACGTTTGCTTGACCAACCGTTGGTGCTCTAAAACCTGTGCTGTGAGAAGCACGTAATGAGATTTCATCGTTAACCGTATACTGTGCGGTTAGCTTATAGTTAGTTGTGTTACCAAAAGTAGTGAAGTCTTCATAACGTACAGCTGCACCAAGTAAAAAGTCTTCAGTTAACTGAGCTTCAACATCCACATACGCGGCAATGTTACGACGGTCATTACGGCCTTGAGTTTCAGGACCAAAACCTTTAAAACCATGTGAACCAATGTTGAAACCTTGGTCAGCAAATGCACCTGCTTCCCATGAAGCTTTATCACCAGAAACAATTTCAAAACTCTCTTCACGCCATTCTAGGCCTGTCGCAACATTTACTGGTTCTTCAAGCCCCATTTCAAAACCTTTAACTAAATCAAAGTTGAAGGTTTTTTCCATTTGGATGTAGCTACCCGTTTGAAAATCAACAGGGGTATCTAAACCAAGTGACGGGTTTAACGTATTTTTTAAATTAAATTTAGATTCGTTACGACCTACTGTACCACTTACATCATAGTACCAACCTTCAAGCATGCCACTGTTAATATCACCTTTGGTGCCAACAGTTAATGAAGTATCAGTAATATTGCCACCAAATTGTGGGGTATAACCACCTGGGAATATTTGGTTCATTGAGAAACAGTTAGGATCAGCAACCATTGCTTGATATTCAGGAGTATTCAGAACATTACCAACATTAGCAGGTACTACATCACACGTGCGAGCTGCGCCTTGTGATTGTGCAATATCACCAACAAGCAATGTATCACCGCCATCAATAGAATAAACATTGCCACGGTTATGTGGATTACGGTAGTAAAAACCACCAGTAACATCACGTTCAGAATAGTTACCGAACATGTAGAATTCTTTATCATCGCCTAAATCTAAACCAACATTACCAAACAAAGTAATATCATCTTTAACTTCAGGATTACCCCAAATTTGCGCTGGATTTTGAATTGAAGTATTGCCTGCGTCTGCGATACCTTGTGCATCAGGACGTTGTACACTTCGGCTAGTTGCATCAGCATTTTTTAATTGAAAGCTTAAGTTTACAAAGCCATCTTTCGTAAATGGTAAACCGACATTACCGTCTATAATAGTTTGGTCACCATCACCTTCGTAATATGAACCTTTTTTCACAGACATTGAACCGCCGTCTGAATCATCTTTCAGTACAAAGTTCATTACACCGGCAATCGCATCAGAGCCGTATTGTGCTGCAGCACCATCTCGTAATACTTCAACCTGCTTGATAGCAACACTTGGGATTACTGAAATATCAGGACCTTGAGCACCATCATTAATACCACCACCTTGGAAAGCAATAACTGATGCACGGTGACGACGTTTGCCGTTTAAAAGTACTAACGTTGAATCAGATGGCAAACCACGTAAGTTAACTGGGCGAATTAGTGATGCAGCATCACTAATAGGTTGTGCGCGTGCATTCAATGATGGAATAGCACCAACTAACATGTCTAGCATGTCACTTGAAGCATTCTTACCTAGCTCATCACCACCAATAATATCAATTGGTACTGGCGATTCAGCTACTGAACGTGGAGCTGAACGTGAACCAATGACGGCGATACGTTCAACACTTTCTTTTTTTGCTGCGTCTTCTGCAAAACCTGCAGCAAAACTAGGAGCTGTTCCTAATGCGATACCAACAGCTAAGGCTAATGTACCGGTACGAAATGTTGTAGACATGTTATTTCCTTCCTAAATATATGAATATGCTTTTTATAGTTTTAATTTTATTTTTACCTATTGCGATTATCGCAACAGATATTGGTGCGGATAGTCTAAAAGGCTTCATTCTTTATAAAACAGCTAGAAATGCTTTACAAGCACTGATTTACTTCAACATTTAGTATTAGGAGGATAAAAAGAATTGATATGCAAATGTATACAAAATATATGCAATACTACATTGGTATAGGTAATTAACCTGCACCCTACAGCGCATCTGCGTTGTAGAAAAATATTCAAACAAACAATGTGCGAAATTGTTCGTATTAAATCAAATAGTCTCTGCATATTTAATCAATAAAAAATAATTTAAAAAAATGTAAATAAAAATGAACTTTTTCAAAAGTCTTATTTACCTTTACGTAAGGTAGAGTTAAATATTAGTTACCAAGGTTAATAGCTTGTTAACAGCGAGGTCTGGGGCAAGTCTTTATTTTTTGCAGTATATGCAAAAATATCATTGGATGGACTAAAAACAAAAAAGCTCCACAAATGTGGAGCTTTATAAGTTCATAAAACGATATTTTTAATCAGCAGCTAAAATAGTCGCGCTAACTTCACCAAAACCTATGCGTGCAGCGCCCGCTTTTTTACACCAACCTTTCATGATCACACAATCACCATCTTCCAAGAAAGTACGCGTTTCACCATTAGGTAATTGAATAGGCTCAGCGCCTGCATTTGACAATTCAAGCATAGAGCCAGCTTCTTCAGGATTAGGACCTGATTGCGTACCACTACCAAACATATCACCTGAACGAAGGTTACAACCATTAACGGTATGATGCGCTACCATCTGCGCTACTGTCCAGTATGAATCTTTAAAGTTTGATTGCGACAACTGTACTGCTGGTTGCTTTGATTTACGCATAGATTCAGTTTCAATTAATACCTGTAAACTTAAATCTAAAGAGCCAAGGTCACGATTCTGTTTTGACTCCAAGTATGGCAATGGCTGAGGGTCGGCCACGTCACGTGTCCACGAAGAGCGATAAGGCGCTAGTGCTTCTGACGTAACTATCCAAGGTGAAACTGTTGAAGCAAAACTTTTCGACAAAAATGGCCCTAATGGCTGATATTCCCAACCTTGAATATCGCGTGCCGACCAGTCATTAAATAAGCACATACCAAAGACGTGTTCCTCAGCGTTCTCAATACTTATTGGCTCACCTAAATCATTACCCTTACCAATAAATATACCCACTTCCATTTCATAATCTAAACGCTTACATGGGCCAAAAGAAGGTTCGGTTGCAGTTGGTGCCTTAGTTTGTCCTTTAGGGCGCTTGAAATCATTACCAGAAACCTCAATTGAAGAAGAACGGCCATGGTAACCAATAGGCACCCATTTATAATTTGGTAATAATGGATTATCTGGACGAAACTTGCTGCCAACCGATGTGGCATGATGAATAGAAGTGTAAAAGTCAGTGTAATCACCAATTTGACATGGCAAAGCGTATTCAACATCCGTTTGGGCGACTAAACATGATGCTAATGCAGCTTGCTGTTCTGAACCTTGTGTTAATGCTTGTGACAAAGCTTGACGTAAGGCACTCCAATAACGCTTACCCATCGACATAAAATCATTAAGTTGAAAATGACAACATTGTTCTAAGGCCAATTGTGCATCACCTTGAAAAACATTTGAGGCGAATAATGCTTTTAAATCTATAACCTGATCACCAATAGCAACACCTGCTCGAAAGTCCTCTTTGCTGCCTTTTCGTTTAAAAGTAGCAAAGGGTAAGTTTTGAATTGGAAAATCACAATCTTCCATATTGGCAGACTCTACCCAACTGGTTAAAGCCGGATTATGCGTTTCATTAAGTAGGTTGGTGTTCGACATGGGCTAAAAACTCCAGAAAAATGTGAAATACGTGTTTGAAATACACGTTAATAAATATGTAATAGCGCGATATTATAACAAGCGATCCTATAAAGGCTATGCCAATAAAATATACTTGATAAACAACTGTCAACAATATGTTGCAGGAACAAGTTTACAAACACTTTAGTTTAACGTTTTCAAAAATATTAACCACAGCACTATTCTCTGTATTACACATTTGCTAGAATGCTGCCGCTTTATCAATTGATAAAAAATTAGCATCCCTGCTTTGTTAGTGGGGTTACATTCAATCTATAGCTCCTGACTTACTATCGGGCTCGCTCAATGGGTCAATAAAATATGAATAACATTACCGTTTGTGCATTATATAAATTCGTTCGCTTAGAAAACTTCGACGCAATTAAGCCATTATTGTTAGCAGTGATGGAAGATAATGCTGTTAAAGGCACCTTACTTTTAGCACTTGAAGGTATTAATGGCACTATCGCAGGCTCACAAGTTGGCATAGACGCCGTGCTCGAATTTATTAATAGTGATAGTCGCCTCTCAGGTGTGTCAACTAAATGCTCCTTTCATCAAGAAAACCCTTTTCAACGCACTAAAGTTAAATTAAAAAAAGAAATTGTCACCATGGGTATCGAAGGTATTGATCCAACATTAACCGTTGGCACCTACGTTAAACCTAAAGATTGGAATGCGCTTATTTCTGATCCCGAAGTGCTATTGATAGATACGCGTAATGATTACGAAGTAGAAATTGGTACCTTTAAAAATGCCATTAATCCTAACACCGAAACTTTCCGTGAATTTCCTGATTATGTTGCGAAAAATTTAGATAAAACCAAACACAAAAAAGTTGCTATGTTCTGCACCGGAGGCATACGTTGTGAAAAATCAACAGCCTATCTAAAAGAGCAAGGCTTTGAAGAGGTTTATCATTTAGAAGGTGGGGTTTTAAAATATCTTGAAGACGTGCCAGAGCAAGAAACAATGTGGCAAGGCGAATGCTTTGTGTTTGACGCTAGAGTCGCCGTTAATCATAGTTTAGAACGTGGTAAATATGACCAATGCTTCGCCTGTCGCTATCCTATTACTGACGCAGACAAAACCAGCGAACATTATATTCAAGGTGTAAGTTGCCCACGTTGTTATGATAAATACACTGACGAGCAAAAAAGTAGCTTTCAAGAACGTGAAAAACAAATCAACCTAGCTAAAGCTCGCGGTGAAGAGCATATTGGCGGCGAGATAAAGCAAGTTATTGCTGAGCGTCGAGCAACTAAAAGTGCCGTTAAGCAAGCACAAAATAAGATAAGTTAGCTAATAGCCCACAAATTAAATAACTCGATAAAGCCCTAAAACATGGGCTGTATACCTATTAAAAATTGAAAGACTATATGCACTAACACCTGTATACCTAACAAATGTAGTTATTGTTCAACTTAGCGTTTCAATAGCGCTCTTAGAACAATAAAATGTTTTTAGTTATGGTTACAGGTATTCTCCTAACATTTGTCCAGCGGCCTTAATGACTTTAAGCTTCTTGCTTAACTACCTTGATGAAAGTAATCAAATATAGCGTTACTCAAATAATCTCCTAAGATTGGTTGGCAACCTTGATGTGTATATTTAGGTTAATACAATAATTGGGTTAGATAAACCTGAGGTATCCAAAAAAAACTGGCTTTCTAACTTCCGCACTAGCAGCTTTTTAAAGCATACATAATTCGACTTTCCGTAGTTTTCTTTTTCACCTGTAATTAGCTAAGTGAAATATAGCTTCTCAATTCAAACATAATGCTTATATAAAGATACTGAATATATTTACCATTGCCTAAGTTAATTATTTGCCTGAAAGATGATAACTGGAAATAAACAGTACGATAACTATACTGAAATCGGTGATTAAACAACCAAAATTATTGATGTAATCTTTAACTCTAAAACTTAAAGGTCTAATAATAATTCAATAATGAAAAATAAAGGAACTATTATGAACAAAATAATAACTATACTGGTAGCACTTATTTTTACATCTTCTGTGCTAGCTGAAGAGACTAAAGCTTATACGCAATTTGACACATTTCGCTTCACTGTAAACAATAAAGACGCTAAGAAACTAACCAGTAACATGCGAAGTCATATAAAAAAATACCATGTCACAGGTGCGCTTAAAACCAAGATTTATAACGTTACCTATGGCGCCAATACTAATGAATTGATTTGGGTTATGGGTCCTATAAGTTATGCTGAGTTTGACTCTCGACCTGATGATAAAAAACACGATGATGATTGGGCTGATAACATCAATCCATATATTATCTCTTATAATCAAAGTGAAATTTGGCGCATCATGGACGGATTAATGATTAACAATATTGACGAAAAAGCCGCTGATCCAGAAAAGTATATAGCGAGATATCTTACGGTTAACTCAGATCAAGAAGAGGAGGTTATCCACTATTTACTGAACCAAATAAAAGCTACTCTCAACAAAACTGGTAAAGTTAATTATTGGTCAGTTATGTCAAACCAATTCATTCAAGGAAATACAAATGGACGCCATCTCATGGCTATTTCATCCATGAACTCTTGGGCTGAGCTAGATGATGATTGGGAGTTTAGTAAACATTTTGAAGCCTTATACGGAAAAGGGAGTTACAAAGCGTTTAGAGCGAGTTATGACCATACTTTTAAAAATCAATGGCAAGAAGTTATCGAAGTTAATAAGGAAATGAGTGGTATGTAACTACTTATCTAATAGTGTAAATAAGAAGCTTATTTTATAAGGAGAAATTAGTTTTTGTCTGGTGTTACTAAAAGAAAATATGGTGCCTTGACCCGGAATCGAACCAGGGACACGAGGATTTTCAATCCTCTGCTCTACCGACTGAGCTATCAAGGCACTATCTTTACTGAAATAAACTAGAAAAGTATCGTATTCATTTCGAAAGAAGCGACATAATATCTAGATTTAACCTCACTCGCAAGCCATTTTGTTAGTTAACCTCTACTAGCGTAGATAATGGATTGAGATAGCATAAAAAACCAACAGTTAGAGTATTGCCCTACCAAACTTATACCTATTGAGTTAAGTTGATGTTCATACTTGCAGATACACAGATTTAGATCATCTTTGAATAACTTGATATTAATTTCAATTGGTATTATTAATTTTAGCACGCGATAGTGTTCATCATAGCTATTAAAATGAGCGGTATTGAATCAACTTGCTATTAACACAACTTGCTCTGAAATTTTGAAGTCTCCTCATTTCCTACTCATGATGCCCTTCCCGTAATAAATAATAAAATAATTCACAGGGAGAAAAGCCTGAGGACAGCGGGAGAAGTAATTAAATATTCAAGAGCACATATTGTTCCTGGCTAAATAAACATAAGAATCTGCAGGCAAAGCAGATTTTACAGGTTCAGAGTACATTAGGATAATCGACTATTTATTTAGATTAGTATTAAAATCGTAAGTCATATTTTTATAAGGAGATAATCCAACAGCAATTGCTGATATTTCCCAGAACTACAGCCATAAAAAAGCCAGTATAAATACTGGCTTACTTTAAAGTCTATTGAGCGAGTCTATTAACTAAATATCGCTTTCATTATCCAGAAGAAGATAATTGAAAGACCTGCACCTATTGGTAATGTAATCACCCAAGAGATAACAATATTACGTACTACACCTAAGTTAATTGCTGCAATGCCACGCGCCATACCTACACCTAACACAGCACCCACTAAGGTTTGTGTAGTTGAAATCGGTAAGCCTGCACCTGAAGCAATAACAACCGTACATGCTGCAGCTAACTCTGCGGCAAAACCACGACTTGGTGTTAAATGCGTAATACCATTACCAATAGTGGCAATAACACGATGACCGAACAACGCAAGACCTGCAACAATACCTAAACCACCTAGCGGTAAAATCCACCAAACTAGCGTAGCTTTCTTAGCAATTTCACCGCCGTTATCAACAATACTCACTACAGCCGCTAATGGCCCAATAGCATTGGCAACGTCATTTGAACCGTGGGCAAATGCCATACAACAAGCCGTTACTACCATTAAAACTGCAAACACTTTTTCAACATTAGCGTAATGGGTAGTTTTATCAGCTTTATCATCAAACTTGAGGCGAGTAATAAAATACTTACCGATAAAAGCCACAATGATTGCAACAATAATGGCGAGGTAATAGCCACCAGCACCAGCAATTTCAAAGTTATAGAAACCTAAATTGATATTGTCTAAACCAATATGCTTCAAGCCCTTTTTAATCGTAACTAACGACAATACAAAACCGGCTAAAAACATGTAAAACGGTACATAACGTTTCGCTTGTTCTAATGGTTTGTCAGTATCAAAAATAAGCTTTTGTGCGCTATTAAATATAATAAAAGCAATAACACCTGAAATTAACGGTGTAATAACCCAACTACCAACAATTCCGCCTACTTTGCCCCAAGCTACTGTATCAGGGCTTATGCCGATTGCGGCAAAGCCAATAATAGCACCAACAATTGAATGCGTAGTTGATACGGGCCAGCCTAAGATAGACGCCACTAACAACCAAGTTGCTGCTGCTAATAGGGCTGAAATCATACCAAAGACTAAGAGTTCAGGAATATCGACAAACAACGCCGGGTCAATAATGCCCTTACGTATGGTTGATGTAACCTCACCACCCGCTAAATATGCGCCAGCAAATTCAAAAATCATTGCAATGATTATGGCTTGCTTAATCGTTAGTGCTTTTGAACCAACTGAAGTTCCCATTGCATTAGCAACATCGTTTGCACCTATGCCCCATGCCATAAAAAAACCAACGGCAGCGGCGATCATGACTAACGTTGAGCCATGAGAGAGTATTATTTCCATGAGTAAGCCTTATTTTCTAGCCAAAAGAATTTCTAAACGTGCACCAACACGTTCGGCAAGATCAGCTAAGTCGCCAACCCAATCAATGATCTGATATAAAAACATCACGTCTATGCAATTTAAATCTTTTTCAATATTCAAAAGATCTTTACGCAGTTTAACTTGCATACCATCAGTTTCATCTTCAATTTCGTCAAGTTGACTGATCATTTTAGTGACCAATTGAACTTCACGACCACGAAATCCAGTTTCTAATAAGTCATCCAATTCGTTTATTGCATCAGCGGCTTTTTCAGCAGCATCTATGCTACGTGCTACATAAGCTATAAACTGTTCTTGCAGTTCGGTGGGAATGGTTAATTTGCGTCCAAAGATACGTCCGGCAATATCTTTTGCGCGATTGGCAATTTTATCTTGTTGAGATAATAACTCTAGTAAATCAGCGCGATCAACGGGCATAAATAAACCACCCGGAAGTTCTAAACGAATTTGACGTTTTAAGTCATCCGCATCACGTTCTAATTTTGAGATTTTTGTACGCATTTTTCCTGCGGCACTCCAATCTTCTTCAGTAACTGCGGCAAAGAAAGGTACAAGTTGACTACAACACTTATGTACTATTCTAATGTGTTTTTCTAAGGGTTTAATTGGCGACTTTGCAAAAATGCCAATGATTGAATTTCTGGCCATAATTAATTTCCAGGAGCTTATGCTCTTTATTGTTATTCGCCGCGAATATTAAAGCATTTGAAAATTATTTCAAAGGCTTTATAGCAAGATAACGGCTGTTTATAGAATGATTAGCTATTATCAGTTCACTTAAAAGTATATACCTTATTAACTAAGTAAAAGCTAATTTAGTAACGTATTTACTTTTAAGATAATGATTCTAAATCTTCTGGTGTGGTGTGGCGGACAGACTTACCTTTGACAAAATATATGATGTACTCACAAATATTTTGACAACGGTCGCCAATTCGCTCCAATGCACGTGCTGACCATATAACACTCATGATCTGTGGAATAGAACGTGGGTCTTCCATCATGTAGGTCATTAGTTGACGCATTAATGCTTCATATTCGCGATCAATTTTATCATCACTTTTATGAACTTTAATCGCCGCATCAACATCCATGCGGGTAAATGCGTCTAAAGTCGCTTGTAAAAAAGTTAACACATGACGACCCAAGTTATCTAAGTTAGACAACAGGTCTTTGTGCTTACCTGATAAACTCTCTAAAGTAACATTAGCAATTTTACCGGCTTCATCACCAATACGTTCCAGGTCAGTAATGGTTTTTACAATCGCCATCACTAATCGTAAATCACCAGCTGCGGGCTGTCGCTTTGCAATAATACGCGTACACTCATCATCAATACTTACTTCTGCATTATTAATGAGGTAGTCATTACTGAGCACTTTTTTTGCTAAGGCTTCATCAGCATCACAAACCGATGTTAATGCCTCGGCTAATTGCTTTTCAACTAACCCCCCCATATGCATAACATGATTAATAATGCGTTCTAAGTCTTCGTTAAACTGGCCAGAAATATGACGACCAATATTTAAATTATCCACGGTAAAATCCTCTGTTTATCGTCAATTTAGCTTATACCAATTGTATTAACCGTAACGGCCAGTAATGTAGTCTTCCGTTTTCTTCTTCATTGGTGTGGTGAACAAAGTATTTGTATCACTATACTCAATAAGGTCGCCCATATACATAAAGGCAGTTTGGTCTGAAACACGTGCCGCTTGTTGCATGTTATGGGTAACAATAACCACGGTAAATTGTTTCTTTAAATCATTGATTAATTCTTCAATGGTTAATGTTGAAATAGGATCCAATGCCGATGTTGGCTCATCAAGCAGTAATACTTCAGGTTCAATCGCTATTGCACGGGCAATCACCAAACGCTGCTGCTGACCACCAGAAAGCCCTAAAGCACTTTCATGTAATCTATCTTTTACTTCATTCCACAACGCTGCGCTGCGCAGTGCATTTTCTGCTGCTTCGTCTAATACTCGGCGATTATTTTCACCGGTAATACGCAAACCATAAACCACATTTTCATAAATTGATTTAGGAAATGGATTAGGGCGTTGAAACACCATCCCCACTTTTCGTCGTAATGCAGCTACATCGGTATGACGGTCATAAATATTTTCGCCATTCAGATTTATCTGACCGGTAATTTTACAAATATCAACCAGATCATTCATCCGGTTAATACAACGCAGCAAGGTTGATTTACCACAACCACTTGGCCCGATAAACGCCGTTACTTGACCTTTAGGGATCGACATTGAGATATTTTGCAATGCCTGTTTGTCACCATAATATAAATCTAGGTTCTTAATCTCTAACGCTACTTGCTCTGGCGAAAGGTTATTAAGATCGAGCTTAACTCGCTGTTGTGATAATGGAACTGATAAATTTTTTGGTGTAACAGAAATCATAATGTTCTCTTTAAATCTTATTCAATAGAGGGGAATTTCTTCCCATTCATCTTTAACTTTCTAAATTGTCTTAAAATCGCTTTGTTTTATCGGCGAATATTAATGTTCTAACATACGATACTTTTCGCGCAGGCGATTACGAATTGATACCGCGGTAATATTCAACGCAACAATAATAGTCACTAATAACAAGGCTGTGGCATAAACCAAAGGTCTCGCCGCTTCAACATTTGGGCTTTGAAAGCCTACATCGTAGATGTGAAAGCCTAAGTGCATAAATTTACGGTCTAAATGTAAAAAGGGGAAATTACCATCAAGTGGTAAATTCGGCGCCATTTTCACAACACCAACTAACATCAATGGCGCAACTTCACCGGCAGCACGCGCTATGGCTAAAATTATACCTGTCATAATTGCCGGACTGGCAATAGGGAGAATAATACGCCATAAGGTTTCAGCTTTGGTTGCACCTAACGCCAAGCTACCATGCCTCATAGCAGAAGGAATACGCGATAGCCCTTCTTCGGTTGATACAATAACCACAGGTAAGGTTAAAATAGCCAAAGTAAGCGCTGACCACATTACACCTGGTGTACCAAATGTTGGGCTAGGCAAGGTTTCAGTATAAAATAATTGGTCTAAGCTACCACCTACCATATAAACAAAAAATCCTAAACCAAATACGCCATAAACAATAGATGGCACACCCGCAAGGTTAATTACCGCGATACGTAATAGCTTAGTAAGCGCATTATTACCGGCATATTCGTGTAAATAAATTGCGGCAACCACGCCGAGTGGTGAAACAATCACCGTCATCAACAACACCATTAATACCGTACCGAATATCGCAGGAAATACGCCACCTTCGGTGTTCGCCTCACGCGGATCTTCGCTAACAAATGTCCCAATTTGACTAAAAAACATTTTCAGTTTTTCAAACACGTTGAGTTTATTATTAAAGGTAACCTGTAATACATCTTCAAAGTTAATGGTAACTTTTTGTCCATCCATAGCGCGCATAACAATTTGATCACGAGATATTTTCTCACGTAAAGCCATTAATTGTTTTTCAAGCACTTGATATTCAGTCTTTAAACCCGACACTTTATCTTTAAACTCTTGCTGCAATTGCGTAGTAAGCGTGTCATCAAGTATATGCTTGCGCTCTTTTAAACGTGTGCGTTCAATTTGATAGTTAATGGCGCCAATATCAGACTTTTGTAAGTCTTCCATTTCAGTTTGAAAGTCACTAACTCGCTCAACGAGCTGTAACATTTTATTTTGTTCTACAGCCTGACCATCTAGAATAACTTCCTCGATATAACCATAAAAATTACCATTGGTGCGACGCTCAATAACCACAAGTTCTTCAGGCAATGAGGTTTTATTAATTTGTGGTACTAAAATCCAGCGAAAGTCTAAACTGACTAATTCACGGTTACCGGTTTTAATTAATAGTCGCTCAATAGTTTCCGCTGACTCGTCAATATTAAGATTTAGATGTACCAACTGTGATGCAGGTATACTTTCTCTTTCGTAAATTTCACCAATAACTGTTAAATTTTTACCTTGCTCATCAGTCATTTCAAACTGATAAATATCTGCTGGCCAAAAATAACTTAACCCGCGCCAGGCTATTAACCCCAGTAAACCTAAAACCGATATCAGGCTGATGCTAACACCACCTGCTGACAACCACACCCAAGGAGAGCCAGACTTAAACCAATTATTCATGCTATGTCGCCTTCCTTACAATGAGCTATATTTTTCACGCAAACGCTGACGTACAAATTCAGCTAGCGTATTGACTACAAAAGTAAATACAAATAAAACAAATGCGGCCAAGAACAAAATTCGATAATGAGAACTACCCACTTCCGATTCTGGCATTTCAACCGCAATATTTGCTGCAAGTGTTCTCATGCCTTGGAAAATGCTCCAATCAAGAATAGGCGTATTACCCGTTGCCATTAGCACAATCATGGTTTCTCCAACAGCGCGTCCTAGCCCCATCATAACGGCAGAAAATATGCCTGGGCTGGCGGTCAGTAACACCACTTTAATTAGGGTTTGCCATTGAGTAGCACCTAAGGCCAATGAGCCGCTAGTTAAATGTTTAGGCACACTAAATATGGCATCTTCAGCCATAGAGAATATGGTTGGAATAACTGCAAACCCCATGGCTATACCAACAACTAAAGCATTTCGTTGGTCAAAATCAATGCCTAAATCATTGGTTATAAACTGTCTAACGTCGCCACCAAACAAATGTAATTCAAGTACAGGAGATAATGCGAATGACGCATAAGCTGCCACTAAAATGGCGGGTATTAGAATGATTGGCGCCCATGTTTCAGGAATAAGTGTTTTATATTCTCGCGGTAATTTATGCCACGCAAAAGCGGTAATAAATACCGATGATGGAATAAATATCAGCAATAAACAGATAGCAGGTAAGTAAATTTCAATAATTGGCGCGAGCCAAAGCCCAGCCAAGAAACCTAAAATTACGGTTGGCAACGCTTCCATCATTTCAATCGTTGGCTTAACTTTTCGGCGCATACCTGGCGTCATAAAATAAGCAGTGTATATTGCAGCCGTTAAAGCAATAGGTACGGCAAACATCATGGCGTAAGATGCCGCTTTAATCGTACCGAATGAAATAGGTACTAAAGAGAACTTTGCTTCAAAGTCATCAGAGCCAGAAGTCGATTGCCAAATAAACTCAGGTTCTGGGTAACCTTCATACCAAACTTCTTCCCAAAGTGCTTGCCAGGTAACTTCCGGATGCTCATTTTCAACAGAGAAAATCGCTAATTCGTTATTCGTAAACATCACCAAACCATCGGCACGAGGCGCAATAGCGAAAGCTTGAGCATTACCTTGATGTAATTTACCACGCCATAAATCTGCTTCACTAGTGGTATAAAACATACCCATTTCACCTGACGGTGTTTCGGTATAAAAACTTTTACGAAATTGTTCAGTATATATGGCGACTACAGGTTCATGGTCGCTAACATTAAAACGGCGAATTTCTTTAAACTCACGCCCTTGCTCTGTTGCCACTTCAAACCACTGACTTACAGACCCCTTGTCGTCACCCAATAGAACCGAGCTACCACCAGAAAGTAACGCCATGGCGGTAATATGATTCGGTGTCGATTTGTTTTGTGCCAGTTGCGGGATAATGGTCGCTTTGAGCTCAACTTCATCGTCATCTAATGAAAACACGGCGACTTGATCACCTTGGCGAACAAACACCATGGCTAAATCGGGCGAAACTAAAATATCGTTAATTTGTTTTGCCGCGTAGTCAATTTCTTCATATTGCGCTTCATAGGCAATGTCATAACTAAAATCGTCTTCGGCTAGAAGGGTTGTTTTGATCAAGCGGTTATCATCGGTAAAACCAACGAAAACTGCTTTTTCATCATCCATGGCAAAGGACAGTTTAGTCAATGCGGCGTTATTTTCATCGATAGGTAAATATTCTTCACCTAATGGATAACGAAGACTTGGAATTATGACCCTTTCACCACTGTCAAAATTAGCAGTAAAACTTGGTACAACAAGCTGTACGTTACCCGCACTATCAAGCAATAACTTTTGCTCTTGGCCGATATTAACTAGCTGCTTTATACTTTCACCGTCAGCGGTTAGCTGCTTTGAAAGTATTTTATCGCCGGCTTTATAACCTGCGCCATCAACTAATTGATAAAAGTTAATATTGCCCTGCTCTGTAATGCTATAAGCAACTTCCTTTAATTCATCAACACCTGTTGCTAACACTTTATATTCTTCGTTGATAACAAATTTAGCTGTTACATCAACTTTTGCAGATTCAAAAATAGGTTTAATTACATAGAGTAAATACATGAATATTAACACTAAAGTAAATAAAACACTGATACCGCCTAAGGTGATAATCCATTTTGCTAATGAATTTTTCACCTTGCGATAGTTTGCTGATTTAGAAGCTATGGCCACTTAAAAATACCTTCAACTATGATGATTTTTTATAACTGCAGCGATTATAAGACAGCAACATGACAGTTTTGTGACAAGGCGCTGTTATCTCAAATAACAAATTTGAATGACTTAAATTTATAAGAAACAAGGTGCTAGTTTATTGTTATGTTATGATTTATTAACGCGTACTTATTTTAAGTAACCGTATCTATAAAAATAACAATGCATTATTGAAAAGGATAAAGGCATGAATATTAGTAAAATAATGTGTCGTGATTTAATAACCTTAGATATGGATGACACTTTAGCGAATGCTAAAAAGCTGCTTGAACAGCACAATGTGCATCATATTTTGATCAAAGATCAAGCGACATTAGCTGGTGTTATTACCGACCGTGATTTATGGAAAAACTTAAGTACTACGGTAGGTACGCGAAAAGAAACCCCGCAAGACAGTTTTATTCTGAATAAAAAAGTGCATTTGATCATGGCTCGCGATCCAATTACCGCAACAGAAGAAGTAAGCTTAACTGAAGCGATACTGCTATTTCATGACCACAAAATTTCTTGTCTTCCTATTGTCGATAAAAACCAATGTCCAATTGGTATCATTACTTGGCGCGATATCATCAAGGTTATTGCCGTACAATATCGCCGAAAAACAAATGACAATTTAACTACCCATAACGATAGTCAGGTTGAAAGTAAAAGTGATCTCGAAAGTGAGAGCACTTCACAAAGCACTAAAGGCGACAATAATAAATAAAACTTAAGAGCTACAAGATAACATCGAACAACCAGCTTTATGCTTTGCCCAAGCAGGGCGTTTTTCAGCAAACCTTTCAAACTCTGGCTGTTCATCATAAGGTTTAGTTAACACTTGCTGTAATTGATGAAGCAAAGAATAATCTTCCTGCTCAGCCAACTCAATGGCTTGCTGGGCTAAATAATTTCGCAATACATACTTAGGGTTAGTCGCATTCATTTTTTTGCTGATTTCTCCTCGACTTTTATTGCCACTATCACGAAGTTTACTATAACGCTCAAGCCAACTAGATAAAGTATCTTGATAGGTCACGGAAATTTCATTTTCATCATAAAAACATACATTCAAATGACTTAACCAAAGAGATTTATCATCAGGTAAATCAGCTAAACGTCGATAAAAAATGGTCATATCGGTTTCAACACTCATCAATATATCTTCAAGATCAACAAACAGCTTTATCTCTGCTTCACTTGCAAGTGCCGTTGTTAATTCTGTTGAGGGCTCTGTGGGGAGTTTTGCAGATGTTTTGGCGGATAGTTCAATGCCAAGCTTAGCTGCCATCATATTTTGCCACTGCTGTTGATAGTTTTGGGAGAATTTATTCAGTGCTTTTTGTAATGGCTCGGCATCGTTTATTAAAGGGAATATGGCATTAGCGAGTTGAAATAAATTCCATTGCGCAATTTCGCCTTGATCACCAAAACGATAACGTTTGCCATTAGCATCAGTGGTATTTGGCGTCCAATTTAAATCAAAGTTATCAATCCAACCATAAGGACCATAATCAATGGTTTCACCGATAATTGACATATTGTCGGTATTCATTACCCCGTGTACAAATCCCACTCGCATCCAATCAACCACGAGCTTGCAGGTTCTGTCACACACTTCATTAAACCAAGCTAAATAAACCTCAGGGCTTGGCGCGCCTAAATGTGCAAAGTCTCGCCCGATAACATAATCGACCAGCTGTGTTAGCAGGCTAAGGTCTTGTCTAGATGCGGGTAGTTGAAAGCTGCCAAAACGAATAAAAGATGATGAAACCCGACAAACTACCGCACCTTGTTCTGCCTTAGCATGGCCATCGTAGAACATATCCCTTACCACTTTATCGCCAGTAAGAGATAAACTTAATGCCCGCGTTGTCGCAATACCTAAATGAAACATAGCTTCAGAGCAAAGAAACTCGCGGACCGAAGAACGTAATACCGCAAAACCGTCAGCGGTGCGTGAATACGGTGTTGGCCCTGCACCTTTAAGCTGCAAGGTTTTATGACCATTATTTTGAGTAACAATTTCAGCAAGATTAATGGCTCGCCCGTCACCTAACTGCCCTGCCCAATGGCCAAACTGATGTCCGCCATAGCACATGGCAAATGGTTTCATATTAGCTAACAAACTATTGCCTGAAAACAACTGTAAAAATTCGGCTGAATTGACTTGCTCTTCATTCAAGCCTATTTGCTTTGCCACACTTTCGCTACTCGCGATTAACTTTGGCATTGTTGTAGTTTTCGGCTGAACAAAAGAATAGGCACACATGACTTGTCGTGGGTAATTTGTTGCCTCTTCATCAGCAACAAAGGTCGCAGTAAATTGATTGTCTAAGGTAAATGTAATATCGGACAAGGGGCTGAGCACTCTATAGTTAAGCAATGCGCTAGTATCAACTGGACGAGTGTCAAATTCAACTATCGGCTTAATAAAATGTGGGCCGTAACATGGAGTGATTTTTCTCTAGCTAAGATGAATTGCCTTTTAAAATTTAACAAATTTCCATTAATGTATTTCAATCAGTAAAGTTAAAGTCACACCACAGCGCAGCCTTTAGCTTGTATTTAGTGACTATATAAAAGATTTTATTTGCAATTTAATGTCAGAAAGAAGATATTATTTATCTGTCTTGAAAACTTCAGGGGAAGTGTTTTTTTCATGACAAGCCACTGATTGTTAAACAGCCTGTAAATTAAGTGTCGAAGGGAAGTACGGAACTTGGGTCGAATAACAGTGATTGGATGCATATATGACAGATAAAAAAAATAATACAGAAACTTTATTACAACATGTAAAAGCAATGTCTAGTGTGCTCGATAATATCGGCGCCTATGTTTACAGCAAAGATTTAACAGGTAAATATACCTACGTTAATGCCGATGTTGCAGCGTTATTTCAAATGCCAGCGCAAGATATTATAGGTAAAGATGATAGCCATTTTTTTGATTTAAATGTGCTTGATGAGTTACTTATAAATGATAGACAGGTCATCAGTGATAAGGTTTCTTTAGTTTTTGAAGAAAATAACCTCATTAAATCTACCGGTAAAGTTCACACCTATAAAGTCATTAAAAATCCTATATTCAACGATACTGGCGACATTATCGGTCTTTCAGGGATATCGACAGATATTACTGCGCAAAAGGCACTAGAAGCTGATAATCAGAATCAAAGGCATTTACTCGACGTGGTTTTAAATAATGTTGATGCCTACATTTATATGAAAGACGCTAAACGCCGATACCGCTATGTCAATAGCCGTGTAGCTGAGCTTATTGGCCTACCTGCAGAAGAAATTATTGGTAAACTCGATTCTGAAGTTGTGCCACAAAAATATGCAGAGCACTTTTGGCAAAATGACAAAGTCGTTTTTGAGCGCAACGAAAAAGTAGTAATGAACGAAACATTGGAAGATTCTGACGAAAAAATTCATCATTATCTCAGTACAAAAGTCCCTTTCCAATTAAAGGGTGATCTGCAAACGATGATAGCGTTTTCCACCGACGTAACTGAACTCTATCAACTGAAAGAAAAATTTGAACAACTCGCCAATACAGATGACTTAACCGGTATTTACAACCGCCGTTATTTTTTTGAAAATGCTAACCGAGAGTTTAAACGTGCGAAAAGGCACCAACAGTCACTGGCTGTTATCTCGCTAGATGTTGACCACTTCAAAGCGGTTAATGATCAATATGGCCACCCTATTGGCGATCAAGTGTTAATCAAAATTGCGCAATTAATTACCCCAACAATAAGAACCGAAGATATTTTCGCCCGTATTGGCGGAGAAGAATTTTCAATCTTACTGCCTAACATCACTAAAAATAAAAGCCTGCAAGCTGCCGAAAGGCTTCGTGAATTATTAGATAAAAACCCAATATTAATTCACAACAATATTAAGTTGCCAATAAAAATTAGTCTCGGTGTATCAGTAATAAAAGCAAGCGACAATTATTTTCAAGATCTCTATGCTCGCTCTGACACGGCATTATATAAAGCGAAGTCTCATGGACGAAATCACGTATATCTCATTGATTAACACCGTCGTAGCTTTATCATCATAAATTGACACGGCATTTGTACTGAGTAAATAAAACCTCATTGCCAACAAGGTAGCTATTAACCTAGAATAGCGGCATTACTAACACTGTTTCAAAAGGTCTTCCATGGCACAACCATTACCAGATAAATTCATCATGTCGATGAACCGCGTTTCAAAAGTGGTTCCTCCTAAACGCACAATTTTAAAAGACATTTCTCTTTCTTTCTTTCCTGGTGCAAAAATTGGTGTGCTAGGTCTCAATGGCTCAGGTAAATCAACTTTATTACGCATTATGGCCGGTGTTGATACCGAGTTTGAAGGTGAAGCAAAAGCACTTACGGGCACAAAGATTGGTTATTTGCCACAAGAGCCCATTTTAGATGAAGAAAAAACCGTTCGTGAAATCGTTGAAGAAGCAGTTTCTGAAGTAAAAAATGCCATGGCACGGTTAGACCAAGTTTATGCAGAATACGCTGAGCCAGAAGCAGATTTTGACGCCTTAGCAAAAGAGCAAGGGCAACTTGAAGACATTATTAATAGCCAAGACGGTCACAATATCGAAAACGTATTAGAGCGAGCAGCTGACGCTTTACGTTTACCCGAGTGGGAACAAAAAATTGGTGTACTTAGTGGTGGTGAACGTCGTCGTGTTGCACTTTGCCGTTTGTTATTACAAAAACCTGACATGTTGCTACTTGATGAACCCACTAACCATTTAGATGCTGAATCAGTTGCTTGGTTAGAGCGTTTTTTACATGATTACCCTGGCACTGTTGTAGCTATTACACATGATAGATACTTCTTAGATAATGTAGCTGGCTGGATATTAGAACTGGATAGAGGACATGGTATTCCTTATGAAGGCAACTACTCTGCATGGTTAGAGCAAAAAAATGCCCGTCTTGAGCAAGAAAGTAAAAGTGAAAGCGCGCTACAAAAAACCATTAAGCAAGAACTTGAATGGGTACGTTCAAACCCTAAAGCCCGACAATCAAAAAGCAAAGCCCGTATGGCACGCTTTGAAGAACTTAATAACCAAGATCATCAAAAGCGTAACGAAACAAATGAATTGTACATTCCACCTGGACCTCGTTTAGGCGATAAAGTATTAGATGTTAATAACCTAACAAAGTCGTTTGGCGATAGAGTACTGATTGATGACTTAAGCTTTAGTGTGCCTAAAGGCGCAATCGTCGGTATTATCGGACCAAACGGTGCGGGTAAATCAACCTTATTCAAAATAATGTCAGGCGCTGAAAAACCAGACGCTGGTACTATAGAATTGGGTGATACGGTTAAGCTTGCCAGTGTTGACCAATTTCGTGATGACATGGACAACAGCAAAACGGTATACCAAGAAATATCTCAAGGCCATGAAATATTGCAAATTGGTACTTTTGAAATTCCGAGTCGTGCTTATGTTAGCCGTTTTAACTTTAAAGGTAATGATCAACAAAAAATTATTGGTGACTTATCTGGTGGTGAGCGTAACCGTGTTCATTTAGCCAAACTTGTGCAAACCGGTGGTAACGTATTGCTGCTTGATGAGCCAACCAATGATTTAGATGTTGAAACTTTGCGTGCACTTGAAGAAGCGCTATTAGAATTTCCGGGCTGTGCCATGGTTATTTCTCATGACCGCTGGTTCCTTGACCGCATCGCTACTCATATTTTGGATTACCGTGATGAAGGTCAAATCAACTTCTATGAAGGTAACTATACCGACTACGAAGAATGGTTGAAGAAAACTTACGGCCCAGCAGCAGCTGAACCACATAGAATCAAGTATAAAAAAATAGGTTAACTAATTAGTTAACCTCAAGAAAAAGGCACCTTAATAACTTAATTAAGGTGCCTTTTTCTTAAAAGCGAGCTATGCTGAATAAACCATTTTTGGGGATAACTAAACCAATGCAGAATAGACGTCAATTTACTCGTATTCTTTTTTCTATGCCGGCAGAATTAGCAATAGGCCAACACTTGTTTAGCGTCAATATTCAGGATATATCTTTAAATGGTGCTTTGCTTTCCTTAGATACTAAGGGGCTAACCCTAAAACGAGAACTCGGTCTACTGTCATTTCAATTAGATAATTCTGAAGCTAAAATCATAATGAATGTCGCGATTGTTCATCAAGAAAAAAATGAAATTGGTGTACAATGCCATGGTATTGATATTGACAGTATAAGTTTATTACGTCGCTTGATTGAACTTAACCTCGCAGATGATGAACAATTTCATAAAGAACTCTCGCAGTTAAGCCGCGCTTAAAACCTCTGATTTCAACTGAATTTTCTAAGGACTTACTATGAATCACCTTATTATTTCTTTCATCACCGCTGACCGACCTGGCATAGTAAAAGTATTATCCGATTTACTCAGCACACATAAAGCCAATTGGCAAAAATCGAGTTTACACCACATGTCGGGTGTTTTTGCTGGCGTAGTTGAAATTGCCGTCCCCCCTGAAAACTCAGCAGCATTATCCAAAGAACTTGCTGCCTTGGCTGATTTTAAAATGCAGATTGAGCATGTGCAAAGTAATGATATAGCACCTGAAACCTTGCTTGTTTTAGAGTTAACAGCAAACGATAGAGCCGGTATAGTGCAAGAAATTTCTTCAACCATTCATCATCATGGTGGCAACTTACTTAAACTGGTCAGTAAACAAGAAAGCGCACCGCATTCGGGTCATAAATTATTTAAAGCAAAAGTGACTATTTCCGCAGACAAACATAATATCGATACCATGATTGATGCGCTTGAAAACCTCGCGGATGATTTGATGGTAGATATTTCTCGTTAAGTTAAAAGCCTACCAGACTGACTAGGTATAGTCATTTCAGTAATACAGGTGCAATTACCGAGGTATACTAATACCATGGAGCCAGAATGGCTAGGAACTGCCTGAACAGCGCTGCTCTTTCACATCCATGAGACCGCAGCATACCGTTCGTCCTGAACAGCGCTGCTCTTTCACATCCATGTGACCGCAGCATACCGTTCGTCCTGAACATAAAAAAGTCCATAATCATTTCTGATTACGGACTTTTTTATGTGTTAATTTTTCCGTTTGAGCTTATAAGTCTAACTTTTTAAACTCTTTGGCAACAACCGAAGCGGGTAATGGAATATAGCCATCTTTCTCTACAATGGCTTGTCCTGATTTTGATAACACCATTTTCAAAAACTCAGCTTCCATAGGTGCTAAAGGTTTGTTTGGGTGTTTGTTAACATAAACATACAAAAATCGCGATAATGGGTATTTTTTAGAAACGGCATTTTCCATGTTAGCCTCGATAAAATCCTCACCTTTTTTAGCCAGTGGTAATGCACGTACACCCGAGGTTTTATAACCAATACCTGAATAACCAATGCCGTTTAGCGATGCCGAAACCGATTGTACAACCGACGCTGAACCTGGTTGTTCGTTAACACTGTTTTTAAAGTCTCCTTTGCATAGCGCTTTCTTTTTGAAGTAACCATAAGTACCTGATACAGAATTACGGCCATACAATTGCACATCTTTACCAGTCCAATCACCTGTTAAGCCTAAATCTCCCCAGCGGTCAACATCTTTTACGGCGCCACATTTACGGTTATTTGAAAAAATAGCATCAACTTGATCAATACGAAGACCTTTTATCGGGTTGTCTTTGTGCACAAATACAGCTAAAGCATCAATTGCAACACGAACAGCCGTTGGTTTGTAACCATAACGCTTCTCAAATGCTTCAATTTCACTTGACTTCATCTTACGGCTCATAGGCCCAAGATTAGACGTTGCTTCTGTTAATGCCGGTGGCGCGGTAGATGAACCTGCTGCTTGAATTTGCACGTTAACATTCGGATAAGTACGTTTAAACTCTTCCGCCCAAAATGTCATCATATTGGCTAATGTATCTGAGCCAACAGACGAAACATTGCCTGAAACACCACTTACTTTTTTATAGATTGGTAAATCATTATCAACTGCAAATGCAGAAAAACTGATAAGACTTGATAAACCAATAACGCCTAATGTACGTTTTAAACTCATGTTACTCTCCGATGAGAAATGTAATTAATTTGAGAACACTATAGAAAGTGAATATGACAATAATAAGTAAAGTTTGTGACACTTGTATGACAAACCTAAAAAAGCTGTCAGTTTTAAGTTTACTTGTAGAAGGCTGGATTTTTGAGTACCAGGTTAAGCATTTTATTTTAAAGTACAAATACCAAAGCCCTAGTGAGCTTTATATTTAAAGCTGACTTGCTGACCAAGTTTATAGGCACAAAGTATATAGCGTTTTAACGTTGCTAAGTGATAGATTGGGTAGTCAAAACTATACAGACAATAAAGGTAAAATTAATTGCAAATGACTTTTATTATTCTTAGATATGTTATTTAAATCTTAAGATAGAAAAATAACCCGACAATGAGATTTAGTAATGTGGGTAAGCATATTAACAAGCCTATTATTTAGCTATTTCAGGACTGAAACAGATAATAAACTCACTACCTTTTTGCCATTCACTCTCAATTGAAAGCTCACCATGATGGTGATTCAACACGTGCTTAACTATCGCTAAACCTAACCCAGAGCCACCGGTATTGCGTGACCTTGACTTATCGACACGGAAAAAACGTTCAGTTAAACGATTAACATGTTCAGGTTTAATACCAGAGCCATTATCTTTAACACTAAAACGTATTTTATTGCCATCATTTCGAAGCGTCACAGCAATAACACCATTTGCAGGAGTATAAGCAATGGCATTTGAAATTAAATTCAAGCAAGCACTTTTTAGTTCGTGTTCATTGCCATTAATGCTTATATTAGGCGAAATGTTTTCGTGAATAGCATGGTTTTTATCTTGATTTAACCACTTCACTTCTTCAAGTATTGTTAGGATCAAACGCGATAAGTCGATTTGTTGATGATTATCAGCATCGACATTATTCTCAACCCTTGATAACACCAACAGTTGCTCAACTAGCCTATCCATTCGTGATACTTGTGTTTCTATTGTGGTGAAAGCTTTTTGCCAATGAGGCTCCAGCGCAGCATCGCTAGCTTGTACCATTTCAACATAACCGCGCACCACAGTTAATGGAGTTTTTAGCTCATGAGAAACATTAGCAACAAAATCACGACGCATTTCTTCTAGCCGTTGTATTTTACTAATATCTCGCGCTAATAATAAAATTTGATCACTGCCGTAAGCCATCATACGTAGCTCAAGCTGTAACTCATTATTTATTGGTGAAATAATTAAACAAGGGCTATCAAAGTCACCATCGTCTAAATATTTAGAAAATTCAGGAAATCGAATCAAATTATTGATACGTAAACCAACATCTTCAGGCCAACGCACACCCAAAAGTTGTGATGCTTTTTTGTTTCCCCACAAAATAATCAGTTCAGTTGACAGCACTAATGCCGCATCTGGCAGTGCTTCAGCACCATCACGAAACTTGCGAATACGTTCATTCAATTGCTTTTGTTTTAAACGTTGTTTGCGAATTCGGCGATAAAGACCATCGTATATACGGCCCCAAATTCCATTAGCTTGTGGTGGTGCTATAGATTTACCTAGCCACAACCACTTTATCAATTTGAATAAGTGGTTGTAATGCCAGGCAAGCAGACATAGTGATACAAGACTTACAACGAGAAATGTTTGGTCAAATAAATAGCCAACAAAACCACTGATAATCAGTAAACTAATAATACGCGTAAAAAGCGTTCTGGCTGAGATGCGAAAATACATAAATTAACGATTAACCTGAGGTTTGAATCTTGCCCGAAAAGCGATAACCAGAACCCCGTACAGTCTGAATAAAGTCTTCGTGACCTTCACCAGAAATAGCTTTACGCAAACGTCGAATATGCACATCAACCGTTCTATCTTCAACATAAACGTTTGTGCCCCATACGTTATCAAGTAACTGCTCTCGGCTATAAACCCGTTCAGTGTGGGTCAGGAAAAAATGTAACAAACGAAACTCCGTTGGCCCAAGATCTAAACTTTTATCATTAATTGACACCCGGTGCGCTACCGGATCAAGATTAATGCCGTGAAAATCAATCGCCTCTTCCAACGCGGTAGGCGATACTCGACGAATAACCGCTTTAATACGAGCAATTAATTCTTTCGGTGAAAAAGGTTTAGTTACATAGTCATCGATACCCGCATCAAAACCTTTAACTTTATCATCTTCGTCTGCTCTTGCTGTTAACATGATAATTGGAATAGTACGGGTATACTCATTTTGTTTTAATGATTTGGCTAACTTTACGCCCGTGCCACCAGGTAACATCCAATCAAGCAAAATTAAATCGGGATAAGGTTCTTTAATTTTAGCTTGTGCTTGCTCTATCGTTTCAGCTTCTATGGCATTGAAACCATTTTGCTCTAAAACAAAGGTGATCATTTCTCTTATTGGAGCTTCGTCTTCAACAACCAAAATCTGTCTACTCATGTATCCTTCCTAATCGCCTAATCGTATAGTAAACATTGTGATAAATTATTGTGACAGTTTCATGACAACGATAGAATTATTACCATTGGGTTAATTTATTAAGCCCTTAGCAAAATCAATCTGTTTGTTATTGTTGTTATGATCATCGATACCAAACAATTAGGCAAGAAAAAAGCCGCATAATGCGGCTTAATAATTAGATATGACTAAAAGCTGTTTACCCTTATATCTTTTGATGACAAAAACCTACCATCGATATTAAAAGTTATATTCAATACCCGCAGCTAAGTAGTCTTGGTCTTCGCCACTGTCCATATCAAAGGTAGTATAGAAAGTGTATAACTTAGTGCTTTTGGCTAATGAATAATCTGCACCAATAGTAATACCAGATTTATCATCGCCATCTTTAAAGTCAGCCGCTTGATATTGGCCTTTAAAGGTTATTTTATCCATTTTATATTTAGCCGATACCATGAAACCATCCATTTCATCGCTACCGTCAACTTTTTCTTGAATTTGCAACATAGCACCTAAAACAACACCTGACACTTTACCTTGCACCGTTGCACGAGTGATATCATAGCCATTAACTTCTGCATCAACAGCAACTGAGGCGAATATTTTTGATTTTTTCAATTTAGCGTCACCGTAAAATACCGCTACAGAAACACCATCTTCTTCGTCAACGGCATCTTCAGCGATATAAGTAACACCTACTTGAAAATTATTAAATTTAGGTGATTTATAAGAAAGTGTGTCCGCCATGCGGTTTTCACCTTTCCATAAACTTTTGATATCACCATTTAAATCACTAAACAAATCAACTTTGCCTTGTGATTGCTTAAGCATAGTGTCATTTTTACCCAATAAAACCTCACCAAAACTACCGGCTAAGCCAACATACTGGTTACGATCAGTAATGCTATCACCTTTTGCACTATCACCATCTAAGTCAACCTGAAACTCTGCTTTATAGATAACCGTTAAGCCATCGCTGAGTTCATGTGTTCCTTTAAGCCCAATGCGCGAAGCGTTACTTTTGACTTCGGTGAATGACCCTTCTCCTTCATCTGAAGATTGCAAAGAAAGATTTGCTTTACCGTAAACTTCAACATCAGCTGCAAATGCCGACAATGATAAAGAAGACAATAAAACGACAGCGATTTTGTTGTAAGTATGTTTCATGTTGATACCTTTAAGAATTGATTATGGCTAAAAAATAATTGCGTTCATTTTGCCTAACCTTTATGACATTTTTGTGACATCTAGAAATAATTTTCCACAATTTTAACAAAAATTACAATTTTTAATAACATCGACATCAAACTTTTATTATTTTTTTCAGTAAATTAATGACATACCGTCATTTTTAATACGTTGGGCTGAAGTAACTGCTTTTATCTAAACTCCAGATTATTAATTAAAAGTCATTAAATTTTAAAAAAAACTTTTAACCTTATCTAAAACAGCTAGAATCAAGAAATACTAAATAAAAGAAATATTTAATGAAAGCAACTAGCCTGTCACGAAAATTACTTACACGAGTGTTGTCGTTTTACTTCGTCCTGACATTTATCGTTACTTGTGTGCAGATTGGTGCAGAATACATCAATACTAAAAACCATATTGCCAATGAACTATTAACGCTAGAGAAAACCTTTAGTGGCAGTTTAACTCGCGCTGTATGGGAGCTTAATACCCAGCAAGCGATATCTATCGCGGAAGGCTTAGTCGCTATACCAATGATTAAAGGCATAGCGGTTACTGATGAAAACAACAAGATCATCGCACAATTAGGCTTAGCCCCTGATGAAGAAACCCTTTATATTGAGTCGGTTGACGATGACACTGATAACCGTAAATATTTTAATGTTTCCTCCCACAACAGTGGTTTGTTTGGTCATGCCTTTCCATTAATTTTTGAGTTTTCAGGACGTACGACCCAAGTTGGCTCAGTAACTTTATTATCAAGCAACGAAGTGATTTTTAACCGAATACAGGTCGGTATCTATTTTTTAATCGGTAATGCCATGGTTAAAACAGCAGCTCTGGTGATATTATTTTCTTTGGCTTTCTCAAGCCTTTTAACCAACCCACTGAACGAATTAACCGAACAAATTAACCAGTTTGATATAGACGATCCAGAGGCATCTAAACTGCACATAATTAACTACGAAAATAACGAATTAAATATTCTCCAAAATGCCTACAATAATTTAATTGATGAACTGGTGGTCTACAAAGAGAAGCTCACCCTTGCACAAAGTAAAATTATATCTGCTAACAGTAAGCTTGATGAGCAAAACCTGATGCTTGAGCAAGAGGTGGCGCGTAAAACATCTTCACTGAGTACCACCATGTTAAAAATGGAAATGCAGCAGCGTGAGCTACTCGAACAGCAGAAAAAGCTACAAGCTGAAAATAGCCGCAGAAGCATCACAGAAAAAACCCTACTGGGTACAAATCACGAATTAAAAAGTTCTATTATCGAATTAAAAAAAGCGCAAGAGCGTTTACTTGATGCTGAAAAAATGGCTGTTCTTGGCAGTATGTCTGCAGAAGTTACCCATGAAATTAATACTCCAATAGGTGTCAGCATAACGTCGACATCTTATCTGGCAGACTTACTCACTGAGCTTAAATCAGACATAGATAACAATAAACTGTCAAAACGCGTGCTTAATGATTTTACAGAGAATTCAGAACAAGGCCTGACCTTATTATTAAAAAACCTAGAACGTGCATCTGAATTAATCACTAGTTATAAACAAGTGGCGGTTGATCAGATAAGTGAAAAAATTCGTCATGTTAATCTTGGCAAATATATTGATGAAATTATTCATTCATTACACCCTAAATTGAAAAAAACCAACCACTCAATTAAGGTAGATTGCCCTAAAGATTCTGAAATATATTGTCATGCTGGCGCTATTTCTCAAATATTTACTAACTTAATCATTAATTCAGTCATCCATGGTTTTAAAGATAAAAATCGCGGTGTCATTAACATTTTAGTGCAATTTAACGGTGAGCACGTTCATATCACCTATAAAGACAATGGCCAGGGTTTAACTAGCGAACAATTAGAACACCTCTTTGACCCATTTTATACTACAGCAGGAAATAGAGGTGGCACAGGCTTAGGCACCCACATAGTCCATAATCTTGTAAACGACACATTAAATGGCAGTGTTAATGCAAGTTCTGTCCTTGGAGAAGGTCTCACTTACGATATTAAGTTTGATAATATGCGATGAACACTAGTTAACAAGCGAGAATAATCTAAGTCGTGCGTGATACAAATAAGTACGGTAATATAGCCGTCGTTTTTCAATTATTCGCCCACTGTTATCGGGCATAGGATTATCTTAATGTGGTTTAAAAACCTTTACTTTTTTGCCTTTACTAGCCCTTTTGAATGTTCTGAAGAAGATTTAGAAAAGCAATTATCTGAAAATTTATTTACTCCTTGTGCTTCGACTGAGCAATCACATTTTGGTTGGGTCAATGCATTAGGCAAGCACGGCGATACAACCGTACACGCGGTAAACGGTAATTATTTATTATGTGCCCGCAAAGAAGAAAAAATTCTACCTGCTCCTGTTGTTAAAGATATGATCGAACAAAAAGTAGCGCAATTAGAAGCAGAACAATCACGCGGCGCCACTAAAAAAGAAAAAGAGCAATTTAAAGAAGATATTATTTTTGAGTTATTACCTCGCGCATTTTCTCGCTTTAGTGACACCCGTGCTTACATCAACCCGGTTCATAACATTATTGTTATCGATACTAGTAGTAGAGGTAAAGCTGAAGACTTTTTAGCACTTTTGCGTAAGTCACTTGGCACATTGCCAGTAACGACTCCGTCACCAGAAAAAGCTCCAGATGAAGTCATGACTGAATGGTTAGTGGAAAGTAACTTAGGTACTAACTTTCAATTGGGTATGGAAGCAGAATTTAATGCTTTAGGCGATGACGGCGCAGTGGTAAGAGTTAAAAACCAAGATCTCACTAGCGAAGAAATTAAAGCACACTTAGACGCTGATAAATACGTCGTAAAAATTGCCCTAGAATGGGACGAATCCTTATCGTTTATATTATGTGACGATTTGGCTATCAAACGCCTTAAATTCTATGACGTTATTCAAGAGCAAAACGACGATATAGATGGTGATGACGTAGTAGCTAAGCTCGATGCTGACTTTGCCTTAATGGCAGGCGAGTTAAATCGTTTTATAGATAATCTATTAGCTGAGTTTTCACTAAAAGCTAGCGATTACTTAGAAGCATAAGTTAGAAGAATAGGTTAGATAAACAATTTAGAAGCCTAATTAACAGTTAAAAGTACTTCTAAAGTTTAATAATGATGAAAAAGGCGCTAACCAGCGCTTTTTTTTATACTTTCAATTTATAGCAATCGACTTAAATTAATAGGATTAATAGCTAAATAATAACAACTCAAGGGACAACAAAGTAAATCAACTCACTATTAATTCAACTAAAACATAGCTCTAGCTTTTGCTAACATTTCACTGAATTCATCTGAGTCCATAAACTTTACTTTAGGTAAAATACCTTTAGCTACATAGCTTTTAAGTAAAAAGTCTCGTGTTGACTCACTTTTAAATATTTCATGATAAACCGCCCCTGCCCGAATAAAGTCAAGGTAATGAGCCTCTTTTGGCAACAGAGTTAAATCACTCCAAGACATCACTAATTCAGTAAACTCTTCAGAAAAACCCCAAGATTTTGTCACTTCACCACCAATCTCATTAGAAAATTTTATAATGGCTTTGTTTAAAAATGTTGGATTAGCAAATACTTCAGGATGACCTTCTGCTTCTGTTAATATTGGTAAAATACCAATATTATGAATCAGCGCAGCTAATGTTAAGCTATCAAGCGTGAGTGTGGTTTGTTTATTTTTTTGTACATATAAGGTCATGAGTGCGATAGCAACCGAGGCAACATCAACGGTTTTACGCCACGACCTTTGCATATACTCTGCAACAACTTGATTATTAGAGACAAACATTTGCTCAACAGCCATTGCCGTTGCAATACTTTTAATTTGTCTTAAGCCGATACGAGTTACAGCTTTAGCGACTGACTCAACCTTAACTTCTCGACCGAATGCAACGCTATTTGCTACTTTTAACATCCCTAAAGATAATGCCGCATCGTGGGCAATAATGTCGCTCATTTGCCCTAAATTAATATTTGGGTCATCTGTAGCTTGTCTCACTTTTAACGCTATTTCGGGTAAGGTAGGTAACACTAACGCATCTTGTCTTATTTTTTCGATCAATATTATATAAAGTGCGTTTTCTGCGCCCATGAAATCTCCTTGCTATCAACGTTTATTAATTCTCCAATTTACCACCATACATTTAAATTTTAGTAATTAAAAGCCTGCTATTGATGGTTTTATAATTTTTAGTCGAAAGTTTGATCTATATAGATAAGTTAATACCTTGTTGTGGTGCTAACTTATCGCTAGGTAGTGTTAAGCGTTATCTAAAAGTAGCGATGCCATATGCTAGCCATAAACAGAAAATAAGGGGCAATAAGCTTGGCTCTAGCTATGGAAAGTAAATAAATTAATGGTGATCTGGTGAGGTATACTTTGATAGATGTAGCTATCTACTGAAATCATTTTATGGCATAAATAAGGAGCGCCTTAGCACTCTTTATTTAATAACTATTCGTTTATTTCTATTTTTATAAGCCCAGCATTAAACTGAAATAGCCGCTTTAATATGAGGATGAGCTTGATAGTTTTGTAATTCAAAATCTTCAAAAGTAAAATCAAAAATACTTTTAACTTCAGGATTAATCCACATATTGGGTAACGCTAAAGGCTCACGTGTTAATTGCTCGTCTACTTGCTCAAGATGATTTAAGTATAAATGTGCGTCACCAAAAGTATGTACAAAGTCACCAAGTTCTAAATCACAAACTTGCGCAATCATCATGGTAAATAAAGCATAACTGGCGATATTAAAGGGCACCCCAAGGAAAATATCAGCACTTCTTTGATATAACTGACAGCTCAACTTGCCATTTAAAACATAAAACTGAAACAGCGTATGACATGGCGGCAAGGCTTGTTTACCTAATGCTGCATTTGCAGATGGACTTATTGAGGTATCAGGCAGTAACGCAGGATTCCAAGCAGTTATAATATGTCTGCGCGAGTCAGGATTATTTTTTAAATCATCAATTAGTTGCGCTAATTGGTCAATGGTTGCCCCATTTATTGCTGGCCAGTTACGCCATTGCACGCCATATACTGGACCGAGTTCACCTTCTTCGGTTGCCCAAGCATCCCAAATTTTTACGCCGTTTTGCTGTAAATAAGCGATATTAGACTCGCCCTTTATAAACCATAATAACTCATGAATTATCGACTTAAGGTGACACTTTTTCGTGGTTACTAACGGAAAACCTTTTGCAAGATCAAAACGCATTTGATGACCAAATATACTTTTAGTACCCGTGCCGGTACGATCAGATTTTTCAACCCCTTCGTCTCTAACATGGCGCATTAAATCAAGATATGCTTTCACTAGGTTTTCCTTTAACGTTATTAATAAGAACAATTGAACCAAGTTAATTAATTAACATGGGATTAGTTGCTGCCAAATACGTAATATCAGCGCGATAATGATAACGACTGATTTACAATACTTGCAGTTTATCAGTACTTAGCATTTTTTGGCATGAAATTGTCAGCTACTAGGCAACATTATTATGATAAAAGTGAACAACGCTGTGCCTAATACCACATCATTTTAATTGCTACTAACATCAAAAATAGTGCGAAGCCTTTTTTCAAATAAGGTAATGACAATTTAGCACCTGCTTTAACACCAAGTGGCGCAAATAATGATGACGTTAATACTATGCCTAATAAAGCAGGCAAATAGATATAACCGATACTCCAAGGCGGCAGGTCACTTCGTCCCAAACCGACAAAGACATAGCCCAAAGTACCAAATAACGCGACAATAATGCCACAAGCGGTAGCAACACCAATAGCTTGTCGCATAGACAATGAGCAATACATTAAAATAGGTACCAATATCGCCCCACCAGCAATACCCATTAAGCTTGCTAAAACGCCAGTAAACAGCCCAATAAATTGTAACCACCATTTCGTGGGTAATGGCACACTGCGCTCGATTTTAATCGATAAGAACATGTAGAGCGCTAAAATAAGTACCGCGCTACCAAATATAGTTGTTAAAGCTTTTAATGACAGTAACCCAGCGATAATAGCGCCAAGTACAGCACCAATGGCTACCGTTATTACTAGGCTTTTTGCCAGCGGCCAAGGAATATTACCATTTTTATGATGGGCAAAAGCGGCAGAGGTGGAAGTAAACATAATCGAAGCCAAAGACGTTGCAAGCGCCATAGGAAAAGCTAGCTCGGCACTTATACCTAATAATGGTAATAAATATACCAATACGGGCACAATAATTAGCCCGCCACCAATACCCAGTAAACCGGCAAAAAAACCAACCACTGCGCCCAGCAGGGCACAAGCTGCAAAAACACTAATAAACATCGAAATCACTTAACTTATAATGGCGTAATAAAGGTGCTGTAAAGCACTTATTGTAATCTTGCATGAACAAAGTCTCCTAACCCTAATTTAACTAATTGCTCATGCATATAACTATGTACTTCTTGGGTATTCGTTAAGCTCAATACCTGAGTTAAAATTTGTGTTAACTCGTGATATTTTACATGACGAATCACCCATTTAACTTTTGCAAGACTATGTGCACTCATACTTAAGTTTTCATATCCCATAGCGATAAGTAAAAGCGCACCGGTAGGTTCATTTGCCAATTCACCACAAATGCTTAATGGCACACTTTTTTCTTGGCTTTTTTGCGCGATATAGTTCAGTGCACGTAAAACCGCGGGATGATAAAAGTCATATAAACTTGCTACACGGCTATTATTACGATCAACGGCTAATAAATATTGCGTTAAGTCATTGCTGCCAACAGAGAAAAAGTCAACTTTCGCTGCTAAATCTTCTAACTGAAAAATAATGCCCGGCACTTCAATCATCACCCCTATTTTTGGTCGTTCTAACGTGTGACCTTCTTCACAAAATAATTCTGTTGTAAGCTCAAAATATGCCTGATTAATCAGCCTAATAGCTTCATCTACTTCCGTGATACTGGAAATCATCGGTAACATGATAGCTAAGTTACCAATGCCATGATTTGCCTTCATCATGGCTCGAATTTGCACTAAAAATATCTCGGGGTGATCGAGTGTAATACGAATACCACGCCAACCTAAAAATGGGTTAGCTTCAATAATGGGAAAATAAGGGAGTGATTTATCGCCACCCACATCTAAGGTTCGCATGGTGACCGGCTTGCCCTCGAATGACGCTAACACTTGACGATATAACACCGTTTGTTCTGACTCAGATGGAAAACAACTGCGATTCATGAATGGAATTTCAGTACGATACAAGCCAACGCCATCAGCACCGACATTTTGTGAGTATTCAAACCCTGCCGATAAACCAGCATTAATTAATAAGCTGACGCTGTGGGCGTCTTTTGTCGACGCAGGTAAATGTTCAGCTTCTTTTACTTGTAAATTGAGTAAATTTTCTGCCGCTAGAATATGTTGATATTCATTAATCAGTGCCTCACCTGGATTTACATAAAGCTGATAAGCGTACCCATCTAAAATGGCATGCTTTTTATGCAACTGACGAATAGCAAAATAGTCAACGCCCATAATCGCTGGAATATTTAAAGCTTTAGCTAAAATGGCAGTGTGAGAGTTATTTGAACCTGTGATTGAAACAATTCCCAACAACCCAAGGTGCTGATATTCAGCGAGCATGGTTGCACTCACATCTTCTGCAACCAATATGAATTGCTCAGGTAATTTTTGGTCCTGTTCGGCCAAGTTTTGAATATTATTTAATAATCGATTACCTAAATCTTTAATATCATAGGCACGCTCACGCAAGTATTCATCATCTAAAGCTTCAAATTTCATAACATAATGATCAACAACCAATTTGAGAGCACTTTGTGCATTCCAACCTTGCGTTATTTTAGCGATAACTTCGGCTTTGAAATTATCACTCTCAAGCAATTGCTTATACACATCAAAAATATCGAGACTGTTGTCTGAAATTATTGCTTTTAACTTTTCACTCATCTGAGAGAATTCAGCAATTGTACGACTTGCCGCATCATTAAAAATTATTAACTGCTGTTGGCTATCATAGGTTTTGTCAACCGCAATAGTGGATAGGTCTGCTTTGGGATGCACGACAATCATTTCACCAATCGCAACTCCAGGCGCACCACCTATACCTATAAGGTTCTTACCTAGGCTTTGATTACCATGACATAACTCAATCATTCCTTGTGCTTCAACACTGGCCAATGCGGTTGCAAGCTGAGCCGACAGTGTCACCAGAAATGCTTCTTCGTTTTCATTAAAAACACGGGCTTGTTCTTGCTGCACAGTTAATATGCCCAAGACTTTACGTTGATGAATAATTGGCGTACCTAAAAAGGCTTTAAAATTTTCTTCTTCTACTTCTGGTGCATGAATAAAATCAGGATGTTGCTGGGCGTTGGCAATATTGATGGGTTCTTCACGTTGCCCAACTAGACCAACAAGTCCTTCGGTAAAACCAACGCTGGTGCGGCCAAAGGCATTTGTTGCTAAGCCGTTAGACGCCATTAAAATGAAGTGTTGTTTCTGATGATCAGCTAAATATACTGAACAACATTGGGTAGAAAGTGCGTCTTTAATCTGGCTAACTAAGCGCAATAGCGCCTGGTCAAGCTCTGATGCTTGACTAAACTCTAGAACAATTCGGCGCAAAATAGTAAGCATTACCGTCCCTTTAGGTTAGTTCTTTTTTGTGCATGTAGACATCATACAAACTAGTATGATTGAAATGACAAGTGCTAACTCAGCACAACTTAATGATGTTAGATATATTATCTATGATAATTCAATAACGTTAAACTAAATAGCTCACCGAAGTGAGCTATTTTACAAGACATAATAATAATCTAGGTTGATTAATAGTTAAGCACGACGTCGGCGACGCTCTTGACGAAAACTAGGCATTGCCGCTAGAGCAAATTCTTTCATCACTTTGCGATAAACCTCGCGTTTAAATGACACAACTTGTCTTACTGGATACCAGTAAGAAACCCAACGCCAGTCATCAAACTCTGGATGACTTGAATGTAACAAATCAACCGCTGACTCTGGTGCTGTCAATTGCAGTAAAAACCATTTCTGCTTTTGACCAATACATACGGGTAAACTTTCGTGCCTAATTAACCTTTTTGGTAATTTATATCTTAACCAATGCTTAGTGGTCGCTACAATTTTAACATGTTCAGGTTTTAAACCGACTTCTTCGTCTAATTCCCGGTACATGGTTTGCTCTGCAGATTCACCCTCGTCAACGCCACCTTGTGGATATTGCCAAGAATGCTGACCAAAACGCCTTGCCCAAAATACTTGTCCCCTGTCATTGATTATTACTATGCCGACGTTGGCTCGATAGCCTTCGGCATCTATCACAGGAACTCCTGACAGCATTAAATAATGCTTTGATTCTTCCACACTCTGGACTTTTGGGCAAACATTTATTATCAGAAACCATCACAATATGTCGGTATTAGTGATTGTTTACCCATAACATTTAAAAGTTTCAAACATAACAAAAAATAATTGCCTTGCTCAAAGCCGTAAAGCTGAATAATAATAAGCTAAAGAAAATTGATTCAAGAGTCAGTATTGAGCAGTACAAAAAGCCCTAAAAACGAAGCAGAATTATTGGCACGAGCACAAAATCTTGCCGGTATGTCGCTAGGTGAAATTGCAAAATCTATTAATGTTGCTGTACCTAAGGACCTAAAACGTGAAAAAGGCTGGATCGGATTATTGCTGGAGCAAGTATTAGGTGCTAGCGCAGGCTCTCGACCTGAACCTGACTTCCCGCATTTAGGCATCGAGCTAAAGTCATTACCGATTAATTATCAAGGCAAGCCTTTGGAAACGACCTTTGTATGCGTTGCCCCGCTTACAGGTTTAGTTGGCGCCCAATGGAAAACCAGTCATATTCGCAATAAAATGGCTCGTGTATTATGGGTACCTGTTATTTCTGAGCGAAGCATTCCGGTTGCTGAACGCATGGTCGGCACGGCTTTTATTTGGTCACCTTCAAAAGAAGAAGAGCATCTACTTGCTCTTGACTGGCAAGAGCTCACTGACATGATAGTACTAGGTGATGTGGAGAATATTCACGGTAAGCATGGCCAAGTTTTACAACTTCGACCTAAAGCAGCAAACAGCCAAGCAAAAACCCAAGCATTTAATCGTCTTGGTCAACCATTTATGACCTTACCTAGAGGGTTTTATTTAAAAACGAGCTTTACACAGGCACTGCTTAATAGGTATCTGCGTATAAACTTATAGCGAGTCAAATTTTAAAGTCATTGAAATAAAAGTAAATTATAATTATAATTATAAAAACCATAGCTAAAATTAACCAACCGCGTTATAAATTAATATATATTAATACAAGGCACTGTTATTTTCCCATGAAGTTCGGCAATAAATTTGATCGCTACATCGCAGTAATATTTTTCATGACAATTGTCACGGTTATTTTGACATCTTATTTTACCCTAAAAGATGTAATAAATAGCCACAATAAACAAGTACAAAGTGCGATAACTCCCCTATTTTCCTTAGTCACTAGTGAAATACTGCGACCATTAAATGTGGCAAATTTTATGGCTAAAAATCAGTTTGTTATCGATTATGCCAGCCAAGAAAAAATTGAAAAAGACTATATTGTCTCTTACTTAAATAAAGTTGCCAAATCATATAATATGATTGCGTTTATAGCGTTAGAAAAACACAACCTAATGATCGACTCAAACGCTAAAGAATCCATGTTAAGCAGCAAAGAAACTGAGTGGTACAGCCGCCTTAAAGATTTACCAGGCGACCAATTTACCGACATAGGCAATTCACAGAACCCACATTTATACTTTGATAATAAAATTCGTAATAGTAACGGTGAGTTCATAGGCTTTACCGGTGTAGCCATTGACCTAAAGTATTTTGCTAGCAAATTTCAAGAATACAACGAACGTTTTGGCTTTGAATTATACTTTGTTGATAGTAATAATATTATCACCTTATCTTCAAATAAAATTATAAAAACCGAAAGCCATCATCGCCAAGAATTAATGACTCGCTTGAGTGATTTGCCTTGGCACCAATCACTTATCAAAAATAACGCCGCTGATAAAAACTTAAGTTCAGAGGTCATGTATACCTCTGACGAGGGTTTGCTAATTTCCCAAATGCCAATACAAGAGCTTAATTGGCGTATGTTTATTGTCTCACCACCTGCGGCTCAACAAAGTGAGTATTGGAAAATATTTATTGGCCGTTTTATCCTATTTTTCATCGTTGCTATAATTTTTTATCTGATACTTTTAAATAGCATTAATTATTTAAAATCGCGTTTAATTAAGCACGCTGAAACAGATCACTTAACTCAACTACCTAATCGTAGTCATGTGCATTGGCGCTTTGATAGTATAGCTAAAACTAATGAAAACCTTTGTCTGGTTATTGCTGACATCGACAACTTCAAACATATTAATGACACTTACGGGCATTTAGTCGGTGATGATGTACTGCGTATTATTTCTGAACAATTGTCACAAACGTTACGAAAAATTGACGTTGTTGGCCGATGGGGTGGCGAAGAATTTGTTATGTTGTTACCAGAAACAACAGCAAGCCAAACTCTTATTATTGTTGAGCGTATTAGAAAAAACATAGCGGCTATTTCTTTCCCTATATCAACAACTAGTGGAACCTTTACTACCACCATTAGCTTTGGTATTTGTGAACTACCTTTAAAAAATAAAACGATAGAAGATTATATAAAAGGCGCGGACAAAGCTTTATACCAAGCGAAAGCTAATGGTAGAAATCAAAGTGTGATTTTTAATTAAATGGTCATATTCCCGCTAAGTGAAATCCAGGTAAGCGCATTGGGCTTATAAGGCTCTTATAGCACCTTTAAGCATAGTTTTAAAAACACTTAGAAATCTACCAGTTAAGTAATATAAACAGCTAAACGATAGCTTAGAATAAGTTATCGTTTAGTATGTAATTTAACTGTTTGGCTTATACTGACACTACTTTGGCTAGCTATTTTTTGCCAGTCAGTATTTGCCGCTTCTAAACAAACAAATTCATTTTCACCATGGCTATGTAAGTCAATCATGGCTTGAGCATCTTTACCCGGATTCCATAACACCCACTGCTGACATCCTTGACTCAAAACCTCAATCTCTCTTTGCCATTTATGATCAACAATAACCATCTTATCGCTACTGTGATAAATACGGTCAATTGGGCCTAAACAACTTTTTAGTGTTGATTTTTGATCATTACTCCCTTTTAGTTTGTCATCATAAAGCACATTATTTAATGCCGAAATTTCAGTTTGCTGCGGATCGCCAACACAAAAGTAACTGTGTAAGGCGCCAGTATATTCTACCGTTTTTTCAGATAAGTTGGTCATGACTAAACTTTGTTGAAATGATTCATCAAACACCAAAGTCTGTGTTAATTCAAATGCTGTAGGCCAATGTGGTGAGCATTGCTCAGCCTTTAGCGATAAGGTTATTGTAACAGCCGACGCTGACATTAGTGTATCAGCAACTTCCCATTGACTTTGCCTAGCAAAACCGTGGTTACTGACTTTACTTAACTCGCCATTAGGTAACTTAACCTCACCGCCAAACCATGGCCAGCATAGCGGCACACCACCACGAATAGCTTTGCCCACACTATAATGACTTGTATCACTGAGCCAAAACACGGGTTGTTGCCCATTAGGCTGCCAACTAAGCACTTGGCCGCCATACAAGCTTACCGAGCCTTGACCTTTTTGATGAAAAAACCGCAAAGCTTGCAAGCCATTGGCAAGTTGATATAACTCAATACGGCCAAATTCATTTTCTAACAATATTTCTAGCATTTATCAGCTCTCTTTATTTTATAGTGCATATATCGAACGCCACACTTTTATAAAGTCATTCTAGGTAATTGTTCGGGTGGATGAAAGCGTTAAAGTATTCCGATCGACTTTCATCACATCAGAAATAAAGTGTCAGTAATACCAAATAACTTAATGATTTTATCACTTAGCGAAATCAAAAATACTTACAGGTAAGCTAGTAATTTAAAAATTAGTATTTTAAATTAATGTTCGACCACAGCCCTAAAAACTCACTTATTTGCAGCAAAATCATTGAATTAAAGCACACGAACCATAAGTTTTAAATTATGCCTTCGGAGGTTAAGTCACAATAAATTTCACATAAAAAAACTTATAAAACATAAAAAAATCACCTAAAGACTTTGCTTGTTCTAAGTTAGCTGCTAGAACTTTAGTGACATAGTTAATTCACTTAGTATCACTTTTATCTGAAAAATCTGAAAAAAAACTATGGTTCGTTATTTGAACATTCAAATTTCGACATATTCATCACATAATTTAAAAATTACATGCAACTACAATGCGATTAGCCAGATAGTCATACTAGGCCTATCTGGCTAATCTGATCCTGACTACTTATTTTTTCTAAAGCAATGATCTGATAACATATTGAAGAATGCCGCCATGGCGAAAATATTCGAACTCATTTGGTGTATCAATACGTATGTCTGTTTCAAAACTAAGGCTTCCACCGTCAGCTTTTAGCACCTCTACTTTCACTTGTTTCTGGCCAGCCTCAACCGCTTGAATAGAAAATTGCTCTGTACCATCTAAATCGTAAGTGCTTGCCCCTTCACCTTGTTTAAACTGCAGGGGTAATATGCCCATTCCGATAAGGTTAGAGCGATGGATACGCTCATAGGTCTCAGCAATAACCGCTTTCACACCTAATAACAGCGGCCCTTTGGCAGCCCAATCTCGAGAACTACCGGTACCGTACTCTTTGCCAGCAATAACAATAGTGGGAATATTTTCAGCTATATATTGATGCGCAGCCTCAAATACCGTCATCTGTTCACCGTTAGGTTGTTTACGTGTAAAACCACCTTCAGTACCGGGGGCAAGCTGATTTTTTAGTCTAACGTTTGCGAAAGTACCGCGCATCATTACTTCATGGTTACCTCGTCTAGAGCCATAAGAGTTAAAGTCTTTTTGCTCAACGTGATTAGCACGAAGATAATCAGCAGCTGGAGTATCTTTGCCGATGGAACCTGCAGGAGAAATATGGTCAGTGGTAACACTGTCTGCCAATTTCAATAAACAACGCGCATTTTCAATAACTTTAATTGGCTCAGGCTCAGCTGGCATATTTGCAAAAAATGTCGGTTTTTTCACATAAGTACTGTCTGGCCAGTTGTAAATATCGGCGTCAACAGTTTCGAGATTTTCCCATATATCACCGCCGTCATAAACAGAGCCATATTTCTCTGAGAACATCGACTTATTGACCACACGAGTGACAATCTCTTGTATTTCTTGTTGGCTTGGCCATAAGTCTTTTAAATAAACTGGCTTGCCAGCACTGCTGATACCAAGTGGCTCTTTAGTAATATCAATTTTCATATTACCCGCCAGCGCATAGGCGACCACTAGCGGTGGTGACGCTAAGTAATTCGCTTTAACATCTGAATGTATTCTGCCTTCAAAGTTGCGATTACCTGATAAAACCGATGTTACGGTTAAATCACCTTCCCTAATCGCATTAGAAATGGCCTTGGGTAATGGGCCTGAATTACCAATACAGGTGGTACAACCATAACCTACCAAGTTAAATCCCATTTTATCTAGCTCTTTAGATAACCCTGCTTTGTTTAGATATTCAGTCACCACTTGTGAACCTGGGGCAAAACTTGTTTTAACCCAAGGTTTAACCGTAAGTCCTAATTCATTGGCTTTTTTTGCCAACAGCGCAGCAGCAACCAACACAGATGGATTCGAAGTATTAGTACAACTGGTAATCGCAGCAATTACAACCGCACCTTCATGAAGATCAAAGTCTTGTTCATTATGACGATAAGATACGGTGGTTTTTGAACCAATATTTTCTGCACCACCTTCATCATCAAAGTTAGATTCCTGCTTGTCGTTAGTCGAAATAACTAATTCGTTTTGTTCTGTTATCCAATTCTGAAACGCAGTCGCTGCTTGATCCAGATTGATCCTGTCTTGTGGGCGTTTCGGTCCAGCGATGGCAGGAACAACAGTGTCTAAATCCAAAGCGAGTGTTGCATGATACTCGGCATGTTCTTGAGCTTCACTGCCCCACATACCTTGTGCTTTTGAATAAGCTTCAATAATTTCGATCTGTAGCTCACTTCGACCAGTTAACGCCAAATATTTTGTCGTTTGTTCATCGATAGGGAACAAGCCACACGTTGCACCATACTCAGGCGACATATTGGCAAGTGTTGCCCGATCGGCCACGGTTAAGTGTTTTACACCAGCACCAAAAAACTCGACAAATTTACCCACTACGCCAAATGCACGCAACTGTTCTGTAACCGCTAATACTAAGTCGGTCGCAGTTGCTCCTGGGGGTAACTTGCCTTTTAATTCCATTCCCACCACTTCAGGTATTAACATAGTCACGGGCTGACCTAACATGGCCGCTTCGGCTTCAATACCGCCTACGCCCCAACCAAGCACACCTAAGCCATTGATCATTGTGGTGTGTGAATCGGTACCGACTAGGGTGTCTGGGTAAAGTAACGGTGTGTCTTGCTGTTCATCGACAAAGGTCACACGGGCTAAATACTCCAAATTGACTTGATGTACAATGCCTTTTCCTGGTGGCACTACTTTGAAATTATCAAATGCACTTTGCCCCCACTTCAAAAACTGATAGCGCTCTTTATTACGCTCAACCTCAATTTCAGTATTACGCTTAAACGAATCAGCCTTACCGAATTCGTCTACCATAATTGAATGATCAATAACTAAATCTACCGGTTTAAGCGGATTAATTTTATTTGGATCGCCGCCTAAGTCCAACATCGCATTGCGCATAGCAGCTAAATCAACAACCGCGGGAACACCGGTAAAGTCTTGCAGTATGACTCTAGAAGGTACAAATGCTATTTCGGTATCAGAAGAGGAACTTGTGTCCCATTTAGCTAAGTTTTGAATATCGTCTAGCTGAACATATTTTTCATCACTGTGGCGGAGCAAGTTTTCTAATAATATTTTTGCCGTCAGCGGTAGCCTTTTGGTATTAGCTTTTAATGTCGATAGGTCAAAGTAGTTATAATCTTTGCCTCGTACCTTTAGTGTCGATATATGCTTATTTAAAAATGCCACTTTACTCTCCTTTTGACCGTTGCCGGCCTTTTTTAAGGTAACTTATTGAGCGATTACTCATCGTAATTCAAGCCATATTTTTACAGCAAAAATCTTGAGTCTACAAAAACCGTAAAGATAAGATCTTTGCCCTAGATCTTAAATATAGCTGTTCTAATTATCAATCCATCTGTTTTTTCTTAATAACATAATAAATAACAAACAGAATGATGGCGGCTACAATGGATGTTATTGCCAAACTCGAGGGCTCTTTAATAAATTCCAGTGCGCCCTTGCAAAAAAATGCTGTGCTTAAGCAAGTCTATGGGAGCAATGCCTATTGTCGAGCCTAACATAAATTTGAAAATGTTTATCTCAAGTCTGCCTGCTAAAATACTTGTTATAGTAGAAGGTAAAGTAGGAGTTAGACGCAATGCAAGAATAGCCCAAGCGCCCTTATCATCCTTTTTCTTTTATTGTGTCAGTATGCTTATTTATCCTCCCCAAAAAGAGTCGGTCCCAATAACAGCTACTATTGTGTATCCACTTAGACTCGCTCTAAGGAAGCCAAGTATGCAAATTAAATGTAGTCAGTAGTATTCGACTTATAAAATTTATAATGCTGTAGGTATTCATTATAATCATTTAAAAAATGAACAGAGAATAATTAACTTGGTCTAGGGTTCTGATGGGTAAAAAAGAAAGGGAAAAAGCCCATCAGTAGTTACTGACAAGCTTTAAACTTATTACGGGGTTTTAGACGCGGATGTAACCAATAATTTTCACATTACTTTACGTAAGCTTTCGGCATATCACTTGGCGTTGTATAACGATCACGCAAGGCGTCTTGGCGGCTGCGGGTCGAATATTCTTTACCCCCAATCCACATTTGACTAACCTTAGTACTGAGCTCAAATGGATCAGCACTCCACAACACTAAATCTGCCGTTTTACCGACCGAAATTGTGCCACTATCAAGGTTAAATGCTTGTGCAACATTAGCCGTTACCGAAGCAAGTGCAGCATCAGGTGATAAACCATTCGCAATTGCATTACCGGCATGGAAACGCAGTTGATAGAGATTATGGGTATCGCCGTTAACCGTCAAAACTACCGTCACGCCCGCTTTAGTTAACTTAGCTGCATTTTCAAGTGACGAATGTAAAGAATCAAAACTACCTGGTAAGTTATCTAACGCCGTCATCACAACAGGTACTTTAGCTTCAGCGATTTTATCAGCAATTAATACCGCATCAGCAGCGCCAACAAATACCATATCTAATGAAAACTGCTTTTTAAGCTTTAACAAAAACAATAAGTCTGTAGCGCGGTCTGCATAAGCGACTAAAGCTTTTTCACCCGCGAGTAGCGCGTTAATAACTTGCGCTTCACGACTTGGCTCTTTTGCTTCTTTTTTGTCTTTTGCGTCATTAGTTTTCTTTTTCGCTTTTGCTAATTCTTTAACAGCATCTTCAAGTTTAAATTGTAGATTTTGTAAGCTTAACGCTCGCGAGCCTTTACTTTTAGAACCTAAATCAATAACAACACTTTTGTTACTAGCTCGAACGCTATCAAACTCACCCGAAAGGTCAGCGACAAAAGTTTGGCCTTTAAACATATCATCACCACCACGAGGGCTGACAACATTACTGGTAATTCCGCCTTTACGACTATATGGAATAACTGTAGAGCGTGGATTGAACGCTAAACTTGCATCAAAGGTAATATCAGCTTTTTTATCGCTGGCATCACGACTTTTTGAAACCGCGCCAACTTCTACTAGCCCTAATTGGTTCATTGAGCCAATTAAACCCGGAGTTAAAATTTTACCTTCAGCGTCAATAATAGTATCGGCGGTAATGGTTTCTGGGTTGATGGCAATAACTTTACCGTTTTCAATCACTACTGTGGCATTTTCAAGCACACCTTGTTCAGTTACCGTGTGTACAGTAGCATTAGTAATAGCAAAACTTTCAGCAAAACTTGCTGTTGAACTTGCTAGCGCCAAAGCAATTAGCGATGATTTAAATACTTTAAAATGCTTCATAATCTTCACCTTATCTTTGACCTAACAGGAAATCGCTTTTCGCTTGATATTTTTCATCAAAACGGTCGTAAACTTTCGCGCCATCAACAAATACTTGTTCAGCTTGGGCATAAACACTGAATGGGTTTTGATTCCAAATCACCACATCAGCATTTTTACCATTTTCTAAGCTACCCGTTTCATCCGCTAGACCTAATGATTGTGCTGCATTCGCTGTGATCCACGTTATAGCTAATTCAGGCGTTATCTCAAAACCATTTTCGTTGGCACGATACATAACCTTGCCCGCTTCTTGGTTTAAACGCTGAATGGTACTAGAAGAGTCAGAATGTACTACCGCACAAGAATTTTTTACGGCATCAACAATCGCTACGTTTTCATGCACCATGTCGTAAGCTTCCATTTTAAAGCCCCACCAATCTGGCCACATGGCTGCACAGTTGCCATTTTCAGCCAGCGTATCCGCAACTTTGTAGGCTTCAATAGCATGGTGAAAAGTACCCGAGTGGTAATTAAATTCTTTACCCAGATCGATCATCATCGCCATTTCTTCAGCTTTATAACAATGGTTATGAATTAAAATATCACCATCGAGTACGCCTTTTAAAGTATCTAGTTCTATATCACGCTCAGGTGCTGTAGGATTTTTACCTGCTTGATAGTCAGTGTCATACTTTTCCCAAGCACGTTTATATTCAGTGGCATCAGCCCAAGCCATACGGTAACCAGCCATATTACCCATGCGCGTTGACGGCAAGACTTTACGGCTACCGTAAACCCGTTTTGGATTCTCTCCACAAGCCATTTTCAAGCCATATGGTGCATTTGGAAACTTCATACCTTGCATGGTATGACTAGGAACATTTCGCAGTGTTACACCGCGACCGCCAAATAAATTAGCTGAGCCAGGTAAAATTTGTAGTGTAGTAATACCACCGGCACGCGCTGCTTCAAAACCAGGATCTTGCGGCCAAATACTATGTTCAGCCCATACTTCTGAAGTATTAGGCGAGCTCATTTCATTACCGTCAGAGTGTGACTCTACAGAAGGGCTTGGGTAAACACCTAAATGTGAGTGCACATCAATTATGCCTGGTGTTATCCATTTACCATTAGCGTCAATCTCAACGGCGCCTTCGGCGATTAAGTTGTTACCAATTTTGTTAATTTTACCGTCTACCATCAAAACGTCGGCATTATCCATACGAGTGCCGGTACCCGTTAATACCGTTGCGTTTTTTATTAATGTAGTTTGCAGTGGTAAAGCTTTGTAAGTACTTGGATATGGGTTTTTATTAATCACCACTTTTTCGTCTTGCTGTTCGCTTTGCAAACAACCAGTTAAGGCAACAGAAAGTGCTGCCATCACTAATGATGGTAGAAATTTTTGCATAAATGTATTCCTGTTTTACTCTACATACTGCAAAAAAACACTATGTTATTCAGTCGAGTTTGTATGAGTTTGTGATTATTCAAGTTAAGTTATTTAACCTAAATTATTGTAGATATTATTGCTACAATATTATGAATTGTCTTCGACAACAAGTCAGACATATAGGGGAGATGAGCAATTGCGTTGAACTGCCAACTATCTGCGGTAAATGGATGCTAGCGGAGATTTAAAGTTAAAGTTCAAAGTCACCAAAATCAATATCGCTACTCTTATCAATGCGATGCTTACTTGGAGAATCAAGTAAAGAGGCTTGTTTATCTTCAACAATAACTTCAGCTACTTTAACTTTTACAGGTTTAGTTTTACGATTTTTACGCTGCAAGCAACGTTTAATAACTTTTTGACGCTCGTTAGAATCAAATGATATCCAATTTAAACGTTCGTCTCGCATACGAAAACAACCCGAACATTGTCCTTTGTCATCAGACTGACAAATACCGATACAAGGGCTAGGGACATCAAAAAATTCTAACTGCATCTAGTTATACTTCGTTTAATACCAATTGATTTAAATTAAGCCATTGGGCATATACTTTTAGTATATACCCAATTATCACTTTGGAGGTTATTTAACCTAGTTTATCACTGGCGATATGATAATCAGGGTCTTCAATCACGTTGATTTCCACTAAGCTGCCCGCTTTAGTTAACAATAGCGTACACTCTTTACTTAAATGTCTTAAGTGCATTTGCTTGCCGTGACTAATATAACGGTCGGCTAAAGTATCGATGGCTTCAATAGCTGAATGGTCGGCTACGCGTGAATTTTTAAATTCAACAATAACATCATCGCTATCACCTTCCATATCAAACTGCTCTAAAAAGCTAGATACAGAACCAAAAAATAGTGGTCCAGAAACGTCATAAACCGTTGATCCATTGGAATTTATTGAACGATGAACCACAACATGTTTTGCATGTTCCCAAGCAAACACCAAGGCTGAAACAATAACACCAACTACAACAGCTATCGCTAAATCAGTGGCGACAGTTACGGCTGATACTAAAATAATAACAAAGGCGTCAGCTTTTGGCACTTTGCCTAGAATACGAATACTCGACCATTCAAAAGTACCAATAACCACAATAAACATAACACCCACAAGTGCTGCTAATGGAATTTGTTCAATTAAACCCGATCCAAATAAGATAAAACCAAGTAGCGCAAGTGCTGCCGTAACACCCGACATACGGCCGCGACCACCGGAATTAACATTGATCATGGACTGACCAATCATGGCACAACCACCCATGCCACCAAAAAAGCCAGTTGCGGTATTTGCTGCGCCTTGTGCAATACACTCTTTATTGCCATGGCCACGTGTACCGGTTAATTCATCAATTAAGGTTAACGTTAGCAATGATTCTATTAAACCAATAGCGGCTAAAATAAGTGCAAAAGGTAAAATCACTTGGAATGTTTCAAAACTAAATGGCACGTTTGGAATACTAAATTGTGGTAAACCACCGGCAATAGAAGCCAGAGGATCATTGGTCATATCACGCACGAAATCAACCACTGTACGGGCGTCTAAATCTAGGCTTTGCGCTAAAAATGTAACTACAACAATAGCAACAAGTGATGACGGAACAGCTTTAGTCAGCTTAGGTAAAAAGTGAATAATCGCCATAGTTAACACGATTAAACCCACCATAATTAACATTTGGCTGCCTTGCATCCAGGCCAATACACCTTCATCGTTGGTGACCTTAAATTGCCCTAACTGAGCAAGGAAGATAACAATTGCTAAGCCATTAACAAAACCTAGCATAACCGGATGAGGCACTAAGCGAATGAACTTACCGAGCTTAAAGAGCCCCGCCAGTATTTGCAGCACCCCGGTTAGCACAACCGTGGCAAATAAATATTCAACACCATGAATAGCAACTAAACTCACCATTACAACGGCCATTGCGCCAGTAGCACCAGAGATCATACCTGGACGACCACCAAATATAGAGGTAATTAAACCAACCATAAAGGCAGCGTATAAACCAACCAGAGGTTCAACACCCGCAACAAAGGCAAATGCGACGGCTTCGGGCACTAATGCTAAGGCTACCGTAAAACCAGATAATACATCGTTTTTTAAATTTGCCACTTTACTGGCGTGTAATTCAAACATTATTTTCTCTACTTTGATTAGAACATCAAAAAAATAAGCTGAGTTTAAAACCAGCTTGAATTTAAATACGTTAGGTACAGTCCCGAGAGTATCTTGATGAAAGGTGTTTTATACCAATCGAATTTAACGAAAAACGTTATCTTTCGGGGCTTGAAGGCGCGGGAATACTATAGATATATCTATGAAAAGTCAATATTTGCTCATAATTACATCAAGGTTATCAAACAAATATTAAACTTAATGGCATTATGCCATTTGGAGCCATTTACTTGAGGATTAAACAGCAAAAATTAGCCGTTAATTTTTAATTCACGTGCTTCTAAAAATGCTTTAATCTCATCGCGAGAACCTAAAATATGTTGTTTCAATAACGCTACTGCCTTATCGATATCGCGAGCTTTACTGAGCGCTAAAATCTCATTATGTTCAGATTCTGCTTTAGAAATACCACCGGCCCAAAGTAAATGCATTCGAATATAACGATCAGCGTTTTTATTGAGTGTATTCACTAGGTTTTGTGTTTGTGGGCGTTTAGCGCCCGAATATAAGCAATTGTGATAATCAGAATTGAGCTCACTCCAGGTATTAGCTGCATTTTCTTTGCCTAGTGCTTTATCAAGTTTTTTCAGTAATTGCGTTGCTTCTTCTAGTTTTTCGTCACTAATATTCGGCAAAGAGTTAGCCAATAAATCAGCCTCGAGCATAGCGCGCAATTCAAACAGTTCATCAACTTGGTCAGCATTAAGTTCTGTCGCTGTTGCACCTTTATGAGCTTCAAACGCAACTAAACCCTCACCTTCAAGCTGCAGTAGTGCTTCTCTAATAGGAATTCGACTAACGTTTAACTCAGTTGCAAGCGCTGCTTGTCTTAAAGGCTGACCCGCTTTAATTTTGCCACTTAATATTTTTTCTCTAAGTGTTTCAACAACTAATTGAGTTCTAGTTTTGTATACGATGCTCATATGGGCTTCCTAAAAATATTAATTCCATTATAAAGAACCCAGAGCTAAACACAAAACAATAGCGCAATACCCAAGCTATTAGGTGACTTTTCAGGGTTTTTGTCCGCTTGCTTAATTAACTGACTTAGTTCACAAATTAGCGTTAATTAGGATATAAATTTAATAGTATTAGTTTGTTGATTTATCACACTTATAATTTTGCGACTAATATCCTTTAATACACTGACAATTCTGTTATCGTTAAATCTATAAAAATATTTTGATTACCTCTTAACAAATACAAGCTAAGCACATACGTGTTAAACAAATAAAAATAAAAGAGTTTCTGTATGCCGACAAAACACAATAGTATCGCCCTAATCGCATTTATTTTTGCCATTTTATCAGCAATTTATATTAAACAATTTATCGCACCACACTGGGTAGAACAAAGTTATGTTTATGATGTTAGTACTAATATTAAAGGTATTTCGAGTTATATTTATAAAGGTCAAAAAGTTATTATAGATAATGTAGTCGATTATCAAAGCTCGCCACTTAATCAGCTTAACCTGAGTGCTTCAGCCCGTTCACCAGCGCTCGAACAACAGTGGGTACAAGACGAAAACCAGCAATTAAAACTATTAAAACCTGCCTTCCACTTTGGTATTTGGTCACTGCTGCCTGCATTTATTACAATAGCATTATGTTTATTAACCCGTGAGCCACTTACAGCTTTACTTGGCGGCGTAGTAGTTGGCTCAATAATGCTAGGCCGTTACGACTTAACCGATAAAGTCATTATTCCAAATCTGGCAAAAGAAGGCACTGCCGCACTGCTGTTACTTTATTTATGGCTATTAGGTGGTTTGTTAGGTATTTGGTCTAAAACTGGCGCAGCACAAGCTTTTGCCAATTTCATGACCAAACATTTTGTTAAGGGAAGAAAGTCCGCAAAACTGGTTTCGTGGTTACTTGGCATGTTGTTTTTCCAGGGTGGCACCATGAGTACAGTGTTAGTAGGAACCACAGTACGACCATTAGCAGATAAAGCAAAAGTTAGTCACGAAGAAATGAGTTACATTGTTGATTCAACCGCGTCACCTATCGCATCAATACTAGCTTTTAATGCTTGGCCAGCATACGTTCAAGCCTTAATATTTATTCCTGGCGTTTCTTTTTTAGCAACAGAAGCAGACCGGATCAGTTTTTTCTTCCAAAGTATTCCATTTAGCTTTTATAGTATGTTTGCTGTTACGGGTACCTTGCTATTAAGCCTAAATATCACCACTTTTTCAGGCAAGCGTATACGCGCTGCCAAGCTGCGAGCTGAAACACATAATCAACTAGACGCTCCTACTGCCAAGCCTTTAAGTGCAAAAGAATTGCAAAGTACAGATATACCTAAAGGTTATAAACCCCATGTGCTTGAATTTATATTACCTTTAATCACCTTAACCGCCATTGCCATTGGCAGCTTTGTAATGCTGGGCTCGCCTAAAATTAATTGGGCTTTTGGTGCTGCACTAATACTTTCAGCGGTTATTGCTTTAATAAAAGGTATGTCTTTAAATGATGTCGTTGACGGTTTTGGTAACGGTTTAAAAGGTGTGGTATTTGCATCGGTTATTTTAATGTTAGCGGTGATTATTGGCAGTATTAGTAAAGAAACCGGCGGTGGCCTATTTTTAGTTTCTTTATTAGGTGAGCAATTACCCTTCTGGTGCTTACCGGTGATTTTACAACTTATCACTATGATAATAGCTTTTTCTACCGGTACAAGTTGGGGCACTTATGCCATAGCCTTTCCTTTAGCCATGCCATTGGCTTGGGCTATTTCTCAAAGCCAAGGGGTAGCTAATCCTGAATTATTTATGATGCTATGTTTTGCCACTGTGCTAAATGGAAGTGTTTTTGGCGATCAATGTTCTCCAATTTCTGATACGACTATTCTCAGTGCGATGACCACAGGGTGTGACTTAATGGACCATGTAAAATCTCAGTTAGCGCCTGCAGCATTAGCCGCTTCATTAGCCGCTTTACTTTGGACTTTGACTGCTTACTTTTTTGTTTAATCTTTTTTATACATCGTGTTATTAAAAGCTGTGGTAAAAAGTGTGATAAAAAATATTATTAAGAAAACTGGCTGTACAGACCCGTTAATCAATCATAGCTTTATGTATGAATAGCAATAATGCTGACATGGGATTGAAATAGGATGCTTACGGGTGATCAATTAATAATAGCTATAAATATAACTAACCTTAATTAAAAGTGAGTAAACTTGAGGTTAGCTAGCTACTTTATCTGCTTAAAGCATTGCGATTAAGGTATGATTTTTAACTCTGGCACTGACTTAATTATATTTTCTTTTTGTAGAGGTACTTCCACAACAAAACAACAGCCCTTCTCCCTTTCAATAACTTTGATAGTACCTTCTAGCTTAGTACTAACTAGATTATAAACAATATTCATACCTAAACCTGAACCACCTAAGCCTCTTTTTGTGGTAACAAATGGGTCAAATATTTTATCTTTTATTTTAGCATCCAAGCCTTTACCGTTATCTTTATATATCAATAAAAGACTATCTTCATTCGCTTTAAATTCGATAGAAATATCACCATCTATACGGTTTTCAAAACCGTGAATATGAGAATTAGTTAAAAAGTTGGTTAATATTTGATTCCATGCACTTGGGTATGTGACTAAATTTAGCTCTTTATCAACCAAGATCTTAATCGTATATTTTTTTTGTTTAAATAAAGTTTTTACGGTATTTACAATGTCATTAACGTGCTGTGCTAAGTTAATGTTTATTTTTGGATCGGTATGATACTCAACGGCAACAGATTTAAAACCACGAATTAATTCTACGGCTTTGTTTAGGCTACGTTCAATAATTTTTTCATACTCAGCAAACAGACTTAACATCGACGTTAATTGTTTTTTTGTTAATGTTTCATCATTAAGTGCATGACTCAATTCAGCAACCTTTTCTTTTAAGGCGCTTACTGAGGTAACGCAAATTCCTAATGGGGTATTAACTTCATGAGCAACACCTGCGACCAATTGACCAAGTGAAGCCATTTTCTCTGATTGAACAAGCTGGTCCTTAGCTAAGGTCAACTCATTAAGCGAGCGTTGTAACTCTTGATTACTTTCAGCTAATTTCGAGGTGCGTTCATAAACTTTAATTTCTAAATCGCCATTGAGATTAATCAATGCATTTTCTGCATCTTCTAACTTAATAATGTCATTTTTTAGTGTCATACGCATAATATTAATGGCTGATACTAACTCATCAAGTTCGTCAGTTTTTTTGCTACGACTTTCCAACGTTAATGGCATATCGATACTTTCGCCACTCATGGCCTGTGAATATAAAGTAATACGATACAAATGACGGGTTATTAACCAATGAACAATAAAAAACGTACAAAGGGCAACTATGAATATTTTAATAAATTCAGTAAATATAATAAAACCGGCTTTCTGCCATAAATGCTGATAAATATCTTGATAGTCAGCAGAAATAACCATATTTCCAATAATATTGCCTTCAAAAGCAATGGGATGACTTTCAACTTTTTTAGCACCAACGGTAGCGTCACCTACTTGGTAAACCTTACCAAAACTGGTAGTTATTTTAACATGACGAATATCAGGAAGTCGTTGAATACCTAAAATTTGTTGTTCTACTAAATCTTCATTAAAATCCCATAAACTGGTGGATATTGACTGATTAAAACTTAATTCAATATTATTAAAGCGTTCATCTAGCGTGGAAACGCCATTTTGAAAATCAACATATAATTGAATCATAGTTGAGCACACAGATAAAAAAGCACTACACAGAAAAATGTAAATAAAAACTCGTCGACTTAGCTTGCCATTAAAAGCACCTTTACTGTTCATTACTCAATCCATACATATTTTTATCACTTATATAATATTGTCAGATACGACTGCTGAAATTTTTTTAACGTAACTTATACTTTAAATCTTAACACTATTACAATTGTAGAGTTCCTTTAAAGTCTAATAGCAGAATAATGAATTTAACCTATAAATAACTCAATGTCGGCAAAATTGTAAAATTAGGGTAGATAAATTTTCTATTACTTCGATAGAATCTCATTGTGAGTGTTTACGAGTAATATACTCGTTAATATATTTGCTCAGTAGTTTTAGCCACATAGACTCTATTAAACTTAAATTGGGTGTATTTTTACTGAATTTTAACAAACACTACAACGAGATTAATCACAGTACTATATCCCACATTTACTCAAACTATTTAAAAATACCAATCAAATTTATATTTTAGGCCTTGTCCGATTATCGCTAGTCATTTACATTGCCTGAAGTATGATCAATCAAAAGTTAATAATGATGTTAAAGGCTATAACCATGATTATAGGAAAAATATGTTAAGTGCAGAGATTTGTGAAAGTGCACGGTTAAGCCGTGATGCTCGCTTTGATGGCAAGTTTTTTACCGCTGTTATTACTACCGGTATTTTCTGTCGCCCCATTTGCCCTGCCAGACCACCAAAACCTGAAAACGTAACATACTATGAAAGCGCCGAGCTTGCTCAACAATCAGGTTTTCGTCCTTGTAAACGCTGTTTCCCCCAATTAGCACCAAATCTGCCCTTACCAAGAAAAATAAAACAAATTACTCAAGCCTTCTACGAAAATAATTACAGTTTGCAAAAATGTGCCGAGCAACTCGTTATTAGCGACAGACAAATTCGTCGTTTATTTATGCAGTATTATGGTTTACCGCCGAGTGAGTTTTTTCATCAGCAGCGATTATTACTTGCGCATAAACTGCTAGTTTCAACACATTTAAGCATTACTAACGTTGCTTTTGCAGCCGGTTTTAATAGCATACGCCGTTTTAATGAGGTCATAATGCAAACTTATAAAACCACGCCCAGTGATATCCGAGGTAATAAAATAACGAGTTCTGATCACCCAGTAACCATTTTATTACCTTATAAAGCACCTTTTGATTGGCCTTTAATGTTGAGTTTTTTCCGCTCAAGAAAAATGAGCAATATTGAGGATATTAGCACTGAACACTATTTTAGAACCGTCGAACTTGAAGACTGTCGTGGCTGGATAAAAGTCACCCATCATCAAGATAAGAGCGCCTTAAATTTAACAGTTAAACTGTCTGACTACAGTTTTCTAAATCAAATTATCGCCCGCGTTCGTCGCATGTTCGACTTAGACGCCGATATGCAATTAATTCATCAACATTTAATAAAAAACCCTAAATTAGCGTTAGTTATTGAGCAATTTCCCGGTTTAAGATTACACGGCTGTTGGGATATTTTTGAATTTTCTATTCGAGCAATATTAGGCCAACAAATATCAGTAAAAGGCGCAACTACACTGGCGCAACGCATCGCAGAAAAGTACGGTGATAATGTTGTTGATATCGAACAACCTGAAAATATTAATGTTGCAAAGTACTTTCCAAGTGTTGCTGCACTAATGAATGTAGATTACCAAGAGATAGGGTTAACTCGCTCTCGCATTGCCACTTTGCAAACTTGGGTTGCCTACTTTCAAGAACATAACAGTATATTTACCCAAGGCTTAACGATTGAAGAGTTAGAGGCTAGATTAACAAAACTCAAAGGCATTGGACCGTGGACCGTAAATTATATTGGTATGAGGGGGTTAAGCGATCCTGATGCTTTTCCAAGTGCTGATTTAGGCATTATAAAAGCCTTAACTATTGATGAAATAAAACCAAAAAACAAAAATATACTAGCGTTAGCAGAGTGTTGGCGACCTTGGCGTGCCTACGCCGCTATATATTTATGGCAGTCGTTAGCACCTAAAATTCAAAGCGCACAATGTTAGTATAAATCTCAGTAGAAGGTTCGACCTAAATACCAGTACCAAAACCGAGGAAGTTCTAAATGTATTATTGTACTTATCAATCACCATTGGGTGAAATTGTCTTAACCGCAAACGAAAAAGGTTTAAGCGCACTCGCTTTTCAAACAGGACAGTCGCCTATCACAATTACTGGCTTAACCGAAAATAACAGCAAGTTCACAGAAGTAATTCAACAACTAACCGAATACTTTGCCGGTAACAGAAAGCACTTTGATCTTCCTTTAGCCCCTGAAGGCACTAACTTTCAAAAAAAGGTTTGGCAAGCGTTAACCGAAATACCCTGTGGTGATACTAAAAGCTATGGTTGGATCGCAAAAAGTATTAATAATGAAAAAGCGGTTCGCGCTGTTGGCACCGCAAATGGCGCAAACCCTATTGCACTAATAGTGCCGTGTCATAGAGTTATCGGCAGTAACGGCAAGTTAACTGGCTACGCAGGCGGCTTAGCATTAAAGGCAAAGCTCTTAATGCACGAAGGTGCACAATTTAAACCTTAAAATATTCGCAACATGAGTACCATGCTCGATTTATAAATCAAATCATCACTTAAACCAAATGAAAAACAATTTGGACGAGATATAAATACTGTTATGATAACGCCGATATTTAATAGAAATACTAGAGTATAGTTTTGGAAATAATTGTTGTAATCGCAGTCATATTCTTAGTTTGGCTAATTTGGCAGCTTATGCGGGCTAAGCATTTTAGCCAATTTAAACGTCAGATAATTCAAGAGCTAAAACCAAAAGTTATTGCCGATATTATTGACGAAATGACCAAAACTCGTTCAGAGCAACTTCCTAATACCCTTGCCCATCAAGAAGCAACCATTAACTATTGGAGCGTTTCAGCTGGCAGAGTTTTACAAGCAGCGTTAATGCGAGAAATCATTAATGAGCCATGGTTAAAAGAAACAGGTAATTTACGTAACAGCCAGCATTTATTTCATATTGAACGAGATAAATTGCACCGCTAGTACTATTTACACACTAAAGTCTCACCTACAAAAAAAGAGCGTATACGCTCTTTTTCTTCGCTAACTATTAAAACAGTTAACTCATTGTTTTTTTTTGCTGGCTAAATGTCATAACTAGCTAAACGATAAGCTTCATTAAGCTAATTTTTCAAACTGCAGATCCCAAACACCATGACCTAAGTTTTGACCTCGGTCTTCAAACTTAGTTAACGGGCGTGAATCCGGGCGCGGTACATAATCATTGTTTGCTGATAAGTTTTTAAAGCCAGGCGCAGATGTCATATCTTCTAACATACATTCCGCGTAATTTTCCCAGTCAGTTGCCATGTGAAAAACACCACCAACTTTCAGCTTTTCACGAATAGCTTCAACAAAACTTGCTTGTACGATACGACGTTTGTGATGCTTCTTTTTATGCCAAGGATCAGGGAAAAACAACTGAACCGTTGTTAAACATTCAGCAGGAAGACAATCAGCTAGAACTTCGATAGCATCATGCTCGTATACTCGAAGGTTTTTAACGCCTTCTTCTTGCGCTAAACCAATACATGCGCCAACACCTGGGCGGTGAACTTCAACGCCAATAAAATTAAGTTCAGGCGCATTTTTGGCCATTTCAACTAACGACTTACCCATGCCAAAGCCTATTTCTAGCACAACAGGGTTGTCATTACCAAACAAAACACTAGGATCAATTAATCCATCTTGATGGTTCAATCCCATAGTATCCCAAAACTGCTCTAAAGCTTTTGCTTGACCATTAGTAAGGCGGCCTTCACGCTTAACAAAGCTGCGTACTTTTCTAATGTACTTGCCTTCTTTTTCTGCTTGTTCAACGGTTTTGTGGTTTCTGTCAGTCATAATGCTATCTATTATTTAGTTTCGTCATCGAAATTAGGGCGCATATTATCCTTGTTTAATGACTGAATTTCAATCACGGCTTAATGCCAATCAAGATCTAATTTTACGCCCGTATACTAACTTTAAGTTAAATTAGTTTGCTAAGGACTACTCTGCCCACCAAACATCATATAACGGGCCAACGGTAACTGAGCTTGCGCCATTATCCGTTAACCACTTTTCTACTAATTGGCGATGTTCTTCAGTACATTTGCCTAGTTGTTGAGTACAAATTAAGCCATGCCACAAGGTATCACCTTCACCGCCAAAACCTAAGCCGTTTGGATCGATCGCTTCGTCGAAAAACTTAGTTAAAAATGCATCTACTGTTTCATTGTCAGTGCCATCATCTAGTTTCCAAGCAATATCGAAACCTAATTCTTGGAACTCATCAACACGTAATTTTTTACGTAAACGATTACTACGATTTTTTGCATCTATTTTCATTTTACTTCCCGTCATTGCTGCTAAAACTGTGAATATTGGTTTTGTTCGGCAGTCTAGTACTAAGCGCGGTGTTTGCCAATAACTTAACTAAAAAAATTTTAAAATAGTATGAGCATTGTCCAGTACGAGCAATTATATCGATCAGCACAACGAATATGATCTAGATCAAGCTTGCTGCCTTTAACCGCGTTTATACGCTTTAAAATGTTAACAATATTCGCGAAACTGCTTTGCTGTACTATCTTTAGATCAGGGCGTTAGCTGTTCTTTATAGCGGCCATAATAATAATTGCTTGATAATAAAAATGACTTTTCTCTTGGGATAAACTTCATGGCCAATGCTCAATACTCCAGTTTCCAACCACCTTTATGGTTAAAAAAAGGCTTGATTATTTTACTGACTGTTTTACTCAGCTTATTACTATTAGCTTGCGGTAGTGATGGTAAAGATGGTCAAAATGGTATTCCTGGCGAACCAGGGCCAGTCCCTGTAATTATTCCCGAAGTATCCACCAACGCCACCGCTTTAACGGTAACGATAAACTCAATCGCCATTGACACTACTACGGTAGTAAATTTCTCCGTCGCCGATCAAGTAGGCTTACCTGTGGTTAATCTATCCGAACCACGCTTTTCGCTGGCTAAATTAATTCCTGGTACCAACGGTAACAGTAGTGCGTGGCAAAGCTATATTAACAACACTGAAAACGCCGATGGTAACGGACCTGGCACAGAGACCACAATTCAAGCGACCCAAGACCGTACTGGCACTTTAACCAATAATCAAGATGGTAGTTATAGCTATACCTTTAGTAACAATATCAGTGAAATAACTAGCCCAATAGCCGTAACTTATCAGCCAGAGTTAAGCCATCGACTGGCGATTCAAATCAGTGGCAATGAGCAACCGGTAACCAATGTAATTTATGATTGGCGACCTGCTGATGGCGCAACCAGCGATATTTTTAGCCGAGAAATAGTTAAAACCCAAAGCTGTAATACTTGCCATGATGGCTTAGCTCTGCACGGTGGTGGCCGGGTTGAGAGCAAGTTGTGCGTCACTTGTCATAATCCTGGAAGCTTTGATGCCAACAGTGGCAATACCCTTGATTACACGGTGATGGTGCATAAAATTCATCGTGGTGAGCAGTTACCTAGCGTTGTTGCCGGCAATGAATATGCGATTTGGGGTTTTAGAGATACTAAGCATGATTATTCTGAGGTCACCTTGCCGATGGATATTCGCAATTGTAGCAAATGCCATGACAGCTCAGATCCAGCAACACCAAATACGGCGAATTGGCAAAGCACTCCAACAATAGCAGCCTGCGGCTCATGTCACGACGATATTGATTTTGCCTTAGGAAAATCCGGTGGTCATGCGGGCGGTATAATGACCGATAATAGTGAATGTAGTGTCTGTCATAGAGCAGGAGCTTTTGTTGGCAGCATTGCCGATTCACATCAAATAACCAGACAAATTGCCGCTAATAATTTTAAATTTAATATTTTATCGGTGACTAATACCGCACCAAATGAATTTCCTAAAGTGACTTTTTCCATTACTAATCCATCAGCGGCCGATGCCGCCTATGACATTTTAAATGATGCAGAGTTTACCGCTGGCGGTGGAGCCTCACGCATTGCCGTTGATATCGCTTGGAGTACAACAGAATATAGCAACGAAGGCACAGGAGCTTTAGTCGCTAGTGCATTATCGTTAAATCCATTAACCAGCGCCTTTGACAATGGCGATGGCAGCTTTACCGTAACCTCGACAACCGCCATCCCTACAGGTCAAAAAGGCTCTGGTTCGGTAGCACTTGAAGGCCACCCGGCCGTTGATTTAGATAATGATGGCAGCTTTACCGATCGAGTGCCGGTAAAAACGGCCGTGAGCTATTTTACGATTACCGACTTTAGCGCGATAGCTAGACGTGAGGTGGTCACTATTGAGCAGTGTCAAGCTTGCCATGTTAATTTAAGTCTGCACGGCGATAACCGCAATGACAACATCCCCGCTTGCCTAATGTGTCACAACCCCAGCGCTACCGACATAAATCGTCGCCCTGCATCCCCATCTGATGGTTTAAAAGAACAATCAGTTGATTTTAAGCATATGATCCACGCAATCCACGCCAGTGGAAAACGAGAGAAACCCTTTATTGTTTATGGTTTTGGTAATTCAAAACATGACTTTAGTACTGTCACCTACCCGGGAAAATTAAACAATTGCCAAGCCTGCCATGTCGATGACAGTTATCAATTGCCACTACAGCCGCAAGTACAAGGCACAACAATTGATACCGGCGCAAGCTTAGCTGCGCGAGCAGATGATTTGAAAGTTACGCCAACGGCAGCGGTTTGTTCGTCATGTCATGACGACCCTTTATCAAAAGCACATATGCTGCAAAATGGCGGCGCATCTTTTAGTACCAGCCAAGACGCAATCGACAACTTTGACGTGGTCGAAACTTGTGCTTTTTGTCATGGTGATGGCGCACTCAGCGATGTCAAAGTCGTGCACGGGGTGAAATAGCAGTGCAAATAGCAGCAAAGACCTTATTGAAACAACTCGCATTCAAGCACGAGCAGAAGCTAGTAACATGGTTTGATGCCAGTGCCCTTATTCGCAGTAGCTTAAGTACAAAAGCTAGTGTAGATGACTGTATGAAAATGCTAGCAAAAAATGGCATTCTAGTTAGCCAATTTTGCTTAACGATGACATTTTGCTTAGCAATTTTTTATAGCAATTTAGCCTTCTCTGCCGAAGAAATAGGCGAGGCAGAACACTACTCTAAAGATGGTGCCGATACCTGTTTACAATGTCACGACCAAGCTTCAAACTTTCCAGTAATGGCCATTTTTAATTCGGCTCATGGTACTAAGGACAGCAAGAATGCACCGTTTTCAACGACCGGCTTACAATGTGAAGCTTGTCATGGCGCTGTTGGTGAGCATGCAGTAAAACGCTTACGTAAAGGGGAGAAGCGCGCGCCGATGATCGCCTTTAGCGCGCGAGATAACATTGCCTCCGAAGAAAAATCGGCCATTTGCTTATCTTGCCACCAAAAGTCTGCAGCAACACATTGGCAAGGCAGCAGCCACCAAGCCAATAATTTAACTTGCCATGATTGTCACCAAATTCATGTTAGTGAAGATCCAATATTAACTAAAAGTAATCAGCTTGAGCAATGCGGTCAATGTCATAAAAATGCAAAACTGATGGCTCATCGCGCCTCAACACATCCATTACGCAGCGGACAAATGGGCTGTAGCGATTGTCATCAACCTCATGATAGTAATAGCGATAACCTATTAATCGCCGACTCCGTCAATGAAACCTGCTTTCAATGCCATGCAGAAAAGCGTGGACCATTTTTGTGGGAACATGAACCCGTCACTGACAGTTGTCTTAATTGCCATCAAGCTCATGGCAGTAATCAAGCAAGTTTACTAACACAACGGGCGCCGTATTTATGCCAAAATTGCCATAGCTCTCAAGGTCACCCAAGTTTTAGTTTTGGCTCCTCAAGCTTGCCACAACAATCACCTTCGGCCTTTTTGCTTGGCCGCAGTTGTAATAATTGTCATTCGAAAGTTCATGGTTCAAACCATCCTTCTGGCTCACGGTTGCAACGCTAGGAGCACATTATGAAGCACTTATCACTGTCGATAATTTCAATATTAACCTTATTAGCTTTGAGTTTGGGAATCAGCTTTGCTCATGCGGATGTAAAGGAGAAAGAAAGTGAAGAACAAAGCATAGCAAGCCATACATCAACTTCAACTGCAGCATCAACAGAACTAAAACAGATTAATGCTGATTGGCAATGTGAATATTGTCCAAAGACCAAGACCTTTTCCGGCAATGTTCAGGTTAATTTCGGCTACTTGTCTGACGATGCTTATCATTTTGGCCATTACTCTGGCATCGAGTCGAACAATAACTTGTTTTTATCCACTAAGGTTAACTATCTCACTGAAGAAGGAAACTATGCCAAACTTTCAGTCGATAATGCGGGTTTAGATGCGTTAAAACTAACCACTAAACTGGGCTATTATGGCCACTATCAATTTGCTTTCGCTTATCAAGAAATACCATTGCGCCAAAACCCTGCATTATTAACGCCGTTTCAGCAACAAAATAACACCTTATTGTTACCCGATAGTTGGCAATATTTAGATCAACGCACCAGCACACTTGAAACCACAACTTGGCGTCAATTCAATAGCGGTGTCGATTGGCAAAAATTAACCCTAAGTTGGCGCTATTTTACCGATCAGCACCTAGACTATGCCATTAATTATCAAAAACTTAAAAAATCAGGCATTGAGCAATTTTCTGCTGCGCAAATATTAAATGCGAGTTACTTACCACTGGCAATAGATGAGCAAACAGAGCAAATAGATGCTCAACTCAGCTACCAATTTAACGATTTAAACATTAATTTATCGTACTTTTTATCGCGTTTTAGCAATGAGTATCAATCAATACATTATGAAAATCCATTTTCCAGTTATGTGGCCGGTGCTGAAATGGCAGAAATTGCTCATGACCCCGATAATCATGCTTATAAAATCCGGCTTAAGGTAAATTATCAGCTACTGCCAGCGAGTTCTTTAAAACTATACGCGGCATTTGGACAAATGCGTCAGAACAACAGCCTGTTGCCCTACTCCAGCAATGCGTTTTTACAGCAAAGCTTACCAAGTAATAACTTTGACGCGAAAGTAGCCACCACAGATTATGCCCTGCGCTTTTATTCTCGCTGGTCTAGCCGTTTATCTTTTAGAGCTAAATATCAATTTAATCAACGCGACAATCAAAGTGAACAATTTATCTTCACACCAGTGTTTAGCGAAACTTACCTCTCAGAGCCGTTGCAAAACACGCTGTATGACACTAAAAAACAACAGTTATCCTTGGCAACTTTTTGGCGATTTTTACCCAGTCAGCAAGCCAGCATTGAGTTCAGTCAAAGCTCAAAAACCGAACAAGGCATCAGCAAACATAAAACAGACAATCAAGGCGTAACTGGCTCATTATTACTGCAAAGTGAGACGGGCGCGCAATTAACTATTCGTGCCAGCCATTTTAATCGCGATGCCCAATTGCCGATGCGCTTAAGCACACAACTAAGCGATGAAAACCCCTTATTACAGCGCTACAACCTTGCCGCACGCGTGCAAAACAAACTCAGCATGCAACTGAGTAAAGCGCTAAACGAACAACTATACGCTAGTATTTCTGGTGCCTTAAGTAAACAAAACTATCAAGCGTCAAGCTTAGGCTTACAAAATAATCATCGCTATCATTATGGCGCTGATCTTAGTTGGCAAGTTGATGAAAAAACAACGCTGAGTACTTACTTTCAAATTGAAGATATTAGATCTCAAGCCAAAGCCAGTGATAATGGCTCATTATGGCGTAACGACACTAAAGAGCGGGTCGATAGTTTTGGTCTGACCCTTGACATCAAAGAATGGCTAGATGAAAAATTCGCGCTATCGTTGCAAGCTATAATCTCTGATGGCTCAAGTGCAACAACATTAAGCAGCCCAAGCCAAGATAAATTGCCTGAAATAAACAGTGTTTGGCAGCAATTTAACCTTAAGTTTAGTTATCAAATTAATCCGCAAATACAAGCCCAGTTACAATATCAACACCAGCGGTTAGAGAACGATGACTTTGCCATTGACTATGTCGACGTTAATACCGTCGATAATTTATTAACCTTTGGCGCGGTTAGTCATCATTATCAAGTTAATTATTTTATTTTGGGCTTAACATACCAATTTTAACTCTTTGCCATGCTGAGCTTAGCTATAAAGGACATAGCGATAGGGGACTTAGCCAGTATGACAAAGTATGTTTATCTTATATTGAGGAGTTCTATAGATGAATAAGAAAAAAATGAATAAGAAAACCTTAGCGTTGATCATATTTTTACCGCTAGTAAGTAGTGTTTTTTGTAGTGCATCAACGCCGGCAAAATATATTACCGACTGTATGGATTGTCATGGTAAGGAAGGCTTTAACCCAGAAGCCGATATGCCAACCATCGCAGGTGCTTCTGCCACATATATCGAATCGACATTATTTGCATACAAAGATGGTGTTCGGCCCGCCGTCACCTCAAGCTATCGCTTTGGTGATACTAGCAAACCGGCAACTGACATGAAAAAAATTGTTGATGCATTAACCGATACACAAATTGCAAAAATCGCTAACTTTTATGCTAAAAAGCCATTTATTGCTGCCAAGCAAACATTCAATCAAGCGTTAGTTGCTAAAGGTCAAAGCGTTCATGAAAGCAAGTGTAAAAGGTGTCACAACGACGGTGGCAGTGATCCCTACGATGACTCTGGCATTTTAGCCGGTCAGCACAGTCATTACTTACAACAATCGATAAAATATTACCTTGATGGTAGTCGTGAAATGGACAGAAAAATGCGCCAAATGACCGAGCAATTAAAAGCTGGGGATTGGGATGCCTTGATTGCTTTCTACGCCAGCCAGCAATAACCCAGTCAACAACAACTAAGCTTAATAAGCTGAGGAGTATATAATGAACCGGAAAGGATTATGGATACCAAGTAAAAAATGGTGGTTATTTGGTTTGCCTATCGGTGCCCTTTTAGCGGCGCTATTTGGCGTCATGGCGTGGGGTGCCTTTAACTGGACCTTAGAGATCACCAATACCGAAGAGTTTTGTATCAGTTGCCATGAAATGCAAGACAACGCTTTTCAAGAATACAAAACCACCATTCACTATCAAAATAGAGTCGGCGTCAAAGCCAGCTGCCCTGATTGCCATGTGCCTAAACCTTGGATCCACAAAGTGGTTAGAAAAATCGAAGCCAGCAGGGAAGTCTGGCATAAAATGTTAGGCACCATAGACACACCGGAAAAATATAACGCTCATAGAGAAATAATGGCAGAGCGGGTTTGGTCACAAATGAAGGCGACTGACTCTCGCGAATGTCGAAATTGCCATGCTTTCGAAACCATGGATTTAAGCGCGCAGTCAAAACGCGCACAAAAACAACATAACCCGGAACGAATAGCAGAAAGCGGTGACACCTGTATTGATTGCCATAAGGGCATTGCACATCACCTCCCCTAACCAAAGCTTAAGAAAAGGTGAAGGATTATACTATACAGCCAACGGTAGCGGGTTTAAGCGCATTATTGTTCTGCTTAATTCTCCTTAGATCACGATATAACCAAAGATACTGCCAATAATAGCGGTGTGAGTAAAGCAGCTGCTACATTTGCCGCCATAAATTTCGGCACTTGTGCGATGTCTTCACCATATTTGATCGCCCCAGCTAGCGAAAACAGCGCTAAAAAGGCCGGAATTAAAGCGATTAAACTGAAGGTCGGTAGTAGCTTTTGCTGCACCAACACCAAAACCACACCATAAGCGGCCACCATAAACAGCGCATAAACCAAATTGCTAGCAGTTATACCAAAAACTATCGGGAATGTTCTTCGACCCACGGCACGGTCTGCTTGCATATCAGGGTACTGATTGAGTAATAACAAGTTATTCACCAATAAAAATGGTACTAAAGCAACCCACCAAGCAAGGTTATGATAACTTCCAGCAAGTACCACATAGGTGCCAACCACCATCAAAAAGCCAAAGCCAAGGCCAGCTGATAACAAACATAAAACTGGATTACGATTTAGCCACTGGGTATAGGTTAAAATAATCATCACACCTAACAGTCCAATAGGAAAAATGATCATGCCTAGCCTATGGATAAAATAGCCACCAACGAGCACAGTAAATAACAAAGTTACCAGGCCAATAATTAAGGTTAACCAAGCCAACTCAGGATGTTCAGGTAAAGCACCGCTGCCACCACTAAAGGGTGTTTTCGTGGTTTGTAAATCTAAGCCACTTTTAAAATCAAAATATTCGTTCAAGGTATTAACACTAATATGAGCCGATAATGCACCAACAAGTGCTACCACTACTAAGAGGTAATCAGTTTCGGTTGCGTTAAACATCGCCAGCGCCAAACCCAAAGCGACACAAATTGGTGTTAGTAATAAAAATGGTGGACGAAATGTCGCGATAACTTTTGATCTGTGCATAAGTAAATGCCCTTTGAGTCGTTTGAACGCGAATAACTTCGTATTCATTTGATTTATCGTTAAAAAACGAGCGATGCTCGCAGTGGCTTTATTATTTATAGCCGCATAAAACACTTTCGCCAAGTGTTAATCATCAACAGTGATTAATAATGTTTTAAAGCATGTTCACAAGCAAACTTTAAGCTGATTTTTCTGATGAAATACATTTATATGCTTTCGATTGTAGAATAAGGATGAAATTGTCTGGTTGAGTCTACTTTACCCTTTAGTTACACTGGCGCCGCTATGACAAATAAAACTAAAATTTCAGCCAAATCTGCCCAAGTATTCAGTGACCAAGTCTTATCGTGGTTTCAGTTACAAGGTAGAAAACACTTGCCTTGGCAGCAAGACAAAACTCCATATCGAGTTTGGATATCAGAAATAATGCTGCAGCAAACGCAAGTAGCTACTGTTATTCCTTATTATTTAAGATTTATGGAAAGCTTTCCTAACATTATCGATTTAGCCAATGCCAATGAAGACACCGTGCTTCATCACTGGACCGGTCTTGGCTACTACGCACGGGCCCGAAACTTACACAAAACAGCCAAAGTAATACGTGACGACTACCAAGGAAATTTTCCTGAAAATATTGACGAAGTTATCGCACTAGCCGGTATTGGCCGCTCAACAGCAGGCGCAATATTAAGCTTAGCGCTCAATAAACATCATGCGATTTTAGACGGTAACGTAAAACGTGTGTTAGCGCGCTGCTATAAAGTGCAAGGTCATACTGGCCAAGCCATATATGAAAAAACCTTGTGGCCGATTACTGACGCACTAACGCCCAAAGTTGGCGTAGCACAGTTCAACCAAGCCATGATGGATTTAGGCGCTATGGTTTGCACGCGATCTAAACCTAAATGTGAAATTTGCCCGATTAATCGCAGTTGTTTAGCGAATGCCAGCGATGAGCAAGCATATTACCCACAAAAGAAACCGAAAAAAACGATTCCCGAAAAACACACCATTATGGTCATTCCACGTGTGAATCAACAAGTGCTGATGGAAAAACGCCCTCCTGCTGGAATTTGGGGCGGGTTATGGTGTTTTTTAGAGTTATCAGAGATTAATGAATTACCTGACTTGTTAGCTAAATTAAACCTTAAACAAACCACAACATTTGCTTTAGATAAATTTCGCCATACCTTTAGCCACTTTCATCTCGACATAGAAGCAATTGTTGTAGATTGTAAAATGCTACCAGCAAAAGAAATTAGCGAAAATAGCACATTGCAATGGTACAATTTAGCCACAGTCGCGTCGGTGGGTTTAGCCGCATCAACGCAAAAATTAATTAAACAGCTAGAGCAATTGCCTGTTTAATTAATTTACACATTTACACATACACTAGACAAAAAGAGAATTTATTATGAGTCGTACCGTTTTTTGCCAAAATTTACAAAAAGAAGCCGAAGGCCTTGGCTTTCAACTTTATCCGGGCGAAATAGGCAAACGTATTTTTGATAACATTTGTAAAGAAGCATGGGGACATTGGCAAAAAAAGCAAACTATGCTGATTAACGAAAAGAAAATGAACATGATGAACGCTGACGACAGAGCGTTTTTAGAATCAGCCATGGTCGCTTATCTGTTTGAAGGTAAAGAACCTGAGATTGAAGGCTACACACCTGTGAAAAAATAAGTGGAATTTGCCATTAACTGGAAAATATTTGCTACTATTTTTGTTTCGGTGTTTATCGCAGAACTTGGCGATAAAACCCAACTTGCCACCATGCTATTTGCTGCAGATAAAGACGTAAGTAAATGGATGGTTTTTGGCGCAGCCTCTGCTGCATTAATTGTTGCAACGGCTGTTGGCGTATTAGTTGGTAGTTTTTTATCCGCCTATATTGACGAAAAAGTACTTTCTTATATCGCCGGCTGCGGATTTATCATCATAGGGGCTTACACTTTATACACCGCTTGATTGTGATATATAGTGTTAAAAATAGAAAAACTTCGGCAAAATTGCTCCATAAAAGCACAATACGTTGAAAAAAACGGCAAACAAACATTTATTTAAAAAAAAGGGTTGACGGGGTAAACGAAAAACAGTTTAATACGCCCCGTCTTCAAGGCACAGCCAAGAAGACAATGTACAAGACAATCATTATGGTTGTTAATGTGCCTCGATAGCTCAGTCGGTAGAGCAGAGGATTGAAAATCCTCGTGTCCCTGGTTCGATTCCGGGTCGAGGCACCATTTACACTTTTAGCTTTTAATTAAGTTAAATGTAGAATCAACAAGTTCCGATGTTGATTCGGTGCCAAGATAGTTAGTTCAATAGAATATAATTATCGCACACGTTTTCGTGTGCCGACTTAGCTCAGTTGGTAGAGCAACTGACTTGTAATCAGTAGGTCGCCAGTTCGACTCCGGCAGTCGGCACCATTCATAACGAAGCCTCAACAGCAATGTTGAGGCTTTTTTATTTGTCTTAATAAAAACTGACACTGATTGAATCAGTAGCTTATATAACCCCAGCAGTTCAACTCCGGCAGTCAGCACCATTCATTCCGAAAGTGAAAAATAAAACCTTAGCAGCGATGTTAAGGTTTTATTCGTCTAGATTTTGTTACTCATTCATTTACATGCAAGAAGTGGTGAGCTACTGACTAAATCAGTAGTCAGCATAAACACAGTATATTTCAACGAACCTGAATCCCACAGATTTCACCGACACCGATAAAAAGTACTTAGTTGCTCCGTTATCAAGCAAAACACTAAACAAAGACATTTTTCGGGTGTATTGCTTGAAATACGCAAGGTAGCATTCCAGGTAAATTAAACCATTAAGTCTTTCAATTCTTCCACAAAAAATAAAACAATTTCAATGCCGATCAACACGATAATAATCCATTCTAAAAATGATGAGTGTTGATGTTTTTGTTCTTCAGCTAGCACTCCAAATAGTTCATGAATGGTTGAGAGTTTTTTCGACAATAATTCAACACGCTGGCGTATATCCATATAACGCGCCATACGTTCATAAGTGGCTTCATATTCTGGATATTCCCAAAAAAAGTCGGGAGTATCTAGTAAACCATAATGCAAAATAATATCGCTTTTAGTGCTTAATAACGTCCCTCTAATTTTAGCGATTTCTTTCTGACTAATAGATATTTTGCCAAACTTAGCTAACTCTTCTGGAATATGAGAATAGTCTTTTATCGAGTTTTGCGCTTGAACTTCATATTCCATAAGCTTGCTCGATTGTGCTAATGCATGGCTTATTGCTAAACGTATTAAAGGATCGTGATCTGGCAACGAAATAACATCTTTTTTAATCATTAATTCGTTAGAAAAAGTGAAACTTAAATGCTCTTCAATTTTTTCAAAATGCGTTGTATTGTCTTTTTTAAGGTTGTTGATTAAAGCTTGGCGCTCAGTTTTATCTACTGCCCAAAACACCACTACACCATAATCAAACAACCAATACTCTCCAGTTGCTACAACTATTTGCACTGCGTCTCTATAACGGGTTCCGCCTTCAAAAAAGCGTTTGTCTATATTCGAATTCGCTGATGAAAAATCATCACCAAAATTGTAAATAGATAACTTATTATCACTAAATGCGATGTTATTATCTGTCATTAGTTGTTCCATGGTTACTCATTTAAATTTCTTTATTATTACTGTATTAATATGTTTTCAAGACAAGCTACACTAGCTTGTCTCACTTACTCAATAAATTGCCTTAGTATTATTTTTTACTCTGCTTTCAATTCCTAATTAACTCTTAATTTCAACCATCCTATCCACGAGGTGAGTTTTATATCACTAAAAAATGAGATTTATAGAATAGTTATATTGCTTTAACTTTTCGTTATATACGTTATCTAGCAACAATAAAAATTCGAACCTAAGTAAAAAATTAGCCTGATTTTGCACTTTTATTAACAAAGTTCAACATCAATTTTTTAATTAACTTAACAAAAAATATTGAAGACGTAATTCATGTTTAAAAAACCAATGGGGTCAGGTTCGTTGAAAGCAGTTAAGTTGTATAAATGAAATTATTAATTACACTTTTAATACCAAGTAAATGTAAAGGAGTACATTATGGCTCGCTTTCCTCGACTGTTGATTGTCTGTACTTTGTCAAAAAAAATGCATAATGATAAATAAAAGATAACCTATAGTTTTCAAGAGCTATTTAAATACCAGTGATTAATCAATAATAATTGTCATCAAATGTTATTTTTTTTGTTGGACATTAAGCCGCTGTTAACTTCTAATTCGCGCCCCATTACCCACGATAAACTCCCTTTCTGTTATTAAATAAAAAGGCTAAAGGAACACCAATGAATAAAGATAATCTTGATCACGCACGTACACATTACAATGTACGTCATTGGAGTCAGGGCTATTTCGGTATCAACGATACAGGTAACGTATATGTTGCGCCTAAGTTTGATAATCAAAATCACACGGTAGATTTAACTACCATTGCTAAAATGATTGAAGCTAAAGGCTTAACTTTGCCTGCTTTAGTTCGATTTCCGCAAATAATCCATCATCGCATTCACAGTTTATGTGAAGCTTTTAATAATGCGATAGAGGCATATGATTATCAGCATAAATATTTACTGGTTTATCCTATTAAGGTTAATCAACAGCGCGAAGTTGTGGATGAAATTTTAGCTAGCCAACATAACAAAGAATATACCCAGCTAGGTCTTGAAGCTGGTAGTAAAGCTGAATTACTCGCTGTTTTGGCGATGGCTCAAAAGGTTTCATCTGTTATTGTTTGTAATGGTTACAAAGACCGCGAATATGTGCGTTTAGCGTTAATCGGCGAAAAGTTAGGACATAAAGTTCATATTGTTTTAGAAAAAATGTCTGAACTGACGATGATTTTAACCGAAGCGAAAAAATTGAATGTTGAGCCTCGTTTAGGCATACGTGTGCGTTTGGCTTCTCAAGGTAAAGGGAAGTGGCAAGCAAGTGGTGGTGAAAAATCAAAGTTTGGTTTATCAGCCTCACAAGTACTTAACGTTGTTAAAGTACTTAAAGAAGAAAATATGCTTGATACATTAAAGTTAGTTCATTTTCACTTAGGCTCACAAATAGCTAATATAAGAGATGTGAGATTAGGCGTTAGTGAAGCCGCACGTTTTTATTGTGAGCTTCGCCATCTTGGTGCGGGCATTTCATGTATGGATGTTGGTGGCGGTTTGGCCATAGACTATGATGGTACACGCAGCCAGTCACATAACTCCATGAACTATAGTTTAGCAGAGTACGCAAATAATATTGTTAATACCATTGGTGATATCTGTAAAAGCTACGATCAACCTATGCCGATGATTATTTCAGAGTCTGGTAGAGCATTAACAGCACATCATGCCGTACTTATTTCTAATGTCATTGGTACGGAATCTTATGAGCCAGAAAACATAATCGCGCCTTTACGTGAAGAATCTGTGCTTTTAAATAATATGTGGCGTTCGTTAGAGCAATTAAAAGATCGACAAGATGACCGCGCGCTTATTGAAATTTATCATGACACTCAAAGTGACTTGGCTGAAGTACATAGCCAATTTTCTATGGGATTATTAAATTTAACTCAACGCGCTTGGTCAGAGCAAGTTAACCTGCGTATTTGTTATGAATTAAACCAATTAATGGACAGTAAAAATCGTTTTCATCGACCAATCATTGATGATTTATCTGAAAAACTTGCCGATAAATTTTTTGTTAATTTTTCTTTATTTCAATCTTTACCCGATTCGTGGGGAATAGATCAGGTTTTTCCGATTTTACCATTAACTAACTTGCATAAATCACATGAAAAAAGAGCTGTGTTATTAGACATTACTTGTGATTCAGATGGAATTATTAACCATTACGTTGATGGTCAAGGCATTGAAAGCACACTACCAGTGCCGGCATGGACCGAAGATGAACCTTATTTATTAGGCTTTTTCTTAGTGGGTGCTTATCAAGAAATTTTAGGCGATATGCATAACTTATTCGGCGACACACACAGTGCGGTAGTATTTCTAAATGATGACGGTGAAGCAGAAATAACTGAAATTAATGAAGGTGATACGGTTGAAGACATGTTGAATTATGTACATTTAGATGCAAAACTATTTCAACAAACTTATGCCGAGCTTATAGAGGCTAGATTACCTAAAAATGAAGGTGAAGAAATTTTTAAAGAGTTAGTTGATGGCCTTAAAGGCTACACCTACCTTGAAGATCTTTAAAGGTAATTATGATGAAAAACATATTCAATCAAGTTGATGATTCACTTTACTCTAATGCGATGACATTTTTACGTCAGCCTTTGGGGCAAAATCCAATTGAGTCATCAGCAGACATCGTGGTATTAGGTTTGCCATTTGATATGGCTACAACTGGGCGCTCAGGCGCCCGAATGGGACCTACAGCTATTAGGCAAGCGTCAGTGAATTTAGCGTGGGAAGGCAAGCGATTTCCGTGGCATTTTAACTTATTAAAGCACTGTAAAATAATAGATGCTGGTGACTTGGTTTTTTCACCGGGCGATGCCGCACACTTTTGTCAACAGGTTGAAACAGCGGTTGACCAAATACTTTCGTCAGGTAAAACCGTTTTATCCTTGGGTGGTGATCATTTTGTTACCTTACCAATACTGCGCGCTCATGCGAAAAAGTTTGGCACAATGGCACTGATTCACTTCGATGCCCATACCGATACGTACAACAACGGCAGTTGTTATGACCACGGCACTATGTTTTATCATGCGCCGAAAGAAAATCTTATTGACAAAGATAAGTCTATTCAAGTGGGTATTCGTACGAATTACCAAGAGAAAGATCATGGCTTTTCTGTTATCAACGCCATGCAAGCCAATGATATGAGTGTTAATGAGATCAGCACATTAATTAAACACAGCGTCGGCGATATGCCAGTTTACTTAACCTTTGATATTGATTGCTTAGACCCTGCCTTTGCGCCGGGGACAGGCACTCCGGTATGTGGCGGTTTATCTACAGATAAGGTACTAAAGATTTTACGCGCTTTAGCAGGCATTAATATCGTTGGCATGGATGTAGTTGAAGTAGCACCGGCGTACGACAATAGTGAAGTTACCGCCTTAGCAGCTGCGACTATTGCTTTAGAACTAGCACACCTGTGGACTGTGAAACATAAGCTGACCTAAACTACTCAAATCTCCATTTTAGTGTTCGTAAGTTATCGTAAATAACTTACGAACTTGCTACTTATCCCACTGTGATGCAATTTAACTTTCAAGTCAGACACGATCATGTGTTAGTAAAGCTGAACTTAAATTAATTGAACGACTAGCACCAAAGTTAAAAAGCTAAGTTATAGATCATGCCAAAGTCCTCATATTCTGCGCTGCCCGTTATCAATAAATATCAATAAAAGTATACAATCTGCATAGGCAGCGCGCTTGTAATCTAGGAGCAGCTCCTGAGGGAGCTCACAGATTTATGTCGCGTTACTTACTTTTATTATTTTCTTGATTACTAGTTAATTGTGCTAATTCAATTAATTGAATAACTTGCATCGCAGCAGTACCTGCCAATTGAGCACCACCGATATCTGCACGGAATTCTCTTTTTCGAGAAAACCAAGCAAAAATCGTACTGGCAAACACACCCAAGAGCATTTCTAAAACAAACAATGCCCCTGTAGATTGTGAGTTACTGTTATGGTGAGGTAACAAAGGATTACTGATCCTATGATATGGTTTAGTAATAAAAAGCAATCCGCATGATAGGCAGTAATACCCAATACCTAATATTAATATAACATTCGAAATTTTTATTTTATTGAGTGGTTTGAACTTTGAAAACGCCTTGTTCAAATGCAGCAGTAGTCAGTGCAATTATTTTTTCTTCGGTTAAATTTAACCGATTTTTTTTACTAAAACCAAAAAATGATATAAAACGCTTATAATGACTTCGTTTTATAGTTGTCGTTTGTAAACGCTCTCTTGCTAATTCATCTAACAATAAATCAGCGACAAATATTGATGTGATAATGACATCAATACGATCTTTTAATAATAGTTGAATACCAATATTAACACTCTGAATTGATATTTTTTCTAATGATGTATCATTATCAAATTTTTCAAAATAGGTCGTGCCACGAGGTACGCCAATGATTTTTCCTTGAAGATCACTATAGTGATAAATTGCATTTTTTTTTGATGAAATAAATACATGATCATCTTCTAGTTTATAAGGCGCGTAAAAAGCAAATTCATCTCTTTCTTTATTTTGATTTAACCCCACAACTACATCGACTTGTCCAAGTTTTAGCATTATCACACAACGTGAAAAATTTGGTGCTTCGATAAAGTGAAGTTGCTTTTTTAATATTTTAGCTAACTGATTAAGTGCTGTGATGTGCGAGCCATAAGGAACTTCTCCAAAGACTTGGTAAGGAGGGTAATCGTCAATACAAGCAATAATTTTCTCGTTGCCAGCATGAGAAGTGGGCATATTGAACAATATTAAAAATATTACGATTAGAATCTTCAACACTACTTCTATTTTATCAAATATATCCTCAATAAATATTAGACTAAAGAACCCTAAAATAATAGCCCCTTTTATCTCGCTGTTAAAAGGGTGCAGCGTCCTGAAAATATCCCAGTAGCCATAGGCTTAATACCATAAAAATCAATTAATGAAACGGTTGCTTTCGTATCACAATGACCAAGAATATTTAAAAATAGACTTTGACTAAAAAGTAAATAGTCCTTCACGTTGCCATTGCATATGCAAAGCCAATGTATATTTAGCTAAGTTATAGCAGGCAAAATCAGCTTTGTCGGATTTGAATTCAAATAGCTCAATCTTGGCTTATCCGCAGCTTTTTTGAGTGTTATTAAATCGACTACGTTTGCCTTTTAATAAAACTAATAACATCAATTTATAAACTGATTTTCACGAACTCATTACATAAAGGAGCTGAGACACATTGTTTCATAGCTTCATGTAATGAGTTTGCTTCAGTAATAGCTATCCTCAGAAGGTGATTGATTATCTGGTACTCATGAGCGTTACCTTGATATTTTGCTTCTGCAAACAACAAGACCACATACTTAATGAGGCTAGTTTAAGCCCTCTAACTTTGTCATAGCTCTTTATAAAAAGAACATCTATTTAGATTTTGTTCCAATTCAATGAATTAATTGTACTTATTTACTATAGTAGACATTAACTTTTGTTAATTAAGTGCAGCTATGAAAATTTTCTTAAAATCCGTCGCAATAATTATATTTATCATTGTTTTATTAATTGTGGTTGCAACGCAATTAATATCGACTGAGGATATATTTAATCAAGTAAGTACTAAAGTAGAGCAATCGACAGGTAGAACGTTAACGGTTAATGGCGAACAAAGTCTAAGTGTATTCCCTTCGTTGTCATTAGCGCTCAACGACGTGCATTTTTCTAATGTTGAAGGCGGCTCTAAACCAGATATGGCAAGTATTAGCGAATTACTGATCCATATCCCTTGGTTTTCAGTATTCTCTGGTGAGTTAGCCATTGAAAAGTTTATTCTTAACAATCCAAATATTCTGCTAGAAAAAAATATCGATGGTACGGTCAACTGGCAGTTCTCACCTTTGGCTGGCACAGAAAAAACAACTGAAAAGTCGCCAACTAATGATGACAAAATTACTTTACCTGAAGCTTTTGATATCAGTCTTGGTCAAGTAGAAATTAATGGTGGCAAGCTCACTTTTATCAATCACCAAAGTAAAGAAACTAAAGTAATTGATCAGTTAAATTTAGCGGTAAAACTTCCTTCTTTACGACAACCACTTAATCTGTCAGGCAGTGTCCGATATATGGCGCAAGTACTTGAAATTAAATCAAGTATTACCACTCCAGCAAAAGCTATTAATAACCAACCATTTTCAGTCGAATTAGACTTAACATCTGCGTTAGTTAAGTTAAATTATCAAGGTAAAGTAGTACAACAAGGCAAAGAACTAAGTGGTGAATTATCGGTTTCAGGAGACTCTGTTAAACAGTTATTAGACTGGCAGAACATCGCATTAGTGGCGAAAGATGAAGCTTTTAATAAATTTTCATTTAGTACTAATATGCGCTTTGCTAACGATAAACTCAACCTTGATCAATTAACGGTTAACTTAGACGCATTGAAGTTTAAAGGCTCAACAGCCATTACCTTATCTACGCCACTGAAAATCACCAGTAATATCGATTTAGGCATACTCGACCTTAACCCTTATTTACCTGAGCCAAGCTTAGAAGAAACACCGCCGGACGATACGGCTAGTCAACCTATTATCTGGGATGATACTGCGCTTGATTTATCAGCTCTGGCTTCATTAAATGCCGACATATTAATCAAATCGACTCAGCTATTAGTACGAGATATTAAACTGGGTAAAAATGAGATAGCAGTGGCCTTAAATAAAGGTATTGCTGATGTGCAATTGAAAAGCTTTCAGGGTTATGAAGGTAGTGGAAGTGGCGCGATTAAGGTTAATGCCAATAAAAAACCTTACCAAATAACCACTAAATTTGATTTAGCCAATATTAATGCAGAGCCGTTACTTAACGATGCAGTTGGCTTTGATAAATTATTGGGCAAAGGACAATTAACATGGGATCTATCAACCAAAGGCATTAGCCAACGTGACTTCATAAAGCAACTTAATGGTCACATTGACATTAACTTTATTGATGGTGCTGTTAAAGGCGTAAATTTAGCTGCTATTGCCAAGAGCGCCAGCAGTATTATGCAAGGTAACTTATCTGCGGTCAGTTTGGATAGTGACTTTAGCAACGCTGATAAAACAGATTTTGCTGCCTTAACCGGTAAATTCAAGCTTAATAATGGTGTGGCTAATACTGATAATTTATCTTTGAATAACCCTTTTATCAGAATATCGGGTACCGGTGATATAAATTTGCCTGAAACCAAAGTTAACCTGCAAATAAAATCAAAAATAGTGGCGTCAACTCAAGGGCAAGCTGCAGAAATTAGTGACTCTGGTGTTGTGATCCCGATAAAAATTACGGGGCCATTTCATAACATTAAAATACGCCCCGATGTTAGTTCAGGAACCAAAGATAAAGTAAAAGATAAAGTAAAAGACAAAGTAAAAGATAAGCTCAAAGACAAGCTAAAAGGACTTTTGGGCTAAATAGCTATCTTGTCAGAAACTAATCATCAATGTTGGTGGCTTAACTTGGAAAAAACAATTATGAAAAACACTAAAAAACACGCTAAAATTTCTGTTATTACCCTGTGTTCAATATTGCTCCTTTCACCCGCTATTGCTCAAGATAGCTGGTGGGACAAGGCGAAAAAATTGCTCTCCGGTGAGGATAATGTTACTCAGCTAGTGCTAAGTGACGAGCAAATAGCTAAAGCGCTTAAACAAGCACTGTCTGTTGGTTCAGAATCAGTAATAAAAACCTTACAACAAAGTGGTGCATTTGCTGATAATCCAAACTTGCATATCGATTTACCACCAGCATTGGCCAGTGCTGGGAAAATATTAGATAAAATAGGCATGGGACAATGGACGGATGAACTTGAAGCTAAGTTGAACGAGGCGGCAGAAAAAGCGATACCTGCAGCAGGCCCTATTATATCAAACGCAATAAACAACTTAACACTGGTCGATATTCAAACAATCTATAACGGTGAAAGCGATGCAGCAACACAATATTTTAAAGCACAAATGTCAGGTCCAATCGCACAAGCAATGGATCCCATCATAAAACAAAGCTTAGCTGATGTAGGCGCATTAACCTTATACGACAAAATAATATCAGAATATCAATCGTTGCCATTTGTTCCTGATATAAGTAGTGATTTAATTGAATTAGTTAAAACCCAAGCGTTGTCAGGCATATTTGAATATTTAGCCAAAGAAGAAGCGGCTATTCGTGAGAATCCAGAAAAACGAACTACTGAACTACTCAAGAAAGTATTTTCTAAATAACTGCGTCAAGGTAAGTATGTTTGGAAATTTAAGTGACAGCAATAAATTAAAATAAACAGCTTACTTCATACTCTGAATAGTTTACTTACTATTGAATGGTATTTTTTAGGTGAAAAATGTTTTCAATTCAGGAATACAAGAACCGCAGTTAGTACCACATTGCAATTTCTCACCTAAGCTTGCTACAGATTTACATTGCCCTGATTTAAGCGCTTGTTTTATGGTTTTTTCACCAACTTGAAAACACGAACAAATCATATCACCCACGTCACCTTTACCATCACTATCTATACCTGACATTAATTTGAAACGGGTTTTTATAGTATGTGTTTTATTTAATTGATCTTCAATAAAGCGGCTATTAAATTTCAGGGTTAAATCGGTGCTTGCAGCAAAAAAACAATGTAACTTGTTATCAATAAAACCCGCAATACGTAATACATTTTGTTGAGCATCTTTTAATACTATCCAATCATCAATTTGTGGATATATATTGGCTAAAATAGTTTCATCATCGCCTAATTCTTGCTGATCAGATAATAAATATTTGTGACCTTGCTTAAGCTGAATTTTACTCCAGTAAGTTGTTGAGCAATTAACTGCTTGTGAAGAAATTAAGTAACCCGACCATACTGAATTGAACGACTTAATGTTAACGGGGCTGTGCTTAAATTCCGGCTGCCCGCAAAGAGAGTCGGTTATTGGGTTAACCAGTGCCGATGCACGGGCAGAAGCTGAAAAGTTATCGTTCCAATGGATAGGTACAAAAATTTCGCCGGTCCGTTGTTCGTTAGTAATGTTCACTCGACCAATATATTCAGCGCCCAAATTTGAAAGTACGGCGAGTTGTTTGTCAGCTAATTGAAAACGTTGGGCGTCATCAGGATTTACTGCAATGTATGGCTCGTCAGAATGAGTCATTAACTTAGCGACACGGCCCGTTCTCGTCATAGTATGCCATTGATCACGAATTCTACCCGAGTTCATGACCACTTGGGTTTTATCAGGTAATATTTTTGGTAACTGTGCAATAATCGGAATGAAATTCGCTTTTTGGTTTTTTGTAGCAAAAACACCATCAGTGAAAATACGCTTTAATCCGTTTGGATTCTCCGTATTAATTGGCCATTTAGTGGGTATAAAGTTTTCGTAATTTTTTTGTGAAATATTGGCTAAGGCTGAAATATCAAATATACGATAAATATCATTTTTATCTCTTTTTTCAGCAAGAGGATGACTGTTTTCGAAGCCTGACAATGCCGCATGCTCTCTAAATATGTCAACAGGGTGCTGATAATTAAAGGCATCTTTGAAACCTAACTTGTGTGCAACATCTGTAATTATTTGCCAATCATTTTTTGCTTCACCAGGGGCTTTTATCATACTTTGATGCACAGATATTGTTCTATCTGAATTAGTGACAGAACCTTGCTTTTCGCCCCACGTACTTGCGGGTAATACGACATCAGCATAATTTATCGTATCCGTATTTTCATAACATTCACTCACCACAACCATTGGGCATTTTTCTAAAGCTCGTTTAACAAGGTTAGCATTTGGCATACTTACCACAGGATTAGTTGCCATGATCCAAATGGCTTTAATTTTTCCTGAATCTACCGCGTCAAACATATCAACCGCTTTTAAGCCTTGCTTAGTAGCAATGTTGGGGGCTTGCCAAAAGCGTTGAACTAATGCTATTTCATTTGAGTTTTCAAAATGTAAATGCGCAGCAAGTTGAGTTGATAAACCGCCAACTTCACGGCCTCCCATAGCATTCGGTTGTCCGGTAATTGAAAAGGCACCTGCGCCCTCTCGCCCTATTTTTCCTGTCGCTAAATGACAGTTAATAATAGCATTACCTTTATCTACACCGGTTGATGACTGATTGATACCTTGCGAGAAAAAAGTCACCACGTTGTCAGTTTCAGCAAAAATTTGGTAGCTCTCAAGTAATAATGAAAGCTCAATGTCACAAGCGGTTGCAACGGCTGAAATATCAGAAAATTGGCTTTGTGCCGTTTGTAATGTTTGTTCGAAGCCATGGCAATGTTTTGCGATGTAATCTTTATCTAATTTACCTTGTTCGGCTAAATACATTAATAAGCCGTTATAAAAATAGGCATCGCTGCCGGGTTTTATCGCTAAATGTAAATCAGCATCTTTGGCTGAAGCGGTTCTGCGTGGGTCAATAACCACTATTTTACGAGTTGGGTTTTCTTCTCGCGCTTTAATCATGCGCTGATAAACAATAGGATGTGCATAAGCGGGGTTAGCTCCGATAATAAAAACAGCATTGGCTGAGTCTAAATCGTCATAACAGCCTGCAACTACATCTTCGCCAAAAGCACGTTTGTGAGCAGTACTTGCTGAAGCCATACATAAGCGAGAATTGGTATCGACGTTACCTGAACCAATAAAGCCTTTCATTAACTTATTGGCGACATAATAATCTTCAGTAAGTAACTGGCCGGATAAATAAAAGGCGACAGAGTCAGGGCCATATTTCGCTATTGTTTCTTGAAAGTGTTTAGCAACCGTTGATGTTGCTTCATCCCAACTCACATTTTCACCCTGAATACGAGGACTTAAAATTCGATTCTGCAAACCTTGTGTTTCATGAAGTGAAGACCCTTTTACACATAAACGTCCTAAGTTAGCTGGGTGTTCTGCATTACCTTTTACGGCAATGACTTTATTGTTTTCGACAGTAGCTTCAATACCGCAGCCAACGCCACAATATGGGCAATTTGTTTTACTGATTGTTTGACCAGTTATTGAAGTTGGAGATTGTTTATCGGTAAAAATAATGTCGTTCATGAATTTCTCAAACGTTAACTAACGATAGTTAATATTAACTTTCATTAGGAAAGTGCTAGTTGATAAAATTTTAAATTAAGCTATTTAATGAATGAAAAAGTCGAGTTTAGCCTTCTTCGAGCTGAACGAAGGCAAAGTCAACGCTAAGCAATACTGACTTTTTGTTCATCTTCTATAGTTGTTACAAATTCATCGCCAATCAGTAGTTCTGGCATCATAGTATTCACGATTATTTGTTGCTGCATTAACTCGAAGTAAGCCATGCCTGAGCTAACATCACCAAATAGAACAATACCGCTTATTTTGCCGTTTTTAACGATGATCTTACGGTAAATAAGTGCTTTGTTATCCAATAAGGTAAAACATTGGCTCCCCTCTGACACTTCAACATCGCCAGCTGAAAAGAGCTGTACGCCTGAAACTTTCAATTTGGTTGGTACGGGTGCGTTTTGAAATGGCTTTTGGACGTTGTTGCATAAACGTTCAGCAAGCGTAATACATTGTGCCCAAATAGGGTCAACCAAACCAAAGGTAGCGTGATTATGTTCACAACACTCACCTAAAGCGCTAATTGCGGCATCACTCGTTTGCATATAATTGTTGACTAAAATCGCACGGTTAAAGTCAATGTTAGCGGTTTCAGCTAATTCTTTATTCGGCGTAATACCCGTTGCGATAACGGCAATTTGTGCGCTAATAAACTCACCGCTAGTTAACCTAACACCTGATAGTATTTCTGAGCTATCTTCTGATGTTATTTCGGCGTTAGTCGCAATTATGCTTTCAAAAGCAGCCACTTCATGGCCTAAAGCAAACTTAATATTTTTTTGTTCCATGATACTTTGCAGCATAAAGCCTGCAACTTTATCTAACTGCCGGTTAAGCAGCCATTTATTACGGTGAACTAACGTAACTTCCACACCACTAAGCGCTAAACCGTAAGCCGCCTCTAGCCCGAGTAAACCACCACCAATCACAATGGCTTGTTTTGAGTTTGAACCGGCTTGTTTAGCAAAGGCTTGAATTTTTTCTGTGTCTGAAATATTGCGAAAATTGAATATACCTGCAATATTTTGATTTTTAGCGGGTATTTTAGCGGTACGTGATCCCGTAGCTATGATGAGTTCGTCGTAATGAATCTGCACATCTGAGGCTAATGTCACGACCTTAGTTTTGTTGTCTATATAAGTAACTTCACTGCCACTTAAGAGATTAATATTATGCTGTTTGTACCATGCAGGTGGTTTTTGCATAATGCTATCGATTGTGGCATCACCTGCTAAAACGGCAGATAACATAATACGATTGTAACTACCAAAGTGTTCTTTACCGATCACGGTAATTTGATATTTATTGGGTGTGCGTTTAATTATTTCATCTAATAACCGACCTGTCGCCATACCGTTACCAATGATCACCAAAGATGGTTTGATCTGAGTAATCGATTCACATTGCTGATTTTTTAACATATCAGCTCTTGGGTTTGCGGTATTGGCCATTGTACTGCTCACGTTTGTGGAAGTTATGCTGTTTGTGAATGTGAGAATGTTATCCACATCGCTACTTAACTTTATCTATACAGCAAAATGCAGATAATGTGCCATGTACTTTTGGATATTTTATTTAGTTTTACTTCATTGTATTAAAAGGATTTAATGTAAAAATATAATAAAAAAATGATAAATGACGCTTATTTTATTGAGATTTTTGCACTCTTCTGGTGCTTGGTTGCAGTGTTATATTCAAAAGCGGTGTTTGTATCATTAGTTTTTAATTTACTAGTGAGCATAAATTTCCACCTCCCCTCTTCTCCCTAATTTATTTATTTCATCTAGTCTTTGCCGAGTGTATTAATTTATCCGTTACGACTAACTTTTGCTTAAATGATGCTGTTTTAAATAGTGCTGTGACTATTTATTATTTTTTATGCACTCAATGTGTGCGTAATCGTTATTGTATTGTGCATAAAAAACAAATCACAGTTATCTTCCCGCATAAAAAACAGGCTAAAACCAATTAAATCATAAAGATAGAGGATTAGCATGCGAATGGCATTACATTTGCAGTTCACTGTTCAATAAAGTTATTCGTACTACTACTTTAATAGAAAACTCATTTTTATTATTAACAGCCAAGAAAAATGTCATCCGTTAATAAAGAAACCAAATTTTAATTTTTAGGAGTTGTCGCATGAGCGGTCAAGATAGTCTCAATATATTTTCATTCAAAGGTAAGATGAAAACCTTACATATGAGTTGGATAGCGTTTTTCATTACTTTTGCTGTTTGGTTTAACTTTGCCCCTTTAGTGTCAGTAATTGCTGACTCACTAGGGTTAACGAATGCTGAAATAAAAACATTAATGCTATTAAATGTAGCGTTAACCATTCCGGCACGTGTTGTCATTGGTATGCTTACCGATAAATACGGCCCTCGCTTAACCTTCACCGTATTACTGGCGGTATGCAGCATTCCTTGTTTTATGTTTGCTTTTGCAACTAGCTTTGAACAAGCGGCATTATCTCGCTTCTTACTAGGCTTTATCGGTGCTGGTTTTGTTATCGGTATTCGTATGGTGTCTGAATGGTTCCCTGCTAACGAATTAGGAACGGCTGAAGGTATTTATGGTGGTTGGGGTAATTTTGGATCAGCTGCTGCTGCCATGACTTTACCGACCCTTGCGTTAGCTTTTGGTGGCGAAGACGGTTGGAGATACGCGGTTGCCTTTACAGGTGCATTAAGCTTAATTTTCAGTATTATCTGGTATAAAAACGTAACAGATACGCCTAAAGGTTCAACCTACTTTAAACCTAAACAAACAGGCGCTATGGAAGTTACTTCAACAGGCGATTTCTTTCTGTTATTAGTTATGAAGCTTCCTATGTATGGTGCTTTAGCTTTACTTGCTTGGAAATTATCACCTGCTGGCGTAAGCTTATTAACAGCACAAAGTGCCATTATTGCTTACCTTAGTTTAGTGGTTTTATTTGCTATAGAAGTAAAACAAACCATTAAAGTAAACGGTCATTTATTTTCAAAGCCAGTTGAAGAAATTCATCGTTATAAATTCAGACAAGTAGCGGTTTTAAACATTCTTTATTTTGCGACTTTTGGTTCAGAGTTAGCAGTTGTGTCAATGTTACCGTTATTTTTCGCTGAAACCTTCGAATTAAGTATGGTTTACGCTGCCATGTTAGCGTCGACTTATGCCTTTATGAACCTAATGTCTCGTCCTGGTGGCGGTTGGTTATCAGACAAGTATGGTCGTAAGAAGACGTTATTAATTTTAACCGCCGGTTTAGCAGTTGGTTATTTCGCCATGTCTGAAATCACGGGTGAATGGCCTTTAGCATTAGCGGTAGTCACGGCAATGGCTTGTTCATTCTTCGTGCAAGCGGGTGAAGGTGCCGTATTTGCTGCGGTACCATTAATTAAACGTCGTTTAACTGGTCAAATTGCTGGTATGACTGGCGCTTACGGTAACGTCGGCGCAGTAGTTTACTTAACGGTATTAACCATGGTTGATTATTCAACCTTCTTTATGGTGATAGCAGGCACTGCTGTGATAGGATTTGCTACATTACTCTTTATGGAAGAGCCAAAAGGTTCTATTACCGAAGTACGTGAAGATGGCACTGTAGAATTAATTAATGTGGGTCATTAGTAAAACATGATCAGTAAAACCCAAACATGCCATAGCACGGCTGCAGATTTGCAATTGTGCATTGGCGGTTTTTCTTCTAAAGGTTTGAAAGCCGAAAACCAAGACGCTTTCGCTGCTATTGTACCTGAAAATCATGAATTACGTGCTAAAGGTGCGGTTGCGGCCATTGCTGATGGACTCTCTAGCGCGAATAAAGCTGCTGAGGCTTCGCAACTTGCGGTAACTCAATTTATTCAAGAGTATCTCGCGACCCCTGAAACATGGTCAACACAAAAATCTGCGGCAAAAGTATTAACCAGCTTAAATAACTGGTTATATTCACAAAGCGGGTTTGTTGAAGGCTTAGCAGATGAAAATTCTCCACAATGGCTAACGACTTTTTCAGCGTTTATTGCCAAATCAACCACGGGTTATATCTTTCATGTTGGTGACACCCGAATAACAAAATATCGTCATCATCAGTTGGAAGTCATTACACGTGATCATAATCGTAAGCAAATGGGGCAACAGGCTTTATTAACGCGCGCTTTAGGTGCCGACAATCGTTTAGAAGTTGATGTGCATCAAATTGGTTTACAGTCGAGTGATTTATACATGCTAAGCTGCGATGGAATTCATGACTATATAACAAAACCTATTTTTAAAGCGCTCTTTGATACATTACCGTTATCGCCAGAAAAGTCTGATTTAGAAGCTCTTTCTAAAAAAATTGTTGAAACTGCACTTGAGCGCGGTAGTAATGACAATGTTACCTGTTTATTAGTCTATGTTAAGGCAGTACCTAACCGTAAACTAGCCGAAATTCAACGTGACCTCTGTGAAAAGACGATCCCTCCGGCTTTAAAAGTTGGCCAGAAATTGGATGGCTACATAGTTAAAAAAGTGATCCACGCTAGCATTCGCTCACATTTGTATCTTGTAGTCGATGTTGAAACAGATAAACCTTATGTTTTAAAAGCGCCGTCACTGAATTTTTCAGACGATGCCATTTATTTGCAAGGTTTCATGCGTGAAGCTTGGGTGGGCGAACGCATTAAGCATGGTAACGTAATGCGTGTTCTATCTGGCAGAAAAAACAGTCAGTTTTTATATCATGTCTGTGAATACCTTGAAGGGCAAACCTTAGGTGAATGGTTACATGACAACCCTAAACCAAGCGTTGCACAAGTACGCGATATAGTGAAACAAGTTATCAGCGCATTACGAGCGTTTCAACGATTAGATTTAGTACATCGCGACTTAAAACCAGACAACATAATGATCGATCAATATAGCCACATTAAATTGATTGATTATGGCACTGTATTTGTTGCGTCACTTGATGAAAATCAAGAAACAATTAAAGCAGAAGTGCCATTCGGATCGTTAAACTATATTGCACCTGAAACCTTACTGCACATGAAAGCAGATAATCAAAGCGACCTATTCTCATTGGGCGTTATTTGTTATGAAATGCTTTCAGGCGAATTGCCTTACAAACCAATGCAAAGGGCTGAAGTAACCATTAAAGATTATAAAGACATGCAATATCGCAGTATTAAACAGTTTCGACCTGAGTTACCGTTATGGTTAGATTTAAGCTTAAAAACAGCAACAGAGGCCGATCCAAAGCTACGCTATAAAGCATTTTCAGAATTCTTTTCTGATTTAAGCAACCCAAGACTTAACGCAGTTGAAGAATATAAAAATCAGCCTTTATTACAACGTAACCCCATTTTGTTTTGGCAATCATTATCAGCGCTATTGTTTATTGGGTTAATTGTAGCTTTGATCAACTAACCCAGCGCACGGTAACTTATCTCTTTATTACTCATACTTATAGCGCACACCCTTGGTGCGGTAACTTCTTCACAATAGTGCAAAACCTCTATCCCATTAATAATGAAAACCCTATTCCTTTGAATTTAATAACAAAAAACATCTGGTTCGTTTATTGCAATCACTAAGTCATTATCTAGTTCCGCTAATAAAGCACTAATTTAAAGCAATAGGATTGTAAAATATGAACACACAACCTCGAAAAATCGTCGTCGTTGGTAATGGTATGGTTGGCCATCACTTTGTTGATGAAATGGCTAAACATGAAGGCTATGAAATTACAGTATTATCAGCTGAAGATCGTTTAGCTTATGACCGTGTTCACTTATCAGAGTATTTTTCTGGAAAAACTGCTGAAGATTTAGCAATGACTTCGCCAGCATATTACAACGACATTGGTGTTAAGTTTTTTACCAACGCAAAAGTAACTCACATTGATAAAGCTGCGAAAGAGGTAACCACAGAAACGGGTGAAACTTACGCATACGACAAGCTTGTTATGGCTACAGGTTCGTATCCATTTGTTCCCCCTATACCAGGAAAAGAACGTGATCATTGTTTGGTTTACCGTACGATTCAAGATTTAGACGACATTCAAGCGTCAGCTAAAGCCGGCAAAGTTGGTGTAGTTGTTGGCGGTGGTTTATTAGGGCTAGAAGCCGCTAACGCACTTAAAGAATTAGGCTTAGAAACACACGTGGTTGAATTTGCTCCACAACTGATGGGTGTTCAATTAGACAAAGACGGCGGTGCTTTGCTTCGTTCAATGATTGAAGGCATTGGCGTTCAAGTGCATACCCAAAAAGCAACTAGCGAGATTGTCGACGGCGAAGAGTGTGTTCACCGGATGAATTTTGCTGATGGCACGCATTTAGAAACTGATGTTATTTTATTTTCTGCGGGTATTCGCCCATACGACAACTTAGCACGAGAGTTTGACTTAGCCGTTGGCGAACGCGGCGGTATTGTGGTTGATAACCACTGTAAAACCTCTGACGACAGTATTTACGCTATTGGTGAATGTGCTTTATGGAATAACTTCATCTTCGGTTTAGTTGCTCCAGGTTACACCATGGCTAAAGTTACTGCCGATAACATTATTGGCGGTGTGCAACAATTCACCGGTGCTGATATGAGCACTAAGTTGAAGTTAATGGGCATGGACGTAGGTTCAATTGGCGATGCCCATGCGCGAACCGAAGGTTGCAAAAGTTATGTTTACTCAAACCAACCTGATCAAATTTATAAAAAAATTGTCGTTAGCCCAGACGGTAAAGAATTAATAGGTGCGGTGTTAGTCGGTGATACCAGCGAATACGATTCATTATTACAATACGCCTTAAATGGTATTGAATTACCCACAAATCCTGACGGTTTAATTTTACCAAGTTCAGGTGAAAAACCTACATTAGGCGTAGATGCCTTACCTGATACAGCCACCATTTGTTCATGTTTAAACGTGACCAAAGGCGACATTATTGCGGCGATAGATTGTGGTGCAATTGATGTTGGTCAAGTTAAGTCTTCAACTAAAGCCGCTACTGGTTGCGGTGGTTGTACTGCCTTATTAAAGAAAGTTACTGATCACGAACTAGAAAAACGTGGTGTTGAAATTAGTACTGATCTTTGTGAACATTTTGCTTACAGCCGTGTTGAGTTATTTCACATTGTACAAGCCGAGCAAATTAAAACCTTTGACGTGTTAGTAGAAAAGCACGGTTCAGGTTTAGGCTGTGAAATTTGTAAACCTGCAGCAGCGTCTATTCTTGCTTCTGTATGGAACGATTATATATTAAAACCAGACCATGTATCACTTCAAGACACCAACGATGTCTTCCTAGGTAATATGCAAAAAGATGGCACTTATTCTGTTGTTCCTCGCATGCCTGGCGGCGAAGTAACACCGGATAAATTAATTGTTATTGGCGAAGTCGCGAAAGAATACAACCTTTACACTAAAGTAACTGGCGGCCAACGTATCGATTTATTCGGTGCACGTGTTGACCAATTACCCGCTATATGGAAACGCTTAATTGATGCAGGTATGGAAACAGGCCACGCATACGGTAAGTCATTACGTACCGTTAAATCTTGTGTTGGCAGTACTTGGTGCAGATACGGTCAGCAAGACAGCATGGCAATGGCCATTTTCTTAGAAGATCGCTACAAAGGTTTACGTTCCCCTCATAAAATTAAGTTTGCGGTCTCAGGTTGTACTCGCGAGTGTGCTGAAGCGCAAAGTAAAGATATTGGAGTCATCGCCACTGAAAATGGTTGGAACTTATACGTTAGTGGTAATGGCGGCATGAAGCCTCGCCATGGTGATTTATTCGCTACTGACTTAGATGATGAAACCTTAGTTCAATATATTGATCGTTACTTAATGTTCTACGTACGTACAGCAGATCGTTTAACGCGTACTTCTGTCTGGTTAGAGAACCTAGAAGGCGGTTTAGCTTATATGGAAAAAATAGTTAAAGACGATCATTTAGGTATCAATGCTGAATTAGAAAAACAAATGCAAAATGTGGTTGATACCTATCAATGTGAGTGGAAAACAACTATTGAAAGTACAGAGCAATTAAAGCGTTTCCGTCAATTTGTAAACTCTGACACAGTTGATGGCAACATCGAATTCGTTACTGAGCGTGATCAAATTCGTCCAGCGCAGGGTGAAGAGAAAAAATACGGCGTTCAAATTCAAGCTGTTGATGTAACACCTGCATAAGTAACGTTTACGAATAAGGAAGGAAAGTAAAATGACAACAAAAAATACGTGGCAAACCATCTGCCCAACAAGTGATTTAATAAAAAATTCAGGTGTTTGTGCTTTACTTGCAAACGAAGAACAAGTTGCCTTATTTCAAGTAGGCAACGACACCTTTTATGCCGTTTCTAACTTTGACCCATGTGGGAAAGCGAACGTTTTATATCGCGGTTTAATTGGCGAAACTAAAGGTGGCGTTTACGTTGCTTCACCCTTATTAAAACAACGTTTTTGTTTAAATTCTGGTGCATGTTTAGATGATGATGCCTTTGCCATTAAAACTTATGAAACACGTGTTAGCGACGGAAAATTAGAAATATTAGGTTAGATACTTCACTGTATGTTTTTGTTAATAATCCCAGCTTAGTGGACTAAGTTGGGATTATTTTTAATCATTCATCATTGGATTCACGCGTAAGGTTACTCGCATATAAAGTGTCATAAAGCGCCTTCGTTCATAAGCATAAATCAATTCAGTCCTTGAACAGGTTATTTTGGTGCACCCTTGCATCACAAACTAATAAAAGTCAGTTAATAAAATTAAAAATAACAACTAAGGCATTGATATTAAGCAAATTGATTTACTGGCACGAATTCTGCCTTATTATTAAAAGTAGATTGAATTATTGATTTTGATTGGAATAAATTGAAAAAAAATACGTTATCTTCACCTAAAAAAAACACACTAATTCAAGATGCTCCTTCAGGGTTAAAAGTATTACTTGCAGAAATTAACCATGTAAAAGCAAAGGCATTAATGAGCGTACTGACTAATGGACAATATGACATTTATCATATTGCTCATTCTGGCGTACCTTTGCTAAGAGATGTTAAGCAGCTTAACCCTGATGTCATTATTATAGATATAGAATCTCCTAATAGAGATATGCTTGAAAATCTCAATCAAATATCCCAATTCGCCCCTAAACCTATCGTGGTTTTTTCAGAACAACAAAATACCAATACAACGATTAATCAAATGGTTAATTCGGGGGTTAGTGCTTATGTTGTTGGAGAAGTTGACCAAGTAAGAGTGAAGTCGATCATTGATGTTGCCATTGCGAGATTTGACCTTTTTCAAGGACTAAAACAAGAACTTGCTGACACTAAACAAAAACTGTCCAGTCAGAAAAACATCGATAAAGCTAAACGCTGGTTAATGGAAACAAAGCAACTGTCTGAAATAGATGCGTATCACTTCATTCGCAAAATAGCGATGGATAACAGCCAGAAAATGGATGATGTTGCCAAAAACATCCTCTCTGTCGCCAGCATTTTTTAGATAATTCAAAAGCGTTTTAAGGCATTATAGAGACTATAAATCATGTTTAGTATTGAAAAGAAAAATATTACCCTAGGCTTTATGCCATTAACAGATAGTGCCCCCTTAGTCATTGCTCATGAAATGGGAATTTTTGAAAAATGGGGACTTAACGTTAACCTAACTAAACAAAATTCTTGGGCCACATTAAGAGATAAATTGCATAGCGGAGTTATTGACGCCGCCCAAATGTTAGCCCCTATGCCCATTGCCAGTAACATAGGCTTACACGGACAAAAATCAACCGTAATTTCCCCAATGATATTGAGCCGTAACGGTAATGGCATCACGTTATCGACTAAACTCTATCAAAAAATATTATCACAACATGATACGAATGCACTCAGTATGCCGTTTTCGGCCAACATACTTAAGCATGAAATAGATGAACGAAAAAGAGGAGGTAATAAATTAACCTTAGCTGTCGTTTTTCCTTACAGCTGTCACTATTATCAACTTATTGAATGGCTAAAAAATAGTGACATTAGCCCATCAGAAATTAATTTATTAATTGTCCCTCCTTCAGACATGGTGCCTTCTATGCATTCAGGTGATCTTGATGGCTTTTGCGTGGGTAGCCCTTGGAATGCTAAAGCGGTTCGAGAAGGTGTTGGCATCACAGGTGTTACTTCTTCTGACTTATGGGAAGATTCACCTGAGAAGGTACTTGGGTTAATGTCTGATTGGCAAGTTAAGCACCCAGAAACAACATTTGCCTTAGTATCTGCTTTATATGAAGCATGCCAATGGCTTGAAAATATTCCCAATCGCTTTGAAGCAGCGAGGTTCTTGAGTCGTGCAAAGTATTTAGACACACATATCGACGTAATTGCGCCTTCATTAATGGGGAGTTGCCTAACCCTTAACAATACATCACCACGTAAAGTAGAAAGCTATCAACAATTTTCAACCTTAGGTGATCCCACATTCAATAAGCCAGCACATCATTACGGTGAAAACATTGCCAAATTAATGCAAGCGTGTGGGCACATAAACACACAACAAATAACGGATCTAGACATTGCTTCGATCTACAGGGAAGATATTTATCAAGCTGTAATATATAAGGATAAGAAGAGCCTTTACTAAAGTGGAGTATCTACCTGCAGCTCTATATAGACACCAAAATAGTGCAAACACTTCTCACTGTTGGAGCAAAGTATTTAATCAAAAAAACATAAAACAAAGTAAATCACTGATTTTAAATGCAATTAATAGATGGCACTAATTGTGCTTTATAGTTAATAGCGTTTTCATGTTAATTCAATCAACAGCGGTTGTTTTAACCATAAAGTGAAAATTGACTAAAAACTTATTTCGTTAAAACTAATCGCACTGCAACGACGTAGTCATTATTAGTTTGGCATTGAAGCCCACAGTACTCGGATTGTATCCAAAGTACTGTGGGATTTTTTATTTGGAGAAAGGTATTTTGAAAACAACTTTAAAAAATGAATGTAAAAAATTATGCCGTACTGTTATTGCAGGACTATGTATTTCTGGCTCCCTACTGACTTCGTCTTTACAAGCAGCAGAGCTAGGCTACCCAGAAAAAGAAGAACTTAAATTTGGTTTTATTAAATTAACTGATATGGCCCCTATCGCTATTGCTTATGAGAAAGGATTTTTTGAAGATGAAGGCTTATACGTCACGATTGAATCACAAGCTAACTGGAAAGTATTGCTTGATGGCGTTATAGATGGTCGATTAGACGGTGCTCACATGCTTGCTGGCCAACCAATTGCAGCAACTATTGGTTACGGGACTAAAGCTGAAATCATCACGCCTTTTTCAATGGACTTAAATGGCAATGCCATTACTGTTTCTAATGAAATTTGGAAACAAATGAAGGTAAATATTCCTAAGCAAGCCGATGGAAGACCTGTTCATCCTATTAAAGCTGATGCCTTAAAACCTGTTGTAGAAAAGTATCTTGATGAAGGTAAACCTTTCAACATGGGTATGGTATTTCCAGTGTCGACACATAACTATGAATTACGTTATTGGTTAGCGGCTGGTGATATTCATCCGGGATTCTATGCCCCGCATAAAGGTGATACATCAGGAAAAATTGACGCGCAAGTGCTGTTGTCAGTAACGCCTCCGCCACAAATGCCAGCCACAATGGAAGCCGGCACTATTTATGGTTATTGTGTAGGTGAACCTTGGAACCAACAAGCCGTATTCAAAGGTATCGGTGTACCAGTCGTTACCGATTATGAAATTTGGAAGAACAACCCAGAAAAAGTATTTGGCATTACTAAAGCCTTTGCTGAGAAATACCCAAATACTACCATTCGCTTAACACGTGCTCTCATTCGTGCAGCAAAATGGTTAGACGAAAACAACAATGCTAACCGTCCAGAAGCAGTGAAAATTTTATCTCAATCGAACTATGTTGGTGCTGATTACGACGTTATAGCAAACAGTATGACAGGTACCTTCGAGTACGAAAAAGGCGATGTGCGTTCAGTGCCTGACTTCAACGTATTCTTTCGTTATAACGCCACTTACCCGTTCTACTCAGATGCTATTTGGTATTTAACACAAATGCGTCGTTGGGGACAAATTAGCGATGACATGCCTGATAGTTGGTACAAAGATATTGCTGCAAAAGTTTACCGCCCTGATATTTACATGGCTGCAGCGCAATCATTAGTTGATGACAAAATATTATCTAAAAGCGACTTTTCAGACTTAGTCGGCGAAGACGGTTTCCGTGCTCCTCAAAAACACTTTATTGACAATATTGTTTATGACGGAACTCAGCCAAACGCCTATATCAACAAGTTTAAAATTGGCTTAAAAGCTGGTGATAAACTTTAGAACGTTGTCGTGCTTTACCCCGAACTTTGGTAAGTAGTAATGCGTTGCCTATACATAGGTGACGCATATAGGAGAACAAAAATGACTGCTGTAATTAGCAAAAAAACATTAGGTATTGCCCCTTTGAGTGATAACAAAATGATCAGGTCCTTTATTTCAGAAAAGGCACAAGCGTTGATATTACCTATGGCCGGTATCTTCTGTTTTATGTTGCTATGGTCGTTTACGGCTAGTAGCATTGATACTTCGCTCGGTAAGTTCCCTGGACCCAGTGCTGTGGCTACTCAAGTGGTTAATTTAATTGATGAGCATAATGCTGAACGCGACAAAGAAGACGCTTTTTATATTCGCCAAGACGCACGCAATAAAGTGCGCATGGCAAAAGATCCAAATTATCAACCCAAAGTACGCATTTATACCGGTAAAGAGACATTTTTAGACCAAATATTTACCAGTTTAATCACCGTAATAAGTGGTTTTTTAGTGGCTGCTGTTATTGCTATTCCGTTAGGTATTGCCATTGGTTTAAGCAAAACGCTCAACACGGCTATAAACCCCATAATACAGATTTTCAAACCTGTATCACCTTTGGCTTGGTTGCCCATAGTAACCATGGTAGTCAGTGCGCTTTATGTATCTCCTGAGCCTATGTTTGCTAAATCATTTATCACCTCTTTAATCACGGTAACTTTATGTAGCCTTTGGCCTATGGTCATCAACACCTCTTTTGGTGTGGCTTCAATGAACCAAGACTGGGTGAATGTCAGTAAAGTGTTAAGCCTGCCTAAACACGCACATATTAAAAAGATTGTTCTACCGGCTTCCATTCCTGCCATTTTTACGGGTATGAGAATGTCATTAGGCATTGCTTGGATGGTACTTATTGCGGCTGAAATGCTGGCACAAAACCCAGGGTTAGGAAAATTCGTTTGGGATGAATTCCAAAACGGCAGCTCGCAATCTCTTAGTCGCATTATGACCGCAGTATTAACGATTGGTCTTATTGGCTACCTGCTTGACAGAACCATGCTGCAACTTCAAAGAATATTGTCTTGGGACAAATCAAGTGCACAACTATAGTCAATATAGGATAAAGGAAATCACATGAGTATTATTTTAGACATCAGTAAAGTAGATATGGTATTTCCAACCCCTAAGGGCGACTTTACCGCGTTAAAGGGTGTTGACTTACAAATTAAAAAAGGCGAATTTATTTCACTTATTGGCCATTCAGGTTGTGGTAAATCAACCGTATTAAATATTGTTGCCTGTTTGCACAGAGCAACATTAGGCGGCGTGTTATTAAATAACAAAGAAGTAACAGAACCCGGCCCTGAACGTGCGGTTGTTTTTCAAAACCATTCATTATTGCCTTGGTTAACCGCCTATCAAAATATTGAATTAGCAGTAAAGCAAGTCTTTAAAAATAAGATGTCTCCCGCCGAAATGAAAGAATGGATCGAACATAACTTACGCTTAGTTCATATGGATCATGCAAAAGACAAGCGTCCTGACGAAATTTCAGGCGGTATGAAACAACGTATTGGCATTGCCAGAGCCTTAGCAATGAAACCTGAAGTACTTTTAATGGATGAACCCTTTGGTGCACTCGACGCTTTAACGCGAGCTCATATGCAAGACTCATTAATGGAAATTCAGCAAAAGCTAAACAACACCGTAATCATGATCACCCATGACGTAGATGAAGCTGTTTTATTGTCAGATCGCATTGTCATGATGACCAATGGGCCAGCAGCGACAATAGGCGAAATATTAGACGTCAACTTACCTCATCCAAGAAATCGTTTAGCACTGGCAGAAGATGTTGAATATAACCGTTTACGCTCAGCTGTTTTAACTTTTTTGTATGAAAAACAAAGAAAAGTTGAAGTTATTCCAGCAACTGAATCGACCAAAACAACTGAAAAAACGCAAGCAAAACAAAAAGCGCCCAGTGTTGCTTAATACATTTAGCTAAATTTAAAAATTATAAAACTTATTTAAAAAACTTTAAGGGACAAACCATGCAAACAGTTCATAAACTCTCAAAAATTACTGCACTGATTTTATTAGCCAGTACAAGTGTTTCAGCAAACGCAAATAGCGAGACTAACGCTAAAGCCAGTATAGATTTAAACTTGCGATATGAAACGGTTGATCAAGACAATGCAAAAAAAGATGCCTCAGCGTTAACGCTAAGAACTCGCCTAAATTACACCAGTGCTAGCTACAATGATTTTACCGCTGTTATTGAATTTGAAGACTCACGCCAAGTAGCTGGTGTTAACAACTATAACGATACCGTTGGAAATAATACGGAATATTCTGTTATCGCCGATCCAGAAACGACTGAATTAGACCAAGCTTATGTGCAATACAAAAAAGATGGCGTAACCGCAAAAGTTGGTCGCCAAGTACTAACCTTAGATAACCATCGTTATGTTGGGCATGTAGGATGGCGTCAAGATAGACAAACATTTGATGCCGCAACCATAACTTATTCAGCCTTAGACAATATAAAAATGAGCTATAGCTACATTAATAAACGTAATCGTATTTTTTCCGATGAAAAAGATTTTAATTCGAAAGATCATTTACTTAATATCGCCTACAAAACAAGTTACGGCAAACTAACAGCTTACAGCTACCTTTTAGAAGTTGATGAAGGTACGGCTAATAGCTTAGATACTTTTGGTGTAAGTTTTAACGGAAAAAAAGACAAGTTTTCATATTCAGCCGAATTTGCTACTCAAGATTCAGAAAACGGTGGAACTGACTATTCTGCAAGTTATATGGCCATTCAAGGTGGATATAGTTTTGATACTGTGACCCTTAAATTAGGTGCAGAGGTATTGGGCAGTGATGAAGCAATGTACGGATTTTCAACACCACTCGCAACACTGCATAAATTCAATGGCTGGGCAGATCAGTTTTTAGGCACACCAAAAGAAGGTTTGGTTGATCTTTATGCCTCAATCTCAGGTAAAGCATTCGGCGGTGGTTGGACTGTAACAGTTCATGATTACAGTGCTGATGAATCAACCGATACAGTTGACGATTTAGGCAGCGAAATTAACGCAGTTTACACGAAAAAATTCGCGCAAAGTTATAGCGCAGGTATAAAGTACGCGGCTTATTCAGCAGGTGATTCAGCCGCAGGTAACCTTGATACTGATAAAGTTTGGCTCTGGGTTGGGGCTAAATTTTAGGCTAATGAACAAAACACGAGCTAAGCTTGAATAGCTACAAGCTTAGGATTACTGAAATACTGCTTGCTCGAATTAAGTAGAACAATTGAGTGTAAATCTAGTGATAAAAAAGTAATTATAATCATGTCAGAAGAAGATGCGATATTGGATTAATCAGTGTGTGGTAGTTAAATGCTCGGCAAACCGAACTTTTACGTATTGAACAAAGTAAGTAAGAATTACCCTCGATAAACTTAGCACTAATATGAATATTGGTGCTAAGTTTCAGTATATACTTGATAAATAAGTGACTAACTCCGTTTGATTATAACGATAAATAGACAGATTTTATTGAACGGGTAAATCTAACATAGGAAATTCAGCTCTAAGTTGTTTAACTAAATTTTCATCTGTGCCCAAGCTTACTGCTAAATAAAATTCTTCTGATAGTTCTTTCAAGGTATAAATAGTTTTAAAGTCTGAATTTTTACATCCAGTATCTTGACAGTAAAAGTCAATTATCTGTTTGTTAGATGGGATAACTTCAATTCGACCTTTTTCTAACATTTGCATGGTCGAAAATGTATTTATAATTTCGACTAATTCTTTATTAAATTGAAACCCTCTATCAATAAGAAATGTGGTAATTGCATCAAGTCGCTTAACGCCAATCGGAATTCCTTTAAGTTCTGACAGTGATTTAATAGGCTGTAATTTGCTATCTTTTAAGGTAATTAACTCCGTGGTCACTTGCGCCACTTTACCAATCCAAATAAATTTGTTTTCACGCTCTGGTGTTCTGACCATAGAAAATATAATGGTATTAGGGCGATCTAACGCTATTTGATATGCACGCGCCCAAGGTAAAACTTCTATCTTATTTTTTGGCAGCACTTTGTTAAAAAGCCTTTGCATTTGAACGCCAACAGCACCGCCGATCAATTCATAGTTTTCACCGATTTGATATGGGGCTAAGTGTTCGGTAACAATGTGGACATTTTCATATTCAGTGTTCGCTTGACTATAAAAAGCGAACATCAAAAAAATTGTAAATACTGTAAGTTTTTTCATTAAAAACAAAATTAATAAACCTATAAAAAGGGACTTTCTAAATCAGCTAACCCGTTATATTAAATCTAGCGGTAATTTAAACATATAAGAACTTAGTGAGTTTTATTTTAATAATATCAATAAAAAATCTACAACTAAAAGTGTAAATAAATAGCGAATCAGCACAGTAAACACTCAATAGTAAATTTTTACACCTAAACAAATTGCAAGCTATTATAATATTTAGCGGTGCATTAGATCCTTTTATTGATAGCTATAAAACACGCTCTACAAAAAGGCTGAGCATTCTATCTTAAACAGTAAATACAATATTAATCTAGCATGTTTTCTAAATTTTAGCGCTTAAATTTAACAAGTTCTACGAGGTTGTAATAACTGACTTATCCACTTAGCCTATTTATGTAACGCTTCACCTTTTCATCTAGATAAATATACCCTTTCACCGAATCCCCATAGTTATAGTGGTTAATTACTGTACTGTAAATTTAGGCACTAGTTAAAGTATTTTACTCTGTGATTTTGCAATGTGAATAACTTAAACTTCGCTATTTAAAATTATAACTACACTAACAATAGCAAAGATTATCCTTATTAATCATGTAAATACAATTTTCAGTGTGTGTTTGTGATAATTACGGAAAAGCTTCTATTCATTTTTGGGGAAAGCAAATGAATAAATCAAAGAGTAAATTTGTTAAAACAATTATCACCATAAGCTTGGGTTTAGCCCTTAGTGCTTGTGGTGGTTCAGATTCAAAAAAAGATCCGGAACCGGTCGTAAACTCAGCACCTGTAATTTCTAGCACAGGGATTAATACGGTAGTCGCGGGCTCTCTATATTCATATACGTTAGTATCAAGTGATGCCGACGGTGACGTATTAACATCCACAGCAGCTAATTTACCAGCGTGGCTTTCTTTTGACAGCGCAACTAGCGTATTGAGCGGCACACCGGCTCAAAGCGACATAGGCGACCATGCAATAACATTAACGGTTAGTGATGGCACTGCCGAGGTAACGCAATCTTTTACCATTACGGTAACCATGCCTGTTGCAGAAAATAATGCCCCTGTAATTACCAGTACAGCAATAATAAGTGCAACGGTTGGTGAAGCCTATACTTATACATTAGTAGCAACCGATGCTGACAATGATATGTTAACCATGTCAACAACCATTCCAGGAAAGCTTTCTTGGTTAATGTTTGATGAGACAACAGGTGTATTATCTGGAACACCCGCTTCAGGCGATGTAGCTGCTACAGAGATCACCTTAACAGTAACTGACGATACTGATGAAACTATGCAAACCTTTACCATTACAGTTGATGAAGCTGCAGTTGAGGGACCTGCATTAGTGGTTTATGAAGAGATGGATAACCCACTTTGGCCAGTTTGGGAGAACACTGATAGTGCACCACCTGTAATTATTACAGATGGTGACCACGGTCTGGTTGCTCAATTCATTATCAATAATGGTACGGCAGGTGCTGTTATGGGTTTCAATGCCCGTGATGCAATAGATGGTGTTGCTTTTGATACACCAACAGGCACTACTTTAGAGTTTGATTTAAAAGTAACTTCCATGCCTGACACTGTCGACACAGATTGGAAATTAAAACTAGAAGATAGCGCGGAAGGTTTTTCAGAAGTTAATTTACAAGACAGCGTTGAAGGACATGTTCCTGTATTAGATACTTGGATGCATTACAGCTTCAATGTAAGCCTTTCAGATGTTGACCTAATCATGATTTTCCCTGCATGGGGCACTGGTAATGGTGCAGAGTTTAGTGTTGATAACGTAGTGTTTCATATTGATCCTGATGCTGTAGCTACTATGCCAGGCGATTCAGGCGATGGTGCAACAACAACAACCGCTATGGGTATTGATTTTGAGGGGCCACAACTAACTTGGGGATCTTTTGATACTAATCCTGTTCAGTATGTTGATAACCCAGTTACCACTGGTATCAACACCTCTGCTACTGTTGCTTTATTAACGGTGCTTCAAGGTGATGGCGAATGGGCTGGAGCTAGAACTGAAGGTATTGATACATTTGCATTAGATGCAACAAACTGTACAGTTAAAATGGATGTTTACCGAGACACCATTGGTTTAACCCATGTTAAGTTTGAAAAAAATAATGGCGATGGTTGGGGATCTGCGGGTACAGTAGCTGTTTCTAATACCGTTGTTAACCAATGGGAAACGTTAACTTTCGATACTTGTGGTTGGATTGGTCACGCCGAAACGGGTGTTATTGATGGCTTTGCTATTCACATTGATCAAACAGCAACTAGAAGTCAAGATACCCTGAATCACTTTGATAACATCATGTTCTCTGCACAAGAAGGTAGTGGAGGTGATCCTGGTACGGCTCCAGCGATTGCAGCACCCGCACCAACAGCAGCTACGGCAGATGTTATTTCTGTATTCAGTGATAGTTACACTGCTGTTGCCGGTGTGAACACAAACCCAAATTGGGGACAAGCAACAGTTACTACTGAAATCGATATTGAGGGTAATAACACCCTGAAAATGGCTGGTTTAAACTATCAAGGTATTGAGTACTCTGTACAAGACGTATCGGGTAAAAACACTTTACATCTTGATTATTGGACAGCAGATGCAACCACATTTGATGTATTCCTAATCAGTGAAGGTCCAGCAGAAACTGCACACACGATCACTACAACTCAAGGTGGTTGGCAGAGTATTGATATTCCGTTAAGTGCTTATTCAGGCGTAGTAGATCTAACCAAGGCATTTCAATTCAAATTTGTTGGTGCCGGTACCATTTATCTTGATAACTTGTACTTCTTCACAGCAGCAGTTGTAGCTCCATCTGAGCCAACGGTTGGAGCTCCTGCACCGATGCAAGCCCAAGCTGATGTTATTTCTGTATTCAGTGATACATACACCGCTGTTGCAGACGTGGACACTAACCCAAATTGGGGACAAGCAACAGTAACTACTGAAATGGACATTGCCGGAAATAATACGCTGAAAATGGCAAACTTAAACTATCAAGGTATACAATACTCTGTACAAGATGTATCGGGTAAAACTACCTTACACCTTGATTATTGGACAGAAGATGCAACCACATTTGATGTATTCCTAATCAGCGAAGGTCCAGCAGAAACTGCACACACGATCACGACAACTCAGGGTGGCTGGAAGAGTATTGAGATCCCTTTAAGCACGTATTCAGGCGTAGTAGATCTAACCAAGGCATTTCAATTCAAATTTGTTGGTGCCGGTACCATTTATCTTGATAACTTGTACTTTTATTAAGCGTTGTTATTAACCTTGATTGATTAATCAAATAGATAAATTAAAAAGGGTTTGCAGTGTTTACTGCAAACCCTTTTTTATATGTTCATTATGCTATCTGTATGCTTAAGGATATATTTTAAAACAGTGTATAACCATAAAGAACCAATATAAAAAACCACCGTCAGTTTTCGAATGTGGCTTTTTATTTGACCTAAAACTTTTGGGTTAATATTTTCACTTAATCAACTTACTTTGCAGAACTCTTCAAAATAGGCAGCCAATAACCAAATCCCCAAAGCATTGTTTGTAGAAAGTTCATTTCTAACCCACTTTGGTTTTTAAATTTAGTTTTCATGGCAAAAAACTCAATAAAGTGCACTAAAAGAGCAATACAAGCTAATAGTGAAACATAAAATTGAACTTCTGTTGGCAGCGGTGACAAGGACAATAAACCTAATGTTGCGAAGATCCATAACCCCGTCAGTAAAGCTTTTAGACTATATATAACTACATTTAACATCTGTAACTTCCTAAATTAATGCGCCAAAATCATATCTGAAGCTTTTTCGGCAATCGCCATCGTTGGCGCGTTTGTGTTACCACTAACAAGTGTTGGCATAATGGAAGCGTCAACCACTCGAAGATTTTCAATACCATGAACTTTTAACTGATTATCGACCACTGCCATATCATCATTACCCATTTTACAGGTGCCTACCGGATGATAAACCGTACCTAAACGCTCTTTTGCTTTAGCAAAAATTTGCTCATCGGTTTCAAAAGCGTTGCCTGGATGCACTTCGTTTTCATAATGTTGAGCTAATGCTGGAGCGGTTAAAATTTTACGTAGCTGACGCATACCATTAGTTAATACTGCTTGGTCTTTTCCTCCAGCATCAGAAAAAAAGTTAAAATCGATCTCTGGTGCATGTTTATAATTAGCTGATTTTAGCGATACCGTACCTGTACTTTCTGGGCGAAGAACACAAACATGACATGAAAAACCATGCTGTGATAAAAGTTTTAAATCTCTGCCATTATCGTCATATAACAAAGGCAACATATGTAATTGAATATCAGGTCTTTCTATATCATCATTTGATTTAATAAAGCCACCCGCTTCAAGAATACTGTTGGCAAGCTTGCCTTTTTTACTGGTGATATATTTAATAACATCTGGCAGCATTTTCAGTAAACCTGAAGCTGATGCGGTAAAGCCATCTGTTTTTTTACTTTTGACTAATACACAGGCATCGACATGTTCTCGTAGGTTTTTCCCAACTCCTTTAAGTTCATGTATGCAAGTAATACCATGATGTGTAAGTTCAGTTTTTTCGCCAATACCAGAGAGCATTAATAACTGGGGTGAGGCGATACTACCACCACTTAAAATCACCTCTTTTTTAGCGGTTATGATGCGTTGTTCACCTTTAATAAAAACATTAACGCCATAGGCTCGTTTGTCTTTTATTAGCACTTTGCTTACTTGTGCATCGATTAATACTGTCAAGTTTTCTCTCGCAAGTACCGGCAGTAAATAGGCATGAGCAGCAGAACAACGCTTGCCATCTTTTATCGTACACTGGTAATAACCAACACCTTCTTGATCAGCACCATTAAAGTCATCGCTAAACTTAAAGCCAGCTTGTTGGCCAGCCTCAATATATCGTTTACTAATTTCATAGAAAACAGGACGATCTGTAACTTGCAAAGGTCCACTGTCACCATGAAATTCACTGTTACCACGCTCGTTAGTTTCTGATTTTTTAAAATAAGGTAAAATATCGTCGAACGACCAACCGTTATTACCTAATTCAGCCCAATGGTCATAATCTTGTTTTTGACCTCGAAGATAAAGCATGGCATTTGTTGCAGAGCTGCCGCCTAATCCTCTACCACGAGGCACAAATAGTGCTTCGCCATTACGAATGTCTCGCTTAGGCTTAGCATTAAAACTCCAATTGAATTTTTTCAAAAACATAAAGACTGAAAAAGCGCCAGGGGTGTTAACAAACATGCTGTTGTTATCGCTACCCGCTTCTAATAAACAAACACTGTGTTTGCCACATTCACTTAATCTATTGGCTAGTACACAGCCTGCGGAGCCGCCACCGACAATAACGTAATCATATTCATCATTTGTGCTTGCTTGAGTTTGCATAAAAAACACCTCTATTATAACAATCCACTAATTAATTAGGTTACGGCGTAACAATATTAAACCAGAATGGAAACTCATCCATCATCATTAATAATTGACCGAACACTTGACCATTCCCATCGAGCTGCATTTTTCCTGATTGAGCTAATTGCTGAAATGACAATTGCTTTAACAGTAAAAGGTTTAAATCTTTTCGGTTAATCGTTACGGTTAAATCAGCTTGTTTGTCTTGAACATTTTCAATGTTATTTAAATGGGCATTTTTCAATTCTAATAAGAATTTTTCATTACGGTCAGGGAAAATAACGTTAATTTTAAACTGATGTGCCAATGCTTTGTCGGTATTTAACCGTACGCCAAGGTAATCAAAAATCAGCTCACTGCTCATTGCTCTGATCATATCTGGGCCACCTTTTGTGGCTTTAGCTGTTGTCGGTATGCCATGACGCAATTCAAACGCTGCAGCTAAATAACTATTACGCCAGCCGGCATTTTCTGCTTGATAACCCAATTGCTCTAAGGTGTCAGCCTGAAGATTTTTTGCTTGCTCATTGTCTGGCTGTGCAAAAACCAAGTGATTTAATAACTCAGCTACCCAGCGATATTCGCCTTTATAAAACGCTTTGCTCGCCTGAGTTAACACATTTTTTGCGCCGCCCATTAACTCAATATATTTAACGGATGATTCAGTCGGACTTAACTTATTAAGGTTGGCTGGGTTAGAATCATAAAAACCTAAGTATTTATTTATAATGCCTCTAACATTATGAGAATAAGAGCCATGATAACCCCGGTTATACCACTGATGTGCTAAAACATCAGGCACCGATAATTGATTGTGTATCTCATTAATAGTCACACCTTTATTAGCAAGATTTAAGGTTTTGTCATGTAGAAAACCGTACATATCTCGTTGTTTTTCTAATACTTCAATAATATATTCCTTACCCCATCTCGGCCAAGAGTGTGAGGCAAACATCACATCGCTTTCATGAGCAAAACGGTAAATAACTTTGTTTATAAACTTACTCCACGCTTGCGAGTCACGAACTTCAGCGCCGCGTAGAGTATAAATATTATGTAGTGTGCCGGTTACATTTTCAGCTAACCAAAGGGTTTTAAATTGTGGGAAATAAGTATTCATTTCCGCAGGAGATTCTGTACCTGGAGTGTTTTGCATCACCATTTCAATGCCATCAATAATGATAGTTTCTTCGTCAGCCAAAATTTCTCTAGTCGGTGCAATTAAACTTATAAAGCCGGTAGATAAGCCTTTACCAATGGCGGCATCAACTTGGCCTTTAACACCTTTTGCAAGCGCATTACCGTATTGATATGTGGCACGACGTGTCATCGCATTGCCTGCTAATACATTCTCTTTAATGGCGTGTTCCATAAAACCACGCGGAGCGATAATTTCTACTTCACCGGCATCAACTTGTGCTTGGCTAACAACACCTTTTACGCCCCCAAAATGGTCGGCATGAGCGTGACTATATACCACAGCTTTTACGGGAAACTGACCTAATTCTTGAGTAACAAGTGCGAACGCGGCTCGAGAAGTAGCAGCGGTTAATAGGGGATCAAAAATAATCCAACCACTATCACCTTTAATAAAAGTAATATTAGCTAGATCGTAGCCTCTAACCTGATAAATACGATCGGTTACTTGATATAAACCGTAAGCCATATTTAACTTAGCTTGGCGCAATAAACTTGGGTTTACGCTGTCAATATTTTGGTTATCAAGTAAAAATTGATAATTGCCGAGCTCCCAAACAACATTACCCGCTTTATCTTTAATAATGAGCTTTTCTGGTCGTTTAATTAAGCCTTTCTCAGCCAAAGTGAAATCAAGTTTATCGCTAAATGGTAAGTTTTCTAATAACTCTGCTTGATGAGCAACAGTATATTTACTGGCGGGCTTTAGCTCGGTATTTGTATTAGCATTGGCAACACTCATAGTGGCTAACAAAGTACAATATACAAACCCAAGAAGTGGAAAGCTAGGTTTTAACATGCTATTTCTCTTAAAAAGTGGTAAAAAAGACAAAAAAAACTGATTAATATGGTTGAAAATTAATTCAACAATATTAATCAGCAGGGGGTTTACTTTGATTAACGACCCAAGCGTCTAAGCGCGGAAGTTGAAAAATCAGTACGCTTAACTTTTTCGCCAAAAATCATAAAGGTTGGCTCTTCATTACTTAAGCCTGTAACCAAATAACGGCCTGAGTTTAAGTCATGTAAGGTTTCGGCAACCATCCAAGGTGTATCAACATCATAAAATTGAATGTTGTGGGCTTCTGATAATTTCCATAGCTCACCGCGACCGTCGTATTGATCAATCACTGATGCGCCCCAAGTATCTTCGTCAATGAAGAAAGTACGTTTAGCATAAATATGTCTAGCACCTTCCTTTAATGTTGCTTCAACTTGCCAAACACGGTGTAACTCATATCTTAAGTAATCAGCATTTAAATGACCTTGTTGAATTAGGTCTTCATATTTTGCTGTGGTATCAAGTAAGTTATAAGAGTTATATGGGATATAAAGCTCTTTTTTACCGATTAATTTCCAGTCATAACGATCTGGCGCACCATTGTACATATCGTAGTTATCAGTGGCTCTTAAACCATCAGTACCTGCACCTGGTCCGTCATAAGCAACATTAGGCGCACGACGAACTCGGCGTTGGCCGGCATTATAAACCCAGGCTTTACGTGCTTCTTTAACTTGGTCAATAGTTTCATGAACCAATAAAGCTGTACCTGTTAAGCGAGCAGGTGCAGTAATTTCCTGTAGGTAATAGAATAATATGTTGTCATCTTCTTTTGCATCACGACCATCTTTCAAAAATTCTGGCCAAACAAGTTGATCATTCATTTTTACGGGTACAAATGAACCATTTGATTGCACTGGAATAGTGGTCAAAAATCGTTTAGCTGCTCCGCCACGATAACGAGTGATATGATTCCAAATAACTTCTGAGCCATTTTTAGCAAGAGGAAACGGAATTGTAGTATCAAAATTAGCAATACCATTGCCTGATTGAACTAACTCAGCAGTAGTGGCATTTTTCTTTACTACATCATATAAGTCACTTGAGTATGCTGCTGTTCGTCTTGTTTTATAAATAGGCATTTTATAATCAGCATATTTTTCAAACATGGCGATTTGCCCTGGGCTCAAGTTGTCTTGGTAATCACTATAGTTTGCTGAAGTAATGACCATCATAGGCTTATCTTCCGCAAAAGGATGCGCAGGTCGTCCTGAGTCTTCACTTTTAGTTGAGTTTTTACTATTTAATCCACCCGTCCAAGCAGGAATAGTGCCTGCTGAATTTGCAGACATTACTGCTCCTAATGGCGTTAATGTTGTACCTAGTTTTGCTGCTTCTTCTGGGCTAACTTGCGCTAACACCGTACTTGATGCAATTGATAGCATCAGTAAACTTGCTGTGGTTATATATTTTTTCATTATCATTCTCTTTTATTTACTTTTCTCAAATCCTAATAAATACAAGGTTTGGATTAGTATGAAATGCCGAAAGCCAACGAGATTAAATCTTTATCTTCTAAGATATTGTGGCTACCACCTGAGTAGTTGTTATAACCCACCGTTAAACTGTATTTTTGTTGATACGCTGCTTCTAATGAAAAGCCTAAGTTTTTACGGCCTTCATGAAATTGCTGACCTGGATCAGGCGAGTAACCACTAACATCATGCGCCCAAGATAAAGTAGGTTTTAATGACACTCCAGCAAAGACATCAGAGTATTCCCAAACACCACGAAGACGATATCCCCATGCACTATCAGTGGTAAATCCATCGGCGCTACAATCACCGGACAAGTTGCCTCCAGCAACTAAATTAGTACAGTTTATGCCTCCGCCAGCATCAAAGTCACCTAAGCCAAAGACTGAATTCCTACCATAATGTTGGTTCGAGTCTTCAACACCATTGGTTAAAATTACGCCAATTTCTGCGATAACAGTAACACGAGAAGCGCCCATAGTATTTTCAAAAAATTGAATCGCGGTCATTTGCATTTGGGTGACATCAAACTCATCCCAACCTTTAGCTTCTTGACCATATCCTACACCGGTGACTCTTGAGGTGTAGCGTAAAAATGGTGCTTCAGATAACACACCGTTAAGTATTTCAGGGCCACTAATTTGTACTGGCGTATCAGGCTTGTAAGAAACTTCACCTGACAAAGCGACACCAGCAACATTGGTGGCAAAACTAACCCCGTAAAACTTTAAGTCTTCAGGGAATTCAATATCATAGGCTGGATTTAATGCAGCTAAAGCACCACCGGTTGGGTCAAACGCTTTAGGTACAAAAACTGGTGCAGCATTACCTGTAGCTAAAGGGATACTCGTTCTAATTGCATTAATTAGCGGCAAACGAGAATGAATGTTCATATAGTACAAACCAAATTCAGTATCATTTAATGCTTCTGAATAATAGCGAGCCGCTAAACCATATTGGCCACCGTCATCGGGTTCTACATCTGCTCTTCGCTCTGCCGCTAGTCCTGCGGCTAAACCTGCTTGGTCGCCCAATGGGCCAACAGAAACAAAGTCACAACCTGTTGCTGCAAAATCTGCGCCTGAAAAATAAGTACCACAACCATCAATTTGAGTTTTTTCCCACTCATATTGATAAAAAGCCTCGACACTTAAGTTTTGTGAAACACCTAAATTGGCATATAACATTCCTACCGGCAAAATACCTTCTTTTAAGTCTGCACCTGGGCGTCTTAAAGCGGCAACATCAAAAGGGTTTGATGAGTTCATACCCCCTTGAATAAAAGTACTCTCCCCCCAACTTACAACTTGTCGGCCTAAACGAATGTCTAACGGTGAATCGCCAATATCAAAAGAAGCATAAACATAAGCATCTAATAAGGTGATACCTGAAAACTTAGTGTTATCTTCAAAGCCATCGTCACTCAAAGGAGTATTAGGCGTGTAACCATTAATGGAGTTACCGTGTGGTACATCTTTATCTTTAAGGGCGTAGTCATACCAATATTTAACACGAACAAAGGCACCAAAATTGTCTTTACTCAACTGAATATCATGCACACCTTTGATGATCTGTGAGTAAGCGTCATGTTTATCATAATTTAAGTTACCATCATCAGTAGTCGCTGTGGCACCTGTTCCGCCATTAGTTTTACCAATAAATCGAGGATCAGCATCACCAAGTCGCCAGCTAGAACCAATGTCTAGTTGAGAGTTGATTTGCAATAAAATGTCTTCGTTTTCACCAAGATTAAAGTCGACCGCATTGGCTGAAGACGCCCCCAAAACCAAGGCAACCATCAAAGCTATGGGCTTGATTTTATAGTTATTATTTTGCATATTATTCGCCTATTTATTGTCTAGTAAAACGTAATGTAATATTAGTCTCGCAATTACATTACGCCAATGATTTAATTAATATTTCGCTAAATGTGCCAACCTATTGTCATTTCGTGCAAATCTCGTAGAATAGAAAATCCTCAAAAATTTAGGTGCTGCAGTGCAAGATTATTATTCAACATTAACCGGCTGGATGATCCCTATTTCTAGAGCTATGGACGCGCACAAGATTGATATTGTAAAAGCGCTTAACGAATGTGACATTTCTCAAGACATAGTAACGGACCAAGAATCTCGTATTGCGGCAGAAAAATTTTCGCATTTACTTGAATATTGTAATAAGAAATTGGGCCGTCATGATTTTTCTGTGTTGGTAGCAGAGCAGTTTCACCCCGGTATGTTTCATGCACTTGGTTATGCAATGATGTCATCAAACACACTATTCGATGCATTAGAGCGAATTGCCCATTACAAGCGTGTTGTTTCAAATACTTGTAAATTGGTTAATCACCAGCGAAATGAACACTTAGTGTTTGAAATGAACATTTTCACCTATGAATCAACCAATAGACCCGTACTTCCCCTTGCAACAGCAGAAACTTTTTTAGCCACTATTATTCGGTTTGCCCGCGAGCTCGTTACTTTAGATTTTGCCCCTTTAAAAATTTGTTTTGGTTATCCTACTCCTCGCTATGATACGTCTTATCTAGAAAATTTCTTTAACTGTGAAGTAGAATTTGGTTGCAGCCAAACAGCTATTGTTTTTGATCTTAAGCAAACTAAAGAAAAATTAATGTGTGGTAACCCTTTAATAACCCACAGCCATGAAAAAATGCTTGACGAATTTATGGCCAGAGTTGATAAAAATGATTTAAGTCATATCATTAAAAACAAAATTTTTGAATTATTGCCGCTTGGCGCGCCATCACAAACTGAAATAGCTGAATTCCTTGGCATGAGTTTGCGTAACTTACAACGCAAACTAAATGACCAAGGAACAAGTTATAAAGAAATATTAGAAAGCACGCGCAAAAAGTTAGCCATGAATTACATTACTCAAAAACACTTAAGCTTAAGTGAAATTGGTTACTTAGTTGGTTTTTCGAGTGTCGGTAATTTTAATCGCGCCTTTAAGCGTTGGACAACCCAAACACCTGGTGATTATAGACAAGGTAGAAACAGCAGTTGAAATAAACAATCAATCATTCTGCTCTGGTCTAAAGCATAAAAAATTGATAATTCATCTTAACTATTTAGCGCTTAGAATCATTTAAACCCTTGAAGATGATGTATTTAAATTAATATTAAGAACATGCTTTATGGCTGTTTTTGCTTAAAAAAAACTCATTAAAAACACTCTGTGTCGCAAAGATAATCATTTGGCACGTTTAACACCTCTCAATTATTTTTTTTTCATCAATACTAGTAAGTAGACTTATATAACTTATTAGGATCTTTATGCGCTCATCTTATATTGTCATTAGCGTGATAAACTTGTTCTTTCTCGCTCAGCTTAATGTAGCCGAAGCGAAAAGCAGTTTAGATCTGCTTGAGTTACCCGCTAAGCAAAGCTCGTTAGCAAGCAAAAGTGTGCTTATGGCGATGACATCAATCAATAATACCGTATTAGTCGTTGGCGAACGTGGTCACATTATTAGTTGGAATAATAAAGACGACTGGCAGCAACAGCAATCCCCTGTTAGTGTCTCCATCACCAATGTAACGATATTGTCTGACGGCAGTAAAATAGCTGTTGGCCATGATGGCGTTATCCTCAAAGCTGAAAATAGCAGCAGCACTTGGCGCAAAGTATTTACTGGCGCAGAGCTAACTAAGTTAAAAATAGCGCAACTCACCAAGCAACAAGCAGCTTTAAAGCTTTTGATAAGCGAAACACAAGATGAAGATGTACTTGAAGAGCTAACCTTCCAACTTGAAGACTTTGCCTTTGCACTTGAAGACAACCAAATTGAATTAAAGTCTGGCCCAAATAAACCCCTATTATCTGTTGCCCGAACCGCAAACGACTTGCTGTTTGCGAGCGGCGCCTATGGCGCATTACTTACCAGTGAAGATAAAGGTGAAACGTGGTCTTTAATAAGTAAGCGACTCGATAACCCAGATAACTTCCACCTCAACTCGATTATCGTCACCACTAATGATCAACTTTATATTGTTGGCGAAAATGGCATGGGCTTTCATTCTGTTAACCAAGGTAAAACATGGTCTACGATGGCCATGCCTTACTACGGCAGTTTATTTGGCATTATTGCCAATACTGAAAAACCTGAGCAGCTTGTTGCTTTTGGTTTGCAAGGAAATTTAATGGTATCGCTTGACGGTGGTGCAAACTGGCAACATAAAAAACTGCCTACTAGCGCAAGTTTATTGGGTGGAGATTTTTCTAAACAAGGTCAAGCCTACTTAGTGGGCCATGGTGGATTAATTGTTGACTTCCTTCCTGAAAATCTAGCCACACTGCGTATCAATAAACATCCATCAGGTGCCGCACTTTCTAGTATTTTAGTACAAGAAAACTCATTAGTTCTCGCCGGACAATTCGGCATTTCAACTTGGTTACTTAAGAAGTAAGGGCAAGCTTATGTCAGAGAATAAAACCGTTCATTCACCGACCAAATTAGAGCAGCTAATAGAGAACTTTGTTTTTGGTCATCGTGCATTAGTGATGGCGATAGTTGTCGTTTGTATCGCTTTGTTAACCATACAAGCCGTTAAAGTTAAACCTGAAGCTAGCTTTACTAAAATGATCCCCGGCGACCATCCGTTCGTCAATAATTTTTTAACCTACAGAAAAGAACTCGCTGATTTAGGTAATGTTGTTCGTATTGTGGTTGAAACTAAACAAGGTAATATTTTCAATGCCGACTTTCAACAAACTTTAAAGCAAGTCACCGACGAAGTTTTCTATATTCCTGGCGTAAGTCGTGACGGCCTTAAATCATTATGGACACCTAATGTTCGCTGGCAAGAAGTTACCGAAGAAGGCTTTGTAGGCGGTGCTGTTATACCTGACGGTTACGACGGCTCTGACGAGATGATTGAACGCGTTAAATCTAATATTTTTAAATCAGGGCAAATAGGTGTGCTGGTTGCTAATAATTTCCAATCAGCAATTATTTTAGCCCCCTTACAAGACATTAATCCTGAAACAGGCTTGCCGCTTGATTATCGGGAGCTATCATCAATTTTAGAAGATAAAATACGCGACAAATACAGTAGCGATACTGTCACTATTCGTATTGTTGGTTTTGCAAAAGTGGTGGGTGATTTAATCGATGGTGCTTTACAAGTTGTTGCATTCTTCGTTTTAGCCGTAGTTATTACCTTTGTATTATTATGGTTTTATTCACGCTGTATACGCAGTACGGTTTCGGTATTAGTTTTCTCAATTTTTGCCGTATGCTGTCAACTCGGCATCTTAAATTTGCTCGGTTTTGGCATTAATCCATATTCAATGCTGGTGCCCTTTTTAGTCTTTGCTATTGGTGTTAGCCATGGCGTACAAATTATCAATTCAATTATTCACCATAGCGTAACTGGCGCTAATAAGATTGATTCTGCCAAGCTTGCTTTTCGCTCACTCTATATTGCTGGCATTACCGCTTTGGTTAGTGACGCTATCGGTTTTACTACTTTAATGGTAATTGATATTGAAGTGATCCGAGAATTAGCCATAGCCGCTAGTATTGGTGTTGCTATTATTATTGTTACCAACTTAATTGCGCTACCTATTCTCATGAGTTACATCGGTGTTTCACCTGCCGGTTTAAAATACGCACAAAAATCTGCTCATAAAACAGGTATTGTTGAACGTTTGTTTAAAAACTTTGCCAAACCACCACTAGCAAAAATTGCGATAGCGGTTGGTATAATCCTTTTTGGCTTAGGGATTTACTTTTCTCAAGCCATGCAAATTGGCGATTTAGACGCCGGTGCACCCGAGCTAAGACCTGATTCTCGCTACAACTTAGACAACGCCTATATTGTTGATAATTACAGTACCAGTACTGACTTATTTGTCATTATGGTAAAAACTGACGTTGAGCAATGTGCTCAATATCAAAATCTGGTGTGGGTTGATCAATTTCAATGGCATTTACGCAACGTTGCAGGTGTTCAAGCGGTTAAGTCTGTTGCTGATGTTTCAAAGTTTGGGCTATTTGGCATGAATGAAGGTTCACTAAAATGGTATGGCTTAAACCGTAACCAATTAATGACTAACGCTTCATTGTCAAAAACACCGCAAGGCTTAATGAACAAAGATTGCTCAATGGTGCCAGTGTTGGTCTTCCTCAATGATCATAAAGCACAAACTCTTGATAATGTTGTCAAAGCAGTAGAAGAATTTAAAGCTGAAAACCCAGTCGATGGTATAGAATTTCTGATGGCTGCAGGTAATGCAGGTATAGAGTCTGCCACTAATATGGTGATTGAAGACGCACAAACTGAAATGCTAGTTTGGGTATATTCCATTGTTATTATTATTTGTTTAATCACTTTTAGAAGTGGTCGCATTGTTATTTGTATCATCACACCATTAATTTTAACCAGTATTATGAGCCAAGGTTTAATGGGTATTTTAGGTATCGGCGTAAAAGTCGCCACCCTACCCGTAATTGCTTTAGGTGTAGGTATTGGTGTTGATTACGGTATTTACATTTTCAGTAAAGTTAAAGAGGCCCTCACCCAAGGCAAGTCGTTATACATGACATATCGCTACGCTTTAAATCAAACAGGTAAAGCCGTTGCTTTTACCGGTATAACCTTAGCTATTGGTGTAGCTACCTGGGTGTTTTCACCAATCAAATTTCAAGCTGACATGGGTATATTACTCACTTTCATGTTTATTTTTAACATGTTAGGTGCGCTAACACTTATTCCAGCTATTGCATGGTTACTCAAAATAGGTTCTAAAAAGGATAAAAAGTAATGAAAGAAATAACAACAAAAACAGCACTAACTGATACTTTTTTACAACAAAAAGAATATTTTGCGAGTAATACTTATCCTAGCTATCAAGAGCGCATTAGCGACTTAGTAAAGTTAAAAGCCATTATTATTGATAACCAAGAAGCTTTTATTGATGCCATGAGCCAAGATTTTGGCCATCGCAGTGCCGCCGACTCTAGAATAGGAGATATTCTCACCACCGTCATGGGCATAAACTATGCGATAAAAAAACTGAAAAAATGGATGAAACCTGAAAAGAAACATATCGGGATTTTATTTCAACCGGCAAAGGGTGAGGTAGTTTTTCAACCTAAAGGTGTTATCGGCATTATTGCGCCGTGGAATTATCCGGTTTTTCTAACTTTGGGACCATTAACTACGGCATTAGCGGCAGGTAATACTGCGATGATAAAAATGAGTGAGTACACGCCTAATACCAACACGCTATTAGCCAAGTTAATTGCAGATATTTTTCCTCGTAATAAAGTGGCTATTATTTGCGGTGAGTCTGACATGGCAGCAGCATTTTCAGGCCTAACTTTTGATCACTTATTTTTTACTGGCTCTACCGGCGTAGGCAGACTCGTAATGAAAGCCGCGGCTGAAAATTTAGTGCCTGTTACTTTAGAGTTAGGTGGTAAATCACCCACCATTATTGACAATGATATAGATATAAAAACTGCCGTTAGCCGCTTAATTTTGGGTAAAACCCTTAATGCCGGACAGACCTGTGTTGCACCCGATTATATTTTTTGCCCGCAAAGCAAAGTAGAAGAATTGACCCAAGCTTTTCAAACCGCTTATCAAAGCATGTACCCTAATATTGAAGAGAATGATGACTGCAGCTGCATAATTAATGATGCACAAAAAGCCCGTCTTGATAGTTTATTAGCCGATGCGAAAGCGCAAGGGGCAACGATAATGCCTTTATCAAAAGACAGTAATGGTAGCGCTTCAAGAAAAATGCCTTTAACACTGCTAACTAATGTTAATGATGACATGACCATTATGCAGCAAGAGATTTTTGGCCCATTATTACCTATTATTGGCTATAACAACATTAACGAAGCGATTGCTTATATCAACAGTAAGCCTCGTCCACTTGCTTTATACATTTGTAGTTTTGACAAGTCATTTCAACAACAAGTTTTATTAAATACCCATGCAGGTGGTGTTTGCATTAACGATGCTGCTTTTCATGTGGCTATTGATGATTTACCTTTTGGTGGCATTGGTGCTTCTGGCATGGGGCAATACCACGGTAGTGAAGGTTTTAAAACTTTCTCGCATGGAAAGTCCGTGCTATCACGAGGAAAAATAAGCTTAGGTTCATTATTATTCCCTCCATTTGGTAATAAAATTCATCAACTATTATTTAAAATATTTATTCGTTAATTGACTTAATGAGTAATAAATATTTAACTCAATTTAGAGTTTCAACCTACTTTGCTTGTTCAACTCTGTTTTTCAAGCATAAATGCATTTAGTGCTAAAGGAAATAACATGACTAAACCTTGGATGAAAAACTATCCAGAAAACGTGGCTCATGAAGTAGATTTAAATCGTTATGGTTCTTTATTAGATTTATTTCATCAAACCACCACTAAATATGAACAGCAAACTGCCTATAGTAATTTTGGCGCTGAGCTTACTTTTAAGCAAGTAGATGAACTTTCACGATGTTTTGCCGCTTATCTACAAAATAAGCTCAATGTTGTACAAGGTGAACGTGTCGCCTTAATGTGCCCTAACACCTTATGCTTTCCAATCGCCATGTGGGGAATTATTCGTACGGGTGCTGTGCAAGTAAACGTAAACCCCATGTACACTGCAAGAGAGTTAACACATCAACTTAACGACGCTCAAGTTGATACCATCATTATATTTTCTCAATCAAGTAAAATGCTAGCTGACGTGCTCGATAAAACCGATGTTAAAAACATTATTACTATTGATTTAGACGACTTAGTCAATAAAGGTTTACCTTGTGCACCTGTTGACGAGCGTTTGACTCATACGATTAAGTTCACAGATGTTTTAACTCAAGGTGAAAAATTTGAGTTGTCTGAACCAGCACTGAATCATGATGATTTACTGTTCCTGCAATATACCGGTGGTACTACAGGTTTATCTAAAGGTGCTATGTTGAGCCATGGCAATTTAATTGCCAATATTCTGCAATTTCAAGAATTTACTAAAAATCACATCGACCATGGTCATGAAGTTGTTATTACGGCAATCCCGATGTACCACATCTTTGCTTTGATGGCCAACACCTTAGCTTATTTCACTTTTGGCGCTAAAAATGTGTTAGTGACTAATCCTCGTGATATGGAGAGCTTTGTTGAAATATGGAAGAACTCTGCGGCAACTTCGTTTACTGGCGTGAATACATTATTTAATGGCTTATTACATACGCCAAAATTTGATCAAATCGACTTTTCATCATTAAAACTTTGCGTTGGTGGTGGCGCTGCAGTACAACAAGCTGTGGCAGATAAATGGCAACAGGTTACCGGTGCTAGGTTACATGAAGGTTATGGTTTGTCGGAAACCTCACCCGTTTTAACCTTAAACTTTGGTAATGGTGATCAAAGTGAGAGTGTACCTGGTATTGGTGTGCCTTTGCCCAACACAGATATTTCTATTCGAGATGAGTGCGGCAATACCGTTGAACAAGGCCAATCTGGTGAATTATGCGCTAAAGGTCCACAAGTAATGAAAGGTTACTGGAATAATCTTGAAGCAACTGCAGAATGCATGACTCCTGATGGTTATTTTAAAACCGGTGATGTGGCTATGTTAGATGATGATGGTTTTTTCCATATTGTTGATCGCATAAAAGACATGATTAATGTCTCAGGCTTTAATGTTTACCCGAATGAAATTGAAGCTGAGGTTGCCAAAATGCCTGGTATATTAGAATCAGCATGTATTGGTGTCGCAGATGATAGAACGGGCGAAGCTGTTAAGCTATTTGTGGTAAAAGAAGACCAGAGCATTACCGAAAAAGATATTATAGCTTATTGTCGTCAAGGACTTACCGCTTATAAAGTACCGAAACAAGTGGTATTTCTTGATGAAATTCCAAAATCAACGGTCGGTAAATTATTGCGAAGAGAATTAAGATAAGGCTTATGATTGCTTCAGGTTATAAATGCATAGCATGTCTTGCAAATGTTAAAATGACCTGAATACTTTAGGTTTGATGCTACTGAAAGTAGGTTGAAGCAATAACTACTTATAGCTTTTGCAATTTCAGTGAATGAAAAATTTCATCTATTAAATGAATTTATCTCGTTTACAGGCGGTAAAATATAACCTTAGGATGAACTTTTTTACGGTTCTTTTCCGATTCGACACAAGGTTTTAGACAGTTAATTGCTTTCATTTTAAGGACATCGTTTGATGTCCTTTTTTTATTTTTTTATCAAACTTAACTAAAACTGCTCAACAGCTATTAACTTTGAATTAATCAACTGAGATAAAAATCTATAGACAACAAAGCCTGTTACACTTGCGGTGACACTTGCTTCTTAAATCGTCGTGACGCTAAAGCGATAATGCCTAATGCAAAAATAGTTAGTGTGGTAGGCTCAGGCACTGTGGTTGTTCTATACATTAACCAGCCAATAGTTTCATTACTCAAAAGTCTATCTACTTCAGTTTTAGCAATAGTGCCATAAGTATTAAATTTCTCATTACTAGTTCCTGACCCTAGCTTTAAATAACCGGCTTTACCATCTGTTATTTCGTCATCATAGAACCATGCTGCATCAATACTGCTTGTGCCACGTGTAGATGAGTCGCCTAACAGCGCAGTGTATTCTTCACTTGAGAAGCTACCGCTATCTGCGCAAAATAAAGAGTCGTCGATGTTATCAGAACAACCATGGCTAATACCGTTATATAACGCATCGAGGAATAAATTAGCTTGGTTTGCACCAGCTATTGTCCAACCTGACGTGTTCTGCAATAAAGCTTCAGCATAATTAAAATTAGCTGATTCATTCCATCGCATCCATTCAAGATTATTAAGGGTATCGGTAATAACGCTGGTACTACCGTCATTATTACTGGTTAACGCGCCAATAGTGATCAAGCCAGCCTGTGCCGGGCTAACTAAACAACTTAAAGACAACACTGAGCCAATGACTAAACGATTGATATATTTAAATTTCATCGGATTATACCTTTTATTTATTTGCCTATAACTTGGGCAGTTAATTGTTAAACCAATCGGATTAAATAATGCTTATTGCTAAAATATTTTAAAGTTTTTGGTCTGAATAAAAAGCCCACCTAATACAAACTGGTGGGCTTTTCTTCCAGAGGTCTACAACGCTTAATAGTTGTTAAAGAATCGCGTTGCTGCTACTGCATAATCCGCACGAGTTACTACATTGTCGCCGTTAAAGTTAGCAATAATAGTTGGCTCTAAATCATAAGGACCTTGTTGAATGTCAAAGTGCGCATTTAATATCCCTAAATCTAATGCCAATTGTACATAACCTTTTAACTCAGCAGGAATTTGCGCTTGATCCGCTAGTACTACGCGTTGGTCTTGAAAAATCGCAGTGATCTCACCACTAAAGCTTTCTGCCAAAGGTTGTAATGCCAATGATTGCACTAAAGAGTATGCTAACTGATTACGGTCAACTGACTGTTCTGAGTTAAAGCTACTGCCATTAGATTGCATAACAGGCGCTTGATCTTGCGCAGTATTACGTAAAGCCGCACCTTTATTATTAACCGCATTTGCTGCTGCAGCATACTGACCAGAAACATCATTAAAGGCGCTTGTTGTTGCTAAGTTAGATTGACGAATGCCTGCACCTAAAGTTAAAAAGTCAGCTAGCACTTGGCGAGTTAACACTTCATCTGGTTGAAAGCCGTTTGCATTGGCATCAACTAGTTCTTCACTTACCGCATATTCAATAAATGATTTTGCCGGATGGTTTTCCACATCGCCAAGGCCGGTATAACCGTCAGTTTTAATAATTTTGATTGATACTGCAATATCACCTGGAACCGCGTAGCCGTTAGTAACACCCGCTGGGTCAAGCGCTACTCCAGAAATACCACCAATACCATTTGCTTTCAATATCCAGTTACCTGCTTCAGCGGGAGCCGTTACTGCAATATTTTGGCCTAACACTGGAATGGCGATACTAGAACCGTAACGTTTACCACTTGGGCTAGTTAATGATAAACCAACCGTATTATCATCAATATTTGCGCGTACCATCACCATAGAAGCGTCAGCTTTCACTGGTATAACAGTTCCTTCGCTGTCACCTACAGGACTGAAGGTAACAGTTTCAGCGTATTCTGCTTGTACTGACGTTAACGCTTTAGCATTAAAATTACGTTCAATTTTAGTTGTGCTACCAAAGTTTAGGCTTTGATCTACCACCGATTTAACTGCAGCATATGCGTTTGCATAACCTGCGCCAGCTTCCCACGTTTCACGACCAGGCATATTAGTAGCAGTTTCTTGTAAAATTGCTTTTACTTCACGCCAAGTTAAGCTTGGGTTAGCTTCTAACATCAAAGCAACAATACCAGCAACATGTGGAGCAGACATCGATGTACCGCTCATAGACGTGTAATAAGGCACATGGTTAGGCGCCATTACTTCACTGTCATCGCCAATACTTAACGCGCTCAAGCTTGATAATGATGCGCGTGTAGAAATGATATCAACACCAGGTCCGGTAACGGTTGGACGGTCTTCCCAATGAAACATTTCATCGCCAACCATCACTTCGCCACCTTTGCCTTTAACACCACGTGAACTAAAGTCAGCCAACTTTCCTTCTTTATCGCCTGCCGCAACCGTAATAACCCATGGTGCTTTTTTAAAGTTACCAGTAATCGTCGCTTCACCACTACCAGAATTACCCGCAGAGAACACTACAATAACACCGTTATCTGATAGAGTTTTAGTGGCAACGTTGGTTGGGTGATCCGGGTTAAAATCAGTTCCTGTGTCACTAGTACTGCCAAAAGAATTTGAGATAACGCGAATGTTGTAATCATATTGATGGGTTAAGGCATAATCGAAACCACCAATCGTGTCTAAAATGAAGAGACCTGCGCCTGAGCCGTAACCGATAATTTTTGCACCAGGTGCTACACCTTGGTATTTACCAGTAGACATAGCGCCATTACCGCCAATAATACCGGCAACATGTGAACCATGACCGCCAGCAATATCTGTGTTGGCGGTATCTTCTTGATAAGTAATAGGTAAAATATCTGATAATGAATGTAAGTTAGTTTGCGCTAATACGTTTTGTACAACGTGATTCGGGTATTTAATATCGCTGTGTGTGCCATCAACGCCTGAGTCGTTAACAACAACACCGATACCGCGACCAGAAAATGGAGTACCTTGGCTTCTCATTGTTGAATCAGCACGTAAACGGTCGACGCCGGTAATTTGTGTTGCGCCATCATTCTCTAATGAAAGTGGCGCGTTAAAATAAACAGAACGCACTTTATTTGAAGTATATATTTGTTCGATTTGCGCTTTCGTTGCGGTAATACCAACAATTGGCAATTGCTTGAAGCTAACACCACCAATTACACCAGCAGATTCGATAATATTTAAGCGTTCAGTATTTATTGCACCCTCACCTTCAAATGTCACAATAACTTCGAAGACATCATGAACAGCTGCTGTTGACATCAAGCCTTGTAATTCAGGTCCGAAAGATTTAGCAGAGAGACTAGAAGACAGTATACCTGCCCCCATTAAACCAGCGATTAGCAATTTATTTTTTAGTTTAGTTTTAAGCATTGGGAGTAACCTAAGTAGTTTCGATACAACGAGCATCTCAAACAACAAGGTATTAAAGAATCAGGATAAACCCCTAGAAGGATTAGGGTAAAACACCTGATGGATAAAAATTTAATTAATGCAGTAAAGCTTAACTATAATTTTTTTATTGAAATTACATTAATAGATGGTGTTTAGCGGCATAGCGCACTAGTTCTGCCGCATTAGCGACATCAAGTTTGTCTAATACTTTTCCGCGATGGTTTTCCGCGGTTTTGACACTAATATCTAAAGATCGAGCGATTTCTTTCGTGGTTTTACCTTCAATGATCAAGTGAAACACTTCACGTTCACGATTAGTCAGGTTTTTATAAGGGTCTTGCCAACTTTCTGCTGGTTTATTGTATTGAGTAGCTAAAACGCTAGCGGCATACTGGCTGAAATAGGTTTTTCCTTCAGCCAAGGCTTTTACCGCATCAATTAATTCATCACTCGCACTATCTTTCAATAGATAACCTGAAGCCCCGGCTCTAACCATATGTATTACATATTCTTGCTCTTCATGCATAGTAAGCACTAACACCTTAGCTTCAGGTAATTGTTCGTGTAAGCGTTTAACTGCTTCCATGCCATTCATCTCAGGCATACTGATATCAATAACAATAACCGTTGGTTTTAATTCCAGTGCTTTTTTAATCGCCTCCACGCCATCTGCAGCCTCAGCTACCACGCGAATATTTTCATCTTTGCTTAATAAACTCACCAGACCGTGGCGTAAAATAGTGTGGTCATCGGCAATAAGTACGCTGATCATGACATTTCTCTTCCTGTCACTAAAACCTTGATTTCGCAACCTTGGTTAGGTGATGAATTAATGGTTAACTGGCCACCAAAAGCACTGACCCTATCTCGCATAGCGCCCAAGCCGAAGCCATCTGGGTTATCTTCTGTACCAAGAGGCATACCAACACCATCATCTGCTATTTTGATCATTAACAGTTTACTTGTTGCTATTACATTTAAGGTAATAGTTTTAGCTTGAGCATGTTTAATCGCATTAGTTAGAGCTTCTTGTATGACACGAAAAGCTAAGGTTTGCGTATCGTTATCTATCTCGGTATTTATCTGATGATGAAATTCAATTTCTGCCTCTTCTGGCTCGCCCATTATTCTCACTAACCATTCTAAAGCGGGGATAAGGCCAAGATCGTCTAAAATTCTTGGTCGCATTAGACGAGAAATAACCCGAGTATCAGACAAAGCTTGGCGCGCTAAATCAATACTTTCACTTAATGCTATTGCTGGATCGCCCTTTTGTACTTGTTGTAATTGATTGATCAAAGCCGTTAGAAGTTGCCCTACACCATCGTGTAATTCTCGGGCAATATGTTTACGTTCATCTTCTTGTACTCGCCATACCCGCTTAGCTAAGCCACGCATTTGCTCGTTACCAATATATAATTGCTGAGATATTTGCTTTTGCTTTTCATTAAGTTGTGCCACCAACTTAGTCATATCCATATTATTGCTCATAACGCAGTAATTCCTGTAGCGAGTCATTTAATTGAAAGTAATCTTGTTTTTTCAAGAAGTTTGACGACATTTCAGTAGGTAAATTAGTCATCAAATTTTTAAGTTTTTTACGGACAGTATCGTGATATTTTTCTGGGTCTTGCTTATCTGCGATCGCTAATTGAGCTCGTAAACGATCAAATTGAAAACTTCGCCAATAATCGCCCATTTTTCTTAATAAAAGGTCTGCTTCGCGCAAAGTACTTTTTAAATCAGTCCACGCCTGAGAATAATATTGTTGCACAGCTAGTAGCTCTAAATACTCGATATACTGATACTGATAGAGTCCAAAGTCTATTTCAGCCAATAGTGTCAAATTAGCGCTAATGTCTTTATTTCCTGCACGTAAAAGCTCTCTCGCTTGCTTTATTAACTGGCGGATATAAATAGTTTGGTGTGCGTGATCAGTAACAACATCTTTAGCTCCAAACGACGTGCTTGTGACATTATTTTGGTCCTGACTAATTAAAAAATGGTAGGTCGTTTTGTATTCTTTATTGCCATAAGTTGAGACGATTTTGCTAATTTTCGCTAGATGTTGTTCAGCTTGTTTAATATCACCTAATTGCAGAGACCAATCAGCCAACCAAAGCCCGAGTTGCGCTGTAGCTCTAACATCATGCAATTTTTCTGCTTCCGAATAAAGCGCTATCAACTCGATAATACTCGATTGAAAGTTACCTTGTAAAAATGCCAGTTTAGTGAGGTAACTGTGTGATACCAGCGATTCTTCAGAACTACTCAGTTCATTCGCGTCTGCTAATGTATTGTTAAAAAGATGATAGGCATTACGCCAATTACCTTTTGCTAGTTCCAATTGACCTAAGTTTTGTCTGACATGAATAATGCCAATTGGAAATTGGATCTGCTGATATAACTGCTCTGATTGACGCCAATAAACCAATGCATTCTCAGGATCAAGCAACATAAAATAGCTATACCCTATATTGTTCATGCTCTCTGCTTGTAGCATTAAGTTACCTAAATCGATACGAATATTTAAGGCATGGCGATAGTTTTCTAACGCAATTTGGTACAAGGCTTGTTCTTCCGCCAAATTGCCAAGTTCATTGTAGGTATTGGCAAGCCCCTTTTGATCGTTTAGCTGCGGATAAATGTCTAAACTTTCTTTTAAATACTGCTCAGCTTTTTGATACTCGCCAATTGCTAAATGCATAGCTGCAAGGTTTGTCATCGTAGTTGCAGTGCCGGCCAAATCTCCGGTCACTTTTCTAATTGCTAACGCTTCTTGGTAGTAATCAAAGGCTAGTTTCGTTTCACCTAACTGCTCGTACACCACACCAAAAGCATTTAGGGCTTCACCTTCTTTATATTGATTTTTTAGTTTCTTTGCTGTGACTAATGCTTTAACAAAATATTCATTCAGTGCTTTTTCAAAATCACCTTGTAAAAAGGCGGCTCTGCCTAACATAAACCAAGCTTTAGGATGATTAGCATCAATGTTTACGACGTCCAGTAATAGCGATTCCATTTTTTGATGCTGTTCAATTAAAAAATAAAACTCCGCCAACATCATTTTAAGTTCAGTGTTATAAGGAAAGGCATTCACTAAGGCTAAGTAGTCAGTTTGTGCTTGCTCAACTTTGCCTGCTAAATCATTCAATCGGGCACTAGCAAGTTTTGTAGTATATGAATTAACTGTACTAAACTCTGCTGCCTTACCGTAAGCTTGCTCTGCTTCTAAAATTAAGTTTTGGGCAAGATTCAGTTCACCTTGTTGCAACCAAGTTTGCGCAGACTCTGAATTATCACTAAGTATTGGGGTAAGCGCTAGTTGCGCACTCTCAAAATCCCCTTGTGCGATAAAAGCTTTAATAGCAAATAAATCAAGCAGTGGATTAGGCTCATATGACAAGGTCTGCGTGGCACTCGCTTCTATAGCTAAGCGCTTTATAAAGTTATCAACAAAGTTAACCGAAGTACTTTGCCAGTTTTTTTCGTCAAACACTTGCCGCAGTAAAGTTTCACGATGGGTTTTAAAACCATCAACAAAGATTAGTTCAAACTGTATATCCTTCGCTTGGGTACCGGCCACAATAATTTGCGGACTAATCATTAAATCAATTTGTAGTAGATCAGTAATTAGCTCAATTTTGTTGTCATCTAACGGTAATTTTATACCTAGTTGCGCTAATAATTGCTTCAGCCTCGATTGCTCTATTACCCGTAAATTCGAAATCTCGCTTAGTTGATAATTTAAATAATTGGCAAATGTTTGATCAAACTCTTCATCTTTGGTCAACGTTGGCAAGATAGCTACAGCGTAGTGATTTTTGGCACTCGACTTGATTGCTTTTGGTTGATTATAAATCCAAATCGTAATAAAAATCCCAACCAGAAAAAGTGCAAAAACACCATAAAATACTGAGGTTTTACTTAATGTTTTTTTGTCCGTTGTTAGTGCTATGTATTGCTGTTCTGCCAGTGCGATATTTACTGGGCGTGATGCACTATGAGCTGAAATTAACGATAACAACCAAGATTTTAGAGTATTAAGTTCCGCATGCTTTGGGTTAAATTTAGCTTTATTGAGTAACTTGCTTTCTATTAGTTCATCTATTGAATCACCATTAAACGGTAAGCAATGGCAACAGAGTTGGAATATAACAATACCAGCAGCATATAAATCTGTACTGGCATTAATTTTACCTGACTGAAGATATTCAGGTGGCGCATAGTGCGGCGTGCCCATCACACTGGCCGCGGCACTTTCTTTATTCAGCACCGAAAGGCCAAAGTCAGCGATATAGAGCCGACCAGATGTGTCTATCATAATATTTTCAGGCTTAATATCTTTATGCGTTATACCCGCTTGCTGCGCAAAAGCTAGACCACTCAGTAATTGTTCAATAAAACTTTGAACTTGCTTGATAGACAGAGGTTGACTAGTGATAATTTTTTCTAAGCTCCCCCCTTCTATCCAATCCATGGTTAAGAAGTGTAAATCTTGATGCTGATAATATTCATGGACACGAATAATGTTGGGGTGACTAAGTTGACGAACTAATAACAATTCATTTTTAAAATCAGCTAAATTTTTTGCATTTTGGCTAAGGGATTTATCAAGTACTTTGATGGCAATAACAGCATCGAGTTGCTGATCATACGCGCTATAAACACAGCCATAACGACCTCTACCTTGCAGGCTTTTAATCACAAAACGACCAACAAGACATTCACCTATTGCCAGTGAATTGTCAGGTTGGATAATTTGCGTTGTCTGTTGTGATATTTCAACAGGCTTAATTAATTTTGGCTTTTCAGGAGTGCTCATACAGCCTATTTATTAATAAAATTTAATGGCACAAATTAAGCAAACTAGCGTCTTTTTTACCTGATATCCGTATTGAGTCATCATCGAGAATTTTTTGCAACGAATCAATCGATTGTTGCAGTAATATTGCTTGAACTGATGCTTGAATTTGCTGGCTCATGGTGCTTAAAATTTCGATATCTAATTCAGTGAGTACTTTATCAGATATTTTACTGTCAGTGTAAACAACACCCACAACTTTATCTTCATAGAACAAGGGGATACAGGCTAATGCGGATATTTTTTTGGTTTCTATACTCTTACGTGAGCTTAACAGTTCATGGCGAGTAACATCCATGGCAATAACCGCTTGCCCGGACTCAAAGCAGCGAGTAATAGCGCCGACACTGCCTTCGAAGTTAGCTAATTTAAAATCAGCTAATTGCATGCCATGAGCAATGCTAACACTTAAGGTTTGTAGAGTATCACCCAATAAAATAATGCCACGCTGTGTACCCGTTAACATAATGATATTTTGTAATTGTGCCGATAAATTGTCTTGTAAGTGTTCTGTTAAAGGGGTTGATATTGGTGATTGGCTATTGGATAAACGCCATTGATTATGTGTAATAATAGCATCAAGCTGTTCAGATGATTTCGTTTCAAATAAGCAGTCTAACTCACCAATCGAAATTAAGGCATCAGTATTTAAAGTGGACTGAGTAATGGCAATACCATTGACTTTTGTACCGTTGCGACTGCGCTCATCATTAAGTTGCCAAATTTTATTTGTATGCGCAACTTTAGCATGTTGGCGAGAAACCGTAGGGTGATCTAATAAAAGTTCACATTCATTTGAGCGCCCTAAACGGTAACCACTGTTTTCATAAAGAAAACTTTCTACTGCAGGTTGGTTAGGATAACAAACGGTAATTCTAGCTGGCATAACAACACCTCTACATAAAAAAAATGGTTGCGTTACTTAATTAAACGCAAACTAAATCGCAAGGTTTTTGAGAATGCCATCAACTCACCGGCAATATTACGAATATCTCGGCTTGAACGCCATACATCTGGAATATTAATACCACGGTTGTCGTTAATACGACGATTAAACTCATTAAGCTTATTACTTGCCAAATTATAGTCTTGAGTTGATATCAACTGATTAATGTCGTTAATATCTTGTAATAACGCTGAATAAACCGCTGCATTTATTTGCGGAGAAAATTCATTTAGCGCGGTTTGTAAATCATTAAATTTTTGTTGAACAACCACTAGAGGTGCACGCAAATCAGCCACAATTATAAATTGAGAAAATTTGCCTGTTGAACCACGAGTACGCAAGCTTCCAGAGCCTAAGGTCTCGGTAATATCTTTAAACTCCCCGTTTAATGGTGCTTTAAAGAAACGGAAAGGCGTGCCGGCTGTATATTCTAGATTATGCGTATGTAGATCTATTGTCGCAACACCCGAGAACGAAAAACCAGTATTCGCTTTAGGTTCAATGGTGATCATCATTGGAAAGGCCGCTGCGGGGGTAATATTTAACCCACTAGGTAAGCGGTCTATAATGTCTAATGAGGTAACATCGATTAATTCTGCACTTAATCCTAAACTATCTTTAGTTAGGCCGACTGCATTTTCAAACTGTAAGCTAAGGTCTGCAGAAATATCACCGGGTAAATGAACAATAACTTCTACTTTATTACCCTGCACGTCGACCGATAATGGTTGGGAAGCGAAAGATAAGGTACTAAAAAAAATGGCAGTTGTGGCCAAAAATTTAGTCGTTATATTTTTTTTGTTCAACATCTTTTTTCCTCTGGATACGAATCTGCTAGTTAACTCAGATTGTTTTATGACTCTGCTAACAGAACCTACGTTGAATTTAATAAATTAGCAAGTATTTAGGCTCATTTAGTAGCAAGAAAACCAACCTACTATCAGGTTGGTTCTTCTTCATAAAGCTAACAATTAACGTAAGTAGCTATCATACGCTCGGCCAATAATAACGGCATAGTCACCACGCTTAATGTTATTAGCTGGCTCAAAGTAAGCAACTACTGTTGGTGATAAGTCATAAGGTCCTTGCTCAAGTGCAAAACGAACACCCATTAATGACATATCGATAGCAGCTTGCACATAACCTTTTAAGACAGGTGGTACAGAACTTGAGTCCATCACAGCAATGCGCTCGCCTTTATAATCAACTGTTAACTCTCCAGAGAAACTTAATGCTTGTGTTTCAAGTCCTAGCCCTTGCACTAATGAATAAGCAAGCTCTTGTTTAGTAACATTTTTACGAGGAGTGAATTCGTCACCATTTGATAACATTACCGGCCATTGATTTTGAACTCTGTCTTTAAGTGCCGAGCCAACAGTGGTCACTGCATCAACAAAAGGTGCATACTTATTGTTTACATCAGTAAAAGCTGTTTTTTGCTCATTCAAGATGTCACGTTGCTGTCTGATTGATAAACCCATTACTAAGAATTTAGCTAATTCTTGACGTTTTAAGTTAGCATCTGGGCGGTAAAAACGGTCATTTTTGCTATCCACTAAACGCTCACTTACCGCAAACTCAATCGCTTTTTCAGCAGGATGGCCAGCAATATCATTTAAACCTTCATAACCACCAGAGTTCAAGATTGAAATTTCACCGCTAACATATTCAGGAAGTCCTGGGCCATTTGATGTGCCTGTTGGATCTGCTTGAACACCTGAAAGTGAAGTTATGCCGTAAGCAGAAAGCTTCCATTGACCCACTTGTGCAGGGGCAGAAACTCGCATGGTATCGCTCAGTACTGGCGTCGTTAAGTTACCAAAATAAACAGTCCCGTCTGGCGCTTCTAATTTTAATTTAACTAGATTGGCAAGGGTTTCAGACGAAGCACTGATCCAAGCTGCATCAGCTTCAACATCGAAGGTATGCACTTCAGGTTCACCAACAGGAGAAAATAGCACTTCAAACGCTTCAGGCTCGCCGCCAGAAGTAAGGATAGCGTTGGCATTAAACTCACTTAAGTTATTTACTGTCGCGCTATTTTGCTCATCATGACCTAGTGCTCCTGCTACTGCCGCATAAGCATTGACATGACCAGCACCCACTTCCCAAGATTCATAACCCGGCATATTAGTCGCGGTTTCTTGAATGATTTGCTTAATTTGTAAAGGCGTTAAGTCAGGGTTAGCTTCTAACATTAAAGCAATGATACCCGCTACATGAGGCGTTGCCATCGAGGTGCCAGAAATCCTAGTGTAGAAAGGTAAGTATTCATCTTCGATAACACCTACATCGTCAGCACCACCGTTAGAGGCAAGGTTAGTTTTAGCACGGGTTGAAATAATATCAACACCAGGTGCAACTATCGTTACTTCGTTTTTATAAGTCCAGGTCGAACCATCCGGCATTGTAAAGTCAGCTTGTTCGCCACGTTTACCACGTGAAGAAAAATCAATTAAAGTGCCTTGTTTTGTGGTTGCGCCAACTGACATACCCCATGGGATTTGTGCATAAGGGTTGTGGGTATCTTCACCTGCACCACTGTTACCAGCAGCAAATACTGAAATCATACCTAATTTGTGAGCTTTGTATGACGCTAATGAAATAGGGCCTGCTGGATCAAATTTTCCACTTGAGCCCCAAGAGTTACTCATCACACGAATAGGAGAGTTAAAATCCCAAATATGACTAATGGCATAATCATAGCCACCAAGTGCATCTAGGATAGAAAGACCAGCACCAGAACCGTAGCCGACAATATCTGCACCTGTCGCTGCACCTTTGTACTTACCGTCAGAGTGTGTGCCCCAACCGCCTACTGTGCCGGCACAATGTGTTCCGTGGCCAACATTTAAATCAGTATTGGGTTGGCCTTCAATCCAGACGCCGTCAACACCGGTTAATGAAATGGCTTGTGCATGAGTAACGCCCTGTACGTTTTCAACCACTTTAGCGCCGTACTCTAGGTCATCTAACGTTGCATCAATGCCTGAATCGTTAACAATAACCGTAACGCCCTTACCGGTAAATTTCATACCATTATTAGCGGCAAAACTGTCTGATTGTAACTTTTCCACGCCCGTTATTTCACGTGCTTCTGCGTTAAAATACTCAAGTGTACGGTTTGCAAAAACTGAACGCACACCTGGCATAGCAGCTAATTGATTAATTTGAGCCGGACTTGCCATCACACCAATAATAGGTAATGATTGGAATTGAACGCCTTGCGCTAAACCTATGTTTAGTAAGTTTTGTAACTGCGATGTGGTTAGTGCATCGAGCTGGTCATAAGACACGACTACCATTGCACTGTCAGTGGCAGTCATATTTTGTAATTGTTGTTCTAATTGAGAACCGATAACAGCCGCAGCTGTTGCGTTTAGACTGATACCTGCGATTGACATGGTTAATGCCATATTTTTAATTAGTGTTTTCATCTTTTGTATCCACCCATCTCTGAAAGTATATTTTATGAACACCTTCATTTGACGCGATTTCAGCATGGCTTACTATCAGGATCAGTCCCTAGTACATACAGGGGAAAACCCCTACAGCTGACTTATTTTGTATAAAATATCAGTGAATAATAAAAATTGATTTTAATTTTAAAAAAAGAATAAAGTAAAAGATAAAATACCACTCCTTTAACATTGCCCCCTCATATAAACATACACAGCTAATGCATGAAATTAATTCATCTGTTAAATGAATTTATCTCGTTTGCGGGCGACAAGAAATGACCTTAAGATGAACTTGTTTTGAATCTCCCCCGATTCCATAACGTTTTTTACATAGTTAATTTGTTTTATTTCAAGGACATCTATTGATGTCCTTTTTTTTTATTTATTTTTAACAACATTAATTTGGTGCAAGCACACTATCATGGTGCATCCAAAAGCATATCAAAACCCGAATAAAACAATAAAGCAATTAAAATCATAACCTTAAATTACGGCTTAAGTTTTGCAAATAGATTTTGTCTTCACTAATAAATGTTAACTATGTCAATCCAAACACCTATACGTGGCCTGCGCTCATTTTGTGTTGCGTCGAAATGTTTAAGCTTTAAACATGCAGCATCACAATTATTTCTAACTCCGTCAGCAGTCAGTCATCAAATAAAACAACTTGAAACGCAATTAGGCATCGTTTTGTTCAATCGTGGTACCAGAACCATTGAACTAACCAGTGCAGGCAAACAGTTTTACCAGTCAATTCAACCGATAATTAATCAATTAGAGTCAACTATATCCGAGTTTACTAAAAAGCAGCAAAATCAAACGATAGTCATTAGCTTGCCGGAGTTTTTTGCTAGCGAATTATTTATACCTCGCTTATCACTTTGGTCCGAAAACAATCCAACAATTAATCTTCAACTCGAAACCGTAAAATCTGGTAGCCAGCCATCACAGTCGGCAGATTTATCCATTGTGCTTGCTAATGGCAAACCCAATGCGAAAATTGTTCAAGAATTATTTCCTATCCGTTACGCACCTGCATGTAACAAAAGGCTATATAAAAAATTAAAAGCCTCTGGCTTTTCCGCATTAAAAACCACGCCGTTAATTTTACACAGATCACGACCCTGGTCTTGGCATCAATGGGCTGATAAAAACAATGTTGAGGACTTTGATCCTAAGCAAATTATCCAATTTGATAGCATGTTTGGTGTTGCAAGAGCTGCGCAGCAAGGGATGGGGATAGCACTAGTGCCATTGCCCATGAGTAAAGCCTGGTTCAGTGAGCAATTATTAGTTAAATTATTTGATGAAGAATTAAATACCAATGATAAGTACTACCTTATTCAACATGAAAATATGGACAACCATACAGAGCTGTCTTTATTCGCTAAATGGGTAAAAGAAACCTTCACAATTTAATCATTTATGATTGAGGTAAGAACTTTACAGAAATAATGCTCTTACCCTTTTATACCCGCTCCATTTTAAAATGCAGTTGCTACACTTTGCTAAGGCTCATCTTAAAGTGGAACAGATAGGCCACTAGAGACTGATATTCAGGCTGGCATAAATAGCCCTGACTAACACATTCAAGCATTGGTAATACAAGTGAATATTATTCACTTGATGAGTGTATTCTAATCGTTTGTCAGTCATCCAACTTCTCTCTATATTAGCCCTGTATCAACTTGATGCGTAACCAATATAGAGAAAACAAAATGAAGAAATTAACTTTAAAAAACACCTTATTAGCCACTATATTATTAAGTGCCACACATTCAGCTTTTGCCAGTGATGACGTATTCCAAGTAGCCATAATAAAAGGGGCTATTGGTACTGAAGAGATCACTAAAGGTAAATTAGAATCAGGTATAAAAAAATTAACCGAGAACGAAAAAAGCCAAGATTTTTATGCTAATAAAATGAATTTATGCGTTGCATATTTACAGTCTAACGTTACTCATAGCGATAAATCAGAAACAGCCTGTACAGACGCTATCGATAGCTTAGAGTCTGCGAAACGTCAAAGTACTAAAGTACGGTATTTAACATCACTTAATTATAGTAACCGTGGTGTTGCTCGATTTAGGAAAAACCAGTTAACCGCAGCATTAGAAGATTTTGAATTGGCGGTTAACATTAACGACAACGCAATTACCGCAGGTAACTTACAAAAATTAAAACAACTTTTACCTATAAATCAAATTGAAAACTCAACAGAATTATCTGATTAGAACTCAATTCATTCAAATAGGAGCATTTAAATGGTAAATAATATTATTAACGAAATAAGCTCAACAATTAGCTTTATTATTGAAATTAAGCATATCTCAATCAGTCAGTGGGATGTTGAGTAATAATATAGCATTATTCATTACAATGGTTTATCAGCATACAGCTAACTTAATGAATAATGTCAACACAACGCAGCTAGATAATAGTAAATAAAATGCAGGGTAAATATTATTTAGCTGACGTTGCAACTAACTAAAATCAATATGTTTTACATCATAAAAAAACCAAGAATATTCCCTCGTAGTTAGTAATTTACTCGTCCAAATATCTCAACGTTGACAAAGCACTAGGCATGTATCACTTTTTGTGCATAATGAACGCCTATTCATGCTTTATTGCAGTTATTCAACAGATAAACAAGTTCGCTTATATGATAAAAGACATTTCCAACTTGCAAGTTAAATTACAAAGCTTACTAGCAGCGCAGCAAAGCTTTTACACGCAAGGTAAAGTGGCCGACTACATTCCAGCTTTAGCCGAAATTAGCCCTGAAAAAATGGGGGTTTGTGTTACCACTATTGATGGTAAAACGGCAGGCGCAGGTGACTATCAAGAGCCCTTTTCTATTCAAAGTATTTCGAAAGTATTTGGTTTGGTCATGGCGATGAAGCGTATTGGAGATGATTTGTGGAAACGCGTTAATATGGAGCCTTCAGGGCAACCATTTAACTCTATTATCCAATTAGAGTGGGAAAAAGGTATTCCGCGAAACCCAGTTATAAACGCCGGTGCATTATTGGTTGCTGACGTACTAACTAGCCATTTTTCTTCAAGTAAGTTAGCCTTTTTAAGCTTTATGCGTAAGTTGGCTCATGATGAAGCTGTATTTATCGACAATTATGTTTATCAATCAGAATTAGCCCATGGCAGCCGAAACGCCGCGCTAGGGTATTTAATGAAAAGCTTTGGCAATATAGAATCAGAAATACCGGAAGTATTAAGTCATTACTTTACCCAATGTTCAGTGGCGATGAGTTGTGAACAATTGGCGACCAGTTTACTATTTTTAGCGAATAAAGGTATTGACCCTTTAACTAAAAAAGTTATCTGCACACCCAGAGATGCCCATAGAGTTAATGCAATATTATCGACCAGTGGTATGTATGATCAGTCAGGCCAATTTGCCTTTTCTATTGGCTTACCTGCTAAAAGCGGCGTTGGCGGCGGAGTAATTGCCATAGTGCCAAGCTATGGTGTTATTTGTACATGGAGTCCACCGTTAAATTCTTTTGGTAACTCAGTTATTGGCACAAACTTAGTGGCTAGTTTAGCCGAAGAATTAGGCTTATCGATTTACCATTAACACCAAATGTTATATTTGAGCTACGCTTTATTACTACTAACGATTTAGCTAGCCTCTTCGTTAAGGTATTGCTCTAACAATAACTCAGCAAGCCTTTTTGTATAATACTCATAAGCATGCCGGTTATAGTTATTAGATAATGCATTCATAAAGCCGTGTAAGTATTCACTTTGCTCAATGGTGACCATTGATTTTTCTTGTAAAATAGCCCTGAGCGCGGCAACTGAAAAGTGCTGTTCTGTTGCAGGTAAAATTAGCTTAGTTTCAATACTGGGCGTTAACTGCGTCATGTGCCGAATTTGGCTACTATAAAAACAAATAGCAGCTAAGCTTTGCTCAACATATTTTTGTGAATATAACTGCCAAATAGCGCTGCCCCCTATACTAAAGCCCACTAACAATTTACTGCCTGATATTGCTGATAACTTTTGCTCTAATTTTTTAACGTAGCCATCTAAAGTAACATTTTCGATAAAATACTGATAAGCATCTTCTTCACTGGAAAATGATTTTGTTTGTTCTGAATATGGGCCAATCAAATGCAGCTGGCATTTAACCCCAAGCGGTTGCTTCACTTTAAGTAATTGTTCAACATTGGCAGTAACTTGCTGACATAACTTTGTAAAATCATCCGTAAGACCAAAAATATCAGCGACAAAAATTATATTCAAATAACGACTCCAACAAACAACTTCATATAGATTTGATCAAATTTTTGCATGCTTTTTTAAAATTTGAAAGCTCAAATGGGTTCAGCACTAGAAATAGCCGTCGCTACCCGTTAGAATCTAGCGCATAGAAATTTAAATTATCAGCAACGAGACGTATTCAGATGGGCAGAGCATACCAAAACCGCAAATTATCAATGGCCAAAACTGCGGGCCAAAAAACTAAAGTTTATTCAAAGTACGGTAAAGAAATTTACGTATTAGCGAAAAATGGCGGTGTAGACCCCGATGGCAACCTTTCTTTGCGTCGTACTATCGAGAAAGCAAAAAAAGATCAAGTTCCTACTCATGTTATTGAAAAAGCATTAGAAAAAGCTACAGGTGTTGGTGGTGAAGATTACGTAGAATCGCGCTACGAAGGCTTTGGACCGGGTAACTGTATGGTAATTATTGACTGTCTAACTGATAACGGTAATCGAACGATTAAAGATGTTCGCCAATGTTTTACTAAAACTTATTCAAAAATTGGTTCATCAGGCACAGTTTCACACATGTTTGATCATCAAGCCGTGTTTGCCTTTAAAGGTGAAGACGACGAGGCTGTATTAGAAAATTTAATGATGGCTGATATCGATGTTACTGATGTTGAGCTCGAAGACGGTATTATTACCGTTTACGCACCGCATACTGAATTCTTTAAAATTAAAACTGAATTTGCAGAAAGTATGTCTGAGGTTGAACTAGAAGTAGAAGAAATTACTTGGGTACCACAAACCTACACTGAAATTTCTGGTGAAGATGACTTAGCTAATTTCGAAAAATTCATCAATATGCTTGAAGATTGTGATGACGTACAAAATATTTATCACAATGCAGAGCTAGCTGAAGAATAACACTCTCGAAAAACATATGAATTGATGGCATCTTATCGGATGCCTTTTTTGTTTAATTATACTCACTATTAAAATTTGATTAACAAAGGCTAACCATGATTGATTTTCGCTCTGACACGGTAACTCGACCTAGTAAATCAATGCGCAATGCTATGGCAAACGCGGAAGTCGGTGACGACGTATATGGCGACGACCCTACGGTTAACGAGCTTGAATTATGGGCCGCTAAACGCCACGGATTTGCCAGTGCGATGTTTTGTAGCTCAGGCACGCAAGCTAATTTGTTAGCCTTAATGGCACATTGCCAACGGGGCGATGAATACCTTTGTGGCCAGCAAGCGCATAACTATAAATTTGAAGGCGGTGGCGCGGCTGTTTTAGGGTCAATTCAACCACAACCCATAGCGAATGAGAAAGACGGTACCTTGTGTTTCAAAAAGCTGGCGGCAGCAATTAAGCCTGATGACTCTCACTTTGCTCGTACCACATTACTCAGTATTGAGAACACCATTAACGGTAAAGTACTATCGTTGGAGTACATGGCAAAAGCACGTGAGTTTACTCAGCAAAATAACCTCGCCTTACATTTAGACGGTGCGCGTGTTTACAATGCGGCCAGTGCATTAAATATCGATATTACAGAGATTTGCCAACACGTAGATTCGATGTCTATTTGCTTATCAAAAGGCCTCGGCGCACCGATAGGTTCAATATTACTCGGTTCAGAAGCTTTGATAAAAAGTGCTAAGCGTTGGCGAAAAGTGGTGGGTGGTGGCATGCGCCAAGCTGGTATTATTGCCGCGGCGGCAAAAATAGCACTGGAACAAAATCCAGCAAAACTACAACAAGATCATGACAATGCTCAGTATTTGGCTAAGGCCTTAAATCAGCTTGATAACGTTTCAGTGAACTTAGCCCAAGTTGAAACTAACATGGTATTTGCTACATTCGCTGAAAACATTGATATTGCAGATTTAGTAGTCCAATTCAAAGCCAAGAGTATATTGCTAACCTCTGGTAACCCTATGCGACTAGTTACGCACCTAGATATTGATAAAGCGGATATTGATAACTTTATAACACAGTTGAGCGGCGCTTTAACACTAGGGAAGTAATACCGCTAAAGCAAGCGAATAAATATTTTGGAGTCAGAAGCTTAAGTACAAATACTGAGTGTAAAAACTTAGTGTTATGAATGACTAAGGGAGACTCGTTAGTTAACCCTTAGTAACCGGTTTTGTATATCCTGAACGATATTTATTTTGCTAGTTTTTCAATCATAGTATTTACCGCAGCCAAGTGCTCTGGGTTGTTATGACACATACCCTGAAAAACCGCACAAATATCAAGAAAGTCTGGCAATTCAGTGCGTTGTGCTAACTTCATTAATCGCTTTGTTAACCGTAACGACGCTACTGGTTTAGCCGCTATTTCACTTGCAAGCTTGTTCACTCTTTCGATTAAGTTTTCAGGCTCAACAACATCTAATACAATACCTATTTCTTTTGCTTCTACAGCATCAATTACACGACCCGTAAAGGTTAACTCTGCGGCCTTTTGATAACCAATTAAGCGTTGCATAAACCATGCGCCACCATCGCCAGGAATAATTCCTAAGTTAACAAAGGTTTCACCAAACTTAGCTTTTGTCGAGGCAATTATTATATCGCACATATTGGCAATATCAAAACCTGCGCCTATTGCAGGACCATTTACTGCGGCAATTACCGGTACTTCTAATTTGTGCAAGGCTAACGGGATGCGCTGAATACCTTCTCGATAACGTCTTTCTAGCGCTTGCACATCACCGGCAAAGTCGCCTGCTCGCTCAGCCATGTCCTTAATATTGCCGCCTGAAGAAAATGCTGAGCCATCACCGGTGATAATCAGCACCGCTATTTCAGGTGTGCGATTAATCCATTCAACAGTATTAACAATATCGTCTGCTATTGCGGTGCCTGTTAAAGCATTTCGGACATCGTGGCGATTAAACCTCAAGGTAACCACTTTATTACTGAGTGTTATTTTACTGTCGACTAATTTAGGTAGTGAACTCATTTTTACCTCGCTATGCTATTTGATAAGTTTTATTAATATTAAATTTCAGGTTATGATTTTTCAGTAACTTTAACTTGTTGCCAAAAGGCTTCAAGTTCGTCTAAAGAATGCTGTTCAAAACTTTTATCGGCATTATTCACTTGTGCTTCAACACCATAAAAGCGCTTGGTAAACTTATTATTTGCTTGACGTAATAACGCTTCAGGGTCTTGTTTAGCATGTCGACATAAATTGACTACGGCAAACATCAAATCACCTAACTCTTCCGCCAAAGCAGTATCGTCACGATGTAACTCGGCTTTAACTTCTAAAACTTCTTCTTCAACTTTAGCAAAAACATCATCAATATTGTGCCAGTCAAAACCGACATGCGCACAGCGTTTTTGAATTTTTACCGCTTGTGATAACGCTGGTAAATTACGTGGAATATCAGCCAATATACTTAAATTAGTATCCTTGTTTTTTTGCTGGCGCTCTTTCGCTTTCTCATTTTCCCAGTTGGCTTTAACTTCAACATCTGATTGAAAATCACTACTGGCAAAAACATGTGGATGACGGCGAATCAACTTTTCACAAATGGCACTTACTACGCTATCAAAATCAAAACGCTTTTCTTCCGCGCCAAGTTGGCTATAAAACACCACTTGAAACAATAAATCACCTAGCTCTTTTTCCAATTCAGTAAATTCTTCTTGCTCTATGGCGTCAGCCACTTCGTAAGCCTCTTCAAGCGTATGAGGAATAATAGATGTAAAAGTTTGCTTTAAGTCCCAAGGACAACCCGTTTCAGGATTGCGCAGTTCAGACATGATCCAGCGAAGCTTTGATATTGAGGGTTTATCGTTCAACATTATTTAATATCCTGATTATTTACCTTAACGGTATGTTCATACTGCTTTGTGTAATTAGCGTAGCATCCTACTTCATCATATTAAGCAAATATATTATATTCATTAGCGTTTAGATATTGGCAATTCGTGATTGTATATTTTATGTACTAAGCTTGTGGGGTAATTCAAACATGCAGTAGAAACATAAACTTTACAAAAGGAACATAATAATGAATAAAGCTATCATTTCTAGTTTAGCTTTTTTGTTAACTGTATTGCCGTTTATGGTTGATGCAGAAGAACAAAAACCTAAAAAGTTAGCAAACGTTGAATATCTATCTATCACTTATACCGATTTCAAACCCGGAAAAGCCGATAGAGCTATGGAAATAATCAAAGAGCATTATTTTCCGGCGTCTAAAACAGCAGGGACTCAAGTACCTTATATTGTCAGGCTGCAAAGTGGTGAATGGGATATGGCTACAGCATGGACATTAAAAGAGGGCTATTCATCTATGGAATGGGAAATATCCGCAGAAGGAATAAAGTGGATGCAAGCCTTTAACAAACAAGAAGGCGAAGAAAAATCGAAAGAAATTAGAGATGAATTTAATAGTTTAATCCAAAGGAGCAATCACGTAATAGGTTATCATCCTATTGATATTAAATAATTAATTTACTGTAACATCATGCCCATCTTTGCTTTGATATAAAGTTAGATGGGCGATATTAACCCGTTCATTTATTTAAGATTCAATAGGTATCACGTTGTGGGTTACCTAGTTAAAGCATAATACACCAAGTTTTTCTCTTAAGAACTTGGCGTTAACATGACTTAATGACTAACTATAATCGTTTAACTTCAGTAACGTCGTCTAACTGATTCAATTTCGCTAATAATCGCATTAACGCTTCATTATTCGCCACTTCTACTTTGATTGTCATGCTCATACTTTGCTTGGCGTTATCGGTATTACTTTCAAGGCCAATAATACTGACTCTTTCATTAGAAATTATCGTCGATATATCTCTCAATAAACCTTGACGATCCCCACCGATAATATTAATGCTAACTTGATAACTTTTTTTGCTATCTATGCCCCACTGCACTTCTACTTCACGCTCTGGTTGCTGGTTCAGTGCGTTAGCCAGTTGCTCGCAATCAACCCGGTGCACAGAAATACCACGCCCTTGAGTAATAAAACCTGAAATTTCATCACCCGGCACAGGATGGCAACATTTCGCCATATGAGTTAATAAGTTGCCCACACCTGAAACGGTAATGCCATTGTTATCGCCGGTTTGTGTATCAGTTTGTTGGGGTTGACGAATTAAACTTTGTGGGTCAATTTCAACTTCAGGTTTTGATTTTTCATCTTCCTGTTGTAAACAATGAACCACTTGTAACAAACGAGTATTGCCTGAACCTATCGCGGCAAGCAAATCATCTTTTATGGTGAAATTAAAACGCTCTATCGCTGGTGATAAATCAACTTTAGCTAAAGATAACTGTAACTTACCCAGCGCGGTTTCTAACATTTCTTTACCCGCTGCTAAATTTTTATCTCGGTCGAGTAAGCGAAAAAAGTGTTGAACCTTGGCACGAGCACGCGATGTATGAAGATAATTTAAACTTGGGTTTAGCCAATCTCTGCTCGGGTTTAATGTTTTACTGCGTAAAACTTCAACTTTATCGCCTGTTTGCAAGCGGTGGGTAAAAGGTACAATTCGACCAAATACTTTAGCACCTATACAACTATGGCCAACATTTGAATGAATATAGTAGGCAAAATCCAACGGTGTTGCGCCACTCGGTAAATCTACCACGTCACCACTTGGGGTAAAAACATAGATACGGTCTTCAAATACCTGACTGCGAAGTTCTTCGAGTAACTCGCCGCTTTCTGAAACATCTTCTTGCCATTGTAGAATTTTTCTTAACCAACTGACCTTTTCGTCAAAGCCAGAAGTTTTGCCATTAGCGTTACCTTCTTTGTAACGCCAATGTGCGGCGACACCTAATTCAGCGTCATCATGCATTTGCTGTGTTCTAATTTGTATTTCTATTGCTTTACCTTCAGGGCCGATAACTACAGTATGAATTGACTGATAACCGTTGCTTTTTGGCGTTGCAACATAGTCATCAAATTCTTTCGATAAATGCTTCCAACTGGTATGCACCAAACCTAGTGCGCCATAGCAACCTTGTAGTTCATCAACAATAATACGTACCGCCCTTACGTCAAAGAGCTGTTCAAAATCCAACGACTTTTGCTGCATTTTTTTCCAAATGCTATAAATGTGTTTCGGGCGCCCGTATACGCAACCTTTTATGCCCGACGACTGTAGCTGTTTAGATATGTTATCAACAAAGTCAGTCATGTACTGCTCTCTGTCGAGACGTTTTTCATCTAGTTGTTCCGCTATTTTTTTATAAACGTCAGGATGCAGATAGCGAAACGAAAGATCTTCCAATTCCCATTTTAACTGACCTATACCTAAACGATTGGCTAATGGTGCGTATATATTGCTGGTTTCTTTAGCCGCTAAAACACGGGTTTCTTCATCACTATTTTTTACTAAACGTAAGTGGCATAAACGTTCTGCAAGTTTGATAACAACGGCACGAACATCTTCAACCATAGCTAATAGCATACGACGAATATTATCAATTTGATTGGCACTAATATGGCTTGATTGTGGCTGCTGTAAAGCCTTAATTGCTTCCATTTGGCCTACGCCTTTGCAAAGCAAATATATTTGTTTAGAGAAGTTCTCTTGAATATATTCAATACTAATGCACTTATACTCAAACAAGGGACAGATAAAGGCAGCGCATAATGAGTCGGTATCAAGATTTAAACCCGAAAGAATTTCCACCATCTCTAAAGATTTAGTTTGGCACTGGGTGGTGTCATCAAATAAATAACTGACTTTTTGATACAATTTTTCTAACGCCGCTTTTTTGTCAGCATCTAATTCAAGCGCCGCTAGCCATTGCTCAAAACTTGCTTGTGACATTTGATGTGACTTACGCACAGAAACCATGGAACTCTCTACCTCTGATTCAATTTTCCACCAACATTTATAAGCTAAACATTACCATAGTTTCAACATGCTTTGTTTGTGAAAACATGTCCATTAAGGTAATTTTTTCAATTTTATAACCCTGATCAATAAGCAATTTTGCATCACGGGCCAATGACGTAGGATCGCAACTAACATACAGTATTTTACTTACTTTATAGGAGAGTAATTGCGTTAACGCTTGATATGCTCCAGCCCGAGCAGGATCAAGTAATACCTTGGTATACTTTTGTTTCGCCCAAAGTTCGCTTTGCCAATCACTGTTCAAATCAGCTTGGTAAAATTGGCAATTAGTTATGCCATTTATCTGGGCGTTTTCTTGTGCCTTTTCAACCATTGACACAATGCCCTCGATGCCGACAACAGCACTCGCTTGCTGCGCAATAGGTAAACTAAAATTACCTAAACCACAAAACAAGTCGAGCACAATATCCTTATCGTTTAGCGCTAACCAGGCCAGGGCTTGTTCAACCATCTGTTTATTAACGAGATGATTAACTTGAATAAAGTTATTAACAGAAAACTCAATTTTTATTGAATCAGTTAAAGAATAAAATAAGCTTTTATCTTCTGTTAGTGGCGTAACGTTTTTACCATCGTCAATATAGACTATCCATTGATTTTTATTAGCAAAATTTTGCCACAGTTGTTTATCTTGCGCTGTCAATATTACTAATTGTCGCACTACAACCACATTTTCATTCGCCGCTATAATCTCAACGTGACCAACGGCATTTTTACCCGACAACTTGGGTAAAAGGCCTTTTAGCTCAATAAAAATATCACCAAATGCCTCCACGATTACCGGGCAAGATTTAATTGCCGTTAAATAGCTACTCTCACGTTGGCGAAAACCAACAATAGGCATTCCATGTTTATTATATTGCACACCAATTCTTGCTTTGCGGCGATAGTGCCATGGTTCACTAACAATAGGATTTTGCCACGGCAAACTTTCATTGAGTGCTTGGCGAGAAAATAATTGGGTTATTTTATCTTGCTTATAAGCTAACTGGGGTTGGTAATCAATATGTTGTAAGTTACAACCACCACACTGAAAATAATGACGGCACTTAGGCTCAACTCGATCGGCACTGGCAGTTATAACTCGCAATAACTTTGCTTTTGAGAACTTACTTTTTTGCTCATAAAGGTTAACTTCTACTGTTTCATTAGGCAGAGCACCTTCAATGAAAATTGGTTTTTTACCCTGAAAAGCGACGCCGCAGCCTTGTTGATCAAGGTGACTAACGTTAAGGGTTAAGTGTTGTTGAACTTGCGTTTTTTTGGGGCTTGCTTTAAAAAAATTTGCCATAGCTATCTTAGTTTGCCATCAAAGAGCAGCATAAATTGTCTATTAGCTGCCATAGTGAACGATTATCTATTTGGTATTAGTCACAATTGTGCCATTATAGCGTTATTCATCCAAATATTTCACACTAAAGTTCAGCAAAAAATGCATAAAATAAGCCTGAAAGATTGGGTGATTTTACTTACGATCGTTCCTACGATCATAATCAGTTTACTTGTTGCAGGCTATTTATCCTATAGTCGCTATAGCGAACTCGATCAGTTTATTTATCAACGTGCCAATAGCATAATCTCTCCTCTTGCCATTAGCAGTGCCGAACCACTATTAGAGAAAAAAAGAGATAGTTTAAGAACCTTAATAGGGTTTAGTCATCGAAGTCAGTCTGACATTATCAAAAGCATTGCCATATTTACCAAAGACAACCAAGTTTTTGTCACCAGCGCTTATCATGGCGACACTCATACATTGCGAATTAAAGCGGGGCAAAATTTGCCCAAAAGAATTCAATATGATGACTATGATGACTATCTTATTTATCGCGCCCCCATAATTGACGAGTTTACGACACAAACCACTAACTCTGCCTTAGAGATGAATATAATTGGCTATATCGCTATACAAATAGATAAGAGTACGATTAAGTATGCTCAGCAACAGCTATTAATAACTGTATTTTTTATTTTACTCGCTGGCTTTATCATCAGCGCATGGTTTGCATATAAACTCATTAATAGTGTAACCCGTCCAATATCATCTATGGTATTAGCTATAGATCGTATTAGAGAAGGTAAAATCGAAAGCCGAATTAGCGGTCAACTCGTTGGCGAGCTTAACTTCCTTAAAAATGGTGTTAATGCCATGGCTCAATCTTTAGGGGATTATCAAGATGAGATGCAGCGAAGTATTGACCAAGCCACGATAGATTTACGTGAAAGTTTAGAGCAGTTTGAAATTCAAAACGTTGAGTTAGATATCGCAAAACGCAAAGCTCAAGATGCTAACAAGGTAAAGTCTGAATTTTTAGCCAATATGAGCCATGAGTTACGCACACCTCTTAATGGCGTTATTGGCTTTACCAGACAAGTATTAAAAACCCCCTTAAGCGATACACAGCGCGATCATTTACAAACGATTGAACGTTCAGCTGCCAGCTTGTTATCTATTATTAATGATATTTTAGACTTTTCTAAACTTGACGCGGGTAAAATGATCATTGAAAACATTCCATTTTCAATTCGTGAATCCATTGAAGAAACATTAACGTTACTGGCACCAAGCGCTCATAAAAAGAACATAGAATTATCATTACGCGTTAGCCCTCAGTTACCTGACACACTTATTGGTGATGCCATGCGTATCAAACAAGTGATGGTTAACTTAGCGAGTAATGCCATTAAATTTACTGATAAAGGCTCTGTAGATATTAATCTTGAAGGTAATGTCATTGGCAAAAACCTCTACAAAATTAGAGTAACGGTACAAGACACGGGTATCGGCATATCAAATCAGCAACAAAATTCAATATTTGAAGCCTTTGGGCAAGGAGATAAAAGTGTGACCCGTATTTATGGTGGCACTGGCTTAGGCTTAGTTATATCACAACGTTTAGTATCAGAAATGCACGGTGGTATTGGCTTTGAAAGTGTCGAAAATGAAGGTTCAACCTTTTGGTTTACCTTCCAGTGTGAATTAAACACAATACCCACTGTGCAGTTATCAACACCAGAAAGCCTAAGCGGTAAGGCTATATTATATTATGAGCTTCATGCAGCAAGTCGTTTAGCAACCAGTGAAATATTAGCAAGTTGGCAAATGAAAATTACCTGTATTAGCAAGCGTAGTGAAATGGATATTATTCTCGCCGATAAAAAAATGCTCTCGTCCTTCGACTTTGCCTTAATCGGTCATGACGTTACGCCATCAGCACTCAATGACGTGAAAAAATTTGTTTTTACCCTTAAAGATATTATTCCGTCAATACATTTAGCCATTAATAGTAACTCTCCAAGTTTACATGAAGCATTAATTTCCAGTGGTGCTAAAACTTGTATTAGCAAACCCATAACACTGCAGCGTTTAAGCAAAACACTGTCTCCAACTACCACACCAGAAATCAATAGTTTAATTGAAGTGTCAGAGCAAAAAGTGCCTATTAAAGTACTTGCCGTTGATGATAATGAAGCCAATTTAAAGTTGATCAATGAACTGTTACTTGAGCAAGTGCATGATGTCACCACTGCCACCGATGGCGCTCAAGCAGTAGAGTTATGTAGACATGAAAAATTTGCTTTAATTTTTATGGATATACAAATGCCTGTATTGGATGGTATTTCTGCCTTGTCTATTATTCGTCAGCAAACGCTTAATGAACACACCCCGATAATCGCTGTGACCGCACATGTTTTCGGAGAAGAAAAAGACAAATTACTCGAAAATGGCTTTAACTCTTTTATTACAAAACCTATTGATGAAGCCATGCTACATCACAGTATTTATGAATATTGTGATTCGACATTACTCGCTTATCGCCCAGAACTCGTTACTCCATCGCCAGTTGCTATTAGAAGCTCTAGACCAAAAATCATCGACTGGAAACTGGCTTTACAACGAGCGGGACAAAAAAAGATGTTAGCCAAAGACATGTTTGTTGGCTTAGTTAATAGCTTACCCGAAAGTAAAGCAAACATTTCTGAAGCACTCATTTCTCAAGATATTGAACAACTAAAAGTGTTAATACACAAACTCAATGGTGCTTGTTGTTACTCTGGTGTGCCTAGTTTAGGGAAAGTAACTCATGAACTTGAAACGGAATTAAAACGAGGAATTGGCCTAGATGATTTACAACCAGAATTTTTTGAGTTTTTTGAGCAAATAGATTTGGTACTAGAAGATGCTGAAGTGTTTATTACAAAGCTCGAAAATCAATCTTAAAATGAAATTAAAGATGCAAAAAACTAAAGGGATATTCTAAATAATTAGCGAATATTTATATTGGGAGAGGTATTAATATCGCCATCTTCAGTTATCACGGCCACGCCTGAATTACACGTTAACACTGCCAAGTTATGTCCTTGTTCATTACGAACAAAACTTAATTCATAACCAAACTTTCCTAAACTACTCGCAGAAAACTTTTGTGCTAACGAGAGCTTAGACCACCATATTGATTGCTCCGGCGCTTCTTCTCGCCTATCAACAATAGGGTATTTTTTCGTGTGCATATCAACTCCTAAATCCACATTCACTGATTAACAATCTCTCAATTACTGATTAAAAAACACACCTACTTTCATTAAAGTATAGAACATATATTATTGCTAAGGCTAAGTTTATTTTTAGATTGATTAAATACTATTGTTAATCAATCTAAAAAACAGTCAATTATTTTGATAATACAACAAAGGCAGTGGCATACTTTATTTCATCAGAAAGTGATATGTGCCATGTATTCGCCCCTAATGCTTCAGCTAGCGCTAAAGCCTGTAAACTGAGTTCAAGAGTCGGTTGCCCAGACGCTAACGACACGATATTAAAATGTTGAAACGATACGCCATTAGCAATACCTGTTCCAAGCGCTTTTGCCGCAGCTTCTTTACCAGCCCAGCGTTTTGCAAGAAAACGCTCAGGCTGTTTTAAGGTTAAATAGTGCTGGTATTCCTTCGTCGTTAAAATGCGCATTGCTAAGCGTTGCTGAGCACTGTCAGACATTTTAGCGATACGACGAATATCAACTATATCGGTACCAATTCCAATAACTGACAAATTTTAACCCTCTGTAGTGCTAAATTAAGCTAAACCACGCGCTTCAAGCATTAAACGCTTCATATCTCTAATGGCTTTATCTAAACCATCAATTACCGCACGGGCGATAATTGCGTGGCCAATATTAAGTTCAATTATTTCAGGGATAGCCGCGATAGGTTTTACATTAAAATAATTAAGCCCATGGCCTGCATTAACTTTCAAGCCCAAAGCATGGGCGTACTCAATGCCTTCAACTAAGCGAGCAAGCTCTAGTTGTTGTTCTTCTTCATTTTTAGCTTCTGCATATTGCCCAGTATGAATTTCGATATAAGTTGCTTTACTGATAAGTGCAGCATCAATTTGCTTTTTATCTGCGTCAATAAATAAACTAATTTGTATACCCGCGTCAGCTAACCGAGCTACAGCAGCGTTAATTTTATCCTGCTGCCCTGCAACATCTAATCCGCCCTCGGTGGTTAACTCTTCACGCTTTTCTGGTACTAAACAACAAAACACCGGTTTTACTTCACAGGCAATATCCAACATTTCATCAGTAACGGCCATTTCAAAATTCATCCGCGTATGTAACGTTTGCTTTAACACATAAATATCTCGGTCTTGAATATGACGACGGTCTTCACGTAAATGCACCGTAATACCATCAGCTCCAGCATGCTCTGCCACAGAAGCGGCATAGACAGGATCAGGATAGTTTGTGCCACGTGCTTGTCGTAATGTGGCAATATGATCTACGTTTACGCCTAATAAAATATCATTCATATTAAATCTCTTATTCTGGTTTTAGTGCTGATTTATAATTTAGCGCTTTAATTTATTCAGTTTTAAAGTAATTATGCTTTTTTACTAAATAGTTTACGACTGTTCAGAGGTACACCATTAAGCAAATGATTAATGACTTGTCTCATCAAAGCTTTAAAGGTATTGAGCACTTCTGGTGTTGATAAGTCACGTTCAGCAATAGCTTGTAAATGCCAGCGATTATAACAAGGTTGCTTTAACTTTGTGTAGGCTGGAATAAAGCCTTCATCTGGCAGATAATAGAAGCCTTCTGCACTATGATCAAATACTAATGAAAAATCAAAAGAAACACCTAATTCATCCATTAGCATCAATTCAAATTCTCGTAAGCAAATCTCAATACTTCTAGCTTCTGCTAAAGATTCCAAGCTAAATTTATACTGCTGAAAAAGCTCACCACAAGCAATATTTTCACCCAGTAATTTAACCAATAATTCATTAATATAAAAAGCACTGAATAGAGCGTTTTTTTTTAAAAGAAATGATTTACCCGCGGGTTCTACGCGAATTAAGCTTTTTAAGCTATGTTGCCCTTTCAAGGTAACGTTAATCGGTGAAAAAGGCTGTAACAGAGCTTTACGACTCGACTTTGTAGAATGGCCAACATAACTTAACGCAGCCAATTTGCCATCATTCTCGGTTAATAAATCAACCAGAAGTTGATTTTCTCGATAGGGTCGAGTGTGAAGAACAAAAGCTGGTTGCGTAATTTCTTGCATCTACATTCCAAGTTGGCCCAATTGCTTTAATGAACTGTTCACAAAGCTATACTTCTAAGATTTATGGGTAACGGTACAAAGTTTGAGACTGACATAAGCACCTATCCTGATGTAAACCAAGCATTAATCGACTACTCAGCGAAAAGTAAATTAGCCCCGTAATTATACCAAACTAACCTGAGTAATCATCGCCGTAGCCTAAGCTTCTCAATGCGCGCTCGTCATCTGCCCAGCCTGACTTAACCTTGACCCAAGTTTCTAAAAAGACTTTACGTTCAAATAGGTTTTCCATATCACGTCTTGCTTCTTGGCCAATAACCTTTAGCTTTTCGCCTTTATTACCAATGACCATACGCTTTTGGGTTGTTCTTTCTACTAAAATTAGCGCGTTAATATGCAGGATACCTTTGTCATCAATCTTAAATTGTTCAATTTCGACAGTCGTTGAATAAGGTAATTCATCACCGGTAAAGCGAATAAGCTTTTCACGGACAATTTCAGAAGCCATAAATCGACTTGAACGATCGGTTATATAATCTTCTGGAAACCAAAAATCTCCTTCTGGTAATGCGTTGAAGCAAATCTTTTTAATTGCATCAACGTTTTCCCCTTTACTGGCTGAAATTGGCACAATGTCAGCAAAGTCATGCATAGCACCTAGCTTTTGTAGATGCGGCAGCAAGGTGTCTCTATCTTGTATATTGTCAATTTTATTAACCACTAATACACAAGGAGCACCACTGTTTTTAATTTTTGTCAGTACCATTTCGTCGTCACTTGTCCAATGGGTACCTTCAACTAAAAACACGACGGTTTCAACTTCTGCCAAGGTGCTGCTTGCTGCACGGTTCATTAAACGATTAATAGCACGTTTTTCTTCTGAGTGCAGACCAGGGGTATCAACTAAAACCGCTTGATTGCTCCCTTCGGTTAGAATACCTAATATTCGATGGCGTGTGGTTTGTGGCTTACGTGACGTAATGCTGACTTTTTGGCCAAGCAAAGTATTTAATAATGTTGATTTACCAACATTTGGACGGCCAACAATGGCAATAAGACCGCAATGGGTTTGTTCTGTTGTCATGATTAAATTATCAACTTAATTGTCGAACAAGCTATTTAGCTTGTTCGATTAATGCTAAAACCTGCGAAGCGGCTGATTGCTCAGCTTTACGTCGGCTACTGCCTTTGGTAATCACTTCCTTCTCAAGCACGCTGGTTGTACAGCGTACCGTGAACTGCTGATTATGTGATTGCCCCGTGGTATTAATTACATCATATTGCGGTAAAGGAATTTTTCGCCCTTGCAAGTATTCTTGTAACCGTGTTTTTGGATCTTTTTGTTCGTTACCTGGCTTAATTTCGGCTAAGCGTTTGTCAAACCAACTGAGTATCAACGCCTGAGAAGTGGCTAAATCTGAATCTAAATAAACCGCGCCTATTATGGCTTCAATAGCATCTTCAAGAATTGAATCTCGTCGGTGACCGCCGCTTTTTAATTCACCTGGTCCTAATATCAAATACTGACCTAAATCGAATCCACGACCAACTTCAGCTAAAGTAACTCCTTTAACTAAACTTGAGCGCATGCGCGTTAAATCGCCTTCGGCTTGTTTAGGAAAACTCTGAAACAAAGATTCTGCAATAACAAAGCCTAAAATAGAGTCACCTAAAAACTCTAATCGCTCATTATGAGCACCTTTAGCACTCCTATGCGTTAACGCTTGCAGTAATAGTTTCGGCTCTTTAAAACTATAGCCAATTTTTTTGGATATCCGTGCAATGGCGGCTTGAGTATGTAACACAGCTATTCAATTCCACCAATTCGAGAAAAGCGTACGCTAGTGGGTATCCAACGTGGTAAAAAACTATCAGGCGCTCGATCAAAATCAAAACTCATCCAAATAGCAACTGCCTCACCAACTAAGTTTTCTTCTGGAACAAAACCCCAAAAACGACCATCTAAGCTATTATCGCGATTATCGCCCATGACAAAGTAATGGCCTTTGGGTACGACAAATTCATTGTCTCGTGTGCCACCTTGCTGAAAGTAGTGCTGCGTGCGCGGTAATATTTGCTCATTAACCAATAAATCATGCGTTTTCTCACCCATGATTGAGGTGTAACGCGTTAACGGCATTCCTTGATCGTTATAATCCGTTTTATTTTTAAATGTTTGCTCTACTTGTTCAAAGTCTGGACATTTATCATCTGAAGCTAGACATGCGGCTTTGATATATAAAATTTTATTTTTATAAATTACTCGGTCACCCGGTAAACCGACTACCCGTTTGATGTAATCAATTTGCGGGTTTTGTGGATATTTAAATACGACTACATCGCCACGTTCAGGCAGGCCAATTTCAATAAATTTATTACGTACCACTGGATCGCGTAAGCCATAATTAAATTTGTTGACTAAAATAAAGTCGCCATCAAGTAAGGTTGGCATCATAGAACCAGACGGAATTTGAAAAGGTTCATAAATAAACGAGCGTAATATTAAAACAAAGGCAATAACGGGGAAAATTTGCACGGGTGTATCAATAAAGTAAGGCGCTTCAAGAATTTTATCAACAACATCGCCACTTAATTCGCCTTCACATTGTTCTTGTGTAGCTGCTAGCTTAAGTTGTCGTTGTGGTGCTAAATAAAATTTATCAGCTAGCCATACAATACCGGTAATTACGGTAACTATGACTAAAAATATTGAAAAGTAAACTGCCATATTATTCCTATTTTTTTAGTAATTAAACTAATACGAATTTGACGAATTAAGTATGCTAGTTTTTTATGAGGAAAAATGAAAAATACAGGCATAAATTAAGTGAAAAATTATTTAACTTAATTTTATAACACTGTAGCTTTTCATTTTAACTATTAAAAATGAACAAGTAAGTCATCAAATTGGTATAATTATTTATCCAATTTAAGCACAGCTAAAAACGCTTCTTGTGGCACTTCTACATTACCTACTTGCTTCATACGTTTCTTACCATCTTTTTGTTTCTGTAGTAATTTTTTCTTACGAGAAATATCACCACCATAACATTTTGCGGTTACGTTTTTACGAAGCTGTTTAACAGTAGTACGCGCAATAACATTGTTGCCAATAGCCGCTTGAATGGCAATATCAAACATTTGTCGATGAATAAGCTCTTTTAACTTCTCAACCAACATACGGCCACGTGCAACTGAGTTCGCACGATGCGTTATCATCGCTAGCGCATCAACCCTATCGCTGTTAATCATAACATCAACGCGAACCATGTCTGCAGCTTCAAAACGGATGAAATGATAATCTAATGAGGCATAACCACGGCTGGTTGATTTTAACTTATCAAAAAAATCCATCACCACTTCGGCCATTGGTAATTCATAAGTTACCGCGACTTGATTCCCGTGATAAATAATATCTTTTTGTACACCACGCTTTTCGATACATAAGGTGATTACATTACCTAAATGCTCTTGAGGCACCAAAATATTCGCTTGTACTATTGGCTCACGAATTTCTTCAATGTTGTTTGTTGCAGGCAAATCGCTAGGGTTATCAATTGAGATAACATCACCGTTGGTGCAGGCTATTTCGTAATTTACTGTCGGCGCTGTTGTGATCAGGTCAAGATCGTATTCGCGAGCAAGGCGCTCTTGAACGATTTCCATGTGCAACATGCCCAAGAAACCAATACGAAAACCAAAACCAAGTGCTGAAGAGTTTTCTGGTTCAAAAAATAAAGATGCGTCATTCAAGCTAAGTTTATTCAAAGCATCACGGAAGTTTTCATAATCGTCTGAACTGATCGGAAAAATACCGGCATAAACTTGCGGCTGAACTCTTTTAAAGCCTGGTAAGGCCTTTTCAGCTTCTTTTTTAAAGATGGTAATTGTGTCGCCAACTGGCGCACCGTGAATTTCTTTAATACCAGCAATGAGAAAACCAACTTCACCGGCTTTCAATATACCTGTGTCTTTTTGCTTAGGGGTAAAAATACCCACTTTGTCGATAATATGGTTTTGTCCGGTCGACATAACCACCATTTTATCGCCTTTTTTAACTTGGCCGTTCATAATTCGAACCAATGATACTACGCCTTGGTAATTATCAAACCACGAATCGATAATAAGTGCTTGCAGCGGCGCATCTGGATCACCTTCTGGCGCCGGAATATTCTCAACGATAGTTTCAAGTACATCTTCAATGCCTAAACCCGTTTTAGCAGAACAGGTAACGGCACCTGTAGCGTCAATACCGATTATATCTTCGATCTCTTCACTAACACGTTCAGGATCCGCTTGTGGTAAATCAATTTTATTGAGAATTGGGATAACTTCCAAATCCATTTCAAGTGCGGTGTAACAGTTAGCTACAGTTTGGGCTTCAACACCTTGGCCAGCATCAACAACCAATAAAGCACCTTCACAAGAGGCTAATGAACGGGAAACTTCATAAGAAAAATCAACGTGGCCGGGGGTATCAATAAAGTTTAATTGATACACTTCACCGTTTTTCGCTTTATAATCCAAGGTAACACTTTGTGCTTTTATGGTAATACCGCGTTCACGCTCAATATCCATAGAATCAAGTACTTGGGCTTCCATCTCACGTTCTTGTAGACCACCGCAATGTTGTATTAGGCGATCTGAAAGCGTTGATTTACCGTGATCAATATGGGCGATAATAGAAAAGTTTCGAATATTTTTCATAAATGGGAAGTCAAATAAGCTTGTAGTTAATTCAATAATGGCGAGATTTTAGCGAATTTAGCGCGCTGGGGCTATCTTTTGTTGCGATTCAATCAGTGATTTCTGTAATCATGATGTTTTGATTTTCTCGGCGGATAATTTTTGGAGCCAATTTTGCACATGTTGCGCTTTTTATTTGCTGCCTTTTCGCTAAAGAAAAACCACCAAAACCACCTAAAACTCCTAATATAATGGCAAATATTTCATGTGGCAGAATGGTATTAATAACAAGCCATTGTCCAAACCATGAAGCCATTAATAAACCTAATATCGGCCATAAATAAACTTGCCATGCAGATTGTAAAAGTGCGCTTTCATTCAACCCTAAAACTACATTATCGCCAAGTTCTAACGCTAATGAAGACTTTAAGGTCAAGGATAATTTTTTCTGTGGAAAAGCTTTTGCTACTTGGCCACTGCCACAGTTATCAACTTGCTGACAGCCGCCACAAGCCGATTTTATTAAACTGGTAACGGTGACATTGTCTTTATCAATTGCGACAACGGTGGCTTGTTCTTCTATCATGGAGCAGCTTTAGGCGTAAAAACTACAGAGTCAGCAATTGCTTTTGCGGTTTTTGCGGGTATTTTACCCACAACGCTCACTTCAAGACCATTGACGACTTGATTCAAAACAACGGTTGCGCCATCCATAACGTAATCTGTAGCTCTTTGTTTTTCTTCACTTTTCCCTACATAAACTGAGACATCGACTAAACCGTCGTTGAAAAGCATAAATTCAACCGGTTTTTTAGTCGCCGCCATGCGATGACGATTAGCATTTAGTCGTTTAAAGCCTTCGGGCAACCATTTCACTTGCCATTGCAGTGTTTGCTCTTGGTATCCTGCTGGAATTTCAATCACTGTTGGTAGCGTTGTTTGCTGTAATTGCATCAAACTCTCGCCTAAATCATCAGTAATATCTAAGTGTGTAAACTGTATTTGTTCTAGTAGTTGGCCAGTACGATTAGCCAAGGCGAGTTTTAATATCATGCCGGTTTTTTGATCTAACCATAGCCAATGCCCATAACGATAAACATCTTTAGAAACAATACGAATTAATTGCGCAGGACGCCCTAAAACACGACTACGGCCAACAGAAATAAAATCGTAGGTTTGAGCAAGTTTGGTGACACCTTCTCGTAAAACAGCAGGAATAGGCCCGGTTATTTGTTGTGATGAGACGGAATACGGAGGTAATTCAGGCTCAATATAGCTGACAATATTGTGCTTACGTAACACATCTCTGCGCGGCCCGTTTAACAAAGAAAGTACCTCTAATTCATTGCCGTTTTCATCAACGCCATGAAACCAGTGATAGGGTTCTGCCTGGTTATTTTTAACGACAACAAAAGAAGTGCTAAAATTAAGTGTTTGTAAGGATGTTGCGAGGCGCTCAAGCCAGGGTTCGGCTGGTTCGTTTTCATTGGCCGCTACTGATGTGCTAATGGTAACCAATAGCAGCAGACTAGATATTAATTTCATTTAGCTGATTCTTCAGCCTTGTCTTGTTTAGGTGTAATGTTTGCATCAACAGAACTTAATTTTATTTGTTGTTGATGATCGGATAATAATGCTTGAAAGCGCCTTTGTTGTTCAACAAAAGCTTGTTTTTCACTGCTGCGGCTAGTTTGTTGAAAATTTAAGCTTACCGGTTCTGCAATACCACCAAATGGCATAGTTTTAACTACTGGGCTAGCCGGTAGAAAAGCATCGGTATCCGCACTGTTTTGTTGAACACCCATTACCATAAGACCAGCCGCTGATGCAGCTATCGCCATTTGACCAAAGGGTTTAGCAAATTGCACCACTTTAGCTTTTAATTTACCCGCTAAATTACTGCTTTTTTGAGGCGCTAAAATCGTTGGTTCATCAGCAATTGCTGTGGCTATTTGCGACGATAGGTCAAGATTAATAATATCAGAAGTTTCACCGCGCATGACATCACCCATTAAATGGTAACGTTGCCACGTTGCTGACAAGTGAGAGTCATTGAGCATTTCCTCAAATAACTCGTCATTTTGCTGATAATTATCAACAATCGACGATACTGTCTCAAACTTATTTTCACTCATAAAGACACCTTAAAATTCTAACACTTCATTAATTACTCAACAAAAATCAAGTTCTGTCAGGTAATACTATATTTACTATTGCTACGTTACTTAATGTTTTGCTTGTTATTGTTGCAACAATGGTCTGATTTTTTTATCTACGGCATCACGCGCCCTAAATATTCTCGAACGCACTGTACCAACAGGACAATCCATAACCGTTGCAATTTCTTCGTAACTTAAGCCTTCTAACTCTCTTAGGTTGATCGCTGTACGCAAATCTTCCGGCAATTGTTCTATAGTCTTAAACACGACTTCTTTTATTTCATTAGTAAGTAATAATTTTTCTGGTGAAGCATTTTCACGTAAAGCCTCACCAGAGTCATACATTTCTGCATCTTCAATTTCAATATCTGAGCCAGGAGGTTTACGTCCTCCGGCAACTAAGTGGTTTTTCGCACAATTTACCGCTATGCGGTATAACCATGTATAAAAAGCACTATCACCACGAAAATTAGGTAAAGCTCTATAAGCTTTAATAAATGCTTCTTGTACTACATCAGGCACATCACTATGATTTTTAACATAGCGTGAAACCAAGTTTGCTAATTTATGTTGGTATTTAATTACCAGCAGGTTAAATGCGTTTTTATCACCACGTTGAACCCGCTCAACCAACTTCTGGTCAACGTTCTGTTCGCTCATTTGAGCCGTATCTCCTACTCACCATTATTTAACTTATCTACATCTGGTTTACATCTGGCTCATAGCAAACGCAACAAGTAGGACTAGCCTTATGTTAAAAAGTTCGATAAATATTGAAAAAAATTAAATTTTATTTATAAAAATAGTTTTATGCTGTTCTGTAACGGCAATAAAAGCTAATATTGTGTTATCAATTATTGTACCTTAATTTCAAGAATATATGAATCAACAACACAATTGTGACGTTTTAATTGTCGGTAGTGGTGCAGCAGGATTATCGCTTGCATTGCACCTAGCTAAAAATGCCGATGTTATCATTTTAAGTAAAGGCCAAATTAATGATGGCTCTACCTTTTACGCTCAAGGTGGTGTTGCAGCAGTATTCGATGAAAATGACAGTGTTGCATCACATGTCGCCGATACTTTAATTGCTGGTGCTGGTTTATGCGATGAAGCTGCAGTGCAATATACGGCTGAAAATGCCAAAGACTGCTTAGAATGGTTAATTGATAAAGGCGTGCATTTTGATCAAGACGCTCCTGCTGCTAACGGGGATGTTCATTATCATTTAACTCGTGAAGGTGGTCATAGTCATCGCCGAATTCTCCACTCTGCTGATGCCACCGGACAAGCGATACAAACCACACTGGTTGCGCAAGTAAAAAATCATAGTAGAATTCGTATTTTTGAACGATATAATGCTATTGATTTGGTTTACCAAGAAAATACAGTGATTGCTCAACGAGAATGTATTGGTGCTTATGTATGGAATCGAAATGACGAGCATGTTGAACGCGTTTTTGCTAAAAAAACTATTCTAGCAACCGGTGGGGCGAGTAAAGTTTATCAATATACTTCTAATCCTGATGTTGCCAGCGGAGATGGCATTGCCATGGCTTGGCGTGCAGGATGTCGCGTCGCTAATATGGAGTTTAATCAATTTCATCCTACTTGCTTATTTCACCCTGAAGCCGGTACATTTTTGTTAACTGAAGCATTGCGAGGTGAAGGCGCACTATTACTTCGCCCAGATGGTAGCCGCTTTATGCCAAGCTTTGACGAACGAGCTGAATTAGCACCACGTGATATTGTGGCACGCGCCATCGATTTCGAAATGAAACGACTTGGTGCTGATTGTATGTATTTAGATATTAGCCACAAATCAAGTGAGTTTATTAAACTGCACTTTCCGACAATTTATGAGCGAACATTAGCCTTAGGTATTGATATTACTAAACAAGCCATGCCTGTTGTACCTGCTGCGCATTATACTTGTGGCGGCGTAATGATTAACCAACAAGGCAAAACTGATATTGAGAATTTATATGCCATAGGTGAAGTCGCGTATACCGGCCTTCATGGTGCCAATCGTTTGGCGAGTAACTCCTTATTAGAATGCCTAGTATTTGCTCGCGCAGCTGCTATTGATATTGAGCAGAATATTGATCTAACAAAACCTTGTGTACAATTACCACCTTGGGATGAAAGCCGGGTAACCAACTCTGATGAAGAAGTTGTTATTCAACATAACTGGCACGAATTGCGATTATTTATGTGGGATTTTGTTGGTATTGTTCGCACCACTAAACGCTTAGAACGAGCCTTGCATCGAGTAGAGCTATTACAAAGTGAAATAGAAGAATATTATTGTAACTTTAGAGTTAGCAATAACTTATTAGAATTACGTAATTTAGTGCAAGTAGCTGAATTGATCATAAGATCAGCCTTAGATCGCAAAGAAAGCCGAGGTTTACATTACACCCTTGATTATCCTGATTTGCTGCCAGAAGCGAAAATCACCATTCTGAGCCCTCAGCAGTATGAATAATAGATATTCGGTTAATGGTTAAGTTCAGGTGATTTTTTTACACGCATGATAGTGCGAGCAATACGCGCCTGATCTTCACTAGACAAACTATCTTTAAAAATAAACTGTTTAGCAACTGCAGTATCTTCCTTTGAAAAAACAAGCCAATAACCCCACAAATTAATCTGTGAATTAGCGCAGATTTGCCAGGTCTCTTGCTGGTTAAATTTACATTCACCCGTAGCTGATAAAACAAAATCTGTTGTGGCTGCATCTTCGTTCGAGGTAAATAAATCAAGCCATTTATTAGCGATTGATTCAGGAACCTGCCGATACAAAAAAATGATTAAACCAAATGATGCAGCAATAAAAAGCCCATGCCAAAGCTTAATCCCCATAAAAATAGTTAAGGATAGGTAAGCAAAACCAAGGTAAAATAATAAGCTGAACATCGCCCTTTGTGCAGAAGGCGCTAGTTTAATATTATATTTTAACTCGCTGTAATATAATCTGCACCATGGCGTTAAGTTCTTTATCTTCACAAGTTTCGTGTCCCATAAACCACGCGAATAACTCAGGATCTTGACACACTAATAAACGCTCAAAAATAGCTTTATTTTCAATAGATAGTTCATCATATGCCTCTTCAACGAATGGCATAAAAAGCACATCTAACTCTAGCATGCCACGTCGACAAGCCCAGCGCAGTCGAGGTTTATTATCTGTTAATGTCATACATCAGCCTAATTAGTAAAATTCACCGTATTCTATCAAAACCAAAGTTAAAATAGCCACGAATTGATCATTAAATTAGGAATCATCTTATAGTAAAGTAGCAGAAAAAATAAAGTATATGGTTGTAATTTGAATAAATGTCCTCACCTATGAGGTTAATAGCCTTTTTTTAGCACTATTGTCGGATGAACCACATAATGAATAATAACTTACCAAGTTATAACGAATTACCAGAAGTATTTGCAATCAACCTTGATAGTCTTGGCGCCATTACCTTAACGGGTGAAGAACAAATAAAATACCTACAAGGGCAAGTCACTTGTGACGTTGCCAGCTTGGCGAAAGAAAAACTACTGACTGGCGCGCACTGTAATGCTAAAGGTAAAGTCTTTTCTGCGTTTCGCTTATTGGAGCGTCAAGGAAACTTCTTACTGTTACAACCGAAAAGTTCGATTGAACAGTCATTAGCAGAGCTAAAGAAATTTGGTGTTTTTGCTAAAGTTGAAATAACCCAAGACACTGAGCATGCTTATTTAGCGATTGCGGGTCAGCAAGCATCGATAAAAATGGCCGAGTTATTTCAACAAGTGCCTGATAGTTTAACACCAGTAGTTCATGAAAATAATACTACCTTGATTTATATTGCTGGTAATACTAGCCGCTATGTCATTATTGATAATGTTGAAAAAATAACAGAAATTTCAGCGACTTTTGACTTTCCAATTTATGAAAGTGCGCTCTGGAACTTACTGGACATTTCAGCAGGTTTTCCATTACTTGCTCAACAGTATGTCGCCGAATATGTACCGCAAATGCTTAACCTACAAGCAATTAATGGCATTAGCTTTACTAAAGGCTGTTACTTAGGCCAAGAAACCGTTGCGCGCATGCAATATTTAGGTAAAAACAAACGTGCGCTTTTTGCGCTTACCGGCCAAGATATGGTGGTTAACGTTGGTGATATTATCGAGAAAAAGCTCGGTGAAAATTGGCGTAAAGCTGGTGATGTATTAGCGGTTTATCAAGCGAGCAATAAACAGAGCTATATTCAAGGCGTTTTAGCTAACGATATTGATGATGCCACCGAACTAAGAGTTAAAACACAAGATTCAAATTTAACCATACTACCCTTACCTTACAAATTAAGCACAGACATTGAATAGGACATAATATGAAAATTACTGACAACAAAGTTGTTGTACTGCATTACGCGGTATCTGATAGCGAAGACACCTTAATTGATAGTTCATATGATCACAGCCCATTAGCGGTAATTCAGGGCTCTCATTACCTTATTCCAGGCTTGGAAGCAGCTTTAGTTGGTCACGAAGCGGGCGATAAATTCGAAGTTGAAGTAAGTGCAGATAATGCTTATGGACAACGTGAAGACGGTTTTGTGCAAACGGTACCAAAAGATATGTTTGCTGGTATTGAAGATTTAGAAGTGGGTAGTCAGCTACGTGCTACTACTGACGACGGCGAACAAACCGTGATAGTGATTGATGCTCAAGAAGATGAGATTACAGTTGACGGGAATCACCCGCTAGCCGGTCTTGACTTAAAATTTGATGTTGAAATTTTAGAAGTACGCGATGCTACTGAAGAAGAGTTAGCACATGGCCATGTTCATGGTGAAGGCGGTTGTGGCCATAGTCACTAGTCGTTAGTTTATTTTAATCTGATCTCAGATGACAAAAAAGGCACTTTATCAGTGCCTTTTTTGATCTTATTGATTCACTTCTAAATAACTTATTACTTTTGCCTTAATCTCGCTGTAACGCATGTACTGACAAACGCCAAAATAACTGAGTTGTCGCACTTTAGCACGAGTAAAGAGCGGTACACTCATGCCAGATAAAAATCGACAAATAGTGTCAATAGATAACCTATCTGCAAGTTGTGTAGCATTAGTTTTTAAAGCCGAAAAGTGTTGCTGTAACTGCGAAATGGCGAGCGCAATGGTCTCAGAATTTACCGTTTGATGATGACTCGAATAAGGTAATATTGCCACCTGACCACGACAAACTGAACAATGACCACATTTTTTTGGTGCATGTTGATCATCAAAGTAATGAGAAAGCTGCTGAGTTAAACAACTATCGCTTTGGAAAAACGCGACCAGCTTACTTATACGCTCAATTTCAGATTGTTCTTTCTCAAGAAAGTAATGGGTGAGCGTATCAAGCAGAGTATTATCTTCAAATGCCGCTGTATTAACACTAAATACTTCAGTGGCCTTTTTCGTTTCCAAAATAATATGCTGCTGATCTGCTAAGTATTCTAATGCCGAAACAATTCTTTTTCTTGGCGCGTTATAGCGAGTGTGCATTAGCTCAAAATCAGGTTCTCCCCAGATTTTTTTCATTTTTGCACAACTAAACACTTGCGCTAAAAATTCATTTCGCTCAGCATTAAAAGCACTAATGATTTGTTCTTTTGGCGTAACAAATTTAAATTTAAAATCGGCAAAATAGCTAAATTTCGCATCAATAACACCGAGCAGTTCTAACTGAACCAACAAGGTTTTTAACGGTAGCTGCTTAATATTACTGGCATTTGACAAGCTCAGCACTTGTAATTCCCATTGGCCATTTTGCACTTCACTACGTATATTTTGCAAAACATAGTCGATGCTTGCGCGCTCAGGTGTATCAGCATAAACAAAATTTTCTACGGTATGAATACCATCAAGATTGGCTAAAGTAAAACAAGCCGCATCGGCTTTATCTCGACCTGCTCGACCAATTTCTTGACTGTAATTTTCAATTGATTTTGGCAAGTCATAATGAATAACAAAGCGAATATTTGATTTATCTATCCCCATACCAAAAGCAATAGTTGCGACGATTATTGGTGTTTTACCTTGCATAAAATCTTGCTGGATTTGCTTTCGTACGTCGTCTTTAAAACCGGCATGATAAGCCTTTGCGGGTATGCCTTGTTGTTGTAGGAAATTTGCCACTTTTTCAGCACTTTGCTGCAAGGTAACATAAATAATACCGCAACCCTCGTGGTGACGAATTAAATCAACCAGTGTTTGGTTTTTTGCTATCTCCGCAACCGGATAAACAGATAAATCTAAGTTACTACGATAAAAGCCGGTTTGTACTATATGCTCTTGGCTAATAGCAAACTTATTCGCCATATCGAGTTTAACTTGTTTAGTCGCCGTTGCCGTTAACAACAGTACTAATGGGATATTAAGTTCTTGTCGATAACGTGGTAATTTTAAATAATCGGGCCGAAAATTGTGTCCCCATTCAGAAATACAATGGGCTTCGTCTACCACCAACATTGAAATAGCAATGGATTCAATAAACTGACGAAAACGCTCGTTTTTGAAACGCTCAACCGACACCATCAAAATTTTTATTTTACCCGAACGAACATCACGCGTAATTAGCTGACTTTCTTCAAATGATAAAGTTGAATCAATACTTGCTGCCGTGATGCCTTTAGTATGTAAAAATGCTAATTGATCCTTCATCAAGGCCAGCAGAGGTGATACCACCAAGGTTAAATGCGGTAAGTTTATTGCGGCTAATTGATAACACAGTGACTTGCCAGCACCGGTAGGGAAAATAGCTAATGATGAATCACCATTAAGTAACTGCATTATCGTTTGCTCTTGCCCGACTCTAAAATCGTCAAAGCCAAAGGTAGTTTTTAATGATTGCTGTAACGTCGACATATCTCGCCTATTTATTCTGAATCTAGCAATAGCTTACTGTATTAGGGCAGCAACAACACTTATTTCAACTAACAATACATCTCTTGCCATTGCTGCTTGCACACAAGCACGCGCAGGAGCGAAACCATCAGGAACCCAAGCATCCCATACGGCATTCATTGCTGCAAAATCAGCCATTGTTTTTAGGTATATTGTCGCTGAAAGCATATGCTGCTTTGAACTTCCAGCTTGTGTTAATAATGTCTCAACTTTATCTAACATCGTTTGTGTTTGATGAGTAATATCTTGCGTCGCGTCAGCACAAACTTGACCACACAAATAAACCGTACCATTGTGTTTAACAATACGACTCATGCGCGGTTTAGTTTCTAATCTTTCAATAGTCATTATGACTTCCTTAATATATTTAAATAAAAAACCCCAAGGTTTAAGCCTCAGGGTTTTATGATATTCAATATGTAATAACTTGGTACTTAAGTGCAAGTAGAACATTTAAATTCAAGGCGGTAGCACTAAGCCTAGTTTACTAGGTGAGCACTTCCCACACAGAAGTTAAATGTTCTAACCAGTTTAAGACAAAGTTACTCCCATTCGATCGTGGCAGGTGGCTTACCTGATATGTCGTAAACTACCCTCGAAATACCATCAATTTCGTTAATTATGCGGTTAGACACTAATCCTAAGAAGTCATATGGCAAGTGCGACCAACGTGCAGTCATAAAATCGATAGTTTCAACACAACGTAAACTCACAACCCAATCATATTTGCGTGCATCGCCCATTACACCCACTGAGCGAACAGGTAAAAATACTGTGAATGCTTGGCTTACTTTTTTGTACAAGTCATGCTTATGTAATTCTTCAATGAAAATATGATCCGCACGACGTAATAAATCCGCATATTCTTTTTTCACTTCACCTAAGATTCTTACACCTAAGCCAGGTCCTGGGAACGGATGACGATATAACATATCGTATGGCAAGCCTAATTCAAGACCTATTTTACGAACTTCATCTTTGAATAATTCACGTAATGGCTCAACTAAACCAAGTTTCATATGTTCAGGTAAACCACCGACATTATGGTGAGACTTGATCACATGCGCTTTACCGGTAGCCGAGGCTGCTGATTCAATAACATCAGGATAAATAGTGCCTTGCGCTAACCATTTAGCATTCTTAAGTTTATTAGCTTCTTCATCAAAAATTTCAACAAAAACATTACCAATAATTTTACGTTTTTTCTCAGGGTCATTCTCATCCGCTAAACGGTCTAAGAAACGATTCTCAGCATTAACATGAATAATGTTCAAACCGAAATGGTCACCAAACATATCCATAACTTGTTGAGCTTCATTTAAACGTAACAAGCCGTTATCAACAAAAACACAAGTTAATTTATCACCAATAGCGCGATGTAAAAGCATAGCTACAACCGATGAATCTACGCCACCTGATAAACCAAGCACCACTTCATCATCGCCGACTTGCGCCTTCATTTTCTCAATCGCGTCTTCAATAATTGACGCTGAGGTCCAAAGCTTTTCACATTGACAAATATCAACTACAAAATGCTCAAGAATACGCATACCTTGTTTTGTATGCGTGACTTCAGGATGGAATTGCACCCCATAAAATTGTTTATCTTCATTCGCCATAGCCGCATATTTACAGCTAGGAGTTTGGGCAACCGTAACAAAACCTTCAGGAATAGCTGACACTTTATCGCCATGGCTCATCCAAACATCTAATAAAGCATTACCGTTTTCACCCACATTGTCTTCAATAGCATTAAAGAGTGCAGATTGCGTGATAATTTCAACCGCAGCATAACCAAATTCTTTATGCTCAGAGCCCTCAACACCACCGCCCAATTGTTCAGCCATGGTTTGCATGCCGTAACAAATACCTAATACAGGTACGCCGGCATTAAACACATATTCTGGCGCACGTGGCGAATTATTTTCAGTGACTGACTCAGGTCCGCCAGCTAAAATAATACCCGTAGGGTTAAAGCCTTTAATTTGTTCTTGGGTAACATCCCAAGCCCATAACTCACAATAAACGCCAATTTCTCGAACACGACGTGCGATAAGTTGAGTGTATTGTGAACCGAAATCTAATATCAGTATGCGGTGATCATGAATGTCTTTACTCATGTTGTTTTCCTACTTTTATTTAACTATAAAATGAACAGGCTGAGCTGCCTCTTTTCGAGTTTGAGCTCAGCCTATTTGAGTTTTTTCTCGATGAAGTATTCTCCTTCATCAATTTTTGTACTTTCTATTCACATTCAATTGAAAATATTGCCATCCTAGTTCAAGGCGCTAGCGCGAAACCTAGTTTACTAGGTCAGCACTTGCAACAACGAAATGCGCATAAATAATCCACCCCAATTTGAGAATAGTTGACTTCGAAGCATGTTAAATAGCAATAAAATCAACTGTTGGATTATCCCATACGGTAATTCGGTGCTTCTTTGGTTATGGCTACGTCATGCACATGCGACTCACCCATACCTGCAGAAGTAATCTTCATAAATTCAGGTTTAGTACGCATAATTTCAATCGTTGCTGAACCTGTTAAACCCATTGATGAACGCAAACCACCCATTTGTTGATGGATAATAGCGGCAACAGGCCCTTTATAAGCAACACGACCTTCGACGCCTTCAGGCACTAACTTATCTGCTTCACCATCTGATTTTTGGAAATAACGGTCACTTGAGCCTTCCTTCTGACTCATGGCACCTAAAGAGCCCATGCCTCGATATGACTTGTAATATCGACCTTGATAAAGCTCTACTTCACCTGGTGCTTCTTCTGTGCCCGCCAACATGCTGCCAACCATCACACAATGTGCACCGGCAACTAATGCCTTGGCAATATCACCAGAAAAACGAATGCCACCATCAGCAATAACTGGAATACCCGTGCCTTTTAATGCTTCAACCGCATTAGAAATTGCTGTTAATTGCGGTACACCTACACCGGTAACGATACGAGTCGTACAAATAGAACCTGGACCTATACCAACTTTTACCGCATCGACGCCAACATCAGCTAATGCTTTAGCACCAGCGCCAGTGGCGACATTACCCGCAATAATTTGTAAATCAGGATACCGAGCACGCGTTTCAGCAACGCGGTCAAGTACACCTTGTGAATGGCCATGAGAGGTATCAATCAATAATACATCAACACCTGCAGCTACTAGTGCGTCGATACGTTCATCTGTACCAGCACCAACACCAACAGCCGCACCAACACGTAGGCGACCTAATTCATCTTTACAGGCGTTAGGTTTGCTTTCCGCTTTTTGGTAATCTTTAACTGTGATCAAACCTTTAAGCGTGAAGGCATCATCAACCATAAGAATTTTTTCAATGCGATGTTCATGCATTAAACCTAAAATTACTTCGCGTGACGCACCTTCTTTCACCGTAACTAATTTGTCTTTTTTGGTCATTAATGCTGAAACAGGTTTTGTTAAGTCAGTTTCAAAACGTAAGTCACGACCGGTAATAATACCAACCAACTTATTTTTTTCATCAACAACAGGAAAACCAGAAAAGCCAACTTCATCCGCTAATCGCATAGTGTCTTCAATACGCGCGCTTGGGTTGACCGTTACGGGATCTGAAACAATACCACTTTCATATTTCTTAACTTGAGAAACGTTTTTGGCTTGTTCAGCTATGGTCATATTTTTATGAATAAAACCTATGCCACCTTCTTGTGCTAAGGTAATGGCTAAACGTGCTTCGGTCACTGTGTCCATCGACGCAGAGATCATAGGAACATTTAAATTGATCTTTCGAGTTAATTTGGTTTTTAAATCGGCAGTATGGGGTAGTACCGTGGAATGAGCAGGTACCAGTAAAACATCGTCAAAAGTTAACGCTTCTTGGGCAATTCTTAGCATCGCAACATCTCTCTAAAATGAGTGGTTAGGGAGGAAATATTGCGGCAGAATTTTAACCGCTTTCACTGCTAAGGTAAACTTAAAATTGCAATTAAACGAAAATAAACTGTCGATGACTGTTTAAACAAATATATAATACTGGGCAATTACTCCTTTATTACCTCTTAACAACTGAAAAAGTAAAGCATTTATGGCTCAACAGCATATTCTACAAGTAAGTGAACTCACTAAAAAAGTACGTTTTATCTTAGAAAGTGAGTTAAATACGGTCTGGTTATGTGGAGAAATATCCAATTTTATCGCCGCAAGCTCTGGGCATTGGTATTTATCACTAAAAGATCAAAAGTCACAAGTACGTTGCGCCATGTTCAAAGGTAATAATCGTCGGGTAAGAATAAAGCCTCAAAATGGCCAACAAGTTTTGGTACGAGCTAAAGTTTCGTTATATGAACCTCGAGGCGATTTCCAACTGATTATCGAACAAATGGAATCAGCCGGTGAAGGACTATTACGCCAGCAATATCAATTATTAAAAGACAAGCTACACAGCGAAGGCTTATTCGAGCTTCATCACAAACAAGCTATACCTAAATTAATTCAAACGGTTGGCATTATAACTTCCCCTACCGGCGCTGCGGTAAAAGATATCATCACAGTATTAAAGCGCAGAAATCCTTTATTAAAGGTAGTTATTTACCCGGTATTAGTACAAGGTGAACAAGCTAAATATGATATTGCTCGTGCCATAGCTATGGCTAATCAACGCAATGAAGTTGACGTATTATTAATAGGTCGCGGCGGTGGGTCACTGGAAGATTTATGGGCATTTAATGAAGAAATAGTTGCCCGGGCTATTTTCCAATCTACTTTACCAACCATAAGTGCTGTTGGACATGAGATTGATACCACGTTATCTGACTATGTTGCCGACTTAAGAGCCCCTACCCCATCAGCGGCTGCTGAAATGGTTTCTGCTGATGTAGATGAACGTATCAATAAAGTCGCAGAACTACTCTACCGGGCGCACTGGGCGCTTAAGCAACAGTTAAAAAGCTCTACTCACACATTAACCAGTTTGAACCATAGGTTGAGCCAAGTACATCCTGAACAGCAGTTACAAAATAAGCAGCAAAAGTCTGATGAGCTTAGCATTCGTTTACAAAGGTTTATTACCCGAGCGTTAAGCCAACTTCAGCATAAACCTAAATATCTCGAACAACGGCTGCTCAATGCCTCACCGTTAAACCAAATAAAGCAAAACCTACAGCAATCAATTGTTTTCAAGGCAAAACTTATTAGCGCACAACAGCGTTTATTAATAACTAAACAAGAAAATTTTGCGCATCAATGCGAACAACTTCATATGGTGAGTCCGCTAGCAACGATTGCGCGCGGTTACAGTATAACCCGTGATGAACAAGGGCAAATGATTAAAAGTATTAAGGATATAAATATCGAGAATAATATTAAGGTGGAAGTTTCAGATGGTATAATCAAGGCGAAAGTTATAACAGTACAAGCTAGTTAGCCAGGTATAATAACAGCTTCTTGTAATAGTTTAGTGACTTCAGTTTTACATGATTCACTAAACTTAACCCCTAGCATCACGCCACCTGTTTGAATTTTACTGTTACAAATTTCTGCTTCTAACTTAAGATTTTTTAAACTTTGAAAATCTTCGATAATTATTTCTACTGGCTTATCATCATTTAATGTCAGCTTTTCGCCATTATTAATCATCAGCTTACAACCAGAGACAGAAATATCAGATATTACTGAAGACCAATACTCATCTTTTATCTTAGTTTTAGCTTTAATATGCGTTTCGATACGCATTGAGGCACGTAAATTTTGTAAACTGACTTCACGAGGAAATTCAAGTACTAAAATGCGTGATGGAATTTGGATTGATTGCTTAACATTAGAAACAAAGGCTACTACAGCACCTTCATGACCTTCAATTAATCCACGTACTGTAACGCCCATACCAGGCGCAATATATTTTGCAAAACTGCCTATTTTTGAACTGTCAGGATATTGCACTAAAACGTAATTTTTTTTCAGATAGCCAATAAAAGTTGAACGGAACTTACCGCGTTGCCCTGCGGGAGTCGTCATATCTAATGTCACCACAGAACCCGGGTGCAATAACGCTAAATTGTTATTTAACCGCCCTTCCGTTTCCATTCTTGTAGAATTATCAGGCATAAATTTCCTAAAGGTTCGGCCTCAGTGAAACAAAATAATACAATTAAATAAGTTGTTTAGAAATTTTACATTAGCGGAATATTACTGCTAAAGCAATAAAGTTTATCGCTATTATGCGTGAAATTTTTCATAAAAAAAGCTGATTTTATAATCAGCTTTTCATCATGATATGTCTGAAACTAAAATGTGGTTACATATTTACAATTTAATCTTTCTTATAACCTTGAGTAGCACGAGCCATTTTCTTTTGCTCAGTATAAGTTAGCTTTTTCTTACCAGCAAACGGGTTAGAGGTTTCTCTAAACTCAATTCTAATTGGCGTACCCATAATTTTTAACGATTTACGGTAGTAGTTCATTAAATAACGCTTGTAAGAAAGTGGTAAGTTTTTCGCTAAATTACCGTGGATAACGATAATAGGTGGATTATAACCACCCGCATGAGCATATTTAAGTTTAATACGGCGGCCATGATGCATAGGGGGTTGATGATCGAACACCGCCATATCTAAAATCTTAGTCACCATAGAAGTAGAAATACGCTTAGTCGCTGAAACAAAAGCTTCTTCAACTGATTCGTATAAATGACCAACTCCTGTGCCGTGCAACGCCGATATAAAATGAATACGGGCAAAATCGATAAAACCTAAACGACGATCTAATTCAGATTTAATACGATCTTTAACATGATCATCTAAACCATCCCATTTATTTACCGCTAATACTAAAGAGCGACCAGCCTCGAGAATAAAACCAAGCAGACTTAAATCTTGATCACTAATACCCTCTTGCGCATCAATAATTAATAAACAAACGTTAGCATCTTCAATCGCACGTAACGTTTTAATAACAGAAAACTTCTCTACTATATCAGTAACATTTTTACGGCGACGAATACCTGCAGTATCAATTAAGGTATACGGTCGGCCATTATGTTCCATTGGAATATAAACGCTGTCACGTGTTGTACCTGGCATGTCGAATACCACAACTCTATCTTCACCCAAAATACGGTTAGTTAACGTTGATTTACCAACGTTAGGCTTACCAATAATAGCTAACTTAATGGTGTCAGTTTCTTCAGGGGCGTCATCAATATTTTTTTGGTCTAACGCTTCATGATCTATGGTTTCATCATACTCACCATCGAATTCATCATTTTCTTGTGCTTTGGGTCGACCAAGTTCTTCTATATGAGGCGTTAGTGCCAAGGTGAGTAGTTGCGTAACACCACGGCCATGTGCCGCTGCAATTTGATGTACAGCATCGCCTAAGCCAAGAGAATAAAAGTCGGCAACTGCAGAGTCAGCATCAATACCATCAACTTTATTGGCAACTAAAAATACTTTTTTGTCTTGTTTACGTAAATGGCTGGCAATGCCTTGGTCAGCAGAAGTTAAACCCGCTCTGGCATCAACCATAAATAGCACGGCATCAGCTTCATCAATGGCAATCAGTGATTGCTCTGCCATCAGGGCATCAATACCTTTCTCGTTACCTTCAATACCACCGGTATCAATAACAATAAAAGGATGCTCTTCAACTTCCGCTTTACCATATTGTCGATCACGAGTTAATCCTGGATAGTCGGCAACTAACGCGTCTCGACTGCGTGTTAATCTATTAAATAATGTTGATTTTCCGACATTAGGTCGCCCAACAAGTGCTACTACAGGAAGCATTTTCACCTCAAATCTCTCTTTATACTTAATATAATTTAACAATTATATCAGTTTTATTAATAAACAACGGCTCCAATGCACTTTACATTGGAGCCGTTTATAATTTTAGTCTACATATTCAACTAGCCACTAATTATTTGCCAGTTAGTCGAATAACTTATTTTGGAATGGTAATCGCTTCTAAGTCACCATTACGTGCTTGACTGTACAAAACGTTATTATCAACTGTCGGTGTTGCGTGAATACCGCTACTATCGACATGATGACGAGCAACAATTTCACCCGTTGCTTGATCTAACCAATGCAGGTAACCTTCAAAATCACCAACCACAACATAGCTACCCATAGGAGCAGGCCCGGTTAAACCACGATTTGTAAACGATAATTGGCTCCAAAGCTCTAAGCCATTATTACGATCGACAGCATAGATATGTCCTTTAACATCCGTTAAGAACAAGCTATTACCACTAATAGATATTTCACGATAAGATGAATATTGGCGTTGCCATAACAATCGACCCGTACGTAATTCAACCGCACTTAAATTACCGCGAGAAGACACGGTATAAATGTTATCACCGTATACTAATGGCGTTGAGTCAACATCAATTACTCGTTCTAATTCGGTCGACCCTGTCGCTTCGCCGATGTCTACTGTCCAGCCTTGGCGTCCTTGTTCTAGCAAATAAACAGCCAAAGAGCCGTCAGCTGAACCAACAATAACACCACCGCCAGCAATTACTGGCGCACTAATTCCACGCAAGGTAAGTGGTGGAACATCTTGTTCAATTTGCCAATCGTCTTGGCCATTTGAAGCATTAAAAGCCTTCATAACACCAGAAGCAGTATTAACCACTAGTTTGCCAGAATCGAGCGCGGGTGCAGCAATCACTTCACCTTTAACTTTTCCTTGCCATGATACCTTGCCACTTTCAGCTTCGAGGGCAATAACATCACCATTCTCACTACCGAAAAACACTTTATTAATACCAGCAACAGCACCACCACTAATTAAAGCAGGTTCTTTCTTATCGAAAAAACCAAGCTTTTTATCAATGTCACTTAAGTCAGCATGCCAAACTTGTTCACCGGTTTTCTCATCAAATGCGTAAGCTTCACCGTCACGACTTGCACTAAATACTTTTCCGTACGCAACAACTGGCTGAATACGAGAGAAGTAACCTCCCACACCATTACCAACACTTGCATCCCATTTAACAACAGGTGTAAATAGGGCTTTAATTTCGGTTAAATCCGCAACTCTCAGTTCATCATCTTCATCATCTGTTGATGAACACGCAGAAATCCCCACCGCTAGAAAACACATAGCAAGGAGATTTTTGTTAAAGCGTTTACTCATAAACATGCTTATACCACTCTCTATTTGCTTAAGTTAATAACTTGCGCTAGGTTATCTAATTTCATTTGTAATGCAGGATTAGTGCCTTCTGTAGCACCATCAATTGCTGCTTGATATGCATTACGGGCTAACTCCGTTTTACCTTGTGTAAAGTATATATCACCTTTAATTTCTTCAACGCTAGCGTTAAATGAAGCCGGTAGTTTTGGCGTTAATGTCACTAAAGCCTGTTCATATTTTTCTAATTGTAATTGCACACGCGCTAAGCGCACGATAGCAATTGCTTTAATGCCATCATCAACTGATTTCTCAATTGCCGTAGTCAAATACGTTTCGGCTTTTACCCAATCTTGCTTTTCAGCGGCTTCTTTTGCTAAAGCAATAGCCGTTAACATGGTATAACTAGAGGCGTCATTTTCAGCAATAAAAGCTTTACCTGCTGTTTCAAAAGCAACGCTATCTTCAGCCGCAGCTTCGATCATCGTTTGATAGGCTTCTGAGGTATTTAACTCTTGTTGCAATTTATGGTCGTTATAATAATTAAGACCAATAAATCCGGCAAAACCAATAGCTAAACCTGCAATGATGGCATTACCATTATCACTCCAAAATCTTTTGATTGATTCGACTTGTTGTTCTTCTGTTTGATTGATATCCAAAACTAACCCTTAAAGTAAATTTGTTAAAAGACTTGGCACTTGCTCAAGTGGCAAACTTTGTTGTTCTTGTTGTCCGCGCAAATATTTTACGGTTACCGTCTGTTGAGCTATTTCATCTTCACCAAGAATCAATGCTATTTGGGCACCCGACTTATCCGCACGCTTCATTTGTTTTTTCATATTGCCACCACCACAGTGACATTGTAAGCGAATATCTGGCACTTGATCTCGCCATTGTTCTGCAAGGCCATTGCCCGTGATTTCAACGTCATTGCCCAGCATAATAACGTAAGCGTCCACTTGTGCTCTAATATTATTGGCTTTTTCTAAACTGGTCAGCATTAACACTAAACGTTCAATGCCTAAAGCAAAGCCAAACCCTGGTGTAGATTTACCACCAAGTTGTTCAACTAACCCATCATAGCGACCACCAGCACAAATAGTACCTTGGGCACCTAAGCTAGATGTCACCCATTCAAAAACGGTGCGATTATAATAATCTAAACCGCGTACTAAACGATCATTAATCACATACTTGATACCGGCAGCGTCTAAGCGCTGACAAACCGAAGCAAAATGTGTACTTGATTCTTCACCAAAATAATCCGCTAATTTAGGTGCGCCAACCAATGCGGCTTGTACCTCTGGATTTTTACTGTCCAGTACGCGCAATGGATTGGTGTGCATGCGTCGCTTGCTATCTTCATCTAAAAGATGTTCTTTTTCAGCTAAGAATATCACTAACGCATCACGATATTTTCCGCGCTCTTCATTCGAACCTAAAGAATTTAGTTCTAGTGTGACAAATTCATTAATGCCAAGTTCCCGCCAAAGTCGAGAAGTTAACATAATAATTTCAGCGTCAATATCCGGTGTTGCGATACCAAAGGCTTCTAGGCCAAATTGATGAAATTGACGATAGCGACCTTTTTGCGGACGCTCATGACGAAACATAGGCCCCATATACCATAAGCGTTGCTCTTGGTTATACAGTAATCCATGTTGATTACCAGCACGCACGCAACTTGCTGTACCTTCTGGACGTAATGTTAAACTGTCGCCATTACGATCATCAAAAGTATACATTTCCTTTTCTACAATATCGGTGACTTCACCAATAGAGCGTTTAAATAGTGCCGTAGATTCGACAATTGGCATACGTATTTCAGCAAAACCATAATTACTGGCAACTCGGCGTAATACTGATTCTACCATTTGCCAAACGCCTGTTTCAGATGGTAAACAGTCGTTCATACCTCTAATTGCTTGAAGTGCTTTACTCACGTATCATTTTCTCGCTAGTGTTTATTTGTTCAATTATTTATTCATTGGCTTATACAAAGAATATTTTATCGCACGCACATATATTTATCGCGCGCATAGTATAGGCAGTTTACTGTCAAACGTAAATAACAGCGCAATAGAGGAATTAATTAACTATTATTAATCGACTTCTTGTATCGCTATTTTATAACTCGCATCGAGCATTTTAGCTTTTGCACGAATGCGTTGTTCCAGTTGGTCAACCAAATTATTATTATCAAAGCGCTCTTTTTGACGGATGCCATCAAGGTAATAGCCACTTTTTTTACTACTGCCCGTTAACCCTAAATCAGAAATTAACGCTTCACCTGGCCCGTTAACAATACAACCAATAATTGACACATCCATGGGCGTCATAATATCTTCAACACGTTGTTCTAAAGCATTTACCGTTGAAATAACATCGAACTCTTGACGCGAACAACTTGGGCAAGCAATAAAATTAATGCCACGACTGCGCAGCTTTAATGATTTTAAAATATCATAACCGACTTTAATTTCTTCAATAGGGTCAGCCGCTAGTGAAACTCTCAAAGTATCGCCAATGCCTTCAGCAAGCAATAATCCTAGCCCTACTGAGGATTTAACAGAGCCTGAGCGCAAACCACCGGCTTCTGTAATACCTAAATGCAAAGGGTTATCTATTTGTTTCGCTAATAAGCGATAAGCACCAACGGCAAGAAAAACATCCGAGGCTTTTACACTAACTTTAAACTGATGAAAGTTTAAGCGGTCAAGAATATCCACATGGCGCATGGCTGACTCTAACAGTGCTTCTGGCGTTGGCTCTGAATACTTTTCTTGAATATCTTTTTCTAACGAACCGCCGTTAACGCCTATTCGTATAGGAATGTTATTATCACGAGCACACTCAACAACAGAGCGAACTCTGTCTTCACGGCCAATATTGCCCGGGTTAATGCGCAAACAGTCAACGCCATATTCCGCAACTTTTAAGGCAATACGATAATCAAAATGAATATCGGCAACTAACGGAATATTAGTTTGCAGCTTTATTTCACGAAATGCTTCAGCCGCGTCCATCGTAGGTACACTCACACGTACAATATCAGCGCCAACGGCTTCAAGTGCGTTAATTTGTGCAACCGTTGCAGCAACATCAGTGGTGAGCGTGTTGGTCATTGACTGCACGGTAATAGGTGCATCGCCACCCACGGGAACATTGCCAACCATAATTTGGCGGGACTTTCGACGAATAATAGGAGATTCTTTAAACATAATAAAACTTCAATATTTTACGTTAATTAAACAAATTTTACCGTATTAAGGCACTAATGGTAATGAAAACTTGGCAATATTACCGGCATTAAATGCAGTCATATCGACCGGTAGGTCATTGTAATCTATTTGTACTAATTCTGGTTTTCCTAAAGTAATAGAAAAAGGTGCTTGTCCAGAAATTCGCATAATATAGCCAGACTTTTTCACACCCCAAGCAATTCGCTCCCCTGTAGCGTCAAATATATTAACCCAACAATCGCCAGAAAAAGTAAAAACAACATCAGCATTCAACGCAGATAATGCGCTTTCATCAACAGTGTTATCATTCGTTAAGGTTACCTGAGCATTACTTAAATCACGGCTTGATGAAATGTTTTCTGCATAAAGCGTTGCTGCTTTATTAATGTTATCTACATTGGCATTTTCTTCATTTTTAATCACACTAGCTAAACTATCCTCTGATTCAGCATTTGGCTCAGTGTTTAAATTTTTTAGACTGTTTTCATTAGATAAATTAGCTTGCTCAGTAGTACTATTTTCTACCGCTGACATCTCAGTAGTATCTACCACTATCGGCGCAGGTTGTTCGGAGGGCGATTGAAACCACCAAACTACGGTTGCTGTAACTAATATTGCCAAAATGAGATAAGTGATCCACATCAGCAGATTATGTTCGGCTTGTTTCTCAGTACCTTTAGAAAAACTTTGCATGCCGGCACATTGGCTTTGCACTTCAGCTAATTGGTCATAACTATTTAAAACAGCACCTTCTGAAATGTTAACCAACTTGGCGTAATTTTTAAGATAACCACGATTAAAAGCCTCAGGTAAATCACGATTAAATATGTCTACTTCAATATCTTGTACTAAACGTGTTCTAAAATTAAGTTTATCAGCCACTTGCTGTTCACTTAATCCACATATTTCTCGCGCTTCTTTGAGCATACGTCCAGGCCCGACCACTACGTCGATTTCGTCAGCAATTTCTGCCGAGTTATCAGGTTCACTTTTCAATGTTTTAAACTCTTGCTTCATCAAGCGTTTCTCTTAACGTTTAGTCGCTGATTTTGGATCGGCGAGATAGAGAACATCACCAATTTTTAAAAGATAGGGACGGCGTAATTTATTCCAACGTTCTAAACTTTTCATCACAATATTGTATTGCTTAGAAACAGCAAACAGACTATCGCCTTTTACCACAACATGTATGGGTAACGACACCATAGGTGTTCGATTGTCTTCTTGTTTAACAACTACTTTTGAAACCATTTTTTCAGGCTTTATTTCTTCGCTGATTTGCGCTTGAACTGCCAGCTTTGTTACCGGTTTTTCTGTGACTTCAACTGGCTCAATATTTTTATCAAGCGCACTATGCTGATCGTCAGTGTTTGATTCTTTTGCTTTCGACTCTGCTTCTTGCTCAGTGGTTGGCATAACAGAATTAGCCATAATAGGCTTTAAACCATTTTGACTTAAGCTTGCTTTTGTAGCAGTAGGTGCTTTTCTAGGCGACAATACCACAACACGCTTTTTACTTTTTTTACTGCTTTCGCCTGTAAGCGAAGCTCGGTAGTCTTCAGCTAGTTTGTCTGCATCAATCTGATAAAGTTCATTTAAAATATATTGTTTAGCTTCAAAAGAGTTTGGAAACATTTTAACTAACATATTGCCATAGTTCGACGAAATACTTTTGTTACCTTGCTTTTCAAAAATTTTAAAGGCTAAAGCTAAAGCATCTGCACTGAATCTGCGTGTTGATTTCTCATAACGGTACAGGTAAGTTTGCGCTAACTTATAATCACTTTTTGCATATTGTAAACGCATCATTTGTAACAACGAACTTGCTCGGTTAGGGCTATGAGCAATCGCCTTTTCGAGGTATGTTTGTGCTTTATCAAACTGTTTAGCTTTTAATTGGCAAAAGGCTAAATTTTCGTAGCTTTGTGCCACTAAAATATAGCTTGGAATTGCTATTGCTTTGAGCATTTGTTTTTCAGCAGCTGCGTATTTTTCATGGCGACACAAAAACACACCATAGTTATTCAAGGTGTCGGCATCTTGGTCGTCAATGCTCAGCGCATGTTCGTAGGCTTGGGTTGCTAAATCAGGCTCACCTACCGTGTCGTAGTAGTGAGCAAAAGCGGTATAAACTTGAACCAAATTAGGTGAAAAACGTTTCGCTTTTTCTAAATTTAGTTTGGCCTGCTGAGTATTGCCCATTTTTAAATAACCTAACCCGAGCGAGATCCGGGTCATGGCTATTTCATTTTTACTAGATTCATTTTCAATTAACGGCGTGTCTTTATCATTGCCATAATTTTGCGTCACACAAGCCGTTAATGTACTTGTCGTTAGCAACGCGATAAAAAACGGTAATAATTTTTTCATAATTAAAGAGCTGTCACTTAGTAAGTAATGATTTAAGAGTAATTAAACCATCTTTACTGAAATTGACTCAGCTTTCACCTCTTTTTTTCCTGTCCGCTTGGTTCTATCTAGAACTTCACCCGCTAATTGTCCACATGCAGCGTCAATATCGTCACCACGTGTTCGACGCGTGATCACTGTCAAACCGTAGGTTTGCAGTACTTTATCGAAGCGATCAATGCGTGAATTACTTGAACGTTTATACGGAGAACCAGGGTAAGGATTAAATGGAATAAGATTAATTTTACTCGGTAAGTCTTTCAAAGCATGTGCTAATTCATGTGCCTGATCCGTGCTATCGTTAACATGATCCAGCATTACATATTCGATTGTTGCCTGCTTATTGGCTTTTGAACCATCAATATAACGACCCGCAGCCGCAATAAATTCTTCCAATGGGTACTTTTTGTTAATCGGTACTAATTCGTCACGTAACGTATTATTACCTGCATGAATAGATATCGCTAAGGCACAATCAATTTTTTCTTTTAACATATCTAAGGCTGGTACCACGCCTGAGGTACTTACCGTGACACGACGTTTCGATAAACCGTAGCCCAAATCATTTAGCATGGTATCTAAGGCTGGGATCAAATTTTTCATATTAAGCAGTGGCTCACCCATACCCATCATCACAATGTTAGTGATAGGACGTGTGCCTGCAATGCGTGTTGCACCAATATCATTAGCTACTCGCCATACTTGACCAATAATTTCTGCCATTGAAAGGTTACGGTTAAAGCCTTGCTGCGCTGTTGAGCAAAAAGTACATTCCAGTGCACAACCCACTTGTGAAGAAACACAAAGTGTTGCACGGCCATTTTCAGGGATCCAAACCGTTTCAATCTCTTGACCGCCTTCTAGGCTTAAGGCATATTTTATTGTGCCATCGCTTGATACCTGCTTTTCAGATATTTCAGGTGCTTTGATTTCGGTATCACGTTGCAATTTTTCACGTAATTTTTTATTTATGTTGGTCATCAACTCAAAATCATCATAGCCGAAATGGTACATCCACTTCATAATTTGGTCAGCACGAAATGGCTTTTCGCCGATTGAAGAAAAATACTCTCGCATTCCCTTATGATCAAGGTTCAGTAAGTTAATTTTTTTCTTCACTGGGGTTACTACTTCGGTTACATCACTCATGATAAAAAGCTTCTCAAAACTACTAAAATTACAGAATAAATTGTACGCTTTTTGTGCAAAACAAACAATTTAGTGGATCGATATTAAATATATATTCGGTCTATCTCAATAAAAGTCAATGTTCTCAGTAGTATGCACTCTGGTAAAAACACTCAATTTTATATGGTCTTAAAATAGACAAAAGGATTTTACCGATTAATCAGTAAAATCCTTCAAATTAATTTTTAAACTACATTAAGCTGCCCAATAATGAGCTAGTTTATTATGTAATATTTAAAATTAACGCGTACGTGAACAAAGTTCGTCGTCAGCGAAGAAATAAGCAATTTCACGTGCAGCAGATTCTAAAGCATCGCTACCGTGAGCTGCATTTTCGTCAATTGAATCAGCAAGATCAGCACGAATAGTACCAGCAAGCGCTTCAGCTGGGTTAGTAGCACCCATGATTTCACGGTTTTTAAGAACAGCGTTTTCGCCTTCTAAAACTTGTACCATTACTGGGCCAGAAGTCATGAATTCAACTAAAGCACCAAAGAAAGGACGTTCGCTGTGCTCAGCGTAAAAGCCTTCTGCTTTTTCTTTTGATAAATGAATCATTTTAGAAGCAACGATTTTTAAACCAGCAGTTTCAAAACGGTTGTAGATTTGACCAATAAAGTTTTTAGCAACTGCATCAGGTTTTACGATAGAAAAAGTACGTTCGATAGCCATGATAGCCCTCTCAATAAAATTAGAATTAAATACGGTATAAATTTTGGCGCGATTATAGACGAATTAAAAGCAAATGCCTAGGGTTATCACTTTTAGCGTATATAAACTGGGCTAAAATTATTCTACATAAACGGCTATCACTAAGTAAATTGTGTTAGCCAAAGCCTACAAGAGATAATACCTAAGTTTTACATCGAAACTAAACGGTGCAATCACGAGTCTTTCTCATCAAAATATTTGTACTTTGATAAATATAAATCGTTAACATAATGCTCAGGCTATTGCCCATATATACTCAGACAAAGAAGCGATGTTCTCACCTGAAGCTTGATACTTAAATTTTTCTCGAACAAAGTGTTACTGGTATAGAAAATAAAAAACGCTCATCAGTGTGAGCGTTTTTCAATCGTTTTACTTTCTTTTATTTTATTCTACTTATGCTATATCACTAACTAAGTACTGACCCGACGATATTGACGGTATTGAGGTGTCCAAAAATTTCGCTCAATATTTTCCAAAAGCTGTTCATCTGATAGCGGTAAGGCTAATCCTTGATCGAAAGCGATTTTAGCAATAGCAAAAGCTATTTGTTTACTTAAGTTAGCAATTGCTACTAAAGGTGGTAACAATTCACCCATGCCGGTATTTGCTAATGGTGAGGCTTGCGCTAACATGGCGCTGGCTGCCATTAACATTTCATCGGTAATGCGGTTTATGTTTGCTGATATCACGCCTAAACCAATTCCTGGGAATACATAGCTGTTGTTACACTGAGCAATAGGAAAAATTTCACCTTTATATTCAACCGGATCAAATGGGCTACCTGTGGCAATAATCACTTCACCTTCGGTCCAATTAATCACTTGTTCAGGGGTTGCTTCTACTTGGCGACTAGGGTTGCTCAATGGAAATATTACCGGTAAATCGCAGTATAACTTCATCGCTTTAATCACAGCTTCAGTGAACAAACCTGGCACACCAGAAACGCCAATTAAAATAGTAGGTTGAGCACCATGCATAACTTCAAGTAAAGAAGCATAGTCGCCTTGTGTATTCCAAGACGTTATTGCCGTTTTTTGTTGTATTAGTTTCTCTTGAAAATCACGTAATCCCGGCATTCCTTCAGTTAATAAACCAAAACGGTCAACCATAAATATTTGGCTACGTGCTTGTTGCTCTGAAATTCCCTCACTGACCATTTGTGAGATAATTTGTTCGGCAATACCACAACCAGCAGAGCCGGCACCAACAAAAGCCACACGTTGCGCTGACAATGGTACTTTTTTAGTTCGACATGCAGCTAATAATGTACCTACCGTAACCGATGCTGTGCCTTGTATGTCGTCGTTGAAACAACAGATTTCGTCGCGATAGCGATTTAACAATGGCGTAGCATTGGGTTGAGCAAAATCTTCAAACTGCAATAAAACGTGCGGCCAGCGGCGCTTAACCGCATTAATAAACATTTCTAAAAATTCATCGTATTTATCTTGTTCAATACGAGGGTGACGCCAGCCCATATACATGGGATCGTTTAATAATTTTTCATTATTAGTACCAACGTCAAGCATCACTGGTAAGGTGTAAGCTGGGCTAATACCGCCACAGGCAGTGTAAAGTGATAGCTTTCCAATCGGAATACCCATACCACCAATGCCTTGATCACCTAAACCTAGAATTCGCTCACCATCGGTGACAACAATAACTTTGACTTTATTTTTTGTCGCATTACGTAAAATATCGTCAAGCTGATGCCGTTGATCGTAAGAAACAAACAAGCCGCGTGAGCTGCGGTAAATATCTGAAAACTGCTCACAAGCATCACCAACGGTTGGTGTGTAAATAATCGGCATCATCTCAGCTAAGTGAGCTTGCACCAATTTAAAAAACAAGGTTTCATTGTTGTCATGAATAGCACGCAGGTATATATGTTTATTTAAGTTAGTTTCAAAACTACGGTATTGCATGTAGGCACGTTCAACTTGCTCATCGATAGTTTCAAAGCGTGGCGGTAATAACCCAGTTAAATTAAAGTGTGAGCGCTCTTCTTCGCTAAACGCACTGCCTTTATTAAGTAATGGTGTTTCTAGTAAACTAGGACCCGCGTATGGGATATATAATGGACGTTGATTTTTTTCAGATGTCATAGTTGAAGTTTGTTCTTTATATATTAAGTGAATGGCGAAAATTCATCATACGAATAATGATGTCCGCATTATAGCCAAATATCACCTTTTGAAAAGTGATATCCCTTAATCGTACCGTTTTAATTATCTATTTTAACGGTTAAGTAATGAAAGTGCGGTTAATCAGTTTCTGAAATCCAAGCTAACTGAATAGCTTCAAGTACGCGTTCACCACAATGTTTAGGATCATCATCAAAATTCTCTAACGCTAGCACCCATTGCATTAACTCGGGGAAGTGCAGTTTCATAGGATCTACATCAGGATGAGCTTCGATTAAATCGAGCGCAATTTCCAGTGAGTCGCTCCAACGATAAGTCATAGTATTACCTTTTATTTTGTTAGTGAATAATCAAGCCAAACCACAAACTATCAGCAATTAACATCAAGGCCAACCACAAAATAATCATTCGTGATTTACGACAAAATTGACAGTCCGTTTGCCACCATTGCTTAAACGACGATTTATTCACAATGTATTACTTAAATAAGTTTTCATATGAATAGTATAATAGCAATTAAATAAATTATTTGATCATCAGTCATGCAAGGAAAATGCATTTATGTCACCGATAAAATTTACCAGTACCGAAAAATCCTTGTTAATTGACAAACTACAACGCTATTTTCATAAAGAATTAGAGCAAGAACTAGGACATTTTGATGCTGATTTTTTACTTGATTTTTTTACGAAAGAATTAGGTGCGCTTTATTACAATCGCGGTTTATATGATGCCCAAGCACTAATGGCAGAAAAGCTTGAATTAATTTCAGAACAAATTGTAGAATTAGAATTACCGGTATCTTGAGCGCCATTCATATGTTTTTTAATAACTAGCAATTATTTGATTTATCGCAACGTTAGTATTTTTAATTCATTTATCATCATCACAACTAGAACTATAAAGGCTGTACTATGATGCAAATTACCGACTTAGACCAAGAGCAGCAAATAACGCCACTTTGGAGACTAGGTTTTCGTCCTTTCTTTCTCGGAGGAGCGTTATTTAGTGTTATCACCATTGTATTATGGTTAATGCTCTACCGAGGCGTGTTAGATTTCCAGCCTTTGGGCGGTGGTTACTGGTGGCATATTCACGAAATGATTTTCGGTTTTGGTAGTGCAATCATTGCTGGCTTTCTCTTAACGGCAGTTCAAAACTGGACTGGGCTACCGGGAGTGCAAGGTAAAGCACTCGCCGCTTTATTTCTTTTGTGGTTAATCGGCCGATTTTGCTTAATGTTTCCTGATTTATTAGGCATAAAGTTAACTACAATCATAGATTTAGCTTTTTTACCTTTTGTTGCTGTTGTATTGGCGAAACCGATACTAGCCATTAAACAATATCGTAATTTATTCTTTGTGCCTTTATTAGCAATTTTCACCCTCACCAATGCAGAAATGCATGCCAGCATATATTACCCAAGTTTAGTCTCTAAGCAGTATGCGGGTTATGCCGGTGTTATGTTAGTTACCTTACTTATTTCGGTAATGACAGGCCGCGTAGTACCCATGTTTACCGCTAATGGTACGCAAACAGCTAAAATAATAGCACTCCCTTGGCTTGATAAGCTTTCTAATGGCTCACTTGCCTTAATCACCATACTGCTTCTGTTGCACCCTGCTATTGGCGTGAACAATTTTTATATGGGTTTGATTTTAATTATTGCTGGAGTTTTTCAAGCTATTCGTTGGTTCAGATGGCGCCCTTGGATCACCTTAAGTATTCCATTATTATGGTCATTGCACCTTGCCATCAAAGCCTTAGCCTTTGGTTTAATATTACTTGGTCTGAGTTATTTAATCCCTGAAATCCCAACTAACCATGCTTGGCACTTGCTCACCGTTGGTGGTATTGGCGGTGTTATTCTTGCTATGATTTCACGCGTGTCTTTGGGGCATACCGGAAGAGCGTTAAAAGCGCCAAAGCTTATGTCATTGGCTTTTTCCGCATTAGTGCTAGCGAGTTTTTTGCGTAGTTTTGGCCCTTGGATAATGCCAGAAAAAACCCTGCTATTTATTGATATTAGTGGCTTTCTTTGGGTTATCAGTTTCAGTTTATTTATTGGTTTTTATAGTCCTATGCTATTAAAAGCACGAGCTGATGGCAAACCTGGTTAGCGGTTGTTGAATTAAATTAAACGCTTTAACTTTATATTTGATAGGTTAGGCGTTTAATCTGTGTAATCAATTAGAGTTGCTTTAAGTATCAATTGATATAATCTCGCCCCTATACAAAATGGAGGTTTCAGCAAATTGAGAAAGGGTTTAAACTTAAGAAAATTTTCATCCTGAGTTAGCACCATGCGCGCAGTATTTTTAGACTATCAAACCTTTAGCCCTTCTCTCGACTTATCTACACTTAAACAGGTGGTTGATAAACTCGACTTACATGCAACCACGGCACCAGAGCAAGTGTTGCAGCGCAGTGAAAACAATGAAATCATATTGAGCAATAAAGTCGTGCTTGATAGCAAGACACTGAAAAAATTGCCGCATTTGAAGCTAATATGCATCACTGCTACAGGGATTAATAATGTCGATATTGGCGCCGCTCGCGAGCTTGGCATTGCGGTAACTAATGTGAGTGGTTATGCAAAAAACTCAGTCGCTCAATATGTATTTGCTCAACTGCTGGCCTATTACAGCCAAGTAGAAGATCACAACAACAATACTCGTGACGGCAAATGGCAAACTAGTGATACGTTTTGTATGCACGGTAAAGGTAGTGATGAATTAACCGGTAAATCAATCGGTATTATTGGTTATGGTGTATTAGGTAGCAAAGTTGCGACTATTGCCCGCGCTTTTGATATGCAAGTATTGGTAGCCGAACGACCCAATGCTTTGACCATACGTAAAGGTAGAGTAGCTTTTGAACAGGTAGTTGCTCAAGCCGATATTATTAGTTTACATTGCCCGCAAACAGCTGAAACTGAAAATTTATTCAATGAAGCAGTATTCAAAATGATGAAAAGTAGCGCACTCCTCATTAATACTGCAAGAGGCGCTTTAATAAATAATTATGACTTATTAGCCGCATTAAATAATAACCACTTAGCCTGTGCCATTTTAGATGTATTAGAGCAGGAGCCGCCACCAAAAGATCATATTCTTTTGGCAGCCCAATCAACTAAATTAAAAATAACCGCACACATCGCTTGGGCAAGTCAACAGGCACAGCAAGCCTTACTTAATTTAGTCGCTGGGAATATATCAGCATTTAAGCAAGGCAGGCGCACTAATCGCGTAGATTAATTACCTTGGGCTAAAACCAGTAATTTTAGAGTCACTGGTTTTAGCATCACTGGCCATAAATCAATTAGTTTAAAACCACTGGTCTTTAATTTTACCATAGTGAAAATAGCCCCATTGCCCTACCCGTCTTAACGGCGCAAAAGGAAATTTAGGTAACGCTTTATTGTACAGTGGTAAATTAGGCACAGGTTTTTCTGCCACTTTTTCAGCTAAACGCTTTCCTGCCTGTACCGAGAAAGACACGCCACTGCCACAATATCCCATGCTATAAAATACTGATTTTTCATCATTTTGGTAAATATGTGGCAAATCATCCAAGGCCATACAAATCCAGCCAGACCAAGCATAGCTATACTTGATGTTGGACAGCGCTGGGAAACTAGTTTTTAATACCGACAGTAAACGTTGAGCGTAATATGGATCATCAGCACTTTTGCCAGTAATAGCTCCTCTGCCACCAAACAATATTCTATTGTCGGGTAACTTACGGTAATAATATTTCAGCGCTCGAGTATCCATCACAACATTTGAGGTTAAGAAATTACAGGCCGCTATTTGTGCTTCACTCAAAGGCTCTGTAACAATAATTTGCGAAAGAACCGGTAATGTTCTGTCAGTAGTTAACGCGTGGAAGTTTTTGGGGGTATAACCATTGGTGGCTATTACCACTTTTTGCGCGCTAACAATGCCGTTAGGGGTATGCAACTTTTGTTTGTTACCTTGCGATTGCCAGTGAGTAACCGGGGATGCACAATGCACTTTTACGCCAGCTTCGCGTGCTAACTTTTGATAGCCCCAAGCAAGCTTCATCGGATTTAAACCAAAGCCATCTTGATAACGAATAGCGCCATAGGCATTACGATCGTCCATGTACTGCTCGCGCACTTGGTTTTGCGAAAGAATTTCAACATCATAGCCAAACATTTTCTGCTGAAGTTTTGCCAACTCGACCAATTCTTTGAGTTTATTGGGTTTATGCGCAACTTTAATAAAACCCGCACTTTGCTTGTCACAGTCAATCCCTTCATCAATCAGTGAATTAACGGTTTCAACGCCTGCGGCCATTTCTTGATAAATGCCGCGCATAACTTCTTCGCCCCACTGTTTAGCCATTTGGCCATAGGACTTTCGACCGGAAGACTTCAAAATAAAACCAGCATTTCGGCCGCTACAACCCCATGCCGTTTGGTTAGCTTCTAGCACATGCGCTTTAATACCATGCTCACGTGCCAAATGTAATGCGCAAGATAAACCGGTATATCCTGCACCAATAATAGCAACATCAACATCAAGATCTGCGATAACGGCGCCATCATGTTCAGGTGCTATGCCTGACACATTAGCCCAATAACTCTCGGGATAGGCTTCATTACAGCCCGGTGATAAATCATGCAAAGGATCGTACATTTTACTTCCAAAATATTTATATTATTTTAAGCACTAGCGCGCTTAAAGTATCGCAGAAAAAACAGTACAATACTGTAATAACTAACTCAGTAAAAACAACATTATGAGCATTACGCTTAACTATCAATCATTAACGCCTACTGACTTTGACTCTGTTATTCGCTTAGCTACCGAGGTTCATGGTGCAGGCTATATAGATCAAACTAGCATGCAAGCTTGGTATAAAAAAGGACTTAAAAATGGTATCAACGCAGGTTTTGTCGTTTATCATGATGAAAAACTGGTTGGGTTTAGAATTACTTATGCAGCTCAACAATGGCAGGTAGACAAATGGTGTTCTACTGAACTCTGGTCAGTGCCGACTGAGCAAGTTTGTTATTTTAAATGTAATACCGTTGATGAGAACTATCGTGGCCATGGCATTGGTGGCGAACTATTAAAGCGTTCAATTGTTGCCGCTAAACAGCAAGGTGCTATTGCAGGCATTAGCCACTTATGGAAACAAAGCCCCGGTAATAGTGCAGTAAAATATTTTACCAAGTGCGGTGGTATATTAATTAAAAACCACCCTGACCGTTGGCATGAAATCAGCTTAGCTGGCTATGATTGTCCGATATGTCATCATGACTGTCATTGCGAAGCCGCCGAAATGATGATTGTTTTTGAGTAAAAATGACTTAGTCTGATGTTTGAATATTTATTGCCGCGAACTCAGGTTAATTATAAGAATCAATTTTTTACACGCTATTAGCTATGCTAATAGCGGCAAGTGCTATAACAATTAACCAAAAATTTTTCGTAATATCGAAAATTTTTCTCCGGCTTTATCTATAGTCATTGGCGCAGTTTCTGGCAACGCTTTAAAGTTAGATAAATTTGGATACTCAACGTCTAGCTTACAATGTTCATAGTCACCTGAAGCAGGATTAAAGCGATATTCTTTACTCCAGATGGCTAAGTTTTCAGTCACTTGATTAATAGCATCCACTACATAAGCGACTTCTTTATCCGATGTTGTCGGATGGAATGAAGCTCTTATCCAGCCTGGCTTTTCGGCAAAATCCCCTAAGTCTATTTGCTGAGTTATTTTTGACGAAGTATCTTGATCAACATTTAATAAAATATGCCCATAAGTACCCGCACATGAACAACCACCACGTGTTTGCACACCAAACTTATCATTAAGTAACCTAACCACTAAATTATAATGCGCGCCCGGGACATAAAACGAAACAATAGCCAAACGCTCACTAATGTTAGGTTCAAGCATCACAACCTGTTCGTTTTTAGCTAGATTTACCATAACGTAGCGGGTTATTTCTGCTTCACGTTGCTGAATATTTTCAACACCCATGGCATCTTTTAGCTTTATCGCTAATGCAGTTTTAATACATTGTAAAAAACCGGGCGTGCCACCGTCTTCACGCATTTCAATATTATTAAAAAAGCTATGCTTACCCCAAGGGTTGGTCCAGGTAACCGTACCGCCACCGGGATGATCTGGCACTTTGTTTTTATAGAGCGCTTTATTAAAGACTAATACCCCTGAGCTACCCGGGCCGCCTAAAAATTTATGTGGCGAAAAGTAAATCGCATCTAACGATTGCTTAGGATTACTCGGGTGCATATCAATATCAACATAAGGTGCTGAAGCTGCAAAATCGACGAAACATAAACCGCCATGTTGATGCATAATTTCTGCTAATTGATAGTAAGGGGTTTTAATACCCGTAACATTTGAGCAGGCAGAAAATGAGCCTATTTTTACCGTGCGATCTTGGTACTTTTCTAGCAATTGCGCTAAGTGCTCTAAAGAAGGCAAACCATTGCTATCTGGATCAACAATTTCAAGGGTTACATCACATTCATACCAAGACGTCTGATTAGAATGATGTTCCATATGGGTAATAAAAACTACTGGTCTGTCATTTTCTGAAAACGCTACTTGCGCTTGCATGCGCTCAGGAATTCGTAAGCCTAAAATACGTTGGAATTTATTTACCACCGCTGTCATACCTGCACCTGCAGTGATCAATATATCATTATCGCAAGCATTTACGTGACGTTTAATCACATGCTGAGCATCGTGATAGGCTTGAGTCATGGCGCTACCCGTTAAATTAGTCTCAGTATGTGTATTAGCAACATAAGGGCCTAGTTCAATGGTGAGATAATCTTCAATAGGTTGATATAAACGTCCACTGGCTGTCCAATCAGCATAAATAATATCAAGTGTGTGACCATTAATTTTATGCTGTAAATTATGCCCTATGACATGGTGCCGAAAAGGTAAAAAATAATCTTCTAATGACATACGTTATGCTCTTAACTATCTACAATAAAAACATACTATCATTAGGTGAACATTGCGCAATATAAAACCAGTAAAACACTGTTAATAGCAATTTTAATTCGTAATACGAACGATAATTAAATTAATTAACCTTTAACGTGGGATTATCAGTAGTTTCTGAAAATAAATTTCATCAAGCTTCATTAAGTGAAATAATTTTCTTAATCACCAACATTAATTACCCTTCGTTAGTCACTTACTTGCCAATTGATTGCGCTTTTATTCTTCGCTTGTAACCACAGGTTAGCTTTTGAGAAATGTTGGCAGCCGAAAAACCCGCGGTAAGCCGAAAGTGGTGATGGATGAGGACTATTTAATACCAGGTGTTTTTGCTGATCAATATTTTTGCCTTTTTTCTGCGCATGACTACCCCAGAGTAAAAATACACAGCCAGCATTGTGTTGATTTATTTCAGTAATAATTTTATCAGTAAACGTTTCCCAACCTAATTTCGCATGAGAATGCGCTTGGCCTTGTTTAACGGTGAGTACGGTATTAAGCAATAATACACCTTGCTGCGCCCACTCAGACAAATAACCATGATTGGGTGTAGTAAAGCCAGTTATATCTTGCGTGAGTTCTTTATATATATTAACCAACGACGGTGGTACTTTAATACTTTTGCGCACCGAAAAAGCCAAACCATGCGCTTGTGACTCACCTGTCTTACCCAAACCGTGGTATGGATCTTGACCTAGAATAACCACTTTAACATCTGACAAATCAACAGTAGAAAAAGCCGCAAATACATCTTCTTCAAGCGGAAGCACTACTTCGCCATTAGTTCGTTGTTGAGCAATTTCTGTTGATAGTTTTTGGAAGTAGTCCTGTTGTTGCTCATAGGCAATTATTTTTTGCCACTGAGGTTTTAGCTTAGCCATATTTTTTGCAAATCATGTATTTAATATCGTGAGTATATTATGCGGTATTTACAGTATGAATGTCATAAGTTGAGACTTAGTTTTGTCTGAAAAAAAACTGACCTTACTTCGATGTGCATGAATGCATTAATGCCGAGAAGCCAAGAATGGCTAATAGTGACCATGTGAACTTGGCATTCCGTACTTCCTGTACATAGAAAAGGCAGTAAAAACTGCCTTTTCTAATGAACATAATATTACGCTAACGTGCGAGTTTACTAAGCCATTAAGTAAGCTCTAAGCTCAGCAAAGTCAGTTGAACTCGTGGTTGATAAAATAGTTTCACTCGCGCAATCGGCAAGCTCTTTTGGTAAACCAATCGGCTGGCCTAAAGTGCTTTCAACAATTTCTTTAAACTTTGCTGGATGAGCCGTGCCCAAAAACACACCAAATTCAGTATCAGTGACATTATATTGCAATGCTCTGTAAGCAACGGCCGCATGAGGCTCACTTATGTAGCCAAGTTTTGCCAATTGGATCATAGCCATTTGTGTTTGCTCTTCATCAATTGATACTGAGCTGACACAATCTTGGTCAACTAATCCGGTTTTTAACATGTGCTCTACGCGTGGCCAGTTATTTGGATTACTAACATCCATGGCATTAGAAATAGTTGCCACTGTCTCATTAGGTGTCCATTCGCCGGTTTGCAAGTAGCGAGGTACTGTGTCGTTAGCATTTGTTGCCGCAATAAAGCGTTTAATAGGTAAACCTAGCGCTTTAGCAAAAAGCCCAGCGGTTAGGTTACCAAAATTGCCACTTGGAATAGAAAATACAATATCCTTTAAAGCATCATTACCTTTTTGACGATAAAGCTGCGCAACCGCTTCAAAGTAATAACAAATTTGAGCTAACAAACGACTAATATTAATAGAGTTAGCTGAGTTTAATCCGATAGTTTCTCTGAGTTCTTTATCATCAAACGACTGTTTAACCAGCGACTGACAATCGTCAAACGTTCCTTCTACCGCGATAGTACGAATATTCCCGCCCAAGGTAGTAAACATTTTTTCCTGTAATAAACTTATTTTTCCTTTCGGATATAAAATGACTACATCAATATTATCAATACCGTGAAAAGCATGTGCTACCGCAGCGCCAGTATCACCAGAGGTTGCTGTTAAAATAGTGACTTTTTTATCTTCATTGAACGCTTGTAAACATTTAGCCATAAAGCGAGCGCCAAAGTCTTTAAAAGCAAGTGTTGGTCCGTGGAATAATTCTAATATCGCTCGTTTTTCGCTAATAGGTTGTATTTGCGCTGGAAAGTTAAAGGCATCAGTCACAATTTCAGTCAACTGTGCTTCAGTTAAATTTTCACTAACAAACGGGTAAAGTACTTTAACGCTGCGCTCAACCATTGGTAGCGCAAGTAAGGCTTCAATATTATCAAAACGTGGTAATTCTTCAGGGAAAAATAAGCCCTGATTACGTCCTAAACCTTGCTTTACAGCACCAGCAAAGCTGACTTGTTCATCTTTTTCTTTTAAATTATAAAATTTCACACTCAATTCCTATATCGGGTTTATTCACCTTGCTTACTTAAAGCAAGATGAACGAATAACTTACTCAGGCAAACTCACAGCACCTTGAGTATCAGCTTGGCAAAGATGAACAAATCCTTCACTTGTGCCAGTCGCTGATGTTTGTAAATAATTGTCACTCAACCAGCTCACAAACTTTTTAGCTTTTACTTCATCGTCTGTAACACAAAAAAGCGTTGGGCCTGAGCCGGATATACCGACAGCCAAGCACCCCTCTTGGGTTAAATAACTTGCCGCTTCGCTATAACCCGGCAAAATTGATTGGCGATAAGGTTCAGCGACGATATCGGTTAATACCGAAAACGCTTGTGCCTTATCACCGCGATGGCAAGCGTCGACAAAAGTCGCTAAATTCTGTCCAAAGCTAATCAAATCTGCACGCGAATAAGATGTTGGCAATATATCTCTTGCCGCTTTGGTTGATACTTCAATCCCTGGATATGCCATAACAAAATAGCAATCTTCAAATTGCGGTAAATTACGGGCAATTATATCTGGGTCTGGCACCATTAACTGCATACCACCTAAAAAGCAAGGTGCAACATTATCATAGTGTAGACTACCACTAATTTGCGCCTCCATTTGTCCCATCATTTTTAACAGTGCTTGCTGCGAAAAGCTAAACTGATGGTACTTTTCATAAAAAGCATTTAAACCGGCAATTGCAGCAACGACTGAACAGGCGCTAGAGCCTAATCCGCTGCCCACTGGCATACGTTTATCTAAGGTTATTTTTACTTCGGCAATAGCTTGTTTGCTGGCAAATAATTCTTTATTAAACAGCAGTAAACAATGCCAAACAATATTTTGCTTAACATCACTTGGCAACTTATTAGCAAAATTACCCGTAACTTCTAATTGGTCGCCACTATTACTATGCGTAACAGTAACCACATCACCTAATAATGTACCGTCAACGGGCTTAACCGCTAAACCTAAAACATCAAAACCGACATTAACATTGCCAATTGATGCTGGTGCAAATACTGATACACTCATTAGTGCTGCTGCTCCCATGCTAATGTTCTTAATACATCACCGAAAACACCCGCTGCGGTAACTGCAGCACCAGCGCCATAACCACGTAAAACGAAAGGTAACGGTTGATAATAACGACTATGAACCGCTAACGCGTTTTCGCCATCTTTAATACTATAGAGAGGATGATCTACGCCGACAGCTTCAATAGCCACCTGACATTTTCCATCAACAATATTACCAATGTATCTCAACACTTTACCTTCTGCTTTAGCTGCAGTTATACGCTCAGCGAATGCCTTATCCAACTTAGGTAAATTACTCATAAAGGTTGCTACGTCGCCACTAGCGTCAAATGAATCTGCTAAGACGGGTTCGATTTCAATGTCAGTTAGCTCTAACGGCATACCCGCTTCTCTAGCCATGATAAGTAATTTACGCGCAACGTCCATACCGCTAAGATCATCGCGAGGATCTGGTTCAGTAAAGCCCTGTTCTTTGGCTAACGTTGTTGCTTGAGATAAAGTCATACCCTCATCAAGTTTACCGAATATATAGGATAAAGAACCTGATAATACACCCTCAAAGCGTACGAGTTCATCACCGGCTTTCAGTAAATTTTGCAAAGTATCAATAACCGGTAAGCCAGCGCCAACCGTTGTTTCATATAAAAAGCGACGGTTAGTTTTTTGAGCTGCCGTCCGTAATGCTTGATAATAAGCCCAAGAATCTGTGTTTGCTTTCTTATTCGGTGTTACAACATTGAAACCAGCTTCTAAATAATTAACATATTGCAAAGCTAGTGCTTCATTAGAAGTACAATCAACTAAAACTGGGTTAATTAAATGATTTGCACGAACAAAGTTTTTAATATTTTCAACGTTAACCGGTAAGGCTTCTTGATCTAAATTTTCTTGCCAATTAGCAACATCGATACCTTCACTGTTAAATACCATGCCTTTACTGTTAGCCAAGCCATAAACTTTCAGTGAAATATTATCTGCTGTAAGCTTTGCCTGCTGACGGGCTATTTGCGCGAGTAGCTCACTACCGACAACACCGCAGCCAACCAAAAACACATCAATCGTTGGTTTGTGAGAAAAGAAGTTTTGGTGGCTAACTTTCATAGCGTCAGTACACTTTCTACTTTCAATAACTACAGAAATACTGCGCTCTGATGAGTCTTGCGCTATGGCAACAACATTCACACGTGCTTGCGCCAGTGAGCTGAAAAATTTAGCCGCAACACCCTGTTGATGATGCATACCATCACCAACTAACGACACAATTGATAATTCATGAGTAAGCGTTAACGGCTCTAACAAACCGTTCAACAATTCTAATTCAAATTCTTCTTGTAAGCTTTGCTCGGCTTTACCTGCATCAGATGAGTAAATACAAAAACTAATACAATATTCACTTGAAGATTGGCTAATTAAGATTAAAGAAATATTTTCACGACTCATAGTAGCAAAAACACGGCTCGCCATACCAACCATACCTTTCATGCCCGGACCAGAAACATTAACCATGGTTAAGTCATCTAAATTTGAAATCGCTTTAACACGCTTTTGCTGATCATTTTCGTTCGCAATCAGCGTACCTGGTGCATCAGGATTTCCGGTATTTTTAATCAAACAAGGAATGTGATGCTGAGCAATAGGTCCGATAGTTTTTGGATGAAGAACACTCGCGCCAAAATAAGATAGCTCCATCGCTTCTTGATAAGATAAATAATCTAATAATTGTGCTTCTTTTATTAAGCGAGGGTCTGCGTTATATACCCCGTCAACATCAGTCCAAATTTCACAATACTCTGCCTCACTACATACCGCTAACACAGCCGCAGAATAATCTGAACCATTGCGACCTAAGGTTGTTACATTACCGAGGCTATCAACACCGATAAAACCAGGCATAAGGGCAATCGAGTTGAGTTCATTATAAACATGCTGGAATCTTTCTTTACATAATACTAGGTCTGCTACGGCATTCATTGCAACATCATTGGTGCGTAAAAATCGCTCGGGCTCAATAACACTCACTGCGATATCATCAAATGACAGTACCGATTGCAATAGTGCCACACTTAAACGCTCTCCTATGCTGATAATACGAGCACGAACATGCTCAGGACAAAACGATAGCAAAGTTGCACCATGCAAGTATCGACTTAACTGATGCTCCCAAGTAGCTAGCACTTGTTCGCTATGTTGTTGGCAAAAACCAGGCAATGTGGCTGATAAGTCGTTAATAATATTTTCAATAGCGTGTTTAAAATGCAGTAAGTCACTTTTCAACTTTTCTTCATTAGAAATATTTTCTGCCATCGCCACAAGGTGATTAGTCACTCCTTGCGGTGCAGAAACAACAATAGCAAGACGAGACGACTGACTTTTATTTTTGATGATACTCGCCACTTCAATGAAGCGTTGGCCTGAAGCCAAAGAGGAACCACCAAATTTTAATACACGCATTTTTACTCCTTAAACCCTAAAAACAAAAAAACCCGTAACCTTAAAGGTCACGGGCTTTATAAAATTGCTAAATTTTACACGTCAGCCGATGACCACCATCCCGGTGAGGGTGGTAATAGTAATAATAATGATTCGGCGAAGTAAAATATTCATAGGCTATAAAGTGCCTGATATGGATTTTTCTGTCAACTGATTTTTATGAATAAAACAAACTAGTATATGCATAAAAGTTAGGAAGAATGAATATTATATAAAAATATTCATAAGATATTACGTTTTTCGGCTACACAAACCCGATTACGTCCATTGTTTTTCGCTTTATACAATGCAATATCGGCATGACTAATTAAGTCTTCATAGCGTGAATCCTGTTCGTCAATAACCGCAACACCAATACTAACAGTTACACTGACACTTCGCCCTTTATAGTCTATAGCGTTGTTTGCAATGGTTTGACGAATACGCTCTGCAACATCTTCAGCGCCAGCTAGATTGGTATTAGGTAATATAATGGCAAACTCTTCGCCACCATAACGGCCAAATAAATCGCCCATACGTAGTAGTTCATTAATAGCTTTAGCTGTCTCTATTAACACTTTATCACCACCTTGATGACCAAAGGTGTCATTTAACAATTTAAACTGGTCTAAATCTAACATAACTAATGAAAGATCTTGTTTATAGCGCCGTGCCCGAGAAAACTCTGCGGCTAAACACTCTTCCCAATGCTTGCGATTGAATGCTTGTGTCAAGCCATCTATACGATTTGACAACGCTAGTGCTTGCAAGACTTTATTTAATTGCATTTGATAATGACAAACATCAGTAACATCTTCAATTAAGATGCAAATACGCTCAACTTCTCCTTCTACCTCAACAGGTAAGAAAGTACAGTTTTGCGCCATAAAATCACTATCAGTTGTTATCGGGCGTGAATGAGAAAGTTCAAACAGGTGATGGCGTTGCTCCCAGCCACAAAAAGATTGGCTTTTTAATTGGATAACACTCGATAGTTTACGTTCAAACCACTTTCTAGGTAACTCAGGAAAAACAGCAAAAATACTTTTGCCAATAACTTGTTTGTCGCTTTTGTTGGCATGCACTTCTAAAAACCGATTCCACATAAGAATATTAAAATCTTTATCTAAAATCAATATTCCGGTGTTCAAGCGATTTAAAATGTTACTACAAAGTGCATCTAACATACTTAAAAGTCTGCCAATATACGATCAATAACAGTTTTAATGTTAGTAATAGCTTCTTCAGGAATTAATAGCACCATATCACAATTAAATGAATAATCTGTCACTTGGTAACTGATCCTAACTTTTAGTGCAAAATCCCAATTAAACGATTGCTGTTTCAAGTGCTGGTTTATTTTATCTAAACTTGAAGACAGAAGCCTAGGAGCACTGTACGACATTTGATTATCTATTTGGCTGGCAAAAACATTGAGAAATGTCGTGGTTAAAATTGAACTTAAATCTATAATTTGTTCATCAAATGTCAACTCATCCGCTTCATAGCCTAGAAGATCAGCCAATCGATTTGAATCCTGAGGTTGGTACATCAATAATGCTTCACCACGGATTCCTTCGTAACCAAAAAAACCTTGGCTAACAACGGCCGTTGCTTTTAAATCATTATTCAGGGTATCGAACAAGTGCTCTGCCTTTACTTGCTCTATGCTAGGAACTTTTAAATATACAAAGGTATCTAAATAACGCGCAAGCTGATCGCTCGCCTGTCCCATTGCGACATTAATTAACTCTTGCAAACAGTCATGTTGATCTTCAGTTAAGTCAAATGCATTCATAGGAAACCGTGATTTCTCAAGTGTTCATTTAATGTATCTAATGCTATAGGTTTACGCAAAAATGCTTTTGCACCTAAGCCCAGAACTCGACTTTGCATTTCAGGCTGCACATCGGCAGAAATAACAAATACAGGCAATTGAATGCCCTCATCTTTCAAAGCTTGCAAAACACCTAAACCGTCGATAATTGGCATAGTCAAATCGAGAAAAAGAATATCAATACTTTGTCTTCGTAAAATCTCTAGTGCTTCTTGACCATCTTTGGCTAATTGCACATCTGTTGATAAGCTTTCGGGAAGGCTTCTAAGTACTTGCTTTCTGGCTAAGTTAGAGTCATCACAAATAAGAACATTTGTACTCATTTGATGCTAATCCTTAATTATTTTTTTTATTAAAGTCTAATTTACATTAATTTTGTGCTGCTGTTAATTACTAATGCTGATAAAAACGACATTATTTTTCTATTTTAGCGTTTAAAAATGCGGATTTTCCTCACATTTGATACTTGAAGATTTTGCAAGAAGTGAGATATAAAAATAAACTTGGCCTAAACTAGATTAGTTAATCGTTTTGAAGAAACTGAAATGATAGTATTTTATATAAATTTTGCCAAAACAATTAAGTTTTTTTAATCATTTTAGTAATTATCTTCTTTGTATATCAGCTTGCTTATTATCAGGTTTTTCTGCAAAAAAAAATGCAGATCTGATAATAAGCATTTGTCCTAATAACTATAAGCTTATTAATAAATCAATTAAGGTTAATGATATTGCCGCAGACAATAGATAAATACTTGTCGCTTTCCAACTGTAGTGAGTTAATTTCATATTTTCCGCCTTAACCCGATTTTAACAACCCATTGAAAAATAATGCTGTTATCGGACGTTTTAATTATTATTGTTTTTTTATTTTAAAATTACTGAAGAAGCAGAGAATTAACAAGCAGGTCTTATGCCAACTAAGTTATTTTTCAAACAATAATAGAGGTGTAAATATGATATACGAGCTTTTCATTAGAGATAGCGGTGTTGTCGAACGATTACGACCATTTTAGATAGAGTTGGTGAAGTTGCATCCAGTGTTTGGCACTTTGATATTCAGGACAGTGTGCGGCAACTAATTGCCAAAAACTTGTCGAGTGGTTCATATGCTCAAGATGGCAAAGTTCATGAATAATGACATAGTCAATCACCCAAGCGGGCAGCATTTTCAATAAATAGTTAAAACTTAATTCACCACGGCTATTACAACTCCCCCAACGTGCTTTATACTTTCTCACTTTAAATGACGATGCATGTAAAGACATTTGCTGTGAAAAAGCCACTAGATGTTGCTCAATATAATCTTCAACACGCTCTTTAAACCAGCCTTCAATTTGCGATTTTACTTTCGTAATAATAACTTCTGAGTGCAATTCATTGGATTTATAACGCGGGTTAAGTACTACCGTTAAACTTTGTTCTATCTTATTTTGAATAACATTTTTTTTGCCAAATTCAATAATAATATTGTGTGGCAAACCATCAATATATACTGATGGTTTATTATGGGTATTTTCACTAGAAAGTTGTTGAGTAAAAGTAGGATTTAATACGAGGTTTTCTTTTTGTTCTGCAACTTTTTGCTGTAACCACTGCAATTTAGATTGTATCAGCTTTTCGACATAGGCAGTTTTAACAAATTTCGGTGCTCTGACAATAACTTGTGCATTACTTACTTGTAACGCTATGGTCTTTCTACGCGAACTTCTTATCAGCTGATATTCCAAAACACCACCAAAATAAATTAACTCATACCAAGTTGATAAATTAATTAGCCAAACTTGTACAAATAAAACTATCGATTTATTACAACATAACGACAGTGCTGAGAAGCAAAGTTATTGATAAAATATTTTCACGCTTAAGTGCGATCAAGTATCAACTAAGCTACAGCAGTCTTAGCTTTGCTAGGTGCTTTAACTTTTTTCACTTTCTCGGTTGTTACTTTAACGCTATCAGCTTCAACAACTTCGGCAGAGTTATCGACTTCGTCTTTAGTCTTTTTAGGACTTGAAACGGTAGCTTTGTTACTCACTACTTTAGCTTTTTTTGCTTGTAAAGCGATAAGCACTTCCTCTCGATTTTGTGCTAAATAAACACAAAGTTCTTCACGGATACTTTCAGAAAGCTCAACAGGTGCGTGTTCAAACATCTCAGATAAATTATCTGCCATATCGAGCATTTTATCGTATTCATCTGCGGCTCTTTTATCCATGAATGTTTCTACCTCCACACCTTGTCTTATGACGACAAATCGACTTTCAACTGCCATTGTTATCCCTTATTTTACTATTGACCAAACTCGAATCATTACTATGATGCATCAAAAATATGCATATATCACTTTAACAACAACTGTACATATTGACAGTATCATACCTTGATTTACTTAAATCACCAAAATATATTATTGGTTAGCGACATATTTATGTTGTCTATCGTACGATATATAACCTTACTTTGCCTTACTATTTCTAAGAATATCAATAGATGTAAAAGTTAATGTCATCAAATTCATTTACTAATAACGTTTTATTAAATAAAAACAATTAAATGCTAAGGTATCCCCTAAGATTACTGCTGATTAACTGTTACATTTAGTCATCACTTCTTTACAACTTTTTATCATTAATGCGCCACTATTATTGTGTACACAGTACAAATACACTTTTAATTGGAGAATTAAATGAACACATTAAAATCATTAACTACCGCTGCTATTACTTGCTCAATATTGTCAGTTGTAAGCTTTAATAGTCATGCCATGGATAAATATATAGAAACAGCCCTGATTGACGTTTGTAAATCTACATTAACTAACAGCGTCACTAAGTTTCAAAAAGTAGCTAAGTCTTATAATTTGCGTGACAAAACAGTCGCAATGAAAGTTATGTGTAACGGTGATGATATTATCACTTTTGCCGAAAAATATGGCGCAAATAAAACTGCAGCACGTTTAGAGCGTAGTGTTAGCGGTAATGTTAATATTATTGATATTGCAGCAGTTGAAAAAATCAATGTTAACTTTCAGTTATAGCATCTAAGGAGGAGAACATTAAAATAATTTATCAACATCTTAGGCGCTCAATTTTACAGTTGAGTACCTAAGATTCTTCTGTGTCTAGCGTAAAAAATTAAACTTATAATATGCTTACTTTAATTCTTTAACCCTAAAAGTACGGCCTTTTAATTTGCCATGAGTTAATTTGTTTAACGCCTTTCTAGCCACTGTTTTGTCTACGGCAACATATGCCCAATTAGCGCCTAGTTGAATTTTACCTACTTGCTCAAATGTTATGCCATTTTCACCGGTAAGTGCACCGACAATATCACCTGGTCTGACTTTTTGTTTTTTACCACCGTCAATTTGTAATGTGGTCATTTTTGGCGTGAATATACTGCGCTCTAAAGCATCACTACTCGGTAACTCTTCGCCTTCAATAGTTCGCTCTAAATAATCTTCCAATAAGCCAATTTTGTAGCTATCTTTTTTATTAAATAATGAAAATGCATAACCTGTACTACCTGCACGACCGGTGCGACCAATACGGTGAATATGGACCTCGCTGTCATGCGCAATATGATAGTTAAATACCGCATCAAGCGCTTCAATGTCTAAACCACGCGCTGCGACGTCAGTCGCAACTAGTATTGAGGCACTTTTGTTGGAAAATCGTACTAATGTTTGATCACGGTCTCTTTGCTCCAAATCACCATGTAATGCGACAACACCAAAACCATAAGCAGCCAATTTGTTCGCCACATTCTGTGTTTCTATTTTGGTATTACAAAATATTACGCTCGACTCAGGCTGATGGGTTAGCAGTAGTAATCGGATAGCAGTTAGGCGATCTTCATCATTTTCCACCTGATAAAAGTGCTGTGAAATAGTACTACTTTCATGGCTTGATTCTACTTTTATCACTGCAGGTGTCTGTAAATAACTATTCGCTATTTTTTGAATTTGTTGTGGAAAAGTAGCACTGAATAACAACGTTTGTCGCTGTTTTGGCATTTTAGCAACAATGTTATCTAAAGCGGCTTGAAAACCCATATCGAGCATACGATCGGCTTCATCTAAAACCAGGGTATCCACATGTTCTAATGACAAGGTACCGCGTCCTAGGTGATCTTCAATTCGCCCCGGCGTACCAACAATAATATGTGCGCCGTGCTCCAATGAACCTACTTGTGGGCCAAACGGCGTACCACCACATAAAGTCAGCACTTTAATGTTATGAACCGCTCTTGCCAGTTTTCTGATTTCTTTCGCCACTTGGTCGGCTAATTCGCGGGTAGGGCAAAGTACCAAGGTTTGAATTCTAAACTTTTTAACTTGTAGTTTATTCAGAAGGCCAAGACCAAATGCCGCTGTTTTGCCAGAGCCGGTTTTACCTTGAGCAATAACATCTTGCCCCGCTAAAATAGCCGGTAGGCTTTTAGCTTGTATTTCTGTCATCTCATGGTAACCCATTGATGAGAGGTTTTCTAAAATTGCCGGTTGCAAGGTAAGTGATGAAAATTTGCTGTCGCTCAACGTCAAAGTCCTAACGTAAAAAATAATTGTCGCTATTTTACACGCTTTCGCTCGCGCAAACACAGCTTTAAGCAATTATATTCTTAGTAACTTTTAAGTTTAGGAAAAGTAGGTTAACTAGTTAATAAATGTATCAGCATTGTAGTTAAAGCTTGAGGTGATTCTAAAGGTAACATGTGCCCAGTATTGGCAACTTCCTGTAACATAATATGATCTAGCCCTTGCTGCTCTTGTTTCAAATCTTGTTTCAGTGAAACAAGATCAACTAAGTTATCTTCGTCGCCAACAAGAAAAGTAATAGGTAAGGTTAATTGTGCTAATAAAGGTAATAAATTTGGTCGATGCATAGAAACACTGAGCTGATGCAATAGGGCGTCAACGCCAAGTTCTTTATCCATGGCAACAATAACTTGCTTTATATCCTGATAGCCCTGAGCGTTAAATTGCTTAATATTTGGGTGTAGTAAATCATCAATACGCTTATTGGGAATACCCGAATAGCCACGTTGATTTATCCAGTCAATAGTACGTTTTCGTTGTTTAATTTCTGCTAAAGGTAAGTCTTTCGGAAAATTAGACACTATCAATAAGTGTTTAAGTTTATTTCCCAGTGTTAACGCGATGGCACTAGCAATATAGCCGCCCAGTGAAAAACCGACTAATATCGCCTTATTTTCAATTATTTGGTCAGATAAAGTACTGACGACTTCATCCATGCAGCCAGTGCTCGGAATCACCAAAGATATTAGCTGGTAATCTTCATGAAATTTCTCACGCAGCAAGTTCCATACAGGCAACCATAAATGCTGATCGCACATAGTGCCAGGAATAAAATAAATAGTTTTCAACACGTATTATACCCTGCCATTTTGAACTATTTCACTTGGGTAATTAAGCAAAAAATCGCTCAAACAAGCGAATATTAACCGTTTCGAAGGCCGGAACTCGACCTTGCTCAGCAGGTAAAACAATATAACAATTTGCCGACGCGATACTGGTTAAAATACCTGAACCTTGGCTGCCGGTGCTTTCCACTATTAACTCGCCGTTATTGTTATAAGAAAGCACACCACGTTGAAAATCCATACGCCCTGGTGACTTTCTTAAATCAGTCAGGGTTTTGGCTTTTAATGTTATTGGTGGCGCTGGATGGCAATTCTGTAATTTCATCAATGCCGGCATAGCCAATAAATCAGCAGTAACCATTGCGGAAACTGGATTGCCCGGTAAGCCAAAAAAAACACTATTGGACAATTTACCAAAAGCAAATGGCTTGCCTGGTTTCATGGCTATTTTCCAAAAGGCAATTTCACCGATTTGTTCAAGTACGAGTTTGGTATAATCTGCGTCACCTACTGAAACACCACCAGAAGAAATTACCGCATCAGCTTGCTTATCTGCTTGAATAAAAGCCTGTCTAATAGCGGTTTCGTCATCAATAATCACGCCAAAATTAATCACATTAACATTGAGATTTTTTAACATAGCCGCTAGTGCATAGCTGTTACTTTCAAAAATGTCACCGCTACCTAGCGGTTCACCTAATGCTTTTAGCTCATCACCTGTGGCAATTAATGCAACATTAAGTTTGCGAAACACGGTTAACTCTTGAATACCAAGCGATGCCAGCACGCCAATATCAATAGCAGATAAACGCCGACCTTTGGTAAAAACCACCTGATTTTCACCAATATCTTCACCAGCATAACGCACATGGTCACCTAACTGACGTGGCACTAAAAACTTAACGCTCTCGCCTGCTACTTGACAATTTTCTTGCATTTCTACGGTATCGCAACCGTCAGGTATTTTTGCGCCTGTCATAATACGGATGCATTCACCTTTACCACAAATACCTTGATATGGCTGTCCAGCCATAGAGCGGCCAGCTAACTTCAGTTGCGTTTGATTTGCCAAACTGGACTGTGCAAATGCATAACCATCCATGGCTGAATTATTATGTGGTGGTACATTAATCGGGCTAGTGATATCAGTAGATAAGACTCGACCTAAGCTGTCGGTTAACGTAATCCTTTCAATATCGGTAATCGGGGTAATAGCAGCTAGCATTGTTTCTAGTGCTTTTTCAAAGGGCATTAACCCCGGCGAAGAACAACAATCAACCATAATAAACTCTTCCAATTTTATTTGTTTTTTCTATTTATCAGTATCGCCAAGCACAGTAAAAAAAAGCTCGATTCAAATTTTCTCATCTTCACTTAGCTAGCTAATTTTGACAAAATAATAATATTCTTGAATGTCATTTAATATAACCAAGGTCTTTATCTGTTATAGTGTTGATAATCATACTATGCTTATAATTATATGATATAAAATATTATTTTTCGCCGAGCTATCTTAGCTAAATTTGTTGCTATGCAACCAACACGCTCTTTTAGCCGTAAACCAAATTTAATTTTGAGTTTGCCAGGGTTAACAAGGAAACTTGTTTGCCTCCCAACTTTGGAAAGGTGACATGTTAACAGACAACTTCGGCCGCAAGTTTTACTACTTGCGCCTATCGATCACTGACGTATGTAATTTTAGTTGCGACTATTGTTTACCCAATGGTTATCAATGTGATAACGATAGAAAATTTCTTACACTGCCTGAAATAACCCGCTTAGCTTCGGCGTTTTCTGCTATGGGTACGGAAAAAATTCGTATTACCGGTGGTGAGCCCTCTTTACGTAAAGACTTACCTGAAATCATTGCGCGATGTAAGCAAACACCTGGCATTAAAAAAGTTGCTATCACTAGCAATGGTTACAAACTTCCTGAACACTTACCTGCTTGGTTAGATGCTGGTATTGACGCCATAAACATTAGTATTGATAGTTTAGACCCCAGACAATTCCACGCTATTACTGGCCACGACAAGCTTAAACATATCCTCAAAGGTATTGATATGGCGGTGGCGGCAGGCAATATAGATGTTAAAGTTAATACCGTATTAATGCGTGAATATAATGGCTACGACATCGCCAGTTATTTAGCCTGGTTAAAAGACACACCAATTACCTTACGCTTTATTGAATTAATGCAAACGGGTGATAATAAAGAATTTTTCGATGCCCAACACATTCAAGGTTCGCGCATAAAACAAAACTTAATATTAGATGGTTGGTTACCGGTTATTAATGACAAAGCGGCAGGGCCAGCGCAAGAGTTTTATCATCCTGAATATGCCGGAAAAATAGGCTTAATCATGCCTTATTCTAAAGATTTTTGTAACACCTGTAATCGCTTACGAATAAGTTCGTTAGGTAAGTTACATTTATGTTTATTTACCGAGCAAGGTTTATCATTAAAAGAGTACTTACAAACTGATGACGTTGAACCTTTAAAAGCGGCTATCACTAATATGTTAACAGATAAAAAACAGACCCATTTTTTACACGAGAAGCTCACCGGCGCAACAAAAAATCTAGCCATGTTGGGCGGTTAATGAGTTTAACAAAAACTTTATTTCAACCCTGCTTAGGTGTAGTTTTAGCCGGTGGTAAATCTTCCCGCATGGGGAAAAACAAGGCAAATTTGCAGCGTGAGAAACAAGATATGCTCAGTTATAGCAAGTCTTTACTTAAAGAAGCTGGCAGCTCGCAAGTTATTGTCAGCGGTGGAGAACAAGGTATTGATGATCTTGTTGCTAATATGGGACCACTCGCTGGTATTCAAAGTATTATTCAGCAGTTCAAACCTCAAGCGCTATTAATTTTACCCGTAGATTTACCTTTAATGACGGCAGTAGAGCTAGCAGCATTAAAGCAAGTGGGAGAGTTAAGCCAACGGGCGTGCTACTTTACTGATAATTATCTACCCTTGTATTTACCGGTTAACGCCTTTGTGGAACAGTTTTTCCAACAACCTTTATCATCAGTTTTGTCACCGCTAAAATCAAAAAAACTAATCAGTGAACATATGGTTTCGCATAAAACAGCCAATAAGCGGAACTTAGCTGGTCCTTCAGTACGTAGCTTATTAGCGCAAATACCACATAATGTGATTAAACCAAAAAACAGCCAATGTTTGTTTAACACTAATACGCCTGAGCAATGGCAACAGGCACAACATTTATTATCTTTGCAAAGGAAATCTCATGTCTAGTACCTCATCTATTCATTGTGGCGATGGCTTCTTACCATTAAATATCGCAGTGTTAACCGTTTCAGATACCCGAGAAGTACACAACGATACTTCAGGCCAAGCACTGGTTGAACGATTACAAACCGCTGGTCATAAACTCGCTGCTAAAGAAATTTCAAAAGACGATGTTTATCAATTACGTGCCATAGTTTCTAAGTGGATTGCTGATGATAATGTGCAAGTAATATTAACTACAGGTGGCACAGGTTTTACCGCAAGAGATAATACGCCTGAAGCGTTATTACCTTTATTCGATAAAGACATTGAAGGTTTTGGCGAAGTATTTAGAACAATTTCTTTAGCTGAAATTGGTACTTCAACCATTCAATCACGCGCCTTTGGCGGCATGGCAAATAGTACAGTTATTTTATCTGTACCCGGTTCAACCAACGCCTGTAAAACAGCTTGGGACAAATTAATTGTTGAACAACTGGATGCAAGCCATCGACCATGTAACTTTGTTCCACATTTAAAGTTTACATAACATCAGCGTTACCATAAGCACTTATGCCAAATTTAATACAAAAAATCATCCTGCTATTTGTTATTTGGCTGGCCTCACAAGCCAGCTGTGCTTTTGCTGTCGAAAAGTCAAAGCAAACTAAACCACTTCGTATAGCAGTTGCAGCAAACTTTGCACAGACACTAAAATTATTATTGGCTGACTTACCCAACAAAGAAAAGATTAACTACCAAATTATCAGCGCTGCTACCGGTACGCTTTATCAACAAATAAAGCATGGAGCACCTTTTGATATATTTTTATCCGCTGATGCAACTCGCCCAAAACTGCTAGAGCAAGAAAAGCTAATTATTGCGAATAGCCGTAAAACTTATGCCTTTGGGCAAATTGCTTTGTGGTCAGCTACTCAGCAGTTAAATAGCTTAAACGAGCTTAAGAGTTATTCTAACAAGCTAGCTATTGCAAACCCGTATACAGCTCCCTATGGCAAGGCTGCCCAGCAAGCATTGCAACATTTATCGCTATGGCCGCAATTAAAAAATCAATTAGTCACCGGCATTAATATCAATCAAACCTTTCAACAAGTTCGTAGTCAAGCGGTGCCTTTTGGCATAGTGGCGTACAGTCAGTTGGTCATAAATAAATATCAGGGGATAATTATTCCACCTGAGTATTATCAGCCCATTGCTCAGCAATTGGTGATTATTAAAGCCAGCCAACAAGTCAAATTAGCTCAGCAAGTCAGTGATTTTATTTTACAAGTTAGTAGCCAACATAAATTACAGCAACTTGGCTATTTACCCATAAAATCGAGACAAGAACATAGCAAGGTCAATGAATAATATGACAGATATTTCATCCGACTTACTCGCGCTTATTACCACCTTAAAAATGGCCGCGGTAACCACGGTTATCTTGCTAATAATAGGTACACCACTAGCATGGTATTTAGCGAAATGGCAAAGTCGATTCAAAGTGTTTTTTGAGGCTGTAGTTGCCTTGCCATTAGTATTACCACCAACCGTATTAGGTTTTTACTTACTGCTGGCTTTTTCACCCAGCTCATTACCCGGGCAGATATGGCAAAGTGCTACTGGCAGCCAATTAGCCTTTAGTTTTAGCGCTATTGTTATTGGCTCGGTGCTTTACTCCCTGCCCTTTGTAGTACAACCCTTACAAAAAGCATTTGAACAATTAGGTGATCAGCATCTTGAAGCAGCTGCCATGCTAGGTGCTGGTCCGATAGATCGTTTTTTTAGTATTGTTTTACCCTTAACTAAGGCCAGTTTTATTACGGCAACCGCATTAGGTTTTGCCCATACCGTAGGGGAGTTTGGTGTGGTGTTAATGATTGGCGGTAATATTCCTGGTGAAACACGGGTATTGTCTATCGCGTTATTCGATCATGTAGAATCATTTAATTACGCTAACGCTCATTTGCTATCAGCTGGGTTATTAATTGCGTCATTATTACTGTTGTCATTTGTTTATCTATTAGGTAATAACTTTACTAGTAAGCAGCATAGGCCAACAAAATTATGAGCACTATGACTAAGTCGAATATTATTAGCAGCCAGCAAAACCATTTGAGTTCTACTCAGGCAACTATTGACAATAGTGACGATGCTGCACTTTCAGAGCTAACATTAGCGTTTAAATTAGCGTTTAATCACTTTGAAATAACGAGTAATCAAAGTATTCGCATTTCAGCGATTACTGGTATTTATGGTGATTCTGGCTCAGGAAAATCTACCTTACTGCGGGTCATTGCCGGTCTTGAACATCGAGCAAAAGGCCAATTATCGTTGAATGGTAAATCGTTACAAAACAGCGAAAACAAGTGTTTTATTAAAGCTGAAAACAGGCAAATTGGCTTAGTTTTTCAAGACAGTCGTTTATTTCCACACTTAAGCGTTTATGGAAACTTAGCTTATGGCGCTAAACGACAAACCAACCATAAACTGACCATTGAAAAAGTACTGACATTAACCCAGTTAACCAAGCTACAACACCAAAATGTAACTCAGCTTTCCGGTGGTGAAAAACAAAGAGTGTCTATTGCCAGAGCCTTATTAGCAGAGCCTAAATTACTCTTATTAGATGAGCCTTTCAGCGCCTTAGATAAAACTACTAAATCACAAATGCTGACCATTTTAAAAGCAATTCAGCAACAACTTCAGTTGCCTATGCTTTATGTCAGCCACAGTTTGAGTGAATTGCAATATATCGCCGATCAATTAGTGGTAGTTTCAGCAGGTAAAATAAGTCCTTCGGCTCCTATTCACCAAGCGATTCACGATTTAAATAGCCTTGGAGAAACTAGCCCTAAAACCAGTTTATCGTTAATTATCGCTGAGCACTTACCTGATTACGGCCTCACGCGGCTATCACTGCCAATAGCTCAAGGCAGTAACCACAGCATTTATTTACCAATATTAGAACAAAGCAATGATCAGCGCTTAATTGGCCAACTGCTCCCTTGTATTATTTACGCCCGCGATATTAGTATCAGCACAACCAAGCCTGAACATAGCTCAATTGTAAATCATTTATCAGCAAACATTATCGCAATACAACACAGCAAAACCAATGCTTTAGTTACGCTAGAAACTGGCGAGCAAAAATTTTATGCCCAAATTAGTTTATGGTCAGCAATACGTATGGAGCTAACCACGCAAGCAAGGGTATTTATTCAATTTAAAGCCAATGCCGTGCATAGTTATCATAATACGGAGCAGACAATCCATGCTTAGCAACCAAGAACTATTACGTTTTAGCCGTCAAACCATGCTCAAAGGCATTGGTGAACAAGGCCAGCAAGCACTTAAAAAGGCCAGTGTTTTAATTGTCGGTATCGGTGGTTTAGGCAATCCAGTAAGCCTTTATTTAAATGCCGCTGGTGTTGGCAATATTTATTTAGTTGATGGCGATAGCATTGAAATCAACAATCTACACCGCCAAATACTATTTAACGAATCAGATATTGGCCAAAATAAAGCGGATACTGGAGCAGAGAAGTTACAGCAACTAAATAGCAGTACAAATATCGAAATACTTGATGAAATGCTCGATGAAGAACTTGCTGATTACTATTTCCCACTAGTTGACTTGGTGATAGATTGCACTGATAACATAACCGCCCGTTATCTGATTAATCAAAAGTGTATTGAACATAAAAAGCCATTAGTTATTGGCGCGGCCACTGGCTTTGACGGGCAACATATGTTTGTTAACCCGAATATACCTGATAGCGCATGCTATCAATGTTTATTCCCCACAGATAAGAAAGCACAGGAAAACAATTGCCAAACTATCGGCATATTAGGACCAATTTTAGCTATTATTGGTGGTATGCAAGCATTACAGGCTATTAAGTATTTAACAGGTAATTCTGTGGCAACAAATCAACTGAATATTTTTGATGGTTTGAATAACTCATGGCAGCAGTTTGCCCTGAAAAAACAGGCTAAATGCCCTATTTGCTCAACATAAGTTGACGAGTATAATTTGAAATTCTTTGGTGGGCTTGTGGCTTAGTATTTAGAATAATAAGCCACACTTTAATACTTTCGATCTAAAGTTTAAACCTATAATTGACGGCTTAAACTGAACTCAGGTTAGATTAAAGCTTACTTACGATATTCAACTTCTACATCGTATTCATCTTCGTCCCAATCTTCATCATCAAGATCATCTGCCAAGTCTGCAATGGTATCTTCGTGATAGGTATCCCATTTAAACTCAACAGCTTTACCATCAACAGGTGCAGCTTCTTCTTCTGGTGGTAAGGCTTCAATAAAGCCCATTACACCTTGACACAAATCGTCAGTACCGGTGCGATTAACGGCTGAAATACTACGAACTTCACCTGTCCAGCCTAAGCCTTCAATAACCCGATCAGTAATTTCTTTTGCTTCTTCTTCAAGTAACAAGTCTAACTTGTTGAAGACTAACCAGCGTGGTTTGCCAGCAAGCTCTGAAGAATGTGTTTCTAATTCGCCAATAATAGTTTTTGCATTCTCTAATGGGTCTGAACAATCAGCTGGCATGACATCAACCACATGCAATAAAATACGACAACGTTCTAAGTGTTTTAGAAACTGTGTACCTAAACCTGCGCCGTCAGCAGCACCTTCAATTAAGCCTGGAATATCAGCAATAACGAAGCTACGTTGAGGGTCTAAACGCACAACGCCTAAATTAGGTACTAGAGTAGTAAACGGGTAGTCTGCTACTTTTGGCTTTGCTGCCGAAACACTGCGAATTAAAGTAGACTTACCTGCGTTTGGTAAACCGAGTAAACCAACATCAGCAAGCAACAACAACTCCAGTCTTAAGTTGCGAATTTCGCCTGGGGTACCATCAGTTTTCTGACGTGGTGCACGATTGGTACTACTTTTAAAACGAGTATTACCTAAACCATGCCAACCGCCCTTGGCGACTAATAGCTTTTGCTCATGATGAGTTAAATCACCTAATTGCTCACCAGTATCAATATCTGCAGCACGTGTACCTATAGGAACTTTTAAGTACAAATCTTCTGAGCCTCTACCGGTACAGTCACGGCTTCTGCCATTCTCACCACGTTTCGCGCGATGAAATTTTTCAAAACGGTAATCGATTAGCGTATTCCAGCTTTCATCAGCAATTAAGTAAACATCGCCGCCATCACCGCCGTCGCCGCCGTTTGGTCCACCGAATTCAATAAACTTTTCTTTACGAAAACTGACTAAACCATTGCCACCGTCTCCGGCCTCTACGCGAATTTCTACTTCATCTACGAATTTCATGGTGTTTTAAAACACTCCAAAATTTTATTTTCTGCCACATATTATAAATGATTTATTTCAAATAGTTTTGAACAATGTCATTTTTTATACAATTTGTAACGAATAACTATAAATTACCTGCAAAAAAAAACCCTGCGTAAAAGCAGGGCTTTATAAGTTTGCGTATTACTACTCAGCAACAATACTGACAAACTTGCGGTTTTTAGGACCTTTAACTTCGAATTGTACTTTACCATCAGATAAAGCAAATAGAGTGTGGTCTTTACCGATACCCATGTTGCTACCAGCGTGGAAACGAGTACCACGTTGACGAACAATAATATTACCCGCTAAAACGGCTTCGCCGCCAAAACGCTTAACACCTAGGCGTTTAGCTTCTGAATCACGACCGTTACGTGTACTACCCGCAGCTTTCTTATGTGCCATTGTAAATCGCTCCTAATTAGCCGTTAATGCCAGTAATTTTCACTTCAGTGAACCATTGACGATGGCCCGCTTCTTTGCGTGAATGCTTACGACGTTTGAATTTAACAATTTTAACTTTGTCAGCGCGACCTTGGTTTACAACCTCAGCAACAACTTTACCACCAGCAATGTAAGGCGCGCCTACATTGATGCTCTCGCCATCGGCGATCATTAAAACGTTTTCGAATTCTACTGCAGCACCAATTTCAAGTTCAATTTTCTCTAAACGAACTGTTTGGCCTTCAGTTACACGATGCTGTTTACCACCGCTTTGGAATACCGCGTACATAGCTACTCCGTACTGCGTCATCATCTATGGACGACGCTTAAATTTAAAATTATAGGGCGCGAATTCTACGCGAAGAAATCGGTTAGAGCAAGCATAAAAGTAATGATTTATTATTATTTTTACTAAAGTAAAAACTTCTCACCTGTAAAACTTCTATCGTCATGAATTTCGTGTAAAATTACCCCGTGAAATTACTAGTATTCTAACACTAAATACTAATTGAATTAACTAAGTAAGTTGTTTTAAGTGATAATAAATATTCAAGGTCACATGTTTATTGTTTCAGACTAAGCATAGATATCTACATCGACTAAAGAATTTACTAATGTCATGGATCAATGTTTTTGCATAGATGTAAGTTATTAGACTAATGCAGGAGCAATTACCGAGATGACTAGGAACGGTCCTGCAAGCAATGTAGATATTTAGATATTTAGACCACTTTAGAATGAACGATTATTTATTTCAATTTGTATAAAGCACAATTAAGGTAACTTGTTACGCTCTATGAATATAAAAAATATCCAAGCTTTGGCTCAACAAGACATGAACGCTGTCAACGATCTTATCTTTTCGAAACTACATTCAGACGTTGCACTTATAAATCAATTAGGTGTTTATATTGTTAATGGTGGCGGTAAACGTATGCGCCCATTACTCACCGTATTAGCGGCAAGAGCTATTGGTTATCAAGGTGAAGAGCATTTACAACTCGCGGCAATAGTAGAGTTTATCCATACATCTACATTATTACATGATGACGTTGTTGATGAGTCTAATATGCGCCGAGGCCGTGAAACAGCTAATGCTATGTTTGGTAATAGTGCTAGCGTGTTAGTCGGTGATTTTTTATATTCACGTTCATTTCAAATGATGAGTGAGCTACGTAATTTAAGAATCATGGATATTTTATCTGATGCAACCAATATTATTGCCGAAGGTGAAGTACTGCAATTAATGAATTGTAATGACCCTGAGACCACAGAAGAAAGCTACATGAAAGTTATCTACTGTAAAACAGCGAAGTTATTTGAAGCCGCCACTCGTCTTGCCGCTGTTATTGCAAAGCAAGATAATGCAACAGAGCTAGCAATGCTTAATTACGGTAAACATTTAGGCACGGCCTTTCAGCTCGTTGATGACATTATGGATTACACTGCTGATGCACAAGAAATGGGCAAAAATGTAGGTGATGACCTCGCCGAAGGCAAGCCTACCTTACCACTGTTATATGCAATGGGACATGGTAATGAGCAACAAAAATCTATGATCCGCAATGCGATTGAACATGGCGATGGCATGGACCATCTAGATGATATACTTGCCGCAATGAAACAAACCGGCTCTTTGGTTTATACTCAGAAAAAAGCAGAGCAAGAAGCCGACAAAGCTATTAATGCAATAGCTATGTTACCTGAGTCAGAGTACAAGCAAGCCTTGATTTCACTGGCGCATATCGCCGCCAATCGTTGTCACTAAGTCACTGGCTAATAGTCCTTAGCTAAAAGCTAACAGTTAGCTTTATAGCTAACTGTTAATTGCTTAACAACAACCCCTCAAAATAACTTCGTATAGCTGGTAAAGCGATAAAAGCATTTGGTATAGTTACTTTAATATTTTCAATCAGTGAACTACAGCATGTCAAGTAAGCCCATCATTAACAGCCTTAATATATCCCAACAATATTTTGGCACCTTGAGTAGCGGCGAAAGTGCACAACTTTTCACCTTATCAAATGCTCACGGCATGAAAATTAAAATAACTAACTATGGCGGCATAATTGTTTCACTGGAAACGTTAGATAACAATGCAGTGCCTGACGATATCGTTCTAGGCTACGACAATATTGAGTCTTATGAAAATGACCCTTACTATTTAGGCGCTATTATTGGCCGCTACGCTGGACGCATAGATCAAGGGCTACTGTTTATTGACGGTAATTCTTATCAGCTACACATAAATAATAATGACAGCCAACTCCATGGTGGCTTCAAGGCACTAAATAAACAGCTTTGGCAGGCAACGACAGAAAGCTCTGCTAAAAACGTTAGTTTAATACTGCAACATACTAGTCCTGATGGTGATAACGGTTTTCCAGGTACTGTTGATTTTAAAGTAAAATATAGCCTGAACAATAGCAACGAGCTGACCGTTGAATATTTTGCCAATACCGATAAAACTACGGTAATTAATTTAACTCAACATAGCTATTTTAACCTCTCAGGACATCAATCCGGCAATATTTACCAGCACCAAGTGCAAATCAATGCTTGCCACTTTTTACCGATGAATAAAGATATTTACCCGACAGGTGAAGTTAAAGCGGTACTAAATAGCGCGCACGATTTCAATCAATTGACGACTTTAGCTAAAAATATCAACTCAGACGACGAACAAGTGGTTATAGCCAAAGGATACGACAATTATTGGTTAACCAATGACAATGTAATAAGTGGTGAGGAATTTGCGGCAAGCGCATTTGAACCGAGCTCAGGACGGAAGTTAACTTTATATAGCGATCAACCTTGTTTAATTTTATATACCGCTAATTATATTGATGGCAGCCAAACTGGCAAAGAAAATTGTATTTATCAAAAACATTCGGCGTTTTGTTTTGAACCACAAAGGTTAGTTAATCGTGTTACGGGTGCCAATATAAACAACACTATACTTCGGCCAGACCAGCCTTTTTATAGTCAAACGCGCTTCGTTTTTGAGACAGTATCGGCTTAGCAATGCTCAAATAAAAAAGGATAAACATAAATTGTTTACCCTTGCGAAGTGTTTTTCAAGCGCTATTATATTACTACTATGTTGAAACGCCTAACAACAAACTAATATCTTTAGTTATTTCATCAATACGGTTAATATTTGTTGGCGCAATAAAGATTGTATCGTCACCTGCCAACGTACCTAAAATACCGGTTGATTCACCTAAGCTATCTAGCATTCTTGAAATTAATGGCGCGCCACCGATACCTGTTTTCAGAATAATCTGCATATTATTGTGTTTGACACTAATAACCACAGATTGAATAGCTTGTTTTGATTTTGGTACCGCTAACTCGTCAGGCAGAATGTAAACGACTTGATCACTCGCATTACGCATTTTTACCGCGCCAAGTTTAGACAACAAGCGTGAAATTTTAGCCTGCGACATATTCTTAAAGCCTTGCTCAGCTAAGGCATCGGCAAGTTGACTTTGTGAGCCATAGCACTGTTCTTTTAGTAATGCTTTAAATGCGAGTATTAATTCTGCTTCATTTTTTTTACGGCTTGTGGTCATAGTTAACTCAATACGGAAATTTCTAGGCCTATTGTATAAAATAAATATTTTTTCAGCCATTTAATTTTATACAAGAATGTTTAGTTGTTATTTTAAACTTATAATACGACCTTTTTACGTTGCTCTGCTAATCCCATGGCGAGTATAAAAGGGTTTTGCTTTTGCTGCGCTATAAAATTAGCTTTGCTTTGTAAATTAAGCCAATGATGACTGATCAAACTCTGCGCAACTGCACCACCTAAGGTAGCACCTGGGCCCAAAATAATAAGCTTATCGGGCGCGAATTCTTTAATGGCGACCTCGATCGCTTTTGAAAAGTTGTAAGGTTCTACCACTTGTGTATTAAGCGTGTAGTTATGTAATTGCTCAACATCGCAGCTATAAGGTTGCCACACTTGCCCTAAACCATCGATTAACGGTATTTCAGGCGCATTAAACAGTTGTGCTGACATCAGTTCCACCGCCCGCTTTGAAACATCACTTAGCAGCGGTGTATGAAAAGCCGCATGGTTAAATAAATTCATTGGATAACGATCTTGCACCACAGGCAGTAACGCTTCTAACGCTTTCAAACCGGCCTTGTTACCACCAAATACTATATAGCCACCTAAATTAATCGAGACATAAACTTCACAATCACTTTGTTGATTTGCTTGTGCTAACCATCGCATAACCTTGTGTTCTTGCTCTCGGTCAATATTCCACTCATCGTTAATGATTGGATAAATCATTTGTCCGCCAATCACACCTTTTGTCATCATCGAGCCCATGGTATTAATTAGCTTAATAGCCTGTTTGGGTTTTAATGCGCCAGCAACCGCTAATGCTATATACCAACCCATAGAGTTGCCAGTAACCGCGACAATGTCAAACTCGTCTTTATTAATAGCTTGATAATCTGATAACGCACAAGCATAAATAAGTGCCGAAGCATTTTCACCGGCAGTGTGGGTACGCATGCTGTAATTTTCCATACCATCAAGTTCAGAAACTTTCATTTGCCCTTGGCTGTCGCGAAAATCATCAATCAGAGAAACTATTTCGGTTTTATCGCTATGCAAACGCTGTAAATATCCTAGCTCTTCTTTATTGTATGTACCTCGTCCAGGGCAAATGACTACCGCTCTTTGCTTTTTCTTATTCATGGCCTTTACTGGTGCTTTATCGGTATTTTTTATTGACGAACTCATTGGCAAATCTCCTTCGCAGCATCGACAATGTTCTCAACCGATGGTAATACCTCATAGGCTGCAGCGCCAAGAGGAATAAAGCTATCACTGGCGGTAACGCGTTTTATTTTAGGGCATTCACTTGTTTGCTCATGAATTAAAGTCACTAGAGCTTCACTAATTGAACCGGTTTGACGACATTCATCAACAATAAGCACATGCTCACAATCATTCACTTGCGCCAAAATACCTTGTTCATCTAATGGTGCTAACCAACGTAAATCAACGACACGTGCATCAATTCCCTGCTCTGCTAATTTTGCTTGTGCTTGGCGAGACAAGTAATTGCCATTGCCATACGTTAAAATACACAGTTGTTTGCCTGAGCCAGCAACTTTAACGCCTAAATCGATACTGCTGTCTGCCAATTCAGGAGGCTGATACTCAAAGGTCCATAAACCATCACCTTCTTGATGTAAGTCTTTCGCCATGTACAACGCTATTGGCTCTAAAAATATCACCATACGTTGTTGCTCTTGCGCTAAACGCACACTGGCGCGCATCATTTCAACTGCATCGGCACCATTTGACGGACAAGCGATGATTAATCCTGGAATATCGCGAAAAACGGCAAAAGAGTTATCATTATGAAAATGCCCACCAAAACCTTTTTGGTAGGCTAAACCCGCAATGCGGATCACCATGGGATTAGTAAATTGGCCATTTGAAAAAAACGGTAATGTCGCCGCTTCGCCACGAATTTGATCTTCAGCGTTGTGCACATAAGCTAAAAATTGAATTTCAGGTATAGGTAAAAAACCATTGTGCGCCAAACCAATGGCGGTACCTAAAATCGTTTGCTCATCTAGCAAGGTATTGATCACTCGGCTTTTGCCAAACCGTTCACATAACTTTGCCGTAACGTTATAAACGCCGCCTTTTTTGCCAATATCTTCACCGCACATAACAATACTGGGATATTCAGCCATCAAGTCCATCAATGCCCAGTTAATCAATTTTGCTAAATGCTGTTTTTTAGGCAGGTTATGTTTCTCATGTTTAAAAATTTCTGCGCGAGTTTTATCGCTAACTAACACTGAATTACGTGCTTTAGTCACGCTAGGTATAATGCTTGCCATTACGGCATCAGCACTGGTCAGTTTTTCTTTGCTAGCGGCATTTTCAGCAATAACCTCAATGCGCTTTTCAACGTTTTGATAAATGCCGATCAGCTCTTCAGCCGTTAAAATATTATTTTCTAAGATAATGCGCGCGGTGTGTAATAAAGGGTCTTGAAACTCTGTTGCGGTAATGTCAGCCATATCACGGTAAACAAACTCAGCATCAGAGCCTGCATGCCCCAAAATACGTACAGTGCGGATATGTAAAAACACGGGTTTACGCAATTCTCGAGCAATTCGTTCAGCTTCTTTTGCGGTTTTATAGGTATCTAAAATATTCAAACCATCACAATAGAGATAAGTTAAACCGGCTCTATTTTCATAATTAGCGGCGATCCAGCCTTCCGGTGTGGCAGTTGAAATACCAATACCATTATCTTCACAGACAAAAACAATTGGCATAGGAATAGACTGATAAGCCGCCCAAGCTGTGCTGTTAATTGCCCCTTGAGTAGTTGAATGATTCGATGAAGCATCACCAAAATTACAAATAATGACGCCATCGTCTGGGATTTCACCTTTATGCGCTAAACGTTTTGCTAACGGAATGCTGTATGCAGCGCCCATCGCTTTAGGCAAATGCGACGCTATGGTGCTGGTTTGTGGCGGAATAGAGAGCGATTTACTACCAAGCACTTTATGACGACCACCAGAGATAGGGTCATCTTTTGATGCCGCAAATGACAATAGCATGTCATATAAAATCGTTTGTCCTGGTACTTGCTTACTGCGCTGAATAACAAAAGCGCCGCTGCGATAATGCAAAAATGCCATATCTGTCGGACGAAATGCCTTGGCATAAGCAGCATTACCCTCATGACCTGAGCTACCAATAGTATAAAAACTTTGACCTTTTTTCTGCATCACACGTGATTGCAAATCAAGGTGGCGACTCATTACTTGGGTTTCAAATAGATCAATAACTTCAGCTGAACTTAATCCAACATCACTAGGAGTTAAAGTACAAGTTGATTCAGGCAAGGTTTGGGCGCGAACAAAGTTAATAAAGTTTTCTTTCACCACCTGATTACGATCAGACATGATATCTCCACGGGGAATTTTTATTATTGTGGTTTAAAACTAATGCTGTATGGCTTCATGAAGCATTAAAAAAAGCTTAAATAAAAGGCGTATCAAATACGCCTTATCCAGTGTTTTAGTAAAATGCTTGTAAACCAGTTTGTGCTCTACCTAGTATCAGGGCATGCACATCATGTGTACCCTCATAAGTGTTAACCGCTTCAAGGTTCATCATATGACGAATAATATGAAACTCATCAGCAATACCGTTACCACCATGCATATCACGAGCCATGCGAGCAATTTCTAATGCTTTACCACATGAATTACGTTTGATCAGCGATATAGCTTCTGGTGCTAATTGATCCGAATCCATTAAACGACCTACTTGTAAGCAAGCTAATAAACCCGTGGTGATATCGGTTTGCATATCGGCTAATTTTTTCTGAATTAACTGTGTTGCCGCCAAAGGACGACCAAATTGTTCACGGTCTAGTGTGTACTGACGAGCACCATGCCAACAAAATTCTGCCGCACCTAAAGCGCCCCAAGCAATGCCATAGCGAGCTTTGTTCAAACAACCAAATGGGCCGGATAAACCTTTAACATTTGGGAGGATATTATCACTAGGTACAAAAACGTTATCCATAACGATTTCACCAGTAATGGATGCTCGTAATGAAAATTTACCTTCAATTTTTGGTGCACTTAAACCTTCCATGCCTTTTTCTAAAACAAAACCACGAATCACGCCATCAAGTTTGGCCCAAATCACAAAAATATCTGCCACAGGAGAGTTCGTGATCCACATTTTATTACCCGTAATGCGATAACCGCCATCAACCGCAGTAGCATGTGTAGTTAAACTACCAGGATCTGAACCTGAATTTGGCTCAGTTAAGCCGAAACAACCAATGTATTCACCAGACGCTAGTTTAGGTAAATATTTCATCCGTTGCTCTTCACTGCCGTAAGCATAGATTGGATGCATAACTAAAGATGATTGCACGCTCATCGCACTGCGATAACCACTATCTACACGCTCAACTTCTCGAGCAACTAAGCCGTAAGTAACATAATTCACGCCTGCACAGCCATATTTTTCAGGTAATGTAGCGCCTAATAAGCCCAGTGCACCTAGTTCGCGCATAATTTCAACATCAAACACTTCATTTCGGTTAGCCATTAATATTCTTGGCATTAGTTTTTCTTGGCAATATTGATGCGCACTGTCACGGATCATTCGCTCCTCTTCAGACAATAAAGATTCCAATAAAAGTGGATCTTGCCATTTAAACGAGGGACGGTTTGCACTGCTTGAATTAGACATGAAATTACCTGTTAAGCTGAGAAATAATTAAGTGCAAAAATAATAAGCAAATACTAGCCAAAGTTAAAACATTATTTTCCTTTAACTGATATAGTTTAAAGCTATACCTAAGTTAACTAAGTTTATTATGGATTTAAAATCACTGAATTATTTTATTTCAGTCTATGAGTTAAAAAGTTTTAGTGCTGCTGCAAAAGCGTGTTTTATCGCCCAGCCTTCAATATCTGCAGCAATAGCACAACTTGAGCAACAACTGAAAGTACAACTTTTTATTCGCCATGCACGTGGTGTAACGCCTTCAGAGCAAGGTAAAAAACTATTTCCATTGGCCAAACAGCTGTTAGGGCAAGCAGGCGCAATAAAAAACGTTTTTTCAGAAAAAACCCATAAGCAACCCTTTAACTTAGGTGTTACCCGCGGCTTAGGTGTTGAACGCATGAGCTTATTATTAAAAGAATTCACCTCGGCAAACCCTTCTGTCGAACTGACTTTAGTACCACATACTGAAAATGTTGATGCGCGTATTATTCTAAAAGATGAATTACAGGAAAATGAGCAGTATATTGACATGTGGAATGAAGATTATTTACTTGCCGTACCTTATGATCATATATTTGCCCTCGAAGATACCGTCACAATTCAGCAGTTAGACGGTTTACCTTTTATTCAGCGAATGCCTTGCAGTGCTTGGGATCACCTACAAGACACTTTAGCGATCGCCGGTATTAGTCTCGACGTGCGAGCAAAAATCACCACCATAGATTATGCACTTGGCTTGGTACATGCTGGTTTAGGCTGCGCATTTTTACCCGCACACAGTGAAATTATTAAACGCAGTGACGTGGTATTTAGGCCAATAGTCGGCTTACAACTCACACGAGAAATTGTATTGGCATACACAACATCGTCAAAAGCCATCAATAACTTAAAGCGTTTAGCCCATAAACATGCACATTAGACATTGCTGATAATGGAGCAAACTCGTCTATTTTCTAGACAGCTCACTGAGCGGCGCACCCATAAAATCTAACGTTTTGGCAAATTTCTAACAAAGTAATGAAAACTTCCCATCTAATCAGCTATGCCTTAACATACTAAGAATATTAGGCGCCTAAATGGCTTCATATTTTAACAAATCAATCACCAATACATGACTCAGTCTATACCAAATAAAATATTAGCATTAGTCTTACCACAATTTGGTTATGCTATTGAAAGTTGCCACATATCTTTGCTTGGCAATGGCCTGATAAATAACACTTACTTAGTGAAAACTGCTGATAAAACCTTTGTATTACAGCGTTTAAATCAACAGGTTTTTAATGCTCCTCTACAGGTAACTAATAATGCCGACCTGATCAGCTCGCACTTAAAACTAAAATCCGAAAATAAAAACTACGCTTTAACGCCTGTTTACCAACTTCGCAGCAACGACGATAATAACTATGTCAAAGTACAAGAACAATATTGGCGAAGCCTCGACTATATTCCTCACTGTTATACTGTAGAATCAATAACTAACGTAGAGCAAGCTAGTGCTGTCGCCAATGCCTTTGCTCAATTCACTAATGCACTCAGTGATTTTAACAGCGAAAACTTAGCTGAAATAATTGCTCAGTTTCATGATTTATCCATGCGTATTAAACAATTTGAACAGGCAATTGAACAGTCTTCAGATAAGTTATTAATATCCGCCCAGACAAGCGTTGAATTTATTCAATCTCAGGACATTTTTATCAAGAGTATCGCTGAAATAACTAAAAAACTGCCTTTGCGTGTCACCCATAACGACACAAAAATTAACAATCTACTTTTTAGTAAAGAGACTAACAAGCCAATCGCAGTGATTGATCTAGATACTTGTATGGCAGGTTATTTAATGCATGATTTCGGCGATATGGTACGCACTTGTTGTGCGTCAATTGCTGAAGATAGCGATGATCTCGATAATATGACCATTGATTTTGAGATGATAATGGCATTAACAAATGCCTACGTTGCAGGCTTTAATGGCTCGTTAAGTACTATTGAACAAAAAAGTTTATTATTTGGCATTAAGTTAATGCCATTTATGCTCAGCATTCGGTTTTTAACTGACTTTTTAAATGGCGATATTTATTTTAAAACCACTTACGCCACGCACAATTTAGTCCGAGCAAAAAATCAATTACACCTGTATAAGCTATTTTGTCAGCAAGAAGCTTTATTAACTGAAATAGTATTATCAACTCCAGTATCCCCTGTTTCATAAGATAAAATAGCCACCATATTGGTAATGTCCTTCAGTTAAGAACAAAAAGCTCTACTGGGTACAAAATCACTGATGCTGACACTAAATAGAGAAGTTATCCATTATACTTAACGGGTTATAAAAATAGATATCCCATTAATAAATGCCGTTCAAGTTAAGTGACCGACATTTATTGTAAACACAATTTTTTTGTCAAAAACGATCCATCATTAAGGAAGGTACTTGTTCTCTAGTGATTAATCCGTTCGCATCATGGCTATAACATCTTTAAACTTTTTCATAGACTGAAAAATCTAACTGATACTGGTTTTTCTCATCGCTTGGACGAATATCACTCGCGACCTTTTTCCAAACAGCTAAATCATATTCAGGGAAATAAGTATCTCCATCGATATCAGCGTCGATATGGGTAATATAAAGTCGTTGTGCCGCCGCTAAGCAATGTTGGTAAATAGCACCACCACCGATAACCATAACTTCTTCACTTTCAATAACCAAAGCTAAAGCTGCAGCAACAGAATTAACCACTTCAACGCCCTCGACTTGATAGGTATCGTCTCGCGAAATAACTATATTTTTCCGCCCAGGTAAAGGCCGACCAATAGATTGAAAAGTTTTTCGCCCCATAATAATGGGTTTACCTAAAGTAGTTTTTTTAAAGTAAGCCAAATCAGCCGGCAAGTGCCACGGCATATCATTGTTTTTTCCGATTACACGATCATTGGCGTGCGCCACTATCATTGAAAGTATGGTCATGAGGTTTGTTTAATTCTTAGTGCGGCTATATTTTAAAATATTATACGTTATTACTGACAACATAAAAGATGCAATTGTATTAGTGCAAATACACCTTTATATAAGTTTATGTAAAATATCATATGTGATATTCAACTTTTCCTAAGTAGTATTATTACTCAGTAACATAGGCGGCTTGTTTATCAACTGCTGCTAATTTTTTATATCCATAATACATGAGGAGTAATGAAAGGCAGTTAGGTAGAGTCTTGACCGGATTCAATATATCTAGCAGCTAACAAATCAGCATGGTGTAAAGCCTAACTTACCATCAAATGAGAAAAACTTAACACCATTACTATGCTGCCATGCTCTTTATTACTGTTATCTTCATGGTAGTTACAATTCAACTTGATCTTCTTTCTTAGCGCCTAAAGCGTCGACAAAAGCTTGTAATCCTGATTGCACTAACTCATAGGTTTTATCAATATTACCCGCAACATCACCCTCTAATACTTTTAAACCGCCGAGAATATCTTTGGCTTCACTAAAACCTTGATCGATGCCGCCACTAATAATGTCAACAAAAGCGGTTAACGATTCTTCTTCACTCATTTGTGGGTTTTGTTCGCGATATGAACTCAAGAACTGAGTGCTAAAAGAGACGATACGCTCTGCGGTCGCTTCAGGACTAAAATCAATACCTGACTCGTAAGCGTCTTCAACACTTTTCTCAACACCTATTTCTTTTAGAGCTTCATTTATTCCCTGTAAGGCGGTTTTTAATACCAATGACAGTGGCTGATCGCCGATTGTCGTATTGTACTTAAGCGTTGATTCTATAATTGCCGCATTAAGCTGCTTTTTACTGCTGAGAGAAATAGACTCTTGCTCTTTGCCAATTTTTTTATCATGTGCAAGCTCCGATACTTGCTGCCCCATTGGCTTGATATCATTTTTGTCCGGCGCTTTTGCTAATACTCGAACATCTTGGCTGTAGGTATCATTAGGTTTAATTGGTGAGCTCATAAAATTTACCTCTGTTGATCAAAGCATATATAAGATTATCGGCACGGTTGAGTATAACTTAAGTTTCAAGCTGTATATATTTTCAGCAACCCAAGGTGACATTAATGAAACAAAAGTTGATATTACCCTTTGCTTCCCTCTTAGTAACTATAACGAGATAACTGCCAATGGTATTTATGATTGCTTAATGCTTGAGGGCTCAATTGAACTATTGTTATTTATGGTGGTGCTTAATTAACTGCAAGCACATTATTGTTGTTAGAAACGGGTGATAATAAGAGGGAATTTTCAATCAAGTTTTTATACTTCAGGTTGTGGCTATTTTTGAGTGCCATAAGCTGCAGATATCAAGTAAACATCTATTAATTTTCAAATAATTTAAAACTTTCTTTATTGCTATTTTTTGCTTTATACATAGCTACATCTGAATTTACCATTAAAGTCTTCTCGTCATTCCCATGCTCTGGAAACATTGCTATACCTATACTTGAAGAAATTGTGATCTTATTTTTTTCAATATAAAAAGGTTTAACAAGTGCTGTACAAATGTTCTCTGCCATTTTAACAGCATCATTTTTTGTGCTGATAAAAGGAAGTATGATGACAAATTCATCTCCCCCGAGACGAGCTACAGTATCACTCTCTCTGTGAACAACATCTGTGATGCGTTGTGCAACCTTTACTAATAATTTATCACCAATTCTGTGACCATATGTATCATTAACAGGTTTGAATTTATCTAAATCAAGCATAAGTAAGGCGAGTAATTTTTCATCTCGCTTACATTGAGCCAAAGATTGATGCAGTTTCTCCGATAATAAGCGGCGATTAGGTATATTTGTCAAAGGATCATATAGAGCAAAGTATTCTAATTTATGCTCATAGGCTTTTCTTTCGCTAATATCTTCAATAATACCTAATACAATTTTTCTTCCGTCTGTATCTGTTAATGCCACACCACTAATATTGATAGGGTATCTTGTGCCATCTTTTCGGATATATTCTTTTTGATTTGGGCCAAAACGTCCTGTTTCTTCAAGATCTTTAATTTGTTGGCGTTCCTGCTCTTCATATTCTTTAGGAGTAATATCCCAATAACTTAAATTAATAAATTCATCCCTTGTATAAGCGGTTGAGATTAAAACAGCGTTATTAACCTCAAGAAAATTTCCTGTTTCTGCATCAACTACGGCCATACCAACAGATGATAATTGAAACATTGTTGAGAATTTATTTTCTGAGCGCAGTAGCATGAGTTCTAGTGCATTATCATGATTATCTATAAGGCTTGCCATGTGTAGGTATACTCCTTTAATACTGTAATTAACTTTAAGTTAAAAAACGCATAGAGTAAAATATAATCGATCTTATCTAATGTTAAGCTTATAACTCATATTTACAGTCGACTTCCATATTCTCCACACTTTAAATCTGTAAGGTCTGTTTGATAATATTAAATTAGAAATGATGTACCGAAAGCTTTAAGTGCTATATGTTAACGGTATTAGTAATTTATGAATGAAAAATGCATGGTGTTAAAAGCAGATTTAAAACATTTTCTGGACGAAGAAGGCAAGGTATTAGAGCTTACAAAGCAAGCAAAAGCAGTTTTCAAATTTCTGAGCAAAATTGTGTCATCGGTTACTGAACAAATCGAACAGCCAGTTATTGAGGTGGATTTAAAATGCAGTACCCGTGCTGAAAAGCTGTATTGTGATGGAAGCATTCAAGCAACGTCTACAGCAATTGGCCTAATTGAGTGGCATTGCGATTCCTGTCATGCTTGTGGAACAATATCTAATTGGCAAGGAAGTATCTGGGATAAACAGGAACGCACACTCCATTAATACAGAGTTCAGTTCGAACCAATTTAATCACAGAACAATACAGAACAACGATATAAAATTGAACCGAATTGGCATGTCAGCTTGCTTAGTTAAAGACTGGAATTTAATTTTAAAGTGAAGTAAATATAAGTCTACTGCTTCATCGTAATAACTAGGTTATCTTCAACAACCTTCAATTTTTCAAGTAAGACCTTTCGTGAATCTGCAGACATAAGTACATGGCCAACTTCACTACTGGTACTGTCTCGTTCTGCAACTTCAGACCCAGGTTCGATTTTAAATTTGAATTGTTCGACTTCCTTAAGTTCCTTAAGCTTTTCTAAGCCAGAAATTTCATCAACAGTACCTGCCCCTGGATGAATCATAAACACACACGCACACTTTTTTGCTTTTACAGGTAATGGCTTGGGTGTCGCACCTGTCTCTAGTTCAACATAAATTTTCCATGGATTGAAGCCGTAAGCATACTCAATAAGCTCCATATAGTAGCCACCTGGTGGTCGCACTGCCATTTCGCCGAATATTGGGCCATTCTTTGTCAGGTAAAATTCAGCATGAGTCATGCCGTTTTTAACGCCAAATCCAGTAATTACGCGATCGTTTATTTTTATGATCTCGTTTTCTAAATCTTGTTCAAATGATGCAGGTACTATTGATTTCTTCCATTGATGAAGGTACTCGGTGATATTGTGAAAGATAGGAGTGCCGTTATGAATTAAGGTTTCTACACTGACTTCAGTCCCTTCGACAAAGGCTTCTGCCAGTAGACCAGGTTTTGCATGAGCCTTAACCTCATCTAGACTCTCCAACACCATAACCCCCCTTGCTCCTGATTCAGCTACAGGTTTAACAACAAGTGGCAGTCCCAATTTTTCGACCAATGCTTCTGGCGTATCTTTTTCAACGATGAGATGAAATTTTGTAATAGGTATATTGTACTTTAAGGCTTCCAGCTTCATTTCGTTTTTATTATGCAAAATGTTGGTAATGTTAAGCGGAGTGCCGGTAAGTTTGAATTCCTCGCGGATCATAGCCGCAATATCCACGCTTGACTCAGTCGCAGCAATAACGAACTCGATATTAAATTTTTGAATAGCCTCTATATCGGTGGTTGCAAGTCGTTTTTCACAACTTTTAAATGGTGTTTCAATCCAGCCCGCCAAATTTTTTTTTCGACTTTCGTGTAGAAGACCGTCACTCCATAAAAACACCTTATGCTTCATTCTTAATGCTGCGCGATAACATCGGCCTCTTCTACCAACAATTAATACATTAGCCATTAAATATCCTAGATAATCACAAAGCCGAATTCCTATTTCCTGAGTTTAGTCAACCTACATAGATTAATATACAAGAATATCTGCATCGTTTAGTTCAAAATAAGAATGGAATGAGGGATATCTCAGATGTTCACCCACAAAAAAGCCTCGATATTGCTATCGAGGCTTTATGTAAAATTGGTGAGATTGACGCATAAGCCGGGTTTTGTATCTCTTCCGAAGAAAAGTGACAATCATTCGTCTAGGCCTTAAATCGCTCTAAGGCTCAAGCAACCTACCCGGTTTCCACGCGAGCCACGCTTATACTAAACTAACTTGCGTTAACTTAGTCATGAAACCCTATTTGGTCTTGCTCCGGGTGGAGTTTACCTTGCAATTACTGTTACCAGCAATCCGGTGCGCTCTTACCGCACCCTTTCAGCCTTACCTGTGAAGTTCCTAAGAACAACCATCGGCGGTCTTCTCTCTGTTGCACTTGTCGTGGGCTCGCGCCCCCCAGGCGTTACCTGGCACCCTGCTCATTGGAGCCCGGACTTTCCTCCCCTCTATCTGTCTACCTCTTATTAAAATAAGCGGCACAACGATAAAGCAGCGATTGTCTCGTCAACTCGGGGCGCATTCTACTTGATATTATTGTGCTTGGAAAGCCATCTATTGTTATTAAATTATCTATTAAGCGTCTTTCATTGCTAAGGCATATTCATAAAGTGCATTTTTCTTCACACCATGAATTTCTGCGGCAATTGCACAAGCTTTTTTCGGCTTCATTTCTGACAACAATAACTTCAATGTTGCTACTACATGGGCTGGAATATCATTTGGATCGATCTTTTTACCTTCTATGATCAGTACCATTTCACCTTTAAGCTGATTTGGATCGGCTTGTAAAAAAGTTAATAAGTTTTCGGCAGTATCTGAATGGATAGTTTCAAAGGTTTTGGTTAGTTCTCGCGCCATAACCACATAACGCTCGCCGCCAAGAGTTTTAACGATATCTTCAACGGTATCAATGGCGCGGCGTGGTGCATCATAAAACACCATAGTGCGTGATTCATTGGCTAATTCGTTTAATGTTGATTGTCGCGCACCTGTTTTTGACGGTAAAAAACCTTCAAAGGTGAATCTGTCAGTTGGTAATCCGGCAACAGAAAGCGCCGCTATTGCCGCGCAAGCCCCCGGAATGGGTGAAACATTAAGCCCTTGTTGACGACAGTGACGTACCAAATGAAAACCCGGATCGCTAATCAAAGGTGTACCCGCGTCTGACACTAAAGCAACGCTCTTTCCTTCTTTTAGAAGAACCGCAATTTGTTCTTGGCGCTGACGCTCGTTATGATCATGCATCGACATGGTTTTATTTTTAATCGTATAGGCTGATAACAAACGTTGGGTATGCCGGGTATCTTCACAGGCAATAACATCAACCTGTTCGAGTATATCTCGCGCCCGTTGACTAAGATCACCTAAGTTACCTATGGGTGTGGCAACAATATATAAGGTGCTGGGCAGAATTTGAGAATCCGACATAATAAAATACTTGTGTTGAGACTGAAGAGGATGAAGTTTATTATAAAGCACTATTAAAAAGTATGGATTTATTAACTTTGACACTTACTAAATGGTTTTCGTCTTATAAAAGTAGCCTTTGTGCGTTTGTAGCTGTGGTTATTTTGGCCAGCTGCTCAACAACTAAACAAAGTAAACCAGCACCGTCAACTTCAAAACAAGCTGACGTTATGCAAGAGTTTGAAACAAACTTAACCGCTGAGCAATTAATTGCTCAAGCTTCATCACAAGTTTCTTCAAACCAGCAAGATGAAGCCGTGGCTTCGTTATTAAACGCAAGTGAGTTATATTTAGCACAAGCTAAACCACATAAAGCACTTTGGTTAGCTAAACAACTTGAAGTATTAGCACCATCTCCAGCGCAACAATATCGCCTCGCCATTATTGAAGCTAAAAGTTATTTAGCCTTAGCAAAAATCCCAAAGGCTTATATCGCGCTAGAAAATGCCAATAGCATTAGAGAAAAAGCACAACTTGTTCACCAGATTGATTATTTTCAAACACTGGCCAACGTGCAAACACAACGAAACCTGCCAATTGTGGCGCTCGATGCAAACTTAAGAGCCTTTGCTGTAAATTCACAATCAACTGACAGCGATATTGAACTAATTTGGCAGCAGTTTTGTCAATTATCGCCTTGGCAGCATCAACAGTTAGTTAAAATGTCTCCACCAAATATTAAAGGTTGGAGTAAACTGATCACTTTTGCTAATAAATTTGGTGATGACGACGCTAGACTTCAACGCTACTTAAGCCAATGGCAACGAGAGTTCAGTACTCATCCTGCGCAATATATTGTTGGGAATTTAATCCTACAAGAACCAGTATTAACCAGTGAATATCAAAACATTGCTATTATTATTCCACTTTCCGGTAAACAAGAACGTGCCGGTAAAGTAGCACAGCAAGGCATACTCGCCGCTTATGATATTAATAGCGCTAAAACCTTACATTTTATTGATTCAACAACCCTAGACATGACCACGTTAAATGCCAAACTGATAGAGCTAAAAATTGACTATGTTATTGGCCCGTTACTTAAACAAAATGTTAACAGTTATTTAGCCCAAACAGAGATAACGCTTCCTACGCTTTTACTTAATTTACCAGCAAGCATTGCATTATTGCCACATCAAGTTGCCCTTTCAATGCGACCAGAAGATGAAGCGATTCAAGCGGCAACAACATTGAGCCGTCAACAGTATCAATATCCAATAATATTAAGCCATCAAGACAGTGCCAGTCGTCGCATCGCGAAAACATTTAGCCAACAATGGCAACATATAACAGGTAAGGCACCTGAAACGGTATTTTTCAATAGTGATGCGAAAATGCAAAATCAACTTAAAGCTAGTCTTGGTGTTGATCTCAGCCAGCAACGCACAAAAGAGTTAAATCGCCACATTAAATATTCAATTAAAAGTGAATTACGTAACCGCCGCGATATTGATATGATTTACGTAGTAGGTTTACCGCTAGAAACTAAACTTTTAAAACCTTACATTGACGTTAACATCAGCCCATTTGCCGATATAATTCCAGTATTTGCGAGCTCGCGCAGCCACAGTTCTAAAATAGATAAAAGTGATAATCGTGACTTATCCGGTTTAACATTTACTGAAATGCCTTGGCAATTGCGCAGTAAGCAACAAAATAAAGCCTTAGCAGCACAAGCCAAAAAACTTTGGCCTAATCGCAGCGATAGTTTACAGACCATCTTTGCCATGGGTTTTGATAGTTTGTCTTTAGTCGATAAAATTTCTGCCATGAAAAATAAAACTTATGTCAGGCATTATGGTCAAACGGGTATATTGCAATTGGGCAAAGATAACATTTTAACCCGAAGCTTAATTTGGGGTAAATACAGCCGCAGCAAGGTACAAGAAATTGCTATGGACTAACAAAACAAACACAGTAACCACAGGTAAAAATAGTGAGCAATTAGCCGCCAACTATTTAGGCCAAAATGGCTTACTATTAAAGACATGTAACTTTCAAAATCGCCGTGGTGAAATTGATTTAATCATGACTGAAAATGACACTTGGGTGTTTGTAGAAGTGAAATATCGCAAAAATAATCACTTTGGTGGCGCCATTGCTGCTGTTTCAGCTAAAAAACAGCAAAAAATTAGACAATGTGCAGCATTTTATCTGCAACAAGCCGGATTAAATGAATATAATACCCCTTGCCGATTCGATGTTATCGCGATGCAAGGCGATATTAATAACCCAGAAATTACTTGGCTTAAAAATGCCTTTTAATCAATGCCTTTTATGAACTGAAACAACGGAGCTAAGTCCACCATGTTAGAACGGATAAAAAGTAATTTTACTGAAAGCATACAAACAAAAATTGCCGCCAGCGAATTATTGGCTGGGCCAATTGAACAAGCCGGAATGACTATGGTACAAAGTTTATTAGCCGGCAATAAAATATTAGCCTGTGGTAATGGTGGCTCAGCCGGTGATGCACAGCATTTTTCCGCCGAGCTATTAAATCGTTACGAAACAGAGCGTCCGCCGTTGCCAGCAATTGCCTTAACGACCGACACGTCAACCATTACCTCTATTGGTAATGACTATCATTTTGATGAAATTTTTTCAAAGCAAGTACGAGCGTTGGGTAACAATGGAGATGTATTACTCGCCATCTCTACCAGTGGTAACTCTCGCAACGTTATTAAAGCCATTGAAACTGCGGTATCTCGCGACATGCCAATTATTGCCTTAACCGGTGGTGACGGCGGTGATATTGCAGGCCTGCTGGGTGAAAACGATGTTGAAATTCGTGTACCTTCAAGTCGAACTGCGCGAATTCAAGAAGTGCACCTAGTGGTTATTCATTGCTTATGTGACATTATAGATACTACATTATTTCCGCAAACTGAGGCTTAGTATGTCGATAAAATCAATTGTCAGCATAATTACACTTGCTGTATTGCTACAAGGGTGTGTTGCTGCCGCTGTTGTTGGCGTTGTTGGTGGTGCAAGCGTTGCAACCGACAATCGCTCTTTGGGCAATCAAATAGACGACCAAAAAATTGAAATTGATGCGCATGCAAAGATCAATAAAATCGACGCTTTAAGTGACAATACCAACCTGCAAGTCATTAGTGTTAACGGCAGTGTATTAGTCATTGGGCAAGCGCCTAATAGCTATTTGCGTGATCAAGCTATAAAAGCGATAAATGAGGTTAATGGTGTTAAACAACTACATAATCAAATTCGCATAAGTAACACGATATCTTTTACCACAAAAACGAATGACGTTTGGTTAACGTCAAAAGTAAAAACCTCTTTATTTGGCACTGACAAGTTAGATGCTACAAATATTAAAGTGGTAACAGAAAATGGCGAAGTATTTCTAATGGGCTTAGTCACAAAAACACAAGCGACTATAGCGGTAGATATTGCTCGCAATGTTAGCGGCGTTAACCGAGTGTTTAAAATATTCGAATATGTTGAAGAAAACCAAGTTGACTAATTGATTAAGCTCTAAGGTTTTCATTCTCGCCTGAACATAAAAAAGCAAACCAATAGGTTTGCTTTTTATTTTGAATTTTTGATGATTTACAACCTACGTAAATCATTTACCTTTTAATAAAGTTACCCAATACTTGCTGTTTGTTCACTACCTATCAATAACTCATGCTTTAGCCATTGAAATGCCTGTTGCCACTCAAGTTCTAAGCCTGAAAAAGTACAACTATTCCACTTGTCATATGCGCGTATTAAATTTAATTCGTCTACAATGACTTTGCTTTTATCTGAGTAATAAACAAAAGCAATAGCTTTTAACCCCTCATAAGAGCCTATGGATAATTGTGCTTCATAACTATAAGTATATTCATTGATTCTGTTGATAAGCATGCCAAAACCACCAAAAATATGCGCTTTAAAAAACACATCACACTCTTCAACCATTTCAAGTGATAATTCAATACCTTCATCGATAGTAACTTCAACAATATTTTCAGCTAGTAATGTAAAGTAACCAAAGCTTAATCTATGTTTCATTCTGCTCCTCTAATATAGGTACTTCTTATATAGGCAATTTTTTACTGTAACTATTTAGTTTGCCCCCCTTTTATTCACTACCTATTAACCATAGTGTGTAAATGGGGTTATTCAACTAACAAAATAGCGAAATTCAAAAGCTAAATGCTTAACCGTTGAATTCACTATAAAACTAATTGCCAAATAATTTTTCTAGCCAAGATTTCTTCTTATTTTTTGTCGGCGCTTCTTCACATGCTGTTTCATAAATTAAACCTGTGGTAACTGCAGGTAGTAATTGAGAATTGTTGCAAGCTTGTGTAACCGCTCGGCCACTTTTATTGTCAAAGCGAACTAATTCGACACTTG
>NZ_JACGWA010000015.1 GCF_014077505.1 Colwellia sp. BRX10-3 | reverse complement strand
CCAATACCAATACCAATACCAATACCAATACCAATACCAACACCTTTAATCTTGTAAGCTTTTAATTATTAGGGTGATTTAGTGTTGATTCGTTTTTTTAAGTGCTATTAATACTCAGCTTGAGGTAATTCATAATGCGCTTTAATACTTGAACGCTCTCAGCAATCTCATCAAAGGCTTACTGATAGGTTTGTATTACTTCATCGGGTGTATACTGCTCAAATGGTTACAACGTAAGTTTGGCCTTAGCGGGTAAAGTTGACGACATAAATCGACTTGCCAGTGCTATTATGCTTTGAAACTGACTTTTTAATACAATTGCATCAACACGTTAACTTATCTTAACTTAACTTTAATTTAGCTTTAACTTAGTTATAGGCACAAAAAAGCCAGCTAATGCTGGCTTCTCAATTATAGTTTAGCTTTTTATCGAAAAATTAGTCTTCTAATTCAGCTAAGCAAAGTTCGTCGTAAATTTGTTTAACCCAAGTATCAACACGCTCATCGGTTAATTCAGGTTGACGGTCTTCATCAATACATAAACCGATAAAGGTTTTTTCATCAATTAAGGCTTTAGAAGCTTCAAACTCATAACTTTCTGTCGACCAGTTGCCGACAACAATAGCGCCTTTTGATTCAACGATATCACGTAATGGTTCCATCGCATCACAGAAGTATTCAGCGTAATCTTCTTGATCGCCTAAACCAAAAATAGCCACTAGTTTATCGGTGAAATCAATTTCTTCTAATTCAGGTAAAAAATCATCCCAGTCACATTGGTTTTCACCGTAGTACCAAGTAGGAATACCTAAGATTAATAAATCGAACTCAGCGATTTCTTCTTTAGTACTTTTGGCGATATCTTTAACATCGACAAATTTCTTACCCAATTTTTTTTGGATCATTTTGCCTACGGCTTCGGTGTTACCTGTGTCACTTCCGAAAAATAAACCTACAATTGCCATGAATCTAACCTTTTATATCTAACTAAACTTTAATATCGTTGGCATCAAGCGACTGAACTAATAATATTTCTATTAGTTCACCGCGGCTAACACCTTTATCTTTTGCTAAAGCGTCTAAACGTTCAAATACATCTTGATGTAATTTAAACTCTACTCGCTTTAAGCCATTGTTCTTATCACGCTTAACTTGATTACGTTTGTTAATTTTAACTTGCACGCTGCGTGAATGAGGATTCGTTTTTGGTCGCCCCGGACGCTTTTCATCGCTAAATAAGTCAATGGTGGTTAAATCTGCTACTTCTTTTGCCATTTTAATTACTTACTTATCCGACACCTTGGCTTTCGAAAATAAACTGAATTACGCCTTTGGCAATAAATCCAGCACATCCTAAAAATAATACAAAATAAACAACCATCTTTCCCATTTTAGGGACATCGTTCTTATTCATTACATCATGGATTGATAACCCGATGAAAATAAAGATAAAAGCAAAGAACAAATTCAATCCAATGGTTTCAATTAATTCAAAGTGTTCAGCTAACATAATTGGCCCTAAAATTTTCAGGGCACACTATAGCATATCGTTGCTTTTAAACACATTGATTTTGTTAGCTTAGCCACTATTTTGTCAGTAATATTCTACTAACTGGGCGTTTATCAGACCGAGCACAAGATGATTTTATTGCATTGATTATACAAACTAATATTGCAAAGTTATAACTACAACAACTAGTTTGCTAAAAAACCTTCAACACTACGATTAAAGGCGATAGTTTTTTCAGCATGTAGCCAATGACCGGCCCCTTGTATAACGCGAGCTCGACTTTGGGGAAATAAACGTAATATTTCTGTGCGGTGTTCAGGCAGTATATAGTCAGAATTAGCCCCTTTGATAAACAACGTTGGGCCTTGATAACTATTACTGCCTTGGTAAGTTTTCATTATTTGTGGATAATTTTTAGCAATATTGTCAATGCTACATTTAAAGGTAAGTTGACCATTTTCAGTGCTTAAATTTCGTAATAAAAATTGCCGAACGCCTACGTCATCTACATATTTAGCTAGTTGTTTGTCAGCGTCTTTACGTTGCATTATTACTGAAAAGTCTAGTGATTTTAAACCCGCAATTATTTGGCTGTGGTGCGGTGGATATTCAACAGGTGCAATATCGGCAACAATTAATTTCTCCACTAGCTCTGGCGTTGTTAGGGCTAATTCCATGGCTATTTTTCCACCCATAGAATGCCCGAGCACCACGGCACTATTTATGGCTAAGTGTTGCATAACATCAGCAATGTCTTGCGCCATGGCTGGGTAGTTCATAACACTATGGTGAAATGAATTGCCATGGTTACGTACATCGACACTGGTAACTCGGAAGTTTTCAGCTAATGCTTTCGCCACCATATTGAGGTTTTCTAAGCGGCCAAATAAACCATGTATAAGAATAATGTCTTTACCGCTGCCAGATTGTTGATAGTTTAAAAGCTTCGCCATTATTGTCTCTTATAAGTATTATCTAATAGGGATAATTGTCCTTGTTTTAGCATTTTGATGCAATGAAAACCCAGGTAAATATCACTGTGCGCTACATGATATGAGATTAAAAACCTTACTTTTATATTGGTAATATTTGGTTTGAATAGACTATAAACTCACTTTTTGAAAAATATTTTCATCATTTGTTAATCCTCTATAGAGACTTCTTATTAACGTAAGTATAATCTTGCCGCGATCTATAATAATTTTCCTAGGGTCATTAATGAAAAACATCGAAATAGATGAAGAGCTATATCAACACATTGCGTCAAATACCCAGTATATTGGCGAAAGTGCATCGTCGATATTACGTCGTCTAATTAAGTTACCAACTGAACAAAATGATGAAGTTGTAAGCGCAGAAGCACCAGAATTTGTTGAAGAAATTGTCGAAGAAATTGTCGAAGAAATTGTCGAAGAGGTAGTTGAAAAGCAAGCAGTTACAACAACACTTGACGTTAATGGCACAGTATTTAACTATATTAATAGAGAAGAATTGGCTATGCAACGCGGTGCTGTTGGTCGATTTTTATTAATTCTCGCGGCATTATACCGAGTACATAATCAGCAGTTCTCTACTGTTTGCAATATAAGAGGCCGTGACCGTTTATATTTTGCTGCCAGCGAAGCTGAGTTAGCAGCTAGTGGTAGCAGTACAAAGCCACGCCAGATCCCAGACAGTCCATTTTGGGTAATTACCAACTCAAATACCACCCGCAAGAAGATGATGCTAACAGAAGTAGGCCGTGCGTTAGGTTATAACGAGCAAGATATAGAAGATATTCGCGACTTACTTTAGTTATTTGAGTTACTTTAGCTATATCAACTAACTTGGATACATGGGTTATATCAGCTAAATTAGTTATGTGACTATTTATTGCGCAAAAGAGCTGGCTTAAGTTTTTATAAAGGATAAGGAATTTAAATGACAATTCATCACCATGCTGGCAAACCGGCAAGACCGAAAGATAGAATTAACATTGGCCGTTTGGTCAGTGATTATTTTTTACTGGCTCCCAATGTTAATATTGCTGAGCAAAAAGTTACTTTTGGTACGTCTGGGCATCGTGGTAATGCGAGTAAATTAAGCTTTAATGAGCAGCATATTGAAGCTATTTGTCAGGCTGTAGCTGAATATCGTCAAGCGCAAGGATTTAAAGGGCCACTTTATTTAGGCAAAGACACTCATGCTTTATCAGAACCTGCTTTTGCTTCTGCTATTTCAGTATTAATTGCTAATAATGTTCCTGTTGTTATTCAAGACGATGAAGGTTTTACTCCAACACCGGTTATTTCACGTTTAATTATTGTTCATAATAAAACCCAATCAAGCCAAGCCGATGGTTTGATCATAACTCCTTCGCACAATCCTCCAACCGATGGTGGCATTAAATATAATCCTCCTCATGGTGGCCCAGCTGAAGGGGAAATAACGAAAGTTATTGAGCAACGCGCTAACGAAATTATTGCCAATAAGCTGGTTGATGTTAAACGCCTTGATTATGCTCAAGCACTAAATTGTGCATTACTGACTCGTGAAGATTTTATCAACTTTTATGTTGAGCAATTAAGTCAGGTTGTTGATATGGAAGCGATTGCAAAAGCGGGTGTACATATTGGTGTTGATCCATTAGGTGGTTCAGGTATTCATTATTGGCCCGTTATCGCTAAAAAATATGGTTTGAAATTAGATGTGGTAAATCCGGTGGTTGACGCCAGTTTTGCCTTTATGCCACTGGACAAAGATGGCAAAATTCGCATGGATTGTTCATCACCATATGCGATGTCGGGCTTAATTGCTTTAAAAGATAAGTTTGATCTTGCTGTGGGTAACGATCCTGATTTTGATCGCCATGGCATTGTTACTAAAACCGGCGGTTTGATGAATCCAAATCATTATTTAGCGGTTTCTATTCACTATTTAATGACCCATAGAAATTGGCCAAAAACCTGCAAAATAGGCAAAACATTAGTTTCTAGTTCGCTAATTGATCGTGTCGCCAAACTTATTGACCGGCCACTTTCAGAAGTTCCCGTTGGTTTTAAATGGTTTGTTGATGGCTTGCACGATTCAAGCTACGCCTTCGGTGGTGAAGAAAGCGCCGGTGCGACATTTCTTTCACTAGATGGCAGTTGTTGGACAACCGACAAAGACGGTTTTGTCATGACCTTATTAGCCGCTGAAATGCTAGCGGTAACCGGTAAAGACCCTTATCAATTATATCAAGCATTAGCTCAGCAATTAGGCGAACCTTGTTATGGGCGTGTTGAAGCTGTTGCAAACTTACAGCAAAAGCAGGTACTAACTTCGCTAACCCCTGATGCTATTACGACTGATGTTTTAGCGGGTGAAAAAATCACGCAAATACTGTCACATGCACCGGGTAATAATGCAGCCATTGGTGGGATTAAAGTCTGTACTGAAAACGGTTGGTTTGCTGCCCGTCCGTCAGGTACAGAAGATATATATAAAATATATGCAGAAAGCTTTATTGATGAAGCACATTTACAGCTAATTATTAGTCATGCACAAAAACTTGTTAGCGCTGCTTTCATAGCGGCAGATTTGTAGTGTTAAGTTAATATAATACCAGTGAAAAATTGTTAAAGATAAGGTGCTAATAGGCACCTTTATTTTTTACATTCTTAATAAGTGCCTAGCTCGGATTGATGGTGGTGATTCTGTTCAAGCAATGGCTTTTCAAGAATGAAAGGGCAATGAATAATAGGATTTAATATTATCATGTATAAGAGAAAGCCAAACGCCAAGCCACAAGTTATTTCTTATGAGCGTGTGAAATCATACATGCAGTGGATGATCGAGCGATATGGTGATTACTCGTCTAAAGCATTGCTGCAAAAAGCGAATTTATTATTTAAGGACGATACACAATTTAATCAACCCGCATTAGAATATCTTATTGAGCGAGACATTATTAATGATCTTCGTTATGCACAACGCTTGACGCTTAGTCTTTCAGAAAAAAATATCGGCCCAAATAAAATAAAAGAAAAACTCTATGCAAAAGGTTTTCCATCACAAATAATTAATGAGTGTATTAGTGCCATAGAGACAACAGATGAAGACTATTTTGATAAAGCACTGACACTAAAAATAAGAAAGTTTGGTGAAGCGCCAATTGAAGAACTGAAGTTAAAACAGAAAGCGTTACGTCATTTGATATCAAAGGGTTTTTCATATTCAATAGCCAATCAAGTTGTTGGCTATTCAGAAGATGAGGAATAATACCTCACCGCTTTAATTTAAACACTATGACGACGGTTAAAAATCTACTTCCAAAACACAAGCTGATGCAATCAAACGATGATAAGGTCTAGTGAGTAAAGTGATGACCTGAGTGACTGGAATGACTTTAACTCGCAAAAACAAGTCATTTCAGTATTTCAAATTTAAGACTCTGTTACTGCTATCACTTTATCCTCGACTTGTTTACTTTGGTTTATTCGCAAGGCTAAATACAAGTCAGAATGAACATAAATACCATCGATACCTGATTTAATATCTGCTTTTTCAAACCATCCAAGAAGTTGACGTTTTCTGCCGGCAAGTTCAAGGCGAACCCCGCGTTTTCTAAATATAATTTCTAAATCGGCCAGCATTGCCATTACACTTAAATCTAAGTGGGTGAAGCAGGGAACCGCATCAATAATTACGCACTCAATGTCATCTTTTTGTCTTGCATATTGCTCTAATAATCGACGTTTAAAAAAACTAGAGTTAAAGTAAGTTAATGGCGAATTAAAGCGATAGATAAAAATACCATCTACCGCTTTTGCTTTGTCACTGGCGTCTAAACTTCTCACCACACCGTTGATATCAACACCGAGTATATGGTCGGTTGGGCGCATAACTGTGCGGATAAATTGAAATAAACCCAGTAATACCGCCAGCGTTATGCCCGGAATAACACCGATAAATAGCACAGCAAATAAGGTGGTTAAGGTTAAGTAAAATGCTTGTCGGTCTTTTAATCTTAGTTGCCATACGACTTTCAAATCTAGCAAGTGAACAGAAGCAATAATTAACACAATACCCAATGCAGCACTGGGAATAAATTCAAGGGGTGCGGTGAAATAAAGCGCAATAACGGCAATGATGCCCGCAGCTATTATGGAGACTAATTGTGTTTTACCGCCATTGGCGTCATTCACTGCGGTGCGAGATGATGCACCACTGACCGCAAAACCTTGAGATAAAGCAGACGCCAAGTTAGCAATACCTAAAGCCATAAACTCTTTGTCGGCATCAATATCATAGCCATTTTTTGCTGCAAAACTGCGGGCAGTTAGCATCATACTGACAAAGCTTATTATTGCTAAGTTAAGTGCCGGCACAACTAGCTCACGAATAATACCAACATTAAAATAAGGGGTTTGAAATAAAGGTAGCCCGCCGTCGACAATACCAATGGTTTTTATGCCAAATTGCTCTAAATTTAATAGCCATACTAAGGTCGCCCCCAAAGCGATGGCGAACATAGAAGCTGGCCAAGAGGGCTTTAGGCGTTTAACAGCAAAATAAATACCTAGGGTAAGTAAGGCTATTGCTAAGGTTGGAAAGTGGGTTTGTTCTAGGTAAGTGGGCACGCCTCCTAAACGCTCAAGTAGATACCTTTCATCAAAGGTAAAGCCAAAAATTTTAGAGAATTGACCGACAATAACGGTAATCGCAACACCATTTAATAGGCCCATTAAAATAGGCTTGGACAAAAAGTCAGCCAATACTCCAAGCTTAAATCTACTGGCAATTATGCACCAAAAACCCGTCATGGCTGTCATGGTAATCACTAATTGCCAATGCTTAATGCTGTCACCCGCGGCCAATGGCGTTATAAGTGCCGCAATAACGGCACAAGTCGCGGCATCAGGGCCAACAATTAACTGTTTAGAGGTACCAAATAAAGCATATACCAACATAGGTAGTACGCAGGAATATAGGCCCACAGCTGCATTAACACCAGTGAGTTGGGCATAAGCTATGGCAACAGGTAACGCAACTGCGGCAACGGACAATGCAGCTTTAACATCATCAGCAAACCATTGTTTTTCATAGTTGCACAAGGTGTTTAAACCCGGCATGAAGTTATACAAACGTGACAACACTGTAGATCCCTACCGTTAATTCATCCTAAGTGACGCTATTCGTTTTGCTAATGGTGGATGACTTGAAAAAAGCGCATTCATTTTACCCGAGCTAATGGCTAAAGCTGACATTTCTGTAGGTAACTGTGGTGCGTTTTGTAGTTGCTCTAGTTTACTCAGTGCGGCAATCATATTTTGCCGACCTGCAAGACTGGCTCCGCCTTCATCCGCTCTAAATTCTCTATACCGAGAAAACCACATCATGATCATTGTTGCCAATAAACCTAATACCATTTGCGCCACAATTGAAACAATCCAATATGCAGGCCCGTGACCACTCTTTACGTTGAATACTGCACGGTCTACCACATGGCCAATAATGCGTGATAAGAAAACAACAAAAGTATTTAAAACACCTTGAAGCAGTGTCATGGTGACCATATCACCATTGGCTACATGGCTTACTTCATGAGCAAGTACTGCTTCTACTTCATTTTTATTCATGTGACTTAGCAAGCCAGTACTAACGGCTACGAGTGCATTATTTCTATTCCAACCAGTGGCAAAAGCGTTGGGTGAAGGATGATTAAATATTCCCACTTCAGGCATACCAATATTCGCTTTCTTGGCTTGTTCTTGCACTGTATTGAGCAACCAACGTTGTGTCTCATCACTTGGTGTATCAATTATTTGCACACCCATACTTCTTTTTGCCATAAACTTAGAGATAAACAAGGATATAAAAGAGCCGCTAAAGCCAATAACTGCGGCATAAATAAGTAGCGATTGTAGATTCAAATCGACACCATTTTCCGCTAATACCCCTTCAAGACCCAATAAGCTAAATGTAATACTTAAAATTGCCATAATGGCAATGTTAGTGGCTAAAAACAGTAAAATTCTCATCGTTCATACCTTAATTTTATAAATAATAACTTTATAGACAAGGCCGTTAAGCAAATAGTCACAAAGTAATTTAAACAAATAGCCATAAAGTAATCAAAGCATTTAATTTTTGATAAGCAAAGTATAAAAATAACCTTGTTCTTTCTATTTATTGTAAACCCTATATAAGGGAATAAAGCGATTAAAAATGAGTGGGATATACTCAAGTAATGTTTACATTATAGCGTTTCTGCCTTTGCTGCTCTAGAGATATTCTGTGCAACAGGGCAAATCGAGTCAGCTAAAATTAAACAGATCAACATTGAGACTAATCGTGAGGGTGTGTGAAAAATATCACGTTATGTTCAAAGATTGTTTTATTATTTTTGATTGTTAGAAGAAGCCATTAGCATCTTCAATAATTGAGCTTACATTCAGATTTTTGATGTTATGATTGAGGTTAGTTTAGTTACAGGTTACACAATGAAAACAATAGGGAAAATAGCGAAAGAGCTCAACTTAAGTGTTGAGACAATTCGTTTTTATGAGCGAGAAGGTATTATTCAACAACCACAGAAACCTCTCAACGGTTATCGATTATATGATGATTCTATTAGCAAACAATTACAGTTTATCTGCAAAGCGAAAGCCCTTGGTTTTTCGCTTAAAGAAGTTTCATCATTAATGTCAATGGATAGTAATTGTTCTCAAGTTGAGTCACTAGGATTGCAAAAATTAAATATTATCCAGAATAAAATATCTGACCTGCAACGGCTAGAGAAAGTCATCAAGGAAATGACGAACTCATGTCAATCTAATAACGACCAAGCAAACTGTCCGCTAATAGATTCTCTAAAATGGTCTTGACTCTGTACCCATGTACAGAGTTTATACTTATTTAATCTTTTCATAACTAGAAGTGTAAAATGATTAATAAAATTTTAGATAAGGTTGGCTCAGGTGGTGTTTGGGTTGCAGCCTTAAGTTGTACTGCATGTTTTCCTGCCCTTGGCTCACTAGCATCAGCTTTTGGGTTAGGCTTTCTATCGCACTTTGAAGGTATAGCTATAAATATCTTGTTACCCATATTTGCAACACTGGCTTTGGTAGTGAACTTATATAATTGGTATAAAAACCAAAATTATACCAGAGGTATACTGAGTGTTATTGGTCCGATAATAGTCTTGCTAACACTTTACCCATTGTGGCAATACAATTGGAGTACCTATTTATTTTATGTTGGTATCTGTCTTATGGTTATAGTGTCAATACTAGATATCGTTAAACCTGTTGAGGAGCCAATATGCAAAATATAGAGCCTAATTCAACCATAACTTGTCCAGAGTGTGGTCATAGTAAGATAGAAGTAATGCCGACTAATGCTTGTCAGTGGTTTTATGAATGTGAATCTTGCAAAACACTTCTTAAGCCTTTGAAAGGAGATTGCTGTGTTTATTGCTCCTATGGAACAGTAAAGTGTCCACCAATACAAGAGGGGGAAAGTTGTTGTAATGGTTAAGTCGTGACTTGTTAATTTATAAAAAAACGATTAAAAAATTTTTAGCCTGTAATTATTTATAACTAATAGCGCTGTTTTACGTTTTATCAATGGCTTAGTAATAGCTATTGTTGATGAATAAATGGCCACTTATTTTTGTATTAACTTTGTTCAAGTGGCAATTATTATAGGGTTAATAACGACGTTAATTTAAGTAACGAATCTTTGTTGGTTAAGGTCGATTGCCCCTATACCCAATAGGTTTGATTACGCCCGTTTTCTTTTGCTTTATACATTGCCATATCTGCTCTATTGAGGAATACCCTGACATCATCCGTTTTTGTTAATTGAGTGGCACCTATACTTACTGTAATTTTAACTTTATTGGGGCCCACTATAAGAGAGGAACTATCTACGGCAGCGCGTATGCGCTCAGCAACAATTAATGCAGAATCAATATTGCTAGCGGGCAAAACAAAGGCAAATTCTTCTCCACCAATCCGTCCCATTAAGTCATTTTCTCTGAGTGCCAATTGACTAACTTTACAAATAGTCTTTAAAACTTCATCGCCAATGCAATGGCCATAAGTATCATTAAATACCTTAAAATTATCTACATCTAACATTAATAAACTCAAGGGCAGTTGATAACGATGGGCACGTTCTAATTCAAGCTCTAAAGACTTAATAAAGGCTCGTCGGTTGCTGATGCCGACTAACTCATCAGTTGCTGCCAGTTGCTTAAATTTGTCAATATCTTGCTCAATATGGTTGGCCATTTCATTTAGACTTTGGCTGAGTGAGCCTATTTCATTTTTTACGTCTACTTTACTGCGAGCTTTATAATTTCCCTTGGTGATTATATGAGCCTCTTTATTGAGTAAAAGTATGGGTAAAACAATTTTATTTCTTACATAAATAGCAGCAATTAGTGCCAAGAACGTTGAAATAAGGAGCAGTAAAATAGCGTACCATAAATATTGCTGCTGCTTAGTTTGGAACACGTCAGACTCATGAATTAATCTATTTTCAACCGCTTCGATGAATTCTTGAATAGGTGTCATAATTTCTATTTTTGCCTCATTGTATCTAGGGCTAAATAATAGTTGGATTGCAAGCTCCCTGTCTGACTGTCCTTTAATTGTATATTTCCCCTCGCCATCAGCATAGAGCCCTTTCATGACCGCGAAAGCTTGTTTCTCTATCTTCATTAGACTGTCTGAACGATCTTGTGATTGTTGGAGAAGTAACAACTCACTCGGGGTGAATCCCATTTCACGCATTAGTGTCTGTAATGGGATCGATTTACCTAGGCTAGTTAAATCTGATCTGTCAGAAGCAAAGTCGGTATACCAATAGGTTGGCGGATATTTTTTTGGTCGAGGAGAAATTCCATTGCGTATGGCTATTATCTCAAAATAGTACTGTGCATATATTTCGTCACCAGTGACTACAAATGTGCGTGCCATTCGGGTCAAATCATCAGAACTCTGGCGTAACTCATTAGCAATATTTAGAGAGCGTACATGGTATTTTTTATCCTTAATTGATCTCTGATCAAAAGTGCCCATTATCTGACAAACGACATAAGCCCAAATGCCTAATATTAGTAAAAAGCCTAATAATCCAATTTTATTTCCAGTAGAAATAGTCATCCATAACCTATTGAGTTGGTGTTAGCCATCAAATATTGCCTAGCTATATACGCTATTGTCTCTAAGTAAACAGTAAACTTATTAAATGTATAGGTCAACTTAGCTCAATGGTGAATTTAAACTCAGTGCTTTAGCGGCTAATGACCTACTATTATTTGTCGTTTACTCTGATAATAATGGCGTTAGCCTCAATGAGTGTTTTTTTACTTTTGCTCGCAAAACTTACGTTTTTAGAAACAGTGAAAACACTAATTACTACCACAGAGGAAACTTTTAGCATGAGATCATAAACAGAGATAGGGATTAGATTTCGTATCGATAATGCCACCAGCAAGAGTAACTGTGAGGAAGTTGCTCAGGCTGGCATCATTAAGTTTTAATTATAACTGAGCATAATCTAAAAATTGCTAATTAATCTGTAATTTATATCAGTATTAGTCGCACTTACAACCTCGATACTTACATTTTTAAAATTAACTATCTGTGATTGTGATATGTCATATTCTAGCTCTTGAAAGAAAATAGGTTTTACTAGGCTTTCAGACAGCTCTCTATAAACAAACTTCACATTATTACCTGAACGACCATTGTAAATAATTTCCTGTACAAAATTATCTTTTCCTTTTATTACCATCTTTGAAAACTTAATATTTTCAAAATCTTGTTTCAAATATGTTTTATGGCTAGCAATAGCTAGAAATATCTTTCCATCTTGCTCTTTACAAATATCACCTATAATAAGAGGGTTCCCTGGGCAGTTCCAGTTTGTATTCCCATCAGCAAGAGTACGTCTAAAAAGGACGGGGCCATAGCAATCTGCTGATGTACTTTTTGTTTCATACACTCCTCGCATATATGCAGTGTCAGGGACCACACTTAGGGCACAGGTCATCATGGATGATTCACCATCTTTTTTATTAAATTGAGTTTCTGCTATGACTTTAGCTGCCTCTCCAAATGTTTGAATTCCCTTAGCTAAAATTACATCACCAATTTTTTTGGATACCACTTCTCCAACTTGTGGGTAATTAATTAATTTTTGCTCGGATTGATCCAATACTCGAATAGGGCTGCTACATCCAGCCACTAATATAATAAAAAAAGCTAACATAAAATTTTTATACATTTTTGAATTTCCTACTTCCTGTAAGTTAAAGTTGTTAGGCTAAAAACAATAAAGCCTAAGGTCAAATATGAGTTGCGATTTAGTAATATCCCATAATATCAATGCATAAGAAAGCTATGGAATATCTCTCGTAGACAAAAGTTTGATTTAACTAGGGCGTTTGTTCAATGCTATTAAACAGAATAGAGGCTAATTAAAGACATTTAAATTAGGTCGTAAAGAGCGTACTTGTTTGTCTTTATTACTGATGGGCTTTAGAAAGCCAGTAGGTATGATTCACCTGCAACCATATGGCAACCAAAATGACACTTTGAACTGCCTTTATATCAGTAGTTATTTACACTGATTTTGGCAATTGATAGTAAATAGACATTAACTCACCATGAGCACTTTAAAAAAAGCTACAAAAAAGTTAGGGAATGCTAAAGACAGCATTCAAAGAGTACTCATTTATAAGATTTAATTTTCATCACAAGGACGTATCTCTTTAAATCTTGTATAATAGCGCGCAATAATTAATGAGTGCTGGCGTAATGCAATCTAAGCTTCTCAAATAAATTCTACTATGACTATAGGTGAAACCGCGTGAGTGATTTTCCAAGCACAACCAATGCCTTCGCATCAACTTTACAAAAAAGTGGTGATTTTTTATCAATGACCCGAGCCCATGAATGGTCTTTACCCTGTGGTGCTTTCAGTTTTGATGTCACTCATCAAGCATCGCAAACTAAAAGTAAAGTAACCGTTTTGGAAACAGGGCTAATTACTTTTGAGCCAGTTGATCGTGACAGCAGTCACGATATCGTTTTATCAAGCGCAGTGCATGGTAATGAAACTGCTCCAATTGAGATTTGTAGTGATATTATTGGCCAATTAATTCGTGGCGAATTGCCGTTAGCGGAACGGGTGTTATTTATTTTTGGTAACCCTGCATCAATGAATATTGCAGAGCGTTTTGTTGAAGAAAACATGAATCGTTTGTTTTCTGGTGGTCATTCACAAGACCAAGGGCAAGGCGCAGGCTTAATTAACAAAGAACGTCATCGTGCTTTGTTATTAGAAAATACGGTCCGAAATTTTTTTCAAGCAGGTAGCCAATTGCTATGTGCTAATGGCGGCGAACGCAGTCGTTGTCATTATGATTTACATACTGCAATACGTGGTTCAAAATGTGATAAATTTGCTGTTTATCCTTTTTTACATGGTGCGCCACGTAAAAAGAGTCAGCTGCAGTTTCTTAATGCTTGTGGTGTTAGTACTGTTTTGTTGTCACATTCTCCGACCACGACCTTTAGCTATTTTTCGTCAAATGAATTTGGCGCTGATGCTTTTACTGTAGAGCTAGGTAAAGTTCGTCCATTTGGTGAAAATGATATGAGCAAGTTTGTGCAGGTTCGTGAAACTTTAACCAAGTTTGTTTCAGGCCAAGACCTTGAATTACCGCCATATCAAGATAGCGATTTTAATCTTTATGAAATATCACAAGTTATTGATCGTCACCATGAAGACTTTTCATTAACTTTTGCTGACGACGTTGAAAACTTTACTGACTTTCCACAAGGTCATGTACTAGCGATGGATGGGGGTAAAGCAGTGAAAACTCTGCAGGACGGTGAAGCTATTATTTTCCCTAATGCGAATGTCGCTATTGGCCAACGCGCTTTATTGACAGTGACCCCCACAAAAATTGCCTAGATAGACCTAAGTACTTAGCTTATGTCTGGAACTAATAACCTGCGTCTAACTAAGCCACTGGCCTACCATTTAGCAGCGAGTATAACTGTAAAGAATTATGCTCGCTGTACAGTAAATAAAAGCGTTAACTTTACTCACTAAACTTGTTTTTCAGTTTACGTAAAGGTAAAGTGCTTGCGATTATTACAACCAACAATTCATAACAACGATATTAATATTCACCTTGCGCTGAAAGCTTCTATACTTTCAATGATTAAAGCAAAGGTGAAATAGGCAATGTCACCTTGCATCCAAGGTTAATAAAAAAAGAGAAGGCTATGAACACTGACATATATAGCGAAAGCCCGGTCGTACATGAACCCGCTTTTATTGATGGTCATTCAGTTGAAATTCCAATCCTTAAAATATTGAAACAAGATGGTAGCATTTATAAAAATGCTGCTATGCCAAATATTGATCAAGAACTTGCGACTAAAACCTATAAAACGCTCGCTTTTCATCGTGTTTTAGATGAGCGTATGGTAGCTGCACAGCGCCAAGGCCGCATCAGTTTTTATATGGCAGCACTCGGTGAAGAAGCCGCTAGTGTTGGTGGTGCTGCAGGCCTGAAAGATCAAGATATGATCATGGCGCAGTACCGTGAACAAGGTGCATTAATGTTTCGAGGTTTTAGCCTTGAAAACTTTATGAACCAAATGTTCAGCAATGAAAAAGATTTAGGTAAAGGTCGTCAAATGCCAATTCATTACGGTAGTCGTGAATTGAACTATATGACGATTTCATCACCGTTAGGCACGCAAATTCCACAAGCAGCTGGCTACGCATACGGTCAAAAAATGCAAGGTTTAGATGCGGTCACTATCTGTTACTTTGGAGAAGGCGCTGCGTCTGAAGGCGACTTTCATGCAGGTTTAAACATGGCTGCTGTGCATCAAGCACCGGTTATTTTCTTCTGTCGTAATAATGGTTATGCTATTTCAACACCATCTGAAGAGCAATATGTAGGTAATGGTATTGCCTCACGCGGTGTTGGGTACGGTATGAAAACAATACGTATCGATGGTAATGATATTTTAGCCGTCATTGCCGCTGTACAATTGTCGCGTGAGTATGCGATAAAAGAAGGCAAGCCAGTATTAATTGAAGCCATGTCTTACCGTTTAGGTGCTCATTCAACTTCGGACGATCCTTCAGGTTACCGAACACGTGAAGAAGAAGCCAAATGGCAAGAACATGATCCTATTCTTCGCATGAAGAACTGGATGCTCGCACAAGGTTGGTGGGACGAAGCACAAGAAACTGCTTTGTTTGAAAAACTACGTGATGAAGTTTTAGCCGCGGTTAAAGTTGCTGAAAAAATTGCTAAGCCGCCTGTTGAAGATTTAATTACTGATGTTTATGACCAAGTACCGCCTTTGTTACAAAGTCAGTTTGATGAACTTAAAGTTCATATTAAAAAATATCCCCAAGCTTATCCGTTTACTGCAGGGAGAATTAAGTAATGGCGCAAATGAATTTATTACAAGCGATTAATAGCGCGCTTGATACCGTAATGGCAGAAAATGATCGTGCGGTGTGTTTTGGTGAAGACGTTGGCCACTTTGGCGGCGTTTTCCGTGCAACCAGTGGTTTACAAGAAAAATACGGTAAAAGCCGTTGTTTCAACACCCCGTTGGTTGAGCAAGGTGTTATTGGTTTTGCTAATGGTTTAGCTGCTCAAGGCAGTACAGCCATTGCTGAAATTCAATTTGCGGATTATATTTTTCCAGCCTTTGATCAAATCGTAAATGAATCAGCTAAATTTCGTTACCGCAGTGGTAACGAGTTTAATGTCGGTAAATTAACTATTCGTACGCCATACGGCGGCGGTATTGCGGGTGGTTTATATCATAGCCAATCGCCTGAAGCTTATTTTGCTCATACACCTGGTTTAAAAGTGGTTGTGCCACGTAACCCTTATCAAGCAAAAGGTTTATTACTTGCGTCAATTCGTGATGATAATCCAGTAATATTTTTCGAGCCAAAACGCTTATACCGTGCATCGGTTGGCGAAGTGCCAGCAGAAGATTACGAATTACCTTTAGGTAAAGCAGAAGTTGTGCAAAAAGGGTCTGATATCACCTTGCTAGCTTGGGGCGCACAAGTAGAAATCGTTGAAAAAGCGGCTGCATTAGCTGCTGCTGACGGTATTTCATGTGAAATTATTGACTTACGTACTATTTTGCCTTGGGATATTGAAACAGTAGCAAACTCTGTGACTAAAACCGGCCGTTTTGTGGTCAGTCAAGAAGCGCCGTTAACCGCTGGTTTTGCCAGTGAAATTGCCGCAACCATTCAACAAGAATGTTTCTTGCACTTAGAAGCACCAATTGCCCGAGTTTGTGGCATGGATACACCTTATCCATTGGCACTTGAAAAAGAATACGCTGCAGATCATTTAAAGATCTACGAAGCAATTAAAAACAGTATGACTTACTAGGATTTATTAGCATGAGCATTGATTTTATACTACCAGATATTGGCGAAGGTATCGTTGAATGTGAACTGGTTGAATGGCTAGTAGCAGAAGGCGATGTAATTGCAGAAGATCAGCCCGTTGCTGATGTAATGACAGATAAAGCCTTGGTTCAAATTCCCGCAATGTATTCTGGTGTAGTAGACAAGCTTTACTACGCAAAAGGTGAAATTGCGAAAGTTCATCAACCTTTATTTGCGATGACACCAGAAGACAGTGCACAAACTCAAAGCTCTGCTGAGCCTTTAGTTGCAGAAGCTGTCGCTGAAATACCAGCTGTTCCAGCAGCAACTAGCAATGCCGGTACACAAGTAGAAGACTTTATTTTGCCCGACATTGGTGAAGGTATTGTTGAATGTGAATTGGTTGAGTGGCTAGTAGCTGAAGGTGATTTGATTGAAGAAGATCAACCAATAGCTGACGTAATGACCGATAAAGCTTTGGTACAAATTCCGGCTATGCATAAAGGTAAAGTGGTTAAACTTTATTATGCTAAAGGTGAAATTGCTAAAGTACATGCGCCATTATTTGCCATTGAAATTGCCGCCACTGGACAAACACCTGCTGCTGCGCCTGTAGTTGAAGCGCCAAAAGTCGCTACTACTAATGTTGAGACTAAAGCTCCTGTTGCTGAAACTAAAATGGTTTCAACAAAAGTAGTAAATGAAAAAGCAGTCGCTAGTCCTGCTGTGCGCCGTGTTGCTCGTGAATTAAATGTTAATATTCATCAAGTGCCGGGCAGTGGTAAAAAAGGTCGAGTATATAAAGACGATGTTGTAGCTTTTAATCAAGCACCGCAGGTATCTGCTAATACTACCGTTGCTGCAGTTGGCAATGTAGCTGGTGGAACACGTGTTGAACCTATTCGCGGCATAAAAGCTGTTATGGCAAAAGCTATGGTTAGATCAGTATCGACTATTCCTCACTTTACCTACTGTGAAGAAATCGATATGACCAATTTGATCAAATTGCGCGGCGAACTAAAAGAAGTTTATGCTAAGCAAGATATCAAATTAACTATGATGCCATTCTTTATGAAAGCTATGTCGTTAGCGTTGAAGCAATTTCCGTTAGTGAATACGCAAGTCAATGAAGATTGCACCGAGCTGACTTATTTTGACGATCATAATATTGGTATGGCTGTTGACTCAAAGGTAGGTTTGTTAGTACCAAATGTTAAACAAGTACAAACAAAATCTATCTTAGATTTAGCTGCTGATATTACGCGATTAACCAACGACGCACGTTCAGGCCGAGTGCCTGCAGCTGATTTGAAAGGTGGCACTATCACCATTTCAAATATCGGCGCTATTGGCGGTACGGTGGCAACACCTATTATCAATAAACCTGAGTCTGCCATTGTTGCACTTGGTAAGTTACAAAAATTACCACGCTTTAACGACAAAGGTGAAGTTGAAGCACGTTCAATTATGCAAGTGAGTTGGTCTGGTGATCACCGTACTATTGATGGCGGCACCATAGCTCGTTTTTGTAATTTGTGGAAGTCATTCCTTGAAGAGCCAAGTAACATGCTAGTACATATGTCTTAGTTTTTTACGAGATAATTGAAATTTTAAAGCCTGCATTTTAGCAGGCTTTTTTATGTTCAAAATGAAGGGTATGTCGAGAGTCTATAGCCGCTCTAGGCCATCCATGACTCCAAGGCATTAGTAAAGTCGTGTACCTCGATGTGATGGAGCGACGATGCTCAGGCATTTCTCAGGCAACTCTCAGACTGAGACATTAGTAGATAACTGTAAGTAGCTTCTCCCCGGTATCTTGTTTTTCTAAGCAGTCGCTAAACAGATAAGAAAGTATAAATGGCGATGCTATTTTCCGAATTAGGATAATTACCTGAAGATGAGTTTGTAGAGCTAAACTTCCACCAAGGTTGTTGACGTAAATCTTGCGTTATTTTATCCCAACCACCATCAGTATGTTGGATGATTAAAAGTTCACATTTTTGTTGCTTACATAAAACAGAGACTAAGTTGATTTCATCAGCATTATAGTGGGTCAGAATAAAGTCACTCAGATAATTCTGCATATTATAACCCCAATCTAGATCCTCTTCTGTTTGGTGAAAATTATAAATTTCATCCTTATTAGCACCGGTAAAATTCGCCATTAAATCTTTAAATGGTGCTTCGACTAAGTCTTCCATTTGGGTTGTGGATATTTCACTTTCATCCATTTCCGTTAATATTCGCTTTAACGAGGCGATTTTATTTTCTGAAGCTTGTTGATCTTTATTCAGCTGTTGATATTTTTTCTCAAGCTCTTGATATGTAGAGTTTTTAGCAAGCATGATTTCTGGGCTAGTTTGTTGTGACTCCTCAGTAATAATCTCTGTAGGTTGAGTATCCATTACGTCGATATCTTCAGGTGTTTTTTGCCCAAGGTTAGCTGGAGTTTTGGGCGTTAATTTTTTTTCAACTAGGGTTATATTACTATCTTCATGCTGATCAATTGTCGTTATTGACGCCAAAACATAACCGATAAATATACCTACAAAGAGGGTTGCTAATAGTTTAATTTGACTCATATTATCCTTTATATTTAGGTATTCTTTAAAGTAGCGTAATCATTGCATATTGATTTTTAAAGGTGAAGTATTTAAGGCATAAAAAAAACCTTACTTAATTTAATTAAAAATCGAATAAGGGCAAAAGCGAAGTGCTAAAGTATGACTGTTCACCAAGAGAGTAAAACATACTACGAGGAAGTATTTGTTAGTAATGAAAAGAATAACGGACTTTTATGACAAAGTGGTGACAGAACTATGACTAAGTGATGACCAAGCGATGCTTTATCGACATTTTTAAATAGGCTAAGATAAGCCATATCAATTTAGCGTAAATTCAAAGATTATTTATGTTAATTGATATTCATTCAGGTATTTTCTGTTAAGGAAATCTAGTGGTAGAAAAGAAACTCCAGCATTTTTATATTGCTGAAGAGCAGTCTATTTATTTATTAAATCACGAAGATGCAACCAAATTAAAACAATGGGTTGAGCTTTGTCAGCAACAGCTAACCTTGTTAGGCTATCAAAATATCGCTTTAATTGGCAAAGGTGCCTATGGCTTTGTTTTTGGTGGAGAAGACGAATATGGGCAGTCTCAAGTATTTAAATTTTCCCGTATTAATTTGCCTCTGCATGTACAAGATCGTTTAGCAGAAGAAGCCGATATTCAACGGCAATTATCACACCGACGCATTCCTAAAATTATTGGTTATTACAAGATTAAACGCCAATCGATTGTGCATATGCAGCGCGCACCGGGCATAGACCTAGAGCAACTGTCTTATCAAAAAGGGCCTTTACCCAGTGAATTGGTAGTGAAAATTGCGATACAACTTGCCGAAATTCTTTGTTATTTACGTGACGTAAGTCAACACGACAAAGCTATGCCTTATGTTCATGGTGATATAAAACCTTCAAATGTTGTTTTTGATCCTGAAACTGAGAAAGTTTATTTAGTTGATTGGGGATCTGCTGTAATCGCCCAACTTGATGCTCATGGTCAAACAACCGCTAATAACATTATGGATTTAATGAGCAGCGATTTACAAAATAGTAATGCACGCTTGGGTGATGTTTACTTTATTGGTGATGAGCAAATCAGCGGAGAAATGTCATCGCCCCGTTTTGATGAACAGGGACTGGCAGCCACTTTATATGCCTTAGCTTCAGGGCAGTCTTGCCGTTATGGTAGTGCGGTGATCACGCCTTCATCATTAGGCTTACCTAAATTGCTGGCACAAATTTTATCAGGCATGCTCAGTAAAGAAAGAAGCAAACGCAATAAAGCGGGAGACTACTTATTTAAGCACTTAGACTTGTTAAAAAATACTGTAATGGCCGAACCGCCTTTGCCTATTGAAATTAAGCCTTTAGTACCCGTTTGGTGTAAAAATTATCAAAAAAATATGGATACTGTGGTTTATGGCTCACGTAAATCTTTTCTACGAGAGTCAGCAGATACCGATGAACTAAGCGATATAGACGATGTACAATTAGAAAAATACTTTAAAAATTTCTTAATGGGGATGGGCGATACAGAAAAAGCCTTTATTGCTGCCGTTAGCCGTTTAGCTAATTTTCCTGTTGTAGGTGGTTTAGCGGTTCGGTGGGAAAAAAATGGTGTGTATATTGACTCAAACTTATCGTTATTTGATCCTAAACTGAAAACATCATTCCAAAGTGCAGTGAACAATATGGTGCGCCTAGCTCAAGGTATATTTCGAGTAGGGGTGTTTAAGAGTTGTTTATTTAATGCCCGTAATACTTTACATGTTGAGCGTGAAAATGAAGAAGAGCCGTTTCAAGCCTTATCTAATCAAGTGATTAATTATGATGTTAGTGACGTTGCCGACATTGACGACATAACGCGTTTACATTCTTACTTTGAAGATGGTGTAGACCCTGACGAATACTTATATTTACCTGAAGAAATTATGGCGGTGTTAGCGCGCTTAAATCAGATTCACCATACGGGTTGTATTATTTTCGAAGTTTTGCCACGACATTTGAAAATTCACAGTTATCTCATGTTACTTAATCACGATAAAGAAGCAGAGTTTAAACAATGCTTGTCAGAAATTTTACCCTTGCTACCCACCATTACCGGTATAGGTATTTCTGGCTTTATGAAGCTACCTTACAAAGATACGCGATTTTTTGAACATATAAATTGTCTACCCGATAAGTTCTATCCAAGAAACCCAAAACAACAAACGGAGCGTTAAACAATGAGCGATAACGAAATAGGCAAAATGGCCTGGCTTGATTTATCAGTAGACAATGCTACCGAGGTAAAGTCATTCTATGAGGATGTCATTGGTTGGAAGAGCGAAAATATTGCTATGGGCGATTATGATGACTATGCCATGCTGGAGCCAAACAACAACGAAGCTGTTGCTGGTGTTTGTCATGCTCAAGGAGTAAATAAAGATTTACCACCGGCTTGGTTACCGTATTTTTTAGTGGCGGATATTGAAGCCTCATTGAATGCCGTGCTAGCTAATGGAGGTAAGTTAGTTACAGAAATTAAATTTATGGGTAGTGATAAATATGCGGTGATTAAAGATCCCGCAGGGGCAGCTTGTGCTATCTATCAAAAAATAGCACAGTGATAACCGCTAGAAATTATCTTCAGGTTATAAATCCGCTATCTTAAGGTGTTTTTACTCAACAGCATTCTATTGGTTTAATATTTTTCGTATTAACTGTCGAAATACGTTGTGCAAATTCATCAGCCAAGAATTCTGATTCTTTTAACACAGTTTGCCAATATTTCAGTCGTGTTGCGGGGGCTAAATCAATAAAATCTTTACGGTCAGGAATTTTCCCGTAAGGCAGGCGAGCAATAAATTCGGCAGAGGGTACTAACATTACAGTGTTCTTATAATATTGGGTGTTAACTTTACGGGCTAAATTTTTATCAAACCAACCCGCTTTTGGCGTTGGCGAAAAATGCGGGTAAAGCGTAAGCCCTGATGTTGGTTTAATATCTACATCAAAGTGATAATCAATAATCCCACCATCACGATACATACCTTTTGGCGAGCCGATAATATCTTTTATACCTTCCATAACAACAGGTATAGAGCCTGAAGCGAGTAAACTCGATGTTAGGTTTTCATGATTTAGCGCTTGATGCTGAGTATTAAAATTAAAACTGTCGTTAATGGTTAACTGGCTTTTAGGGTGATGGTAAACATAGCGTTGGTACTGTTTTGCCAACAAACCTCGATTGACTTGATTAAGCGCCATACTCGATATTAAACCAAACATTAACGGTAATTTTTGTTCAAAAGAGGTTAAACCACGGCACTTTGCGACAATAAAGTGGGCTTTAAATACTGGGTTGTTGATGATTTCATTACTACCGTTAGCTCCTAAAACTTCTTTAAGTAACTTCATCGCCTTTGCGGTGATTTCTTTCTTATTAGCTTTGTCAGAATAAGTCGTTTCTGAATATAGTGTCGCTAAACGGGTAATAGCGGCAACGGGATCTTGTTGGCTAAGCGCGGCAAAACGAAATGCCCCTGCTGAAGAACCGACTAAGTTTAATTCAGTACTGCGGTCTTTAAAATATTCACCAAAAAGATACTTATCTAAACCAAATAAGCTAAACCATTTTGGCCCGCCACTTGCACCTAGCATAGTGGTAAATAGTTCTTGCTTAAAGCCTTGTTGTTGAATTGTTTTTAAAGCATCGCTGCCGCAATAAATATCTAGCATATTAGCCATGGTTAGATAACGTCTCTATTGGTTGTTGGTTGTTGGTTGCTGGTGTATTCACTTTATTCGTTAATAATCGTGTTTACCAAAGCCCGTTTGCCCGATGGGTAAAAACAAGGTTTGATAAAGCCTAGTGGCATACTCATCGGTCATGCCGGCGACGTAATCAGCGATAACTCGGTGTTGATTTTGATTGTTTTCTTTGGCCATTTGCCAACGTATTACTGTGCTTTTAGGTAGTAAGCGCTCAGGATCAGAAGATAAGGCCTCAAATAACTCCATCACTATTTGTTGACCACGATATTCTAACTGCTGAATTGACGTTTGCTTAATGACATATTGATAAACAAAGTCTTTAAAAATTTGTAACGCTTGAGCTGCAATCAATGGATGCACCGTATTAAATCGTAAAAGTTGCTCTTGAAAATTACAGCCTTTGGTTTGATTAATATCGACCAATTCAATTGCAGTTATTAAGTAATTGACTAAACCGCCAATCGCTTCTTTTTGTTTATAGCGTTGGCTGCTAAAAAGATTATCCGCTAAACTTTTGCTGTACTCTTGTAACCATTCATCGTCAATTTTTAACAGTTTTTGAATCACATTTTGGTCAAAGTCTTGTTGATTTACCACACCGGTGACAATAGCATCTTCTAAATCATGAATACCGTAGGCAATATCATCTGCTAGTTCCATCATTGAACAATCTAAGGATTTATATACCGTTTTACTGTGGTTATTGCTTTTAGTTTTAAATTGTTGGAAAAGTTCTTTGTCTTGCTGACATAACGGCGATAATACCCAATTGATCATCTCAATATCGTCAAGATATAACCCCTTTGGCGGATGCCATTTAGATGCTTCTAGTTGACGAAAAGAGGCCGGTAATACTTGTGGAATATCTTGCTGTAAATTTCCCAGTGTTTGAGGGTATTTTATTAAGCCTAATAATGTTCTTCGGGTTAAGTTCATACCGAAGTGTTCACTAAAAGGTTCTAGGTGAGCAACAATACGAAAGGTTTGCCCGTTACCCTCAAAACCACCATGATCTCGCATCATATAATGTAAGGCAACTTCACCACCATGGCCAAACGGTGGGTGCCCAATATCATGCGCTAAACATAATGACTCAATTAAACTGTCGTCGGAAGGTAGTAGGGCTGCACTTTGCTCTGGGTATTTACTGCGAATTTGCGCGATAATGCCACTACCAATTTGTGCAGCTTCTAAAGAATGGGTTAATCGGGTACGATGAAAGTCGCTTTGGCCACTGCCCATAACTTGGGTTTTTGATTGCAGTCGGCGAAATGCGGCGGAATGGAGAATACGTGCTCGGTCACGTTGAAAAGGGCTACGGTGGTCTTGATGTCTTTTCGCTACGCGCTCTAACCGTCTTTCTAGCCAAGGATTTTCCATGATACCTCTATTTCAAAGTGAATTAACCGTACGATATAAATAGTATATTATTCTTTAAAGGAAGGTAATACCAAATCCATTAAGTTAGTTCTTACTTAGATATTTCCTGCAGTTTTTGAACGGGTTTTTAGTATTTTACCGGGAGGAAAGAATGAGAAAAAAATGAGTAAAGACTTAATAAATTTAATATTGAGTAAGCTCTTACTTTAATGTTTTTTCTCTTCTCGGTGGAAAAATTATTTTGTTTTTAGTGGCCGTCAACGAATTACGCTAATAACACTAATTAGGGATAACAATTTAAAGAACTCAATGCTATTTATTGGCAATAAAAATCGCACGTTTTGGCGCTGGGTAGCCTTCGATAGTTTTGCTTTTATCATTAGGATCAAGAAAGTCTTGTAATGATTCAGTATCTATCCAGTCAGTTTTACGTTGTTCGTCAAGGGCGGTTATGTCGGTATTAACCACGCGAATATTTTTAAAACCACAGCGTTCAAGCCAAGCGCACATTGCGTCACAACTGGGCAAAAACCAAACATTACGCATTTTTGCATAACGTTCGCCCGGTACTAACACAGTATTTTCGTCGCCATCAACCACTAAGGTTTCGAGTACTAATTCGCCGCCTTTCACTAACTGTGCTTTTAGCTGGTAAATAAAATCTATCGGTGAGCGGCGATGATATAAAACCCCCATAGCAAATACTGTATCGAAAGCATTCAGTTCAGGTAATTGTTCAACACCTAAGGGCAAAAGGTTAACGTTATCATCTTGAACAAAGTGTTGTATGGCTTGAAATTGCGATAAAAACAATTGTGTTGGGTCAATACCCACCACAAATTCGGCACCTGCACCGCGCATACGCCACAAATGATAACCACTGCCACAACCAATATCTAAAACATAACGATTACGTAAATCACTAATATGTGGCGCTAAGCGATCCCATTTAAAGTCGGAACGCCATTCGGTATCTATATGTAGCCCATGAATATGATATGGGCCTTTGCGCCAAGGTTTGAATTTTTTAAGTAAATTTTCTAGGCGCTTGTATTCACCGTCATTAATATCTGCGCGTTCACCTGCACGTACGGTGGTACTAATATCAATGCTCGATGGTGATGTTTTCGGGAGTGCTAAAATGGTTTTCTGCCATTGGGCAAATTCACCATGTAAATGTTGCTCACGCCATTGAGTTAACTGAGCAGGTAAAGTATTTAGCCAGTGGTTTAACCGATTGCCTGCTATTTTTTGATAAAAATTGTTAAATGAAATCATTTGTTTATTTAATCGCGATTAGAGAAAAGAAGTTAAAACATTGAAACCAAGGAGCGTTATGGTTAAATCCAGCCAGTTTCAAGCGAGTTAAATGCGTGTCTAAATTATCAGTAAGCATGACATTTTCTAGCGCGGTACGTTTTTGGGCTATTTCTAATTCGCTATAACCATTAGCACGTTTAAAGTCATGATGTAGATCAACGAGTAACTCATTGCAAACGCTATCGGTATGGGCAATTTTTTCTGATAATAACAATAAACCACCGGGGTTAAGCCCTTGTGCTATTTTATTTAACAATAACTGGCGCTGTTCTGGGGCGATAAATTGCAAGGTGAAATTAAGCACGACCATAGAGGCATTTTTAATCTCAATATTAAGAATATTATCTTCTATTATCTCAACCGGCGTTTCACCTTTAAAAGCACTAACATGCATTTTACAGCGTTCAACCATGGCGCTAGAGCTATCAATCCCGATAATTTTACAGTTTTTTGCTGTGATACCTTTACGCATAGCTAATGTTGCAGCGCCGAGCGAACAACCCAGATCATAGATTTGGCTGTTATCGGTAACATAGCGCTGACTTAGTCGACCTATGGTATCGATAATAGTACTATAACCAGGCACTGAACGGCTGATCATATCAGGAAAAACTTCAACGACTTGCGCGTCGAAAGCAAAGTCTTTGATTTTACTTTGTTTATTAGAAAAAATTAAATCGGTATCTGATGCTTTCATGATATTAAAACTATACTAACGTTAGGTGAAAAAAAGAGTATTTTACCTGATATTTTCCACGATAAACAAGATAATGTGCTTTTATGTTATTCATTGCTGGTTATAACCTATTTACTGCAGCGATTAGTGGGCAGAAATAACTAAAATAATAAAAATAACAACATTGAGAAATTAAATTGGCTTTTAGATATTTTACGCAAATTTCAATAGGTTTTACCCTAATAACAATGTTTCTAGCATTGTCTGTTTCTGCGCAAGATATTAAGCAGACTTATCAAGTGGCCATTAACAAAACCTCTTACCCTTATCATTTTGTTAATAATAAACAAAATCCTAATGGCATGATGGTAGAACTTTGGCAGTTATGGGCAGAAAAGCAAGATGTTAAAGTAGAGTTTGTAACGCTTAATTGGCAGCAAACAATCAAGCAGGTGCAAGAGGGGGAAGTAGATATTCATGCTGGCTTATCTAAAAACTCAAGCAGAGCTGAGATACTCGATTTTAGCTCAGCTTTTTTTCGCCAAGACAGACACCTTTTTCTACATCGTTCAATTGCACAAATTAAAAATATTTTACAACTTACACCCTATACCGTGGGGGTTGTTGATGGTTCTAGCCATGAAATTTCTCTTAAGAATAAGTACCCTAACTTAACGCTAAGATCCTTTCCTAATCGCAATGCTTTATATCGTGCGGCAATTGCAGGTGACATTTTAATCATGGCGGGTGTTGAGAATCTGTCGAAAAATTTTTCTGATTATAATTTGCTTAGCAAGCAGTACCCTACGTTTGCCAGAATTATTTATGAAAGTGGCGATTATAGTGCTGCTGTAGCTAAGGGACAAAAACAACTGCTAGATTTTATAGAGCAAGGCATGGAGAAAATTTCTGACTCAGAGAAATCAGCCATCAAAAGAAAATGGTTAATAATCGACAAGTCAGAAAATGCGATTACGTTTTCATATTCAAATAATCAAATGCCTTTTTCAGGAACTTCTAGTGCTGGCAATGCTCAAGGTTTTTTTATTGAACTGTGGAAAATGTGGGCAAAATCCAGTGGTTTAGAGGCTGAATTTATTGTTGGTAATTCAAATGAGTTTAATCAGACTAATAAAAATATGGCTGACATTCATATTACGAGTGTGACTAATGAGAATAATATTGCGGACAGTACTTTAGGCCCTATTATTTATAGTATTGATTACGGCTTATTTTTTTCGAACGACATTGATAAGGTGCTACATCTATCTGAGATTAAAAATAAAAGTATTGGGGTGGTACCAACGCCGAGTTTTATCAAAGATATCCAAAATAAAGTGTTAAGTACCCCGATTATTTATTTTGATAATTATGCAGCAATGTTTGAAGCTGTAGAACGCGGCGAACTAGATGTTATTGGAGGCCAAAGTGACATTATTGAAAATTATTTAATTGAATATAAATTACAGTCAATTTACTCAAAATTTAATGGCTATATTTTTAAGCGTGATGTTCATGCAATTTTAAATAAAGTAAACCCTAAATTAAGCCAATTAATAGCAGAAGGCTTTGAGGCAACTGCCTTAGAAGATTTAGTCACTTTAGAGAAAAAATGGCATTTGGATCAGTCATCGGGCTTTTTCAAAGCTCAATTAGCTGTATTGGCATTAACAGAACAAGAAGCCCTTTGGGTAAAAGAAAATAATGTCGTTAAATTTGGTATAACTAAAAATTGGATCCCTGTTGAATTTATTGATAAATATGGTGAGGTTAAGGGGATAAATCCAGATATATTTCAGCTGATGAGTAAACGACTTAATATAAAAATTGACTATGTTGTCCATGACAATTTCAACGAGCTTTATCAAGCACTGTTAGCAGGTGATGTTGATGTTATTGGCAGTGTTGTAGCAACCGAAAAACGTAAAGAAGAAGTGTTATTTACTCATTCTTATTGGAGTATGCCGTGGGTTATTTTACACCCACGCGAACTGGGTAAACAATTAAACTTAGACGACTTTAGTGGTAAAACATTAGCTATTGCCAAAGGTTACTATTTAATTTCTATTATCAGGAAAAATTTCCCATTGATTGATTTGCGCTTAGTCGATGACAGTGAAGAGGGTTTATTAGCGATACAAAAAGGTATAGTTGATGGTTTTATTGATAGCTTATCATCAGGTACAGAGTTGCTTAAAAGAGAAAGCTTAGTCAGTTTGTCAGTGTCAGTACTCGAAGAAGTGGATAAAAATAGTAACCATTTAGCGGTCAACAAATCATTACCAATGCTGGTCAATGTACTTAATAAGGCGGTTTTAAGTATTTCAGACCTTGATAGTCAGCAAATATATGAGAAGTGGTTTGATATTAATATTGAAACAGGCTTAGATAAAAGTGTTGTGTTACGTGTGGCGTTACAAGTCGGTGTACTTACCATCATGATTATCATCATTATTATGGTGTGGAATCGCCGTTTATATCGAGAAATTAAAAACCGCAAAAAATTAGAAGAAAAAATGCAATACATGGCCACACATGATGACCTAACTGGCCTTGCTAACCGTGTTTTATTAAAAGACCGGCTCAATAAGGCTATTACTTTTCACCAAAGGCAAAAATTACTAGTCGCGGTACTCTTTATTGACCTCGATGGTTTTAAAGACATTAATGACAACCATGGTCATGATATTGGCGACGAGTTATTAATTGAAGTGGCAGCGCGCTTATTAGGCTGTGTACGGGAGTCTGACACGGTTGTTCGTTTTGGTGGCGATGAATTTGTGCTGTTACTTACGGGTTTGCATAATCATGATGAGGCGGCTTATGTCGCTGATAAAGTGTTAAAGCTTATTCAACAACCGATACAGTTATCAGAATTAAGTGCGAATATAGGCTGCAGTATTGGTATTGCCATGTTTCCTGACGATGGTGATTCTGATAACGAGCTTTTAAAAGTTGCTGATTCATTAATGTATGACGTTAAAGCCGCCGGTAAAAACCATTACGCCTTTAATCGTAAAACTATCTCCAAAGCTTAATTTTTGTATAACTCATACTATTCATTGAATGTCGGGTGACTTTACCTCGCATTGCTTTATAATGTCGGCAATTTTTTATCATAACAAGTTATCTCGTTAAGGCTTTCTTTGCCTAACATCAGTGGCTTATTTATGACTTATTTATAGCTTATTCGAATTTTCAGGGTAAATACATGCGTAGTCTTTATTGTGGTGAGGTTAATGAATCTCATGTGGGTCAGGAAATCACACTTTGTGGTTGGGTTAATCGTCGTCGTGACTTAGGTGCGGTAATTTTCTTAGATTTACGAGATCGTGAAGGTATTGTGCAAGTTGTTTACGATCCAGACTTTCCTGATGTGCTTGAAAAAGCCAATACGTTGCGCAATGAGTTTTGTGTGCAAATAAAAGGTAAAGTGCGCGCTCGTCCTGATGGCCAAGTGAATAAAGATATGGCGACCGGCGCTATTGAAGTTTTAGGCTTAGAGCTTACTATTTTAAATAAGTCTGCCCCTTTACCTTTAGATTCAAATCAGAAGAACTCTGAAGAACTACGGTTAAAATATCGTTACCTTGATTTACGTCGTCCAGAAATGACTGAACGTATGCGTTTTCGCGCTAAAGTTACTTCAGCTGTGCGTTCATCACTTGAATCACAAGGCTTTTTGGATATAGAAACGCCCATTCTAACCGCCGCTACTCCTGAAGGCGCGCGAGATTATTTAGTTCCAAGTCGTACCCATAAAGGGCAATTCTTTGCCTTACCACAATCACCACAGTTATTTAAGCAATTGCTGATGATGTCAGGTATGGAGCGTTACTATCAAATCGTTAAGTGTTTCCGTGATGAAGACTTACGTGCTGACAGACAACCAGAATTTACTCAAATTGATATTGAAACCTCATTTATGAGTTCAGATCAAGTGATGGAAGTTACTGAAACTATGATCCGTGGGTTATTCCAAGAGCTGCTTAACGTAGACTTAGGTGAGTTTCCACGTATGGCATATTCAGAGGCGATGACTCGCTTTGGCTCTGATAAACCTGATTTACGTAATCCACTTGAAATTGTTGACGTTGCTGACATCTTAAAAGATGTTGAGTTTAAAGTGTTCTCTGGTCCAGCTAACGACGAAAAAGGTCGGGTTGCGGTAATTTGTGTACCTGGTGGCGCGGCTAAATTTTCTCGTAAAGGTATTGACGAATTAACTAAATTTGTTGGTATTTATGGCGCGAAGGGCATGCCATGGTTGAAAGTTAATGACCGTGATGCTGGCCTTGAAGGTTTGCAATCACCTATCTTAAAATTCTTAACTGAAGATGCGGTTAATACCTTATTAGATCGTACTAATGCTAAAACTGGCGATATTATTTTCTTCGGTTCAGACACTTATAATGTAGTAACTGAATCATTAGGTGCACTTCGCCTTAAAATTGGTGAAGACCTTGAATTATTGCAAGGTGAATGGAAGCCATTATGGGTTGTTGACTTCCCAATGTTTGAAGAAGCTGATGGTCACATGCATGCTATTCATCATCCGTTTACCGCGCCTACTAACTTAACTGCGGCAGAATTAGAAGCTAACCCTGTTGGCGCATTATCTGATGCTTACGACATGGTACTTAATGGCTGTGAATTAGGCGGTGGCTCTGTACGTATTCATAACCAAGATATGCAAGCAGCAGTGTTTCGTATTTTGGGTATTAGTGATGAAGAAGCGCAAGAAAAATTTGGCTTCTTACTCGAAGCATTACAATACGGCGCGCCACCACATGCAGGTTTAGCATTTGGTTTAGACCGTTTAGTGATGTTGATGACAGGTGCAAGTTCAATTCGTGATGTTATGGCATTTCCGAAAACAACGACTGCCGCTTGTCCATTAACTAATGCCCCAGGTTATGCAAACCCTGTACAGCTAAAAGAATTAGGCATTGCTTGTTTAGAAAAAGAAACTGATACTGACGAAAAAGCAGAATAACTTTCGTTTCATAATTTTTAACATTGGCTAATTACTGGTGTTAAAACAATAAAACGCACGAATGAATGCTACTTAGGCTTTATTCGTGCGTTTTTTTTCAATCGCACTTAAATGATTATTAAAGGTACTTTTTAGTGAGTATTATTTTAGGCATAGATCCCGGATCACGTTTAACGGGTTACGGTGTTATTAAACAGCAGGGACGAAATTTCATCTATTTAGGCAGCGGCTGTATTAAAGCAACGGCTGCAGGTGAAGATTTAGGCATGCGCTTGCAAACCATTTTTGCTGGCGTAAGTGAGATTATCTTACAATTTCAGCCGGATATGTTTGCTATTGAACAAGTTTTTATGGCGAAAAATCCTGACTCAGCGTTAAAGCTAGGGCAAGCCCGAGGCGCAGCAATTGTTGCAGCCACTAACAATGGTTTAACGATAGCAGAATACTCTGCCAGACAAATTAAGCAATCAGTTGTTGGCACCGGCGCAGCAGATAAAACGCAGGTGCAGCATATGGTAAAAACTATTTTGAAATTACCAGGCACACCACAAGCAGACGCGGCAGACGCATTGGCCGTTGCACTTTGTCATGCTCATAGCCACGATTCGATCAGTAAATTGTCAGGCCAAGCGAGTAAAACAGTGCGAGGACGTTTACGTTAGAGACTAACTGTATTTACCTTGTTGAAAATTTTTCCTGATTCAAATAATTCATGGCTTAAACTTTACTGTATAAATATCTAGTGGTATGGTGACGTCATATATCATATCAAGTAGAAAGGTTAAGCCGTGATTGGACGTTTACGTGGCATATTAATAGAAAAAATGGCCCCCGAAATTTTAATCGAATGTCATGGTGTGGGCTATGAAGTTACCATGCCAATGACCAGTATTTATGCGCTCGGCGAAGTTAACCAAGAAGCAACCTTATATACTCACTTTGTTGTTCGAGAAGATGCTCAACTGCTCTATGGTTTTGCTAATAAAGTTGAGCGTAAGCTTTTCCGTTTACTGATCAAAGTTAATGGTGTTGGACCAAAATTAGCCTTAGCTATTTTATCCGGCATGTCTGCCGATCAATTTGTTAGTTGTGTAATACATGACGACTTAACCACTATCGTGAAAATTCCCGGTGTTGGCAAGAAAACAGCAGAACGTTTGCTGATTGAAATGCGTGATAGATTAAAAGATTGGCAAACGGACAGTAGTGATGCACTCGTTCGTATGATGCCAACTGATGTTAACCAAGCAAATGCCTTTGTTAGTGATAACAGAGGTGATGCTATTAACGCTTTAGTATCTTTAGGGTATAGTCAACAACAAGCAGACAAAGCCGTTAAGTCAGTATTTGAAGCCGATAAAAGTAGCGAAGACTTGATCCGCAATGCCTTAAAAGCGATGTTGTAGGCTTAGCTAAGTTAAGCAATATGACTATGATTTATTTGTAAATAGTGGCGTTTAGCGCGTAAACCGTAATTTTCCCAAAGAGTAATACATGATAGAAGCAGATCGATTAATTGAACCAATAGCTAGCCGTGAAGATGAAACGGTTGACCGAGCTATTAGGCCAAAAATGCTGTCAGATTATACTGGGCAGGAACACGTAAAGTCTCAAATGAATATTTTCATTGCTGCGGCATTGAAAAGACAAGAGCCGCTTGATCATTTATTGATATTTGGCCCACCAGGTTTAGGTAAAACCACCTTAGCTAACATTGTGGCTAATGAAATGGGTGTGAGTATTCGCACGACCTCAGGACCCGTTTTGGAAAAAGCAGGCGACTTGGCGGCATTACTGACTAATCTTGAAGAAAATGACGTGCTGTTCATCGATGAAATTCATCGTTTAAGCCCTGTGGTAGAAGAAATTCTTTACCCGGCTATGGAAGATTATCAGTTAGATATTATGATAGGCGAGGGACCAGCAGCACGCTCCATAAAGCTTGATTTACCCGCTTTTACATTAATTGGGGCTACAACGCGAGCAGGGGCGTTAACCTCTCCGCTGCGTGATCGTTTTGGCATAGTACAACGACTAGAATTTTATAACACCCAAGAATTAACCGAAATTGTAATGCGCTCAGCACATTTCTTAAATTTAGACATTGCGCAAGCGGGTGCATTTGAAGTGGCAAGGCGATCTCGTGGTACACCACGTATTGCCAATCGTTTATTACGCAGAGTAAGAGATTATGCTGACGTAAAAACCGACGGTATAGTGAGTAAAGCAACCGCTGCCAGTGCTTTAGATATGTTAGAAGTAGACAATGAAGGTTTCGACTTAATGGACCGAAAACTACTAGAAGCGATAATTGATAAATTTGGCGGAGGCCCGGTTGGGCTAGATAACATTGCTGCAGCCATTGGTGAAGAACGTGAAACCATTGAAGATGTGCTAGAGCCTTTTTTAATCCAACAAGGTTTTTTACAACGAACACCACGCGGGCGCATTGCCACTAGTCGAGCTTATTTACATTTTGGCTTAGATTTTCCAACCTAATTCTTGAATTTAGTCTTCTTTAAAAAGCACCTAAGGGTGCTTTTTATGTTTTAGGAAGAACGATGATGCTAAAGGGAAAAGTCAGTTTGATATACTAAGGCATTAGCAAAGCAAGCTGAAGTGCTGCAAATCTCTAAATATTATTTCGTTGAATTTCAAACAAAAAAAAGCCCACATAAAAATATGTGGGCCAACTTAGAATTTAAGTTGATAAAAGGAAATGGGGTTCCTAGAAAATATCAGGGAGAAAGGCAACAACACCAATCAAAACATTTACGGGCTACAGCGAATATTTGTCAGCGAAACAAAATTCGTGCGCTAGCTCAGAAAACAGGGCTATTCTAGTGGGATGAGTTAACCAAAGCAAACGAAAATATTTTATCTTAATCATTAGAAAAACTAATGCAAAATTAGTCAGTGTTCTGGTGGGCTAGATAGTGAGTTTTTGTCGCTAATGAGTGACAACTTTAGAAAGTATTCTAATAGATGAAAGTTAATTCAACTTTTTGCTGAAATAATTACAAAGAATGAGTCTTAGCCCTTGTCGGGCGTGAGCTTTATCTATTAAGATAAGCACTTGAAATTTTATATTAAGATAAATTGAAAAATTAAATGTCATTAAGCAGTTATCAACACAAGGTTCGCGTTTATTATGAAGATACCGATGCCGGTGGTATTGTTTATTATGCTAACTATTTAAAATTTTTTGAACGTGCCCGAACAGAATGGTTACGTGAACTTGGTATTAATCAATCAATATTTTTAGAACAAAACATAGGCTTTGTGGTCACAAAGGTTGCGATGGACAATAAGGCGTCTGCAAAACTTGATGATTTGTTAACAATTACGACTACAATAAGCCGTTTAAAGTCTGCCAGCTTGGTGTTTTCACAGCAGCTTGTGAATCAAAACCAGTTAACATTATGTACGGCTGAAATTAAAGTCGCTTGTGTTCAATTGTCTATCGCTAAACCTTGTATTATTCCCAACAGCATTTTAGGAGCATTAAAACGTGTCAGCTGAAATTTCATTTTTTGACTTATTTTTAGACGCCAGTTTATTAGTTCAACTGGTTATGTTGACGTTATTAGGATTTTCAATTGCCTGTTGGACCATGATTTTTCAACGTCGTAAAGTGTTGACCGCCGCTCGTATACAGTTACAAAGCTTTGAAGATAAGTTTTGGAGTGGTGCCGATTTAAGTAAACTCTACAGTGAAGTTTCTGCAAAAGAACATATCGATGGCATTGAGAACCTTTTTGTTTCAGGTTTTCGAGAATTTGCCCGTTTACGTAAATCTCATGCTTATGCGCCGCAAGTCATTGTTGATGGTACACATAGAGCAATGCGCGTTGCACTGTCAAGAGAAGTAGATAGTTTAGAAACGCATTTGCCGTTTATGGCCACTGTCGGCTCAATAAGTCCATATATTGGTTTGTTCGGCACGGTTTGGGGGATCATGAATTCATTTATTGCCTTAGGTGCAGTTGAGCAAGCAACACTTGCCATGGTTGCGCCAGGCATTGCTGAGGCACTAATCGCAACAGCAATGGGTTTGTTTGCTGCTATTCCTGCCGTAATGGCATTTAACCGTTTTAGTCACAATGTTGAAAAACTTGAAAATAGTTACGGTAACTTTATGGAAGAGTTTTCAAGTATTTTACAGAGACAAACAGCAACAGAACAACACGGCTAAGGTAGATATTAACTATGTATAATCGAGTTAGACGCCGGAAGGTTGCTGAGATAAATGTAGTGCCCTATATTGACGTAATGTTAGTGTTGCTGATTATTTTTATGGTAACAGCACCCTTGATAACACAAGGCGTTAAAGTAGATTTGCCGCAGGCTGATGCTGAACCGCTAAGTAAAGATATGAAACCACCTTTAGTTGCTTCAGTTGATGCAAAGGGTAATTATTATTTGGCCGTTGGTACCAGTAAAAATGAACCTATGTCGGCAGAAGAAGTTGCGACTTTGGTCAAGGCGCATTTAAAGTTAGCGCCTGATACGCCAGTGGTTGTCAATGGTGATGGTGCAGTATCTTATGATGCTGTTATTCAATTAATGGTGATGTTACAAAAAATAGCAGGTGTGCCATCTGTAGGTTTAATGACTGATACCCCGGAGAGTAAGTAGTGTCACCGAAGTATTCGATTCCACTAGCGTTAAGTTTTGCTATACACACAGTGCTGGCAGTAGTTTTGTTGTGGGGTGATTTTTCATCGCCACCAAAACCGACGCCTACGTCAGTACAAATGGAGCCAATTCAAGCGGTTGTTGTAGAAAGAAGTAAAGTAGAAGCACAAATTAATAAAATTAAAAAGCAAAAGGCTGATGACGCTAAAAAGCTTAAAGATCTAGAAAATAGTATTGCGGCAGCAAAAACGAAACGATTAAACGAAGAAAAACGCATTAAAAATCTTGAACGTCAGCGTAAGAAAAAAGAACAAGAAAAAAAAGCAGCGGATAGTGCGGCTAAAATATCTAAAGCTAAGGCAAACGCTGCAGATAAAATACGTAAGCAAAAAGAACGGGAAAGAGAAGAAGCAGACAAAGCCGCGGCAGATGCGAAAGCTAAACGTATAAAGGAAGAGCAAGCCACTAAAGAAGCGGAAGATTTACGTAAAAAGAAAGCGGCCGAACTTAAGCGCAAACAGCAAGAAGATCTAGAACGTGCAGCGCAGCAAAAATTATTAGAGCAACAAATGGCAGAAGAAATGGAGAGCCGCCAACAAGCTCGTCGTCAACAAATGATGACTGAAATTGGTCGATTCACGGCATTAATTACCCAAACGATAAAACGTAACTTGATCACCGACCGAAGCACTATGGAAGGTAAATCTTGTAAATTGACCATAAGTCTTGCACCATCAGGTTTTGTTACTAATGTTGTTACTGGTCAGGGTGATAGAAGGGTTTGTGAAGCAGCAAAAACTGCGGTTTATAAAGCAGGTACTTTACCTGTTTCTAAAGACCCTGAGATATTTAGAGAAATGAGAACGATCAGTTTAACGGTAGCACCTGACAAATTTAATTAAGTTTTGTATATATTAGGAAAAAAAATCAACTCTATGAAAAATATAATTTTATTTTTACTACTCTTTACAGTCGTGTTTTCAAATCAGGCCATGGCAACGTTAGAAATTGTTATTACCGAAGGTGTTGATAGTGCACGACCAATTGCTGTCGTACCTTTCAAGTGGACAGGTACCGGTGTTATGCCAGAGCGTCTATCTAAAGTGATCAGTGATGATTTATTGCGTAGTGGTAAATTTAGTCCAATTAATGAATCACGTTACCCTCAGACTCCATACAGTGATAGCGAAATTGATTACACCGCTTGGGCAAGTGAGGGCGTTGAAGCCGTTATTATTGGTGAAGTTAGTGAAACATCAATTGGGCGTTATCAAATTACATATCAGCTTGTTGATGTAATTCGTGGCCAAGTTACTGGTGGTGAAACCCAGATGTTAAGTAATGGTGAGTTAGTTCGTACCTCAGACCATATTCTTGATGAAAGTACTGTTGAGGTGGGTGCCGATCAATTTCGACGCTACGCTCATAGTATTAGTGATGCTGTTTATGAAAAACTTACCGGAACACGTGGTGCATTTTTAACAAAAATTGCTTATGTTATTGTACGCGATCAAGGAGAATATCCTTATCAATTAGTTGTTGCCGATTATGATGGTTTTAACGAACATGTTTTATTAAGTTCCAAAGAGCCATTAATGTCACCAGCGTGGCATCCAAGTGGTAACCAGTTAGCTTATGTAACATTTGAAAATCGACAAGCACAAATTCATGTCATCGATATTTATTCGGGAGAACGTAACTTAATCAGCTCTTTTAAAGGCATAAATAGTGCACCTAAGTGGTCACCAGATGGTAAAAAGCTTGCCATGGTATTGTCTAAAGATGGTAATCCAGAGCTTTATGTGATGAATATTGCAACGAAAAAATTACGAAGAATAACCCGTCATCGCGCAATTGATACTGAACCAAGTTGGACGCCAGATGGCACATCATTGATATTTAGTTCAGAACGAGGTGGAAAAGCGCAGTTATATCGCGTAAATTTAGTTAACGGTAAGATCAGAAGGCTAACTTTTGATGGCGAAATGAACTTAGGTGGCTCATTAACACCTGATGGTCGTCAATTAGTGATGGTAAATCGTACACGTGGCAAGTATCATTTAGCCAAGCAAGAATTTGATTCAGGGATTTTCCAAGTGTTAACAACGACGCGTTTGGACGAATCCCCAAGCATCTCACCTAATGGCGGGATGATTATTTATAGTACTTTACATAATAACCGTCAGGTACTAAGTTTAGTTTCCGTAGATGGAAGGTTTAAGGCAAGATTGCCAGCACTCAATGGCGAAGTGAAGTCTCCTTCATGGTCACCATTTTTATAATAATTATAGTAATTTAATTTGTAGATAATAAGGACACATAAAATGCGTTTTAATAAAACAGTAAAAGCCTTAGCGGTTGTTTTACCTATCATGGCTTTGTCGGCCTGTAGTTCATCTGATACAGCTAGTGAAGACGCTAGTGCTATGCAGAAAAACCAAGCTGCAATGGCAGAGCAACAAGCTCGTGAAGATGCAGAACGTGTAAAAGTTGAAGCAATGCAACGTGCAGACGCTATTGAAGCTAAAAAGCGTCAAGAATTCGAAAAATTACGTTCAGAGCATATCGTTTATTTTGATTTTGATAAATCAACAGTAAGTGGTGATTTTGCAGCTATTCTAGATGCACATGCGAAGTTTCTTAACGAAAACTCAAATGTAAACGTGTTAATTGAAGGTCATGCCGATGAACGTGGTACACCTGAATACAACATTGCACTAGGCGAACGTCGTGCAAAATCTATCGAAACATTTTTAGAGAACATGGGTGTTTCAGCTTCACAACTTAGTACAGTAAGCTACGGTGAAGAAAAGCCAATGATTAAAGATCGTAGCGAAGGCGCGTTTGCTAAAAACCGTCGTGCAGTCTTGGTCTACTAATCAGGTAATTTAATGAAACCCAATAGTATTCTATTCGGGATGTCGTTTGCTGTTGCTGCCAATTTGGCAGTAGCAGCTGAACCTGCTCCTGTTATTGAAGTAACCGCTGGCATGCCTTCAAACGCTGCCAAATCAAGTTTAAGTGAACAGCTCGTTAGCCTCGAAGGTAAACTTGATGCTCGTAATCGTGCACAAGTTAACGTGCAGCGACAACTTGACGAGTTACAAAATGAAGTTAATGAACTCCGTGGCATCACTGAACTACACACTTATCAACTGAGCCAAGTACTTGACCGTCAACGTGAGTTGTATCAAGAGCTTGACCGTCGAGTATCAGAAGCGTTAAAACCAGCCAATCAAATACCCGCGGCAATTATTGCACCTACAGATAACGCAGGTAAGGTTAATTACAGTAATAATTTAACTGAAAATGAAGCCTATGATCGTGCTGTGAATATGGTGCTAAAAGATAAGCGTTATGAACAAGCTATTCCTGAGTTTGAAGCGTTCAATCAAAGATACCCTAATTCGAGTTATGCAGCGAATGCCCATTATTGGTTAGGTCAGTTATTGTTTAACAAAGGTGAGTTAACTAAAGCACGTCAAGAATTTGATATAGTGGTCAATAATCACCCTGACTCTAGCAAACGCAGTGACGCAATGTTAAAGCTTGCAATGGTTGAGCAAAAAGAAAATAACCAGGCTAAAGCTATTGCGGTATATAAAAAACTGATAGCTGAATATCCTAATTCAAGTGCGGCTAAATTAGCGCAACCTAGATTAAATAATTTAAAATCATAATTATTGCTGATAACTTGCACGCTTTGCTGACTTTTTGTTCGAACAAGCGATAAAGTTCAAAAAAGCGGAAGATTGTTGTTGCACTTAAAAAAATTATGAGTATTATATGCCCCGCGTTGACCGAGTAGGACAACGCAAAACAAATGCCGGTCGTTAGCTCAGTTGGTAGAGCAGTTGGCTTTTAACCAATTTGTCGAAGGTTCAAATCCTTCACGACCGACCACTTTTTACCAAAAAAAGTGTTTGGCATTTGTTTTTGAAGTATATATCGGTCGTTAGCTCAGTTGGTAGAGCAGTTGGCTTTTAACCAATTTGTCGAAGGTTCAAATCCTTCACGACCGACCACTTTTCTTAGTTTTAAAAATTAAGAGTAAGTGAATTTGAAATTAGCATCTCGCAATTTCGTCTTAAAAAATTAAAAGTAGTTTATCGGTCGTTAGCTCAGTTGGTAGAGCAGTTGGCTTTTAACCAATTTGTCGAAGGTTCAAATCCTTCACGACCGACCACTTTTAATCTTTAAACTTTCTTAATTCTTTGAAATGCATTATTCCTGTTAGATTGTTAAATAACTCCTCCATTTGTTTCTTTATCATTATTGCTTATCCTAATCTGATCTTAACTAGGGTATATTCTTAGTACACTTTTATTCTTCTATACCTTATAATTCTCGCGATTTTTAAGGTACTCATTGAGAATATATATGACCCAAGCAAATTTAGCCGTTGATTTTGACTTTCAATTTCCGCAAAAGGCTACTCCATTAAGTGATGTAGAGCGTGAAGAATATAAAGCACGCATCAAAATATTATTGAAAGAAAAAAACGCTGTGCTTGTAGCGCATTATTATACCGATCCTGAAATCCAGGCATTAGCTGAAGAGACAGGCGGTTGTGTTGCAGACTCACTAGAAATGGCAAGATTTGGTAATAATCATCCTGCAGACACCTTAATAGTAGCCGGTGTTCGTTTCATGGGGGAGACTGCCAAAGTACTCACACCAGAAAAAACAGTGGTAATGCCTACATTGGAAGCTACATGTTCTTTAGATTTGGGTTGCCCAATTGAAGAATTTAATGCTTTTTGTGATCTTCACCCTGACAGAACAGTTGTCGTATATGCGAATACATCTACCGCGGTAAAAGCTCGTGCTGATTGGATCGTCACTTCATCATGTGCTTTAGAGATTGTTGAACATCTTGATGATCTGGGTGAGAAAATAATCTGGGGTCCGGATCGTCATCTAGGTGCGTACATTGAAAAACAAACCGGTGCTGACATGCTAATGTGGCAAGGTGCTTGTATTGTACATGATGAGTTTAAAACAAAAGCGCTAATTGATATGAAGGCGCTTCATCCAGACGCCGCTATTCTTGTCCATCCTGAATCACCAGCAGAAATAATTGACCTTGCCGATTCGGTAGGATCAACAAGCCAACTAATTAAAGCGGCTCAAGCGCTACCGAATAAAAAATTCATTGTTGCTACCGATCGCGGTATTTTTTATAAAATGCAGCAATTATGCCCAGATAAAGAGTTTTTTGAAGCACCAACTGCAGGCGAAGGCGCTACATGTCGTAGTTGCGCACATTGTCCTTGGATGGCAATGAATGGCTTAAAGGAAATTGAACAAGCACTTTTAAACCCTGAGGGTAGAGAAGTCTTTGTCGATATGAAGTTACGCACAGGTGCACTTAAATCCTTAGATCGTATGTTAAATTTTAATGCCGAGATGAATAGAAATAAGTAAAATTATTAATCGTTGCCTGTTAAATAAGCAACTGTTTTAACTTTGTCTGAATTAAGTTGCGTTACGAAGCTTATTTTCCTAACATAGCGCAGCGCAGTACAGGAACTCAGTACATAGTGATTAAATGGTGAGGTCCGAGTGGCCGCCAAGGTTGAATTGACACGCCCCGCGTGCTCATCGGCTGAAAACCAAATCGTGTAGAAAGCACGTTAACAATTCAAGTTTTAAATGGTGAGGTGTCCGAGTGGCCGCCAAGGTTAAATTGACACGCCCCGCGTGCTCATCGGCTAAAAACCAAATCGTGTAGAAAGCACGTTAACAATTCAAGTTTTAAATGGTGAGGTGTCCGAGTGGCCGAAGGAGCACGCCTGGAAAGTGTGTAAGGCGCAAGCCTTCGAGGGTTCGAATCCCTCCCTCACCGCCATCTGCAAGCAATATATGTATTGCCAAGTAAAGCCGCTAGTTATCTAGCGGCTTTTTTTGTGGCTAAATTTAACTTTGCTGAGTATAGCTTAAGTAGTATATAAGTATTTCATTTAGGATTATGCACTACGCATTAAAATAGGCTCGCCGTAGTGAAATGCTAGAAGCAAGTAAAGCGTTTGCATAAAGTAAAAGTATATTTCGATAAATAAGAGCAGTTAGAAGTCACGTTTTAAACATTTTACTTAAGTAAAATGCTTAGTAAAAATATCATTATATAACACGACTTATACTTTTTATTGCTGGTATGGTGCCTATTTACACATATTGTTTAAATAAAAAGCAAACAAACACATTTTCGTAATTAAATGCATTTTAGGTGTTGACGTGAGGTCAAAAATCTCTAAAATGCGCTCCAGTTCCAAGGGGTAACCCCAACGAGCTGTTTTAATAAGTTATCTAACGCGGTTCAGGCCAAATTAGTTAACGTAAGGTTTTAAAGTAGGGTTTTGAATCTTCTGAAAAGAAAGTTTAAAAAAACGAAATAAAGCGTTGACATTAAAACTCAGGTGCGTAGAATGCGCATCTCGCTTCAGGCAAGGCCTGCAGCAACGAAGCAAAGCGAATGAGATTTTGTTTCGGTTAGTTAATTACTTCGAGTATCAACTAACGTTC
>NZ_JACGWA010000004.1 GCF_014077505.1 Colwellia sp. BRX10-3 | reverse complement strand
TTACATTCAAGTTTAGGTTATACAACGCCTGAAAAATATGAGAAATTAGGACTTTGAAATGTGTCTACGAAAGTGGTGTAAGATCACTGCGTTCAACATTTTAGCCAGCTATAAATTTCCTCTTATTGAGGCGTTATGTGCTAATGCTACTTTTGGCATTTGTAATTATTATCAATACTATAAGGATATACCTTGAAAAAATTAGCTTTACTCCTACCTCTCTTATCTCTTAACTGTTTTGCTGAAGAAAACGATCAAGATAAAAATTATTCTGTCGGTTTAGGTATGGGGGCAATGTATAGTGGAATAGGTGCAAATTTATCATTTGTTTCAGAAAATGACTTAAAATATATCTCTGCTGGTTGTACTGAATATAGCTCTATAACTGGAGCCTCTTGTGGTTTTGGTGCAGGTTGGATTAAAACTGATTTATTTGGCGCTAACTCTAATAAACATGGTATTGGTATATACGCAACCTTAGTTGGTAAAGAAAAATACGCTAGCTACACATCTACTACTGATGGCACAGAGTATTATACCCATGAAAGTAATATTTATGGCGCAGGTGTAAGTTATACATACTTTATGAATGGCATAAATAAATCAGGTACAACTTTCGGTGTGTCAATTCATGCTACCAACGCTGACTTTGAAAATAGTTATGGTGGTTTCTTTCAAGTTGGTTATCAGTTTTAGCACATAACAAGACATTCAAACGGACAAATAACAGCTGGCTGTTGTTCGTGCCTCACACATTTTAGCCAGCTATTATTTGCCGCTTAACGTGGCGTTATGTTTACAAGGATAGTATGCGGAAATTTCTAATCATTATTGTATTAATTATTAGTGGGTGTGATGGTCAAATCCCTGCATCTACTTCGTACGAAGGTGCTTTTTTGTTGCAACCCAGAGTTACTGACGGGTTAGTCTTTTTTGATATCTCAGATACTAAATCTAGTAATATCTATACCATTGACACTCAAGCGTCTGATTATCAAAAATGGTCGGCAGGTTGGTTTCCTAATTCAAATATAGTTTTACTTTATTCATCTGATATCGGCTCATATGCATGGCAGTATAAAAGTGCATGGGTTTCTGTTGAGCTTACGATGGAAATGGAAATACAAGCTGAAAATCTATATAAAACAGAGTATAAGTAAACATAACAAGCCAATCAAGCGGGACTAAAAACAGTTTACTGTTTCGTTCCTCAACATTTTAGCAAACAATTTTTAGCCCCTTATTGGGGCGTTATGTTTTCAAAGTATTTGTCTAACTTAGGTGTTTTAAAATGGATGATAAAATTGTAAATTTCCCCAATAAATATGAGCGTAAAAAACGAGTTGATTTACGTAATGGAGAATTACGCTGTGAGGTATCAGAACGCTGGGTTAAGTTTCCTAAAGCATCAGACAAATATCCTAATTGTGAATATTTGCATTTAGATATTATGACGCTTGGTGCTAATGAAAAAGATAGAAAGCTTTGTGAGATCATTTTAGATAAAGAGCAACTTTTAAAATTGCTGTCAGAGCTACCTGTCACTGACCACACAAAAACATAACAAGCTAATTAATAAGGACAAAAAACAGTTGGCTGTTTTCGTTCCTCAACATTTTAGCCAACAATTTTCTGCCCATTATTAGGGCGTTAAGTACCTTATGAAAATATTAAGCATATATGCACTATTTGTATTACTTACTTTAAGTTTTAATGCTTCGAGTGAAGAAGTTGAAATTGAATCACGTTCTCACACTACTGCAGACGGTGTTACCTATGTCCAAAAATTAGCATTAGAGTTAACTGATTTAGAAGCTACGCCAAAATTTGATCCATCTAAAGAAGTAGTGCCTATTTCAATCAAAGAAGCTATTAACTTAGCTACGACTTTGTATACCCAAAAAATTCAAAGAGAGGAATTCGCATTAGGCAACATCTCACTAAATCGTTTCCCTCATTATAAGTACCGTGATAAGTGGTTTTATCAAATTGAGGTTATTGGCAACCCTTTTAAAGGGGAACCGTCAGTTTTGTTAGCAGTATTACTAAATGGTAAAGTTGTTATGTCGGTGGCAGACGGTACTTAACAAGCTGTTAAAAAAGGACAAAATACAGTTGGCTGTTGCTCCTGCGTCGCACATTTTAGCCAACTATTATTTGCCCCTTAGTGGGGCGTTATACGTTTTTAAGATTGAGGTGATATGGAAATCAAAGTCGATGTATATTCAAACAAAATGGTGCTAACTTCCGATGGTCGTAGCATGACATTTCACTCTAAAGAGCCTTTTACAACAACAAGGCTACTCATTGGTAAGTTTTTTGTGGCAGAAAGTTGTCTCAAAAATGCAGTTAAAGAATTCGGTGCTATCGGCTTTTTTAAACGTGCACCTAAAATTATCATTCAGCCTCATGAATTCCTTGAAGGTGGTTTATCGGAAGTCGAAGACCGAGTACTTCGTGAAATAGCGTTGGGTGCAGGTGCAAGAGAAGCACATGTTGTAGTGTAATAAACGTATAACAAGTTACTCAAACGGACGCTAAACAGTTGGCTAGCGCTCGTTCCTCGCAATTTTAGCCAACTATTTTTCGCCGCTTAGTAAGGCGTTAGCTTTCTATAGAATATCAATCAAGGATAGGTTATGAAATCACGAATGAATATTCCTGCATTAATTTGCATCGCTGTTTTATCAACAGTGACATCAGGTTGCACATCATCGAGTTATGGCAACTCTTTTACTCCTGTTCAAACTAATCAGGCCCCAAATCAATATACATTAAAAATATATACCGGCGGTTTCGCTGGGCCTGAATATGCTAAAAAGGATTTAGATGTTGAAGCTAAAAAATTTATAGCGCTTCATAATGAATATATTGATTACAAAATTATTTCTTCTAGTTTTCAGTTAATACCTTCTGGTGTTACATTTATTGTTGAGTTCATAAAAGAAAGCTAACAAGCAAATCAACAAGGACTAAAAACAGCGGGCTGTTCGCTTCGCTCCATTTTAGCCCACTATTTTTAGCCTGTTATTAGGGCGTTATGTAGCTAAAGGGAATTATGCGTTATCTGGTAGATTGGAAGTCACTATTCAAAGACCTATTTATTAAGCTTGTTGCTATTCTTGGTGGCTTATTTATAGCTTTAACTGGCTTGGAATATGTTAAAAGCGATTATAACTTTGAAGAAGCATTTAAACATATCGAAATGTTCCATATTCCAATAATTGTCGGAGTAATTATTACTGCTTGACTTTTTGGCGCTTTATTCATTGCACTTTTCTCTAAAATTTCAGCTATTACAATAACTGATAAAGAAGTGTCAGGACGAAACTACTTTGGATTTAAAAAAGTTTTAACTTTCACTCAAATCAGTAAAGCTTATCACCAAGACGACCGTGGGTTTGAAAGTATAGTGTTATTCGGTGGTAGTTTTCTTAACAGTATTTATTTTCCTGTTTTTCTGGAGAAAATTGATGATGTTGTAGAAAGATTGAAAGAAGAAAAAATCACTATTGTAGACTAGCTACATAACAAGAAATTAAACAAGGACAAAAAACAGTTGGTTTTTGCTCCTTCGTCGCTTATTTTAACCAACTATTTTTTGCCTGTTAATTAGGCGTTATGTGTACCTGTGAATAGCACACTGGAAGGTTATGGAAACTAATCAAAAGTTAAGCGAAAAAGAGTTCTCGCAAATGTTAACTCTCATTAAACGTCACGCCGTTACAGATATGGATCAGTTTTCTACTTGGAAGCTAAATTCTGAACGCGGGGATATTTACGTTTGTTTATCAAACGCTCCATTGGCGGCTGATGAAAATGTTCATAAAGATTTAAGTCACTTGGTAAAAGCTTAAGAAGCAAATATCGAAAGCTTGGTATCCGTACACATAACAAGCAATTCAAGACGGACGCTAAACAGTTGGCTAGCTTCGTTCCTCGCAATTTTAGCCAGCTATTTCGCGCCGCTTAATTGGGCGTTAGCTATTTAATTAATCTCACATGGAAGTATCATGATTAAAGTATTATTACTCTCAATTTCTTTGTTTTCTTTTGCTTCATTAGCGGAAAACAAAGTTCTAATAGAAAATGTCACTATCGTTTCATCTCACTTGCAAGCTCCAAAAATTCAGATGAATGTATTAATAAGTGATGGTCGAATTACCGAAATAACTAACAAAAAGATTACATCCTACGATCTTAAAATAAATGGTTTAGGTAAATTTTTAACGCCAGGTCTTATGGATAGCCATGCACACGTATCGTCAATCCCAGGTATGGGGTTTGGTGTTGAGCCAGTGGCGATTAAAAATCCGAAACTCGCACAAGCTTATTTTGAACAACAACCAAGAAGCTTTTTATTTTATGGGGTAACTCAAATACTTGATCCGAATCCGGGAGTTAGTTTCAATTATTTTACTTCGGCGCCTCATCGTCCTGATTATTTTCGCTGTGAAGTATTAACATCAAAAAATACCTTTCCATATGTAGAGAAAACAGACGACCTATCAAGATCAATGTTTACTTATTTAATTGATGAAAGTGCAGAAGCAACCGCAGAAAATTCAGTAGAAAGGTTAATTGGTAAAATTGCCCATTCAGGTGCTTCGTGTATAAAGCTTTATTTTGAAGACGGTTATGGTAATGCTAACCAATGGGCAACACTTTCAACTAACACTCTAAAACGAATTAAATTATCTGCTGAAAAGTCTAATTTGCTTATAGTCGCTCATGCTAATGCATTAGATATGCAGCAATTAGCACTTGCCGCAGGTGTTGATGTTATCGCTCATGGTATGTGGAATTGGGGGCAATATAATCGCGAACAAAATATACCTAAAGAAATATCTAACACTCTGGATAAAATGATCAATGACGAAGTAGGTTATATGCCAACACAAAGAGTGATTGCTGGCTTAGGTGAAGTATTGCTCCCTACTATTGCTAATTCTCCTGAATTTTCATCTATTACACCCAAGTCACTTATTGATTGGTATAAAACCACTGAAGCGCAATGGTTCAAAGAAGAGCTTCGAATTGGCTTTGATGGAATGCCTGATCAATCAATCTCAGATGCATTTTTATATGGGCGAATAGGAAAAGGTAAAAAAGTCATTCAATATCTAAGAAGTTCTAACCATCCTATTTTATTGGCTTCGGACTTCCCTGGAAGCCCTAGTTTTGCCAATCAACCTGGACTGACAACCTACCAAGAAATGAAAGCTATGGTTACCGCAGGGCTATCGCTGGAAGAAGTACTGGCGGCGGCAACCATTAATAATGCTAAACAATTCAGAATTGATAAAGATTATGGCACTGTAGAAGTTGGTAAAGTTGCTAACCTTCTGCTGCTTAAAACTAATCCTTTAGACTCTATAGAATCGTGGAACCGTATAGAAACGATTATCCTGCATGGAGACCCCATAGCTAGAGAAAGTTTGGTGGTCAATAAATAGCTAACAAGCTGTTAAACAAGGACAAAAAACAGTTGGTTTTTGCTCCTTCGTCGCTAATTTTAACCAACTATTTTTTGCCTGTTAACAGGGCGTTATATGCAAAGGATATAAGATGGAGCTTAAATTCTGGTACGCAATATTTGCTACGTTGTTAATTATAAATATTTCTGTTTCAATATTTTTATTCAAACGAGATGATTTAGAATCGTTCCAAAAAGTTTCACAAATAATATTTGTATGGCTAATTCCTATAATTGGAGCGATTGTTACTTGGCGTGTTAATAAAAGTCATGATGTCAGTTACAAGCGAAATAAAGAGCTTGGTGGTGGTGCTTCAAGTTTAGGCACTTATGACTCTGCAGGTTCCGGTGGTAGTGATGGTGGAGGCGGCAGTGATTAATTGCATATAACAACACGCCCTGAGGTGGACAACTAGTAAAATTTAGCTATTTATTGCAAATTTTAACAGTGGTGAGCCTCTTCGTTTTAATGCTTCCAAGTATTTTGATTCATCGTAGGGCGTACTTGTTTTCCAGCACCTAAATATTATTCTTATCCACTTGAAAGCAAGCGATCTTATTATGCTGTTATGTGGTTTACCTTTACTTTTTTGTTGCTCATAATAAGCCTTTGCCCAGAATGAATAGCGTATCGAAAAACCAGCCCATTCAACAAACGTTTGCCTTAAAAAAGTAGGACAACTGTACCGCCAATGTGTCCACATTTTCTTACCGCTACGTTCAATTACAGGCGCAATACCCGCATATTTCTGTAGCTCAGACGCATCATCATAACGATCTCTATTACTGCCCAATGCCACTAATAATCGTGGCGCAAGTTGTGGACCTGCACCAGGGAAACTATCAAAAATAACTTTATCATCTTGCACTTTATAGGCATCTTTTATCGCTATATCTAACGACTCAATTCCCTTTAGCAAGACTCTGAATTGTGCGATAAGCACTTCCACTAATAGCTTGTTTGGCTCTATTACGCCGACGTCTTCGGTTAATGGCATCGCACTTTTGATACTTAAAATACGCGCGTCATTCACATGGGCGTAATGTGAGTTATGACTGTTAAAAAAATCTAATAGCGTTTGTTTTTTTACTCTTTTAACTTTGGCAAGAGATGACCATTTACTGATGAAGTCACAGAAGATAAAGGTGTCTTTTTCTTTAAACCATTCAAGTGCTTGTGGGTAGTAATTCTTTAGTGTAGCTGTTATTTTATTGGATAAATCTACGCTGTCTTGCACCAAGTTCCGTCGATATTCAACCAACTGTGTGAGTGAGCGCATCGCGGGTGTTTCGGGTTCAATAGCGGTGAGTTTAGCCATGTGTAGGGTGAGGATTTCTACTTGTATCAAGGCATCAGTAGGGTCGTCTTTCGCACCACTTGGGGTAAAAGCCTTACGATATTTAGCGACTGTAGAGGGATTAATGGTGAATAAGGTAATATGATTATATTTGGCTAGTGCATAAATAATAGGTCCTTTTTTAAGTTCACAGGCCACAGCGATTTGTTGATTTGGGTAACGCTTTTTAAGGCTCATTGCCCATTCATGTAGCGCTTCGGGTTTACACTTAATAATGGAGTAGTGGTATTTATCGGTGTGGTTAGGGTGTTCACAGATATCATGTTTTTTATCTGCCCAATCAATGCCGATTAAGGCAGCGAAATTATCAATGTTATATGCTTTCATTTTGCAGCTCCTGCGCGTAAAGTTACAAGTGGAATGTGCTTAAATCTCATTTCTCGCAGGTCTTATAGATAGTCGTGGTAGGCAATCCCTGAGTATGCGTTTTGAAATGAGTTGCTCTGTTGGTTCGAACGTCTTGTTAGAAACATTGGATGTTTGCCGTTCAATATTCGTAACCAACAGAAGCATGTTCCACCTAATCTAATAGTAAGTTACTTTAGTAAATTAGGTGGCTTGGTCGAACTATAAGACATTCAAGCAGGACTTTTAACAGTTGGCTGGTTCCGCTTCGCTTCACATTTTAGCCAACTACAATTTGCCCCTTAACAGGGCGTTAGTTGCCAAGGAAGATTATGCGTTCGATTCTAACATTTTTACTCTTCATCATTTGTTTCCCTGCATTGGCATGCAGACCAGCGCCTTTTGATTTTGAAAAGGAAGTAGCTGAAGCTGACGTTGTTGCAATTGCTTATGTAACAGGTATCTTTGCCTCAGAAGCAGAGGCTGGTTTGCTAAATGATAACGAAGAAAGCGAATTAATTGAATTTCGCATTTCTATACCAGTTCAAAAAAGTGTTAGATTAATTACAGAGCGATCGCTAAAAGGGGTTGCAGATAAAATTTACCAATCCAGTACAAGTTGTTCATTTTCTGGGGATTTAATGGAAAGAGTCGTTCTTTTCAAGAAAGGTTCCAATGTATGGGTTAGAGAATAGGATGACAATGTAATTTTAGCAATCGAAAATTTAGAGTAATTGGCAACTAACAAGCTAATAAACAAGGACAAAAAACAGTTTGCTGTTTTCGTTCCTTAACATTTTAGCAAACAATTTTTTGCCTGTTATTAGGGCGTTAGCTTTAAAATCAAACTGTAGTATTCAATTAACTTAAGGAATAAAAAATGAAAAAAGGAATTGCATTTGTAATTTTGGGCACTCTATTGACCACAGGTGCGTTAGCTGAAACTGATTTCTCACAACAGCCAGCTCTGGCAGACTATAAAGATGGTGAGAAATGGATTTGGAAATATAAAGGCGTAACAACGGCAGGTGAAATACGTTCAGAAGGAAAAGATACTAAACAAATAATCAGCCAAAATGGCGTTCTAAAAATGGTAACTCAACATAAAACCATTCCATTAGCAGATATTGTTAAACCCGTAGAGAGCAAAACACCTCGGTATAGTTGGCCCTTGCAAGTAGGCAAAAAATGGACATTTGAGCAAAACTGGAAAAGTGAAGATGGTACAGAGGGTTCAACCATCCAAGATGCTGAGGTTCTGTCATTTAAAGAAGAAACAGTACAAGCAGGAACTTTTATGGCTTATACCATTAAATACAAAGGTAAAATAACGAACTCCAATGGTTACAGTGCTGATACAGAAGATATCCATTTATATGCACCTAGATTAAAAACATTTATTAAGCTAACCCAGATACAAAATGATTTTTTGTATCTAGAAGAATTAGTTAACTATACAGCAGAGTAGAAGCTAGCGAGGCAATCAAGCAGGACGGCTAACAGTTTACTCCGTTTCGCTTCGCTTCACTATTTTAACAAACTATTATCCGCCTCTTATTGGGGCGTTAGCTACTCAGGAGAGTCAATATCAAATTTTCAGTATTAATAAGTATACTTTTTTCGTCAATATCTTTTGGCGGAGATATTTACGATAAATTTCCTGATCAAATTAATGCGAATGAAAAATATGTATTTTATTCGCATGGATTTATTGTCGAAGGCACGAATCCTACTCCAAAAAATGAAAGGTGGGGAGTTTATGAGTTTCCTGCGATAAAAGAATCATTGTCTGACAGCGAATATAATTTGATCGCATATCACCGTTCCGAAGGTACAGATCCCTTTAAGCATGCTGTAGCTTTAGCTAACAATGTTAGAGAGTTAATAAAGAGTGGAGTAGATGCTAATCATATAACCATTATAGGTTTTTCTCGTGGAGCTTTTATTACTAGTTTAACCTCTCATTATTTGGAAGAAACTCCCGTTAATACAGTTCTTTTAGCTGGATGTGGACGTATTGTTACAAATAAATATTCTGACATTAAAATTAATGGTGCTTTTTTGTCCGTTTACGAAACAACTGACGGTGCTAGTACATGTAAAAAGCTCCAAGATAGAAGTGTTAACCTTAAATCATTCGAAGAAATTTCTATTTCCACAGGTAAAGAGCATGGTGCTTTTTATAGACCAATACCTGAGTGGGTCATTCCTGTTAAGCGTTGGATAAAAGGTAAGAGTAGCTAACAAGCTGTTAAACAAGGACAAAGTACAGTTGTTTTTTGCTCCTGCGTCGCTTATTTTAACCAACAATTATTTGCCTCTTAACGAGGCGTTACATACAAAGGATACTCATGTACAAGCTGATAGTTTTAAGCTCTATTCTTTTAGTTACTCTTTTTTCAACCGCGGCTAAAAGTAATGAGTGTGATATTTCTGGCGTTTGGAATCACTCAGCTAAGCCAGCTAAACTTTTTATAGATTTAAATAAAGCCGAAATATCGGTTCACTCACATGAAAACAATTCAGAATCGATCGGACTAGTGGCTTTAAAAAGCGTTACTCAAGGTTCAACAGAAAACACTTGGAATGCAAAAATGTATAGTGCCGCGGAAGATTCATTTGTTAACGTCAAAATAGCATCTAAAAGCTGTAATAAACTAAGTGTTAGCTTTAACGGTGAAGAAGTGCTTGGTTTATTTAGGTAATTTGCATATAACAAGTTACTCAAACGAACGCGAAACAGTTAGCTAGCGCTCGTTCCTCGCAATTTTAGCCAACTATTTCGCGCCGCTTAGTAAGGCGTTATAAGCCAAGGAGGCATCGTGCTAAATAAAATTGTCCAATATATAATCATTGGTTTTGTATTTTTGTTTTTTGCATTAGAAGCTTTTACTATCCCTATATTACATTCATTCATCGAATTTATTTCTCAAACTAAATACTCCGAACTTGATTCTGTTATAGGCTCTGTTGGCGCTTTAAGCTATGGTGTAATAGCGTTGCTGTTGTTATTTATCAACTTGCTCTTTGGCTTATATTTTTGGTTTTACAAACGTAAAGTTTTAGCAGTTTATTGTTTAAAATTAATTTTATCTCAGCTTCTTGGAATTACTGTTGCTGTTTCAGTGAGTGTTAGCATATAACAAGGCGCTCAAAAGAGAAAATTTACAGTTGGCTGTTTCTCTTCGTTCAATATTTTAGCCAACAATAAATTACCCCATAGCAGGGGATATGTTTTTAAATAAATCGGAGAAATAGCATGAAGACAACAGATGCAATACGTTCACGTCGAGCGGTTAAACATTTTGATGCAAGCCACAGTATGACCGAAGAAGAAGTAAATGAGTTTCTGTCTTTGGCAGTGCTTTCTCCTACTGCGTTCAATATTCAAAATTGGCGCTATGTTGTGGTAACTGACCAGGAGTTAAGAACACAAATTAGGGAGGTGTCATGGGATCAAGCACAGGTGACAGATGCGTCGTTATTCATTGTTTTATGTGCTGACCTGAAGTCATGGGAAAAGCAGCCTGATCGATACTGGATTAATGCCCCAAAAGAGGTTCAGGAATTTATGCTCCCAGCTATCGATGATTACTATCGAGGCAAAGATCAGGTTCAGAGAGATGAGGCAATGAGATCTTGTGGTATATCCGCACAAACATTAATGCTTACCGCAAAATCGATGGGATATGACTCATGCCCAATGGATGGTTTTGATTTCGAAAAAGTAGCAGAACTTATTCACCTTCCTGATGATCATGTGATTGCAATGTTTGTTGCAATTGGCAAGGGAACAAAGGAGCCGTGGCCTCGACCGGGCCAATTAGAGCTAGATGAAGTGATTATTAAAAACAGGTTTGCGTAGCAACATAACAAGCGGGTCAAGAGCGACGCGAAAAAGCAACGCGCGTCTTACCCAAATCGTTATGCGCCAAAAGGATTTAGGTTATGCCGAAGAATTTAAAATTAAATTATGTAGAGTTACCTGCTAAAGATATTTTAGCTACAAAGAAATTCTTCGAAGATGCATTTGGTTGGGTTTTCACCGATTACGGTGACGAATATACTTCTTTTACTGATGTGGGCTTGGACGGTGGCTTCTACAAGTCTGATTTAACGTCATTAGCTTCAAAGGGTGCTGCTTTGCTTGTATTGCTAACGGAAGATTTAGAGCAAGCTCAATCAACTGTTGAATCGTGTGGTGGTAAAATATCTACTTCAATTTTCTCATTTCCTGGTGGTAGTCGTTTTCACTTTATTGAGCCTAGCGGTAATGAATTCGCAGTATGGTGCCTATCTAGCACATAACAAGTCAATCAAGCGGGACACTTGGCTGCGCTTCGTTCCTCGAACATTTTAGCCAACTATTACTCAGCCCCTTATTGGGGCGTTATGCAGAAAATTATGACTTGGCAATAGTCGCATGTTATTAAAACGAGATAAATTATGATAAAAAAAATAGCTTTCCTGTCTTTATTTCTTATTCCATCGGTATTCGCTGAGGTTACTCTGGTGGATAAGCTTAAAATTGAACAACAAATTAAAGAATTTATGGCTAAAGAAGATGTTCCTGCATTGGCAGTTGGCATAATTCAACAAGGAAAAGTGGTATTTATTTCAGGGGTAGGTGTAAGAGACAGAAAAACCAAGCAAGCAATAAATTCCAAGACGTTATTTCAAATTGGTTCTCAGTCGAAAGTATTAACTAGTATTATATCTTTAGAGCTAATAAATGAGGGGAAACTGAAGCTTACCGATCGTGTCATTGATCTTTTACCCGATGTTTTCTCAAAAGACTCTATGGAAAAACTTAAATCATTAACAATTGAACACCTAATGACACATCGTTCTGGTTTGCCTAATTATCCTAAAAACGTCACTAGGATCGATGGTGATGCATTTTTAGGTGGTTATGATGAGAAAATGCTATTGAGTGCGCTAAAAACCATTAAATTAAGCTTTACCGTTAATGAAAAATGGGAATATTCAAATTTAAATTATGCTGTACTTGGATATGTGTTGAGCAAGGTGACAAATACAAGTTATGCTGAATTAGTTAAATATTATATTACTGATAAATATAGCCTTTCAAATACTTTGGTAAATTTATCTGAAAGCCAAAAGCACACTCAAATGGCTTTACCTTACAGAAAAGACGATCGTCAAGTTGTGACTCAACCGTGGGATATGGGATTATTAGCGCCACATGGGGGTGTTTACTCAAGTATTGATGATCTAGCTCGCCTTATGGTGTTACAACTGAAGGCATATTCGTTATTCAGTAAAAACGGAGTGACTTCACCGCTTATTTCAACTCAAATAAAATATGACACAGAATTTACTCAGGGTGGAGAAATATACCTAGGACTAAGTTATGGCCTTGGAATGTTTGAAGCACGCAATGAGTTCCCTCTGTTTTCTGAAACAGTATTGTTTCATGGTGGCGATTTAGATGGTTATGGCTGTGAGTATTTATTTTCTCCAGAATATAATGTCGGAGTAGTTATGCTAACTTCAAGTGGTGGAGGTGAGTTTGTCGATTTTGGCAGGCAAATGATGAGTGAACTATTAGAAATAAGTGTAAAGTAGAAATTGCGTTTCTTTCTGCATAACAAGCAATTAACGAGCGTTAGTTTTAGGGATAAATGATGAGCAACATAAAATTTTTTATCTGTATAACTCTAGTATTAGCTATATTAGTTGTATGCTCATCAGACTCGTCAGAATACTCGAAGAAAATATCATCGGATAATAAGCCACAACATCATACGAATAAGGGATATCAGAACCACCCATTTGTGGAAACTGCCGCACCTAAAGGGATCTTTTTCTATATGCGAAGAGCATGGGGTTCGTTGTTTGTTCCTGATGTTCCTGATGGACATGAACTAACTGAGTTAGAGTCTCTTCAACTTTTAAACTCAATTTCCAGCGATCGTGTTACTTGGTTGGGGCATGCAAGCTTTTTGATTACAACCTCCGGAGTGACAATTCTGACAGATCCCTTTTTGTCAAAACGCGCCAGCCCTATTTCATGGGCAGGCCCAAGAAGAGTTGTAAATTTACCCATACCTATAAATAAATTACCTTCTATTGATATAGTGATTGTTTCACATAATCATTATGACCACTTAGATGATAAAACGGTTAGGGAATTAAAAAACAAAAATGAGATTAATGTGGTTGTTCCTTTAGGGCTCAAGTCTTTTTTTACCGAGCGAGGGTATAGCAAGGTGACAGAATTAGATTGGGGGCAGTCAGTATCTGTTGAAGGAATTGACATTACAGCGGAACCTAATGTTCATGATTCTGCACGAAGCACCTCAGATCATAATGAAACGCTATGGGCTTCTTGGGTTATTGAAAGCTTCCAAAAACGTATTCTTTTTATTGGCGATACAGGTTACTCAAAAACTATATTCAATTATATTGGTGATAAATATGACTCCTTTGACTTTGCTATTTTACCTATTGGAGCATATGAACCAAGGGAGTTATTGTGGATGTCTCATATCACTCCTGAGGAAGCTGTCTCCATAGGTATAGATGTTCGGGCAAAGACATTGATTTCTTCTCACTGGGGTACAATTAGTAGTTTATCTGATGAGCCATTGTTTGAACCTCCGATACGCTTTAAGAAGGCGGGACGTGATAGTGGATTTTCCGACAAAGAATTGTGGATAATGAAAGTTGGTGAAACTAGAACTGTCGCGCCAACGAAAAACTAACCAGTCGTTTAAACGGGGGAAGATCACACGCAACAGTTGGCTGCGCTTCGTTCCTCGAATATTTTAGCCAACTAAATTCTACTAAGTTAATACTATCGAGGATATTATGGCAAATTACATTGATGGATTCATCTTTCCCATTGCACGTGACCGCCTAAACGAATACAAGCAACTTGCTGAAGTGGTTGCAAAAATATGGAAGGAACATGGTGCAATAGACTACTACGAATATGTTGGTGACGATATGAAACTTGAAGGTACACGCTCATTCACCGATGTCATAGCTGCATCCGAGAATGAAACCATAGTGTTCGGATGGGTAGTATTTGATTCTCGTGAAACACGCAATCTGGTAAACCAGAAAGTCGCGGCAGATCCAAGGATGGTGGATTTAGTTGATATATCTGATTCAGGTTTTAATGCTCAGCGAATGGCGTACGGTGGGTTCAAGTCCCTTGTTCGAACTTGTGATGTAAACGCCGTATAACAAGCAAATTAACAGGACTAAACACAGCGGGTTGTTAGTTTCGCTCCATGTTAGCCCACTATTTTTAGCTCATTATTTGAGCGTTACGTTTAAATTCGGAGAGTGGTGTGTTCAAAAGGTTTTTAAATGGACTTATATTTGGTAGCGGATTTGCGATTGCTCTTTTAGCTATATTGTACTTTGGCTTACAAATCATTTTTCCCGGTGTGAATGGTTCTTCTGATAGAGTCCCTGAATTCTCTAATGCCCAAAAAGCAGAAGTGATTGAACAAGAAGAGCGAGTTGTTTCTATTGAAAACTCAGTAAGAGACTTTAAACTTTATAATGACACCCGGCCTAAAATGGAAGTATCTTCAGGTGGTGGAATTTTCTCCATTGCTACAGTTTTTACGCCCCCTGAAAATCTAAAACCAAACACATATCAACTTTGGATTACTGAAAATGATTTTTGGCAAATTAGGACTATAGGTGATGAAGTAGAGGTGGAATTACTTGAATATCCTTTAATAGCTCCAGTTGATGCAGTTCAAGCAACAATGCGAAAACAAGTTGGTTCAGCTCAATCTACCATGACAGTTAGCTCAGAAGAGATAGCATCTTTACAACTCGGACACGGGTCTTGGCACGATCAAGATATGAATGGAAAAATGAAAATAACAAATAATAAAATTGTATTTTTCATGCCTAATAAGTATTAAACATAACAAGAAAATTAATCAGCCTCTTATTTGGGCGTTAAATTCCGTAAGGCAGTAATGTGTATAAATTAATTATAACAATGCTCTTAACTCTTTCTTCTAACGTACTTGCTAGTAAAGAGAACTCCCATGATGAGCTAACTGTTACTCTAGAACAAATACGGATAAAAAATGATATTCCATCTATGGCTGTAGCCATTATTAGCTCAGGTGAAGTCACTTATATTAAAGGTTTTGGTTTTCTGGATGAAATGCAAACACAGCCAACAACTGATGAGTCTTTATTTCGCATAGCTTCAATTTCTAAGCTATTTACCGCACAAGCAGTAATGCAACTAGTTGAGGATGAAAAACTAGGACTTAATGAAAAAGTCGGCCAATATTTACCAAGCTTTAAAAATAGTAATATTACTATTAAGCAGCTACTTACTCATTCTTCAGGGGTAAGTGACATTATTAAACCAGTAAATTTTGAAGAAAAAAGATCTGTTTATTCTTATCTCGACCTAGTGAATAATTCCATATCGAATAATATTGAAAATAAGAGTTTTGAATATAGTGATACAAATTTTAATATATTGGGTGCAGTTATAAGTGCTGTTTCAGGAAAGAAGTATGAAAAGTTCATATATGACAATATATTAAAGCCTGCTTCCATGAAAAAAAGTAACTATTTCGATGGTATTAATGCATATTTCGCTGAAGCAAGGCCAACACACGAAGGAAAGTTAATTGATGAAGTTGATAAACGACCTTATGATCTCTCATTTAACCCAAGTGAAGGATTAGTTTCAAATGTGCATGATTTAAGTCAGTGGCTAAAATTAACACTTGCTAATGACAGCTCTCTTTTAAAAGAGAGAACATATAAAGAAATGTTAGCGCCTCAAATAAAAACTTCTTGGGGCGAAATATACATGGCATTGGGTTGGCAAGTATATAAAAGTAAAGATGGTAATGTCGCTAGGCACCCAGGTAGTATTAGAGGATATAAATCGCTAGTTCTTACTTATCCACATAGTAAAAATGCAATGATATTACTTACTAATTCAAGTAATACTCCTCGATGGGAAGTTGCGAAATTGATTACAGAAATATTAAAACAGAGTTCTGAGTGGTAGTGGAACTTAACCAACAATTTTTTGCCTCTTAATGAGGCGTTATAAGTAAAGGTAACTTATGCATTCTGATGAACTAATCAAGTCATTATCTAAAAATGGAACCGAGGATTTATCATCTTCATTACAATGGATTAATCCAATACCAGATGATGCTTTTGCTTTAATTGAAAAAATAGATATGGCATTAAATATTGTTAAATTTTCTCAATCTAGGCAGGCTGAAGAAATGTGTAAAAAGTCCACAAGTAACCACTTGGATTCTTTAATCCGTTTAAGGGCTGAAATTAAAAGTATTTTAGATAACAGTTAAAGCAGTTATCTAAATTTACTATAACAAGGTGATCAAACGGACAATGATCCTCCCCTGTATAAAACGGCGTTAGGCATTCAGGAGTAAAAATGAATATTGTTGTAAATCGAGCAAGAATTGAAAATATAAATGAAGTTAGTATATTGTTTAATTCATATCGTGTTTTTTATGATCAAGATAGTAATTTAGAACTAGCAAAAGAGTTTATATCCGAAAGAATCAATAATAATGAATCAGTTATATTTTATGCAATAGATAATACAGGTGCTTACTTAGGTTTTACCCAGCTTTATCCAAATTTTTCTTCTGTTTCAGCCAAGCGTAGCTGGGTTTTAAATGATCTATATGTTTCTGAGTCAGCAAGACGATTAGGCGTAGGGAAAAAATTAATGCAAGCAGCCAAAAATTTTGCATTGAGCACTAATGCTAAAGGTATAGCACTTGAAACAGCAGAAGATAATGTAAATGCTCAAGCTTTGTATGAGTCTTTGGGTTATAAAAAAGGTAGTGGTTTCTTTAGTTATTTTTTAAGTCTGCCACAGGCCTAAAAAATTGCTTAAGCAAGAAAAATTATAATTGACCATCGCTTCGCTAATATACCTAACCATTAATTAGCCTATTTTTAGGGCGTAATATACAAAAAGGATTTATGCACATGAATATCAATGCAACACTTTTTGGTGAACTAGTTTTATATTCTATGTTTATCGTTGGCGGTTTAAGTTATTACTTAGGTAAGCGTAAAACTACCTCACCAAAAATAGCTACATTAATAGGTGTTTTATTATGTATCGCGCCTCCACTCAATATTGTTTACATAATTGTTTTAAGGTTAAAAAGTAATGTTGTACCCAATAAAAATATGGAAACTTCAGCGTAATTTGCATATAAGCGAGCAAATAAAAAAGCACTGACAATAGCAAGTAGTTCGCTTCGGTGTATATGGAAGTATTATTTCGATTACCGGATGATATAGTTTCGGCTGGTGACTACATACGTAGCTCTAAATGTATTTAAAGGCGTTAAGAAAAACTAACAAAAAATTCAACCGGAAAATACCGTTGGCCTTTTACACTGCGTTAAACATTTTAGCCAACTATAATTAACCGTTAATTGCGACTTTAGCTTATTAAGGAAATGGTATGAAACGTAGGCAGTTTGTAAAAGCTTCACTGGCAAGTGGGGCTGGTATTATAGGGATAGGTGCTGGGACATTTTTGCTCATCGAAGAGAGCAGCAAAGAGAGTCTTACTGTCGACTTTGCTTTAAAAAAATTGGATGAATTATCTAATGAAAACTTACTAAATTTGGGAGAATGGAACCCATATCAAATATTTACACATTGCGCACAAAGTATAGAGTTTTCAATGTCTCAATTTCCGGAACATAAATCGACTTTTTTTAAGAATACAGTTGGTAAATTAGCATTTCAATTTTTTCATCTAAAGGAAAGATGACACACGGGTTAAATGAACCAATTCCAAGTGCCCCAACACTTAATAAAAGTGTCGATTCAATAATAGCGCTAAATCGCTTGAAAAAGTCATTGATTGAGTTTGAACGTTATCAGGGAACTCTTGCTCCGCACTTTGCATATGGTGAGCTAACAAAAGATGAATATGAAAAAGCACATCTGATGCATTTATATAATCATTTGCAAGAAATAAAAAGCTAAGTATGAGCTGAGACAACTCAATACCTTAGTTATGGTGTTGAGTATTTACATCGATTTAACTTCTGGTATCTAATAAAATTATAATAATACTAACTTTTCGCTATATCCTTCCTTTACAGTTATTTATCTTGCACTTAGCAAGACCTTAAAAGTAGCGCTCATTAATAGCTACACAGCTTTTTTAGCCGCTAATTGCACAAAATAGTATCGCCCTAATATTACCGTTAAAATCCCGCCAAGTACTAGGGCTGATGATTCAACCAGACGAAGAGTAATTAATTCACTGGTAAAAACTACGCCACCGATAGCCGCAATGATAGGGACAAATAATTGAAGAACTGCAGCTTGAGTAACTGACAGCCCGGCAAGTGCGATATACCAAACAAAATATCCAATGCCAGAAGCAATTGCGCCAGACAATACAGCGAGAATAAACCCCATTGATGTTATATGCCCGCCATTAAAGCCAAATATTATTAAGGCAATAACAAAAGGGCAGGTACGTACAAAGTTATAAGTTGTGTCGCCCAGTGGGTCTTTAGATTTTCTACCTAGCAAGGTATAAAGTGCCCAAGCAATTCCTGAAATACTCATCATTATAAAGCCGGTGAGTGATGGTGTGGTCAAACTAGGAATAATTAAATATACAAAGCCACTAAAAGCAATAGTTAAGCCAAACCATTCAGTTAAATATAGTTTATTGCCTGAAATAACATTGGTTAAAATCATGGTTATTTGAACAGCGCCAAATAAAATTAATGCACCGGTGCCAGTATCTAGTGAAATATAACCAAATGAAAAAGCCAATGCATAAATAAATAGCATACTTGCTGCTAACCAACTGCCAGTAGATTTACTCTTCGTTTTTGGCTTATTTACTTTGTTAGTCAAGCTTAATAACGCTAACAGTATAATGATGCCCGAAAGCAGCCGTACAGAGGTAAAGCTTGCAGCATCAATTGCATTTTCACCTAACGCTAATCTACACAACACTGAATTAGCGGCAAAAGCGAAGAGGGCGAATACAGTAGCTGCTATAATTTTTACGTGATTTTTGTTCAAGATATAAGTGCCTTTTGCAACATAATGCCACTGTAACCGATGATGAAATACGAGTAATTATACCCATTCACTTTGGTATTTACTCCTCCTTGTTGGTTTAATTTAGCATTATATATAATGAATCACTTAATATTAGAAAAACCTAATGTATGGTATGCTAATGTATTAATTGATTTACTGATATTTTTTAATTAGGTTTCTAACAAATTCGAGCCCATTAAATAACAATTAATTAACTTGCTGTATTTTATAGTAATAGCTAAAGATTAGTTCGATATTATTTTAAATAAAGTACGACCATAACGCTAAAATATATATAAATACCGCCAGTTGAATATGCCCATTATTGGCTTGCACGCTAATTGGTAACTATACAACTCAACAGAGGTTTAAATGACTGATTTAGCGATAAAGTGTTTTTTTGATGAAGTAACTAACACAGCAACCTATGTAATCGCCGATAGTGCTGCAAATGAGTGTGTAATTATTGATTCTGTTCTAGGATTTGAAATGGCATCTGGTGCTACATCGACAAAATTAGCCGATGATATTATTACTTACATCAACGCTAGGCAATGGCAGTGTCTTTGGATATTGGAAACTCATGCTCATGCAGACCATTTAACGGCTGCACCTTATTTACAAAACGCATTGGGTAGCAAAATAGCGATTGGTAAACATATTATCGATGTTCAAAAAATATTTAAACCTATTTTTGACTTTGAAGATGAATTTGTAACAGACGGACGACAGTTTGATCAACTATTGAGTGAAGGTGATGTGCTAAAATTAGGGCGTTTTAATATTGAGATATTACACACGCCTGGCCACACACCAGCTTGTTTAAGTTTTATTATTGATAATAACGCTTTTGTTGGCGACACCTTATTCATGCCTGATTATGGTACTGCTCGTTGTGATTTCCCTGGTGGTGACGCGGAGACTTTATATAATTCAATTCAAAAGATATTCGCACTACCGGAAAATACAATTATTTACATGGGGCATGATTATAAAGCAGACGGTAGAGATGAGTATGTTTGGCAAAGTAGTGTTGCTGAACAAAAATCTCAAAATATTCATATTAATAGTGAAGTATCTGTTCAAGAGTATGTTGCTTTTAGGAACAAACGAGATAAAACACTGGCTATGCCAAAGCTAATTTTACCGTCTGTTCAAGTTAATATTCGGGCAGGGCATTTTCCAAAAGCCGCAGATAATGGCTTACACTATTTAACCTTACCTATTGATGCCTTTAAATAGCTAACCCTGCGTAAACTTATTATTGTTTAAACAGTTTATTTTATCACCTATAAATTAAGCCAATAAATAGACCATTGTTTTATCATTGTTTCACATGAACAATATCTATTATCTCGCTTTTTAATTTCATATTCGATGAGGTATAATTATTGCTCAAAACTTATTAGAGTTAACATTATCGATCATCAAGATAAAAAAGAAAAAATTCAAGCACTCCCATCTGAACCTGTGTCAATATCAGTAGCCAATACGCAACTTAAAATTGCTACATTCAATTTGTTCAATTACCTTGAACCCCCTAATGCTTATTACGAATTTGAGCGTATATACAGCGTTGAACAATGGCATAAAAAACAAACTTGGGTTGCTGAATATTTACGCGAACATCAGCCAGATATTATTGGTTTTCAAGAGGTGTTTAGTACTGAGTCACTAAAAGCATTAGTACTAGCCCAAGGTTATGCTTATTTTTCAGTAGTTGACCAACCCCATGTAATTGATGATTTTATATACAAACGACCTGTTGTAGCCATTGCCTCTCGTTATCCTATTGTTGAGGTTAATGCGGTAACACCCAATACTGAACTTGCCCAATCAATAGGTTTAGCCGAAGATTTTTCTTTTAGCCGAAAAGTATTAAGAGCGACGGTTGAAGTACCTCATATCGGCAATTGCGATTGTTATGTTGTGCACTTTAAATCAAAACGCTCGATGATTGAACTAGATGAGCGAAACATAAAACGCTCGGCTGAAAAAACCATTATCGACAGCCTAAAGGCTCAAGTGGCTGGTAGTTGGGGGTCATCTATACAACGTGGGAGTGAAGCGACATTATTAATGGTTGATATGATAGAGCGGCGAGAGTCCACTAATAACCCTATGGTATTAATGGGTGATTTTAATAATACGTTAAGCGATGGTGTGTTAAGTCATTTACTCACAAACACCTTACGTTTTGTTTCTGCTATTGATCGTGATGTTTATCTTGCTCAATATTGCTTAAGCGACTCATGGGATTTATTTAAAGCAGCACTAACGAATGAAAGTTTACAAGTAACTGATAATATAGGCTTTAATCAGACAGAAAAAGTAACGCGTACCCCTACACATTACTTTGGAGCAGGCAGTTCGGTGCTAGATTATATATTATTGTCTTGCGAATTCGATGCCAGTTATCATGATAGTCTTTATCAAGTTAGTGCTTATGATACTTACGATAGACATTTAATTAATCCTATTTTTGACCGTGATGGTGAAAGCACAGACCATGGCATTGTGTTAATCACTTTAACGTTAAGGTCTTAATGGTTGTCTGTTTAACGTTTTAGCAGTAATCAAATTACTCATTTTTAAATATCCGTACTTAACGATAAGCTTATGGGATAGTGGTCAGAAGAGTGAATATCGCTATGTACGTGCGCATCAATTACCACCAACCCACGGCAATAAATATGGTCAAGATGTTTAAATAGATGCTTTAGTCTTGGCTGGCGAACGATTTTCACTTCTTCTAATAAAAATATAGCAGCTAGGCTATTAAAATATTTTAATCTTTTTTTATTCCAGGTATTAAAATCACCTGCCAATATTATCGGACCTTGATGATTTTTAAGCGTTTGAAATACTTGATCTAAGTGCGCTTTAAATTTTTCGAATGCAACAAAGTTGATAAGATGTGAGTTTACCACCAGTAATGACTGTCCTTGAATATTTAATGGATATAAGGTTGCTAGCAACATTTTCTTTGTTTTTGATATCGGCTCACTGTGTTTTGATGCTGAAAAATAATGTTTTTTTGCCGCCACCGTACAGCCGGTTTTAACGCCAGTTACTATGTTAGTTTTTATACTTTTAAAACTACGTGCCATAATCCACTGATGTTGTAATGATTTTTTAAAATGGCTGTCGAAAGGGGAATTAACAATAGCTTCTTGCAGAAGAATTAAATTTTTATCAGCTATCAATGTTATAAAATCGTCTTGCCATCCCTTTTTTTTGCATTTATAAACATTCCACAACAATACTGCTATGTTTGGCCCTAGCAACTGTTCTGAGGCACTGCCCATAATTTTTAGTGATTCAACGGTGCTATAACGGCTTTTAATCATGAAATGTTTTGGCCTTTAATAAGATGGCAGCTAAATTATTAATTAATAGCATTACAGATAGGGCGAAAATAATCGAAAAAAGTTATTACGTATTTTTTTGTAGGTAGCTACCCCTTTAATATCACCTTCTGTCACGGGTGTAGCATTTTGTTTTTTTGAGTTAAATAATTCTGTTAATTTTGTATTTAGCTCGGTATCAAAACATTCCAGATTAATTTCGAAGTTAAATTCAAGACTTCTGGCATCCCAGTTGGAAGAGCCGATAAATGACCAAATGTCATCAATTAGCACAATTTTACTGTGATCAAAGGGTCTGTTATTTTTATATATCTTTATACCGTGCTCTATAATTCTAGAGTAATTGGCGGCCATCACCCAGTCAACAAAAAGAATGTTGCTGTATTCAGGTACAATAATTTCAACTGAAACGCCGCGCAATGCTGCAGCGTGCAGTGACGTCATTAATGTTTGATCAGGGATGAAATAGGGCGTCATGATTTTTACGCTTTTTTGTGCACTTACTAAGGCATTAATTAGGGTCCAACGTATTCTATTATGATGTTCATCTGGACCGTCTTGAATAACGCGGGAAATTACAGTGTTATTACTTGTATGTTTAGCTGCGCTCTGGCTTTTCTTAACATTATATTGGGGGAATTTAATTAACTCGTGGGTAGCAAAAAACCAATCTTCTATAAATACCTGACTGATCTGATCAATTACGGGCCCAGTCACTTTAAAGTGAACATCATCAATAGGGTGCTTTGATGATTTAATTATATTATTTTGGCTTACGTTCATACCACCAATATAAGCTACTTCACCATCTACGCAGAGGATTTTTCTGTGGTTCCTCAGGTTGATAAAACGAATACTAGTCAGCGAAATAGCGGGTAAGAAGCGGGCAGTTTTAACACCTAGTTTTTTTAACGCGCGGTCTGATTTATGCCAACTATAGCCAACACCAATACCATCGAGTAAAACGTTAACAATAACTCCTCGGTTATGTGCTTGTGCTAAAGCTTCAACAAATTGGCGTCCGAGTGAATCGTAATCAAATATATAACTCGATAAAACGATATATCGCTTAGCACTATTAATAGATTGAATCATTTCTGGGTAAGCCATATCGCCATTAATGAGGGGGGCAATGGAATTATTTGCAAGATAATTCATGGGATGAATAGTATGTCCGGCGATAACAGCTGAATGCCAATTATTAGGTAACCGGTGAAATTCAATAGGCCTTACTTTGTGACGTGCATCTTGTTTGAGCTTTTGCTTAAGTGTTTTCGGGTGTTTTTTTTGTGCTGAGCGTTTAATGCGATTTATACCAAACAACCAATAAAATAGGCTACCAACAACAGGAGAAAATACCACAAGGCCAATCCAGGCGAGAGATGTGCGCTCATTTTCTTTGAACAAAAGTACATGTACCGATGTCAGCAGAGATAAGCTAATATGGAAAATAACTATGATGGTTACCCAATGGATAATGATCCATTCAAGTAATGCTGTAAATATTTGCATAAAACCCAACTTTACTCATGAGTTGTAAATCAGCGGCTAAATAAATTATGGACAACAAAAGTGCTTAAAGAATATTACGACTACATTACTACCTATCTAACGAACACTTTAGGCAGTAACTTTTTATTCTTAATTATATTACTAACAACAATCGCTTCAATCGCGTATTTCATAGTGATAAGTTACATGATTACCCAATTGGATACACGATATTTTCTCCGTAAAAACAGTGTACTTGAAAAGAACAGTCCTACAATGATAAGTGCTAATAAAAGCACTGGTGATAACGCGAATGAAACGACTCACTTTATCTCAATAAATAATAGTAGCGTCAGCTTTATAGTTAACATAGTAAAAGTATTGTTTGGGGTATTATTGTTTGTTTGTGGACTTGCTATGTTAGTTTTACCTGGTCAAGGTTTAATCACCATGTTGATTGGACTGAGCTTGATACCGTTTCCAGGTAAACACAAGCTTGAGCAAAATCTTCTAGCGCGAAAGTCTGTAAGATCTTCTCTTAATTGGATGCGCACTAAAGCCAAAAAAGATCCCTTTATTTTTGATTAAGTCTGCCATAGATATCTTGATTATAATATTTTGAATATCTAACGAATTACAATGCTTTAGCCGATATAATGTTAAATTATATTAGAGTATAAAACGTGTGGTTTATAAAGAAAGTTTCAGACCAAGTGATTGAATAGACATATGAAAATAGTAAAATTCATATGTTATCAATTGCCTTGTTTGATGCTTTTATAACAAAACATGGTATTGTAAGGCTTCACTAATATGAGAGTAAGTGAATGAAATTATTTAATAAACAATACAGCCAGCCCGGAACTAAACCCGGTACAATTTCTCAGTCTGATGTAGTTAATTATACCGTTAGTTTAATTGATTATAATAAATCAGAAATTGAAGATCACACCGTTTTAGAGCTGGCAACCTGTCGAGATTTTATTGCAAACACTAATGTTACCTGGATACATGTTCAGGGAAATCCTTCTGCGGAGGCTATGATCACTCTAGCTAAAGGACTCAATATTCATGAGTTACATATTGAGGACATACTGAACAATGGTCAACGGCCTAAAGTTGAGCTTAATGAAGACCAAATATTTATCATATTAAATTTACCCTTAAGTGATAAAGGCGTGACGAAAATAGAACAAGTAAGCCTATTTATCACTAAAAATACACTTATCTCATTTTGTTCCGGTTCGTTTATGCCGTTCGAGAATGTTATCGATAGATTAATGGCTAATGTTGGTAAAATCCGCAAACTACCTGCAGATTATCTGATGTACAGCCTGATAGACACTACTATAGATTATGGTTTTCCTCTCTTAGAAGCATATGCTGAAACCATTCAAGCAATAGAAGATGAGTTACTAAATACAAAGGACAGGGCGATTCTAACTCGGATACATGCACTGAGAAAAGAAGTGTTACTAGTTCGGCGTCGCATATGGCCACATCGAGATCTCATTGGCGATATCTTGCGAGAGGAAGAAAATTCGGTCATATCTAAAAACACAATACTGCACATGAAGGATTGTTACGATCATGTTGAGTCAATTAAAGACACGCTTGAGTCATACCATGAAATGACTCAAGGGCTCATGGAGTTCTATTTAACGAGTGTTAATTTGAAGTTAAATGATGTTATTAAGTTTTTGACCATATTTACCACGGTATTTATACCGCCAACCTTTATAGTTGGTGTGTACGGCATGAACTTTGATTCAAGTATAAGCCCATTTAACATGCCAGAACTAGGCTGGAAATATGGCTATTTAGGGGTATTAGGAATTATGGCAATTTCAATTACTGGTATGTTGATATTTTTTAAGAAACGGCGATGGATATAGCCTTGATATTATATTTTAAACACATCAGGTGTTAATTGATGATCGGTTATCTTATAGAGTTGATTTAAATTAGATAAAACACATATAGGGTTTTATCTTAATTTACTGATTAAAAGTCCAATTTTAAAATTTCCATTCTGCCAGTGATTACGAGACAGCGACGCAAAGCATTCACATACCCCACTATGTCCGATACTCTTCAGTATTGGACATAGTGGGTTGTATGCATTAGACTAGCGGTAATCATACGTATCTACTTGGTATTCAATTAAATGTTGTTAAATAAGCCTGTACCTTTATATCCTCCATATCTAGATTTATGTGATTTTGATTTTGAAGATTACCCAGAGTTAGATAAGATATTTTCATCAAACGAAACTTGGTGGCTTGAACAGTTTAACTGGGGCAAAATATTCCTTACCTATATTGGTCGAAATAAATCTACCCATACTTATGACAGATTTAGAAATGACGTTGAACGTTTTCTGCTTTGGTCTTTTATCGAAAAGAAAAAACCAATAGATCAATTGCGTAAATCTGACTTACTAGAATACGCTGACTTTTGCTGGCAGCCACCAGTGACTTGGATTGGTACATCAAATCAAGAGCGTTTTAAATTATCTAATGGTTATTCATCAGCTAATGAACATTGGTTTCCATACAAAATTCAAGCACCTAAAAGTTTAAAATCTCAATATGTTGTTGATAAGAAAAAATATCGTCCGTCACAACAAACACTTTCATCAATGTTTACCGCCATTATCGTGTTCTATAACTATTTGATGGCTGAGGATTTCTGTATTGGTAATCCCGCACAAATAGCTAAAAAAGATTGCCGGCACTTTATTATCGACTCACAAGTTAAGGAAGTAAAACGTTTAACCGCTAGCCAATGGCAATATGTACTTGATACAGCTGTTGAAATGGCTGATGAAAACCCTATGTTTGAGCGAAACTTATTTGTTATAGCGTCTTTAAAAACACTATTCCTGAGAATTTCAGAATTATCTGAACGCCCTAATTGGTCGCCAGTAATGGGACATTTTTGGCAAGATGATGATGAAAACTGGTGGCTTAAAGTTTTTGGTAAAAGCCGTAAATTACGTGATATTACGGTGCCAGTTGATTTTTTACCTTTTTTAGAGCGTTATCGTTTGTCTCGTGGTTTGTTAGGCTTACCATCAAGCAATGAAAATTCGATTCTGGTTGAAAAAGTACGTGGTCAAGGCGGTATGACATCACGACATTTACGACGTTTAGTGCAAAATGTTTTCGATCAAGCTCATGAAAATATGCGTATTTCTGAAGGTGCAAATAAAGCACTAAAATTAAAAGAAGCGACAGCGCATTGGTTAAGACATACCGGAGCCAGTATGGAAATTGAGCGTGGGCGCCCTCTCAAAGATATTTCTGAAGATCTTGGTCATGCAAGCATGGCTACAACTGACACCGTATATGTGCAAAGTGAGAACAAAAAACGTGCTGAAAGCGGTAAAAAAAGAAAAGTTGATTAGTATTTCGAAGAAAATTAAAGTTGAATATGAATAAAACCGAGATAAGTTAAAGAGTAAAAGTTTGATCTACATTAAACTTTTACTCTATAGGTACTAGATAGGCGTAATTTACTGAACTAGACTTCATCATAGTTATTTCTTTTATGGTAAACCTAAATACATGATCAAATGTACTTAGGAAAAGTTGGAGCAATTATGAAACACTTATTATTATTATTTATTTTATTCACGTTAATGATTGTCAGTTTAATCAGTTGTGATTTAGGTCCTGAATCACCCAGAGGTTTTAGTTTACCTGAGGGAAACGTTGATAGCGGCAAACTTGTTTTCTTAAAATACCAATGTTTGGCTTGTCATCAAGTTGCTGGCTTACAAGCACCAGAAGGTACTATCAATAATGACAAATATAATATCAAACTGGGTGGTAAATCAACCCAAGTTAAAACTTATGCGGATTTACTGACATCCGTTATTAACCCTTCACATAAATTTGCTAAGGGTTATGCACTCAGCGTTGTTCAATACGATGGTGTATCAAAAATGAAAAATTATAATGATGTTATGACCGTATCTGAACTCGTTAATTTAACGACTTTTTTACAATCAAATTATCAATTAGTTCCCTATAGAAGAACCGTTTATTAGTAGAAAATTATAAAAAATAGCGTACTTAATGAAGGAAACATACATATGAGTAAACCTTTATACCTTGTGGCCGTTGATGGTAGTGAATTCGGTGAGCGAGCAGCTGAACGTGCGATTAATTTAGCAGAACAGATTGGCGCTAAAGTAAAATTAATCACTGTCATGGATTGGTCATATTTACAGACCCAAGTAATTGACGGTGTTGCCCCACCCTTATTAGATCGAGCCAAACAGGAGGTTAATGTCACCAAGCGCGTATTAACGCCTCTGGTTGATAAGTATCATAATTCAACTGTGGATATTACGACTGAGTTGGTTTGGGGTGTTCCCGTTGAAGTCATTTTAGAACAGGTTAAAACAAGCCATGCAAATTTACTGTTTGTTGGTAGACATGGACGGTCTCGCATTGTTGATATTTTGCTCGGAAGTGTTGCCAATCAACTCGCCCACCGTGTTGGTATTCCTATTGTTTTAGTACCATGAAACTGCTGTTTTGTTAGCTCTAACATAGTGTTCTTGACTATCCACCACAAAGCATTATTCTGCCGATATATGGCATTAAGTCATTAACTTTAATGCCATATAAGGTACTAAATTAAAAGTCAGCAATGCTATTTTGTAATTACCCATATAGGTGAAATACAGTGTAGGTAACACTGCTGCATCGATACCTAAGAGTTTACTCTGTAGATATAGTTAGCTGTTATAGAAGTACTTTGTGCTACGAAATTTTTAACTTTGTCAATATTCGGCATTAACAGTTCAATCATAAGCTTTTATAAATGATGATTAACATTATAAATGATTCAAATAATCTAAGCATGTCATCGTTATTCCTGTGTTAATACTGATTTCTGAGACTGCTTATTTGGTCACGTCGATTGCCTGTGTAATCACCATGTGCCCATTTTTAATACCTTATCGAGTTTAACTAAAATATCAGTTTGATAGTTTTGTTTAGTAACATCTCAACGTTTATTCACCCTTTAATTTATCTTTTTTCGAAGAACAATTAATATTGGCTATTGATCTCAATCAAACTTTAAGCGTGCTAATTAGAGTTATTGCCTAGCCTCAACTAAACTTACACTAACTTATTAATGGGAATGGTTATGTGTAAACTGTTACGAGTATTGTGGCTTTTATGTAGCGCTGTGATCACAGCAGACATAGTGATGTCTGCTGAAGTAACTTTACCCAAACAATTAATAACACCATCTCAGCAAGAAAGTAACCTGCACCCCCTCGTTTCCCAAGTACCATTATTGACTATCAAAGGAGCGATCGGGCCTGCAATCGGTGACTATTTAGTACGAGAGATAAACAGTGCTAATAGTCGTAATAATGTCCCTTTGATTATAATTACACTTGATACGCCGGGTGGTTTAAGTGCTAGCTTACGTGATATTAATCAGAGTATTCTAAATTCAGATATCCCAATTGCCTGTTTAGTTTACCCTCCCGGTGCGCGGGCAGCGAGTGCAGGTACCTATATACTTTATGCTTGCCATATTGCCGCCATGGCTCCGGCTACTACTCTGGGGGCTGCCACACCGGTGAATATTGCCTCCCCAATGACACCTGCTGATGACGAAAAAGCGAAACAAAGCACGCCATCGGCAATGGAAAAGAAAGTATTAAATGATGCCATTGCCTACATCCGCTCACTGGCTCAATTACGTTCGCGCAATGAGCAATGGGCTGAAAAAGCCGTAGCAGAGGCTGCAACATTAACGGCTAAAGAAGCTTTAGAAAATAACGTCATTACCTTAATAGCAGAAACACCAAAAATTCTATTAGATAAACTCAATGGCAAGCGAGTAGAAGTAAAGCATAAAAACATTGAATTAGCGTTAAGCAATGCCGTTATTATCAGTAAAAAACCTGACTGGCGCAGCCAATTTATTGCCACGATTACAGATCCTAATATTGCTTATATTCTGATGTTACTGGGTATTTATGGCTTACTCCTAGAATTTTACAGCCCTGGCGGTGGTATCGCCGGTATCATCGGCGGTATATCCTTGCTGATCGCTTTATATGCTTTTCAACTATTGCCACTCAACTTTGCTGGTGCGGCCCTGCTGCTATTAGGTGTGGTGCTATTAGCTATGGAGTCATTAGTACCAAGCTTCGGTGTTTTTGGTATTGGTGGAGTTGGCGCATTTGCCCTGGGCTCAATTTTTTTATTCGACACAAAACTGGAGCAATTTAAAGTATCACTGCCAATTATTGCTAGTTTCACCTTATTTTCAGCGATATTTATTGTCTTTGCGTTAGGGTTTATCTACCGCGCGCGCAAAAATAAAATTGTCAGTGGTCAAGAAGAGATAATTAATGCTTGGGTGATGGTAGAAGATGATTTTACGGGGCTGGGGTATGTGCTCTTTAATGGGGAGCGCTGGGCTGCTAGCAGCAAAGAGGCATTAAAAAAACATCAGCAGGTACAAGTACTCGAAGTGAATGGCTTAACGCTAGTTTTAGCACCTGCCACTGCAATTTTCACAACCACTGAGGAGCAAAGTAATGACACAACTATTTAGTAGTACAGAATTATTCATTGGCTCGATGATCTTTTTAGTCATTGCACTTTTTTTCAGTGCTTTTCGCATTTTACGAGAATATGAGCGAGGGGTGATATTTTTACTCGGACGGTTTTATCAAGTCAAAGGGCCGGGGTTTATTATCGTGATACCCTTTATCCAACAAATGGTAAAAGTCGACTTACGTATTGTAGTCATGGACGTACCCAGCCAAGACGTTATCAGTCGCGATAATGTTTCTGTAAAAGTGAATGCGGTGATTTATTTTCGAGTCATTGACCCACAAAAAGCCATCATTAACGTGGAAAACTATTTACAGGCAACTTCTCAGCTTGCGCAAACCACTTTACGTTCAGTATTGGGGCAACATGAGTTGGATGAAATGTTGGCTAATCGCGACATGTTAAATGCCGATATTCAAGCTATCTTAGATGTCAGAACCGACAGTTGGGGCATAAAAGTATCTAATGTTGAAATTAAACACGTCGATTTAAATGAAAGTATGATCCGTGCCATTGCCAAACAAGCCGAAGCAGAGCGAACTAGAAGAGCGAAAGTGATTCATGCTACTGGTGAAATGGAGGCATCGAGCCAACTGACCCAAGCCGCAAATAAACTTTCACAAGAGCCTGACGCGATTATGTTGCGATATTTGCAAACCTTAACTGAAATTGCCGGTGAAAAAAATTCTACCATCATCTTCCCGCTACCTTTGGAGCTGATCAGCGGTTTAGTTAAATCAGAGAAAAAATAGTCTGGCAAGCACCACCTTAACTTTTACCATTAGCATATACATGAGTTAGCACAGGAGTTAAATAAATATTAACTTTTCCGTCGCAGCCCGAGAAGTAACAGGTAAAAGAAGAATTTTCACACTGGTTAAGTCATACGCCGCGAGTATGGTAAACAGATACTGTTTATGTGCAAAGTGAAAATAAAAAGCGTGTTGAAAGCGGTAAACGCCGAAAAGTTGACTAATTTTTCCGGCTAGCTTCAATAATGAACCTCTGTATACAGGACTATTAACTTGGTCGACACTAAAATACCCTATTAACCGCCCTGCTATTTTAATGCTTAGTCACAACATCATTGTGATTTTAGCTACTAATGTTAGTTAACAAGCACATTAGTTAACTTATAAAAACAGTACAAATATCAGTTAATTAACCTTTTAGCCACCTGATTATAGCTTCTCTATGCGGTATAGAACCACTGTGCACGTTTATTTCATCAACAATTATCGTTGGTGTGGTCATTACGCTATAAGCCATAATCACTTCTGGATCGATGACTTTGGTTATATGGACTTCAATATTGAGCTCATTTGCGATTTTTGTAATCACCTCAACTGATTTTGTACATTTTGCACAACCCGTACCTAATACTTTGATTTCTTTCATGATATAACCTTTACAAATAAGGCCTTAAATAAACGGCGTTAGAAAATTAAAAATCCAACCAATTAATGTAAATGCACTCAGTAACAGCAAGAAAAGTACTGCTAATAATCGCCATTGCATCACTTGCTTTAATAAAATAAATTCAGGGAAACTTGCCGCAACGGTACTCATACAAAAAGCGAGTGTAGTACCGATTGGGAGCCCTTGTTTAATTAAGCTTTCCATCACAGGAATAACACCCGTGGCATTAGAGTATAATGGTATACCCAGTAATACGGCGGAAGGAACCGACCACCATTGACCAGCCCCTAAATGTTCTTGGATCCAACCGTCTGGGACAAAGCCGTGTAAAGAAGCGCCTAAACCCACACCGACAATGACCCATTTCCATACTCGAGCAAATATTTCTAACATTTCCTCTTTTGCAAAATTATGGCGTTCTTTTAAAGATAAGGCGCTTATGTGTGCGACTTTAACACTTAAAGAAGCTTCTTTACCTTGCACTAAGGCTTTAGCTGCAAACGATTGCAACCATCGCTCAGCTTTGATGGCATCAAGAAAAACACCCGATAAAATACCAATCGACATTCCAACAACGACGTAAAGCACAGTGAATTTCCAGCCCAATAAACTCAGTAACAAGAGCACAGCCACTTCATTTATTAAGGGTGAGGTAATTAGAAATGACATCGTTATGCCAACAGGGATACCAGCGGAGGTAAAACCCAAAAATACCGGAATGCTTGAGCAAGAGCAAAACGGAGTTATGGCGCCAAAACTAGCTGCTAATAAATAACCGACTCCTTTGTGTTTACCCGCTAAATAATCACGTACACGTTCGAGATTCATCGACGCTCTTAATAAGGCAATGACATAAATCATCACCAACAGTAGAAAGAAAATTTTTGTGGTATCTTCTATAAAAAAGTGCAACGCATCACCTAGTTTTGTTGCTCTAGATAAACCGAGTATATCAACCACAAGCCAAGAGGCTATATCTGTAAAAACCTGAAAAATAGTGTATTTCCCCCTGTTTGTATAATGAATAATACCCATATTACTGGTATTTACATTTATCGTATGATGATAAACCTAGCATCACGCGGTTAGTATAAATTGCTTGATAAACTCATGATGCCTAGGGTTGTTAGCTATCGCTATAGTGTCGAGGATTTGATTGAATTTAATGTTACATGCAGCTATCTCGCTCTACTTATACCAATACTTCCTTATACTTAGCTCACTTCGAGCTAAGCCAAGGCAACATCCTGATTAAGGTATTGTCCTTTTGTACATAATGATGAAAAAGTGCTGCAACAGCATGCAGGCCAATCAGGTAATATCCCACCATGCCAGTAGTTTCATGTAGCTCTTCAATAGTTTTTGCAAGTGCTTCGTTTTCGGCTACTAAGCTAGGTAGAGAAAGCCCCCAAAAAGGTATTATATTTCCTTCTGCACTTAATATTAGCCAACCTGCTAACGGCATAATAATCATAAATAGATATAAACAACTATGCATAAATTTGGCGGAGTGTTTTTGCCAATTGGGTAGCGAGGGTGTTATCACCGGAGTATAAGTTGTACCCCTTAAAAGCAAGCGAATCCATACTAGACAAAAAACGCTTAGACCAAGCATAAAGTGCCATGTTTTAAGTGCTTCTCGAGGTTCACTTCCCTTTGGGTATAACTCTCTAAATTCTATGCAGGAATAGACAGCAATTAATAGCAAGAGCATTAACCAATGCAAGGTAATGGATAAAAAGGGATATCGCTGCTTTGATGTCATCTTAAACCTCATGCTAGTTTAACTGACTTAATTAAAGCAGATTATAAATAAAAACAGTTGATCTGTATCAATAGAGTAATCGAATAACTTTTTGTTATCGTTATATGTAGTACTCATCAAACACTTTGGCTAAATCAGCTGACAAATTCAATGTCATTACTAAGTCAGCAATTTGATCTTAATCAATATTTGCTCAGATAAATAAGTGCTATCGGTTAAGTTTAACTAGACTGAAAGATAAACTTTACTCTAGCGATGTGAAAAAACTTTAAGATAGCATAGTTTAAATATAACTCTTCTATTTCCCACAAGGCTACTAGTTAAAGAAGAAATAGACGATTATCTAAGCAATAAATCTGTTAAGGAATAATAATGAAATACACTCTAGTCGCTTTATTCATCACAGTGTCATTAACCCTGTTCAGTTGTAATAAAGGTGTAGATTCACCTAGAGGCTTTAGCCTGCCTAAAGGCTCAGTAGCAGCAGGTGAAAAAGTATTTTTAAAGTTTCAATGTTTAGCTTGCCACAGAATTAACAATGTTGAGGATGCCAGTATTGAGAAAAACGAAAGTCTTTCAATTTTCCTTGGTGGCAATAAAACTGAAATTGTCACTTATGCTGAATTAGTTACTTCAGTTATTAACCCTTCTCATAAATTTTCTAATCCAGCCTTAACTCAGGCAAAAACGGCTGATGGACAATCTAAAATGAAAATTTTTAATGACGAAATGACGGTAACTGAACTGATTGATTTGGTGACTTTTTTACAACCAAATTATACCTTAGTCCCATACCGACATACCAAGTATCAATATTATCCTCAACAATAATTATTGGAGCTTTAGATGAATATTAAATTTTTTGGCGCGACGAGAGAAGTCACAGGTTCGTGCTATTTGATACAAGTTAATGATAAAAATATATTGCTGGAGTGTGGCATGTTACAAGGCTCTCACGAGCATGAGCGACATAATAATGACGACTTTCCTTTTGATGTTACTGAACTTGATGCGGTGATTGTCAGTCATGCTCATCTTGATCACACGGGTCGATTACCCATGCTGATTAAAGAAGGTTTTCATGGCAGTATATTTACTCATAACGCTACGGTGGATTTATGCAAAATCATGCTGGTTGATTCGGGCTATATTCACGAAAAAGAAGCGCGTTGGGAAAACAAAAAACTTGAACGTAAAGGCTTACCCTTGATAGAACCGCTTTATACCACTGAAGAAGCAGAAAGAACATTACAGTATTTTAAAGGGCTTAATTATGATCAAGAAGTGGAAATTTGCCCCGGTGTAAAACTAACCCTCAAAGATGCAGGGCATATTATTGGCTCAGCCATCATTGAATTAACGCTTAATGACAATGGTGTGAACAAAAAAGTGGTATTTAGTGGTGATTTAGGTCATAAAAACGCCCCTATTTTGCGTGATCCATGCAAAATTAAATATGCTGACCTCGTCATTATGGAAAGTACCTATGGCGATCGGCTGCATCGCAGTTGGGACGATACTTGGCAAGAAATGGGTGAGATTATTGCTCAAGCTAAAAGTAATAAAGGCAATATATTGATTCCTGCTTTTACTGTTGGTAGAACACAAGAGCTACTTTATGAATTTAAACAACATTTTGACCAGTGGCAGCTGGGTGATTGGCAAATTTTTCTTGATAGTCCTATGGGGATAAAAGCGACCCGTGTTTACGCTAAACACAGCGAAGTTTACGACCAAAAAGCGCTAGATATTAACAAAAATCATGATGGTCTATTTGATCTTCCTAACCTGCACATGTCAGAAAAAACTGAATACTCAATGAAAATCAACCAAATTAATTCTGGTGCTATCATCATCGCAGGTAGTGGCATGTGTACAGGAGGTAGAATTAAGCACCATTTTAAACATAACATTTGGCGTGAAAACGCCCATGTAATAATTGTTGGATTTCAAGCAAGAGGCACCATAGGCCGAGCACTTGTCGATGGTACTAAAAATATTAATTTATGGGGTGAGAAAATACAAGTTAATGCCCATATTCATACTGTTGGTGGCTTTTCTGCTCATGCTGACCAGCAAGGTTTGTTAGAGTGGTATCAAGGTTTTGAAAATAAACCCCCTGTGGTTCTTGTTCATGGTGAAGAAGAAGCAATGGAAGTGCTCTCACAAAAACTAAAACACTTACACAAAGTTAGTGTTGTACAAGCCAGTTACAAACAAAATATTGTTATCTAAAAATGGAGAAGTCTATGTATCAGCACATTTTATTTGCCACAGAACTAAATAACACTAAAAGTCACATTGAAAATAAAGTTAAAGAATTGCAACAACTTACTAAGGCCAAACTGAGCGTTATTCATGTAATAGAGCCGATACCTGAGGTTTATTATGGCGGCATATACGGTGTTGTTCCTAACCTAGACGCGACAGATAGTGTTAGTGCCACAAGATTATTAGAAGAGCGTGCGAAAGAGCAACTAAAACCCCTGGCTAAAAGCTTAGGTATTAAAGCGCAAAGCTTGCATATACCTATAGGACGCATTAGCGAGGAAATTTTAGCTTTTGCAGACAGTAAAAAAGTCGATTTAATTATAACGGGGAGCCACGGTGTGCATGGGTTGCAATTATTACTCGGCTCTACCGCTAATGCTATTTTACACGGTGCAAAATGTGATGTGTTAGCAGTTCGATGTAGATCATAAAAAAACTAGCTTTAGTTTTAACACCACCCCCGTCACAGCCTAAAATTAACTGATAGGTATGAGCTATATATCTTCCCTAAAAATCAATTTACTTGATTTAAAATACCGTGCTCATACTGCTATTTTACCAATATTTTTATAGCTCGAAGGTATGCGGCGGTTAGCTACATTATATCTATGAATCGTTATCATTCAGACCATAAGCGAGTTATTTTGTAATTATCGCATACTGACTAACGTTGCTATAGGCGAGTACTGTTTCCAACTATTATAATTGAGTAAAAAAGGATTTATTAGCTGATGTTAAAACTCAAATCCGTTGCCATTGACACCTTTAAAGAGAACGTAGCCTATTTACACCGGGATTGTCCTTTATACCGTACCGAAGGCTTTCAGGCCTTAATGAAAATAGAAATCTCTGTAAAAGGTAATGTTCGCCCTGTACTTGCGGTATTAAATATTGTTGATGACAGCGCTATTGTCGATACAAATGAACTCGGTTTAAGCACCCAAGCCTTCGGACAACTGGCCAAAAGGCAGGGAGTTAACGTAAGCATTGCACCAGCCACCCCACCCATATCGCTTGAATCTGTACACCGAAAAATTGCTGGTGAAACTCTCAATAAAAATGAATATCATCTTATATGCCAGGATATTTTAGAAAACCGTTATTCAAAAATGGAAATTGCAGCATTTTTAGTCGCTTGTAGCCATAACGGTTTAGAACGTGAAGAAGTATTCTTTTTAACAAAAGCTATGGTAGACACGGGTAAATGCTTAAACTGGGGTGAGGCTATTGTTGTAGATAAACATTGTATTGGCGGTATTCCTGGGAATCGAACCACCATGATAGTTATGCCAATCATTGCTGCCCACGGTATGCTTATGCCTAAAACTTCCAGCCGTGCTATTACCTCACCGGCCGGCACTGCCGATACCATGGAGGTATTGGCTAACGTTGAACTCTCCATTGAACAAATGAAAAAGGTTGTACAGCAGCATCGCGGCATGTTGACGTGGGGAGGAACGGCAAGGTTGGCACCGGTTGACGATATTTTAATTTCGGTTGAGCGACCATTATCTATGGACTCAACAGGGCAATTAGTTGCGTCCATTCTATCTAAAAAAATAGCCGCGGGATCAACCCATTTGCTCATTGATATACCGGTCGGCCCTTCCGCTAAAATACATCATAATCAGGCGGCATTAGCCTTAAGAAAATTATTTGAATATATTGGTGATCAGTTTGGTTTATATATAGAAGTTGTGGTGAGTGATGGCTCTCAACCCATAGGTAATGGTATTGGTCCCGCATTAGAAGCCAGAGATGTTCAACAAGTATTAAATAACCAAAAATGTGCCCCAAGTGATTTACGGGAAAAATCTTTACGCTTAGCGGGACGAATATTAGAGTTTGATCCTGATGTTAGAGGCGGTCAAGGGTATAATATTGCAAGAGATATTTTAGAGTCTGGCCGGGCCTTTGAGAAAATGCAAGCCATTATTGCAGCACAAGGAGTCCAGCTAAAACAACAGCGTAAAGCCGCGTTAGAATACTCGGTAACTGCATTAAAAAGTGGCTATATCCATGCCATAGATAACTTAAATATTGCTCATATCGCAAGTCTTGCTGGCGCTCCTATCGATAAAAATGCCGGTATTAATCTCATCAAAAAAGTAGGCGATAAAGTTAAAAAAGGTGACATTCTTTTTACGATATACGCCTGTTTTAAAAGTAATTATGAATTTTCCACACAATTTTCTAATGAAAATAATGCTTATGTCATAGATAAAAATCCACCAGTGACAAACGATAACTACTTTATTTAATTTTTCCTTTAGGAGTTGCTATGACTTTAATACTGGGTTTTGACGATTATTTAACACCCGCACAACAACTAGCGAAAAGTTTATCGATTCCATTCAAAAGGATTGTATTGCATCGATTTCCAGATGGTGAAACAAAAGTTTTATTACCGGCAACATTGCCAAAGCAAGTGATAATATGTCGTACTTTAAACCAGCCTAATGAAAAGCTCATTGAACTAATTATCACAGCTGCAGCAGCACGAGCCCAAGGCGTTAAATTTATAACCTTAGTCGCACCCTATTTATGCTACATGCGACAAGATATCGCTTTTCACGAAGGTGAAGCTGTTAGCCAAAAGATTATTGGTAAATTACTCGGAGACTATTTTGATCGCGTTATCACTATCGACCCACATTTGCATCGTATTAATAACTTAAGTGAGGCTATTAGCAGTCAAGCCATTGCTTTACATGCGAGTAACGCCATGTCGAAATTCTTACAGCAGCACTTTAGTCAACCTGTCCTCGTTGGTCCAGATGAAGAGTCTAAGCAATGGGTTGAAGCCATAGCCAAACCGCACCATTGGCATTATGCCATCGCGACCAAAAAGCGCTTGGATGATAAAAATGTTACGGTAAGCTTAGCGACTAATAGCGACACTGGTGATAAAAATAGTGGTCATAATAAAAACAATAAAGCCCTAAGCTTGACCAATCGCGACGTGATCCTGGTTGATGATATTGCCAGTACAGGAAAAACCCTTGAACAAGCGGTAGAACAAATACAACTTCAAGCACCATCGAGTATTTCCATCATAGTCACCCATGCATTTTTTGTTGATGACGCCATAACAAGTCTTACCCAAATGGGTGTTGCTAACATTTGGAGTTCAGACAGTGTGCTTCATAGCAGTAATGCTTTTAGTATTGTTGATACTATCGCAGAAACATTGCAGTCGTATTGATATATTATATTACCCGTCACACATGAAAATTACATCTGCAAGCACTTATCAGTTCATTCACTATTTAGATTGGTTCAATATTTAATCAGAACATCTTTACCTGACTTATAGCCAGGTAAGATAAGAAAATAGTCAGAAATACTGGCATTTCAATCTGTTTAACCATAACGTATAAAAAATATTTTATTATTGGAGCTGGTATGAGTGATGACAATTCATATATCCCGCCAAAAGTATGGCAATGGAATACTGAAAATGGTGGCAACTGGGCAAGTATAAATCGCCCTATTTCCGGGCCAACACACGAAAAAGTTTTAGTAAAAGGTAAGCACCCTTTTCAGTTATATTCCCTCGCGACACCAAATGGCGTAAAAGTCACTATTATGCTTGAGGAACTATTAGCATTAGGTATAAAAGAAGCCGAATACGATGCTTACTTAATTGACATTAGCAAAGGTGATCAATTCGGTAGTGGGTTTGTTGAGGTTAATCCAAACTCAAAAATACCAGCTTTGTTAGATCAAAGTAATGAACAATCAATTCGATTATTTGAGTCAGGCTCAATATTATTTCACTTAGCTGAAAAATTTAATACTTTTTTACCAACAGCCGAAAAACGTACTGAATGTATGTCTTGGCTATTTTGGCAAATGGGCAGCGCGCCATATCTTGGCGGTGGATTCGGCCATTTTTATGCTTATGCACCTGAAAAAATGGAATATTGTATTGATAGGTTTTCAATGGAAGTAAAACGCCAACTTGATGTGTTAGATAAGCATCTTGAAGATAATAATTACATGTGTGGCGATGAATATACTATTGCTGATATTGCTATTTGGCCTTGGTATGGTGCACTTGCTTTAAATCGTTTATATGATGCTGCAGAGTTTTTAGATTTAACGTCGTATAAACATGTTATGCGATGGGCTAAAAACATTGATAAGCGCCCTGCTGTTAAACGTGGTGTCATGGTAAACAAAACGTGGGGAGAGCTTTCTACCCAACTCCATGAACGACATGAAGCAAGTGATTTTTTAGAGCGTACTCAAGACAAATTAACTGAAGATTAATTATTTTTAAAAGCAAAAGAGCGTATTAACAATACGCTCTTTTTTATAGAAAATTTTTACCTCACTATATGCCTAGAGACTTACACCAGTTACTGGCATTAACAAACTCTTTATGGATGAAATCTGCGTCGAGTCCATATAATTCAGTTAGTTGTTTGATATTCTCACCATTACCCGTAATGTAATTAGTGGTTAAATCCAACAATTCGCCTAATAACCCACTGTGGTTTACTAGTGCGTCTTCAATAGGTTTTGCTAATGGCATAGTTTTAACAATTTCATCCATTGGCATGCTCAAAATCACTTCTATTGCACTTAACAAACCCGTAATAAAGGCGAAGTCGCTAATTTCAATAAAAGCACTTTCAGTGGCAAGTGCCGCCATTAATTTTGCTGTTATTAACGACTGTTTTGAAACTTCACTGAATTTATTGGTGGTTAACTTTGAAAGCGCCAGAATCGTTACAAATTGTTTAAGCTTGTCTTCACCTAGATATGCTGCGGCTTGTTTTAACGAGGTGATTTCTACTCGCGTTCCGGTTGCAACATTGTTTACTAATTTAAGTAACCCTACTGTTAAGTTAACATCGTGACCGATTATTTCTGCTATGTGGTCAAAATCTAATGGTTTATTAAAGGTTTCACTGATTAAATGCAGCATTTGAGATTTAATAGGAGCTAATGTTTGTCCTTCAATAATTTCAGGCTCGTGATAAAAGAAGCCCTGATAATAATCAAAGCCTACTTCCGCCAAAGATTGTAGTTGATAGTTAGTTTCTACCTTTTCGGCGATTAACTTAATATCAAAAGGTTTTATTCGATGCACAACTGAGCGTATACGTTTGGCGTTGGTTACTTCTATATCGATTTTTATCATTGCAAGATAAGGAAATAACACATCCCATTTTTCATCTAAGTCGTACTCACTTAATGCTACTTTATAGCCTTTGTCATGATAAAACTTGACGATTTTTAATAGCCGTTCTGTTGCTGACTTATGCCCGACCAATTCAATAACGATACTAGCCTTATCAAACATAAGCGGATATTTATTGATCAGACATTTTTCAGTAAAATTGATAAAAGCTAATTTACCTAAACTGACTGATTGAATATCTCCTTGAAAATGATTTTGGATAATCAATTTCGAACTAGCTATATCTTGATCTATTTCAGGGAATTTATTTTCTGGACTATCTCTAAATAAAAGTTCGTAACCAACCGTTTGATTATTTCTGTCAAGTATAGCCTGACGGGCAATGTAACTTATTTGCATAGGTAGATTATTTAAAGACTTATGGTAAGTAAAACATACCTCATTATGCATGTTAATGAATAGTTATTTAAGAGAAAATGTCGTAAGTTGATAATATTTTTTTAAATATCTAATTAAGTGTAACCAAATACACAATTAATAAAGATCAAACAGCGTAATATTCGTGTTTGGAATAACCAAGGTTAGTACATCACCGTAATCAACATGTGCGATAAATGGCGCGAGTAATTCGAGTTGATTAATAGGCTGCCAATGTTCTGTTTTAGTTTCTATTTGTGGTTGATAAATTAGTGCAGGGTAAAATGTTGAATTCAATAGAATATGACATCGACAAAATTTGAAATCTTCTGCAGCCATATCATCATGCCATTTCACTTGCTTAAAATAATGATCAAAATGATTTAAGACAATTGCGTGACATTTAAATTGAGCATTTAATGTCGCTGGATAAAAATGACTAAGATCTAACCCTAGGGCATGAAAAAAAGGTAACTGTGCGCTGATAGTTCCCATTGGGAAACGTGGGTCATTTCCTCTACCTGACGCCACTTGATGACCTTTCACAAGGGTAAATTTAAATTCTGCCATGGTGTAACTTAATATATATTTAGCCTAACTTGGGTTAGCCAAAGTGGGACCGATTGGGTTAACGAATCCATATTTTACTATACGTTTTATACTCTTTTGACATACGTAGTAAATTTATTTAACTATTATCTCTGCTATTTTATAGTTTCCGTCAATATTATCGACATCATTTAACCCTAAAGCACGGATAATAATAGGTAAAACATGCACATTTTCAAATGCTTCTACTTGTTTATTTTTACTGAAGGCAGGACCTATGGCTATAAAGATAGCATCAAGATCTCGATTTGATTTTGGATCGTAACCATGTGTTTCAGGTTTAATAACTGTTTTACCATTATTAAAAATATAGGACGGCATAGCTTCAATAATCACATTAGGTACTGCAGCCGTTTTTCGGTTTAAATGCCAATGTGCTGGAAAGTTAGGATATTGGTATACTCGATAATTAGCTTGTTCATCTTGAGTTTGAGCCTTTTTAAACAAACGAACACTTTGCTGCAATTCTTTGTCGTTTTCACTATATAAATATAATTGCGTAGAGCCATTAATGGCTTTTACGCCATCAACAATGTTTTCTTGCCAAGTGATGACATGACGCTTATTAACTTCAGTCATGCCATGATCTGAAACAATAACAACATTAACTTTACCGTCAAACTCCTGGTTAATTTGCAGTATAAAACTCGCAAGTAACGCATCCAGCTTACTAATAGCACTTATTAATTGTGGCGAGTTATCACCAAATTCGTGACCTGCATCATCTATGGTGGCAAAGTAACCCGCGATAAAGTTTGGTCGTTCTGTTTCAGGTAATCGTAACCAAGCAAGTATTTGCTCAAGTCTCTTCTTATTAGGGGTTGAATGATTATAGGGATAATAATAACTGGCCATTTTGTTACCAATGGCAGTTTCAGATTCTGGCCAGAAATAAACTGCAGATTTATTGCCCTGCATTTCGTTGATATGCCAAAGCGGATCAGCGGTTAACCAACGGGGATCGTTTTTTCCATCACCAAATGTGTATTCTTTAGCAATATCTCGATGGAAAAACGAATTATGCACAATACCATGATTTATCGGATAGCGTCCGGTTACAATACTTAAGTGATTTGGAAAGGTTTTACTCGGGTAAACCGGTAATAAGGCTTCAGCACTGGTACCTTGCTGAATAAGCGTCATTAAAGTTTTTGGTTGGTATTGTTCGATATATTTTTGAGCAAAACCATCGATTGATAAAAGAACTAGTGGTGTTTTAGCCCAACTAACAGTGGAAACTAAACAGCCTAAAAGTATGCTTACTTTAAGATTCATTCGATACAACCAGATTCAATGCACTTTAATTTAAGAATAAGTAAGATAAAGTAATAACTATTTTTTTACAAGCTGGCAGAGTAGCGTTTGTGATATTTACTTTATTTAAACTTGCTCTTTGTATTTGACATTAAAACAATTAACGCACGTAAATACTGTGTTTTATAAAGCGTGCGTTAATTGTTTAAGTAATATAAAACTTACTCAAATAAATCTAAAATATTGACCAAGTCTTTCTTACCGTGTGCTATTTCATCAGGTGTTAAGCCAGATAGTTCATGTGGAAAAACTAACCATTCGGTAGACTCGTGTACATAATAATCAGGTACTAAATCTACTTTAGAATTTTTTGGTTTATACCAAGGACAAGCAATTCTGACATCTTTGGGCATATTATTGCGGGTTAGCTTTTTCATTTGAGTTATCAAGGCTTCAATACTGCGACCAGAATCGAAAACATCATCAACTATTAACAGCCCGTCATCGGCATTCGCATTTTCAATAATATAATGCAAACCATGCACTTTAATTTCTTTGCTCTGCTGATTAATACCATAATAAGACGATGTTCTAACGGCTATATGGTCAGTTTCTACTTCTTTAAAGTCAAAATATTCTTGTACTGCAATGCCAATAGGTGCACCGCCACGCCAAATGCCAACAATAAATTGTGGTCTAAAACCATCTTCAAATACTTTCGCAGCAACACGGAATGAATCTTCAAGTAACTCTTGCGCTGTTATAAATCGCTTGTCCATCGATGAGTTAACCTCAGTTAATTAATTTTTTTAGTAAAAGTTATTATAACGTGTTTTTAACCAAGCTGAGTAGCCCCGTTGAATAATTTAAATATTTTGGTAAAGAAAGCTTATTTTTGGATAGATTAAAGTAACAGCTGTGAATGCTAATGGGGGATTTAAGTGACAACTTATGTCATAGCTTTAAATAAAGGCTTAAAATAAGGTGGGTTTAAAATATAGCAGTAACACAAAACACAGAGAAAGATGTTATAACCATTGACGTGAGTTTGCTAATCTACCTGATTTAAAACATTTAGTTTTGCTAGATATTGCTTATCAAGTCGAGGTAAACGATTTTTTGCCATGGCCTTTCTGATATAGCTTTCTGCTTTATCAACATCATCCAACATGTAATAAATTTTAGCTAAACCAAAATAGAATTCATGAATACTACTATTGAGTTTTATCGCTTTTTTGTAGTGATTTATAGCCTGTTTATAATCGCCATTATAATATTTCTCATCACCCAGTAATGCATAATAATAAGGGTTATTTGCTCGTTTTCGCATTATGTAGCTGTCTAATAACTTAGCTTCTTCATGTTCACCCTTTTTATTTAGTAGCATGCTTAAATTAGCCATTGCTGTTAAATTATTGCGGTTTAAATAAATAGCATAACGATAGGTATCAATCGCTTTTTGCTCTAGCCCCTTTAGCCGATATAAAATAGCTAAATTCCCCCAAGCTGAGGAAAATACAGGGTCAACTTGGGTCGCCTGCTTTAAATAAGCATAGCCACTAATATAATCACCATGAATCATAGCAGTAGCACCTTTATTATTGTAAAACATTGCAAGCACGGTGTTTTTATTGATTTTATGTTTTGGAAAAGACTTTTTATTAACATAAGGGTCAAAATCAATTTCAATTGCTGTACGTTGCCAAATAACCTTTTTATCAGGGAATTTTTCTTCTAAGACAGCTAGATTTATATGGCCTGTTAGCATATTTGCACGACCGTTACGTACCCAATACTCAGGTACATCAACACTTTGAAAGGCAACATTTAGTTCTGCCTCTTGCGCAATAGCGTACGCCATAATAGTTAATGATAAACAGTTAGCTTCTTTATTTTGAAATGCTTTAGTAGCGATAACATTGGCACCAGATTTATAAGCTAAATTAATATTTTCAGGACTAAAGAAATATTGAAGAAGCTTTTTGGTTTTTTTACGAGTATCACGTTCTGAACCGATTTTTTTCGCCATTTTTTTCATTTCAGCACTTAAGGCGAAAATTTCATTTTCGGTCTCTATGAAAATGGCTTGATAACCCATAAACTTTTCGTCTAAAAACTCGCTAGCTTGGTTATTACTAAGGTAGTAATTGGGTAATGTATTACTCGATTGACAGGCAGTTAAAAATATTAACGTTGTGCCGACAAACCAGAACATTTGTGGTTTTTTCATATACACTCCAAGAAAATATCAAACTTAGCTATTCTTTAAGCATAAGTGTTATTCAGATATTGAGGAGCTTTTTAACCTAATATTAATAGAAAATTACACTTTATTTACCCTGCAATAACTTTGATTAATTATTGCTTAAAGCTTTGTGTGAAAATTGCACAAGTAATTTTTTATATTCCCTGCTATGCTGCGCTCCAATTAAATCGCGACAGTTTTATGGTTTTAAATTTATGAAAAAAACACTCGCCGGATTTTTTACCGGAAGTGCTATGGCCGTTGTTATAATCTTAGTGACTGCAAGCTATCAGTTATATAAAAATAAATATGCCACTATTGATGCTCAACTCAAAGAGATATCAGGCATTGAGTTTGATAAAAGCAAGAAGCTTTGGGCAATTAATGATGGTGGTGATCAAGCAAAGTTGTATCAGCTTAATAGAACCGGTGGTATTGAAAGAGCAATTACCGTTACTAACGCTAAGAATATTGACTGGGAAGATATGACTCAAGATGATTTTGGTCATTTTTTTTTAGGCGACTTTGGTAATAATGATAATCTTCGTAAATGGTTAACAATTTATAAAATTGAAAACCCTATCGATATAAAAGGTGAAACAACTGAAGCTGAAATAATAAAATTCAAATATCCTGAACATGTGAGCTTTCCGCCTAAAGCACATGAAATGGAGTTTGATGTTGAAGCGTTTGTTTTTTATAAAAAACACCTTTATTTATTTACCAAAAATCGCACAGTACCTTTTAACGGCATCACCAGTTTGTATAAAATTGGTGATCATGCCGCCAATTATGATGCTCAAAAAATAAGTAAGTTTAAAACCTGTACTATTGCTATAAAACTTTGTTGGATAACATCAGCAGCTTTAAGTCCTAATAAAAAAAGACTTGCACTACTGGACTCTCAACGCATATGGCTTTTTGAGAATTGGCAAGGAGATGACTTTTTCTCTGGCGATAGCTATCGTATTGATTTAGGAATAATTACGCAAAAAGAAGCAATTACTTTTCTAAATGAAGATGTCATTATTTTTACGGATGAGGAGTTTCACGGTATTGGCAGAAATGCCTACGAGATCAACCTTAATGAAGTAAAAAAACATAAACTTTAAAACTTATATTAATTTAAATACTGAACTGACTAGTATATTTCTCTAAGTTTGTTTGCAAATATAAAACAGAGCAATTTGATTATGCTTTACTGAGTTACTAGACTCACACAAATTTCAAAATTTAAATAACTGCTGGTTTAATTACTTGGTCATTGCGACTTTGCCATTGCAACAAAGTTAGCTTGCAACTTTATGCGTTCAAGCCAAGCATTTATCGCTGAAAATTGTGACAAATCAAAACCCCCTTCATCAGCTACATGAGTATAAGCAAATAAAGCTATATCCGCTGTGGTTAATTGCTCACCAGTTAAATAATGGCTTGTCTGTAACTGTTGAACCATCAATATAAGCGCTTTATAACCACCCTCTAGCTTCGACTCGTATTCTGCAAGTCTACTCTTTGGTAAGCCAAGATATTTTTCAATAAAGCGAGCAACTGCAATGTAAGGTTCGTGACTGTATTGCTCAAAAAATTGCCACTGTTGAACTTTTGCTAAAACAAATCTTTCATTTGGCAGTAAATTACTTCCATGAGCTAGATAATTAATAATGGCATTCGATTCAACTAAACAGCGACCATCGTCTAGTTCTAACATTGGGATTTTGCCGCTAGGGCTTTTATTGAGGAAACTTAACCCGGTATTGTCGCCATTAAGAATATCTATTGGTAACCACTGATATTCTATATTGAGCAAGGCACAGGTTAATTGTACTTTGTATCAATTACCAGACTGACTATCGCCATAAATTTTCAAATTATTCCCCTTTCTCATAAAAAATTCTATGTAAAATAATGTGTTAGTTCTATAGTTAGTTATATAACTAAGAATAACTAAACTTACAGGAGAACACTATGATGACAAAACTCAATGGTTTTGCCAAAGGTGAAGTTATTAACTACAAACAATGGACTGACAATGAATTTTCGATCACGGTAACAGCCGAGATTGGGCCCTATGTTGCTGGGCAATTTACTAAATTGGCCTTGCCTGACCAAAACGGTAATTGGCTTAGACGCGCCTATTCTTTTGTTAACTCACCGAATCATAGCCTAGGTGCACATTGTATGGAGTTTCTTATCATAGATGTTCCCAATGGCGGTTTAAGTCCTAAACTTGGACAATTACATGTTGGTGATAAAATTTACGTTGGTGACAAACCTAGTGGTTTTATGACCCTGGATGAAATCCCTGAAACAGCGACTAACCTTTGGTTACTTTCAACTGGCACAGCGATTGGCCCTTTTCTATCAATGTTAGCCGAAAGTGAAACACAAAATCGTTTTGAACGGGTAATATTAGTACACGCCGTTCGCACTCGCCAAGAATTAGTTTATCAAGAATTAATCGAAAAGTTTCAGCAAGAGTACGCTGGTAAACTTACATACTTACCGATAGTTTCAAGAGAAAAACATCAGCATATAATGTCGGGCAGGATTCCAGAGTTATTAAAAGACGGTAGTCTTATGCAGGCGGTCGAATTAACACCTGATAAACAAAATAGTTTTTTCTATTTATGTGGTAACCCTGAAATGGTACATGACACTCGAGATGTATTACTTGAGCTAGGTTTTCAAAAACACTTAAGACGGGCTTCTGGACATTTCAGTTTTGAAAATTATTGGTAGCTTGTCGCATCTCAATTTTAAAGTGCTGATCTGAAAAGTCATCTTGTTGTAATTAGTCACTGTCTTAATTACAACAAAGTAGTCATTGTCGTTAACGAAATTTTGATGGATATTTTTATTACTTAGCTAAAATAATAAACAATTAAAGTATTAGTTTTCGCTTTAATTACTCTTCTAAACATGGTTTTAAATACTATTTTATAACGATAATTCACTTAAAAAATCACTCCTTAAAAGATATCATTCCTGCGGTAATTGCCATTTATATTCGACAGTTTTAATAGTCTACATTACCGTATTACATAGTTCATACCCAACGTGAATGCCATACATAATCAACGATTAAAACCGATTTAATACACATTAAATTTCTTATTTTTAACTATTCTCAGGTCAAATAAATCACTACACCTAAAGTTTTTTCACTCAATAACGCATTCATAATCCACCCGATAACTCTATTAAAAATATAAATCACAAAATAAATTTTTCTAAGATATTAGAATAAATCATTAAACGCCATAACAAACATACGCTATTAATAAAAACTTTTATTGTAAGTGAATAGTCACTTCAAAACATATAGAGTTATCAGGGTTGCGCTGCACCCTAAGTGTAGGGTTGTCAGAGTTATCACTAGCAGCTAAATAATAACCCGTGGGGTTATTATAGTATGTACAGTTAGAGTTATTAGAGTTACACTGTATGTATAATGAAATTAAAGGAATACCTATGAAATATCCTGTCTTGGTTTTACGTAATAACGAAGATAATAATTACTTGTTTTCAATTGTTGATTTACCGGGTTGTCAGGTGAAAGCGACAACAATGGATGAAGGGTTTTTATTATTAAATGAAGCGATGATTTCACACTTAAAAATATTGGTTGAATACGGTGAACAAGTACCACATGCAAAAACGATTGAAGAGCATATGTTGTTGTCTGCTGAAGGGTCTCCAATTTGGGCGGTGCTTGATTTTGACATTGTTCCCTACATGGGGAAAAGTCATAAAATAAACGTCACCTTACCTGAGTTATTGATAAAACAAATTGATGATCGGGTGGCTAAATCTTCTCATTACAAAACCCGTTCTGGATTTATTGCTATGGCATGTTTAACCGAGTTAGCTAACTGAATGCTCTTGGGATTGCCTGATATAAGCTAAGTGATATTGGAATGACATTGAGTGAAAAAGCCAATAAGTCTTAAACTTATGGTGCTAAATCAGGTAAAATAAAACCACGTTATGAATAGAAATAAGTTGACGAAATTGACTATAGAAAATGCAAATTTACTGCTATTGAGCAGCTCTCGTGTTGGCGATACACAATATTTACAACATGCATTAGCAATGATAAAAGCAAAGCTTGATGGTGTGAATGAATTATTGTTCATCCCCTATGCTGGTGTTACGTTAAGCTATGATGACTACACCACAAAAGTTCAAAGCGCATTAGCTGAGGTAGGGATTAAAGTCACAGGCATACATCAATATGATGACCCGATCACCGCAATTAATAAAGCCCAAGCGATAGCCGTTGGCGGCGGCAATACTTTTCATTTATTACATCAGTTATATCAAAACAAGTTAATTAAACCCATTCAAAACAAAGTGGCTGAAGGCATGCCTTATATAGGTTGGAGTGCTGGGTCAAATATTGCGGGGCTTTCTATTAGAACCACGAATGATATGCCAATTATAGAACCAATAAGTTTCAATGCCCTGCAACTTGTTGATTTTCAGCTGAACCCACATTATACCGATCACAACCCGGCCGGTCATAATGGCGAAACTCGTGAACAACGTTTAGCAGAATTTATGGTACTAAACCCGACAACAGCTATTATCGCGATTGTTGAAGGAACAGCATTAGATATTAAGCAAAACACCATAAAATTATTGTCTGGCTTACCTGAGATGACAAATGACGCTAATGGATTTTTATTTAAGGCGAGTAAAAAGACAGTTATCAGCCCTGATGATAACCTAGACTACCTACTATAAACTCATGTAACCTAAGAGTTTTATAATAATTTAAACATTAAAGTGGCGTAGTTAATAGCGAAATATCAATTCGCTTTGCCGCTTTAGTAATATCTTCATCAAAAGGTAATTCTGCCAATTTTGGTATCGGTAGTAGCGCGGTTAATTCACTAATATTTTCTGCTAAATATGGCATATCTTCTGGACAGTTAGCTATCCAGCCTAAACAGTTCAAACCATCCGCTATTATCGACTGATAAGTTAATATGGCATGGTTCAAACAACCCAGTTTCATATTGACTACCAGTACAACATCTTGACAGCTTGTTTGCACAAACTCGGATAAAAACTTTCCTTGCCCAAGTGGTAAACGCCAACCCCCCGCACCTTCGCAAATTACAATGTCTGCATCTAAAGCCGTAATTTCTTCGTAGCCATTGTGAATATCAGTTAAACAAATAACTTGTTGTAACTGAGCTGCAGCAATATGCGGTGCAATAGGTTGTTCAAAAGCAATAGGGTTAACTTGAGTAATGATTTGCTGGCAATTAGATTGCTTAAGTAATAACAAGGCATCTTCATTAACTAGATCATCATTAATACGTTCGCAGCCAGCAGAAATTGGCTTATATACCGCAACTTTATTATTGTTACTCACAAAGGCATGAGCAAGCGCTTGAGCGGCGTAGGTTTTACCGGCGTCTGTGTCGGTAGCGGTAATAAATAATTTCAACATAACAACTGACTCTTCCAGTTAGTAACGATTGGATGGTGATTTCTCTATAAACTTTAATTGTTTAACTTCACCACTAGGCCAGAGAAAACTTTATATGTGGCGGGATATATATCGCTTGGCTCTAAAAAGTCTTGGTAACTTTTAGTCATTTTTTGCCATTTATCTTTGCCAGCGAGACCTTTACCCTGCTTTTTAGGAACATGATTAGCGCCAAGGCTTTTTAATTCATGAGCTAAATGCAAAACATTTTCATATTCTAAAACTATATCTTGCTGTTTCGCATCCAATAGTTTGCGATCGGTGCCATCAAATAACGGTCTAATGTCACTTTCGTGTTTAAAATCTATTACGTGCTGATCATTATCAACTTGTGCCCAGGCGGACTTTAATTCAAATAAAGTACCATCAACTAGCGTACTAAAGACAAACAAACCTCCGGGCTTTAAAACCCTCATAACTTCATTTAGCACCAAATCAAGTGGGTCACACCACTGGATCATAAGATTGGAATAAACTAAGTCTATGCTGTTATCTTGTAATGGTATTTTATACGCGTCGGCTTCAAGCCAATGGATGGCTTTATTACGGTTAGCTTTGGCAAAACCAAGCATTTTTTTTGATATATCTAAACCAATGACTCTTTGATAACGACTCGCTAAAAGCTCGGTAAAAAAACCAGTACCCGCACCTAAATCTAGGGCGGTTAAATCGTTTCGATTAGGTAACCATGGCATTAAGTGCTTACCACAATAACGTTGTAATCGCGCTGCAATGTCATAAGAAGTACTAGCTGAGCCAAATGATCTCGCTATCTTAAAACGGTTAGTCTTTTCAGACATTATGCTATAACCTCGTTGATACAATTAGCTAAGTAATTGATATCTTTACTTTCGTGGCTCGATGATACGGTTACGCGTAACCTCGAGCTATTATTAGGAACAGTCGGAGGACGGATGGCGCTGAGCCAAATCCCCTTATTGCGTAGCTTCTGACAAACATCAAGTGTTGCAAGCTCATCACCAATAACGATGGCATGAATTGACGAAGCATTTTTAATTAACTGTACTTTACTGCTGAGTTTTGACGCGAGTAATTGACTCAATTCTGTAATCTTTTCTCTTCGCCAATGCTCACGTTGAATAATTTCAATACTCTTTTTTGTTGCCCAAGCTAATGCCGGTGATATTGCCGTGGAGTAAATATAATGCCGTGAAAAGTTAACTAAATAATCAGCGAGTAATTCATCACAAGCAACAAAGGCCCCGCTGGTGGCAATGCTTTTGCCAAATGTTGCCATAACAACATCAACGTCTGCAATACTGCTACTACCTTCGCCTTTATTCCCAACAACACCTATACTGTGCGCGTCATCTAAATATAATAAGGCTTGATGCTGCTGTGCTATTTTAGATAAATTAGCAACGTCGGCCTGATCGCCATCCATACTAAATACGCCTTCAGAGACGATAACCTTGTTTATATCATTATCGTCTTTAATCACTACTTGCTGTCTTTGTGATAAAAATCGCTGCAATTGTGCCGTATCGTTATGTAAAAAGCGTTTTACTTTAGCGTTACTCGATAAAGCACCATCTATTAATGACGCGTGACTGAGCTTATCTAAATAAAGCTGACAACTTTCATGCCCTAATGCGTGCATTAGCGCGTTATTGGCCGAAAATCCGCTAGAAAATAACAAACATCTAGGTTTGTTGAGCCAATCACAGATATCATTTTCTAGTGCTTGATGCGCATAAGAATAGCCAGTAATTAAACTCGAACCACTAGCGCAAGTGCCGAATCGCTCAGCCCCAGCTAACAATGCTTGGTTAATTTCTGGATGATGATTTAAGCCGAGATAGTCGTTAGAAGAAAAGTTTAAGTAACTTTTATCATTAATTTTGACATAACGACCATTTTGCTCAGCAACACATTGGCGCACACGATAACGTGCGCGCTGTTTTTGTTGGGCAATATTTTCGGATAAAAAATCAAACGCCATAAAGGTTAATTTACGGCGTTATAAAATAGATCACTATTTTGTTGATCAACAACAGCCGTTTTAATTTTTGCTTCGTCGACCTCTGAACTAGCAATAGTTTCAGTATTAATACCTAAACGATCAAATAGCATCATGTCTTTATTCGCTTCAGGATTACCGGTAGTCAATAATTTACAACCGTAAAAAATTGAGTTAGCACCGGCTAGAAAGCACATTGCTTGCATCTGTTCATTCATAGCGTCACGCCCTGCTGATAAACGAACATGACTTTTAGGCATCATGATACGTGCAACCGCAATACAGCGAATAAACTCAAAATGATCTAAATCGGCAACGTCAGAAAGCGGCGTACCTTCAATTTTAACCAACATATTGATCGGAACACTTTCCGGTTGTGGTGAAAGGTTGGCGAGTTGTGCCAATAATGACGCTCGGTCTTTACTTTCTTCGCCTAAACCAACAATACCGCCACTACAAACCTTCATACCTGAACTTCGAACATTTGTTAAAGTGTCTAATCTGTCTTGATAAGTACGTGTGGTGATAATTTGATTATAATGCTCTGGCGATGTATCTAAATTATGGTTGTAATAGTCTAAACCAGCACCTTGTAATTCATCGGCTTGGTCAGCAGATAACATGCCTAAAGTCATACAAGTTTCAAGTCCAAGGGCTTTAACACCTTTAACCATTTCTACCACGGCAGGCATATCTCTTGCTTTAGGGTTACGCCATCCAGCACCCATACAAAAACGTGTTGAACCTTGATCTTTAGCCACTTGCGCTGCTTCAAGTACTTTTTCAACTTCCATTAAACGTTCTTTATCAATGTCAGTTTTATAGCGTGCGCTTTGCGAACAATATTTACAATCTTCTGGGCATGCGCCGGTTTTAATCGACAATAAAGTACTCACCTGCACTTCATTTGGATTAAAGTTTGCTCGGTGAATAACTTGCGCCTTAAACATCAAATCATTAAATGGTATGTCAAACAGTGCTTTGACTTCATCTGCTTGCCAGTTATGGCGAGCTTCACTGTTACTTTGGTTGATATTATTAGCGACAGTATTAGGCGTAGATTCACTAATCGCTGATGTTTGCTGTGTCATAGTTATTCACTCGTTTTGAAATTGCATCTGGCATTATTAACGGGTAGTCTATGCGCCAACTGGAAGATGTCAACTAATTTACTTAACCAAGCCTTACATATGAACAAAAAACAGACAGAAATACTAGAATTTGATAAAAACCATGTATGGCATCCCTATACTTCAATGTCTAAGCCATTACCTTCCTATTTGGTAGAATCTGCCGATGGTGTTTTTATTAACTTGGCCAGTGGTGAGAAACTTGTCGACGGTATGTCATCGTGGTGGTCTGTTTTGCACGGTTATAATCATCCTGAATTAAATCAGGCGTTAATAAAACAAACCGAAAAGTTTGCTCATGTAATGTTTGGTGGTTTAACTCACGAACCTGCGATTATCCTCGCCAAAACATTAATTGAGCTTACTCCTGAAGGCTTAAATAAAGTGTTTTTAAGTGACAGTGGCTCAGTGTCTGTAGAGGTGGCATTAAAAATGTCACTTCAGTACTGGCACAGTAAAAACAAGCCTGAAAAGCATAAAATACTAACAGTTAGGAATGGTTATCATGGTGATACATTTGCTGCTATGTCGGTATGTGACCCGGTAAATGGCATGCATCAGTTGTTTGAACCTGTGTTAATGAAAAATTTATTCGCTCCAGCGCCTAAAACGGCTTTTGATCAAGTATGGGATGCTGCCGACGTAGATGAATTATCGGCTATGTTTGCAAAACATCATCATGAAATAGCCGCATTTATAATAGAGCCAATAGTACAAGGTGCTGGTGGCATGCGTTTGTATCACCCTAATTATTTAAAAGCCTGTCGAGCACTCTGTAACCAATATAACGTTTTAATGATTGCCGATGAAATCGCCACAGGACTGGGAAGAACGGGTAAATTATTTGCCTGTGAATGGGCAGATATTAGTCCTGATATTATCTGTTTAGGTAAAACCTTGACTGGTGGCTACATGACGCTAGCGGCTACCTTATGTACTGATGAAATAGCCAACACTATTAGTAATGGCGAAGCCGGATGTTTTATGCACGGACCAACCTTTATGGGAAATCCGCTAGCCTGTGCGGTTGCAAATGCTAGTTTAAAGATATTAAAACGTAATGAATGGCAACAGCAAATTGCTGATATTGAATGCATTTTCAAACAAGAATTAACCCCGTTAATAGCTCACACTAGAGTTAATGATATTCGAATATTAGGTGGTATTGGGGTCGTTGAAGCAATTGAAAATGTTGACATGTCAGAGATACAGAAGCGGTTTGTAGAATTAGGCGTGTGGATACGCCCTTTTGGTAAACTTATCTATATTATGCCGCCTTTTATCAGCAACAAAGCACAACTGAGTTTACTGATAAAGGCGATAAGTGTCGTATTAGATGAAGATAATTGTTTTCAGCGTAATTAAATGAGTAGCGCTTAGGCTCTAGTCACTACACTTTAGTTCTTTGTTCTTATAGTCAGAATATTAAACAATTTTAGTTTCTGAGATTTGTACCAATATAAAGCTAACCCAAGCAATGGTGATCACTAGCAATAATAAAATATTAAAATGCTTACTATCGCTTTTTCGACGACTACGATATTTATCAAGTATTAAACAAAAATAGCTACTTAACGCGCTTAGCCATAACACTATATACAAATAGCCCGTTAATGGTGTCAGCCAAAACTTTCTAATTTCAATATTATGATAACGTAATATCCCGTAATCAGAGTCTGGCGCAGCATAATAAGACACAATTAAAGCAAAAACGAATAACCCCCAGCCTACAATGGCAAATATCCTTAATAAATAAGTCCATAAATCAGCAGTATCCCTTCGCTCTTTTCTAGTATTTTTCATACTTATTACCGCCTTTTATCTCTAATTGTATTTTTTATTTTTATAAAGACAAGATTTAGCAATTATTACTTGTTAAACCTTACAAGCAAGGTAACATATCAATCCTTAAAATTAGAGTACATTTTTGACAAAAAAGAGGTTTAAATGTCAGTCATTGCAATTACTGATATCTTGGCAGGAAAATATCCTGTTAATGAATCAATTACTATCCATGGTTGGATCCGCACACGTCGTGATTCTAAAGCAGGTATTTCATTTTTAGCGGTTCATGACGGTTCATGTTTCGACGCTATTCAAGCAATTGCGCCAAACAACTTGGATAATTACCAGACTGATATATTAAAACTTACGACAGGTGCTGCCGTAAAAGTTACCGGTATTTTGGTTGAATCGCCAGGTAAAGGTCAGTCATTTGAGTTACAAGCAGAACAAGTTGAAGTTTTAGGTCTAGTAGAAGACCCTGATACTTATCCTATGGCGGCTAAACGCCATAGTATTGAATTTTTACGTGAACAAGCACATTTACGTCCGCGCACTAATATTGGCGGTGCGGTAACTCGTGTTCGCAATACCTTAGCACAAGCCGTTCATCGCTTTTTACATAGTAAAGGCTACTTTTGGATCAGCACACCGTTAATTACGGGTAGTGATTGTGAAGGCGCTGGCGAAATGTTCCGTGTTAGTACCCTTGATATGGAAAATTTACCGTTAAACGACCAAGGCAAAGTTGATTACAGCCAAGACTTTTTTGGTAAAGAAACATTCTTAACCGTTTCTGGTCAGTTAAATGTTGAAACCTATTGTTGTGCCCTTTCTAAGGTTTATACCTTTGGCCCAACCTTTCGCGCTGAAAATTCAAATACTACACGCCATTTAGCTGAGTTTTGGATGATTGAGCCGGAAATTGCTTTCGCCGACCTTTCTGATGCTGCTGACCTTGCTGAAGAAATGTTAAAATATGTTTTCCAAGCAGTTCTTGATGAACGCGCTGATGACATGGCTTTCTTTGAACAACGTGTCGATAAGACAGTGGTAGAACGTTTAAACTCTGTGATCAACAACGACTTTGTGCGTTTAGATTACACAGACGCAATCACTATTTTAGAAAACTGTGGTAAAAAGTTTGAAAACAAAGTGGCTTGGGGCGTAGATTTAAACTCAGAGCACGAGCGTTACTTAGCTGAAGAGCATTTCAATGGCCCGGTAGTTTTACAAAACTATCCAAAAGATATTAAATCTTTCTATATGCGCTTAAATGACGACGGTAAAACCGTTGCTGCTATGGATATTTTAGCACCGGGCATTGGTGAAATAATTGGTGGTAGCCAACGTGAAGAGCGTTTAGATGTTTTAGATAAGCGTTTAGCGGAAATGAATTTAGATCCAGCAGATTACAGTTGGTATCGTGATTTACGCCGTTACGGTACTGTACCGCATTCTGGTTTTGGTTTAGGTTTTGAACGTTTAGTGGCTTATGCAACTGGCATGCAAAATGTGCGTGACGTGATCCCTTTCCCAAGAACGCCAAATAACGCGGCATTCTAAACTAAAGCAAGTTAATGCTAAGTTAGCATTATATAAAAATAAAAAAACCCTCAACTGAGGGTTTTTTTATTATGTGAAAGTAAATGTGAAAGTAAATTAAATATAATCAAGTGAAGTTAAATATGAAAGCAAGCAACTAGCACACGGAACACCTAAAAATAGCTAACGTATTCATCGAGCGCTTTACTACTTTTCAGTGGTAACTCTTTTGACTTATCACCTATATATAAGAATCCAACAATTTCCTCATGTAGTTCAATATTCAAGCGCTCTTTGACTAATGGATGATAACTCATTTCACCCGTGCGCCAAACAGAACCTAAATCTAAGCATGATGCTGCCATTTGCATCGCATGCACTGAACACCCTGCCGCTATTATTTGTTCTTGTTTAGGCACTTTAACGTGCTGGTGAAACTTGGTACTAATCACAATAATTAAAGGTGCACGAAAAGGCATTTTAGCCGCTTTCTCTATTTTAGCTTCATCAGCACCATCACTGATCACTGCTGACTTAAACGCCTTACTTAGCTTTGTTAGACCTTCATCTTTAACTAGGGTAAATCGCCATGGTGTTAAACCTGCGTGATCAGGTACGCGCATGCCTGCCTTAAGAATATTATTAATAACGCCTTCATCAGGGGTATTACCGTGTAAATGAGGATTAGACTGACGAGTATGTAAAAATTCTAATACATTCATAAAATTACAAATTCCTTTATGTTGAAATCCTTTGGGCTTAAAACGAACTGATGAATATAGCGACCAATTATAATGTATTTTGTAAGCTACAAATCACAGTGATATAGTGCTATCTCCTTGTTGTTATGAACATTAACATTATTTTGTTATTAAATTAATACAAGTTAATAATTTTTATCTGTTTCTTTCGCCAATAACTTAGAAAGTGGATTAAGTGTAGAATAAATTTACCCGTAATTTCTTTCAATTATCCTTCTGACAAAAATATTTACATTTACGACTACTTAAGCGAGTCAATTTTCAGTAGCATGTGCCTATCACATACAAAAGTAACCTATAGATAACGTTTTATGAAAGAAAATAAAAGCATCGTAGCAAGAATAGCCTTAGGGTTATTCAGTTTGCTCAATACCTCACGCAAAATCATTATAAATTTAGTGTTTTTTACTGTGCTAATAATTTTTATTATTGCTATTAACAGTGATGAAGAAAATATTGATGTAAAACCAGGCTCAGCACTTGTATTGAATATACGTGGCGATATTGTCGAGCAAAAGCATGATATAGACCCCATGGACGCTTTTATTAGCCAAGCACTTGAACAACCAGATACCGCACCTGAAGTGCTGTTGGCTGATATATTAGCTGTGATTAAACATGCAGAGACTGATGATCGTATTAGTATGATGGTGTTAGATCTAAAAAATATGCAAGGATCAGGCATTACCAAGTTACGTGATGTGGCCAACGCTTTAACACAATTCAAAAATAGTGGTAAAAAAATAATCGCTATTGGTGAGCATTACAGCCAAAACCAATATTATTTAGCCAGTTATGCTGATGAAGTTTGGCTTAACCCTAATGGTTGGATGTTGTTGGACGGTTACGGTCGGTATCAACTCTATTTTAAATCTGCGTTGGAAAAGCTTTCAATTAGCCAACACGTATTTCGTGTTGGCACTTATAAATCTGCGGTTGAACCATATATTAGAGACAATATGTCTGATGCAGCTAAAGAGGCTAACCAATTATGGTTAACTGATCTCTGGCAACAATACAAAACTGATGTTGCTCAACAACGTAACTTCTCAATCAGTAATTTTGATGAAGACGTTGATGTCTTAGTCAAAAAACTAAAAGCGGCAAAAGGCAGTGTTGCTGAGTATGCTTTAACCAATAACTGGGTAGATGCGTTAAAAACGCGTGAACAGATAAGCAATGACTTAATCAACACTGTAGGTAGCGATGGCGAAAAAAGTTTTAAAAATATAGCTTTTAATGACTATTTAACTGTAATTAACTCAAAAATTTCATTGCAAAGTGCTAACGCAGATAAAGTCGCTATTATTGTCGCCAAAGGCACCATTTTAGATGGAAAACAAAAGCCTGGTAATATTGGCGGCACTTCTACCGCAGCTTTATTACGAGAAGCCCGTGATAATAAAGATGTAAAAGCGGTTGTACTTCGTGTTGATAGCCCGGGTGGTAGCGCTTACGCTTCAGAAATTATTCGTCAAGAAGTAGAATTATTAAAGGCAGCGGGTAAACCTGTAGTTGCTTCAATGGGCACTTATGCCGCATCAGGTGGTTATTGGATATCAGCTCCTGCTGATAAAATTTATGCCTCACGTACTACTATTACAGGTTCAATCGGTATATTTGGCTTTTTCATGACCTTTGAAAATACTTTAAGTAAAATGGGAATTCATACTGATGGTGTAGGTACTACAGATATCGCAGGTTTTGGCTTAACACGTGAGTTAACACCAGGTATGGCTAACATTGTTCAATTAAATATTGAACGCGGATACCGCGACTTTATTGAACTTGTGGCCAATAATCGTAATATGACCACTGAAGAAGTTGATGCTATTGCTCAAGGCCGTGTATGGTCAGGTTCAAAAGCATTAGAGCTTGGATTAGTTGACGCCTTGGGTAATATTGATAACGCAATTGAAGCCGCAGCTGAGCTAGCAAATTTAGCAAATTACGATACACTTTTAATCGAAAAAGAAAAAAGCCCACGTGCGTTATTCTTACAAAGTTTATTGGGCCAAGCGTTAATATTATTTGGTCAACCATCGACTATCGATTACAGTGAAAACAGTCTCACTAAAATTATTAGCACCCTATCACTAGAGCTTAAACAACTAGCGCAATTAAATGATCCTCAAGGTATTTATTCATTTTGCTTGGCTTGTGAAGTTGAATAATTTTAGATATTAACTAATGCAATTAAGCCTCGAATTATCGGGGTTTTTTTTTATCACTAAAACCGCCTTTTTTCTAGAAAGTCTATTAATCCTGTGTGTTACAATCTTCTGCAATTCCATTTCTACTTTGGCATTTAACATTATGCTAATTTTACATTAAGACTTAAGCTATGAGAAAACGCATCTATATCGCTTATACCGGTGGCACAATTGGTATGAAGCCGAGCGAAAACGGTTATATACCGCAGAAGCAGCATTTAACTGACGCGATAATGAAAATGCCTGACTTTCATCGTGAAGAAATGCCAGAATTTACCATCAATGAATATCATCCGTTAATTGACTCGTCAAATATGTCACCTGCTGATTGGCAACACATTGCTAATGATATTAAGCAACATTACGATGAATATGATGGTTTTGTGGTTTTACATGGTACCGACACCATGGCTTACACAAGTTCTGCGTTGTCTTTTATGTTAGAGAATTTGAGCAAACCCGTGATTGTTACCGGCTCACAAATACCTTTGAGTCAATTACGTTCCGACGGACAAGAGAACCTGTTGAATTCACTCTATATTGCTGCTAATTATCCTATTAGTGAAGTCGGATTATATTTTAACAATAAGCTTTTTCGGGGAAACCGTAGTATAAAAGCTTATGCAGATGGCTTTAATGCCTTTGATTCGCCCAATTTACCGCCTTTGCTAGAAGCGGGTATTAACATTAAGTTAATTGAAGGTAAGATTTCAGAGCCAGTATCTGAGCCTTTAAAGCTGGCGCAAATTACACCACAGCCCATTGGTGTTGTGCATTTATATCCTGGTATATCGGTAGAGCTGATTAAAAACATCATTAAACAACCGGTTAAAGCGTTAATAATTCGTAGTTATGGTGTTGGCAATGCGCCACAAGATCAGGCGATGTTAGATTGTTTGAAGCAAGCTAATGATGCGGGTATTGTTATAGTTAATTGTAGCCAGTGTATTAAAGGCACAGTAAATATGAAAGGCTACGCGACAGGTAACGCACTGAGTAAAATAGGCGTTATTAGTGGTCATGATATGACATTAGAAGCCACATTAACTAAATTACATTACTTACTTAGTAAAGGTTATAGCCAAGCAAAAATTTGCCAATTACTCGAGGTGAGTTTACGTGGCGAACTGAGCTAAACTATACTATAGAGGCGTTAAACAAAAACTAGCGACTTGGATAACAATCTGAAAAACAAAAAGTCAGCAATTCATGCTGACTTTTTAATTTAAACACTAACGCAATTGTTATTTAAAAATTTCTTTTATGCGCTGTAGTAGTTCAACATCTTGTTGAGTAAAACTGCCTAACATTAACCACTGCGTAAACTTAGCGGGTAAATCAATTTCAGCCCCTGAAGACATTTGTGTCTGCATCAAATTTACTTGCACTGTCATACGGCGTTGTTGTAATTCACTTGGCGAAGGTATACCAGATAATATTTCAAGCTCAAGCGTCGCATCTTCTCTATTAAAGTGTGTTGTGTTATTGGCTAAATCTTTTAACTTTTTCTGCCAAAATGCGCTTAAATGTAGATAGTCTTTCTGCTCAGTAAAGCTTTTTTCATTGGTTATGCTTTCTTCAAGTGTCGAAAATAAATAACCCCATTGTCGCTTTTCGTTGGCATGATTAAAATCAACAATTTTCTTCGCTAGCGCTTTCTCTTTTGCGTTAATTTGTTTTTCCAGATTTACCATTTTTGGCTTTTGTTGAGCAACATCACTATGTAATGCCTGCAATGCTTGCTCATATTTTTGCAGGTCAATTAATTGTGTAACTTGGGCAAATTCTTCTTCAAGCCTAGTTAATGTGCTTTCTAACTCAGCAACCTTAGCTATTGTGGCTGACTTTTCCAGAACACTTTTTTGTTCACGTTTAGCAAAAATATTATCATTAATTTTACGAAAGCTTTGCCAAAGTTTATTTTCTATTTTGGCTCCTGCATGGCCAGTTTTGCGCCATTGTGTTTGCAATTCTTTAACTTGCGTAACAGCGGCAAAAATATCTTCATCCGCAAGTAACTTTTCAGCACTAATAATAAGCTCTTGCTTTAATAACTTGTTTTCATGATGAAAGGTTTTAATAGCAGATTTGATTGGTTGTAAAACTAGATTAAATTGCTCGTTAATTTCTTGATAAACACCACGATCAACCTGCCCAGCGCTTTGCCATTGCTTTATTAGCTGATTTAATTCTGCTTCTAAAGTTTTAAAATCTACTTCGCTGCTGTCGTTATCATTTTCTTTAGCGCTTGTTAACTGCTCGGCAAGTATTTTTGCTTGTTCAACAAATGATTGACGTGTGATCAAATGTTGCGCTCTAATTTTTTCTTGCTCAGCGAAATATAAGCGACAAGGCGTGAATGCGGTTTCACATAATGTATTAAACTCTGTATTTAAGCTTTGCTCGGCGTCATCATCAGCATGGCCTAAGCTGTTCCAAGTTTTACGATACTGTTTAACTTTTTCCGCTTGTTCGTTTGGATTATCAAGTGGTGTTTCTACAATCGCTTTAATGTCCGCTAATAATTGTTGCTTGCGCGGTGTTGCGATGTAATGTTCCCAATCAGCTAATTCGGCTATTTTTTCATTCAGCGAATCATAATCTTTTTGAAGTCGATATTGTTGCTGTTCAGATAAGCTATTAAATAATTGTTTTGCCTTTTTAAAAACACCAAATGCCGCATTGTACTTTCCAGCAGCAATTAACCTTTTAACATCATGCAGTTTTTTCTGTGTAACTGAGAACTCTTGTTTTTGTGCTTGCTGCAAGGGTTTTATTGCTTGACGCCAGTTACGCTGAATTTCATTGGCAGCGTTTTTAATTGAATCAGGTAAATTACCCGATGCATTTTTCTCAGCGCTTTTCCAATTTGCTAACCACTCATTAAAAGTTGGCTGACGTTCATTCATTTCTAAAACAGTTGTTGGCATTGCTAACTGTGACACTTTTGAAATTAAATATGTTGCATCACTGACCGATTTGGCAATTTCAGGTAATTGTTGCAGCTTTTGTTGTTGTTGACATATTTTAGCAATAAATTCGTTCTGCTCATCTTTAGTTAGTGCTGAGGCAATAATTTCACTGGTTAATTTATCAAATAATGTTTGATATTGTTGCTCTTCAATTTCGTCATTTTCGAAAATACTAGTCGTTAATGTTTGATCGATAATAGCTAGTGTTTTATCAAAATGAACACGCGCTTGTTGCTTATTTATATCGAGTTCACGTGCTATTTCAGCTTGTGCATGTTGTTCTGCCTTAGCAACGAACAATTTATCGAGTTGGGTAATAATAGCGGATTTTTTATCAATAAAAGTACTAATTTCTGCTGTTTCTAAACAAGTAAATTCTGTACTTAAACTCTGCCATTCGTTATTAAGTAATGTGAGTTTTTCAAGATATATCTTGTATTCGTATTGGTCTTTAAGTGCTTGAAGCTTAGCTAATACTAGGTTAACTTTTTTACGTAATACTATGGGTTGTTCAAGCGCAAATTGTAACTGGCTAATTTTTTCAGTTAATTTCTCTGTGATCTCAGCTTGATTTGATTTTTTCTTCAGTTTTTCTAAGCTCTCTACATCATCAACTTTATTAACAATGTATTGCTGCACTGTTAAATTTTGCTTTTGGCTAAAGAGGTTAAGCAATAGCTGAGGCTTTAATGCTGTTTTATTACTTTGTTCATTAGCTTTAGATTTATTAGCTAGCTTTTCAAATAAGGCGATAATCAAGTTGGCATCTTCAGCACTTTTTAGCCAGTTTTCGTACAGGTCATAATGGTTGTGCGCTGCAATGTAATCGAGTTTTTCTTGCTCAGACAGTTTAATTGCATCTTGGTCAGTTAAAATAGCAGCAACTTTTTTGCCCGCATATTGTTTTACTTTAGCCATGGTATTTTCTTGGCTATGCGTTAACCAAGATTGAAAGTTATCGAGTTTTATTAATGCTGCCCGTCGAACGTTTTCATTTTCGTCGGTTTTAGCAAGCGCTTCAACAATCTCTCGTTGTGCTGGTTCTACTATTGATAGGCTATTGTTAATTGCTTCAACACGAACCGTACTGTTTTTATGTTGCCATTTCTTTTTTAAAAAGTTAGAAAAAATCATATATCTGAAAACCTAGCAATGTCATTAGTGTCTTGCGCTGTAGGAAAGTCTGAACGTAGTTCGCGTTTTGTTTTAATGATCATCTCACCTTTAGGGCTAATAGAAAGAGTTTGATCTGAGTTTAAATGTTTAGATTGATAAGCCATGGTAATTTGTAAGGCACTTAGTTGCTGCTCTTTAGCAACAACAGTTCCTTCTGGCCACTTGCCAGTTTCAGCGGCACATTTTAAGCGCAAATACATTTCTTCTGACATATTGTCGACTAACTGAATGATATCCATGAACATCTCTTTTGAATAAGGTTAATTAAGATTGGTTGCGCTTGGTTAATAAAAGCCTGACCCGGGTAATAATATATAGAATAAAACCTAAAATAGTACTGGCGATAGCAGCAATATACTCCCAAGTACCTGGTTTAGCATCTTGTGAATAAAGAAACAGGAAACCACCACAAAATAACAACATGGCGATAAATGAATGATTCATCAGCTTTTGTGATGTTGCCACGGCACTAACGCGCTTTAAACTCGATATTTTTTCTGCATCTAATGTTGTTAAGTCTATTTTACAATGTTCACATGACTTGGTTTTATCAGAAATTTTTTTCTTACAACTTGGGCAATTTATAACGGCCATATTTCCACCTCTTTTTCGATGCTTTATTTTACCTAAAAAAAACGCCCTTGCGGGCGTTTATTTACAGTAAATAGCATTTATTTTTTATTTTGTTCTTCTAAACGCTTTTCCCAGAAGTCAGCATTTTTAATTTCTAGACTTTTTGGATCAAAGGTATAATGTTCAACACCCTCTTTTTGCTGTCTTTCATAGTCTTTTAGAGCTTTAACCGCGGGTTTGGCCATAAAGAAAATAACAAGAATACCGATAATATTTAACCAAGCCATCATACCAACACCAACATCCCCCATACCCCAAGCTATGTCAGCCGCTTTAACCGTACCATAGAAAGTAGCGACCATAATCAACATTTTAAGTAAAAAAGTTAAAGCGGGAAAATTAAAGGTACGTTTAATATACGCAACATTGTTTTCCGCAATAAAGTAATACGCCAATATGGTAGTGAAAGCGAAGAAAAACAATGCAATGGCTATAAACGGTTTACCAAATCCAGTTAACATGCTTTCTACTGCAATTTGAGTATAAGCAGGACTATTGGCAGCAATATCTCCTGCAATATTTTGCACAATAAAACTGGCTGAACCTTGCAACTGTACATTGTAAGATTGGGTGATCAGTATCATAAATGCTGTGGCAGTACAGACAAACAAAGTATCAATATAAACTGAAAACGCTTGTACTAAACCTTGTTGTGCAGGGTGATCAACTTCGGCAGCAGCAGCTGCATGCGGACCAGTACCTTGGCCAGCTTCATTGGAGTAAACTCCACGTTTGACGCCCCAACCAATTGCCGCACCTACACCTGCCATCGGTGTGAACGCGTCGGTTATTATCAACATAAATACATCAGGTAAACGGTCAAAATGTAAGAAAATTATCACACAAGCAATAATAATATAGGCGAGTGCCATAAAAGGCACCACAACTTGGGTAAAGTTAGCAATACGCTTAACGCCACCAAAGATGATAAAGCCTAAGATAAGCACAATAAATATCGCAGTATAAAGCTTGGTCATTTCAATAGCACCAATTGCTGTCTCTACAATATTACCCGTACCAAAAACCATGGTAACTGCTACACCGATACTATTAGATTGTACTGTTGGCAATAATGCACCACAGGCTATAATAGTAGCAATTGCAAAAATCCAAGCATACCATTTTTGCCCCATGGCTTTTTCAATATAATAAGCTGGACCACCACGATATAAACCGTCTTGTTCTTCTTTATAAATTTGCGCATTAGTCGATTCAATATAAGCTGTAGCGGCACCTAAAAATGCCACAACCCACATCCAAAAAACCGCACCTGGCCCACCAAAGCCAATAGCGGCAGCAACACCGGCAATATTACCGGTACCTACACGTCCAGATAGAGATACTGCTAGTGCTTGGAATGACGAAATACCCTTCGCTGAGCTTTTGCCAGTCAACAACAGTCGCCACATTTCGCGAAATTGTCGAACTTGGACAAACCGAGTAATTACAGAGAAAAATAACCCAGTACCCAAACAAAGATAAATCAATGCTGGGCTCCAGATAATGCTATTTAGTGTATTTACAATTTCTTGCACTATAGACTCCTAATAATTATTGTTTTTTTAAAGTTAATTTAGTGTTGTAAAAATATGGCATATGTTAAACCTATCGTAAATCACCCACCACATGGTAAATTGCCGTTAGAAAGTCTCGTCCAAATAAGCTACTGCGCTCATCTGACCAACCGACGCTATAGTCGGGTAATAAATTGTTGTCTTTAAATGGCATTTCAACTGTATAGGCTAAACAGTTAAATTGTTCACCCACCCAATTAGCAGCAACCGTTAAGTTAGCTTTACCTGGCTCATCTTTGTCGTAGCCTTTGTCATCTTGAAATTCTGGTGTTATCGCTAAAAGTACATTTTTAAATTTGTCTTCAAGTCCTTTAATACGATCGTTGTATGAAGGAACGCCTTCACTACCGGCGACAAAATTAAACGGCAAAGCTTCATCACCATGAATATCTAGATGCATATCTACGCCTGTCGCAAGCATCATTTCACGAACTAGGTAAACTTCAGGGCTATTTTCCATTGAAGGCGTTTGCCATTCTCTGTTCAAATTAACACCTTTGGCATTTGTACGAAGGTGGCCCCGAGCAGAACCATCAGGATTCATGTTTGGTACCAAATAAAATACGGCGCTATTTAATAATGAGCGTGCGACACCGTCGTCTTCATCTAATAAGCGGTCGATAAAACCTTCCATAAACCACTCTGCCATGGTTTCACCCGGATGTTGGCGAGCTGTTATCCAAATAACTTTTTTACCTTCGCCCTCTTCACCTACTTTTAATACCGACATATCACGACCATCTAGAGTTTGGCCTAGCACTTGTAACTGACAATCTATATCTAATTGTGCACTATGAATTAAGTCTTGGTGACGTTCGTAACTGTACGGTGCAAAATAAGCAAAATATGTTGAGTCATATTCTGGTGTGAAGGTAATTGAGAGCTTTTCGCCATCAAATTCTGTCGGTACGCGAAACCAATGCTGACGATCGTAAGAAGCAACGGCTTGATAGTCTTTCCAACCTTCGGTGTAAGCCGACTTGCCTGCATTGGTTAAATGCATAACATGTTCAGTATGTTCAGTATTGTGAAGTTTAAAATGAAACCACTGGTAGAATTCTGACTGATGGTCTTTTTTAATGGCTAGTTGAATATTGCTGGGTTCTTGAGTTGAGATAACATCGATATTACCCGAGTCAAAGTTTGCTGAAATTTGCATAAGGCATTCTGCTCATTATTGTTTTGATTGCCTTAGTGTACACAAACCAGCAAAAGATCAGAAGTCTAAAAACTCCTTAAATACAGGCCTATTTCCGACGAATAGCCAAGTGATCGCGCGATAATGGTATTTTCTTCATTTAAAACATAATAACTGGGATAACCTATTACTTGAAAATCAGCTTTTACTGACTCATTCCCTAGCGCAATAGGAAAGGTTAATTGATGATTGTTAGTGAATTTTTTGACTTCTTCTACATCGACAAAATCTAATGCGACAGCAATTACATTTATATCAGCATTTTTTAGATAAATATTTTGCAAATTATCAATACTAAAATTACACACCTGACACCATGGAGCAAAAAAATAAATAATGGTTTTCTTACCACCGGCTTCTAGTGTTATATCATTGTTCATCAAGGTTTTTAGTTGGTGATTTGCAGGAACAATATTGGCACTAGTAGACAACATGCTAGTTTCTCGTAACATTGCTATGGCATTAAAAATTAATAAAAAAACAGATATTTGTATTAATAAGCTGCGCAACAAGATAGTAACTTCCTAAAGATGTTATAAGGTAATAACTAAGACCGGATTAGTGATTTTTTTGTTCATGATAATAATGAAAAGTTTGTGACTGCGATGATATTTCAAATTTTTGATTCTCTAAATAGCTTTAAAATAACAAACCTTGTTTCTATAATTAACCACATAAATTGCAAAAAGGCGCTACCTTTCGATTAGCGCCTTCTCTATAATGTGACGGGAAGAATGGGACGAGTATGAGCACTGGTTTTATTCATTAAAATTGCCCTGAGAGTATATATTATAGAAAACTAAGGCGTATACATTAAACAGTCGATAAAATAAGTTAATTTTGTTTACTGGTTAATCTCGTCAGTGCTGATAATATTTCTCAGCATTCTCATTTATGTAACTACGCATAATGTTTGAGACTCCCAACCACTATATGATAATGGCTTCTAATGATCACTTGTATCACTTTTAATACGTTATCATTTGAGCGTTCCTAGAGTATAGTAGCATGCTTTGATCTACAGTGGGTATTGTTGAATAACCATAATAAGTTAACAGGTTCCTGATAGATGACATTCGCTATAGATGAAAAAATGTATCCCTAGATGATGATTTTTTGCCAATAACCCTTTATGTAGTGGCCAAATTAACTATGCCACTCCATTACGCCTGAATGCGAACAAAACCACCATTGCGATCGTTCACATAGTTGTATTGCATGACTTTTTACAGCTCGTCCACTTTGTGTAAAGCGGACTTTAATGTCAGCATTTTTTACAGTTTATAATACATTACACTGCAAATATAAAGCTTTGATTCTACAAATATGATGCTTTGTCTCTAAATATGTATATTTCCAAATTTAACACTAGATTTCTCTCTATATTTTGAGTTTTTTATTAGCCAGTGTCAGATTTTTTTACACTTATTATTTCAAAATCAATATTACTTTTAGTTACACATTTTAACCGCCTTGTATTCATACAATTAGGCTTTACCAATTCTGAATGGCGCAAAAAATGCCTATAACAGTACGGATAAGGATGTGTTAAATAGCTTCCTATCTCCCGTTAACTATTCGAGAGTTTTAGTTAAGTTGTACCGGGTACTTGCAACGATAAAGGAGTCAATTATGAAAACTTTAACATTGGCAGTAGTGTTCGTATTATTATCTTTCAATTCTAATGCTACCAAGTACGAGTTTATTGCAACAGATAGTAGTATTGAGACAAAAATGTGTGTATTTGCTGGCAGTAATAATAAAGATGGATTAAAAAATGCACTAAGATTAAGTTCGAGGAGTTCTGCGATTAATTCAAAACGCTTTGCTGTTAATTCTATTACTTGTAATGATATGGTAATGGCGCATTTTGCCCATAAATATGATGCGTTAGATACCTTTTCGTATTTAAACCATTTCACCTCCAAAAAAGATAAAATACCTACCACAAGTGTCGAAATAAAAGATATTGCCGCCGTTTTTAATCGCAAAAATGAAGATACTAAAATCATTTATGTTGGCTCGGCTAAATAAATTGCATATTGAAAATTCAGAGCTAAACTTTTAACTTACTATAAAGTTTAGCTCTTCATTCAATAAGTTAATGTTACATTTAGTATACGAATGTCTGCTTCTTACCATCGACTATAAAATACTGAAATATATAACTGTCAGTTTTCTTATCCCAAAGCTGACCAGTCATTAGAATCTATTAAATAATGCAGTATGACTGTTTTGTAGCAGAAATTAGCATCTATAGATGGAATGCCAACTAAAACTATGAACTTGCAGCCGTCATAGGTTTTGTTTTCATTCTATAATTTCATTTTGTTTTTTTATACCCTGAAATAGTCTCAAAACCGATGTTAGGAACGTCCGCTTTGTCAATGATTATTTATTTAGCTATTGCCCAGCTTAAGACAACTAAAGGATGTAAAGCTGTTCTAGACAAACGCACATAATTCACGGATTTTTTGACGAGTTGGGCAATCTGAGATAAACGGACCATTAAAAAGCATATGCTTTTCCTCAAAATATTAAATAGTGTTTTGGAGTTAAGTATAATTGGATTTATTGTACTATTACCCTAACAGGTCAAACTTAGTTGTTAGATCTGTTAGGGGTTTAAATGTTTTGAAAATAAATTCAGTAAATCTTAAAATTAAACATGATGCGTTAACATTTCATCATGTTTAGCTAAAACCTTTGCATCATCTTGTGGGGCCATTTTAGTTACTACATAGATAACGCTTGAACATAGAATAAAGCCTGGCACTAATTCATACATTACTGAACTTAATGATTGACCATTAATACTGATAGGTACGTAAATCCACAACAATACCGTTAACGCCCCTGTTATCATTCCGGCTAAAGCGGCATTTCTAGTCATTTCTTTCCAAAATAAACTCCCAATAACCACAGGACCAAAAGCCGCCCCAAAACCTGCCCAAGCATTACTGACTAATGATAAAATAGATGAGTTACGATCATAGGCTAGATAAATTGCCACCAAAGCAACTAAAAATACCGCAATTCGTCCTACCAGCACTTGTTGCTTATCGCTAGCGTCTCGATGCAAAAATGTTTTATAAAAATCTTCAGTCAATGAACTTGATGTAACCAATAACTGAGAAGAAATAGTACTCATAATGGCCGCTAAGATTGCCGCCAATAAAAAACCTGCAATTAACGGGCTAAATAATATTTGAGATAAAACAATAAAAATAGTTTCAGCGTCATCAAGTTTTAATCCTGTTTTAGCAACATAAGCAATACCAGCAAAGCCAGTTGCCATAGCGCCAATAATAGAAACGATCATCCAACTCATTCCTATTCGACGAGCTGCCGGTATGTCTTTAATGCTGCGTATCGCCATAAAGCGTACAATAATATGGGGTTGACCAAAGTACCCTAACCCCCATGCCAGTGCAGAAATAATACCGATTAAGCTGACACCACTAAAAACATCTAATAATGCAGGATTTATGGTACTAATGCTTGCGTGCAGTTCAGATATACCACCCACTTCACCAATAGCCACTATAGGCACTAATACTAAAGCAACAAACATAATACAACCTTGAACAAAATCAGTTAAGCTCACCGCTAAAAAACCACCAAAGAGCGTATATGCAACAACTACGCCCGCAGTAACATACAAGCCTACTTCATAATTTATACCAAAAGAACTTTCAAATAGTTTGCCGCCAGCAACTATACCGCTCGAAGTATAAAGAGTGAAAAACACCACAATCACAACCGATGAAACTATTCTTAACATACGTGATTTATCATTAAACCTATTTTCAAAAAAATCAGGTAAGGTTATAGAGTCATTAGCCACTTCGGTATAGGTTCTAAGGCGAGGAGCAACAATAAGGTAATTTAAAAAAGCACCAACGACTAAACCAATAGCAATCCATAAACTACTAACACCTGAAATATACATAGCGCCAGGTAAGCCCATTAGCATCCAACCACTCATATCAGATGCCCCTGCAGAAAGCGCTGCAACACTAGGACTTAAGCTCCTACCACCAAGCATATAACCTGCGACATCACTGGTTGATTTACGATACGCATACAAACCAATACCAAGCATCGCACTAAAATAAAGACCTAAAGAGAAAAGAGTTTCAAATTCCAAAATAATTTCCACCGTTATATTTTTTTATTGTGCTAGTAAATTAATTCATCGATACCGCTAAAGAGTTTGTTTAAGCGATAATCCATAACTTTTTACTAAAAACTTCATGAACATTATTTTTCATAAGATGCATCATTCAACTTTATGCTGTTTAGCATCAATTAAATCCATTAATTCAATTGGTAAAATAGACAAGTAAAGAATAATAACGCGGTTATAATTTATACAAGTTGGGACAAAAAGGATGTTATCTTATCTTTTGTCTAAAATTGTTATGGATTACATGACAAACAGACTCTTTAGTTAAAGCGCGTATTAACGGAAACATTAAATGCTAATAAACAAGCAATCGAACAATAGAGTTTTAACAGCTTTCCAGTCATGTAGGGATGGTTTAGTGCGCTCTATTATGAAGATGAGTGTAGAGCAGCAAGATGTTGATGATATTTTACAGGAAACTTTTATTAGAGTTTTAGACTCTGATGCTAAACAACAAATTAAATCCCCAAAAGGATATTTATTTGTTGTTTCAAGAAACTTAGTGCTTAAAAAGTTAATGCAACAATCAAAAGAAATACATACAGAATTAGATGATGCACTAATAGAAGATGACGATGAGAATACGGTTGAGAAAGACTTATATCAAAAGCTAAAATTTGAGCGTTTTAATAAAGTATTAAGTTCATTACCAGAAAAGCATCGCCGCGCGATACTATTAAGAAAGCTCTATTGTTTAAGTCATAAGGAAATAGCAAAGAAAATGGATGTATCTGTAAGTTCCATTGAAAAGTACATTGCGCAAGGTTTAAAACAATGCAAACAGTCACTTTGTGCTCAAGGATATGAAGTTGATGAACTCAAACTTCCGGTACATCTGAATCAATCAAGCGAAGAGCAAACAAAATGAATAATAGTAATAAAGTAATTCCACTTCGTACCTTAAATACGATTGATGACGAAGCGTCCATTTGGTTAGTTAAACTAGACAATGGTAATTTATCTGATCAATCAAGAAAAGAATTGAAGACTTGGTTATCTGCAGATAAAAGGCACCCAGTAGCATTAAAAGCTATGGCCGATGTCTGGGATGATATGGATGAGATACTGATGATTATTGATAATAAAGATTCATCGGTAAAGGTATCTATATGGCCGATATTAAAACCTATATTTAAGCCTGTCATGTTGGCAGCAAGTATAAGTTTTATGGCACTGCTGCTTTGGGTAGGAATGCCTAATGACGTACATAAAAACTCATATGCTACATTAATTGGTCAGCAGATGGATGCAACATTTGATGATGGCTCAATTATACATTTAAATACCAATACTCACATTGAAACTGAGTTTTCTGACAATAAGCGCATCATAAAATTAGTAAAAGGTGAGGCTTTATTTGAAGTCGCTCATGATCCTAATCGTCCATTTATTGTTTATGCTGGTGATCGTCTAGTACAAGCTATTGGAACAAAATTTGTTGTACATTTAAAATCCGAAGATATTCAAGTCACGGTAACTGACGGTAAAGTTAAGATGTCAAAAGTGGCACTAAATACAACATTAACCGATATTAACGATTTAACTAATACAGCGATTCAAAAAGATGATGTTTATATTATTAAAGGTGAAAAGGTAGTTGTAACTCAAGATAAAACACCTACCCTAACATTCATCAAAGCAGAAAATATGGCTCGTGAACTTTCATGGCTTAACGGTAAATTAATTTTTGTTAATGAAGAATTATCTGATGTTATTGAAGAGATTAATCGTTATGTAGAAATTGAGATTGTCTTAAATGATCCTACTCTACACGATATTCCTATCAGTGGACGTTTTGATCTAAAAGACAGTGAAGCGTTAATAGAAGCGATAGAACTTTCATTTAATATGAAGTCTGAACGCATTGGTTCAAATAAAGTATTACTCACTAAAAAAATATAACGGCTTAGTTTAAATAAAAGTAAACTCAAGACGCCTAAATGTTTATTTTAGTTATGTGTTGAGGTTTTATCATTGAAAATGAATGATAATACCTCATACCCTCCTGAAAACCCCGTTATCAGCTCTATTATTACCTCTGTTAATAAAAAATTAAAATTAAATATAAAGCGGTAAAAAGCGGTAAATACAACTATTTATAAATTAATTAAAGAAAAAACAAATTTTCTTTACGGTTTTACAAACAAACTAACTCTTTAGTGTAAGTTGCAAAAAATTTAATCAAATAGCAGCTGAAAAAGATAATTATAAAACTATAAATATATTGGGAAGGTAATACCATGTCGTCAACATTTAAAATTACAACTTTAGCGCTATCTGTAAGTTTAGCGTTAGGTACTGTTCAATCATATGCTGCTGAAAACGATGCAGGCAAAGTTAAAAAAGAAGAAGTTGAGCGTATTGCCGTAGTAGGCTCTCGCGGTGCACCTCGTTCAGTAGATGCTTCACCCGTTCCTATTGATTTAATAGGCTCTGAGGAACTAGAGAAATCGGGTAACACCGATATGCTTGAATTATTAAAAGGCACTGTGCCTTCATTTAACGTGCAAAGTAACCCTATATCTGATGCAGCCAGCTTAGTTAAACCAGCTAACCTTCGAGGTCTTTCTTCAGACAGCACCTTGATACTTGTCAATGGTAAACGTCGTCATCGTGCTTCTGTTATTGCCTTATTAGGTGGTGGTATTAATGATGGTGCTCAAGGCCCTGACATTTCAGTTATTCCTAGTGCGGCACTAAAACAAGTGGAAGTGTTACGCGACGGTGCTGCGGCGCAATACGGTTCAGATGCTATCGCAGGTGTAATGAACTTTGTCTTAAAAGATGATGCAGATGGTGGTTCATTAACAGTGCGTCATGGTTCATATTATGAAGGTGACGGCGATACTACTGAAGTCAATGGTAATATTGGTATGGCACTTACTGATGATGGTTTTGCTAACCTGAGCTTCCAATATAAAAATGCTGATGCTACAAGCCGTAGTGTACAACGTCCAGATGCAGCCGCTTTTATTGACGCTGGTGTGCCAGGTGTGGGTGATCCTGCTCAAATTTGGGGTTCTCCTGAAGTTAATGACGACATCACCATTTTTGGTAACTTCGGTTTAGATATCGGTAACGACCGTGAAATTTACATGTTTGGTAACTTCTCAGAACGTGATGTTCGTGGCGGTTTCTATTATCGTAACCCTCATACTCGTGGTGGTGTTTACAGTAATGGCGATACAGATGGTGATGGTGTTAGCAATTTACTGATTGCCGATTTAGATGGTTTAGATACTGGTGGTTCTTGTAGCCCTGTTAATGTAACCTCAGAAAACGTGTTAACTCAAGACGACTATATTAACAATGTCGCAAATAATGATAATTGTTTTGCCTTTAATGAAATGTTACCAGGCGGTTTTACACCTAATTTTGGTGGTAACATCGTTGATACATCAATAACCATGGGAACACGTGGTCAGTTTGATGACACTTTGTCTTATGACGTCAGTGGTTCTGTAGGTCGTAACGAATCAAGTTATGTTATTTATGACACGTTGAATGCGTCTTTAGGCCCTGAAACACCACGTGACTTTAATCCAGGCAGCCACGTTCAACTTGAAAAATTCTTTAACATTGATTTAGTTAAAGAACTTGAAGTAGGTCTGGAGATGCCACTAATTATTGCTGGTGGTTATGAATACCATCAAGAAACCTTTGAAGTGACTGCAGGTGACGAAGCATCTTTTACCGCTGGTCCATATACAGAGCAAGGCTTTGGTATTGGTTCTAATGGTTTTCCTGGTTTTAAACCAGCAGCTGCAGGTTCATTTTCTCGTCAAAACTATGCGCTTTATCTTGATGTTGAAGCACAATACACTGAAGACTTCTTAATGGGGTATGCCCTACGTTTTGAAGATTACAGTACTTTTGGTAATACCACGAATTATAAAATCACCGCACAATATAATGTTACTGATGATTTTTCAGTACGTGGCTCGGTAAGTTCAGGCTTCCGTGCACCTACGGTTGGTCAAGCTAACTATGCTAATGTGCAAACCTCTTTAGATGGCGGTGAGTTAGTTGATTCTGCTTTACTACCAGCGTCTAACCCTATTGCTATTCAGTTAGGTGCAAAAGAATTAACGCCTGAAGAATCTCAAAGCATAGCATTTGGTGCGGTTTGGGAAATAGAAGGTATCCATTTCACACTTGATTATTACAATATTGAAGTAACTGATCGTGTTTCTCAGTCAACTAAATATAACTTAACCGCTGATGATAAAGTTAAGTTAAAGGCTGATGGTGTACCGAACGTAGACTCTATCCAACAAGTAAGCTTCTTTACCAATGATTTTGATACTACAACTGAAGGTATTGATTTTGTGGCTAACTATTCAACGAGTTTGTTAGATGGTGATACCACATTTGGTTTAGCTTATAACTGGAATGAAACAACCGTTGATGCTTACACTGAAATTACAGGTGATGGTAAAGTTTCTCGCTTAGAAAATGATTTACCAAATCATCGTGCAACATTCACGTGGTCACAAAGTTGGGACAATGTCAGTATGTTTACCCGTGTAAACTACTACGGTGAATACCAAGGCGTGCACGTTGATTGGATAGGTTCTCCAGCAGAGCCAGGTACAGAAATTGTTGCTGACTCAGAAGTTACTGTTGATGTTGAAGTTAGCTATCATGTAATGGAAGATCTTAAAGTAAGTATTGGCGCACAAAATATATTTGACGAATACCCGAATGAGCTTGATTTTGAGCAACAAACGGGTGCAGCAAATAATAGTTGGGGTGGTAAGTACTATGAAACATCTCCATTTGGCTTTAATGGTGGTTTCTACTACTTGAAGGCAACATATAACTTCTAAACTACAAGCGTTATATTCAAATATAAATCCCAGCTTTTGCTGGGATTTTTTTATTTAAAAATAAAAAAATCTCATAAAATTTGTAGCTGATGAAGGATATAAAGCAAAGCCAACGCTCTAATAACTTACCACACACATTATAAAACGATGAAAGCGCGGTAACATTAATACAACTAATTAAAACTATTGGGATAGTTCGATAGACTTTTGTGATACTACTATGACAATATCAGTAGCTAACACATTGTTACTATACTATTTAAAGAAGCAATTGCAGTTACTGATTTAAATAATCTCCAGTAATAACAAGGAAAAACTTATAAATCCAAACCAAGTAATGATCGGAAGATGCTCACTATGATCGTTATTTTAAGAAAAAGCTATCAGACAATAAGATATGTATAAAATATTCAGTCGGTTAATAAACTATAAAAAGCACAGATACAGTTCATTCTATATTGTATTTAGCTTGTTATTGTCAGGTAATACTTTCGTATGTCAAGCCACTGAATATTACGAATTTAAGTTACCCGCTATGAATGCTGCTGAAGCTTTAGATAAGTTGGCAGATATATCTGGATATTCACTTTTATATCCATTTGGTGATTCTATAATCGTACAAACCAATCCACTATTTGGCACTTATTCACTTCCCGATGCCTTAGCCAAAATTCTTTTAAATACCCCAATTAATGCTATTGCCACTGAAAAACATGTGATTGCAGTATCTTCAACATTAACTAATTACGACAGTTACTCAGAGCACTTTAACACCAAGTTACTGTTGAAAATTGAATTAAATCGCCAATTTAATGATATTTTAAATATTGATGTTAATGTACCGTCAATTACCTTTCAAAATACAGCTGAATTAAAATCAAAAAATGAACATAATGTAATTGAAGCTGAACGTATTCAAATTATAGGTTCACGTCGAATAAATCGTTCACCTAGATATGCATTAGCGCCTTTAGATATAATTAATAAGCAAGATTTAAAAACGCGCAGTAATAGCGATATTATTTCTACGCTATCAAGTGTTATTCCCTCATATAACTCAACGCAGGAAGCAATTAGTGACGCTGGTACTTTGGTAAGACCGGCTAATCTTAGAGGTTTACCCACAGACAGTATCTTAATATTAGTCAATGGCAAACGCCGTCACCGTAGTAGTGTTATTTATGAATATATATCTGGATTAAATGTCGGTGCACACGGAGTAGATTTAGAACCTATTCCGAGTATTGCACTTAAAAGTGTCGAGGTTTTAAGAGATGGCGCTGCCGCTCAATATGGCTCTGACGCCATCGCAGGGGTTATTAATTTTCGTTTAGAAAACAGTGCAGATGTCAACCGTATTGAAATGCGAACAGGCCAATATTATCAAGGTGATGGCACAAAGTTTGAACTGTCAGGTATTTTAGGAACAAATTTTTCTGAAAGTGGAACGGCCAACTTTTCATTCGAACTATCAGAAAGCGATGCTACTTCTCGCGGGATTCAAGATCCTGCAGTACAGAACTTAATAGATAGTGGTATTAATATAAATGATATACAAGACCCTGTTGTTATTTGGGGTGCTCCTAAAATTACTAACAATGTAAAGCTAGTGGGCAATATTGAAATGGATATTGCAGGTAACAGTAATTATAAACAGCTTTATCTTTTTGGTAACTGGGCACAACGCACCGTTGATGGTAGTTTTTTTTATCGCCACCCTAATACACGTGCAGGTATATTTACCAACCCCAATGATGGTACCCGCCTATTTTTTGACATGACTAATAATAATTCAGGTAACTGTCCTACGCCTACAATTCCAGGAACTACGGGAGATGTTGAAGCCTTAAAGACCGTTTTTAGCAATGTGAATTGCTTTGCTTTTAATGAACGTTTTCCTGGAGGGTTTACCCCAAGGTTTAGCGGCAAAATAAATGATAGCAGTATAGTCGCTGGTTTTCGAGGCTCTATAGATAACAATCGTGCTGAATTAACTTATGACATTAGTATGGTAGTCGGTAGAAATTATATTGATTATGGCTTACGTAATAGCGTAAATGCATCATTAGGTGAAAACTCACCAAGCATCTTCGAATTGGGCTCACAAATTCAAACTGAACGTATATTTAATACAGATTTTACTTATCCCGTTTACGTTGGTTTTGAATCGGAGTTGAATATAGCCTTTGGTTTTCAACATCATTTCGAACAATTTGAAGTCGTTGCTGGAGATAGCGCATCTTATGAGATAGGTACTTTTTCAAGCAATGGTGAAGCAATAGGTGCGAATGGTTTTCCGGGTTTCTCCCCCGATACTGCTGGCAAGAATGATCGTAAATCGAACGCCGTATATTTAGATTTGGAAACCGACATCACTGAGGATTTCTCAATATCACTTGCAATGCGATATGAAGATATAGGCGCAATAGGGAATAGTTTTGATGGAAAACTTTCAGCTCGGTTACAAGTAACTGATGAAATTGCATTACGTTCAACACTTAGTTCAGGGTTCCGAGCTCCTACAGTTGCTCAATCCACTCTCCAACGTATATCGACCTCAAACTCTATTGTAAATGATAGAGTTGTACAGCAAAGATCACAATTGGTTAGTGCTTTGAGCCCAATTGCAACCGCACGTTCTGGAGGGGAACTTGAACCAGAAACTGCATCAAGCTTTAGTTTCGGCGTATTATCAGAGATAGGGCCAATTAATATTACTTTAGATTATTTTTATATTGAAGTAGATGATCGGCTATCATTATTTTCCAGTGAAATAGTGGCAAGTGATGCACCATTGTTAGCAGACTCTGAGATTGATTCGAATGTAACCAATATTCAATATTATACTAATGATTTTAATTCAACGACTCAAGGTGTTGATTTAGTTGTAAGTTTACCATTAAGTTTTATCGGAGAAAATGATTCTTTATCATTAGCCTTTAATTTCACAGACACACAACTAGCGGTAACCAATCCTAAAAGTCCAATTACAGATATTAATGTACTTAGAGAGCGGGAGGAAGGAATACCAAAAACGCGCTCTGTATTAACTTACTCTTTTTCTCAAGAAGATATTAGTGCGATGGTGCGTATTAATTATTATGGTAGCTTTTATAACGCACAATTTAATGACGTATCTCTCATTGAAAAAGTTAGCCCTCTCATTATAACTGACGTAGAGTTTTCCTATGATATTACAGATGACTTAGTTGTTGCTTTAGGTGTAAAAAATGTCTTTGATGCCTATCCGAAAGAATTTAGTGATGGCCGTACCTCTGGCTTTTTAGGTGCTATTTATCCTTTAAACTCCCCTGCTAGCTTTAACGGTGGTCATTATTACCTTCGTATGGGGTGGGATTTCTAATTTTTACATTTGTTTTATTTAAATAAACCATTCTTTAATGCACAAATTGTGTAGCATTTACTTTCTACTCGAATATATAGAACAACAAACTCCATTTTCAAATTATCTAACCCCTTAAAAAAACGTGAAAGAAAGATAAAGGCGTCAGAACACTTCATTACTGAACTATTTTTTCGAGAGATGTTTTGAGGAGATTTGTCAGAAACAGCCTACTTGAATACATCTTAAACATGTTAAAGCATTCTGTTAGAATAGTCGGCTATTGATTTAAGAATACCGAGACAGCATGTCAGAATTTAAAGAATTTTCACTTTTAGAGTCAATTATTGACCGTGTTAGTCTTAAAGGCTATGAACAACCCACACCGATCCAAAAAGAATGTATTCCAGCGCTTATTAACGGAAGTGATCTTCTTGGTATAGCCCAAACGGGAACAGGTAAAACCGCCGCCTTTTCATTGCCTATTATCAATAATTTTGGCCGGAACAAAATAGATAGTAAAGCTAAGAGCACGCGTTCGCTGATATTAACGCCTACGAGAGAGCTTGCCTCGCAAATAATGCAAAACATTGACGACTACGCTGAAGGTTTAGGCCTTAAAACTAAGGTGGTTTATGGTGGTGTTGGAAGACAAGCGCAAGTAGACGCTATCGCGCTTGGCCTGGATATTTTAGTGGCCACCCCTGGCAGGTTATTGGATTTAATTGCAACGGGCGATATAAATTTTGAGGCGTTAGAAGTATTTGTATTAGATGAAGCAGATACAATGCTTGATATGGGGTTCTTTAACGATGTTCAAAGCATCATATCTAAACTGCCAAAGAAGCGACAAACACTATTATTTTCAGCGACTATGCCCGCTGAAATAGAGATTCTTGCACAAGCTATATTAACCGATCCAACCAAAGTGCAGATTGCTGCAGAAACGATTACCATCGACTTGGTTAATCAAAGTGTATACCACCTTGATAAGTCGAATAAAGTACCTTTACTCTTTAATATTCTCGAAAATCATGACTATAAAAAAGTGCTCATTTTTTGCAAAACAAAGTATGGCGCTGACATCATTGTTAAAGAGTTAGAAAAAGCATCAATAACTGCCGCGAGCCTTCACAGTGGTAAAACTCAAGCTGTTAGAGAAGAAGCCTTACAAAACTTTAAAGATGCTAATTTAAGAGTATTGGTTGCCACTGATGTTGCTGCTCGTGGCATTGATGTTGATAATATTACGTTAGTTATTAACTATAACCTTCCTGAAGATCCCAGAAACTACATACACCGTATAGGGCGAACTGCTCGTGCCGGCAACAGTGGCATAGCCATTTCATTTGCTGTAGAAAATGATATAAGACAATTAACTAATATTGAAAATAGCATAGGGCAAGTCATTGCTGTTGTTACGCAGCAGCCTTTCCATAAAGTGTTTTCAAAAGCGCCTATACAAAACAAGAAAAAGAAACCGGTTAAAAAAACACATAGCACGCGAAAAAAGAGAAAATAAGGACAGGCATAAATTGTCCTTTGAAGCTCAAAATATAGTCATAATTCTCTTATCAAGGCCTATGTATACTTCAAAATGTAATCTACACAGGCTTACTTTAAACCCTGAATATTGTTATCAGACTAATTAATATTGAGTGAGTTTTTGAGTTTTGTCCTACTGAATTGAATTTCAAAATACACTGCACCCCGAATAAAGATCACTAACAAAGATAGAGCGTTAGTAATTTATAAAGCTTAATCCTTGATGTTAAAAACTATTAAGCAGAATTGAACATTCTTTGGTAGGCCATGTACATTAGGGTTTTTCAGAGAAATTATTGGCTTCGGTCAACTCCTTGCATCACAATGATATAATTAGCCCATAGATATACCCATATTACAGATGGCAAAGATGAATTAGGGGCTATTACTAAAAGCCGTCTTTTCATAATTGTGAGTTTGATGGTGGTATTATAAAGCAAACTTAAAAACATAAATTACAGAAAGCAAAAAGCCCGCTAATCTTTCGATTAGCGGGCTTTTCTTAATGTGGCTATGAGATAGAGATTTGAACTCTACAAGTAGGTACTATGCTACAAACCCAATTATCGGGTTTGGTAAACACCAGACGAAAAAAAACCGCTAATAAATTAGCGGTTTTTTAGAATGTGGCGGTGAGATAGAGATTTGAACTCTAGAAGGGCTATAAACCCTTGCTGGTTTTCAAGACCAGTGCTTTCGACCACTCAGCCATCTCACCTGAAGTTAAAAAGCATTGCTGCTTCAGAACGGGGCGAATAATAAATACTGTTCACTACTTTGTAAAGTGCTAATTGCCAATAATGGGCATTTTAATTGATTTTTGCTATTAAGTGCTGAATAAACCATCAAATAATGATTTGCCACCGACATTTTCTTATTATTAACGCTTCTTTATATATTTAGCTTTGTCAGTACGATTTGTAACAATCGTATTCATCAGTAAATACTTATTCGACTGTTATACTAGACTATTGCGAATTTTTCGGGAGGTATTGTGCCAAAATCTAGTCAATCAGTTGCTGATAGAAGTCTGTTAAGTTTAACTTGGCCAATTTTTATTGATCTATTTTTCATTTTTATGATTAATGTTGCTGACGCTTGGTTTTTAAGTCGTATATCTGATACTGCTGCAGCATCTATTGGCGCTATTATGCCTATTTTGGGTATTGCATTTGCACTTTATAGTACGTTACACCAAGGTGGCAGTAGTGTAGCTTCACAATGTATAGGTGCAGGAGATTTTAACAAACTCGCCACTACTTATGGTGTGCTGTTTGCCATTCTTTTATTTGGTGGCATTTTATTAACTATCATCATGCTGACTTTTTCGCCAACCTTCGCCCAGTGGATGGGTTTAACAGATGATATGGCTGCTATGGCTAGTATTTATCTAAGCACAATTGGCATGGGTACTTGGATATTAGCTGTTCGTTTTGCAGCCGCAGCCGTTTTAACGTCTCAAGGTAAAACACATTGGAACATGTGGTCAACTTTTGTGATGACCATAGTAAATATATTATTTAACTACTTATTAATCGACGGTAAGTACGGGTTTCCTGACTTAGGAGTACAAGGTGTCGCCTATGCATCAGTTATCGCTTGGCTTGTCAGTTTGTGTTTTACTCTGTTTATCATCTTCAAACATTTACATATCAAGATTACTTTACCTAAAAGTTGGCTGTTATTTAAAAAAGATAGCGCCCCTATTTTGAAAATTGCAATGCCGTCAGTATTAGACCCTATGTCATGGCAACTTACTCAAATATTAATGACGGTGATGATAGTTACTATGGGCGAACTTGCCCTAGCGACCCGTATTTATAGCTTTAACTTACTCTTTACCGCTATTCTTTATGGTTTTGCTGTCAGTGCCGGCGTACAAATTAAAGTTGCCCATTTTATTGGTGCTAAACGATTTGATGACGCTCATAAACAACTGATGTTAGGTCTCAAGCTGGGTATAGCTGGCGCGATGTTTTTTGTTTTCACCTTACTGGCATTTTCGGATCAATTATTCGCTATATTTACTAGTAACACTGATATATGGGCTTTGGGTAAGCTGATATTATTTGTTGCCATAATGGGAGAGCTTGGTCGCAGCTTTAACTTGATTGTAGGTGCGTCATTACGGGCGTCTGGAGATGCTCGATATGTGTCAATGTTCGGCTTTGGTATTATGTGGTTTATCGCCCTACCATTGGCTTGGCTTTTGGGACTGCATTTTGCCTATGGCTTGGTGGGTATTTGGTTAGCTACCAGCTTAGATGAATGTATTCGCGGTATTATCGCCTTTAAACGTTGGAATACTGGAATATGGCGCAGCAAAGGTGTGTATATTGAAGAATTTGCGGTGCATGAACCCAGTATTAATGAGCGAATAGATTGCCAAGAAGCCAATGACTGCTTCGAACTAATGAGTCATGAACGAATACAAAAATTACCGTTAGAAGGTAAAGTACCTGATAATTGTAAACCTTGAATAAAAAGCCATTAATAAAAAATTATTAATGGCTTTTTTATGACAGCACAGCTTAGCCTTTAATGGTGTAATAACCTTTCATAGATAATGAAACAGTTATGGGCTGCTGACTTTTGTTTTTCCAATACCAACCATGCGAACCTTTAAATGGCGTGGTAAGCGAACCTTGCATATGGTTTGAGGTGGTAATTGAAAAGCTTTCAAAATACCCTGTTTTATCCCCTGCTGGTTCACCATGAAAGTCAAAATAAAGTGGTTCACCATCGGTTTTCCATTCATATTCAACATGAGCATGTTTATCCATGTTGAGTTTGTATTCTAAACCTTTACCTGCCAGAATTATGATTTCAACATTGTCAGTGCGTAATAGATCATTTTGGTCACCTCGCTCTATTACTAAGGTGGGCGACTTCTCTGACGCTTCAGCAATGGCGGTCAGCCCTAATGTTTTACCTATCCCCGTTGGGTCAATATTGTATTCTGCTGGTAGAATACAGGTAACAAGTAACGTTATAGCGACTAAAATTGCAATTACACCTGCTTTAATTAATGTTTTGGTGCTATGTACAGGTACATTAAATTTGTTCATGTTAAATCCTAAATGTTTTCATTTTGTTTATTGTATGAATGTTAAAAGCTAAATTGACCACTAGCTATTCCTAGTATTAGCGAAAGAAACAACCGGTACTAATTGATAAAATAGCCAGTAAGCTGTAAACCGATTAGCATAAAGCCGGCACTCATTAAGGCGGTGTTTGTGACTGTTGCAAAGTTTAAGTAGCTGCTATGTCTGCGCCAAAAATTTAATATGATTAACACTAGACCAAGCGCTAAAAACTGACCTATTTCAACGCCAATATTGAATGATATTATGTTGCTAATCAAACCATTACTGGGTAACTGAAATTCCTGTATTTTAGTGGCTAAACCAAAGCCATGAAATAAACCAAATATTGTTACAGCAATTTTTGTATTGGGTTGGTAGTTAAATACACGTTTAAAACCGCCTAAATTGTCAAAACCTTTATAGACAACAGATAGCCCTATTATGGCGTCAATAATATAGGGATTAATTTCAATATTGCTAAATACACCATAGAGTAAAGTTAAACTGTGTCCTAAGGTAAATAAACTCACATAAAGCAGTACATCTTTACTTCGAAACAAAAAGAACACCACGCCAACCAGAAATAATAAGTGGTCGTAGCCTGTTAGCATATGTTTAGCACCAATATAAATAAAGGGGAATATTGCTGCGCCTTGGTTAGCTTCTAAAAACTGTTTTGTTGCATCGTCTACACCATGTGCTAACAGTGAAAATGAAGCAAAAAATCCTGAAATTATTAACAGTAATTGTAACGAATGTTTAACGGTTTTACTCACAGATGGGTCCTTGATGTTGATAGCATCACCAACTTTTTATTTATATGTACTTAAGCTTCGTCATAGATAATAAAAACTGTTACTAATCTTAAGCTACTTCTGTCTTTGCATCACAAGGTTTATACACTATGCCTGCAAACAAAGGTAATTATATGCTGTCAAACTCAGACATGTTGTGTCAACAATATTTGACTATTGTTGGTAAACACCTAGTGACATCACTAAACTTACAAAGTTAATGTTTTATGCTGTATACCCTGTAACAAAAATGATAAATAATAACCGCACCTATTATTAATATTATCAATGCCCATGAATGATACCCTGCAAATGATCAGTTTGGCTGATCTGTCGGTTGCTTTTATTCCAGTAATAATTGCGCTAGGTTTTTTATATTTATGCTCGTTAAATATAAAAGAAGCCAGCTATGCGCTCTCACGTATGCTTGTTCAGCTATTACTCATTGGTTATGTATTAAGCTATATTTTTTATTCTGACAATGCTTGGCTAATTTCATCAATATTATTGGCGATGGTCTGTATTTCGTGTTGGATAGCTTTACGAACTCTGCCTAAACACCGTTTGGTACTATTTAAGTATGGGTTTATTGCTATATTATCTGGTGGTGGTTTTACGCTATTTGTTATCAGCCAAGGTGCAATGTCAATAACTCCATGGTATCAACCACAAGTTATTATTCCACTGGCCGGTATGATATTCGCTACCGCTATGAATAGTATTAGTCTATGTGCAGAAAGAATATTTTCAGAGATTGGAAATAAAACGCCCTTTCCAATAGCGCGAAAGCAAGCGCTTAACGCTGCGACCATACCGGTAGTTAATTCATTGTTTGCTGTTGGGTTAGTTTCATTACCTGGCATGATGACAGGGCAAATATTATCAGGCGTTTCACCCTTAATTGCTGCCCGGTATCAAATAATAGTGATGTGTATGATTTTCGCCTCGGCGATACTTTCTGCGGTGATATTTTTACTCTTGTCAGAAAACACCATAAAAAAGATTATTCAACAGAACCAAAATGCATAATAAATAGCTCTCTTAAATTGTAATGTTGAATGTTTTTTTAATAGTTATACAGAACAAGCTTTCGCTAACTTTTCATATGTTAACAAAATAGTAGATTGATTTTTAAACGAAAACCATTACTCCATAAAGCTTTCTTCTTCTATCGATAGCGCATAAGTCTTAATTGCCATATCTGACTTTAAAATATGCTGAGTAAGCCAAGCGTGAATAAACATGGCTATTTTATGTTGTAAATCGAGATCATAATCATCAAGTTTATTTAAAAACATTACAAGCTTCTCTTTTAATTCCAGATGTTCCTTTATATGTTCGGCAGTATCAGGGTAATTAATTTGTCTTAGTAAAGCTTCCTCAGACTCAAATTGCAAATCAATATATGAAGATAAATGTTGAAATAGCATGATGGCTGACTGCTTATTATCTTTATGATAAAAATCATTCAGCATGGTAAATATTACTTGATGTTGTTCATCAATCTCTTTATTGCCTACTGCGTAATTTGGCAACCATTTAATTATATTAGTAACTTCTTTTTCATGATATTCAAGTACTTCAGTAGGTGCTGAAATTGCTTTGTGAATACTTTTTAATATGGCACTTTTCTTTGAAGGTTTTATTAAATAGCCACTTAAGCCTAGTGGGAACCAACGCTTAATTGCTTCTCTATCACGATATTGCGTGTAAGCGATAACAGGAACTTGATTACCCTCTTGACGAATTATTTTGGTAATTTCTATGCCATTAATAGTAGGCAAGTCATAGGCTAAAAGTACAACGTCGGGTTGAAAGTCGTGAATTTTTTCCAGTGCAGTTTGACCATCATTAACTAAAACATATTTGAATACCGTGCCAGAAAAAATTTTATCAATAACAAGGGTGAACATATCTGAGGGTTCGGCTATAAGCACTTTATAACAAGCAGTTTGTGGATGTTCGAAACTTTCATGTTCAGAGATTAATAGCTCAGTATTTACACCAACAATGGTTTTATCTTGCGGTAGGTTAATCTTGGCAAAGTTTTCTTTTAGTACTTGATTACTTGCTTTTAATTCAAGTAGTTGATCTAAAATATTTTGTATACTGCCTGAGACGCTTTCGTTCATTTCGTCAATAGATAAACCAATAATATTTTGTAATACTATTTTCGCGTCATCGTTATCTAATGCAATATTTGTCGCCGATAAAATATCTTTTTCACATTGATTAACTTTAGTTATAAAAGACTTTTTAAGTGCTACGCCATGTTCTATACATGAGGCAAGTTCATCTTCACCATCATTAATAAGTTGCTCTAAGCTCTCATTATTACGATTTTCAATTAATTTAAGTTCTTGTAGTAATGCTAGCTTTAAGCGATAAGGCTCATTTAAGGGATTTATAATGGCGTAGTCATCAAATAAACCATTTTCACAAGCTAAATATGCTCGAAAAGTTTCACGGTTGTTGATCAGTAAAATGGCACTATGAGGTGCTATATTTTGTTTATATTCTTCTAAATAATTAATATAAAATTCAATAGTACTTTTGATGTTATTTGACGATAGCAACAAAACTTTTGGCTTCATTGCGGTTAAACTATTTAATTTTCTTGGGTTGTATTTATAAGCTTTAAAATCCAGTCCTAATTCCATAATTTGCTGAATTGCAGGCTCAACACTATCCCGATCTTGATAGATCATGACAATATCTGGGTGGTTAGTTGATTTCACCGGCTTCATGAATAAATTATTCCTTTAATCTCTTTATATTTTTTACATATACGATCAATAAACTATCGTTCGATTTATATTTATTCAAGAGTGTTGCTTAATATATAGCCTAATTGGCAGCAACTTAATAAACTTAACTTATGAACGGGAGATTAAATTTAAATCACCCTGTGTGATTAAGTTACTTTAAATAAATTAAAAAATAAATAATTAATTATCATAACAATAGCAATATATTAAGCACAATGTTCAAAATTTTCATTGTTTATCAACACACTTATCTTGAACATAACTGGCTATCTTTAAGATATAGTTGCTAACACTTAGAAAACATGTGGTATTGGTGATTGATTTTTACATTTGAAGGCTAAAGTATTGTTGAGTTCTATTTAGTTCTATTTAGTTCTGTTGAGTTCTGTAATGTTGAAATATGTCGATACGTTAAGCTTCTAAAGTGTATTTATTAGAAGATAATAAGCGGTGAATTTGACAAGGTAGCTATTTAAGTATTTGCTCATTAACGCAGAAAATTGCTTTTCTACGCTAATGATATTTTGAAGATTTGTAATTAATAAAGAACAAATGCTATTGAATTGTCATAAAATTATATGGCAGTTAAAAAGCAAAATCTTCACTCGGAAGTGCCATCATTGAATCAACACCACCTTCGATACAAGCTGCATGCCCTTGAGCACGTGGTAGTATGCGTTTAAAGTAAAACTCACAGGTGTGTATTTTAGCTTGATAAAACGCTTTATCATCACCGTTTTCTAATTTACTGTGAGCCACTGCTGCCATTCTAGCCCAGAAATAAGCTAAAGTAACATAACCTGCAAACATCAAATAATCCACCGATGCGCCGCCAATTTCATCGGCGTTGCCCATCGCTTTTTTACCAACATTAGCGGTTATCTCTTGCCATTGCTTAACGTATGTACCTAAAGCTTGTATGTGCTGTGTCATGGCTGGATTACCTGCGTTTTCTTGACAAAACGCACCAATATCAGTCATAAATGGTTGTAAAATTTTGCCTTTGCTACCTAAAATTTTACGGGCAAGTAAATCTAATGCTTGAATACCAGTCGTACCTTCGTATAAACAACTAATTTTGGTATCACGCATTAATTGTTCCATGCCCCATTCTTTTATGAAACCATGGCCGCCAAATATTTGTACACCATGACTAGTACATTCAAAGCCTAACTCACTTAATAATGCTTTTGCTATCGGTGTTAGTAAGGCCAGTGTGGTATCGGCTTCAGCTCTTTTAGCTTCATCTTTTTCCACATGGGTTATATCCACTAATTGTGATAAATAACCTATTAGTGCTCGACCACCCTCAGCAATAGATTTTTGTGTTAACAACATTCTGCGCACATCTGGATGCACTATAATCGGATCTGCTGGGCCATTTGGGTTTTTAATGCCGCTAATTGAACGCATTTGCAAACGATCCTTAGCATAAGCTAATGATCCTTGAAATGCCGCTTCTGTTGCTGCTGTTCCTTCAAGCGCTACGGCTAGACGTGCTGCATTCATAAAGGTAAACATACAGTTTAAGCCACGATTAACTTCGCCAATTAAGTACCCTTTGGCATTATCAAAATTAATGACACAGGTCGCATTAGCATTAATGCCCATTTTATGTTCAATAGAGCCACAGCTAACAGCGTTTCTATCTGCTATTGAACCGTCATCGTTAACATTGAATTTTGGTACGATAAAAAGAGAAATACCCTTACTACCTTCAGGCGAACCAGGAATACGTGCGATAACAATATGCACAATATTGTCAGATAAGTCGTGATCACCAGCTGAAATAAATATTTTTGTACCTGTTAATGAATAACTTCCGTCATCACTTAGTTCAGCTTTTGTGCGCAGCATACCTAAATCGGTACCACAATGTGACTCAGTTAAACACATGGTACCGGTCCAACTACCTTCAACAAGCTTAGGTATAAATTGTTGTTTTTGTTTGTCTGTACCATGCGCTTCAATGGTTGCTAATGCGCCATGACTTAAACCTGGATACATAGCAAAACTATGATTTGCTGCTGACATCATTTCACTGATTGCGGCATTAAGAGAATGTGGTAGCCCTTGCCCGCCAAATTCTACATTTTGTGACAATGTTGGCCAACCGCCATCAACATACTGTTTATAGGCATCTTTAAAGCCGTCGGGTGTGGTGACTACACCATCTGTCCATGTACATCCTTGTTGATCACCAATTTGGTTGATTGGCGCAATAACCTGCTCAGTAAATTTGGCAGCTTCTAAGAGAATAGCATCTACCATGTCTTCAGTAGCATCGTCGTAACCCAGTTGATGGTAATGTTTGTCGCAATCTAGCAACTCTTTCATTACAAATTTAATATCTCGAATCGGGGCTTTATACTCAGGCATTTATTTTCTCCGCGTTATTTTTGACAAACATTTATTGTTTACTACCAATTTTAATTAATCAGCTCGTTTAAATACGTGTTATTGAACATTTAAGATTACTTTTATAACGAATAACCTAGCTGTTAAATTTGAGTCGCTTTTAGAACGTTCTAAATTTAATATGAGTTAGCACTATTTATTTAACAGTTTCTGCTAGTCACTCGTTATAAAATTATGTAATTTACATGCTATTGACATGGTAGGTATAAAACAAATGAATATTTTTTATCACTTACTATTAGATATTCGTATACTATGAGTTACTGTTATATAACTATATTTTAGCGTGATAAAAAGCACTTCTGTAATATTACGCTGTAGCCAAGAGCAGAGATGATTTTATTCATGATTAACACAAACTATATGTTTTAAGAATACAAGTTCATAATAATTATTCATTGGTGTTGTAAAAGTATCGGCTTAGCATAAATGATATAAATAATTACACATACTCACTCTTAAGTTATTGTAAATTTTATTTAATTAACAAAACTTATTTGCAATTTATAGAGGTTTACCTATGTCAGTGACTGCCCTGTTAGAAAAACGATATTCTACCCGTGCTTATTTAAATAAACCTGTTCGACAAGCATTACTCGAAGCCATTTTTAAACAGGCACAACAATCGCCGTCGAACTGTAATGTGCAGCCATGGCAAACCTGTGTGGTTTCAGGTGAAAAGAAAGAGCAATTAAAAAGCGACTTGGTCTCCGCAGTGATGAAAGGTGTAGCACCTAATCCTGATTTTAACTGGCTACCAAAATATGAAGGTGTACATCGCGATCGTCAATTTGGTTCAGCTAATGCTCTTTACAGTTCTATTGGTGTCAGCCGGGAAGATAAGCAAGGCCGTCAAATGGCAATGATTCGTAACTGGCAATTTTTTGATGCGCCACACGTTGTTTTTTTCACTATGGATAAATATTTAGACATTATGGGCGCGGTTGATTTAGGCATTTACGCACAAACTCTGTCATTAATACTCGCAGAGCATGGTTTATCTTGTTGTATGCAAGGCGCTCTAGGTCAGTTTCCAGATCCTATAAAAAAAGCACTTAACTTACCCGACACGCGCGGAATTTTATTTGGTATGTCATTCGGTTATGCAGATGAAAGTGCAGCAGTCAATAACACGCGTACTGATCGTGAAGATATCAATAATGCCGTTGCATTTTTTAGCTAAAATTAACACTAAATGCTAACAACGTAACTTGAAAGCAAAGACGTTATTATAGACAACGTTAACATTCATTAGATATCGGCGAGTCCAACCTTAAATGATAGTAAGCTTGGCTATAATTTTATTTTTCCAATAATTATAACCTTACTGATGTCAATGGAAACGTGTGATGACTCAAGCTCACTTGATGGTTATATAGCGAAAGAAATACAGCTGGACTTTTCATATATTGAAAATACTTTAAGCAAACGATCATATTTTGCTGGCGATTGTTTAAGTGCCGCTGATATCATGTTGACGATTGTATTAGAAATTGCTGAAAATCTTGGGTTATTAAAAGTAGAGAAATAACCAAAGCCTATCTTGCGAACATTAAACAAAGACCTGCCTATCAAAAAGCAGCAAGTTTTGGTTAGCAAGACGATTTTATTAAAATTAGATAACTTTAGGAAAAACCGTGGAATTAATCGATTTTGAAATTAGTGAACAAATTGCAACCATCACTTTAAAAAATGGCAAAGTTAACGCTATTTCTCACCAAGTAATTGCAGAAATAAATGACGCTTTAGATCAAGCTGAATCAGCCGGTGCTGTCGTTATTTTAACGGGTCAACCTGGGATATTCTCTGCTGGCTTTGACTTAAAAACAATGAAAGAAAGTTCAGATTCGGCGGTAGCCTTGGTTACTGCAGGTTCTACTTTATCTCGTCGTATGTTGTCATTTCAGTTCCCTATTATTGGCGCTTGTACTGGCCATGCTATCGCTAAAGGCGCATTTTTATTGCTCAGCTGTGACCACCGTATCGGCAGTTTAGGCCAATTTAAAATTGGCCTAAATGAAGTGGCTATTGGTATGACTATGCACCAAGCGGGTATTGAAATAGCGCGTAATCGTATGCCGATTAACTATTTAACACGCTCGGTGATTAATGCAGAATTATTCTCGCCAGAAACAGCTGTTTTAGCTGGGTTTTTAGATACCTTAGTTGAACCAGAGCAGTTAATGGCAACCGCTAAGAGTGTTGCTAATCAAATGCTAACCTTGAATATGAAAGCGCATCACGGCACTAAATTAAAAGAAAGAAAAGATATTTTAGCGGCACTAGATGCAGCAATCGAACTTGATTCTGCAATGGTTATCTCTTTATAGCCGGTATATTTTGCGATATATAGGTAGTGATTTAGTTAAATTACGTAAATTAATACACGCGGTTTATATCATTTAACAAAAGTGAGCATCTCATCAGTGCTCACTTATGTATTTTGTAATATTTAACCCTAACTGCCATAGTTGTTTTTAATAAAATTTATACCAATTGGTATTAGCTAACTTCTTTAATCGCTCGACCAATGCCGTCAACCGTTAGTGGAAACATTTTGTTGTCGATCAAGTCTTTAATCATTGATATTGACTGAAAATAATCCCATTGATTTTCTGGCTGCGGGTTTAACCATGCTACTTTATTAAAGTGCCCCAATATTCGCTGCATATAATCTACGCCTGGTTTTTCATTCCAATGTTCAACACTGCCACCAGGTGCGATAATTTCATAAGGTCCCATAGTGGCATCACCAACAAAAATAACTTTATAATCGCTACCAAAAGTTCTTATTATTTCCTCTAAATCAACGGTATCATGGCGACGACGGCTATTGTCTTTCCATAACCGCTCGTAAACACAATTATGAAAATAGAAAAATTCTAGGTGTTTAAATTCAGTATGTGCCGCTGAAAACAACTCTTCACAGGTATGAATGTATTCATCCATAGAGCCGCCAATATCAAAAAACATTAATACTTTTACTGAATTATGGCGCTCTGGTTCCATATGCACATCGAGTAAACCACCATTTTTTGCGGTAGAGCGAATGGTGGTGTTGATATCAAGCTTCTCACTTGCACCCGTTCGGGCAAATTTTCTCAGTTTTTTAAGCGCTAGTTTTATATTACGTGTACCTAGCTCTCTATCTTGGTCGAAATTTTTAAACTCTCGTTTATCCCACACTTTTACCGCGCGGTTATTTCGATTGCCGTCTTGGCCAACACGAATGCCTTCTGGATTATAGCCATAAGCGCCAAACGGTGATTTACCGCCAGTGCCAACCCATTTACTGCCACCTTCGTGTCGTTTCTCTTGTTCTGCAAGACGCTCCTTTAATGTTTTCATTAATTCGTCAAGACCGCCTAGCGCCTTTAACTTATCTTTTTCTTCCTGACTTAGCTCGTTTTCAAACTTTTTCCTGAGCCACTCTTCAGGAATAACGTTATCAAAAATATCGATTTTTTGTACACCGTCAAAATATTCAGCGAACGCACCATCGAATTTATCGTAATGAATTTCGTCTTTAACCATCACTATTTTTGCTAAATGATAAAAAGCTTCAACATCGGCAAACACAACACCTTTTTTTAATAGTGCAATAAGATCTAATAGCTCACGCAAACTTACTGGGACTTTGTGTTTTCTCAGGGTTAGAAATAAATCTATAAACACGTTTTCTACCTGTTTCTGCGACTGATAAAGGCAAGCTTTTCAAGTAATGACACATCTTGCTCATTCTTAAGTAAGGCACCAAATAAAGGGATTATGTCTGACTTTTTATTAATTAATACGTCTTGAGCAACATCGTCAGCAACCAGTAGTTTTAACCAATCTATTAACTCTGACGTTGACGGCTTTTTCTTAATCCCTTGCAAGTCTCTAAGATTAAAGAACACTTCTAAGGTATGCGCTAGCAAGTCTTGTTTTACGCGAGGATGATGGACAGCAATAATTTGTTCCATCTCTACTTTGGTCGGGAATTTAATGTAATGAAAGAAACAGCGGCGTAAAAAGGCATCAGGCAGTTCTTTTTCATTATTCGACGTAATAATAATGATTGGACGTTGTTTTGCTTTGATCACTTGTTGAGTTTCATATACAAAAAACTCCATTTTATCAAGTTCTTGCAATAAATCGTTTGGAAACTCTATATCAGCTTTGTCTATTTCATCAATTAATAATATCGGTCGTTGTTCTTCTTCAAATGCCTGCCAAAGTTTGCCTTTAATAATGTAATTTGAAATATCATTAACTTTTTCATCGCCCAATTGACTATCTCGTAACCGCGATACCGCGTCGTATTCGTAAAGCCCCTGCTGTGCTTTAGTAGTCGATTTAATATGCCATTGATATAATTTACAATTAAGTGATTTTGCTAACTCTTCCGCAAGCTGGGTTTTACCCGTACCAGGTTCGCCTTTGATCAATAATGGTTTCTCTAAAGTAATTGCTGCATTAACGGCTAAGCGAAGTTCGTCTGATGCAATATAATTCTCTGTACTTTTAAACATGTATTTACCTATAAAGATGATGCCCGTTACTTTTGGGCATCCGTAAAAATTGAATGATGGATTATATATTTATACGGCTAGAAATCAGGCCGGCGGTTTGTTATTACTAGGTAGCAATTTTTATTGCTACTGGCGTGCCATTAAGCGCTGCATTGCCTGTGAGCAAATCAACTCGATTTACATCCGTTAAGTCATTAATGCTAACTCCTGGCTGTGTTGCTGCTACTGACATATTAGTGTCTTTTTGATTATGCCCCCATCCTTGCGGCATACTGACCACGCCTTGTTGAATATCATCGGTAATAACTGCATTAATTAATACTTCGCCCGAGATCGAGCTAACGCTTAATAGATGCCCGTTTGATATACCCAATTGTTTTGCATCGTCAGGATGAACTTCTAACGTACACGGATTTTTACCTTTAACTAAACGAGCAGAGTTTTGTGTCCAAGTGTTATGACTTTTCACTAATCGTCGACCAATTAAATCAAAGGGAAAGTCATTATCGCGAGGCGGCTTTGACATTACCGAATTTAACCGTGGTAAATCATCAATATAGAGTTGAGGCACTAAATTGATTTTACCGTCAGCCGTTTTGATCCGCGCTGCTAAACACGGCATTAAAGGCCCAATATCTATACCGTGAGGATTATCGATAAGTTTTTGTAAACTAAATCCTTGCTCACCATAAGGGCCGTTTTTCAATTCCATATCTAATATAATTTCAGGCGTAATATTTTTTAAATGCGCAGGAATAACTTCGTCAGTCATTCTTTCTGTTAGTGCTTTTAATATTTCATAGTCGTTACGTTGGTATTCTTCTCTTGCAAACAATGGCGCTGAATATTTTACGGTATTGCGTACTGAAAAAGAATTAAAGAAAATATCATAGTGCGAATTTTCAATACCGGTTGTCGCCGGTAAAATAATATTAGCGTATTTGGTTGTTTCGTTTAAATAAATATCAACGCTAACCATATAGTCCAAGCTTTTAAACGCTTCTGCTAATTTATGACCACTAGGGCTTGAAAGTACCGGATTACCTGCAACTGTGATCAAACTTTTAATTTGACCTTCACCTGCTGTTTGTATTTCTTCAGCTAGTGCAGCGACTGGAAATTCGCCATTAAAAAATGGCAGTTTTCGCACGCGCGTATGGTGCTGCCCAAATGTACTTTTATAGCCTTTTTTATGATTTCTTAAAAGATCAAAAGCCGGTTGAGGAAACATCGCCCCGCCAGCACGGTCAAAATTACCGGTAATGATATTTAGCACGTTGGTAAGCCATTGACATAAGCCACCAAATGTTTGTGTTGAAGCGCCCATGCGGCTGTAGCATACAGCCGAATTAGCCGCCAAAAACTCGTCCGCTAAGGTACAAATTTCTTTAGCGTCAATGCCTACAAATTCAGCAACAGACTCAGCAGAATAAGCTTTTACTAATTTCTCAAGACCGTCTATACCTTCAACCAGATTATTTAAATGGCGTAAGTTAACAGCATTAGTCGCGAAAACACGGTTGATCAAGGCAAGCAGTAATAGTGCATCTTTCTCTGGACGAATAAACAAATGTTTATCCGCTACTTTTGCAGTATGGGTTCTACGAGGATCTATCACCACAACTTTACCTGAACGCTTTTGAATCGCTTTCAAACGACCAATAACGTTAGGTGCTGTCATCATACTGCCATTTGAAACAACAGGATTACCACCAATAATTAACATAAAATCGGTACGGTCTATATCGGGAACCGGAATTAACATGCCCGCACCAAACATAAAGTTAGAGGCAACATGGTGTGGCATTTGGTCAGTTGAAGCTGAGCTAAAACGATTTATGGTGCCTAAGGATTTCATAAAGGGTTTTAAAAATAGCGTGTTACCAAGGTTGTGGGCATTGGGATTTCCTAAATACAAGGCCAATGAATTTTTTCCGTACTTAGTTTGGATAGCCTTAAATTTTTCAGCAATCTCTGTGTATGCTTCTTCCCAAGAAATATCTTCCCAACCTGTTGCTGTGCGTCTGATAGGCGTTTTCAAACGATCTTTATCTTCGTAAAAATCTTGTAAGGCAATGGCTTTAGGGCAATTGTATCCTTTACTAAAAGGGTCATTTTGATCACCTTTAATGGAAATTATATTTTTATCTTGATATTTAATTTCCAAACCACACATGGCTTCACAAATATTACAATTTCGGTAATGTGTTTTAATTTCGCTCATAAATATTGCCTAACTTAATGACTACATTGGTTAGTGCTGTTTTACCAATCGATGTAGGCATTATAGATTCCTTAAATTTACGTTAAAACTTTTCTTCAAACCATTTTTTAGTTAAACCAATAGTAACCATGCTTTTAAGTTTGAAAAGTGCCATCCAGTCACCATCTTCTGGTACGGCGTCTCCACAACGTGGATCTGAACGTTGCAGTGCACCGGTCATTTTATGGTCAATTGGGATAGTATCGCAGCCATGACCTGACTCACAGATAAAGTCCCAAGGTTCACGAGCCGGTACATGACAAGCAAAACAGTTGCCATCAAAACGGTTCACCACATCAACAAATCCGCGTTTTGCAATTTTCGAACCCGCTTCATTGACTTCAAGTTCGAAGAATTCCCAATCTCCTGTAGCAGGAAAAGTGCCTGACTCGCGCTTAACCATCACTTCTGTTGGCACAAGCTGTACTACTGAGCCTGCTGGATATATTGCCCCTTCAGGTGCATTAGCAGCCGCTAGCGTACTTTTTATGTCACCTAAAAGGTTATCAACATAAAAGTGCCTTACTGGTGTCATTTCTCGTATACAACTAAAACTAGATTCATCGACATTAACCGCGGTTGGTTTTGCAACAACTTCAGCAACAGTAATTTCCTGAACAGTTGTTTCAGTTATGACTTTAGTTTCTGCATTAACAGAAAATATGGTTAAAGTAAGCGACATTACCAAGCTGCTGAGGACATTATTTATCAATTTTTGACACATATTTATTTCCAATTTAATATAATGCTATAGCCAAGGTGTATTATTATTTTGCTATAGCATGTGGTTCAATAACATATATTTTAAGGGTATATTTTTAACTAACTGTTTAAAGTTTAACGATTAACTTACCTTTATTTTTACCCGTAAAAAACAAGTTCAAACCTGTCATTGCAGATTCTAGTCCTTCTAAAACATGCGCACGATGCTTTATTTTCCCCTGCATAACGTAAGGCGTAAGTTTTGTTAATAACGCCGGAATTTCACCAAAATGATCTGGCATGGTAAAACCTTGTATCGTCAGGCGTTTTTTAATGATATTAATCCAGCTTGGTGCTAAATCAGGAGTTTGCTTAGAATAATCAGCAATCATGCCACAAACGGCAATACGACCATGGGCATTCATTCTTTCATATACATGGTGCTGTATTGGTCCGCCAGTATTTTCAAAGTAAACGTCAATACCGCGTGGTGTTAGTTCAGCTAACTTTTCAGCTAAGTTATCTGTTTTATAATTAACTGCGCCGTCAAAGCCTAATTCATTAATAATCCAATCAGCTTTTTCATCACTACCCACAATACCAATAACGGTTAAACCATCGGCTTTAGCTAACTGACCCACAATTGAGCCAACCGAGCCAGCAGCGCCAGAAACAACCAGTGTTTCACCACTTTTTGGCTTACCGATACTGTACAAGCCTTGTGTGGCTGTTAAACCTGGTAGAGCGAACACCGATAGAACGGCTTCGTCTGGCAGTGGCGCAGCAACTTTGTTCAAACCTGCGCCGTCACTTAAGTAATACTCTGTCCATCCCATCATGCCCATGACACGATCGCCAACTTGGAAACCTTCATGGTTACTCTCTACAACTTCACCTATGCCTGAGCTACGCATAACATCACCTAATGCAACGGGCGGAATATAACTTTCTGTATCAGGGCTCATCCAACCAAACATAGCAGGATCAAGTGACATATGGTTTTGTTTAACTAAAAATTGTCCTTTGCCAATACTTGGCAGCTCTTTTTCAACTATTTCAAATAGTTCTGGACCAATTGGGCCGCCAGTTGGACGAGCGATTAAATTAATTGCGGTATAAGTTGTCATCATGTTTCTCTTTGTTGTTTTCTTTATCCAATAAAAAAGGCTAATGAACATGCTTAATGAACACTACTTAATAAATAATACCTAATAATCAAGACGCGTATCACAGCACTTGGTTACCAAGCTTTAAAATTAGATAAAGAAGTTGTTAATCTTATAAAGCCAATATTGGCAAATAGTTGCAGTTTAACTGCTTATTTTCGTAATTCTTTTCTTAATACTTTACCAACATTGGTTTTTGGTAAATCATCCATAAACTCAACAAATTTTGGACATTTATAATTAGTCAGCAATTTATGGCAGTGATCGAAAACATCTTTTTCGGTTAAATTTGGATCTTTTTTAACAATGAACACTTTTACCGCTTCACCGCTAGCATCATGTTTCACACCAATGGCCGCGGCTTCAAGCACACCAGCATGCATCACAAGCACTTCTTCTATTTCATTGGGAAAAACGTTAAAGCCAGAGACGATGATCATATCTTTTTTGCGGTCTACAATGTTGAAAAAACCATTTTCATCCATGGTGGCAATATCGCCCGTCGCTAACCAACCGTCTTTTAATACCTCATCGGTTGCGTCTTGGCGATTGTAATATCCTTTCATGACTTGTGGGCCTTTAACCCACATTTCGCCGGGTTGGCCTAATGTGACTTCTTCACCATCATCACCAATTAAACGAATATCTGTTGAGGGAGCAGGAAGACCTATTGAACCATTGTAACTTTCTTGGTTGTAAGGGCTCATGGTCACTAATGGTGCACATTCCGTTAAACCATAACCTTCCAATAAACGTGTCCCTGTCACTTTTTCCCATAATTCAGCTACAGGACGCTGCACTGACATACCACCAGCAAAACCAAGTTTTAATGGACTAAAATCAAGTTTATCAAAGCCTGGGGTATGCAATAAGCCATTAAATAAAGTGTTAACGCCGGTTATGGCGGTGAAAGGATACTTAGCGAGCTCTTTAACAAAACCGGGCATATCTCTAGGATTGGTAATTAATAGGTTAGTTCCACCAAACGGCATAAAACACAGGCAGTTAGAGGTTAGCGCAAAGATATGATAAAGCGGTAAAGCTGTTACCATAATTTCTTTGCCAACTTCATAGACATTTTTAGTGGCTGCGTTAGATTGTTCTAGGTTCGCGATCATATTGCGATGCGTTAACATCGCCCCTTTTGAAGGACCGGTTGTACCACCGGTATACTGTAAAAAAGCGAGATCAGAACCCACAATTTCAACGGGGTTAAAGTTAAGTGTTGCGCCACTAGCCAATGCATTATTAAATGTTATTGCTTTTGATAAGTTATACGCTGGTACTTGTTTTTTTACGTACTTGAGTACGAAATTAACCATCAGGCCTTTGACTTTACTTAGCCTGTCACCAACACCGGTAAGAATAACGTGTTCTACATCAGTTTTATCAATAACCGCTTCCAGTACGTGCGCAAAATTTTCAAGAATAAGAATAGATTTTGCACCAGAGTCCTTCAATTGGTGTTGTAACTCACGCGCTGTGTATAGCGGATTAACATTAACCACGGTTAATCCGGCAATAAGAGCACCAAATAGTGCCACTGGATATTGCAAAAGGTTAGGGATCATAATGGCAAATTTATCGCCTTTTACTAAGCCTAAACCTTGTTGTAAATAAGCCGCGAAGTCAGTCGCTTGTTGCTCTAATTCTTGATAGGAAATACTGGCACCCATATTAATAAATGCCGTATTGTTCTCGTAAAGCTTAGTGTATTTTGAAAATAAATCCGCCAAAGAAATATATTTGTCTGGGTCTATTTCCCATTCAACACCTGGTGGATAACTCTTCTCAAGCCAAATTTTTTCCATCGTATATCTCCCCGCTTACTCATTTTATGGAATTTAATAAGTGACATTATTATTATTTTTGATGTCGCTCTACTTTGCTGTATCGATTAAAGTACTTCAAATAAACCTGCAGCACCTTGACCACCACCAATACACATGCTGATCACAACATATTTTACACCACGGCGTTTACCTTCAATTAACGCATGCATAACCATACGTGTTCCGCTCATACCGTATGGATGACCAATTGAAATAGCCCCACCATTTACATTAAGGCGATGTTCTGGAATCCCTAACTTTTCTGCGCAATAGATAACTTGCACAGCAAATGCTTCGTTAATTTCCCATAAACCAATATCGTCCATAGTTAAATTATTACGCGCCAGTAATTTTGGTATCGCAAAAATAGGGCCTATGCCCATTTCATCAGGTTCACAACCCGTAACCACCATACCGCGATATGCGCCTAACGGTTTTAGGCCGCGCTGCTCTGCTAATTCACGCTCCATTAATACAACAGCGGCTGCACCATCAGACAACTGTGATGCATTTCCACCTGTGATAGAACCATTATCTTTCACGGTTTTTAATGCTGACAAACCTTCAATATTGGTCGATGGGCGGTTCCCCTCATCTTGCGTTAAGGTAACTTCTTCTTTACTGATATCACCAGTCGCTTTATCCATAACCAATTTTGTTGCCGTAACCGGGACAATTTCATCGTCAAACTTGTTTGCTGCTTGTGCATCAGCTGTACGTTGTTGAGATTTAAGCGCATAGGCATCTTGTGCCGCTCTTGAAATATCATAACGATTGGCAACGACTTCTGCAGTATCTAGCATAGGCATATATATCGCTGGACGATAGGTTTTAACACTGGGATCAACCAAGCGATAAATATTCATTTTATCATTTTGCACTAAACTGATTGAGTCACAACCACCAGCAACCATCACTTGTGCGCCATCACAAACAATATGATTGGCGGCTGTAGCTATCGACATTAAACCAGATGAACATTGTCGATCAATAGTCATACCGGCAACAGATACTGGTAATTCAGCCGCCATCGCTACTTGTCGACCAAAGTTCATGCCTTGATTACCTTGCGTTAATGCTGCACCAAAAATACAGTCTTCAATTTCATTGGCATCGATTCCTGCCCGTTCTACCGCAGCTTTTACCGCCACAGCAGCAAGTGTTGGTGCTGATAAATCATTAAATGCTCCTCGGTATGCTTTACCAATTGGCGTACGTGCTACTGATACTATCACTGCTTCTCTCATGACTGATTCCTTTTAACTTGCTGAATAAATTAAAATTAGCTAGATAACTTTGCATTAAAAACAGTTACGCGTGACTATTTTTATTGTGATTTCATGAAGGCCATTGCTTTTAAAACAAACTTTTCACCTTGTTTTGCCCCTGACGCTAATGTCGCTTGGCCTGTTTGCTGTGTTAGTTCCTGCCATTGCTCACGCACGGCTTCAGGGCTTTGGTTATGCTGGGGAATAAAACAACCTTCGGTTTCAAATATACTGGCACTTGAATAACCGCCTGCGCCAGCACATAAAATAAAACGATTAGGTGCGTCGTCATCACACAGTGTCAAAAGTCCTGCGGTTACAGCTTCAGGTGCAAATTTTTGCACAATTTCTGGAGGCATTAAATCTTCTGTCATACGTGTACCCGCTGTTGGTGCGAGTGCATTTATCCGAATATTGTTTTTTGCCCCTTCTAGTACTAAGGTATTCATCAATCCTAGTACCGCCATTTTTGCAGCACCGTAATTTGATTGTCCGAAATTACCGTACATGCCACTGGAAGATGTGGTCATCACGATACGACCATAGTTTTGTGCGCGCATGATTTCCCAAACCGCTTTCGTGCAGTTAACAGAGCCCATGACATGAACATCCATCACCAATTTAAAATCATCCAAAGTCATTTTTGAAAAAGATTTATCACGTAAAATGCCAGCATTGTTAATAAGAATATCAACACGACCCCATTTTTCCATGGCTTGATTAACCATGTCTTGCACTTCATCAAAGTTTGCAACGTTAGCACCGTGGCTGATAGCTTCACCGCCATTTTCTACAATTAAACGCACAACTTCTTGAGAGGCTGCTGACGATGCACCGCTGCCATCGCGAGCGCCGCCTAAATCGTTAACCACCACTTTTGCGCCACGTGCCGCAAGTGCTAATGCGTGAGAGCGACCTAAACCGTTACCTGCGCCGGTAACTATGGCGACCTTTCCTGCAAAATTAATTGACATAATACTTCCTTAAAACTTTTTTTATAAACAATGTATAGACGATATATGGCTTTACTTCACCATTTGAACTGAAACCCACTCTGCAACTAATGCTGGCGTGTCACAATCTTCAATTTCAACCGTTACTTGTGTACATAAACGATATTGCCCTGGTTTTTTCTCTTCAATGACTAAGATTTTAGCGTGTGCTCTAACACGACTATTTACTTTGACAGCTTGTAGGAACCTGACCTTATCAAACCCAGCATTTAAGCCCATATAAAAACCTTCAATAATGACACTGAAATCTTCAGCAAAATGAGAAAGCATTGATAAAGATAAAAACCCATGTGCGATGGTTGAACCGAAAGGTGTTGCTTTAGCCTTTTCTTCATCAACATGGATAAATTGATGATCGAGAGTACAATCTGCAAATTGATTAATTTGCGCTTGCGTTATCTCGTGCCAAGGGGTGGGTTCGGCTTCAAAACCAATGTAATTTGCTATTACATCTTTTTTTATTATGGTTGGCATAGTTAGTCTCCATTTAACTGTTTTAGCTAGATTCATCTAGTTAAGCTTTACTTAAAGTTAAGATATAGCCCTATTCACTATGGATTAGCGCTATCGTAAAACTTTAAAACCAGTCTGCTTTCATGTCATACGTTGTACTGTCAGTGTTGTGTAAAATGTTTGACCATAACGCTATCTTTGGTAGCTCAAAACGATAAAAATACTGCAATGCTTGAAGTTTTCCGTTATAAAAATTCTCATCTGCTTGATGCGGATGCTTACCCAGTGCTTGGCTTGCAACAATACCCTGCTTTAACCATAACCACGCCACAATAACGTGACCAAATAGTTCTAGGTATTTGACAGAATTTGCTAACGCTAAATCTATATTACGGGTCGACATTGCGCCTAACACACTTTCTGTTGTTTGCTTTAAGGTATTAACGGCCTCGATAAGTTGTGTGGAAAATTCATCTAGATTTTTACATTGTTTTGCTGCTTCGATTGTTTTATAAATTTCGCCTAGTGTTGCCGTGTATCCGGCCATTTTATGCATCGGTACTTTTCGGGTTAATAAGTCTAACGACTGAATACCTGTAGTGCCTTCATGTATAGCGTTTAAGCGATTATCTCGATAAAACAACTCGACAGGATGTTCGTTGATATAACCATGACCGCCGAGTACTTGAATCGCTAAATCGTTCGCTTTGGTGCCATATTCAGACGGCCAAGTTTTAATAATAGGCGTTAGGAAGTCTAATAACACGTGTGCGTGCTCTCTCGCTTCAACTGTTGGGGCGGTTTTTTCGTCATCGCTTAGTTGTGAGCCGTAAAGTACTAACGAAAGTGCGCCTTCAGCATAAGTTTTTTGCGCTAATAACATCCGGCGAACATCGGCATGTTCTATAATATTAACAATAGGAGAAAGCGGATCTTTACAAGATGGCAAGCGCCCTTGTGGACGATTTTTAGCGTAATCTAGCGCGTATTGATACCCTGCAATCGCCAGTGTTGCACCACTTGTACCTACCATAATACGTGCCTCATTCATCATATGAAACATGTACTTAAGTCCTTGGTTTTCTTCTCCCACCAAATAACCTATTGAGCCATTTTTCTCACCGAAACTTAATGCCGTTGATGTTTGCGCACGACCACCCATTTTGTGGAATAAGCCCGCAAGAGCAACTTCGTTATCATCACCCACAATGCCGTCATCACTCACTAAAAACTTAGGCACCACAAACAACGAAATACCTTTAACGCCTCTAGGCGCGCCTTGAACTCGGGCAAGAACAAGATGAACAATGTTTTCACTTAAGTCATGATCGCCACCAGAAATATAAATTTTATTACCGCTAATACGATATGTGCCATCTTCAGACTTCACTGCTTTAGTAATTAAATCGCCAAGCCCTGAACCACTGCCAGGTTCTGTCATCGCCATGGTGCCCATAAATCGGCCTGAACGCATAGGTTTAACCCATTTATCTATAAGCGCCTTGCTACCATAGGCTTCAAGTAAATTTGCATTAGCGTTGGTCAACATGTTGTAACCTAAACCCACACCACCTGCAGCGGTTAAATACGTGCTAGCAGCACTGGCAATAATAGGCGGTAACTGCATGCCGTTTGATTCGTAATCTGCCGTAGCTGACGAAATACCCGAGGCTATCACCGCTTCAATGGCCGGTTTTAATTCAGGGATAAGGCTGACGTTTTTACCGTCGAATGTGGGTTGATGAGTATCTAGCTTTTGTCGAATAGGTAAGAAGTGTTTCTCAGCTATCGCTTTAGCGGTATTAATAACTTCATTGAAGGTTTGACGGTCATGATCTTGATAGCGCTGCCTTTTTATCAGTGACTCACTATCAAAAAGTTCATAGAGCATGAATTCAAGATCACGTTCATTCATTAATGTTGCAGACATAAATTAGCTTCTCATCTTTTTACTTTTCTAAATAACACCGAGTTTTTTGCTTATTGGTTAACCGGTGCGTTTTACTCATAGCAATTACAGATTACTGAGCAGAAACACCGCCATCTATGGCGATACATTGTCCGGTCATATAAGTATTGGCTGGCGATAGCATCATCAGCATCATGGCAACAATTTCTTTCGGCTGACCTAAACGGTTCATAGGGGCGCCTTTGCTCATTCTTTTTTGTTGTTCTTGGTCAGCAAAATTAGTCACCATAGGCGTTAAGGTAAAAAACGGGCAAATAGCGTTTATACGAATATTGTTGCGACCATACTCAACAGCACCTGTTTTGGTTAAACCAATAACCGCATGTTTAGCCATAGCATAAGCACTGCCTCTTGCTGCACCGCTGATACCCGCCATAGAACTGACATTAAGAATAGCGCCTTCACCTTGTTGCAACATTTGTTGTATTTGATGGCGCATACCAAATTGCACACCTTTAACGTTAATGGCAAATTGGCTGTCCATTATTGACTCGTCAATTTCGTGCAGTGGCATAAACTCATGAGCAACACCGGCGTTGTTAACCCCAATATCGACACGACCAAAGTTTTCAATTGCGGTATCTACCATTGCTTTACAATCATCATTTTTTGAAACGTCACATGCCATGGCAATAACTGAAGCGCCAGTTGCTGCAATATCATCAGCCACTTTTAGCACGCCAGATTTGTTAATATCACTGATCACTAATTTTGCGCCACGTTTGGCTAGCTCTTCAGCTAACAGCTGGCCAAAGCCTTGCGCTGCACCTGTTATAACAGCTACTTTCCCGGTAAAATCTAATAGTGGATCCATGTTACTTCCTTACATTACAAATATTGTTTGATATAAAACTAATTTATGGCTCGTCTGAATTTTTAATAATACTTAAAGCCATTTGCGCTAGAGGTTCGACAAATGCCCCAACTTTATTGGCATGTTCATTTGAGGCATTACCCTCTGATGCTCGTTTTGCCACACCTTGCACTATTGCCGCTAACCTAAAAAAGCTAAACGCAAGGTAGAAGCTCCAATTTTGGATACCATCAATACCCATGCGTTGACAGTAATCCCCGACATATTCTTCTTCTGTCGGTATGCCTAAACTTGCTCTATCAACGCCTTTTAAGCCATCGATAGTGCCCATGCCTTGTGGCATACGTAATTGCATACATTGATAAGCTAAATCAGAAAATGGATGTCCTAAGGTGGACAACTCCCAATCGAGCACCGCCATAACTTCAGGTTTATCTTTGGCGAACATCATATTGTCTAAGCGAAAATCACCATGAACCAAACAAACTTTGCCATCATCTTCTGGTAGATGTTTCTCAAGCCAGAGTATTAGTTGATCCATGGCAGGAATTTTTTGTAGTTCTGTTGTACGGTATTGCGAAGTCCAACGGCCAAATTGTCGTTCAAAATAATTACCCGCCTTTCCGTAGTCTTGTAAACCGACAGCATCTATATCAACACTGTGCAGCGCGACTAATGATTTATTCATCGCATCATACATTTGGCTACGATAAGCATTGGTTGAAATTTCAGGTAATGATGCGCTCCAGTAAACAGCGCCATCACAAAACTCCATCAGGTAAAACATAGCACCAATAAGGCTGGTATCACGACAAAGGTGATAGACCTGAGCAACGGCAACGTCTGTATCTTTTAGTGCATTAAGCACTTGATATTCTCGGTCAACAGCATGGGCAGATTTTAATAATTTTCCCGGCGGCTGGCTGCGCAGTACATACAAGCCTGATTTGGCTGTTACTTTATAGGTAGGATTTGATTGCCCACCAGTAAACTTTGTTAAGGTGATCGGGCCAATAAAACCAGCGACATGAGACTCAAGGTATTGAGTTAATTTTTCTACATCAAATGTAACCGTTGCAGTCATAGGTTTTTTCTCTTCAATTGGTTTATCTCTTCTCATTGCTTCAAAGTAGCTGCTATTACGTCGACTTTTTCACTAAATCTCGGCCTAGTTGCATCATGTGTACTTGATCAGGGCCATCAGCTAAACGCAGTGTTCTTTGTCCGGCATACGCATGAGCTAAAAAGGTATCTTGACTGACACCCACAGCGCCATGGCATTGAATAGCGCGATCTATGACATCAAGTGACATATTTGGTGCAACAATCTTTATCATCGCGATAATATCTTTAGCGGCTTTATTACCCTCTGTATCCATCTTTTGCGCTGCTTTTAAAGTCATCAGACGTGCCTGTTCAATTTGACAAGCAGAAATTGCAATATCTTCACGCACAGATTGTTGCTTGATCATCGGGCGGCCAAAAACAATTCGCTCGTTAACCCGCTTACACATTAAATCTAAGGCGCGTTGTGCAATACCAACTGAGCGCATGCAATGATGAATACGTCCTGGACCTAGGCGACCTTGTGCAATTTCAAAACCTTTACCTTCACCAACAATAATGTTTGTAACGGGTACACGAACATTTTCAAAGGTGATTTCAGCATGCCCTTCTGGTGCGTCGTTATAACCAAAGACTTGCATTGGTCGCACCATAGTTACACCCGGTGTATTCATCGGCACTAGAACTTGAGACTGCTGAATATATCGGTTGCTATTACCTGGGTCTGTTTTGCCCATCACGATCATAATTTCACATTGTTTGCGACATGCGCCGCTAATATAAAATTTTCGACCATTGATGACATATTCATCACCATCACGTTCAATACGTAGTTCAATGTTAGTCGCATCGCTCGAGGCTACTTCTGGCTCTGTCATAGCAAAAGCTGAACGAATTTTGCCTTCAAGTAGCGGCTCTAACCATTGTTTTTTCTGCGCTTCGTTACCATATTTCGCTAATACTTCCATATTACCGGTATCAGGCGCAGCACAATTAAACACTTCAGGTGCCCACATCACTTTACCCATAATTTCAGCAAGCGGTGCATATTCTAAGTTAGTTAACCCGGCACTATATTTACCGTAACTTACCGGTAAAAATAAATTCCATAAGCCTTGCGCTTTTGCTTTGGCTTTAAGTGCTTCCATTAACGGTGGCGTTGACCATTGATTTTGAGCTACTTGCTCATGCATTTTCGCTTCAACAGGATAAACATGCTCATCCATAAACACGGTTACACGTGCAATTAGTTCTTTAACCTTGTCGCTGTATTCAAAATCCATGGGAAATCCTTATATTTTTAAATGCCGTTTTTTATGTCGCCATTCATGCCAATAGTTATATAGACATAAATGGCGTTTATTAACTTAATTTCATCAGCGCATCTTTATTAAATGGCGCTATTTCGTCGTCTTTATTGTGCTGAATTTTGTTTACCCATTCAGGGTCAACTAACAACGCGCGGCCAATGGCCACCAGATCAAATTCATCATTATTTAAACGTATTAATAAACCTTCAATACCCATTGGGTTAGAGGTACCTCCAAGGTCAGTGCTACCTTCACCAGTAAAGTCGCTATCTAAGCCAACACTACCTACGGTGATAACGGGCTTATTGGTAAGCTTTTTGGTCCAACCGGCAAGGTTTAACTCTGAACCTTCAAACTCAGGTAACCAAAAACGGCGGGTGCTGGCATGAAACACGTCAACACCGGCATTGCTGAGTAAAGATAGGAATGTTGCTAATTCTTTGGGTGTTTGGCAAAGCTTAGCGTTGTAATCTTGCTGCTTCCATTGAGAAAACCTAAATATGATAGGAAAGTCTTCACCGACAGCAAGGCGAATAGCCTCAACTATTTCAACAGCGAAACGCGCTCTATTTTCTAATGAGCCACCATATTTATCGCTACGTTGGTTTGTACCTTCCCAAAAGAATTGATCAACCAAATAGCCATGCGCGCCATGCACTTCAATCGCATCAAAGCCAATAGCTTTGGAATCAGCTGCAGCTTGAGCAAACGAGGCAACGACTTCATCGATATCTGCTTGGCTCATCGCCACACCGTTTGGTGCGCCCGGCTTATATAAACCTGATGGACTATAGGCAGGAATTGCTTTATCTGGACCAATACCTTCTTTACGTACTGAGCCAACATGCCATAGCTGTGGTGCTATTTTTCCGCCTGCAGCATGCACTTCATCAACTACATGTTTCCAGCCTGCTAGTGCTTCTTCGCCAAAAATGGCGGGGACACGTTCATAACCATTGGCCGCTTTATGCGAAATAAAAGTACCTTCAGTAATAATTAAACCGACATTACCTTCGGCTCTGCGACGATAATATTTAGCTACATCGGCATTGGGTACATAATTTGGTGAAAAAGTACGGGTCATTGGTGCCATAACCGTACGATTTCTTAGCGTTAAACCGCCTGTCGTAAATGACTGAAAAAGTTTTGCCGTTGCTGCATTATTGTTACTCATGTTATTTCCTAAACTCTCTTTTTTAATTGCTAATGTTCTGTAACTAGCGTGACTGCAGAACATCTGAAACAAGGTTTACTGCATGCAAACAATGTTAAACATATTTCAATGAATACTACTATCCGATTAAATAACCGCCATCGACATTAATTGCTGTACCTGTGGTGTAGCTAGAGGCATTTGAAACCAAGTACAAAACAGTACCTGCCATTTCTTCAGGCTGTGCTACACGCTTCATTGGTACGTGATGTAACAATTGTTCTAATATTTTGGGATTATTGACTAAAGTTGAGGCAAATTTAGTGTCTGTTCCTCCGGGTAATAAAGCATTAACACGAATATTAAATTGCGCGCATTCTTTAGCGAAGGTTTTGGTCATGGAAATAACCGCGGCTTTGGTAATGGAATATATCCCTTGATAATCACCGGGTATAACGCCATTGATAGAAGCAACGTTAACAATCGCACCACCTTCGTTAGCTTTCATTAATTTAGCGCCAATCGTTGACATGAAAAAGTAACCACGAATATTAACGTCGACAGTCTTTTGAAATGCGGCTAAATCTGTATCTAATACATGACCAAAGTACGGGTTTGTAGCGGCGTTATTCACTAATATATCTAACTTACCGTGCTCTGTTGAAATTTGCTCAAAAATGCTTTCTATTTGTGCCATTTCACCAATGTGACAGCTAATAGCTTGTGCACTGCCGCCTGCGGCTATAATTTGATCGACAACGGCTTGGCACCCTTCAATTTTACGACTCGATACAATGACATGCGCGCCGTTTTGTGCTAGTAATTTTGCTATTTGCTCGCCAATGCCACGACTTGCTCCAGTAACTAAAGCAACCTTTCCTGTTAAATCAAATAAATTGGTACTCATATCTACCTTCCTATGTATAAATTTTGTATTTGTTATTTCTTATCTGAACGTTACCCAATCAGCACCCGCTTGGGTTAAATGAGCATAATTATTCAAATAATCGATACTGAACTTGTTTTTTGAAAAAAATAATTTGGTGACACTGGTATTACGTAATTGCTGAATTACCGCTAAGGTATTTTCATCAGATAAACCTAATATATGCTGAACAAGTACGGAGATAGTGCCCCCTGATGTAAAAATACATATGTTTTTTGATGGATTAACACTTCCAAAAGACTTTTTAATGGTTAATTCTTGGGTAACCACATCTTGTAAAGCAGCTATACAACGTTTTTTAAATTGTGACCAGCTTTCAATATAATCACCGTCGTACTTGCCACTCACCCAACGTTTGAGTGCGAGGGAGAATTCTTTTTGTAAAAAACGGTTCGCGTCAGGTTGTTGGCTAATTTTTGCTGCCATAACAACAAAGTTTTCCCACTGGGCATCGTAACGGGTCAACATATCAACATGGTTAAATTCATTGAAACCTGAATGTAAAACCGTGGAGGGTTTAATGCCCTGATAACCTTGCAAAAAATTATCTAATGTTTGTTCATGGCGCAGTAAATCACCTGAAAAGATTTTGTTAGGCGCCGGAAGAGCTTGCCAGAACTTACCTAGTAATTGCGATTGCCTATCGCCTTTTTCAGACAATTGATCATAATCAGCTTTACCAAATGAAGCTTGCCCGTGACGGATAAGATAAATAGCAGACATGAAACTAAACCAGCTCCATATCGTCTTGATTTTTATGTAAATTAAAACATACTCTTTTTATCATTGCTTACTTACCACTTTTAATTACTAGTTAAATGACTACTGCGATGGTCACACATCAGATATAGGCGATCAATCCATGCTAAATGCTATGGACAAATTAAACAAATGAATAGTTATTATGACCTGTTATTCAATATACGAATAACATCAAGTATGAGTTAATAATAAATAGAGCTGGAAATTATTAAAGATAATGGCTGAATATATGCAGTTACAATATAAAGAGGAATGATATAGAGCAAAGCATAAGCTGTGATGATAAGTGTGATCATCAATATTGCTGATGACAACCCTATTAATAAACAGCCTTGCAATAAAAATATTGCAAGGCTGTATTAATATCTATGGTTAAAAGTTAAGGATACGTAAATTGCTTTTCATATATATTGTTTAAACATGAATTATTATTTAAGTACATTTGATCGATTTTCAAATATTACTTAATTATCACCATTTGTTAAATTCTAATGATTTGTACAGCACAAATTTTGTACTACTTGACTATGCTATCTGCAGCTATTAAATTAAAAAAATGAATAGAATTAACAACCCATTATTCATATGATGAATAATATGAGTAAATTATTTGATTAATTATTGGCAAACCTAATGGGGAAAGTATGAAGGTAGACTTAAATTTATTTGTAGTGTTTGAAGCGATTTATTGCGAAGGCAATATTACTAAAGCGGCCTCAGCGCTTAATTTATCGCAACCGGCTGTCAGTCATTCGTTGAGTAAACTTCGCCATAATTTTGATGATGCTTTGTTTATACGTCAAGGTAACGAGATGCGACCCACACCGGTTGCCAATAATGTTATTGCTGATGTACGTGAAGCATTACAGCAATTAAAAGTTTGTTTAGCTCAGTCTAGACAATTTGAACCTTTGGTTTCTCGTAATAACTTTAATGTTTCGCTACATGGCGGTTTAGAAGCGTCATATTTACCGCCGTTAATGCAACGTATCAAAAAAGAGGCACCTTTAATTAATTTACAAAGTAGCCGGCGAGTTAATCGTAGTGAGTTGGAAAATAAACTTGCTAGTGGCGATATTGATTTAGCGATAGATACTCTAGTCCCAGTGAGTGACAATATTTTGCACACACAGTTAGATCAAAATAAATTGGTGGTGCTTGCACGAAAAAACCACCCTATTGTAAAGTCTACGCTCGACTTAGATACCTATCTCGCACAAGATCACGTACTAGTTTCGTCTCGCACAACGGGACCTAGTATTGAAGATTTTGAGTTAGGCCGATTAGGGCTGCAACGTAAAATTGGTTTAAGGTGTCAACACGCATTTTCGGCATGTAAAGTAATTGCTGAGAACAACATGTTGCTAACGCTTATTGAAACAACAGCTAAAATGTACAGCGAGGTACTTGATTTGGTGGTATTTCCTTTGCCAGTTAGTTTGCACGATATTGATGTGCATTTATATTGGCATACTAATGTAGATTTCGATCCTGCAAACAAATGGTTAAGAAATCAAATTATTCAAACCACATCAAATATATAAATGCACATTTAATAACATAGGTAAAAAATGAAAACACGGTATGTTAGTTACGCCGTGTTTTTTTAGCGCTTGGCAAATGCTATAAACATGGGTTTACTACAAATACCTTAGTTTATAACCCTCTTTCCCATTCTTGCCTGATGGGAATACTTTTAGATTGTTCTATCGCCATTTGTACTGTATTAACTAATTTTGCTTTATCCTTACCTAAAACACCCTTCAAGACTAAATAATTGGATGCATGATCAGATCTAAAAATTGTTTTATCTAATTTAAGTTCGGATAATAAAATTTTCATTTCATGAAACAATTCCTGTTGATGCAGTAGTCGAAATTCTTGACCTTTACGTTCACTAAAGTTCTTGGCAAAACGCTCTATCCCTAAAGGAAAACTAACCACCAAAGTAGATAAATAATCAGGTTGGGCTTCATTCATTAAGCGCGCAGAGTTAATGGCATGTTGCTTCGATAATGCGGGGCCGCCTAAGCCATTTAAAATCATCACTGATGATTTCATACCCGCTTGCTTTAGTTTATTTAACGCGACTAATGAACTTTGATAAGTTTCACCTTTTTCAATTAACTCAAGTACCTCGTTATCACCGCTTTCACAACCAACATATACCAAGGTTAACCCTAAAGCTTGCAGCTCAGATAATTGTTCCACGGTTTTATTGCCTAAATTTCTAGGTAAACAGTAACTCGACACTCGTGTCACATTGGGTAAATATTGTTTGATTAAACCTAAAATAGCTTTTAAACGATTGAACGGCAGCATCATGGCGTCGCCATCGGCTAAAAAAACCCTGCCAACCGGTAAGTTAGATGCAACTATAGTCAGTATTTCTTGCTCTATGAGTTCAAGTTTTTTGGGTTTGAATTTTTTACTATCGCTGGTATACATGTCACAAAATGTACATTTATTCCAAGAACAGCCATTAGTAACTTGTAAAATTAGGCTTTTCCACTCACTAGGAGGTCTAAATACAGGTTCAATATAACTTAATGGGTACATGATAAATCGTCTCTTAGGTACAACAATATTGGAGCATTGTATTCAAGGCATTAGATTTAGCCAGATAAAATAATAAACCGATAGCACGGGTAAACACACTATCGGTTTATTAAACGCGGTTAACATATATAAAAACCTGTTTAGATATAAGGCTTAGTTGACATTATAAAATATATTCTTGAGTATAATTTTCTTCTTATGTTACTGTCTAATTAATTAACTATACTTTTTTGTAAACACTAATGTTCAGGGCTCACTACTGGAATATAAAATATTGTTATACATAAAGTTAATTATTAAAATATTGGACTTAGTATATTGCCGTCAGCATCTTCAAATCGGCCAGCAAGTATGGTAATTAAATCAGCCAACCACCAAATACCGACACCACCTAAGGTAAATAACATAAAAAAACCACTGCGCTTTCTCCCATACACAAAACGATGAACGCCAAATACCCCCAGAAGTAAACAATATATAAAGGCAAAAAATCCTTGAACATTTTTACTGGAAACACCACCAAAAGCACTGGGTAAGTGTTGTTCTGCGCCACAATGTTCACAATCCGGAGCGCTATCAATTATATGATCACCACAATAACGGCAAAAAACCGATGTATTCATGCTATTCCCTAGTTTTATCGTAAATTTTTATAATTATTTTATGCAAGCATTCAATGTTATAAGAAAATGAGGTTCAGTAGTATTTTTTTAACTTTATGATGTTGCATGAAACCATATTTCTATTTCATCCGTTGCCTGCTCAAATACAGCGCTGTGTTCGACATTAGCAGGTACATGATATCACTGGCCTGTTGTTATTCGTTGAGTTTCACCTTGCATAGTTAAAATTAATTCACCACGCGTAATTACACCATAATTGTCTGTATCGTGCTTATGTGATGGTATATCTGTGCTCGCAGGATATGATGCAAACAACACTTCGCTACCATTTGCTGCTAATTTGTAAGCATCAAATCGACCATCATAAAGAGGCAGTTGCTTTATTCTATCAGGATATTGGCCAGCCATTTTTTGTCCTTTTCTCTTATATGAAAGTTTATGAATACCAAGTTTATAAAAACTAGGCTAAGTAATTATTTAAGTACTTTTATCCACCACTATAGGTGCGTTAAATTTATCATTCAAGCTTTAGGGGAACTACGATGAGTATAATGAATACAATAAGGATGGAGGAGTTTACGACTATATTTATCTAAAGTTTAACGGGTAGATAACACTCTTTGTTGTTTAATAGTGGTACAACTTAATTTAATTTACTCCACTTATTAATAATATTATCTAACTCACCAGATTTTTTTAAATCACTAATGGCTTGATCTATAGCTTTAACAACTGTGGGTTTAACTGATTTTTTGCTAAACATCATATGAATCTCTGCTTGGTAAATATTTAATGAATGTTTTTCAAACTCTCCATTCATTTTATACTTGTTAGAGAACGCTTTTATGGTGGTAGGATCAACAAGAAAACCATCAATGTGCCCTGCTAATAGTAAAGTTACATTCTCTTCAATATCAACAACCTCAATAATATGCTCTTGAAATTCAGCCGTTTTCATCAGTGCTTTGTATTCGTCACCATAATAATAACCACTTTCGATTCCAATCATGTAATCGCTACCAGCGAGTTCATTTAATGTGACTAATTTAATGGTATTAGCTTCGCCATTTCTAACAAATAAATTCACGGTTTCTTGTCGATATGATTGGCTATACATAGCATAACGAAGACGTTCTTCACTTTTTGATGCGCCCATAGCAACATCCATTTCACCAGTTTTTAAATAGTGTAAGTGTCGCTTCCAGGGTAACTCTGTGTACGCTGTTGTATAACCAACTTTGGCAAGTATTGTGTTGAAAATTTCGAAGTCTAAGCCAACAAGCTCTTGCTGGCTATTTCTATATTGATATGGAAACCATAGCTCCCATCCAACTTGAAGATCTTTAGCATGACTAGTGAAGTTTATAATTAAACAAATTAAAAGTAGAAAATTTTTCATAATATCCTGACTAATAGCCTTTGTTAAATTATTATTGTTTATTTACTTTAAAGGCTTAAGCTTTAACACTAACTCGGGGTCTAATCTCATGTTAAACCAGTTTATACGCCAATCTAAGTGTGGGCCTGTAGCCCTGCCACTTGCGCCAACCGCAGCGACAAGCTGTCCCTTACTCACTTTATCACCAACACTGACATACGAATCGCTTAAATGCAAAAATGTTGAGCTAACGCCATGGCCGTGATCTATGATCATAGTGCCGCCAGAATAAAACATATCAGGTACAAACATCAGTATGGTGCCGTCTGCAGGTGATTTAACTGGGTCGCCAGTTTTTCCTGCGTAATCTAAGCCATAGTGTGGCGTTTTAGGTACGCCGTTATAGTAACGTTGACTACCATATACGCCCGTAATTATACCCTCGATTGGAGCAACAAAACCCTTAGCAAATGCAGTTAAGTTACTATCAACTTTTCGAGCAGCTTTTATTTTTTTATTATCTTCCCCAACACGGATATTTGCCTTTTTGTTCGGGTTCATAATGCTTTTAGCGATGCCTTCAACCCGTTGAATGTTGTATTCACGCTTTAGCGGCTTTAATATTCGCTTTTCAGCTGCGCCATTTGGGCTAAGAATTATGAGTTCGCTATTATTTTTTTCGTCTCGGCTAAAACCTAAAGCATAATCTCCGTTTTTAGAGACTTTGATTGATTTACCATTAAGCGTTACTTTATTGTCGGGCGATGTTTTTCCAACAATTAATGCGCCTTGGAAAAACTGCTCGCTAAGAAGTGTTTTAGCTGACAGGGCTTGCGAAATTAATAAGCCAGTAATAAACGAAAGTTTTAATAATAAAGTACACTGTTTAACCATTAGCAATGGCTCCTTTAGCAACACCTTCAAAGGCAACGACTTTAAATTCATCAATCGGTGATTGTTTCTTAAGTTGGCGAACAATAAAGTCTGCCAACAACTCAACCGTTGAGTCGCAATCAACTACATCTAAAATTGTATTTGGTACGGCAATATCAAATCGTCCTTGCGGCGCAAAGTAAGAAAATAATTGGTGTTTTGGAGTTAAGTTAGCAATAGCTGTTTCAGATAATTCTATATCGCTTAACGCCATACGGTCAGCTTCACTGGCTAAGTAAATATCTTGCCAGCGTAAACTCCAAACTTCTTCCAGCGCAGCTGAGCGTTGACCATTTTTATAGATATGAATTTTAGAGCGATGACCATGGGCGATACGTTGGCAATTACCATCGTGCAGCTTCAAACCATGAGTATAGTGATAGTAGGCACCATCAATGACTTCTGGTCGCAAATTTAACGTTAAACCCTGAACATTTTTTGGTAAATGCGTCAGAATTATCTTGGTTAAATATTCGGTTATCGAAGCAATATCTATTTGCTTAGTGTCTATTTTTGCAAATGCACAACTAGGTGATTGTAAATAGTAAGCACCCTGTTTTGAAGAGAAGTTTACAAACTCATGCCCTGAACGTTCAGTTGAAACCTCAACGCTAATCGCATTATCTTGCATCGGTAATAATAATTTATGATCGACAGCATCATCAATAATAGCCTTAATTTGCTTTTTAACCACGGCAAAATCAAGCACCATGCTCATTTCGTTTAAGCTGCCATCGAGTAAAACATCTACAATCCAACTTTCACCAACAATACCACGTGCCGCACAACAATATGAGAAGTCGATTACGGTTAAATCATTTACAAATAACTGCATTTATTCTAATCCCCTACTATTTCACTTGCCAAGCAATGGTTTCATTTGCTCGAATTGGCACCACTTGGTCGCTGCCAAATGCCATGGTTGCAGGTACGTCCCATGCTTCTTTTACTAGGGTTATTTTGTCACTGTTTACCGGTAAGTTATAAAATTTAGGGCCATGTAAACTGGCAAAGCCTTCAAGTTTATCAAGTGCACCAGCTTGTTCAAAAGCTTCAGCATATAACTCAATCGCAGCATGTGCTGTATAGGCACCAGCGCACCCGCAAGCGGCTTCTTTAGCTCCTTGTGGATGCGGCGCAGAATCAGTACCTAAGAAAAACTTCTCGCTACCACTTGTTGCTGCTTCCACTAATGCATGTTGGTGAATATTGCGCTTTAGAATTGGCAAACAATAATAATGTGGACGAATACCCCCCACTAACATGTGATTGCGGTTAAATAATAAATGATGAACCGTAATAGTAGCGGCTACATTTGCCCCTGCTGCTTTAACAAAGTCAACGGCATTTTTGGTCGTAATGTGCTCTAACACTATTTTTAATGTTGAGTACTTTGCTACTAACGGACGCAATATGGTATCGATAAAGACGGCTTCACGATCAAAAATATCAATATCATGATCGGTAACTTCACCGTGCACTAATAATGGCATGTTCACTTCTTCCATTGCGGCTAATACTGACGCAATGTTATCAACGTTGGTTACACCGGATGAAGAATTTGTGGTTGCACCTGCAGGGTAAAGCTTAGCCGCGTATACAATACCAGATGCTTTTGCGGCTTTAATATCTTCAGCCGTAGTTTGATCTGTTAAATACAACACCATTAAAGCTTGAAACTGTTTACTCGGGTTAGCAGCCATAATACGCTGATGGTATTGGTTAGCTAATTCAGCATTGGTCACTGGCGGCACAAGGTTTGGCATAATAATAGCGCGACCAAAGTAGCGGCTAATATCAGCAACGGTATTATTTAAGACTTCGCCATCACGCAAATGTACATGCCAGTCGTCTGGTCGAGTAATCGTTAATGTGGTCATTTTCATTCCTAATTTAATCTATTCATTTTCTATTACCGTTAGCGGGCAACATGATTTATATCTTACGAACCTTTCTTGTAACAAGGCTTAAAATTCGTTTAGTGAATTATCTTCATTATCTAAGTTTGAGCTTTCGTTATTCTGCTCTGTCGCCATTGTTTGGCTTTGACTACCATTTTGGTTCGCGCTTTGTTTAGCATTACTTTCTATTAAGGCTAATAGTTGATCTTTTAAGTTTGGCGGCACTTTATAAATAGTAATACTTTCATTGGCCTGATTATAAACAACATCTTGCCCAAAATGGCTGCGTTCGAAACTTAAACTGATCCCATTGCCATAACCCGCGTATTTAGTGACTTTATTTACTACGGCTTGATCATGTGGGAATGACTCTTCAATCGGGTATGATTGCTCTTGGCAAAATTTGTAAAAGTCTTGTCCGCTTTCTTCCGTTTTAATAACATTACCTATTTCTTGTAATGAAACGTCTTGCGCCGACTCTTTTTGCTCTTTGCAGTAACTCAGTAGCTCTTTACGGGATTGTTGCTTTTCATTAGCGTCAAATTGATTAACAGACACATAGTCTTCAACCGCTTGCACTAAGGTTTGGGTTTGTTCTTTTGAATTCAAGCCTTCTTCACAGCTTAAAAAGTCTAAGAAAAAGTCAGACACTTTTCTACCGGCGCGACCTTTAATAAATGAAATGTAGCGATTACCTTCAACATTATTTTTATAATCAAATAAGTCGATACGAGCCGCTAACTGCAACTTATTCGTATCAAGATGTTGATCTGCTGAAATGTTTAACTCACCGTCAACAGAATAATGTTCAGAAATAGGAATGATCGCTACCAGTAAATAGCGCCCGCCCATATACTCGTAATGACAAACAATTAAATAACCAGTTTCAGCCAGGTCATATTTTTCTAATTCATTTTTAAGTAAATTACCGGCTTGACTACTAAATTGATGAAAAGTTTGCGTATCACCTAAATAGCTTTCCATAATATCTACAAATCGGGCACTTTCACCTGCGGCTGGCATTGATGAAAAATGTCCGTACGCCTTACTTCCTTTGCTATTGTAAATTTTATGCAGTGCATCAACAAAACTTTCAATTTTGCTACTAGCCGCAACATTTTCAGGCCCTAACCTGAGTACAACTTCACCAGTTTCTTCTTTTTTTGATAAAAAATGCAGTGTTATATTCGAAATTATTAAGCTCATAGATAAAGGTCAGTATTATATTGTTCGGGCATTTGATAAACTTAAGTTTGTTTATTAAATTACCAATAAGTGTTTAAGATGCCCATTGTATCCAAGTATTCCAACGAACGTGTAGAAAAAATTATTAAAGATTTGCTTGATGTACTCGTCAACGAGTCTGCAACCCCTGATTTAGCACTGATGTGCCTAGGAAATACCCTAACAGAAATTATTGTAAATAATGTGCCAAAAAAGGAACGAGAAGCAATAGTAAACAATTTTACCAGCGCATTAAAACAATCTATACAAAATTCTAAGTAAAACGTATAAATAATAAGCGACATTCATAAACAATAATAAGAGAATTAAACTACGCTATGGCTTCATTTGAATCAAAACCCTATAGTAAGCGCCTATTACAGTTAGTTAGCTGGAGTCACTGGTTCACTTTTTTTAATATTATTGCGGCGATATTATTATCGTCAATTTATGTATTTAGTGAATCAATGCCTGACACTTTGTTAGGTCAAACTTATTTAGTAACCACTTGGTTAAGCCATATGGCTTTCTTAACTTTCATCAGTTTTGTACTAATTTTGTTTCCGATCACCATATTATTCCCCCGAACACGTTTTATTCGGGTTGTCGCTTCTATTATTTTTACCGTCGAGTTATTGCTGTTATTACTAGACGCCTTTATTTATACCCGTTTAGGTTATCATTTAAATATTTCATCAAGTGCGCCAATACTTGAACTTATTAGTAACGAAATTCAGCAAAATAGTCGAGCGTTCTGGTTTATTAGCTTAGTGTTGACCATGCTTATATTATCGTTTGAGCTGATAACCTCAAACTACGCATGGAAACACCTAAAGGAATTACAAAAAACCATCTTTGCGCGCTTTATTGTTATCCCTCTTGTCAGCTTTTTCTTTTTTAGTCATATTATTCACATTTGGGCCGATGCCAATCTTGAATATGACGTTTTGCGTCAAGACACTGTATTACCATTGTCTTATCCATCAACGGCAAAAACGCTATTAACTAAATATGGTATGTTTGATGAGGTTGATTATATAGCCCGTCGTACTAGCCCACTTGCCTTTACTGATGCGGTACCTCAATACCCAGTTTATCAAGGCCAATGCCCAAATCAATCTGCGTTAAAACAATCTGTTTTCATGGTAATTACAGATCAAACATTGCACATTCAACAAATAGATAAAATTAAGCAGAGAGCTAAGCGTGGCATACTCTCGTTAGATAATCATATTGATAACGCGTTACCAAAAGATGCATGGTTTAATTTATTTTACAGCTTGCCTAGTATTTATAAAAAATCGTTAACCGAGCAGCATGCACAACCACTACTATTCCAAATTATTGCACAGAAAAACTTAGCAAAATCATTCACCATTGTGGGTGAAGATACCACTGAAGCTGCGGTAATTAATTCGAATGCATTACTAAGCTTAACCAATGAATTATTCCCAGCAACGACAAAACTTGAAGATATATCAAGTTTGATATTTGCCGATAAACTCAATAGTTACGCCCCTGGTTTACACGTATTTTATTTTAAAGGTAACAATAGCTATCAATTTGAACTGTTTTTAGACGCCTTAATGTCAGCACAAAACAAGAAACAAGATGATAAACAAAGCAACGATATTCTTTGGATTAGCTCTATTGGTAACAGCACAATCGATACCAGTTTATCGATTAAACCTGCATTACTTGTTTTACCTGAAAGTAAAAATAGCTCTATCAACAAACTGACTAGCCATATGGATATGCAACCCACGCTAATTAAAAATTGGTTAAACTGTGATATCAAAGCAAAAAGCTATAGTAATGGTGCTGATATTAAAGGCTTAAACAATGACCGTATTATTGCTAATACTATGGACAATGGCATTGTGGTATTTAATAAAGACAAATCAATGTTTGTTGATCAAAATGGTAACTTTCAAAGTTATTCTATCCAGCTAGCTGCGCCTATTACGGCAAAACCTGATTTTCCATTAATGATTGATGGGGTAAATTTTATTAAGCAATTCAGTAAACAAGCACATAACGTACAATAATTAGTCGCTTGGCTAAGGTGATGTGTTTTTTAATTGCATTCGACCCATAAATCATTAATATATCCCGCATAAGCTTTTATCCCCATTAAGCTTATTATTCGGGGTATAGCGCAGCTTGGTAGCGCGTGCGTCTGGGGGACGTGAGGTCGCAAGTTCGAATCTTGCTACTCCGACCACATTAAGTAATATAAATCAGCCACTTATAGAGTAAACAAAAACTCTTAAGTGGCTTTTTTGTACCTGTTTATCCAATATCTAACGTATGTCTAACTTATTAACCTAAAGTGAATTATCTTTTTTAACTTAAAACTTAATTACAGGTTTATAAAATTAAAGTAATTGATAGTGGAAACTCAAAACCAACATATCCCTAACAAATAATCTTTGGTATATCTCGCCATTTACTCGTAAAGCTTGGCGAAAGAAACTCACGTCGCATATGCCACTTCTCAATTCTACCTTGTGCCGCTAATTGCAAGGTGTCATTACCATAACGATGGTTAATACCGTCATAACAAAGCATCAGCTCTGGATCGTCCTCATTTAGCGAAAATAAATCATGTTGTTGAAAATCACTATTCTCAAGCTCAATGGCCCCCACGCCACAGCGATAAAAATTAACACCACTGGCATAAATACAATCAAAGGCGGCTGATATTGCATTGGCAATACTGAGCGTATTATCTGTTGCCACCGGAAATTCACACATTATCGATTTATTATAGTAATTATCGTCATGAGGCGAACTAGCGGCAAATATAGCAAGCTTTTTAACGCGTGAATGCTGTTGCCTTAATTTACGCGCTACAACTACCCCATGGCTAACTAGCGCTGCTTTCAAGTGATGACTTTCGTTAACACGTTGTCCAAAACTTCTCGTGGAAAATATTTCTTTCTTAAGTTGTTTAACCTCATCCCAATTTAAACAAGTAATGCCATTTAACTCGTTAATCGTTCGTTCAACCAATACGCTAAATTGGCTACGCATTATTTTGGGTGACTGGTTCGCTAAATCCCAAGCGGTAGCTATACCTAATACGTTTAAACGTTTTCCTAATCTGCTACCAATACCCCACACGTCAGTTACTGTCATTTTTGATAATACTTCTTTGCGTGATGCAGCATCGTCAACAATCGCGACACCGTTATAACCCGGTAATTTTTTAGCAGCATGATTAGCCGCTTTTGCTAGTGTGGGTGTTGAGCCAAAACCCACACCAACGGGCAAACGCGTTTCTTTCCATACGGCACGTCGTATTTCATGGCCGTATTTATGCCAATCGTTAATAATGTGGTTATATTTTTTGAATTGTAAAAAAGACTCATCAATCGAGTAAATATATTGGTTATCACAAAAGCGGCCAATAACATTCATCATCTTCTCACTCAAATCGGCATATAACTCATAATTGGATGAGCGAATAACCACATTGTGTTTTGCCAAGAAGTGTTTGATTTGAAAATAAGGTTTAAACTTTGGAATACCTAAACGCCGGCCAATGGGGCAAACAGCGCATATACAGCCGTCATTATTGGTTAGCACGACTACTGGCCTATTTCTAATTAAAGGGTCAAACACCTTCTCACAAGACGCGTAGAACGAGATGGCATCAACTAACGCATACATGCGCTCAGTTCCCTTGCTGGTCGATGTAATCGTATTGAGCGCGTAACAACGCCCTCTATTTGAAATTCATCTTCTGGGGTAATATTAACCGGCTGATGCTTGAACGATGCAGATAATAACCTAGCGTTCTTTTTATCAATAAGTTTGCAGGTAAAACAACCGTTGTAGTTAGCGACAATAACGTCACCATCTTTTACAGGCTCACTGCGGTCAACTAGTAGTAAATCGCCATCAAAAATACCAACATCTTGCATAGAAGGCCCCTGGGCTAAGCCAATAAATGTTGCGTCAGGGTTTGAAATTAACAACTGATCAAGTGATAAGCCAAGCTCTTTATATTCAGCCGCAGGAGATTCAAAGCCAGATATACCAGCCTCAATAAAAATGGGAATAACTTTCATAAAACACAACCTATACTGTACATTTAAACAGTATAGGTTAAAGCATAAAATTGCGGAAGCTTTTTGTTAAATGTTCATGCAAGTATTAAAATAAAAGCACAAACTGAAATAGCTTTGGTTTAGCTTAATTTATACAACAATTATCAACAGTAAGTAATATCAAATAATTACGCTTAAAAAAACAAAAGTTTATAACAATAACTGAATAGCAATTATCGCCATAAATTCAGTTAATTACTGTGAATTACATTGAGTAAAATGAGGATAGCTGTCTAATGATGATTACATCATTAGACGATTAATGGAGTTTCTGCTGCTCTATTTTCAACATAATTTAATGCGGCTTGTAGTGCTTCATGGCGATATGTATAACTGTTTTCTTTAGGCACCATAGCTAATAATTCAAATTTTTCTAATTGCTGACGGGTTTGTTGATTTGGGCAGAGCAAAAATACTTCACACTTTGCCTCCTGTGCATCTTTAATGGCATTTTCCAGTGCTAATCCAACAGTGACATCGAACATAGGCACATCGGTTAAATCAAGGATCATCGCTTGGTAATCTCCTACACTACTATGTTGGCGAGCAATAGCTTTTGAAACACTAAAAATCATCGGCCCAGACAGGTAAAAAAATAGCACTTTGCCATTTGCGCGATCCAATAACACGCGTTCGCTATCAGTTAGTGGTACAACATCTTGATCGGTATCACTAATCGCTTTTACTTGCTGTGCTTGCGCTCGGCTCAATTGTTCAATAATAATAATATTAGAAATAAATACCCCGAGCCCTACCGCAACAATTAAATCAACAAAAACGGTTAGTAGCATTACGCCATACATAATCATCATGCCTTGTAGGCTAACTTTGTGCGCGCGCTGTATAAAACTCCAATCTAAAATATTAAAACCAACATAAACCGCAATACCAGCTAATACAGCCATGGGAATAGGTTCAGTTAGAGAGCCTGCAATTAAAACCACCAGTGCTAAAATTAACGCCCTAACCATGCCTGATAAAGGCGATCGCGCGCCAACTTGAATATTAGTTACTGTACCCATAGTCGCGCCTGCGCCAGGTAAAGCCCCAAATAATCCTGAGATCATATTTGCTAGCCCTTGCCCACGCAGCTCTTTATCTGAGTCATGTTCTTTACGGGTGAGTGAATCGCCAATAACAGCTGTCAACAAAGTATCAATACAGCCAAGCGTACCTAATACCAGCGCATCAACAACCATGGTAATAAACATATCAGCAGTAAAGTGCGGCATAACTAAAGAAGGTAAACCTGCAGGAATTTCTCCAATACGGCGAATACTGTCGATGTCGAAAAATAAGATGGAGAATAAAGTAACGGCGACTAAAGCAATAAGCTGTGCAGGTACGTATTTTCGATATTGTTTCGGAAAGAAAAATAAAACCACTAAGGTCAGTATACCCAGTAATAATTCACCAAAATTGATGTTGGATATAATATTAGGTAGTGCTGATATAGTACCTAAAACGCCACCGGCAGGAGCCTCTTGGCCTAAAAGGGGAGAAAGTTGTAAAATAATTAAGATAACGCCTATGCCTGACATAAAACCAGATATGACACTATAGGGCATCAAGGTAATATATTTACCGAGCTTAAGTGAGCCAATGAGTATTTGGAATGCACCAGCCATCATCACAACGGTAAATGCCATTGCCATGCCTGATTCAGGATATTTTGCCATCATACTGGTGAGAACGGCGGTCATGATCACGGTCATCGGCCCAGTTGGCTCTGAGATAAGAGATGTTGAACCACCAAAAAGAGCAGCAAAAAAGCCAACTAATATGGCGCCCCAAAGGCCAGCTTCAGCACCAGCTCCTGAAGCTACACCGAAAGCGAGCGCCAAAGGTAAAGAAACTATAGCCGTTGTGACGCCACCAAAAATATCACCTTTGAAACTTATATCATTAAAGCGTTCACCAAACAAAAGTCGATTCCTTGTCTAAATTTAAATATCGAAATTCTACCAAAAATTTAAATTGATAAGTACAAAAACACCATGTAATAAAAGTAATTTTTTGTATCCAAATGAGCTGTAAATAATGATAAATAACATATTAGCTGGTCTATATTTTTATATCAGAATAATAGAAAGTGACATGCATCTTTAATTACTATCCATGGAAAAATAGCACTAGAAAACTTTCTCATCTCTTCTGGGAGTTATATTGCTGGCTAAAAATGGTGTTAATAAACATAACATTCATTAGCTTAAATACCCATAACCTTTCGCTACGCCATATTGTATTACTACTCGATTAGCGCTTATTGTGTATCCACTAGAGTAGCTGCTGGCCTAAACTTCATTTGTTATTCATAAAAACAGCCTTAGTTTTATACCTTGCTTGTTAGAACCTAATATAATAGTTACTATAAAAGTAAGATTTAATCAGTAATTCGGCAAAAAATGAGTATGAAATCGTTAGTTATAACATCTGCAGTGCTGCTGTTTTCATTTTCCAGTTTAGTGAGTGCAAGCGAAAAAATTACTGTCGCATTTGGAGAGAAATTAGCGCCTTGGGTATTATCAGAGACTAACGAAGGAATTATTGTCGATATAATTGAAGCGGCAATGACTCCTTTAGGTTACGAAATAGAGCATCTTTATTTACCTTATGCACGACGAACTAAGTCTTATAAAGCAGGAGGGGTTGATGTCGTATCTGACGTAAATTTAAACACCATACAAGGACATAGCCTCAAAGGATATCTTTCCGACACAGCCTATTCTTACGAAAATTTCGCCTTTAGTTTACATAACAAAAACTTTAATTTTAGGCAAATAAGTGATCTAAAAAATTATAGTTTATTATCATGGCAAGATGCTGCGATTCATTTAGGTGCAACCTATGCTGAAATGGCAAATAACAACCCTCAATACAGCGAAACATTTGATCAATCAGTGCAGGTGAAACTGCTATTTTTAGATAAAGTTGAAGTAATACAAATGGATGTCAATATATTTGACTATTATCGTGCTAAAGCAGCAAATTCGGATAAAATAGATACCACTCAAAAAGTTGACCGCTTTGCATTATTTGGTGCAAGTCCGAATGGCTTCTTATTTAAATCAGAAGCCATGCGCGATAAATTTAATACGCAGTTACAAAAACTTAAAGCAACGGGAAAATATCAAAAAATATTTGATCGCTATTTGACCGCCGACACCATAGAAAAAATACACACGAAAGAATCGACACCAGTAACTAAATAGAGCCTAATCCACTGAATTTGAATGTAATTTAAACAACACCAGCATAAGGTCCACTTTCATAAAGATATATTATTTGGCATACGTGCTATTTAAAGAACAGAAAATAGCTAATTTTAATATTGAGATACCAACAAATCCACCATATTACAGGGTGTTTATTATTACTGTATTTTGTATAGGATTAGGATGTTAAAAGTATAGCGAGCTTTAAATTTTAATAAAATAAGGTATCGCTACTAAAATAACACCAACAATAAGCAACATGATTACACTAGACATAAAATATGGGAAGACGAAAAGGGCTAAACCAGTACAAAGTGGAACAATCGCTTTTTGTTTTTTTCCATACAAGAAATAACCTATGCCAATGCCGCCAAACAAAACACTCCAAAGCATTATTGATGAACTATCCATTTTTGAATTCACTTATTTGAAGTTGATTAAGGTAACGAGTCTATAAATAACCCGGTTTTATTTTTTGACTTATTTTCTGATTATTAATATCGATCTTTTGCATCCATGCACCGCGACATACCGTACATCCTGTACATAAAAAAATCCAATACCTAGGGTATTGGATTTTTAACAAGCTCACATTAACTAATTAACCGCTAATATTGGTACAACCTTTCATGTAAGGCTGTAAAACTGTAGGAACATTAATACTGCCATCTGCTTGTTGATAGTTTTCAATAACCGCAACTAATGTACGGCCAACAGCAAGACCAGAGCCATTGAGTGTATGCACAAGTTCAGGCTTGTTGGTTTCACTACTACGGTATCTCGCTTGCATTCTACGGGCTTGGAAATCACCCATATTTGAGCAAGATGAAATTTCACGATAGGTATTTTGTGCGGGCAACCACACTTCAATATCAAAAGTTTTTGTCGCGCTAAAGCCAATATCACCCGTACATAAAATAACGGTACGATAAGGCAACTCTAGTTTTTCTAGAATTTTCTCTGCATGACCCGTTAAGTCTTCTAAGGCTTGAAAAGAATCTTCTGGCTTAACAATTTGTACCATTTCAACTTTGTCGAATTGATGCTGACGGATCAAACCACGAATGTCTCTACCGTATGAGCCGGCTTCACTTCGAAAACATGGGGTATGAGCACACATTTTCATCGGCAAGTCTTGCTCTTCGATAATTTCATCACGCACTAAGTTAGTTAACGGTACTTCAGCGGTTGGGATCAAAGATAATTTTTTATTATTTAGTTCGGTATGGAATAAATCTTCACCAAATTTTGGTAATTGGCCAGTACCGTATAAAGAATCATGATTAACTAAATATGGCACATACATTTCTTGATAGCCGTGCTCTTCGCTATGCACGTCTAACATAAATTGTGCTAGTGCACGGTGTAACTTAGCAATTTGGCCGCGCATAACTGCAAACCGTGTACCGGCAAGCTTGGCACCACTTTCAAAATCTAAGCCTTTGCCTAATGCCGAAGCAACATCAACATGATCTTTGACTTCAAAATCAAATACGCGCGGCGTACCCCAACGTTTAATTTCTACGTTGTCGTCTTCACTGGCACCGGCAGGCACTGACTCATGGATTAAGTTCGGTATTGCAGATGCGATAAGGTCAATTTTCGCTAATACTTGCGTCTGCTCTTCTTTTGCAGCTTCTAGCTCATCACCGAGTTTACTTACTTCTGCCAACAAGGGCTGAATATCTTCACCACGGGCTTTAGCTTGTCCTATTGACTTAGAGCGAGTATTACGCTGATTTTGCAAATCTTGCGTATTCATTTGGATCGCTTTACGTTGCTCTTCCAGCGCAATTAATTGCACTGTGTCTAGCGTATACCCGCGTTTAGCAAGTTCAGCTGCGGTGTTTTCTATGTCTGTTCTAAGTAATTTTGGATCAAGCATGATATGTCACGTGTTTTCTTTGTTATTTACTTGTTAAAAATAGATACAATATACATGCCTAACGCTGCTGCAAAAATGCATAAGCAAACATTAAGTAATATGTTTATTGTCGCTTTAAATATGTCACCTTGTTGAATTAATAACAACGTGTCTAATGAGAAGGTTGAAAAGGTGGTAAATGCGCCTAAAAAGCCAATACCAATCAGTGTTCGATAAACACTTACCTCTATAACACCTTGTTCAATTAACCCATAAAGTGTCCCCATGATCAGGGAGCCGGAAATATTAACCGCCAGCGTCGCAAAAGGGAATCCTTTTCCGAGCCAATTTAAAATTAATTGTGAAATATAAAATCGAAAGCTAGCGCCAAAAGCACCACCCAAGGCTACAAATAGGTATAAAGTGAAGTTACTTATAGTATTAGTCATATCGACGTTGGTCACTTTGTTGGTTTAACTGGTTTAAATAATTGAGCTTCTCACGCAGTTGTTTTTCTAGCCCTCGATCAGTTGGCTGATAAAATGTAGTTTGGGCTATTTCTTCTGGAAAGTAATTCTCGCCTGCAGCAAAGCCCCCTACTTCGTCATGCGCATAGCGATACTCATCGCCGTGCCCCAACTCTTTTGTAATAGCGCTAGTAGAGTTTTTTAAATGTATTGGTACATCCATATCGCAGGTTGAAGCTGCCAAGGCTTTTGCTTGGTTAAACGCCATATAAACAGCATTACTTTTTGGTGCTAATGCCATATAAACAGTAGCTTGCGCTATGGCACGTTCACCTTCACTTGGGCCGACACGTTGAAAAGTATCCCAAGCATTAATAGCTAATTGCATCGCTCTCGGGTCAGCATTACCGATATCTTCACTCGCTATAGCTAATAATCGACGAGCGACATAAAGTGCGTCACCGCCACCTGCTAGAATTCGTGCATACCAATATAAAGCGGCATCAGGGTCTGAGCCTCGAACTGATTTATGAAAGGCGCTGATCAGATCATAAAAAGCATCCCCACCTTTGTCGTAAAGCGCAATTTTATTGCCAGCAACTTGAATTAATTGTTCTTTACTCAATACTTGTTGGTTATTTTCAATTTTGGTAATTTCTAAACAGTTTTCAAATAAGTTCAGTAACCTTCGGGCATCACCATTGGCCAACGCAATAAGCTGCTTTTTTGTTTCTTCATCGATAATAACATCGAGCTGAGAGCTTTTAATTTGATAAGTTATCGCACGAGCTAGTACGTTACTTAGATTACTCTCACTGAGTTTCTTTAAAGTGTATACGCGGGCACGAGATAATATTGCCTGATTGAGTTCAAATGCGGGGTTTTCAGTCGTTGCACCGATAAAAATAATAGTGCCGTCTTCAATATGTGGTAAAAAGGCATCTTGCTGACTTTTGTTGAAACGGTGTACTTCATCAACAAAAAGCACGGTTCTACGTTGCTGATGTGTGGCACGGTTTTTGGCATTTTCTATCGCTAGACGAATTTCTTTAATGCCAGAGGTTACCGCAGAAACTCGCTCAATATCGGCATTAGCGTGATTAGCAATAATTTCTGCAATGGTAGTTTTTCCAGTACCAGGCGGGCCCCAAAATATAATGGAATGCACTTTACCTTGCTCAATGGCTAAAGATAGTGGCATGCCTTTGGCTAAAATATGCTCTTGGCCTTCATACTCAGCCAGTGATTTAGGTCTTAACTTGGCTGCTAAGGGTTTAAAACGGTCATCTTCAGCAAATGCTAAATCAAGTGAGCCGTTAGCGTTGGTCATCTAAATAAACACCTTCAGGGACAGTAAACTTAAATAAACTTGGTTTAGGCGCTATATTTTGATGTTTTAGCGTAATAACACTTAATTGCCCTGTCGCATCAAGAATATTAAATGCGGAAAGTTCAACGTTATAAACGCTTTTCGCGAAGCTAAGTTCTAAACTTTTAACGCGAGCATTTTCATTTTTTGCTGTAACCAAATAACGATTATCGGTTAGCTGATTTACGCTATAATCTTGCCATAGCTTTTCGTCGTTACTCGTTATTAATAAAATAGGCGTATTGGCTATCGCACTCTCTAAGGTATAAACACTGACCTGCTCAACAAACGGGTCATAAAACCATAAATTTTCCCCATCTGAAACGATTAATGATTCATCTGGCAGTGTTGTTTGCCAATTCACTAAATTGGGTTTGCTAACCGAAAGTAAACCACTACCTTGTTGTAATTCATTACCCGCGTCATCAAATATTTGTTGATTAAACTCCGCACTAAAGAATTCAATTTTTGCTAACTTTGCCATTAGGGCACTTTTGCTGTTATCGGCATTATCTATTGCTGAAATATTTATTTTTTTGTTTACTATATTATTTACTGCTTTGGCATTTTCACTAGTGTTTATACTGGTTTTTAGCTCTGTTTTATCCACGAGTTCATGACTTAAAGCTAAACTAGTAGTTGATAATACGGCACTAAATAATGTTGCAACTACAGCACTACTTTTTATCAATTTAATCTTGGTTTGCATGTTAGTATTCCTTAATTGGCGGTGGTGCTAATACTTCTCTTGCGCCATTATTACCCGGCCTAGATACGACACCATTTGACTCCATTTGTTCCACAATACGCGCTGAACGATTGTAACCAATTCTAAATTTACGTTGAATACTGGAAATGGACACTCGGCGACTTTCAGTGATAAAGGCTAATGCTTCATCATAAAGTGTATCAATTTCTTCTTCGCTATCGGCGTCTGCTTGTTCACCTGGCAGTAAAATGTCTTGTTCTGTATCGCCTGAAAGAATTTCATCAACGTAATTAGGCTCTGCTCTTGATTTCCAATCCTTAACTACCGCATGTACTTCGTGATCGTCAACAAAAGCACCATGAACGCGAATAGGAACAGCTTCACCTGGAGGTAAATAAAACATATCACCCATACCTAATAACTGATCAGCACCTTGTTGATCTAAAATGATACGAGATTCAATTCGAGATTGTACTCTAAGCGCCATACGTGTTGGAATATTGGCTTTAATTAAACCGGTAATAACATCGGCTGATGGACGCTGCGTTGCTAAAATCAAGTGAATACCGGCAGCACGAGCTTTTTGAGCAATTCGAGCAATAAGTTCTTCTACTTTTTTACCTACTATCATCATCATGTCAGCAAATTCGTCAACGATAATAACAATTGAGGGTAATTTACTTAACGTGGGTGGTTTTTGTGTAAAGGCATCGCTAGGCTGCCATAATGGGTCAATAAGCGGTTCACCAGCAGCAATGGCCTTAGCCACTTTGTCATTATATCCTTTAAGATTTCTAACACCGAGTTTCGACATTAATTGATAACGTCGCTCCATTTCACCTACACACCAACGCAGCGCATTCGCCGCTTCTTTCATGTCGGTGACTACTTCAGAAAGTAAATGTGGGATACCGTCATAAACTGATAACTCTACTTGTTTAGGGTCAATCATGATCATACGAACATCTTCTGGAGAAGATTTATATAAAATACTGACAATCATGGTATTAACCGCAACAGATTTACCTGAGCCGGTAGTACCTGCCACTAATAAATGCGGCATTTTGGCGAGATCAGCAATAACCGGCTGGCCTGATATATCACTTCCGATAGCCATAGCTAAATTTGATTTTGAATTAGAAAATTTTTCACAAGAAATAACATCAGCAAAGAATACGGTTTCGCGATGCTTATTAGGTAGTTCAATACCAATAACAGATTTACCTTCAATAACTTCGACAACACGTACGCTTTTAGCGGATAGCGAACGCGCTAAATCTTTCGATAAATTTGTGATTTTACTGGCCTTAACACCCGGTGCTAAGTTCAACTCGAAACGGGTAATAACCGGGCCTGGAAAAACACCAACAACTTCGGCTTTAATGCCAAACTCCATTAATTTCGCTTCAACTAAACGAGATACTAGGTCAAGTTGTTCTTGATCAATCGGATTTTTATCCCTGTCAGCACGGTCTAATAAATCTAATGATGGCATATCACTGTAATCAGGTTCAGCGGGTTTATCATTTTCTAACTGTTGATAAATTTTATCATGTAATGTTGTAGGCTCTTCAACAACGATTTTTTCAACTGGCTCAAATGCGGCGGCAATTTCATCATCACTGACATGTTCTTGCACGTTCATTGCAAGCGGTTCGCCCATTAACTCGTCGATATCAACGTAGGGTTCATTTTCACGCGTATTATAAGCACTGTCGTCATCACTTTTGGCAAAAATACTCTCATGTTCAGTATCACTGATGGTTTCTAGTGCTTTTTTTACTTCATCAGATTCTTTTTCAAAAGCGATATAATGCTCAGTTAAGCTATTGTCACTCTCACTGGCAGAGGTTTTATTATCAATATTTGCTTTCTTTGACGTTTCTACTTTGGTGTCTTTTTCAAGACCTGTGCCTAAATGATGTTTGACCAACGCTGGTAAGGTTAAGCTATATTCAATAGCATTAATGGCTAACTCCCCTACTCTATCAATAGCATTGAGTAGCGAAATCCCTGTTAATAATACAAATCCTGAACCACAAAATGTAACAAACAATAAGGTACTACCGACAAATGAAAAATACGGTATGAGTGAATTACTTAATACATCACCTAAAATTCCCCCTGCAGAAAAATAAAAAACATCATCAAAATTCATACTGGCAATCGAGGTTATACCGATATAAAACAAGATAAAGCCTATAAATTTCAAACCTAGTGTGAGGTAATCAAGTCGAATTAATTGATGATACTTTTGAAATAATAGCCAACCGGTAATGGCAATTACAAAGGGTAAGCTATAAGCGATTAAACCAAATAGATTTAATAATAGATCAGATAAGTAGGCGCCAACCGCACCACCTAAATTACGTACGTGACTTTGATAGCCCGTCTGTGACCAACCGGGATCTGCGGGGTCAAAACTAAATAGCGCTAGCATAATAAACATGGCAAAAACGCAAGACACTAAAAGTCCTGCTTCGAGAAGACGTTGAACGCCATTTAACTTTGGAGATGGAGAAGACAAATTCACACTCTTCTGAAAATTATCATTATAATACAGCTAAAATACCAAACATTAGCGATGAATAAAACGAAATAACAAACATTTACCGTGAATAACGACTTTTACCGCTTTATTGGCAAGTGATTGGATGATTTTACTTCTTCCATAACCACATAAGTTCTGCTTTCACTCACAGCAGGCAACCTTAATAAGGTATTTCCCAATAATTCACGGTAGGCCGTCATATCTGCAACGCGAGTTTTTAGTAAGAAATCAAAATTTCCGGATACTAAATGACATTCTTGAATAACCTCTAATTCATGAACAGCCTTAGAAAAGTCATCAAAAACATCAGGGCTGGTTTTAGTTAAGGTTATTTCAACAATAACTAATAAAGCGGCGTCTAACTTTTTTGGATTTAAAATAGCTTGATAACCAACAATAAACTTATCGTTCTCTAACCGCTTTACTCTCTCTAAACAAGGCGTTGCACTTAGACCTACTCGTTTTGAAAGCTCTATATTAGATAAACGGCCATTTTTTTGTAATTCAAATAATATGTTTTTATCAATACGATCTATTTTTTTTCCCGTTGAAGAATTCATATATAATTCACTAACAAACCAACTATAGACAGGATTATATCCCAACAACAACCGAATAACGACAGGTTAATTCGACATAAAGTCATTATACTAGCTCCATATTTTACAACAGAGAATAAAAACTATGATTATTGGTGTACCTAAAGAAATAAAAAACCACGAATACCGTATAGGCTTAACTCCTGCAGGTGTTAAAGAATTAATTGTTAATGGCCATGACGTTATCGTTGAAAATAATGGTGGTGCAGCAATCGGCTTTGAAAATGAACAATACATTTTAGCCGGTGCAAAAATTATTGATTCAGCAGCAGAAATATTTGCTATCGCTGACATGATCATCAAAGTAAAAGAGCCACAACCCAATGAGTGTAAAATGCTACGCCCTGGTCAAGTGCTATTTACTTACTTACATTTAGCCCCAGATCCTAAGCAAACAGAACTGCTTGTAGCTTCTGGCGCTACCTGTATTGCTTATGAAACAGTAACTCAAAATGGCGGTGGTTTACCCCTTTTAGCCCCTATGTCTGAAGTTGCCGGCCGTATGTCCATTCAAGCAGGCGCTCACGCCTTAGAAAAAGCGCAAGGCGGTTTAGGTGCATTACTAGGTGGTGTACCTGGTGTTGCTCCTGCTAAAGTTCTTATCATAGGTGGTGGTGTTGTTGGCACTCAAGCTGCACGTATGGCAGTTGGTATGGGTGCTGACGTAACAATTTTAGATCGTTCTTTACCTCGCCTTCGTCAACTTGATACCGAGTTTGATGGTCGCTTAAAAACAGTTTACTCAACTGCTGATGCCATGAACCAACTTATTGTTGAAGCCGACTTAGTTATCGGTGCCGTATTAATTCCGGGGGCAGCTGCACCTAAATTAGTAACAGCACAACACATAAAAATGATGAAAAAAGGTGCCGTAGTTGTTGATGTTGCTATTGACCAAGGTGGCTGTTTTGAAACATCTAAAGCAACCACGCATCAAGATCCTACTTATGTAGTTGATGACGTAGTTCATTACTGTGTAGCAAACATGCCAGGTGGTGTTGCAAGAACATCCACAATGGCATTAACAAATGCCACTATGCCATTTACTGTAACGCTTGCAAACAAAGGTGCTAAACAAGCCTTGCTTGACGACGTGCACTTAATGGCCGGTTTAAATGTATTAGGTGGTAAAATTACATATAAGCCAGTGGCTGATGTACTTGGTTATGAATACGTTGCACCAGAAGTAGCTATTGCGACCTTATAAGTTGTAGCAGTAAAAATGCTTAAAGCCGCTTATTAATAGCGGCTTTTTTGTTTTATAAGTGATTATAAAAAAGAGAAAGATTACAAACCTACAGGCTTGTTTGTAAAAATAGCCTTGCAGTTTTGTGAAAGAAATTATTATTTATAATTATTTCTTTGTTGCTCTCTTGAGATAATCACTTAGAATCCCAACCATTAAGACATTAACATATTTTATTTTTGGAGTAGTTCATGAGCGAAGCAAGACATTGCCCGTTACTCATATTGGGTTCAGGCCCTGCAGGTTATACCGCAGCAGTTTATGCCGCACGTGCAAATTTAAAACCTGTAATGATTACAGGTTTACAACAAGGTGGTCAATTAACTACCACCACTGAAGTAGAAAACTGGCCAGGTGATGCTGATGACTTAACAGGTCCAGCATTAATGGACCGTATGCAAAAGCATGCAGAAAAATTCGAAACAGAAATAATTTTTGACCATATCAACGAAGTTGATTTTAGTGAAAAGCCATACAAACTAAAAGGCGATTCAGGTATTTATACCTGTGACGCGCTTATTATTTGTACTGGTGCATCAGCGATGTACCTTGGTTTACCATCTGAAGAAGCCTTTATGGGGAAAGGTGTTTCTGCTTGTGCAACATGCGATGGTTTTTTCTATAAAAATCAAAAAGTCGCTGTTGTAGGTGGTGGTAATACCGCTGTTGAAGAAGCCTTATATTTATCGAACATTGCCTCTGAAGTACATTTAATTCACCGTCGTGATACTTTTCGCTCAGAAAAGATTTTGACTAAGCGTTTAATGGACAAAGTGGCTAACGGTAATATCGTATTGCACCTAGATCGTACCTTAGACGAAGTTCTAGGCGACAAAATGGGTGTAACAGGTGTTCGCATTAAAGACATGAATTCAGAAGCAACAGAAGAGTTTGACGTTATGGGTGTGTTTATTGCTATTGGCCATAAGCCAAACACCGATATTTTTAACGGTCAACTCGATATGAAAGACGGTTATATAACAATTGAAAGTGGTACGAACGGTAACGCTACACAAACCAGTGTTGAAGGTATTTACGCTGCTGGCGATGTAGCCGATCATATTTACCGTCAAGCCATTACTTCTGCTGGTGCCGGTTGTATGGCTGCACTAGATGCTGAGCGTTATCTCGACGCAAAAGGTAGTCACTAGTCAATGGCTCGAGCTATTCCTTGGTTATCTTCGAATAGCTCGACTTTCCCCGAACTTTCTACTACTTTAAAAGAACCGAACGGCCTACTCGCCTTCGGAGATGATTTATCACCCCAACGAATTATTCAAGCCTATCAATGTGGTATTTTTCCATGGTTCAGTGATGGTGAGCCAGTTATGTGGTGGAGCCCTGATCCACGAGCAATTATTAATATATCGCAGATTAAAATTAATAAAACTTTACAAAAAGTGCTCAAACGAGAGCTTTTTAACGTAACGCTCAACAAAAATTTTGATCAGGTTATTGAGCTCTGTGCAGATGCTCCTTTTCGAAAAGAGGAAACTTGGATTGTTAATCCTATGCTATTAGCTTATAAAAAGCTGCATCGTCAAGGCAAAGCTCATTCGATTGAAGTATGGCAGAACGAGGAATTAGTCGGTGGATTATATGGTGTAGCAGTGAACGGCTACTTTTCGGGTGAATCAATGTTTTATCGACAGAGTAATGCCTCAAAAATCGCACTGGTGTATTTAGCGAGTTTGCTCAAATCCATAGGTGTTGAACTTATTGATTGCCAAATGTTAAACCCTTTCTTAGCTTCTATGGGGTGTATTGAAGTATCCCGCCAAGAATTTATCACACAGCAAATTGCTGCAAAAAATATAAGCCCTGTTGAAAATTTTTGGCGACCTCGGCAATTAACCTTAAACTGATTTGGCAACGGCATTACGGGTAATCTTGAGTTTAATAATCGATAGTATTATTGATAGTTTTAAGTCGATATAAATATTATTAAAAATCATTTAAATTGAATAATTACGCATGTAAATAAAATTATAAGTATTAATAACAGCTAAAATTTGCTATAAATTTTTCTATAAGAAACATTCCTCTGACATAACTAATTAATTCATGGAGAAGTAATTGAGAAATAATATTACTTGGTTATATTTAATCTTAATTGTGCTTCACTCTGGTTTTGCGTACTCCTTTAACACAGACGAAGTCGACATTGAGCAGATGCTTAGTCAACAGATTCCTGTTAACCCAGAAGCCGCATTCTACAAAATTGAAGCATTTTTAGCAGATACAGAATTATCTCTAACGCTAAAATCAAAGTTGATGGTGATGCAAGCAGAAGTTGCTTATATTATTGATCAACCCGAACATATTCTTAAATACTCAAAATCAGCGCTAGCGACAGGTTTATTAAAAGAACCTTGGCACACTAGAGTACTTATCAGTCAAGCTAGAGGATACTTTCTTAGAGGGCAATATAAGGAGTTTTTTGCTACTGCTAATATGGCGGTTATTCAAGCTGAGCAGTCTAATTTATTAAATTATAAGATTGCCGCCTTAGTAGAAAGAGCTAACGCCTATATTTTCTTAGACGATAATAGCAAAGCGACAAAAGATTTAAACCTGGCAATAAAGTACCTAGAATTACTGCCCAATACCTTTGACAAGGCGATCATACTTGAGCAATTTAGTGTGGCAAACAAAAGGCTTGGACAAATAGAAATAGCAAAAAAATATCAAAAACAAGCTATTGATATATATGAGGAAATAGGGAGCCCTCATTATTTATCAATTGGTTATTATAATATTGGTCGTATATATCAAGAAGTAAAAGACTGGCAAGAAGCTAGCAAGTGGATGTTGCAGTCTTATCGACAAGCGTTAAAAGATAATAATAAACTTAATCAGGCTTTTTCATTATCTAGGATATCAGAGTATCAAAACAATTTAGAAAACTTCCAACAAGCAAAAAAATATTTGAATGAAGCTATTATTGCCGCGGATGAAAGTAACTCTGAACGAGTAAAAATACATGTCCGTAAAAACATGGCTAATCTTTTATGTCAAAACAAAAAATTTCAAGAATGTAAAACCTTACTTTTAGACACCATTGAACTGGCAAACACTTATAAAATGCAAGGTGATAAAGTAGAATTAATGCAAAAATTGGCAGAAACATACTATCAACTTGGGGCATTTGAAACAGCCTACTTAACCTTAAAATCTGCTAATTCACTGTAATAAGTAATCGATGTTAATCGAAAAACAGCGCCCGCTCTTTCAAGCTTCTTATAATTAAATTTTAAGCGTTTTTAAACAGAACACATCTTTTTATTGATCCTGTAAATTAATCTAGCAGTCCCCCTTTAAGGTTTGTTGAACGCTTGATTTAACCAATACTAATCCTATATATCAATTGAATTAACTTGGTTTCACTTAAGCCTTTAAATCTCACTAAGTGGAAGATGTTTGTTGGGATTATTCTTTTAATAATACAACACCTTATATTTCATGGTAATTAGGTGACATAGTTAGCCGACATAATTGTTATAATGATTAAACACTTTGCTTTTCAACTATAACATTCTATATAAAACGTTCAGTAACAGGTAAATTTATTAATGAGTTCAAACTATAAACTAGGTATTACTAAGCCGTTTCCGTGTAATTACCTGCCTGAACAGGAAGAGCGATTATTGATTGCTGTTGATGAAATATTACATGAACGAGATCATTATGGCTGGCTGATGCAGCAAGGCTTTAGGCGCAGTGGTAATGATATCTATCGCCCGCATTGCATTGCTTGCCATGCGTGCCAATCGTTACGTGTATTAGTTCAAGACTTTATTCCGTCAAAAAGCCAAAAACGTTTGTTGAAACGCAATGAGAGGTTTAATGTTAAGTTAAGTAAAGAGGTTAAAGAAAGCTACTACCCGCTATACGAACAATATATCAATACCATTCACAGTGATGGCAGTATGTTTCCAGCATCAAAAGAGCAATTTCAAAGCTTCACTGATAATGAAATCACTCAGCAACACTACATTGAAATATGGCATGACGAGGTATTAATTAGTGTTGCGATAACAGATGACATTCCTAACGCCTTATCTGCGGTTTATACCTTTTATCATCCAAACTATAGAAAACATGGTCTTGGTGTGTATTCAATTTTGCAACAAATTGAGATCACATCTCAACTTAAACGACAATTTCTCTATCTGGGTTACCAAATAGAAGGATGTAGTAAAATGAATTATAAAAACCGTTACTTTCCCCATCAAATATTAGCCGAAAATCAATGGCAAACAGTAAATAAATAACACTATAGCTTTACATTAGTGCTGCAATTCGGCATTATCTGCGCAGCTTTTTGTTTACGCACTAATTTAGAGGTTCGGCGCCCAATGGCGAAAGAAGAAAATATTGAAATGCAAGGTACTGTTTTAGATACTTTGCCAAATACTATGTTCCGTGTTGAATTGGAAAATGGTCATGTTGTTACTGCTCATATTTCAGGAAAAATGCGCAAAAACTACATTCGTATCTTAACTGGCGATAAAGTCACTGTTGAATTAACACCATATGACTTATCTAAAGGTCGTATTATCTTCCGTGCTAGATAAAAATTAATTATTTAAGTTTAAAAAGCGCTTTAGTTTTATCTTAATAAAGCGTTTTTTTATAACCTAAATTTAGTTAATGCCAATTAAATATTAATAAAAAACCGAGCTTGCTCGGTTTTTTTATGTCTGGATGAACGGTTTGACATACTTTCATATTAAGTGAAAGTATGTCAAACCCTTGAACAACGGTTAAAGCTTAGTGTTCAACTAACTCTTTTTTCGATTCATAGTTGATCACTAACTTGTCTTTCTTCACAGCAACTTTGGCGACACCACCTTGGGTTAATTCACCAAAAAGCAACTCGTTTGCTAATGGCTTTTTCAGCTGCTCTTGAATCAACCTAGCCATAGGTCTTGCACCCATTGTTTTATCATAACCCTTGATAGCCATCCACTTCTTAGCATCTTTGGTTATCTCTAACGACACACCCTTTTCATCAAGTTGAACTTGCAGTTCTACAATAAACTTATCGACAACAAGTTGTATCACTTCATCGTCTAAATGATTAAACCAGACAATATTATCTAAGCGATTACGAAACTCAGGCGAAAACACCTTATTTATTTCGTTCATAGCATCAAGACTATTGTCTTGTTGTTTAAAGCCAATAGATTGCTTTACAGTGTGTGCTACGCCAGCATTAGTAGTTAACACTAAAATAATATTTCTAAAGTCAGCTTTACGGCCATTATTGTCTGTTAACGTGCCATGATCCATGACTTGTAGCAGTATGTTGTAAACATCTTCATGGGCTTTTTCTATTTCATCTAATAGCACAACAGCGTGTGGATTTTTAATCACAGCGTCTGTTAATAAACCACCTTGTTCATAACCAACATAACCTGGAGGAGCGCCGATTAAGCGACTTACGGCATGTTTTTCCATATATTCTGACATGTCGTAACGTAGTAGTTCAACACCAAGCACTTTAGCGAGTTGTTGGGTTACTTCAGTTTTACCTACACCAGTAGGGCCGGCGAATATAAATGAACCAATAGGCTTATTTTCATTGCCTAAACCTGCACGTGATAAACGAATAACAGACGATAATTCATCAATGGCATGATCTTGACCAAAAACAACTAATTTTAAATTACGATCGAGCGTTTTTAAACTATCAACTTCAGTTGCTGACACTGATTTTTCAGGAATGCGCGCCATTTTAGCAACTATATTTTCTATGTCGGTATTACTGATCACTTTTTTACGTTTAGAAGCAGCGACTATTTGTTGGCGCGCTCCAGCTTCATCAATAACGTCAATCGCTTTGTCAGGTAAAAAACGGTCATTAATATATTTTGCTGAAAGTTGTGCAGCAGCTCTCAAGGCGTTATTTGAATATTTAACACCATGATGTGCCTCATATTTGTCTTTCAAACCATGCAATATTTTTGTCGTGTCATCGACACTTGGCTCAATTACATCTATTTTTTGGAAACGACGAGCTAAGGCCCGATCCTTCTCAAAGATACTTTGATACTCTTGATAGGTGGTTGACCCCATACAGCGTAGTTTTCCTGATGAAAGTAAAGGTTTGATCAAGTTTGACGCATCTAACATGCCACCAGAAGCCGCACCAGCACCAATAATGGTATGAATTTCATCAATAAAGAGAATTGCATTGCCGTCTTGTTCAAGTTCTTTTAACAGCGCTTTAAAGCGTTTTTCAAAATCACCACGATATTTAGTACCTGCCAGCAGCGCGCCCATATCTAGTGAATAAATAGTGGCATCTTTCAAAAATTCTGGCGCTTTATCAGATACCAATAAATTTGCTAAACCTTCAGCAATCGCTGTTTTACCAACACCGGCTTCACCAACAAATAAAGGATTGTTTTTTCTGCGGCGACTTAATACTTGTAATGTGCGCTCTAGTTCGCTATCTCGCCCTATAAGCGGGTCGATATTCCCTTTCAATGCTTCATCATTAAGGTTTGTAGAAAAATTATCTATTGTACGTGGCTCTTCTTCACCAACAGGCGCCTGGTCTTCAGTATTGCTATTTTCTTGATCGACTTTCGCAATACCATGAGAAATATAATTGACGATATCTAATCGGCTAATATCACATTTCTTTAAAAAATAAGCGGCTTGAGATTCTTGTTCACTAAATATCGCGACTAATACATTCGCGCCATTAACTTCACTTTTACCCGAAGACTGAACATGAAAAACAGCACGTTGCAATACGCGTTGGAAACCGAGTGTAGGCTGAGTTTCTCTTTCTTCTTCACCAGCAGGAATAACAGGAGTTGTATCCGCAATAAATACTAACAACTCTTTTTTTAAATTCGTCAGATCAGCGCCACATGCTTTTAAGGCATCAATGGATGATGGATTGTCTAACAACGCCAACAATAAATGTTCAACCGTCATAAACTCATGGCGAGACTCTTTAGCCTGACGAAAAGCCATATTTAACGATACTTCTAAATCTTTATTTAGCATGGTTTACTCCAATTTGAATCTTGCGTTATTACGCTTTTTCCATAGTACATTTAAGCGGATGTTCATTGCTTGTTGCGTAATTCAACACCTGATCAACTTTAGTTTCGGCTACTTCAGCAGTAAATGTACCGCATCGCCCTTTCCCTTTATAATGAATCGCTAACATAATATCTGTCGCTTGCTCTGAATTCATATTAAAAAACCTACACAATACATCAATGACAAAGTCCATTGGAGTATAGTCATCATTTAATAGCACAACAGTATACATTGGGGGTTTCTGAAATTTTTCAATAACCTCGTCATCTAGAACACTTTGGTCATCTATTAACTCTTTCCATTTACTCATAATTCTATATTAGTCTGTCAGTTAAGTTTTTGCTTTAAGAATTTTAAATAATAATAACTAAAAAAATCAATATCTATAAAATAAGACTTGACTATTTCTAAATATTATCTACGATTTACTTTGGTGGCTGTTTTTTAGTCAGCTAAAAATAATATTAATGCTTTCGAGAATGTTTTAATGAAAGCATACCTAATTACCGATGATTTTAGAAGGATGTTGAAGTATGGCTCACGGTACAGTTAAATGGTTTAATAATGCAAAAGGGTTTGGTTTTATTCGTCCAGAGGATGGTGGTGAAGATATTTTTGCTCATTATTCAACGATTCAAATGGAAGGATACCGTACGTTAAAAGCGGGCCAAGATGTAAACTACGAATTAGACGCGGGTCCAAAAGGTGATCACGCAGCGAGTATTACACCATCAGAGTTAGAAGCAGACAATTAATTTAAATTTTTTGTTGGCTTAAAAAAAAACACAGCAACATGACTGTGTTTTTTTGTGGTTAACGCTTTCTAAATAAGTATTTTATGAGTGCGTATTAATTACTGACAGCTATTACATGTTCTCAATAATACAATCGCCAAATTCAGAACAAGTCACTAATGTTGCATTATCCATTAAACGCTCAAAATCATAAGTTACCGTTTTAGCGTTAATAGCACCAGACATCCCCTTCAACAGTAAGTTAGCCGCTTCAGTCCAACCCATATGTCTTAACATCATTTCCGCAGATAAAATAACTGAACCAGGATTTACCTTATTTAGTCCAGCATATTTTGGTGCCGTTCCATGAGTCGCTTCAAAAATAGCGACGTCATCATTTAAATTCGCGCCTGGTGCAATACCAATACCACCCACTTGTGCTGCTAAAGCGTCTGATAAATAATCACCGTTTAAATTTAAGGTAGCAATAACGCTATATTCTGCTGGACGTAATAATATTTGCTGTAACATCGCATCGGCAATGACATCTTTAATGATGATTTCTTTACCAGTTTTAGGATTTTTAAGGCTACACCAAGGACCACCGTTTAATAAGTCAGCGCCAAACTCTTCTCGCGCTAATTCATAACCCCATTCTTTAAAAGCACCTTCAGTAAACTTCATGATGTTACCTTTATGCACTAAGGTAACTGACTCTCTATCGTGATCAATCGCATACTGAATTGCTTTGCGAACTAGTCTTTGTGTGCCTTCTTTCGAAACAGGTTTGATACCAATGCCACAATTTTCTTCGAAACGAATTTTTGTAACACCCATTTCTTCAGTTAAAAATTTGATCATCTTTTTAGCTTGGTCACTACCTGCTTGATATTCAATACCCGCGTAGATATCTTCAGAATTTTCTCGAAAGATAACCATGTCGACTTCACTAGGTTTTTTTACCGGGCTTGGTACACCCGTAAACCATTGCACTGGACGTTGGCAAACATACAAATCAAGTATTTGTCTTAAGGCAACATTCAATGAACGCATACCTCCGCCAACGGGAGTTGTTAATGGGCCTTTAATACCGACTTTGTATTCTTTGAACATGGCTAATGTTTCATCAGGTAACCAAGTTTCTGAGTCATACATTTGAGTTGCTTTTTCACCGGCATACACTTCCATCCAGTGAATTTTTCTCTCTCCGCCATAAGCTTTATTCACGGCAGCATCAACAACTTTCATCATAGGTGGCGTTACATCGACACCTATTCCATCACCTTCGATAAAAGGAATAATGGGATTGTTAGGTACTTTTAACAAACCTTTCTCTAAGGTGATTTTAGCACCTGCACTAGGAATATTTACATGGTTCGACATATGAGCTCTCCCAAATTTACTAATAAAAATAGCCGTTTGCTAGTTTCTTATGCCTAAACTAATAGAAAAAGAGCAATGACACTAATACTGAAATAGTGATAATCAACATCATCACTGTGAATAATTAAAACGCTTGTTTAAATCAATTGCAAACTTTTATTAAAAATAAACTCATATCAACTCAAACAATGCTCAATTTACTTATTAAATTATAGGCAAAAAAAAGCTAGGCAAAGCCTAGCTTTTGACAAGTCTACTTATAAATCAAGCTTAAAGTAAGCTTACTTTAAGCTTAAAGTAAGCTTGATAAAATCGTATTTAATGTTGCGCTTGGGCGCATGGCTTTTTCTGCTAATATTGTATCAGCAAAATAATAACCATTAATATTCATGCTAGGTCCTTGAGCGGCATTAAGCTCCTCGACAATTTTAGCTTCTTGTTTAGTTAGTGCTTGAGCAACAGCAACAAAACTTGATTTCAAACTTTCATCGTCTGTTTGAGCTGCTAGTGCTTGTGCCCAATACATAGCTAAGTAAAAATGTGAGCCACGGTTATCCAACTCATTTACACGACGTGACGGCGATTTATTTTCTTGTAAAAACTTAGCTGTCGCTTGATCTAAGGTATCAGCTAATACTTGTGCTTTGGTATTACCGGTATTAACGCTTAGGTGCTCTAAAGAAGCCGCTAAGGCTAAAAACTCACCTAATGAATCCCAACGTAAGTGGTTTTCTTTTTCGAACTGCTGTACGTGCTTAGGAGCTGAACCGCCGGCACCCGTTTCGAATAAACCACCGCCATTCATTAATGGCACAATAGAAAGCATTTTCGCACTGGTGCCAAGTTCTAAAATTGGGAACAAATCAGTTAAATAATCACGTAATACGTTACCCGTAACTGAAATAGTGTCTTCACCTTTAGCTACGCGCGCTAAGGTATAATCACAGGCTTCAACCGGTGCCATAATTTGGATATCTAAGCCAGTTGTATCGTGATCGGCAAGGTAGGTGTTAACTTTTTTGATCATTTGTGCGTCATGACCACGGTTTTCATCTAACCAGAATATTGCTGGAACATTAGTTGCTCTAGCGCGTGTAACCGCTAATTTAACCCAATCTTGAATCGGTGCATCTTTGGCTTGACACATTCTCCAGATATCACCTTCGCTAACAACATGCTCTAGTAAGGTTGTGCCGTTATCATCGACAACACGCATAATACCTTCACCTGACATGGTAAAAGTTTTATCGTGTGAGCCATATTCTTCAGCTTTTTGCGCCATTAAACCTACGTTAGGTACTGAACCCATTGTTGTTGGGTTAAAAGCACCATTTTCACGACAAAAATCGACAACAGCAGAAAATACACCTGCATAGTTACGATCGGGGATCATAAATTTGGTTTCTTTTTGCGTTCCGTCTGGCGCCCACATCATTCCAGATGCACGCAATGCTGCGGGCATAGATGCATCAATAATTACATCACTTGGAACGTGTAAATTTGTAATACCTTTGTCTGAGTCAACCATAGCTAATTCAGGTTGTGTTGCGTATACCGCATTGATATCAGCTTCAATTTCAGCTTTCTTTTGTGCCGGTAAACGTGAAATTTTCGAGTAAACATCACCAATACCGTTATTAGCATCAACACCTAATTGATTGAAAGTAGCGCCGTGCTTAGCAAAAACGTCTTTGTAGAACACTTTTACTGCATGACCAAACATAATGGGATCAGATACCTTCATCATGGTGGCTTTTAAATGTAGCGAAAGTAATACGTTTTCAGATTTTGCTTTTTCAGTCTCAGTAGCAAAAAATTCAACCAATGCCTTTTTGCTCATTAATGATGCATCGATAACTTCTTGGTCTAATAAAGCTAAATGCTCTTTTAATAAAGTTACATCACCATTTTGACCAACAAATTCGATTTTAACGTTCGTTGCGCCATTAATGGTTACTGATTTTTCACTGCCGTAAAAATCACCTGATTGCATATGCGCTACATGTGACTTAGTCGTTGGAGACCATTTTCCCATTGAATGCGGGTTAGTACGAGCATATTGCTTAACTGAACTAGGTGCACGACGATCTGAATTACCTTCACGTAAAACAGGATTTACCGCTGAACCTAGTATTTTAGCGTAAGTTAATTTAATTGACTCTTCAGCTTCGTTTTGCGGCTCTTCAGGATAATTAGGTAAGTTATAACCTTTTGCTTGTAGCTCTTTAATTGCAGCTTGTAACTGAGGAATAGACGCTGAAATATTGGGTAATTTAATAATGTTAGCTTCAGGTGTTTTTGCTAATTCGCCTAGTTCAGCTAACGCATCGTCCATACGTTGCTCAGCCGTCAAGTATTTAGGAAAATTAGAGATGATACGACCGGCCAATGAAATATCGCGAGTTTCAACATCGATAGCTGAAGAAGCAGTAAATGCTTTAACGATAGGTAAAAAAGAATGCGTCGCTAAAGCCGGCGCTTCATCGGTAATAGTATAAATAATTTTTGATGTAACTGTGGTCATTTAAAATCCTTTGCTGATTTGCCATTAATCGATAAAATGAATAGCCATTCAATTTCGAATAGTTATTCATTTTATCGATAAAAAATATTTTCGCGCGCATAATATCGGAATTCAAAGCGCATTAAAATAGATGAATTATTTCTAGGCTATATATTACAGAGTGAAAATTCGTGACAATAAAACAAAATCAAAAGCTTACGAGCAAATACAAGCGAAAACCAGTAAAGGTACGACCAGTTGACTTTCAACCAGAAATCGTACTTTTTAATAAACCCTTTGATGTATTATGCCAATTTACTGATGATCAAAACCGAAAAACCCTAAAAGACTTTATTGATGTTAAAGATGTTTATGCTGCCGGTCGCCTCGATAGAGACAGTGAAGGACTGCTATTATTAACTAATGATGGCAAGCTGCAGCATAAGCTTGCGAACCCGAGTCAGAAAACCGATAAAACCTACTGGGCACAAGTTGAAGGAGCCCCAACAGAAGCTGATATTTCGGTTCTGCGCCAAGGCGTTGAATTAAAAGATGGACTGACCAAACCAGCGAAAATAACTATTATAACTGAGCCTAATATTTGGCCACGTATGCCAGCAATAAGGGAGCGAGCAGCTATCCCAACCACATGGTTAGAAATAACGATACAGGAAGGAAAAAACCGCCAAGTAAGAAGAATGACAGCTCACATCGGCTTTCCAACTCTGCGATTAATTAGATATAGCATAGGTAAATGGACCTTAGATGGCATTAACAACGGCGAATATAAAAGAATAAATCATGAATAATCTAATAACGAACCCTCACGGCAGCGCACAGTTCAAACCTAACACTACAGTTGCCGTTGTTGTCGCCTGCCAAGATAAATTTCTGATTGTTGAAGAAGTAGAACATGGGAAAACAGTTTATAACCAACCTGCAGGCCATTTAGAAGCGGATGAAAATTTAGTTGCTGCCGCAATGCGAGAATTAAAAGAAGAAACGGGATTAACCTACTCACCTGATTACCTTTGCGGTATTTACTATTATTATCGACAATCGCTAAATCTTTATTATTTACGTTTTTGTTTTGTTATTGAACTCGAATCAATAGAAGTTTGCCTACCAGAAGACGACGAAATTATCGCCTGTCATTGGTTAACACTCGCAGAGATTAAAGCAAAATCAGCGCAATTACGTAGCCCATTGGTATTAGAATGTATCGAAGATTACCTCAGTGGTAAAAAAATACCCTTAAGTCACCTAAAATCTAATCTTTAATCTATCATCGCGCTAAATGACCATGCTATAATTTCGCGCTATTTTCCATTGAAATACAGTTGTCATGACCTCGAACGAACATGTAAATTTAAACTCAATAACGCCAAACGAAAAGTTACCCCAAGATACCAAAGTCATTGTTGGCATGTCGGGTGGTGTTGATTCATCTGTTTCAGCCTATTTATTAATTGAACAAGGTTATCAAGTCGAAGGCTTGTTCATGAAAAATTGGGAAGAAGATGACAACGACGAGTATTGTGCGGCAGCTGAAGATTTAGCTGATGCGCAAAGTGTTTGTGAAAAACTGGGCATTAAGCTTCATACTATTAATTTTGCTACTGAATATTGGGATAATGTATTCGAATATTTTCTGGCTGAATATAAAGCTGGTAGAACGCCTAATCCTGACATTATGTGTAATAAAGAAATTAAATTTAAAGCTTTTCTTGAGTTTGCTTGTGAAGACCTAGGTGCTGATTACATTGCTACTGGCCATTATGTCCAACGTAAATTTAACGACGGTAAATGGCAAATGCACCGTGGATTAGACAGCAATAAAGACCAAAGCTATTTTCTTTATACTTTAAGTCACGAGCAAGTGGGTAGAACGCTATTTCCTGTTGGCCATATTGAAAAACCTGAAGTGAGAGCTATCGCTGAAAAAGCCGATTTAATCACACACAATAAGAAAGACAGTACCGGCATTTGTTTTATTGGTGAACGTAAATTTAAAGACTTTTTGGGTAAGTATTTACCGGCGCAACCCGGTGTAATAGAAACACCAGAAGGAGAAGCCATTGGTGAACATGATGGTTTGATGTATCACACGCTAGGTCAGCGGAAAGGTTTGCGAATTGGCGGTCTTGCCAATGCAGGTGAAGCGCCATGGTATGTGGTTGACAAAGATCTTGAGCGTAACGTATTAATCGTTGGCCAAGGCCATGATCACCCTCGCCTATTCTCTAAAGGCTTAGTGGCAAATCAATTGCACTTAGTTGACAGAGTTGAATTAACCAGCCCCATAAGTTGTACGGTAAAAACTCGTTACCGACAAGAAGATGTCGCTTGCAATCTTTCACCTATGGCCAATGGTGAATATTTAATTATGTTTACTGAGCCGCAAAGTTCAGTAACACCCGGACAATCTGTGGTGTTTTATCAAGATAATATCTGCCTTGGCGGCGGTATTATTAACTCCCTTATTCGTTAATATAAGGTATTCATGAATAATTTAGAAAAACAAACAATTACCATGGCCGCAATATGCCAAGCTTCCGTTTTAGTGCAAAAAATAGCCCGTACTGGCTCGGTAGATGAAGCAGAACTTGCTATCATGCTCAACAGTATTATGGTGACTTCACCGGTGAGCATTTTAGAGGTTTATAGTAATGACATTGCACACTTAAAATCCGGATTAAAAGCCTTAATCGAACAATTAGGCAATCAAACTAAAGACAAAGATCCAGAATTAACCCGCTATGTTGTCAGTTTATTAGGCTTAGAAAGACGTTTAGCCAATAAAAGAGATCAACTATCGCTACTCGGCGAACGCATTGAACAAAGCCAACGACAACTAGCACATTACGACATTACCAGTGACACGCTTATTGCCAGTTTAGCCAGTATTTATAGCGATTTGCTCAGCCCAATAGGTACGCCTATTCAAGTTGCTGGTGAACCAAACTTGCTAAAACAACAAAGCAATCAGCATAAAATTCGTGCCTTACTATTAGCGGGTATTCGCTCTAGCGTGTTGTGGCGTCAAGTAGGCGGAAAGCGTAGAAATATATTATTTGGACGCACTAAAATTGTTGCGTGCGCCCAACAATTACTAAAAGAAATTTAAATATAACTTCAGGAAATTACTATGGAACTTTCAGCATTAAGTGCGATATCACCGGTTGACGGTCGTTATGGCAGTAAAGTTAAATCATTACGCCCTATTTTTAGCGAATTTGGCTTAATTAAATACCGTGTTACGGTTGAAGTACGTTGGTTACAAAAGTTAGCAGCTACCGCTGAAATAGCTGAGGTTCCGCCATTTTCGGCTCAAGCTAATGCGCTATTAGATGCAATTGTTAGTGATTTTTCTGAAGCTGATGCGCAAAGTATCAAAGACATTGAAGCCACCACCAACCACGATGTAAAAGCGGTTGAGTATTTTCTAAAAGATAAAATAAGCGGCAATGCTGAATTAAATGCTATTACCGAGTTTATACATTTTGCTTGTACTTCAGAAGACATCAACAACCTTTCACACGGTTTAATGTTGTCTGATTGTCGCGAACAAGTATTAATGCCAATGATAGACGATATCCTTGGCGATATTAAAGCACTGGCTGTTGAATATAAAAACATTCCTATGATGTGTCGTACCCATGGTCAACCAGCTTCTCCTAGTACGCTAGGTAAAGAAATGGCTAATGTCTACGTGCGTTTAAAACGTCAACGTGAACAAATTGCTCAAGTTGAAATGTTAGGAAAAATCAACGGTGCTGTTGGTAACTATAATGCCCATTTATCGGCTTATCCTGAAGTTGACTGGCATGGTTTTGCTAACGAGTTTGTTAACTCGTTAGGCTTAAGCTTTAATCCTTTTACCACGCAAATTGAACCTCATGATTATATCGCAGAATTATTTGATGCTATTGCACGTTTTAACACCATTTTAATTGATTTTGATCGGGATGTTTGGGGCTATATTGCCATTGGTCACTTTAAGCAAAAAACCATTGCCGGTGAAATTGGCTCGTCAACCATGCCACATAAAGTTAACCCGATTGATTTTGAAAACTCAGAAGGTAACTTAGGTATTGCCAATGCTTTATTTACCCATTTAGCACAAAAATTACCTATTTCTCGCTGGCAGCGTGACCTTACAGATTCAACGGTTTTACGTAACTTAGGTGTTGGTTTTGCTCATACCTTAATTGCATATCAAGCAACACGTAAAGGTATCAGCAAACTACAAGTGAATGAAGCCAATTTATTAGCAGAGCTTGATTCAAACTGGGAAGTTCTCGCTGAGCCGATTCAAACAGTCATGCGACGTTACGGTATCGAAAAACCTTATGAAAAACTAAAAGAATTAACCCGTGGCAAACGTGTTAATGGTGATTCAATGCGCGCATTTATTATGACATTAGAGTTACCAGAAGCTGCAAAAGCACAGCTTTGTGAAATGACTCCTGCGTCATACATTGGCCGCGCAGTAACTTTTATTGATGAACTAGACTAGTTATTCATTAAAGTCTAAGTTTTATTAATATAGAAAAGGGATCCAATAGGCTCCCTTTTTGTTATTCAGTTTTTAAAAACATCATAATAGTAAGGTTTCACCATGAATATAGAATCGCTCAATTGGGGAGATTTAACCCCAGAAATATTTCTTGCACAATACTGGCAAAAAAAACCGCTATTGATCAAAAATGCCTTTGCTAATTTTCAGGACTCAATAACAGCAGATGAGTTAGCTGGTTTAGCGATGGAAGCTGAAATAGAGTCACGTATCGTTAGTGTTAATGGTGAAGGCGATTGGCAAGTAGATCATGGCCCTTTCGAAGACTTTTCAAAATACGGCGAATCTGATTGGACACTATTAGTGCAAGCAGTGAACAACTGGTCACGTCCAACACATGATTTACTTTCGCCTTTTGCTTTTATTCCAAATTGGCGCATAGATGATGTTATGGTCAGCTTTTCAACACAAAATGGCGGTGTTGGTGCACATTTAGATCAATATGACGTTTTTATTATTCAAGGCAGTGGCAAACGTCGCTGGCAAATTGGCGCACCAGATGGCAGCTTAAAAACACTGTTACCTCATCCAGATCTCAAGCAAGTTTCCAACTTTCAACCAGTTATAGATGAAATAACCGAGGCTGGCGATCTACTTTATATACCACCTAACCATCCTCACAATGGCGTATCAATAGAAAACTCGGTTAACTTTTCTATTGGTTTTCAAGCACCATCAAGCCAAGAGCTATGGTCAAATTTTGCAGATAAACTTATTGATAACAACTTAGGTGAGCAAAGGTTTAGTGACCCTGAAAGAGCATTATCTCAAACGAGCTTTAATATAACTCAGCATGACAAGCAGCAACTAAAAGCATTTATGTTACAGCAACTTGACCAAGAAGCCTTTTATGAACAATTTATCGGCCAATACCTTACACAAGGCCATCATGCCCTCGAGATATTAGTACCTGTAAATGACATAGATGAAAATAAATTGCTCGATATACTGTCAGAGCCAGACATTTTATTTATGCCAGTATCAGGATTAAAAGCGGCAATAATAAACGATAATCACTCAACACTTTTTATTAACGGCGAAAGCTTCGCGTTGGATAAAAGCACCCTTGTGCTAGCCCAACACTTAGCACAACAAAAGCCTTTAACCACCAGTGAAGTAAAAAGTTTCACTGATTGTTTGAAAAACACACAATTGTTAACTAATGTTTTAAATAAGGGATATTGGTATATAGACTAAAAAACATGTCATACACGGTTAGCAGAGTGCAGTGGGAACAAGCGGCTCCCTTACTTAAAAATGTAAGGGAACAGGTATTTGTCTATGAATGGCGCATACCAAAAAGTATTGAGTTCGATCGAAAAGACCACTTTGCAAATCATGTGCTTGCTTGTCATGATAAAACCCAAGAGCCAATAGGTACAGGCCGTATTCTTTCTACCGGAGAAATAAGCCGCATTGCAGTGTTAAAATCTTGTCGTAAAGACCAAGTAGATAAAATTATCTTGCAAGCGCTGTTTAAAATAGCACGAGAAATGAACTTAAAAGAAATTTTTATCTATTGTCCTTTAGAAACGATCGATTATTTTCGAAAGTTTCATTTTAACACTGAGGGGGCGGTATTTATGGAAGCGGGAATGGCCAGACAAAAAATGACTTGTCCATTAAATGAAGTTAGTGTGGCTAAGTATTACCTAAGCCACTAACAGCAGCTGTTATGTCGCTTCTTGCCAAAGATCATCTTTCTCATAAATCTTATACAAACCATCAGCACGACCAATCAACAATTTTGCAAACTCCTGTTGTTCTTTGTCTTCTATACGCAGTAAATTTTCTGCTTGTAGTTGCCACTTCAATGAAAAATGTCTAACCACATCACGTGCAGGTTCGCCATTATTTAAGGCAACGTGATCTGTAGGTAAATCACCGCAAATAACCCAAACACATGTTTTATCGAGCAAGTTAATTTTCCATACCGCCATAATAGGCACTAGATAGCGACTTTCAGTGTCAGCAACACTTTCGGTTACTAAACCTTTATCAGCAAGATATTTAGTGGCTTTTAAATATTGCTCACGGATCCAATCTTTCTTTTGTTCATCGGTCATTGATTTTTGTTCTGTCATATTTATGGTCTTTTTGTTGATTATTTTAATAAGTTATTAACATTAAGAATGTTTGTATGAATTACTTCACAGTTAAGTTCAAATTTATTTATTGCTTCACTAGCGAAGCATTTACCTAAATGGTATTGTGCGCAGCGAATTATTACAACCCTAGTTTAAGTCAAATTAGTCTTAAACTATTTCTAATACCGATTGAATTAAGTAAGTGAGCATTTAAAAGCGAGACTAAATATTCAAGAGCAAGGCTCTTGATAGAGCAATAGCTGGTTATTGGCTTTGAAAGTAACGCAGGTATTGGATATTTAGGCCGTCTTAGAATGATTTTTATTTATTTCAATTGGTATAATATTATTGGAGATTTCGATAGTGGCCGTTTTCGATTTAGTAGATTTTGATAACCATGAACAAGTCGTTTATTGCAGTGACGAAGCATCAGGACTAAAAGCCATCATAGCCGTTCATAGTACAGTATTAGGGCCAGCAGCTGGCGGATGCCGTTTTTGGGATTATGCAAGCGATGAAGCAGCACTTAAAGACGTATTACGTTTATCTAAAGGTATGACATATAAAAATGCTATGGCCGGTTTAAAACTTGGCGGTGGTAAGGGCGTAATTATTGGCAACTCAAAAACGCTAAAATCAGAAGCGTTATTTAAAGCCTTTGGACATGCTGTTAATAATTTGAATGGTCGTTACTATACGGCAGAAGACGTTAATATTACTACAGGTGATATGGCGATAGTTAACCAAAGCACAGCCTTTGTTTCTGGTCTCGAAGGTAAAAGCGGCAACCCAGGTCCATTTACCGCCTTAGGGACATTCTTAGGTATTAAAGCCGCAGTTAAATTTAAGTTAAACAAAGACGATTTAACCGGTATTAAAGTAGCGGTACAAGGTTTAGGTAGCGTGGGTTATTCACTGTGTGAAAAACTACATGCCGCAGGTGCACAGTTAATTGTAACCGATATAAACCAAGTCGCATTAGATAGAGCAGCTTCAGAGTTAAACGCAAAAGTTGTTGGGTTAGACGAAATTTATAGTCAAGATGTTGATGTATATTCACCGTGTGCCCTTGGTGCGTCAATTGATGACGATAGTATCGCGCAATTGAAAGCAACCATCATTGCGGGTTGTGCTAATAACCAATTGGCCGAATCGCGTCATGATCAAGCCTTGTTAGAAAAAGGTATTTTGTATGCGCCTGATTATGTTATTAATGCTGGTGGTATTATTAATGTTGCCTTAGAGATATACCCAGAACCTTATTGCGCCAAGAGTGCGACGAAACTGGTAGAAAACATTTACAACACTTTAATGACTGTTTTTGAAACCGCAGCGTCAAATAACATGCCTACAGGTTTTATTGCCGATGAAATGGCGCGTCATATTATTGCTAACGGTGCGTAATAGCTTAATAAATTAAAGCTAGTACTAGTTAATAAAAAAGCACCTTAGGGTGCTTTTTTATTAACTAGAATTAGGCCATCCCAAAATCATCAGAAATATGTAAAGAGCGATAATTCGGCTATATTATTTAAACTTAGCAATCGTATCTAAATCGACTAAAAGTATCCTAAATCGCGTTTAACAACGCTTGTACTGGGTGTAATGTCACTTTATTGTCTAAGCGCTTAACTTGGCTACGACAAGAGTAGCCAGTAACCAGTACTTGCTCAGTGGCCAATTGGGCGACTTTATCTTGCCAACTCATTTTATAAAGCGATGTAGAGTTCTCTAAATTAACTTTTTCATGGCCATAAGTACCTGCCATGCCACAACAACCAACAGATATACTAGATAAAGATAAGCCAAAATACTGGAATATGTGCTGCCACTGCCCTTCACTACCTGCTAATGCTGTTTTCTCCGTACAATGTGCAAACAGCTTGTAAGCAATAGAATTTTGAGGTTTAACTTGGTTAATTGGCTTATTCGTTTTTTCATCGATAAGCGTTATTAACCATTCATGTGCTAACTTCACCTCAAAATCACCACGATTAATACCAAGAGCCTGCTTATACTCATCCCTGAAACATAAAACCATTGACGCATCTAAACCCACCATAGGCATCTTTAGATGATGAATTTGATTTAAAAATTCAGCCGTTGATTTAGCTGTTTTGGCAAACTTGCCTAAAAATCCCTTAACATGTTGAGGCTTACCATTTGGCTTAAATGGCAAAAGTATGGGATCAAAGCCAAGTTTTTTCACCAACAACATAAAGTCTTCAACAACTTTTGCATCATAAAACGAAGTAAATGGGTCTTGAACGATTAGCAATGAATTAGCACGTTCATCTATCGTCATACTTTGCAGATTTGATAATTCAAATGTAGTAAATTTTTGCTCAGTAACTCGCTGCGCTAATGTCGGTATTGACAATAAAGGTGTATCAACATAACCAATAGTGACTTGAGATAGTTTATCGTAAATATTAGACGCTAAAACACTATTAACTAGTTTGGGTACTTTGGCCATTATTGGTGTCATTGACTCTACATTTGCCACTAAGTGATCTTTTAAAGGTCTAAAATATCTCGTGTGGTAAAGGTTAATAAATCGGGCTCTAAAATCTGGCACATCCACTTTAACAGGACACTGACTCGCGCAAGCTTTACAAGCTAAACAGCCTTGCATCGCTTCCATGACTTCATGGGAAAAGTCATCGTTTTCATCACGATTAAATTGACTATTAATACGGTTTTTAACTTTGTCTAATATGCTTTTCACCGACCAACTTTGTATATTTTGCTCTAAAGCTAAAACATCAACGCCTTTCGCTTCTAATAAGCGCAACCACTCACGCATCAAGCCGGCTCTACCTTTAGGTGATTGCCTCCGATCACGCGTTACTTTGCTTGAAGGACACATAGGGCTATTAACGTCATAATTAAAACACAAGCCATTACCATTACAATCAAGTGCAGAATTGAACGAGTCTTTTACTATTACTGGTATTTGTCTATCGTAAAAACCACGCTTGGTATCATCAACAGAAACCAGCTTATCGGTGGAATCAAACGGCGTACAAATTTTACCTGGGTTCATTTTATTTAAGGGATCAAACGCGGCTTTAATTTTTCTTAATTCAGTAAATAAGGTATCACCAAAAAATTCAGGGCCGTATTCACTGCGATAACCTTTACCATGCTCGCCCCACATTAAGCCGCCATATTTAGCTGTTAAAGCAACAACCTTGTCTGATATTTCTCTGAGTAAAATCTCTTGTTCAGGATCACACATATCAAGTGCAGGCCTCACATGCAAAACCCCAGCATCAACATGACCAAACATTCCGTAATGCAATCCGTAACCATCAAGTAGTTGTCTAAATTCAGCGATGTAATCAGCTAGGTTTTCTGGCGGTACCGCTGTATCTTCAGCAAATGCTAATGGCTTTTGGCTACCTTTAGTATTACCTAATAAGCCAACGGCTTTCTTGCGCATTGTATACAACTTGCCGATGCTGGCTAAATCAGAGGTGACTTGATAACCAATAACACCGGTTTTATTAGCAATATCTTTATCAAGCTCTGCACATAAAGCATTAACCTGTTTAGCAACACTTTCAACACTATCGCCGTTATACTCCACCATATTGATGCCATCCATAATGGCGCCATCAACGTCTTGCAACATGTCACTGACTAGTTGCCAAACAATATCCTGTTTAGCTAAATTAAGTACTGTGCTGTCAATAGTTTCAACTGACGTTGCTTTAGCTTGCACAAGCCTTGGAGAATGGCGAAGCGCAGAATCAAAGCTGTCATATTTAATATTAATAAGAGTTTTCGCGTTAGCTATCGGTGTTAAATTTAATTTTGCCTCACAAACAAAGGCTAGCGAACCTTCAGAGCCGGTAATAATGCGACTTAAATCGACTATCGATAAGTCATCATTAAAAACGTTTTCTAAATCATAACCTGTTAAGAATCGGTTTAATCGAGGGAATTTTTTTAAAATTAATGCACGATTATCACCGCACGACTCAAGTACTTGTTGCATTAATTTTGCTTCGGTACTGTCTTGTTTGGTTAATGCTTGAGCTTGTGCCATGGTTTGAGGTTTTGTACTTAGCAGTTCACCATTAGCCAGAACGCTTTCAAGTGCTAAAACGTGATCTGAAGTTTTACCATAAACCAGTGAGCCCTGTCCTGAGGCATCGGTATTAATCATGCCACCAATGGTTGCACGACTACTGGTTGATAAATCAGGCGAAAAGAAAAACCCATAGGGCTTCAGGTAATCGTTTAGTTGGTCTTTGATCACACCTGCTTCAACGCGAACCCAATTCTCTTCAACATTAATGTCTAAAATACGGTTCATGTATTTTGATAAATCAACTACGACACCAGGTGTTAAGCTTTGACCATTAGTACCTGTACCGCCGCCGCGGGCACTAAACTTTATCTCGTTAAATTTATCTTGGTTGCCTAATAACGTTACAATTTGAATGTCTTTCTGGCTGCGCGGATGAAGTACTAATTGGGGTAATTGTTGATAAATACTGTTGTCTGTCGCATGAGCTAAACGCGCGCTATATTGAAAATTAATATCACCGGTAAAGTGTTTAGTTGCCAAAATCTTGGCAAACTCTTGATATAGAGGAGAAACTAACTCTTGAGGACTTAAGCGAGGTAACATGGATAAAAGTTCTATTAACAATATTATGTGACCAATATTATATCATGGCAGTTTGTCAATTTGATCTTTTAACAAAAAAAGCCTAAGAACTTTTTTATCATCGTCATGATAAAAAGTACCTAGGCTTGTTTAATGTAAAAGTAATTTATATACGCTTAACTTCAAACTGAAAAATTCAGGACCTTTAGTTGAAAGCGCATAAACTGCAATTTACTTTTTATTATGCTGCTCGGCTAAATACAACCATGTTGGCAATACAGTATCTGGATTTAGTGAGACACTATCAATACCTTGCTCTACTAGCCAAGCAGCAAAGTCAGGGTGATCTGAAGGACCTTGACCACAAATGCCGACATATTTTCCACGCGCTTTACACGCTTTAATCGCCATTGCTAATAATATTTTAATTGCAGGATCACGCTCATCAAATAAGTGTGCGACTAAACCAGAGTCACGGTCCAAACCTAAAGTTAATTGCGTTAAGTCGTTAGAGCCAATTGAGAAGCCATCAAAGTAATCTAAAAACTGGTCGGCTAATAACGCATTAGAAGGTAGTTCACACATCATGATAATACGTAAACCATTTTCGCCACGTTTTAAACCGTGCTCAGCAAGAATATCAATAACCGTAGAAGCTTCTTCAACAGTGCGCACAAACGGGATCATAATCTCAACATGAGTCATATCCATTTCGTTACGAACGCGTTTAATAGCTTCACACTCAAGTGCAAAACAATCTCTAAAATCTTTAGAAATATAGCGAGACGCTCCACGGTAGCCGATCATCGGATTTTCTTCTTCTGGCTCGAAGTCTTCGCCACCGACTAAATTAGCATATTCGTTTGATTTAAAATCAGACATACGCACAATCACTTTTTCTGGTGCGTACGCAGCGGCTAAAGTTGAAATACCTTCGGTTAATTTAGCAATATAAAACTCAACAGGATTGTCGTAACCAGCAATAATTTCACGAATTTCTTCTTGAAGCTCTACTGATTGTTCGTCAAAGTTCAATAGTGCTTTCGGGTGTACACCGATCATTTTGTTAATAATAAATTCTAAGCGCGCCAAACCAATACCAGCGTGTGGTAAGCGAGCAAAAGTAAATGCGCGATCTGGATTGCCGACATTCATCATTATTTTCAATGGCAAGTCTGGCATTGAGTCAACTTCTGAGGTGGTCACCGTGAAATCCAATTTACCTTGATAAATAAAGCCGGTATCACCTTCAGCACAAGAAACGGTAATTTCATCACCTGTGGCTATCTTTTTAGTCGCATCACCACAACCAACAACCGCAGGAATACCCATTTCACGAGCAATAATTGCCGCATGACAAGTTCGACCGCCACGGTTAGTAACAATGGCGGAAGCACGTTTCATGATCGGCTCCCAATCAGGGTCAGTCATATCTGTAACTAAAACATCGCCGGGTAATATTTTGTCCATTTCAGCCAATGATGATAATACTTTAGCTTCACCACTGCCTATTTTATGACCAATTGAGCGACCTTCACAAATGATGTCAGCGGTAGCCTGTAATTGAAATTGCTCCATAACATTAGCATTTTCGCGACTTTTAACTGTTTCTGGGCGCGCTTGTACAATATAAAGCTTACCGTCTAGGCCGTCTTTAGCCCATTCAATATCCATGGCACGGCCATAGTGTTTTTCAATAATTACCGCTTGTTTTGCTAATTCTTCAACTTCTTTATCATTAAGTGAGAAAGTATCAGATTGTGCTTGCTCGATATCAACAATTTCAACTTGCTTGCCATGTTCTTGAGTAGCAGCATAAATCATCTTAATTGCTTTACTACCAATATTTCGGCGCACAACGGCAGGTTTACCTTTCGCTAAGGTCGGTTTATGAACATAGAATTCGTCAGGGTTAACGGCGCCCTGCACTACCATTTCACCTAAGCCGTAGCTAGAAGTAATAAATACTACATCTTCAAAGCCTGATTCAGTGTCGATAGAGAACATAACACCACTAGAAGAGATATCACTGCGCACCATACGTTGAATTCCCGCAGAAAGCGCAACGCCTCGATGGTCATATCCTTGATGCACACGATAAGAAATAGCACGGTCATTAAAGAGTGAAGCAAATACGTGTTTAATCGCGATCATTACCGCGTCTAAACCACGAACATTCAGGAAAGTTTCTTGTTGGCCAGCAAAAGAAGCGTCTGGCATATCTTCTGCGGTTGCTGATGAACGAACAGCAAATGAAGCGTCATCGGCAAAGCCATCGGCAAGTTTTGTGTAAGCTTGTTCTATATCGTGCTGCATATCAGGTAAAAATGGCGTATCAATAACCCATTGACGGATTTTACTACCACATTCAGCCAAGGCATTAATATCACCGACATCTAAATCATCTAACAAAAGATAAATTTTATCGTTCAAACCACTTTGTTCTAGAAATTCATTAAAAGCAAATGAGGTAGTAGCAAAGCCACCCGGCACTTGCACACCAACATTTGAAAGATTAGAAATCATTTCACCCAATGATGCATTTTTACCGCCTACGCGATCAACATCATTCATTCCTAAATTTTCATACCAAAGCACGTATTCTTGCACGACAACATCTCCACTAGAAATAATAAAATTTAAGAAAATTATTTATAAAAACCTATCAAAAATAACTTTCTTAACACTTTTATCAATCTAAGTATTAATAAACGGTGTATTTCGCGCTGCAGACATTTTACACTGCTAACATTGAAACTAAAGCACTATTTGAAAGTTTTCACTATCCATTACAAAATTAAATAATAGGTTTTACTATGCGCGCAGCTTTTTATATTTCTGACGGAACAGCCATCACCTCTGAAGTTTTTGGTCATGCATTATTATCACTTTTTCCGATGGAGTTTGAACACGACACCATTCCTTTTGTTGAAACCAAAGAAAAAGCACTTGACGCTTGTAAGCGAATAAATAAAGCCGCTAAACGCACTGGATTGCCGCCACTGGTTTTTCACACTTTTGTGAATCCAGATATTCGAGAAATTATCGATGGCTGTGACGGTGTAATTTATAACTTCCTCGAACACTTTGTTAAGCCCCTTGAACAACAACTTGGCATTGAAGCTAAACCAAAAGCCCATAGAACACACAGTATTCACGAGAATAGTTATGATTATCGCATTGATGCGGTTAACTATTCATTGGCAAATGATGATGGTTCAAATGTGACTAACTATGAGCATGCAGACGTGATACTTGTTGGTGTTTCCCGCTCAGGTAAAACCCCCACTGCACTTTATTTAGCGCTTCAATACGGTATTAAAGCAGCAAATTATCCCTTTACCGATGACGATATGGACGAACTTCAAATACCCTCTTTTTTAAAAATGCATAAAAAGAAATTATTTGGTTTAACCATAGATGCCGAGCGCTTAGTGGATATTCGTGATGGCAGAATGGCGAACACTAAATATTCCTCAGCACGGCAATGTCGCATGGAAGTACGAGAAGTTGAAAAGTTATATAAACAAGAAAAAATTCCTTTCCTAAACACCACCAAGCTTTCAATAGAAGAAATTACTGCTAAAATATTGTCTGAAACAGGTCTTCAGCGCTATAAATATTAACTTATAACAATTTAGTTTCATAAATTCTTAGAAAGCGGTTCACATAAGTGGCTATATTCGTTATGTTAGCGCGATATTATTATTGCGCTGCATATACATATGCAGGCTAACCAGCATTTGATAGCCCATGACCATAAAAACAGATGAATTTAGAACCACATTAATTGACAATTTAGTTTCGCCTGCTGAACTAGCTGAGCAAATTCCGCTGGACGATAAAACCGCGAATTTTATTATCAAAAGCCGTAAGGATATTGAAGCCATCATTAATGGCGATGATAAACGCTTGCTGGTCATTATTGGCCCTTGTTCTATTCATGATACTGAAGCGGCAATTGACTACGCAAAGAAATTGAAAAAATTGAATGAAAAGTATGCCAACGAATTACTGATTGTAATGCGCGTATATTTTGAAAAGCCACGTACAACCGTCGGTTGGAAAGGTTTAATTAGTGACCCTGATTTAGACAAGTCATTCCGTGTTGCTAAAGGCTTAAATCTAGCACGTAATTTACTGATGGAAATTAATAAGTTAGGGCTAGCTGCCGGTACTGAATTTTTAGATATGGTAACAGGCCAATATATTTCTGATTTGATCAGCTGGGGCGCTATTGGCGCACGTACCACAGAGAGCCAAGTCCACAGGGAATTGGCATCTGCCCTTTCATGTCCAGTTGGCTTTAAAAACGGCACCGATGGCAATATTCAAATTGCGGTTGACGCCATTAAAGCCTCAAGTGTTCCTCATGTACTTTATTCGCCTAATAAAAGTGGTCAAATGTGTATCTATCAAACACATGGCAACCCTTTTGCCCACGTAATTTTGCGCGGTGGTAAAGCGCCGAATTATCAAGAAGAATATATAACTCAAACTTGTGAAACCTTAACCAAAGCTGGTTTAGCTGAAAAAGTGATGATCGACTGTAGTCACGGTAATAGCTTTAAAAACCATAACAAACAAATTGATGTGGCCAATTCATTGGCTGAGCAAATACAATCAGGTAACCAATCTATATTCGGCGTGATGATTGAAAGCTTTATGGTGGCAGGTAATCAAAAAGTTGTCGCAGATAAACCTTTAGTTTACGGGCAAAGTATTACCGATGCTTGTATCAACCTAGATACCAGCGAAGAAATCCTCAATGTTTTAGCAAACGCTATTAAAACAAGAATGTAATTAAAGTGCGGTGACCTTCTTTGTTATTTAAGGAAAGAAGGTAAAGCATATTTATTACTCTCAAAGAATATAATTCCGCTTTATGCCCGCTCTTTTTTATCGATGCAACTGCGATATACCAAGATGGAAGTTACTACTTAGTTATTATCTGAAGAACAAAACTCAATTTAAGCCCTCACATAAATGCTCTTTTGCATACATACAGCCGAGATATACCGTACATCCTGCACATAAAAAAACCGGTTATCAAATTGATAACCGGTTTTTTTAATTATAACTTATTAAGTTATGTTTAAAGCAAAGCTCCTTATTAAAAGAAGTTCGCTTTAAATTCAACACCCCAAAAGCGAGGTTCGTTAACATAACCCGTTAAGTTATTGAAATCGATAGCACCGGTAAGTTGTTCTTCATCGGTAATATTACGACCAAAAAGAGCTACTTCGTATTCTGCGCCGTCTGTATACCATTCATAACCAACACGAACACCACCTTCTAATAACGCATCACCAGTAAACTCTGTTGATTCGTATAAGAAAAAGTTAACTTCGCTGCGGTAAGACCAATCAGTGTAAACATAAAGTTCACCATCACCAATTTCTTTCGTCCAACGAGCCGCTAAGTTTGTGATCCATTCAGGCGATTGTGGTAATGAATTACCATCAATCATGGCTAAACCGTCACCATTTAATGGTGAAGTTACTGTACAACCACCACCACAACCTGGTACTGCAACATTGCTATCTTGCAGTTCTGTATGGTTATAACTTACGCTTGCCGTTAACACTAAATCAGCGGTAACAAAGTATTCTGAATCAACTTCAAAACCATAACCAACAGATTTATCGGCATTAAGTAAACTTGCAACGTTACCTGAACCACCAACAGCAGTTAACTGCTGATCATTAACAACAAAGTAATATACTGAGCCATCAACACGAGCCGTATTTTCTAAAAATACCGATTTGAAACCTGTTTCGATTGAATCTACAGTTTCAGAGTCTGCTGTTGTTGAATTTGCCGAGAATAGTAAACTACGACCTTGAATACTTGGCGCACGGTAACCGCGAGCTAAACGAGCATAAACGTTAGTTTCATCGTTTAATTTGTAAGTAGCACTTAAATCACCACTAACTTGTGAATCTGAAACATTATTAATTTCAGAAAAGCCCGGTGCACCAAATGGCGATTGAACTAATTCACCTTCCCAGTCACGCTTATCATCTGAATAACGTAGGCCACCATTAATATTTAATTTGTCTGAAACTTCGTAATCAAGTGAACCAAAGATTGCCCAAGCTGAAGTTTCCATCTTTTGGATAGCGATGCCGTTTTGTGCGCCGCCACCTAAAGTATCGAAACTTAAGTTATGAATAGTTAAGTCTTCGTCGAATAAAAACAAACCAAATTGGTAATCTAACTTACCTATGTCATTACTCGCGATACGTAATTCTTGAGTTAACTGCTTATGATCTGGCATTCTAGCACCAGTTTCAGAAGGGAACGGAATGAAACCAGGTCCCATGTAATCAGGTAAGAATGATGCACCGTAACCACCGTCAATATCGCCTACTGAAAACATTTCAGCTGACTCATAACCGGTCACCGATGTTAGGGTGTGGTCACCCATATCATATTCAAGTTTTAAACTTGCACCTTTCATATCAACTGTTTGGCTGTTACGAACAGCAGCGTCATGAAAGACTGTTTCACGGTCAAAATCATTTACTAAGTCGTTAGTACCTGGCTTAATAATATTAGCTCTAAAGATTCGAGCATCGGCTTCTGCGTCACGGAAATGGTAGTTAAACAACGCAGAGAAATCGTCACTTGGCTCCCATAACAATTGCAAACGGCCTGCTGTTTCAGTGTAACCACCAAGTTGATCTTTTACTTCAAAACCAGGCGCTTTGTTGTCAATCCAATCATCACGGTCTTGTTGTAATAATGCTACACGTGCTGACAATGTATCGGTCAAACCACCGCCAACAGCAAGACGTAAATCAGTGCTACCGAAACTACCATATGAACCAGAAATGTTGGCGTCAAAATCTTGCGTTGGTTTTTTCGATTGTACTTTAACAATGCCCGCTGGGGTGTTACGACCAAATAATGTACCTTGAGGACCGCGCAAAACTTCTACACGTTCAATGTCGAACATTGGCATACCTTTAGTTAAGGCATTTTCTAAAACAACGTCATCATAAATCAATGAAACAGGTTGTGATGCTAGCAAATCGAAATCAGTATTACCTAAACCACGAATATAAAACCGTGGAAACGTACGACCAAAAGAAGACTCTATTAATAAACTTGGCACTTTCGCAGAGAGTGCTCTCACATCCATTCCAGAAGAACCTAATACTTCAAGTTTTTTAGGCGTAAGTGCCGAAACTGAAATAGGCACATCTTTTATGTTTTCAGTACGCTTACGCGCGGTTACTTCAATAACTTCAACGCCTACAACGTCGATTTTGTCAGCATTTTCTTGCGCAATAGCAGTTGCAGATACACTTGCTCCACACGCGAAAATAGCCGCATTTACACAAAGTGCGAGCGACGTTTTTTTAAAAACATTCATTTAAGTACTCTCCCAAGAACTGTTTATGTTTCATGTTAAATTTATTTTTATTCACTATGCCCTCTATCTATATAAAGGGCAAAGTGATTAATAATTATTTATAGATCAAGATCAGACAAAAAACTTGTACCATAAGGCATTTTATCTAATTTAAATAACTCTGCAATAGTTTGACCAATATCTGCAAAGGTACTGCGTTCCCCAATATTAACAGATCGTACCTGTTTGTGAAATGCAATAACAGGTACATACTCTCGGGTATGGTCATTGCCGTGCCAAGTAGGGTCGCAACCATGATCAGCGGTTAAAAAGAGTACGTCATCTTCATTCATCGCTGCTACAACTTCTGGTAAGCGCTTATCAAAATTTTCTAATGCTAAAGCATATCCTACCGGATCTCGGCGATGGCCATAATCTTGGTCAAAATTGACTAAATTAGTGAATATCAGACTATTGTCTTGCGCCGTATTTATATGTGAAATTGTAGCATCCAATAAAGCATCGATACCTGTTGCTTTAGTTTTTTCGCTAATACCTTGATGTGCATAAATATCGGCAATTTTACCGACACTAATGACATAACCACCCGCTTCAGTGAATTTGTCTAATACGGTAGGCGCTGGCGGTAAAATAGAATAGTCACGACGATTGCCGGTACGGGTAAAGTCTTCAGGACTGCTACCAACAAAAGGACGTGCGATAACACGGCCAACATTCATGTCAGCCATTATCTCACGTACTGTTTCACAGTATTTATAAAGATTATCTAAACCAAAATGCTCTTCATGAGCTGCTACCTGAAACACACTGTCAGCTGAGGTATAACAAATAGGTAATCCTGATTTGATATGCTCTTGCCCAAGCTTGTTAATAATATCGGTGCCCGAGGCATGGCAATTACCTAAAATTGAGTCAAAGCCAGTTGCTTTGTTAATTTTTTCGATGAGATCAGCGGGAAAGGCATTACCTTCCTTTGGAAAATAGTCCCAATCAAAAAGTACGGGGACACCCATCATTTCCCAATGGCCACTAGGCGTATCTTTGCCTGTACTAATCTCTGCTGCATAACCATAAACACCCTGCACTGGCGTTTGCTTTACTACGGGAAAACTACATTTACCTGCTTCAAAAGCCGCTTGAACTAAGCCCATTTTTGCTAAGTTAGGAACTTTGATTTCACGTTTTTCGTGCTGATAGAAATATCGCGCTAAATTAGCAAAAGTATTGGCACTGATATCGCCAAAGTCGGCTGCATCGGGTGCATGCCCGATGCCAAAACTGTCGATTACTAAAACTATTGCTCTTGCCATTTTAATGTCCTGTTATTAGATCAATGCATTTTAACAAATTTTTCAAATTTATCCTCATTTATACTGATAAATTTCATGACCAAATGGTCAACATGTGATACTTTACCAAGCAATACATTATAGACAACAGATATTTTGTAAATATTTAGGGCATAGCTAATCCTTTTGCCTAAATTTTAATGAATTTCAGATTAATTAGTCCATAATATGAGTGCGATGACTTATCTACACAGCATCGCTATAAATACTTAACCCTTTTGTTAATCATATTTTTTAAGGCTCTCTGTTTTGCAAACCAATAAACCGACGATTATTGCGGTAACCGGTGCTTCAGCATCTGGAAAATCACTATTTGCGCAAACTATTTACGATGAACTGTTACCTGAGCTAGGGTCAAGTGGTATTGCTATCATCAAAGAAGATTCGTACTACAATAGTCAATCACATCTGTCGATGGCAGAGCGCGTAAAAACCAATTATGATCATCCCAGTGCTTTTGAACATAGTTTATTGTCACAACATTTAACCCAATTAAGTGCTGGTGAAAGCGTTGATATACCTACTTACTGTTATAAAACTCATACCCGTTTAGCCGAAACGCTGCATTTAGCACCCACACCAATAATTCTAATTGAAGGCATTCTTCTATTTTCAGATAAAGAGCTAAGAGACAAATTTGATATAAAAATTTATATTGATACCCCGCTCGACATTTGCTTAGTTCGAAGAATAAATAGAGATACCATTGAACGGTCACGAAGCATAGCCTCAATCACCGAACAATATTTAACCACCGTTCGACCTATGTATCACCAACATATACAGCCAAATAAACCCTTCGCCGATATTGTGGTGACGCGTGGTGGTAAAAATAGAATGGCAATAGAAATGCTAAAAGCAAAAATTCGTCAACTAATGAATCAACGTTTGTAAGCTTTTATAAAAAATTAATATAGATAAAATCTAAATAAATATAATAACGATAACAAAATAATTTATGAGGTAATTATGGAATTAAGTGCACTTCGAGGTGTCATTGGTATTTTCGCGCTATTGGCAGTGGCGTATTTTTTATCTAAAGATCGCAGCGCAATAAATTGGCGCACCGTAGGTTTTGCCTTTGCATTACAAATATTACTCGGTGCATTTGTACTTTATGTCCCTTTTGGTAAAGATGTATTGGGGTCTATTACTAATGGTGTTCAACAAGTTATTAATAGTGCACAAGCAGGCATAAACTTTTTATTCGGTGGTTTAGGTACCGATGCCATGTTTGATAACGGCGTTGGGTTTGTTTTTGCTATTCGTGTATTGCCCGTTATTATCTTTTTCTCATCGCTTATCGCGGTACTTTATTACCTTAATATTATGCAGTGGGTAGTAAAAATTATCGGTGGTGGCTTACAAAAACTATTAAAAACATCAAAGCCTGAATCGCTTTCAGCAACCGCTAATATCTTTGTTGGGCAAACAGAAGCCCCTTTAGTTATTCGTCCTTATATTGCAAAAATGAGTCAATCAGAACTTTTTGCCATTATGGTTGGCGGACTTGCCTCTGTCGCAGGTTCAATACTCGCGGGTTATGCTGGTTTAGGTGTGAAGCTTGAATATTTAATTGCTGCATCTTTTATGGCTGCGCCAGGTGGTTTGCTTATGGCAAAATTACTATTACCTGAAACTGAAGAAATTACTAATGACTACAGCGAGGTAGAATTAGCTGAAGCAGGCGCTAAACCTGCTAATGTTATTGATGCAGCAGCCACAGGTGCCGCTTCAGGCCTCAAACTTGCTGTTAACGTCGGTGCCATGTTACTTGCCTTTATCGCCATTATCGCATTACTTAATTCTATGGTGACAGGTTTTGGCAGTTTATTAGGGTTTGAAGGCATTACTATTGAATGGCTACTGGGTTATATTTTTGCGCCATTTGCTTACCTTATCGGTGTACCATTTGAAGAAATGTTGCAAGCAGGTAGCTTTATTGGCCAAAAAATAGTGGTAAATGAGTTCTTTGCCTACGTCAACTTTGTTGAAATTAAAGACACTTTATCTCCAACAACTCAAGCGATTGTCACTTTTGCTTTGTGTGGTTTTGCTAACTTATCTTCAATTGCTATTTTATTGGGTGGTATTGGCTCAATGGCACCAAGTCGTCGCCCTGATATTGCTCGTTTGGGCATGAAAGCAATGCTAGCAGCAACTATGGCTAACTTAATGAGTGCCGCTATTGCCGGTGTATTCGTAAGCTTATAGTTTATTACGTTATAACCATTTTCTAAAAGCCTAGCCATCAGCGCTAGGCTGTTTTGTTAAAACCTATCACAACTCTGAGGCAGATCATGACAACGTTAGAACAGTACGCACAAAGTGCACTTAACATGATGGATTTAACCAGTTTAACCGATATTGAAACAGCCGATGATATTATCAAGCTTTGCAAAAAGGCGAAATCACCTTGCGGTAACACAGCCGCCATTTGTATCTTCCCGCGTTTTATACCTTTAGCGAAAAAAACCTTAGCTGAACAAGGTACGCCAGAAATAAAAATTGCCACGGTAGCAAACTTTCCACACGGTAACGACGATATTAATATAGCTGTAGCTGAAACTAAAGCGGCTATCGCCTATGGCGCAGATGAGGTGGATGTTGTATTTCCCTATAACGCATTAATAAAGGGTAATGATAAAGTTGGCTTCGAACTCGTCAAAGCTTGTAAAAAAGTATGTGGTAGTAGCGTACAGCTGAAAGTTATTATTGAAACTGGTGAGCTTAAAGCTGATAAACTTATTACTCAAGCCAGTGAAATTTGTATCGCTGCCGGTGCTGATTTCATCAAAACCTCAACAGGTAAAGTGTTAGTTAATGCGACACCTAAATCAGCTGAGTTAATGCTAAAAGTAATTAAAGATAAAAATACGCTGGTGGGTTTTAAGCCTGCTGGTGGCGTAAAAAATGCTGATGATGCCGCGGTTTACCTAGATTTAGCCGCAAATATTTTAGGTGATAGTTGGGCAACTAAAGCCAACTTTAGATTTGGTGCCAGTAGTTTATTAACGAATTTACTCAACACTTTAGGCGCGACTAATAAAACTGCAGACCCAACAAGCTATTAATTAAATTATTTCAAACAGATTTAATTATCAGTAATCAATCAACCATAATTAGGACATTATTAAGCAATGGCACAATTATATTTTTATTATTCAACCATGAATGCCGGTAAATCGACTCACCTTTTACAGTCATCTTATAATTATCAAGAACGTGGCTTAGAAACATTATTGTTTACTGCACAAATAGACGATAGATTTGCCAAAGGTAAGGTATCATCAAGATTAGGCATTCATGCCGACGCCTTATTATTTGATGATAATACCGATATATTCAGCCGGGTAAAAAATCAAATTAAGGATAGTAAAATTGCTTGTATATTGATTGATGAAGCGCAATTTTTAACTAAACTGCAGGTTAAAGAATTAACCAATATTGTTGATGAATTAAAAATACCCGTGTTAGCTTATGGCATTCGTACAGATTTTCTTGGCGAAACCTTTCTTGGCAGCGCCGCCCTGTTAGCTTGGGCTGATAAATTAGTAGAATTAAAAACCATTTGTCATTGCGGGAAAAAAGCCAATTTTGTTATGCGCTGTGATGAACATGGCAATGCTGTTAAAGGTGGTGAGCAAATAGAAGTGGGTGGTAATGAACGCTACGAATCGCTTTGTCGAAAGCACTTTAAAGCGCTAGTTTGGCATTAACTGAGTTCGAAAGCCTTTAAATTTAACCTAACGAATAAAAAAGGAATGCCATGGCATTCCTTTTTAGTTTTCTCATAAAAATATAGCTATCTTATTAACAACTAAGCGGAAATTGTTTGATAGATAATCGGCTGTTGTTCAGCTTGCTTTTCACCAATAACTAAAGCCGCTTGGTATTGCTGACTTGCTTGTAGTAGTGAGTTTTCATCTCTAGCATGTACTCGGGCAACGACGTCGCCACGGTTAACTAGCGTGCCAATAGGCAATACTCGGTCAAAACCAACACTATGATCAATTTGCTGACCATTTGCTGTACGTCCGCCTTTTAAGCCAACAACAGCCAAACCAATATCACGTGTTTGCATGCCATTGATATAACCATGCTCTAAAGCAACAACATCTTTAATACATTGCGCACGCTCCATTGAACGCCACGGATCTTCCATAAAATCATTTGGACCTCCTAGCGCATGAATCATCTTACTAAATATTTCAGCTGCAGCACCAGAAGCTAGTACACTGTTAATTTTTATCAAGGCTTTATCTTCATTTTCCACAACCTTTGCACTAACTAACATAGCTTTAGCTAATGAAACTACCACGGCATGTAAACGAGGTTCACGTAATGTGCCGTTTAAATATTTAACCGTTTCAGCCATTTCCAAAGCATTACCTGCAGTAGCCCCTAGCACTTGGTTCATGTCAGTGATAATAGCTTGCGTCGGAACGCCAGCTCCATTGGCAACATTTACAATGCTTTGCGCTAAGGCTCTAGCATCATCAATATTGGACATCATAGCGCCATTGCCAACTTTCACGTCCATAACTAAAGTATCAAGCCCTGCTGCCAACTTTTTCGACAATATAGAAGCGGTGATCAAAGGAATAGATTCTACCGTAGCAGTAATATCACGTATGCCATATAAGCGTTTATCCGCAGGTGCTAAATTGTCAGTTTGCGAGATAATCGCCATACCTAAATCTTTAACTATACCTTTAAACTCAGCAATACTGGGTTGAACATTAAAGCCGGCGATACTTTCTAGTTTATCTGCTGTACCACCCGTATGACCCAAGCCACGACCTGCGATCATAGGCACATAAGCACCACAAGCTGCAACAATGGCCGCCAACATAAAGCTAACCTTATCGCCAACACCACCCGTTGAGTGTTTATCAACCACCGGGCCTTCTAATTCTGGCCACGACAGCACATCACCTGAATTTTTCATTGCCATGGTAAAGTCGATAATTTCACGGGTTTCCATACCTTGTTGAAATATCGCCATTGCCATTGAACCTGCTTGAGCATCATTAAAATCTTTTGTTACCAATCCATCAACAAAGCTCTGAATTTGTTCTTTAGAGAGTGAACCACCATTTCGTTTGGTGCGAATTATTTCTTGCGGTAATAACATGAACTAAAATCCTTATTTTTCAAGTAAATCTTTGGGCATAAAAGCATCAGGTAATAGTTCGTTTACTGTCCATTGCTTTCTGTCATTATTATGGTTAACAGCCATAACCAGTGCGTTTGGAGCTAAAAACTCAACAATAACTTGTCGACAAGCACCACATGGCGGCGTTAACTTTTCTTGATTGGTATAAATCACCATCGCTGAAAACGCTTGTTCGCCTGAAATAACCCCTTGTGCTAAACAATTACGTTCAGCGCAAACCGTTAAACCGTAAGAAGCATTTTCAACATTACAGCCTTTAACGATCTTACCGCTAACCGTTAGCGCAGCAGCACCAACATGAAAGTTACTGTATGGCGCATAGGCTTTTTCAAAGCCATCTTTCGCTGCATCAACAAGCGCTAAGATTTTATTTTCTTCAATATTAGACATTATAAAAAACCTTTATCTGACCATGTGGTCAAGTTATCATCTATCCTATTAAATCACTAATAGAAAAGCAACTTAAAAGTTTTAAACTGTGTGTAAATAAATCAAAGTATCGTCAAAATATGAACAAATAATTTAACATTAGAATTAAGTAAAAAAAAAGCCAACATCACTGTTGGCTTTTAAAACAAAGTATTAATTACTAGTTATTAAAACTTGTATTTAACACCTATACGAACTTCCCATAACGATTGCGTTAAGAACGTTGTCTCTTCTGCATTGGAAGGGATAAACTCATTAAAGTCATAAGTACCATCACTATTCAAATCAGCGTCAACTACGTTTTGCGCAGTAAAGTTACCGGTTTTCTTAACACCCCAGTCATCATTCAGCATGTTAGCAAGGTTTTTAATAACTAAATATGCACTTGCTTTATGGCCTTCATAGAAACCTGGTAATTGTTGATCAATTTTGAAATCTAAACGGGTGTGCCAAGAAGCATTATGTGAATTACGCTTAACCGTTTCACCACGCTTTAAACCTTCAGCATCAATAAACTGGTTAAACTCATCGTGATTAAAATCATCTGCAAAGTTTACATTTGGATCATCAATACCCGTTGGAACGTAAAGTAAATGTCTACGACTGCTAAATTCAGTTGCACCAACAGTCATACCATCAAACGCATAAGACATTGGTCTGCCCTGTGTGCGAGAGCCAAATAGAGTGAACGTTGTTCTATAGTTATCAACAAACTCTGTGGCATAACGTAAGTTAAATGTAAATCTATGCGGCGTTTCATAATTCGACGTAGCTAAACCAGGGTTTTGAGCATCTGTCGTTGCAAAACCGGTAAAGTTAGAAAATGATACGGCGCTAGTCATTGGTGAAACATCTTCAGATTTATTATAAGCATAACCAAATGAAGCATCTAAACCAAAATCAAACTCTTTCTTTACTGCAATAGAGATAGTTGTAGATTTACCATCTTCTTTTGCGTTAGTTAATATTAAGTCACTCTTACGGAAATTACGCTTAATGTCACTGCCATTATCACGTTGTCCGACAACAACATAGTCGTAAACCGCTCTACCATCGGCAGTTTCAGTTCGTCCAGCATTATCCCAACTTAACGCATTGATAATCGCACTGTCTTTTTTCTGAGAATATAGAATATCACCTTGGATAATATATTCACTTTCTGTAGTGTAAGTAAAACCTAAGTTATATTTCCACTCAGACGGAATATCAAAATCAGCATCGATTGCATTTACTGAAGGCTCATTCCCTAAAGATGGATCATTTGCAGTTACTTCATCAACTTGTTCTTGTAATGGGTTATATATTGGATTGCCAGCACCACTAAATAGGCCGTCAATTGGTGTACCATCAGGGTTTAATAACTGAAAGTCTCTACGATAGGTATCAATATTTGTAATACCATCGTTTGAATATGAATTAGATAGCCATACATTTGGATTACCACCAGAATAAAGACCAAAGCCACCACGAACTTCTAGGTTGTCTTCAACACGCCAGTTAAAACCAAAGCGAGGTTGTATTAAACTTTTACCGTCAAGTGTATGATCATTTCTCATATCATATCTTTCAGAAAAAATTTCGTTATATCTTGGCTTGTCATCACTGGTGTACCAATCATAACGTAAACCAAACACAATCGTTAAATCCACATCGTCAAATACGTATTCGTCTTGAATGTAAGCAGCATGTGTTGCATATTCAAAATTAGCTGCTGCATCATCAGGGTTATTTGTACCCGCCGAGTTGTTATAATAAATATCATCAGCCATACCAGATTCAAAATCATCTAATCCGTTGAAACGATATTCACCAACAGTATGTTGCATAAATAAATTAAATACGTTTAAGTTTTCAAACTCATAACCGCCAGAAATAGTATGGTTATCTAAATAATATGAACCTGAAAATTTAAGTGATTCACTTTCCCAGTTTAATGCATTAGATTGGCGAGAATCATCTGGACCTAAATATATACTGGCACCATTTATACGTTCAATTTGAACTTCACCAAAGCCACTATCAGCATCAAGCGACTGCTGACGGTTATCAAGTTTAATTCGGCCGACTCTTAACTCTGTTGAAAAGTTATCCGTCCAATCTGAATAAAGTGAACCAACAATAGAATTAAGTTTTGCACCAACTTCATAAAAATGATTGCTCAATGTTACAGTATTATTACGTTCATCTGATTGGTCTAAACGAAAACCATCATTATAATTATAAACTAGTGATGCACGATGCTCGTCATTAATGTTCCAGTCTAATTTAATTAGAACTTTCTCATCTTCTACCGGCATTGATGATGGAGTTCCACCAGCATCATAATTATATACATCGCGAGCAATTTGAATAGCACGATCTAATTCAGCTTGCGATATTTGGTTGCCTAATGCGTCATATTGAAACATTTGCGCGCCTTCAAGCTTTTCATAGGCACCAAAAAAGAATAACTTATCTTGAATTAAAGGAAAACCAACGTCAAAACCAAAGCGTTTTTCGGTATAGTTACCGGTATCAATATCTTCGCCTTCAATTTTATCACCACGAAGTGAATCACTTGAATAGTCATAAAATACGCTACCGTGTAATTCATTTGTACCAGATTTAGTTACGGCATTTATATTACAACCCGTAAAACCGCCAGCTTGAACACCAAATGGCGCTATTTCGACAGTAATTTGATCTAAAGAACTGAAAGAAAATGGCATACGAACAGTTGGATAACCATTATAATTTAAGCCAAAACTATCGTTCATACGAACGCCATCAACGGTTAAACTACTTGAGCGTGGATTACTACCAGCACAAATAATAGCTTCTTCACCATTGGCTTCGCCGATATTAATACGAGGGTCTACTCGAACTAAATCTTTGATATCTCTATCTGCGGATGCCGCGTTTTCAAGATCTTCTAAGTTAAAGTGAGTTGCTGGACTTGTAGAACCAAATTCGGCAGCCGTTAAGCTAGAACCTGTAACAGTAATAGTTTCTGTTGTATCAGTATCTAAAGCAAAGTTTAAATCAAGTGGTTCACCTAATTTCAAATAAACATCGTTTACGATTCTATTCTTAAATTTATTTGAATTAATTGTAATGGTATATGGGCCACCAACACGTAAACCTTGAGCACCAAACAAGCCGGAGTTGTTAACAACAACAGTACGAGTCGTTCCAGATGGAACATGGGTTAAGGTTACTGAAGTGCCAACTGCTGCGTTTCCTTGAGGACCAACAATTTCACCTTTAATTGAAGAAGATGTATTATTAGCAAACGCTGCTGTTGACAATCCTAGCGCAAGTACAACTGCGCCAGTAATGAGTGAGAGACGATGAGTTTTCATCATATTATTCCTTGATATAAGTTAAATTTTTGTTTTGTAATATGTTTAATGTAAGTTTCACTTGGCTAATTATTAATCTACTTATTATTTTATAAGCTTATTCAAACGAAATTAAAACAGAGTTTTCTTACATTTTCATTACAAACTTTTACAACTAATTTTCTAATAATTTACGTTTCTTTATTTTAAGAATCAAAAAAACAGAGTTCAATCATTTAAAGGTATTAATAACAACAACCTAGCTTTAAATTTAAAACGCATGCAAAAAACACTTATAACGATATAGTTGCAAAAACAATTTAACTATAGCAAAAAATCATAAAAACAAACCATTTGGTCAAGATAAAATAAAGTATGATTTTAAGTAAGTTTATAAAGGCCTGTATTAATTTATATAAATTAACCACAAGTGAAATTTATTTAAAATATACCAAATAATTATTATTTAATTATACAAAACGTATTAAAACAGTGCCTTAACAATACATTTAAATTAAACTAGCTAATTTTTTACGATTAAACACTGATTAATCGATATAAATACCACATTAAATTTGTAAAATTGCTGACAATGCTAATATTTAAAATTATTTTTTTTATCAGCATAGAATAAGCTAAAAAATGTAATATTAAGCTAATAAAATAGCCTTAATAAATATTAAAAACATCAATGGAAAGGTTATTCACGTGAGCAACAATACTAGCAATGAAAAGCAAGGAAGTATTAGGTCCCGAAGTGAAGCTGTTATTTTAGCAGCGGCCCAAAAAGAGTTTATTCTACAAGGCTTTAAAGGTGCTACCGTTCAGTCTATTGCTGATAGTGCAGGTTTACCTAAAGCAAACGTATTGTATTATTTCAAGAATAAAGAAAATATCTATCATGCGGTATTGCAGTTAACGCTAGATACTTGGGATCAAGGCATTGGTGAACTCGATATTAACGACGGTCCTGTCGTTGCAATTGAAAAGTTTATTGCTTCGAAAGTAAAAATGTCTTTTGAACATCCACAGGCGTCTAAAATTTACGCCATGGAAATCATACAAGGTGCTTTGCACTTAAAAGACTTTGCTCGCACGTATTTACGCCAGTGGGTTAGGGAAAAAGCTAAAGTATTTCAAGTGTGGATCGACAGCGGTGAAATGAAAAATGTTGACCCCGTAAAACTCATTTTTTTAATTTGGTCTTCTACTCAACATTATGCAGATTTTGAGCAACAAATATTAACCATTATGAATCGTGCCGATTACGAAGAAGATGATATTACCGAAGTAACCGAGTTTTTAACTGATTTTATATTACGTGGTTGCGGTTTAAAGTAGGAATTTATATGAGAGTGTTAACAAGTTTATTAGCAACTATGTTGTTAGTATATTCGGGTATAGCTATGTCAGAAACATCAAATAATTCACCGTCAAGTTTACGTATAGCCACCTTCAATGTCAGCATGGAGGCCCTGAACTATTTACCATCAAAATTAGGTAAAGAGCGTAAGCCCACAGGTAAAGAATTAGCGACAGCATTAGCAAATGATCATCAGCAGATCAAAAATATTGCTGAGATTATTCAACGAGTAAACCCTGATATTATTTTATTGAATGAATTTGATGGCAATGATCCTACACATCAATCATTAAAACGCTTTTTAGCACAATATTTGACAAAAAGTCAGCAAGGTAATGCTGCTGTTGATTACCCCTATTTTTATCAAGGACCCGTTAATACCGGTGTTGCTACTGGTTATGATTTCAATAACGATAATAAAGTAGGTGAGTTACCTAACGATGCTTACGGTTATGGACTTTTTTCAGGGCATTTCGCCATGGCATTGTTATCTAAACACCCTATTGTTGAAGATAAAATTAGAACATTTCAGCTATTTAAATGGCGTGATATGCCCGATGCTTTAATACCAGTAAATCCTGAATCAAAAATACCTTGGTATAATGAACAAGCATGGAATAATTTCAGACTGTCGTCTAAATCTCACTGGGATATACCACTTAATGTAAATGGTAATGAATTGCATATTTTGGCTAGCCATCCCACCCCGCCGGTATTTGACGGCCCCGAAGACAGAAACGGTAAACGAAACTTTGATGAAATACGGTTTTGGAGTGATTATCTAACCCCAAGTGCTGCCAGTTATATTTATGATGACAATAAGAATTTTGGTGGTTTAGCTCAAGATAAAGCTTTTGTTATATTAGGGGATTTAAATGCTGATGCTGTAGATGGTAATGCTATAAAATCTGGCATTCATCGCTTAATAAATCACCCTCGTGTTATTGATCCTAAACCTATTAGCGAAGGTGGACAGTTACACCGAAAGGATAATCCAAATGCTAAATATCATACGGCATTTTGGGGCATGCGAGCCGATTATGTTTTGCCGGCAAAAGCGCAACTCAACGTACTAAACTCAGGTATATTTTGGCCAAAAGAAAGCGAAGCAGAATTTCGTTTAATTAAAGACCGTGCCGCTTCGTCAGATCACCGACTCGTATGGGTTGATGTGACGTTTAAAAAATAATGTATCAGAACAAATAACCACTTAATATAAACATAATTAAGTGGCTATATTTACCTATAAAGTTAGCGGATATAAATATGAAAAAGTTCATTCCAACCTTATTAACCAGTCTTTTGATAATATCTTGTAGCCAGCTCCAAGCGACTAACCATATTCCGGTACACACTAGTGCTGATAACACACCAAAAAATATTATTATGGTTGTTGGTGACGGTATGGGCCCAGCCTATACTTCTGCTTATCGGTATTATAATGACGATCCAAAAACACCAGAAATTGAAAAAACTGTTTTTGATCGTAATTTTAAAGGTACAAGTAGCACCTACCCAGCCCCTGAGTCAGGTTATATTACTGACTCTGCGGCGAGCGCTACTGCCTTATCTACGGGCGTTAAAACCTATAATAATGCTATCGGTTTAGATATCAACAGACAGCCCATTGAAACTGTTTTAGAGTATGCTAAACAAAAGGGTAAAAAAACCGGTGTTGTGGTTACCGTTCAGATAAATCACGCTACACCTGCTTCTTATTTGGCACATAATGTCCATCGCTATAACTACAACGCTATCGCCGACAGTTATATTGATGATGGGATAAAAGCGGACTTATATTTTGGTGGTGGCTGGGAATATTTTATCCGTAAAGATAGAAACCTTGTCAATGAATTTATTGAGTCTGGCTTTCACTATATTGATAAATATAGTGAAATAAACACTATTCCTAAAAATAAACCGGTATTAGGTTTATTTGATAAAACCAATTTACCCTGGGCATTAGATGACACGAACAAGCATCGTTTATTACTGATGACGCAAGCGGCAACAAAACAATTAGAAAACAAAGATGGTTTTTTTCTGTTAGTTGAAGGTAGTCAAATTGATTATGGTGGGCATGCTAGGGATATTGCTGCAGCCATGGCGGAAATGGACGATTTAGCAAAAACTATTGAATACCTTGAGACCTATGTTGCAGAAAATCCAGATACTTTAGTGGTGATCACCGCCGACCATAGTACTGGAGGGTTAACTATTGGTAAAAAAACTGAACGTTCAGATCCTAACATTAATAGTAAGTATCTATGGAAACCTGAGTTTTTAAGAACCATGACCATGTCACCAAAAACAATAGCGCTGAAATTTACTGACGAGGAGTTAACCTTGGCACAGGTTAATGAGTTACTGTCATTCGAAATATCGACTCTGGATTTAAATAATTTACAGCAAGCTAAACTTATTGACCAAGATATCGTAAAGCAATTTAATTTATTATCTGCTGCCGATAAAAAAGGCAAAAGAACACCTAAAAATCATCAATCAGTACTTAACGTTATTACGAAAATAATTGATATGAAAACAAATACTGGTTGGGGTTCTATAAGCCCATCGGGCACGCATACTGGTATTGATGTACCGGTATTTGCTTTTGGTAAAGGCAGTGAAATGTTTAACGGCTTTCAAGACAATACCGATATAGGCAAGAAAATTTTCACCTTGTTAGGTAAAGATTAAAACTGTTTATACATAAAGTTTAACTAAAATTTTACTTAAATAAACACAAAAAAACGCCGAGTAACCTACTCGGCGTTTTGCATCTATTGGCTTTAAAAGAAAACTAAACGTTTAACCTACGGCGTTAATGCGGCATTAAAACGCGAAAAGCCTTGTTCCAAATCGTCAATTAAATCATCAACATTTTCCAAACCAACATGTAAACGAATTAACGGAAATTTATACTGCCAAGTTGTGGCAGTACGCATATTGTTAACGTTTGAAATACCCAAAATAAGACTTTCAAAGCCACCCCACGAATAACCCATCTTAAAATGCTCCAAGCCATCTAAAAATGCGGTTAATGCTGCTTGGTTGCCTTTATTTAATACAAAAGAAAATAAACCATTTGAGCCAGTAAAATCACGTTTAAATTCTTCATGACCAGGGCAAGAAGGTAATGCCGGGTGTAAAATGGTTTCTACCTCTGGGCGTGATGACAACCAATCGGCAATTTTCAGTGCACTGGCTTGATGCTGCTGTAAACGCACATTTAATGTTCTAATACCGCGCATGGCAAGGTATAAATCATCAGGCGAAGTACATTGCCCCATAATATAGCTGCTTTCACGTAATTGTGGCCAATGCTCAGTATTTGCCGTTGCCGTACCGAGCATCACATCTGAGTGGCCAACAATGTATTTTGTTGCGGCTTGAATTGAAACATCAACACCGTAATCAAAGGGTTGAAAGTTTACTCCCGCAGACCAAGTGTTATCTAACATCACGATACAATCGTGGCGGTGTGCCACTTCTGCAATGGCAGGTACGTCTTGTACTTCCATGGTAATAGAACCGGGAGATTCAAGAAAAACAATGCGAGTATTGCTTTTAATTAATGACTCAATACCTTTACCAATGAGTGGATCATAATAGGTGATTTCAATACCCAATTTGGCCAATATTTTATCGCAATAATCGCGCGTTGGTTCGTAAGCCGTATCAACCATGAGTATATGATCACCAGTTTTAACAAACGCCAAAATAGCATTAGTAATCGCGGCAGTACCCGAGGGATATATTGCACAGCCTGCACCGCCTTCTAAGTCGGTCATAGCATCACTAAAAGCAAATGACGTTGATGTACCGCGCCTACCATAAAACAAAACCTGATTAGTTTTATTTGCTGTCGCATGTTTCATTTCTTTAACAGAATTAAAAACTACCGTAGAAGCACGTTCTACTGGCGGATTAACTACACCACGTGTCCATTGGCTTTTGCGGCCAGCATTAATGAGTTTTGTTTCTTTTTTCATGTCTAGGTTACATTCCTGGATTAAACAATTATTTAGGCATCGCTCGATAAAAACAACTATAGCTATCTAGCCATCTATAATATTTATATCGTGAATCAAGCAAAGAAGCACGGTTTATTTTGTCATAACATAGTAGTCATCAGTATTAAGCGCATTGATAGCCTTTCTTTTCTTCACAATTAATAACACAGGAGAAGTATTCAGCTATCGGTATTAACGCTCAAACAAATTCATTTGGCTATTTGTTATCTCGTCAAAACTGGTATTAATAAAAGGTAAAATAGCATCGGCTACCGACAATAATTGTCGGTCAATGTAAAATTGATAGTCTAAGGCTGCACTCTGACAGCCTCTGGCTTGGGGGCCATTGGTGGTCATCACATATTCAATCCAACCTTTATTTTGATACTTAAGCGGTTTTCCCTGTTGCTGATATATTTCATCAGCTAGCCTAGCAGCTCGCACATGTGGCGGTACATTCTTGACATAAAGCTCGAGTTTTCTACGTAATCGCTTGCGATAATAGAGTAAATCATCGTGCTTACCCGCTAAAGTATTAGCGACCATTTCTTTTATGTAATCTGCGACAGGTTCGTCATTAAAAACTTTCATATACAAGGTGCGTTGAAATTGTTTTGCCAATTCAGTCCAATCAGTACGCACACTTTCCAAACCTTTAAAAATTAACTCTTGTTCATCACCATTTTGCACTAAGCCTGCGTAGCGCTTTTTTGTACCTATGTCTTGACCACGAATGGTTGGCATTAAAAATTTACTAAAATGAGTTTCAAATTCAATATCAAGCTCACTAACAATATTGAATTGTTCTTTGAGTAATTTTTGCCACTTCTGATTAATATAATCTTGTAAGGTTTTACCAAGTGCCCTGCTATTTTCTGCACTTTGATCATCACCGGCATGAACAAATATCGAATCGGTATCACCATAAATAACTTGATAACCTTTCGCTTCAATCCAAGCTTTTGTGGTTTTTAGTATGCTGTGGCTGCGTTTAGTAATAGAGCCTGATAAACGGGGATCAAAGAATCGACAGCCTGTTGAGCCTAAAACACCATAAAATGAATTCATGATAATTTTTATTGCTTGCGATAAGGCTGCATTCTTATCTTTTTTCGCGATATCACGCTCTTTCCAAAGCTCAGTTATTATGCCAGGTAAAAAATGTTGTTCTCTTGAGAAATAAGCACCATCAAAGCCCTCTATCGCTTTTTCTGGTGACTTTAAACCTTCAATCAAGCCCATAGGGTCAATATTAAAACTGCGGATAATACTGGGGTATAGGCTTTTAAAATCTAACACCAACACATTTTGATAAAGCCCAGGGGTAGAGTCCATCACAAAGCCGCCCGGAGATTCAAAACCTTGATCGCCATCACCCATGTTAGGCGCAACATAACCACTGCGATGTAACTTTGGTAGATATAAATTAGTAAAAGCGGCTACTGAGCCACCGAATCTATCAATGGACAAACCAGTTAACTGTGCCCTAAGCATGGCAAATTCTAATAACTGAGTATGCTTAAAAATTAACCGCACTAAGCGACAATCCTCTAAATTATAAATCGCCAATGCGGTTTTATTGTGATGAAAGTTATCGGTTATTTCTTGTAGTCGGTTATCAACGTCATCAACTTTTTTACCAATACCTAATAGCGTATTAGCAACATTATCGAGTGAAAAACTAGGAAAGTTATAAGTTGCCGTTTTTAATAAGTCGATACCATCTAGCACCACCCGGCCATTAATTTCAATAAATTGTTGATCACTGGCTTGATTTTTTCGCCAATAAGGCACTTTTCCGTCTCGACCAATCGCAAACTTAAGCCCATGTAAGTTATAACGCTTTTGTAATAAGTCAAAATCAAAGTTGATCACGTTCCAGCCGATAATAATATCGGGATCATGCTGAGTAAACCATGCTAATAAACTTACGAGTAATTGTCGTTCATCGGCTTGCCATATAATATCAATATCGCTTTGGGTAACTTGTTCACGGGCTATTTCTTGTTCATTGGCAATCATTAATACTTGCTGACACTGCTCGCTATATAAGCCGATGGAATATAACTCACCTGACATTGAACATTCTATATCAAGCGATACGGTCGAGAGTTCAATATCAGTTTGCTGTGCTTTATCAATACGTTTACATTTAACCTGCTCAAAGCGCCGATAATGTTGGTTATCGGCTAAGTTCAAATTAACTTCTTTACCACCAAAAGTGATATCAGCGGTAATAAATCGCTCCATTAAAAAACGATCATCCGGTCGAATATCGTCTTCGTAGCACTTAATACCTTGTTGCTTTAACGCCTCACGCGCTTGATAAAAACCTCGTAAGGTTAGAAAATATACAGCGGCAACCGCTGCTTGATTAAATGCCTTCAACGCTACCGGCTTTATTTCGTCAACAGCAATGCCTTGTTTAGCTAAAACACTTCTTGCATGGTTAACGTCACTCACTTCAACAAAAAAAACGGCCCGTTCGTTATCAATAATCAATTGCACCACAGCTTGTGGCATTTTCAGCCATAAGGTAATTTCAATATGATTATTGCGATCACTAGCGCTTCGCGTCAAAAGAAAGCCGCTTGTAGCATCTGGTAATTGTGCTAGTTCAGGAATTTGATCAGGAGAAAGTTGCATTAAGTGTTCTAATTCTTCATAACAAACTGTTAATATATACAGCAGTGTAAATCATCTATTGTCGATAGGAAACTACAGCCGCGATGTTAAGCGATAAAATTAAACAAGTTATTAGAACTTCCTATAAAAGCATAGGTGAAAACCTAACCAATTTTAATCCCCGTAAACAGCAAACCTTTTTAATTGCTGAAATTGCCAAAACACTGGCGGGTGATTACGACAAAGTACGTAAAATAATTACCATTGAAGCCGGCACAGGCACGGGTAAATCTTTAGCTTATGCACTGGGCTCCATTCCATTAGCATTAAGTCGTAACAAAAAAGTTTGTATTGCCACGGCAACCGTAGCGCTACAAGAACAACTGGTTGATAAAGATCTACCCTTTCTTAAAAAACACAGTGGTTTAGACTTTAACTTTACCTTAGCAAAAGGGCGACAACGTTATGTTTGTCGACAGAAGCTTGCTCAAGCCGTTGCTAACGATGATAGCCCGCAAGCAGGTTTTACCTTTGCAGAAAAACCACAAGCGAGCGATATTCGCACCTTAAACAAAATGCACAAAGCGCTCAATGATAACACTTGGCCTGGTGATATTGACGCATGGCCTGAGCCTGTAAATCATAGCATTTGGCAACAAATTCAAGCCGACAAACACAGTTGCTTAAAGCATTTATCAGACCATAGCCATTGCCCTTTTCATAAAGCTAGAGAGACCATGGATGCCGCTGATGTTTTAGTGGTAAACCACAGTTTACTGCTGGCTGATTTGGAACTAGGCGGCGGTAAAATATTACCCCCCCCAGAAGACACTTTTTACATTATTGATGAAGCTCATCACCTACCAAAAGTAACGCGTGACCATTCAAGTGCTAACTTAACCATTAAGGGAGCCATTGACTGGCTTAGCAAGTTACAAGAAACCGGTGATAAAATAGCAAAGTTGGTAAAATCAAACAGCGCCATCTCACCATCAATAAAAATGGCCGACGATTGCCAAGATATTTTAGCTGACATGCAAAAAGTGCTAAGTTTTATCGATAATAATCGCAGTATTTATTTCCATCAATCTCCGTCAAACAGCTCACTTAAACAAAGCCAAAACCAAGCGTTACAGTACCGTTTTGAGAATGGTATTATTCCGCAAGCATTAAAGAATTGGGCGGAAGATTTAACCGACAGCTCTAAGAAGTGTTTAGCGCATTTAAACAAGCTTTATAACTTGTTAATGGAATCAGTAAAAGATGGCGATACCCAAATGTATTTAGCTGAGCCGTTATTAGCTGAGTCCGGTTTTATGATCCAACGCTTAGAAAATTTTAATGCCTTATGGCAAATGTATGCCAAAACCGATAACGATAAAGGCGCGCCAATGGCACGTTGGTTAGAGCAAATTGAGGGCAAACGCAGTGACTATTTAATTAGTGGGTCACCTATCGAAGTTGGTTTCACCTTAGAAAATATGCTTTGGTCTAAATGTGAAGGCGCAGTGTTGTGCTCTGCCACTATTTTAGCATTGAACTCGTTCGACCATTTTCGCCGACAATCGGGACTAAGAACCGATGATGGCAGCCAATACCAAAAAGTTGATTCGCCCTTTGACTATCAAAACAACGCGCAGCTTATTGTACCTAACATGGAATATGAGCCAAGTGCTGACCTATTCACTGATGAACTTATTGCTAAACTGCCTGAACAAATTAAACGTGGTAAAGCGACATTGGTATTGTTTTCTTCGTATTGGCAAATGGATAAGGTTGTTACTGCGCTGCGAGAACAAACTAAGCTCAGCATTTTGGTACAAGGCGAGATGTCTCGACAAAAAATTATTGAAACTCATAAAGCGCTTTGTGATAAACAACAAGAAAGTATTATTTTTGGTACGCAAAGTTTTTCTGAAGGTTTAGATTTACCCGGAGATTATCTCACCAATGTTATTATCACCAAATTACCGTTTTCGGTGCCATCATCACCAATAGAAGAGGCACAAGCAGAGTATATTACGGCTAAAGGCGGCAATCCGTTTATGTCGATTTCCGTACCTGAAACCTCAAAAAAACTGATTCAAGCCACCGGAAGATTACTCAGAAACGAAAAAGATTATGGTGTCATTGTACTAATGGATCGACGTGTGATTAATAAGCGTTACGGCAAAGACTTGCTAAACTCATTACCGCCGTTTAAGCGCATCATTGAATAGAAGCTTTATTTTGATGTCGCTGCAGGGCAAGCCAACATATTAATTTATGTGCAACCATAATTTGTAGTACCTCAAAGTGTCAGACGACTTTGAATTTATAGGTTTACATTAAACCTGACCGAAGCAAAACCACCATTTTGGTCATTAAGGTAGTTTAATTTAAGGGCTATATGCACCAAACAATCTTAGATATTAAAAAGCCATCAATTAATGATGGCAATAGAAAGAATATAGATTTTCAATGTAATTGTTTCGTAAGTGACTTTTCACTTTAGTTGTTTTACAGATAACAGACATTTAATTTTTCATATACTTATATCAACTCTGTACACCCAGAGGCAGGATAAAAGGCTGCTTTAGGGCTCATATTTACTGTTATAAAATAGCATGTGAATGTTTGAAATTAGCTTATTACCGCTTGTGATGTTTAGTTATATTTTATGCTTACTTGTCTAGGATCTAATAGTGCGCTTTAGCGATGTTGATCAATAAGAATGGCATTGCCATCAGGGTCGACAAAAGAAAAGCTCGCTGGTCCTTGGTCACCTTCAATATTTTTATCGGTAATTTCAATTCCTTGCTGTTCAATCTCATACAGCAACTTCCTAACATCAGTAAAGTCTTCTAGACCTTGGGCACTTTGATCCCATCCGGGATTAAAGGTTAATATGTTTCCTTCAAACATGCCTTGAAAAAGTCCTATATTGGTTGCCCCGTTTTTCATAATTAAAAAACGTTGAGACATTTCACCAGCAAAAACACTAAAACCTAGCTTTTGATAGAAATCTCGAGAAGCTTTTAGGTCTTTCACTGCTAAACTTATTGAAAAACAATCTAATTTCATCATTAAATCCTTAAATGTAAACGTGCATATCGCATGTATTTAATACTTACTTCATTGGAAAATATTATCGCCATTAAAAAGTACCTTATAAAAGCGGCAACAGCTTGGCTTTGTTTCTATTGCCCTTATTACTTTTAAACAATAGCTCAAAGAACTAAAAGGCGACTGTTATCTTCAGGCTTTAAAGTGCTTTAAGTAATTAAAATAACCAAATGCTGAAATTTAACCTTAATTACTCGGTCTTTTAGAGCTGTTATCAACACTTTTATTTAATTGAGGAATTTATATGTCGACAGATACGACCCTAGCTAACAAAAACCTACAGAGCAACTTACAATGGTCATTATTACTTTTACGTGTAGGTGTGTTTATCGTCATGTTTGTCTGGACGTTAGATAAGTTTGTTAACCCTGCCCATAGTATTAAAATTTTCGAACATTTTTATAAAATCAGTGGCTTTAATGACATCGTTGCTTATAGCTTAGGCGCATTACAATTAGTATTAGTATTGGCGTTCTTATTCGGCATTAAAAAACGTTTTACTTACGGTTTAATTTTCCTGATGCATGCGGGTTCTACATTCTCAGCCTACGCGCAGTATTATGATGCGTTTAATAATCTATTATTTTTTGCCGCTTGGCCTATGTTGGCGGCTTGTGCAGCGCTATATTTACTTCGTGATGCTGATACCAAGTTTACTTTAGGAAAATAACCTTTTCCTAAAGATGTGAGCCTAATAAAGCTTGTCTGATAATGTAAGCGGAATAAAGTATGTCTACTGACGTGTATCAACACGCATTTATTTATAGCCCGCCTCATTCAGTAAACGATAGCTAATAAATAAGCCAAGGTGTTATACCTTGGCTTTGTTCTTTTAACCTTCGTTTATCATTTTTATTAAAAGTTAGTGGTTAGGATTGGCTAACGTTTAATTTTACACCTCCTATTAATGACTTTAGACCAAATATTTATCAACTGACCTCCCGTTTTACAAGGTTAATAGTTCTTAGCAGTTTGCGAATTCTCTTGGCTAGCCGCATCATTTGCTAAAGCGGTATTTTTTAGCTTTATAACCACTCTTCTATCATAGAAGCTCACTTCTTTATCTACTGATGCTACTACAGGTTGCTGCTCGCCAAAGGCAAATAAACTAATCCGGTCAGCTTTTACACCTAGGTCAATAAGGGCATTTTTAACCGCATTAATACGTGCTAATGAAATGGCTTGGTTTAACTCATCACTACCTTGCTTGTCGGTATATCCAGAAAGATCTAAGGTCAAATTAGGTGATTGTTGAACAATGCGCGCTAAGCTCGCTATTTGCTCTTGATAGTGCGATTTTATTTCACTTGAACCAGTAGAAAACTGCAAACTCATTAATAAATTTTGCGCTTGTAATTGACTTGCCGCTTGATAGTTTTGCTCTAACGCTAATAACTCCATTTGATAGCCTTGCTCAGCTTGCGCAATTTGTTTTTGATAACGAGCCAGCGATGTTTCAGTACTCTGTTTTTCTTTTTTATAGGCAATTGATAGTTTATCAATTTCGTCGGTAGCATTAATGTTTTTAGCAATCAAATTACCTGCTACACCAGTTATAAAGGCACCAATAGGCCCGCCTAAAATTGCACCAATGACCATGCCTGTACCAAAACCAATTTCTTCCTTCAATTGCGCTGAGTTTTCCTGTTCTACTTGCTCTTGTACTATTTTTTCATAAGAACTGGCAAATACTGGACTTACCGTTAATGCAGAAATTAAAGCAACATTAATCAATGTTCTTGCAATACCTGATTCTGTTACTTGAATGCTATTTACGTTATTTGCTTTTGGTGTAGTTAAGTGTGCTTTAGTTAATTGGTTTTTCATATCAGTGTCTCTCATCGATGGTGTGATAAATAAATAGTTGCTAACTAATGACTTAATTAGCTGCTTTGTTTTTGATGATGTTATTAAACCGCAGAAAAACGACGACTAAAGGACGCAAACATGGCAATTCAATGAGCAAATGTGGCAACATTATGGCAATTGCAACAATTAGCAGCATCAATGGCGTTTATTCGATATTATTTAACGCAGATATTCACGTAAATCTTACGTACTTGTATATAAAGGATAAGCAATAACCATGTCGAAACGGATCGCTATTGTTGAAGATGATGCCGCCATTAGAGAAAACTACGCAGATGTACTGCGCCTGCAAGGTTACCAAGTTCAAACTTATGCTAACAAAGCCACGGCGATGCAAGCGTTTAACTTACGCTTGCCTAATTTAGCCATTTTAGATATTGGTCTTGAGCACGAATACGATGCTGGGTTTGAGTTATGCCAATGGCTGCGTTCAAAGTCGACAACCTTACCCATTATTTTTCTAACCGCACGTGATAGCGATGTTGATACCGTGTCTGGCTTGCGCATTGGTGCTGATGACTATCTCACTAAAGATATTAGTTTGCCGCATTTGTCTGCGCGAATTGCCGCACTGTTTCGCCGCCAAGACGCTTTAGGTAAACCACAACAAGCTGACTATATGTTAACTATTGGACCATTAACCGTAGATAGTCAGCGTATGAGCATTCAATGGCAAAGTCAGCATGTAGAGTTAACCATTACCGAGTTTTGGATGCTATTCGCATTAGCTAAACATCCAGGGCATGTAAAAAATCGTAGTCAGTTAATGCAAGATTCAAAAATTTACGTTGATGACTCAACCATTACCTCTCATATCAAACGTATACGTAAAAAGTTCACTCATATTGATAGTGACTTTAATTGTATTGAAACGGTTTATGGCATGGGTTACCGCTGGAATCAAAGTTCAGTAGAAACTGCAGGTAGCTAAGAAAATATGGCAATGAAATGGCGTTTTGGCTTAAGAAGTAAGCTGCTATTATTATCAAGCTTTCTATTTACCATTCCTTGGTTTGGCTATCAATATGTTTGGGAAATGGAGAAATACCTAAGATATGGCCAAGAGCAAACCATAATCGGCACAGCAAGAGCGCTTGCAACCGCTATGCATGAGCGAGCTAACCTATTTAACAACCAAGCTAGCTTTTTACCCAGTGTTGAAAAAGGCAAAGACTTATACAGTTATGGCTTATCAGCGCCTATTCAACTCGATGGCTTGAATCAAGATTGGCCCGACTTTGCCAATAAGGCGCATTTTTATCAACAAAACAACCAACTTTATAGTCAATTAACGCCAGAGCAGCTTTCAATTAACTTTACAGCAGCTGTTGGCACTTATGGTAAATATCTATATTTATACTTTGCGGTAATTGACGATAATGTCATCTATCGAGACACCAATGCTCGCAGTATCACCAACAATGATCATTTAGAGCTCGCCTTTATCAATCCACAAGTCGTATTTAGTCGCTTTATTATTAGCAATAAAACCACTGGCTGGATAGACGCATACCGTATTACTGATATCAAAGATGATATTCCGGTTCCTGCAAGACAAATTCAAGGACATTGGCGCGATACACCACAAGGTTATAATGTTGAAGTTCGTGTACCATTGACTGAATTTAACGACAATATAGCCTTTGCCGTTCACGATGTTGATAGCCCATTGGGTGTAATTGAAGCATCACTTGGCTCGGCAGATCCAAGTTCTGGTGCAACGTTAGGCACTATTTTAGTGCCCTCGCCAGAAATCGAGCGTATCGTAAAAGGGATGAGCTATACCAACTCCAGCATTTGGGTTGTTGACCAACATCACCGGGTATTAGCCACAACTGGGAACATAAAAAAAGCCAGTGGTGTGTGGAATAAACGCGTTAATCTCAATAATGAACACATCGACAATGCAGATGACAATTTTATACTTGCGACCTGGCATACCGTTGAAAACAATATACTTAAGCCGTTGTATGAAAAAATACTCACCCAGCCACCGAGTAACTTTATCGATCAACTTTATGATTCAGAAAACCTCACGGGTAAACATATTGAAAGTGCTTTAGCGGGTGAGCCAATGTCACAATGGCGTTTAAGTACCGATCAACAAGCGGTAGTGCTATCAGCCGCCTACCCTATATTTATTGATGAACAGGTTAAAGGCGCGGTAATTGTTGAAGAAACGACTAATGGCATTCGTACATTAAGAAACCAAGCATTGGAAAAACTGTTCAGTTCTATCTTGGCTATTATGTTATTAGGCGCTTTAGCATTTTTCTTGTTTGCTTCACGTATTTCAAACCGGATCAGAACCTTAAGCAATCAAGCCGAAATGGCTATTGACGAACACGGGCGCATTAACGGTAATGTTGATACCTCGACTACCAATGACGAAATTGGCGATTTATCACGTAGTTTCTCAACCGCCGTTAACCGTCTTGGGCAATATAATCACTATTTAGAAAATATGTCTTCTCGTTTATCACATGAATTGCGCACGCCAATTGCTGTCGTGCGTACATCGTTAGAAACCTTAGCCATGCAGCAGCAAAGTACCAATACAACTCAGCAAGAAAATGATGATAACGTACCAAATTCATCGGTTGAAAATCCCTACTTAGTTCGTGCTCAACATGGTATTGAACGCTTAAGCTTAATTTTAACCAATATGAATGAAGCAACTCGCATTGAGCAAATGTTAGAGAACACCGAGAAAGCTTTGTTCGACTTGGGTCAAGTGTTCAACGGTTGCATGCAAGGTTATCGTCTGATCTATCCAAAAATTAACTTTTCGTTTAGCGAATTAGCCATAGGAAAGGTTCAAGTTTTAGGTTCTCCAGAGCATATCGCGCAGCTATTAGATAAAGTTATCGCCAATGCAGTTGAGTTTTCTGATGATGAAAATATTGTAGTCAGCGTTGAAAAATCTAATCACCTGGTCACGTTAGTTATTAGCAACAACGGTGAATTACTACCTAAAGAGATGAGTGAACAGCTATTTGACTCTATGGTATCCATCAGGAAGAAACACAATAATGAACAGCCACATTTGGGCTTAGGCTTGTATATAGCGCGATTGATATGTCAATTTCATAGCGGTACGATAAAGGCAGTAAATAAAAAAAATCAACAAGGCGTTGAAGTTATTATTTCACTGCCAATAACAAAATAACTTTTACCACTAAAGTGAACGTTAGAGTATTAAATTTATGTACTCTACTATGCTACTTTGATAGGTGCTATTCAATGCCAATGTATTTGTGAACTTGCACCGACAAGCGCCAGTTATTTTCAATACACGTGGCAATAGCAAGCTCGGTAGCGCGTTGCTTTTGGCTGATCGGTTGTAAGTAAATTTGTTTGTCTGCTACTTTATGCTCGGCCAATAATGCTTTTAAGTCGTCAATATGTTGCTCAGTTGCCACCGGATGCTTTATTTCATTGGCCCGTTGCATGGCACTGGCTAAAATTTCGTAACCGCCACGCATATTAACTTTGGGTGAAACCGTCACCCAACATTGCTCAGATACTCTAATTTCAAAGGTACCCGAAGTTTCAACCTGACAGCTATAACCTTGTGCTTCAAAATATAAACACAACTCGGTTAAATCTACCATGCAGGGTTCGCCGCCGGTGATCACTATATGTTTAGCTTTATAGCCCTGCTGACTAAATATTGCAGCTATATCATCTAAAGATAAATTCGACCATTGTTCGGTCTCTTCCGACTTATCTAGTAGTGTTTTGCTAGGGATCTCTAATTCAGGGTGAATGTCCCATGTATGCTTGGTATCGCACCAAGAACAACCTACAGGACAACCTTGTAAACGAAGAAAAATCGACGGTTGGCCGGTAAAAGAGCCTTCGCCTTGCAGAGTTTCAAACAATTCATTTATTTTATAACGTGTGGTCATTACTTTAATGCTTAGATAATTTCGAGTAGAATGCGCAAGTTTTTATTATACCTCAAGAGACCTGCAAATATGAGTAATAAAGTCGTAGTAATTTTTTCCGGTGGCATGGATTCATTCACTGTACTTCACCGTGCATTAAAAGACGGCAAAGAAGTCTATGCATTAACTTTTGATTATGGCCAAAAACACGTGAAAGAAGTTGCCAGTGCCAGTAAAGTTTGCCAGCAATTGGGTGTTGCTCATAAAGTTATTGATATTTCGGCAATTAACCAGTTATTAGCGGGTTCCTCTTTAACTGATGACATTGAAATCCCTGAAGGTCATTACGAAGCTGAAAGTATGAAATCAACGGTAGTACCTAATCGTAATATGATTTTGCTGTCATTGGCTGTGGGTTACGCTGTATCGGTAAAAGCTTCACAAGTTTATTATGGTGCACATTCTGGTGACCATGCAATTTACCCTGATTGCCGACCTGAATTTGTGATGAAGATGAATGATGTATGCAAAATTGCCAACTATGAAGCAGTTGAAATTTTTAGCCCGTATTTAACTAACAGTAAATCAGATATTTTAACTGATGGTTTAAATATGGGTTTACGTTACGATGATACTTGGACTTGTTACAATGGCCGCGAAAAGGCCTGTGGTAAATGTGGTGCATGCCAAGAACGCCTAGAAGCTTTTGCTGACAATAATGTAATTGACCCATTAGCATATGAGTAAAGCTTGCTACTCAATCTAGTTAAGTAAATTTTAAAAGCAAAAAGGGACAATTAGATGTCCCTTTTTATTATCTCGATTTACCTGTTTACATATCTCTATAAACTTTTAAACTTTAACAGCATTTCAGTTAGCTTCGAGCTTAGCTAGAAAACAAAGTATCATGCAATCGCTCAACTACTTGGTTAGCATCTGCTTCTGGAACTAAAAAGCAAAGGTTATGGTTACTGGCACCGTGACAAATCATGCGAATATTAAAATCATTTACTTTGTCAAAAATACTACTACCAACACCTTTAGTGCCATGAATTTTATTACCGATCACCGCAATTAAACTCAAACCATGTTCAACACTAACTTCACAAAGTTGTTCTAACTCTTCTACTACCGCTTTAGTTAACAACGCTTGGGTTGAGCCATGCGGATTATCAAAGGTTAGCGCGACACTAATTTCACTAGTGGTAATTAAATCAACACTTAATTGGTGTTTAGCTAATACGGTAAAAACTTTCGCTAAAAAGCCACTGGCATGCAGCATTTCAGGACTTTTTACCGTCACTAGGGTTTGTTCTCGACGTAGTGCAATTGATCGATAAGTAGGGTTAGAGTCAACTTGACGCTGTATTCTCGTGCCGCCGGCATCAGGCTCTTTACTTGAACCGACAAAAACAGGAATATCTTGCCTCATAGCAGGAATAAGTGTTGCAGGATGAAGTATTTTAGCGCCAAATGTTGCCATTTCAGCCGCCTCACCAAAACTTATTTCGTTAATAGAGCGCGCTTGATCTGTAATGCGAGGATCGGTAGTAAAAATGCCAACCACATCAGTCCAAATACTTAAATTGCTCGCTTCAATAGCCTCAGCTAACAATGCCGCACTGTAATCAGAACCACCTCGACCAAGTGTTGTCGTGTTTCCTTGTTGATCGCTACCGATAAAACCTTGTGTAACAATAACTTGTTCATTAAGTAAAGGTAACAGTAATGTTATAGCATTCGCGGCTAATTGCGCTAAATCAACTTGGGCTTTGCCGTACAAATCATCAGTTTTCATGACTTGGCGAACATCAAAATAATGGCCATTAACACCAACAGTTTGTAATACTTGAGCAAAAATATGGGAACTCAACTGTTCACCAAAACTTAAAATTTCATCACTGTTTTTCGTAGTGTGTTGCTTGGCTTGTTCATCAGCAAAGCAACGTAAAGATGCTAATAACGCTAATATTACGTTATTAATATTTTCTTGATTGGTAAAGTTTTTAGTTATCGCAAATTGAATATCGGCGATATTAGTAATAATTTGTTCTCGTTCACTTTGTGATACATCAGCTTGGCTTAAACGCACTAAATGATTAGTTACACCAGCACTTGCTGAAACCACCACTAAACGATTAGTGCTATTTTTTTTAATAATATCAGCGCAACGAAGCATGGCTTGATAATCAGCAACACTGGTGCCGCCAAACTTTGCAACGGTAATGTTATCAGCACTGACATGACTAACGACTACAGACATGCAAATTCTCCATAATTTCGAGCTTGGATGATTAAAAACCCAGGTCTATAGCGACATGAATATTTAGACAAATATGTGCCAACGCTATTGCGAAAATGGCTTGTAAGATAAGATGTTAACATAAAAATTCTTCCTAAACGCCTGCACTGCTATAGGTATTTCATAAAAAACAGCAAATTAAACAGGCAAATAACTAACAGGAAGAGCGTGACTGAGCGTAGAGCGAATGAGGTTAAGAAACCCGTTATTCAGGCGGTACTATTCAGCCAGAAGCTCTCCACCCTATGCTAAAAACATGTAATTTTTTAGCGGTGACAGCCCTAAGGATTCAGCCTTAGTAACCGAACATGATATGCCCCCATATCAATATTCTCGGCAATTGTCCCCATCAGTAACAGTCATAGGATTGGGTCCTCATGCTACTTACCTGGCAATTGCGCCTCTTCTGGTGCGAAAATTAAAACATTACCTCAATATTTTATTATTGATAACATCATTATAAAAATGGAGTAAAAATTCCAATTTTCAGCGCAGTTATTAGACCCTATCTAATATGAAATATCAACAGACTTTTAGACGTCCAAATAAATTAATTTCAATAAAAGTAGCTACTGCTATAACGTTACTTAATTGTTATGCTTTAATAGCTTGAAAACTTGAAATAATTCACCTATTTGGAATGTTTAATATGGACTTATTTTTACTGAAAAAAATCATCAGCCTATTGATAATGCCACTTAGCATTATCATCATACTGTTAATTACCGCCATTATTTTTTATCGTTTAAAACCAAAGCTTAGTTTTTCGGCGCTATTAACGGCTACCGCTTTATTGTTTTTCAGTGCCTTTCCGCCTTTATCAGATAGTATTATGGCGCCATTGGAAGATAATTATCCGGCTTTCACCCGAAGCAGTAAACCGGTTGACTATATTATTATTTTAGGTGGTTACCATACAACAGTTGAGGGTTTGCCAGTAACTAGTCAGTTAAATTCTAGTTCACTATCAAGATTGGTTGAAGCGATTCGTATATATCGGTTACATCCAGAGGCACAAATAATAACCTCAGGTTTTTCCGGTGGTGATGTCAGTTCAAACGCTGAAAAAGTTAAGCAAGCTGCTGTATTGTTAGGGGTTCCAGCAAATAGAATTATTACAGAGAATTTTCCACAAGATACTGAAGAAGAGGCACAGCTTATTGCGCCGCGAGTGATAAACAGAAATGTCGTGTTAGTCACTAGTGCTAATCATTTACCTAGAGCCATGGCTTACTTTGAAAAATATGGTGTAAATGCGATACCTGCACCGGCAAGCCCATGGGTGAAGAAAAATGATCTAACGCCATGGCAGTATTACTTACCGAGTGCAAAAAAACTGCAACAAACTACCAGTGCTTGGCATGAAACCCTTGGACGCATAGTGCAATGGATTAAAAGCTAACGGCTTATTAAACCATTTAGCTAAAGCTTAAAATTCACATAATGTACTGATAGCTAAGTAAAAAAACACAATCATAATAAGTAAGCATTATTTAGCAAACGGTATATTTAACTACTTACTTATTATGCTAATCCTGAACTTATGCTGGGTTATCAATATCAATAAACTTAGCTTCTATTGGCAAGTGTTGATTAAAATGTTCTGCTAATGCTTTAGCACCATAGCGCTCGGTGGCATGATGACCAGCGCAATAAAAATGAATGTCCATTTCTCGTGCAACATGAGTGGTTTGCTCAGAAACTTCACCACTGATAAAAGCATCGATGCCCTGCTCAGCCGCTAATTCAATATAGCTTTGACCACCACCACTGCACCAAGCAACGGTTTTAATCACTTTATTTGATGGCGGTGCTATGTGTAAGCAAGGTCGATTGAGTTTTTCACTAATGCGTTGCTCAAGCGTTTGTGGGCTAAGTTCAGTACTAAACTCACCACGAACAGCCACACTTAATGCATTGCCTACTTCTAATGGCGCAACTTTATCGATCGAAAATAACTTGGCTAATTGTGCGTTATTACCTAAGGTAGGATGAATATCTAAAGGTAAATGATAAGCAAATAAGCTGATATCATTTGCCAGTAAAGCTTTAATGCGCTTATGTTTCATGCCTCTGATCACATAACTTTCATTTTTCCAAAAAAAACCATGATGTACAACTAACGCATCGGCTTTTTCCGCAATTGCTTGTTCAATTAAGGCTTGTGTTGCTGTTACACCCGTGATTACTTTGCGAACCTTATCTCGCCCTTGAATTTGTAAGCCATTCGGACAAAAATCTTTAATTTGTTCTGGCTTTAATAAGGTGTTTAAATATTTTTCGAATTCATGAAGTTGCATTGGTTAATTCTGACCTTAAATATCTAGTTGTTATATTTTACAATTACTTGTTTAATTTTTTGATTGTTTTGTTTGATGAATTCATCGTAGGTACTTTTACCGGTTCAAAACGTGGCCTAAGTTGCCACTTTGCTTTAATTGGCGTTAGCGGCAATACCCGCTTTTTCGCAACAATCACATAAACAGAGCCTAAACTTGGGAAATAGCGTGCCGCTATATTATGCCAATGGTAACTAAAAGCTCCCTGAGTTAATTGCCCTGCTAACGACGAATGCAATAAACGTTTATCTAGTTGAATTTCAAAGCCCATCAAATGCAGCCAATCTTTAACTCGCATAGGTGAGAATAATCTTTCATTCCAAGGAGTTTGGTTGCGCCTGTATGGTATAAATTGATTAAAGCCTACTAAACTAAAGGGATTAAAACCTGTGATCACTAAATATCCGTTTGGAATTAACACACGGTTAGCCTCGCGAACAACATGGTGAGGATCTAAAGAAAACTCCAAAGCATGCGCTAACACACAAACATCTACACTGTGTTCCAATAAGGGTAAGTCATCAATTTCAGCGACAATATCAGCGCTTTTAAGCTCATTGGTTAAGGTTAGTTGATGTTTAATTGGACTGTCTGCACAATCGATTTCACCACTTAAAGCACCAATTTTAAGCATATGATAACCAAAGAATTTTGGCCACCAAGCGGCTAGTGCTTGATTTATATTGGTAACTATCAGGTCACCATTAGGTAAATGCTGCCAAGATTTTGGATAATCAGGGTGCCTAAACGCGAGTGCTGGTTTCATTATATTAAACGAAAGAAAAAATGAGTATAATCATAGCTTCAGTATACTCAGGAGCCGCACATGCTGCAAAGTCAAAGCACAACTAATATGAAAGTTTCCATGATAAAGGCCTTTTCAGATAATTATATATGGGCAATTTCGTCGAACTTAGGTCAAAAGATGGCCCTAGTTGACCCAGGTGACGCCAATGTTTGCATTGAGTTTATTGAGCAAGAACAAATGCAGTTATCAAGTATTTTGATCACTCATCATCATGCAGATCATATTGGTGGCATAAACAAACTCGTCGAGTACTGCAAAAACAAGCAATGGCCGTTGACTATTTATGGCCCTGAAAGTGAAAACATTCCTCATTGTGACGTTGCGCTAAATGACAGCCATACCGTAAAATTGTCTGATTTAGACTTGGAATTTTCTATTATTGATCTTCCTGGTCACACTAGCGGCCATATTGCCTATTTAGCACAAGACAACTTATTTTGTGGCGACACTCTATTTTCAGGCGGTTGTGGTAGACTTTTCGAAGGTACCCCAAGCCAGATGCTATCATCACTAGAAAAGCTTAGCGCATTACCTGAGTGCACCCGCGTATATTGCGCACATGAATACACTCAAGCTAACCTTAACTTCGCCCTCACTGTTGAACCCTGTAATACAGAGTTAGTTCATTATTATAATCAAGTGTTACAAAAGCGCGAACAAGGGATAGCGACTATTCCAACATCAATTATGCTTGAAAAGAAAATCAATCCGTTTATACGCTGCCATGAGGCTAGTTTGATGACAAGCGCTGGTGAGTATAGTGAAGATACTGTAAATGATAAATTAAAAGCTTTTACTATTATTCGTGCTTGGAAAGACAATTTCTAAGTCGCTTTTAATTTCGCAAATCTTGAATAACAGCCCTAAATAAGTGACACTGACGCTAAGTGAACTTAAATAGACATTGCATGAAGTATATAACATTATCTATAGCAACCATTCTCCTGTTGTCTGGTTGCCAATCAATATTAAATCAAACTGAGTCGAATAATCTCGAAATACACTCAGACACTCAAACACTTATCGATGTAGCATCAGCGACAGAAATTAACCAAGCGTTACTAGTTGATGAAGCTATTGACGTTATTCATCCCATTGCCGACGGTAATATAGATTTGGGCAATGACGAACAAGAAAGTTACTTGTCGAATGATGTTTGGCAACGAATTCGTAGCAACCTCGAGTTTTCAATACCAGATAACCCTCGTGTTACTAGCCAACGTAATTGGTTTGTTAAGCACCCTACCTACCTAGACCGCGTAGCGAAACGTGCAGAGCCCTTTTTGTTTTATATCGTTGAAGCTCTAGAAGCTGCCGATATGCCAGTTGAAATTGCCTTATTACCCATTGTTGAAAGCGCTTTTGATCCCTTTGCTTACTCACATGGTCGCGCTTCAGGTATGTGGCAATTTGTCCCCGGCACAGGAAAACGCTTTGGGATGAAGCAAAATTGGTGGTACGACGGACGTCGTGACATTGTTGCCTCAACTGAAGGTGCTATTAAGTATTTAAAATACTTAAACAAGTTTTTCGATGGAGATTGGATGCTAGCACTTGCTGCTTACAATTCAGGTGAAGGACGAGTAAGACGTGCGGTTAGAAGTAATAAAAAGAAAAATCTACCTACCGACTTTTGGTCTTTAGATTTACCGAAAGAAACCCGTGCTTATGTGCCTAAATTATTAGCGTTAGCTGACATAGTTAGACGTAGCGATGAGTTTAAAATTAAATTGCACGAAATTGAAAATAGCTCGGTGATCAGTCAAGTCGATATTGGTTCACAACTTGATTTAGCAAAAGCAGCGCAATTGGCAGACTTGAGCTTAATCGAGTTACAGCGGCTCAACCCAGGGTTTAATCGTTGGGCGACCGATCCAGACGGCCCACACTATTTATTACTGCCCAACCATAAAATAGATACATTTAAACAAGGTCTTGCAAAATTAAGCAAAAAAGATCGTTTAGCTTGGCAACGCTACAAAATTAAAAACGGTGATAATTTAGGTGAAATAGCGCAAAAATTTAATACTGAAATAGCGTTAATAGAACAAGTTAATAACATTAAAGGTGGTCAGATAAGAGCAGGTAAATTTTTATTAATTCCTGTTGCTACTGCGTCATTAGACAGTTATCTACTGTCACAAAACCAACGTTTAGCCAAAACACAAAGTAAAGTACTGGCGGGTGAAAAACGTATTCATATTGTTAAATCTGGCGACACCTTATGGGACATCAGTCGCGCTTACAATGTTTCTACTCGTAGCATTGCAAAATGGAACGCCATGGCGCCTAGAGACACCATTAAACCCGGTCAAAAACTGGTTATTTGGCAAAAAACAGCGGTTAAGAAACTTACTTTAAATACCATGACTCCAAGCGAGAAAGCGATAATGCGCAACATTCATTATCGTGTACGAAAAGGTGATTCTTTTGCCCGTATAGCCGACAAGTTTAATGTGAAGATTAAAGATATAGAACTTTGGAATAGTCTGAATCGTAATAAATACTTACAACCAGGACAAATGTTAAAACTATCGGTTGATGTCACTAATAATATTTAGCACGCTATTACTAATATTATTATGATGACAGTAAGCATATTTAGCTGAAAACCATGAGTTTACAAGCTTTAACTAGCCATTATTAGTAACAAAGTAGGACATAAAAAACGCTAACTTAGTTAGCGTTTTTTTGTGTTGAAATAAAGCATTGGTGAGCTTTTCGACTCTGTTTTTAACGGGTTCTTTTATTGTTAAAGCTTATAAAGTCAATCGTTATAAATCTGCAACACCTTGGGTAATAATACTTTTCGCTTGATTAACAATATTCATGAGCGCTTGTTGGTCAAAGGCTTTAATTTTCGGAGTATGAATATGGCCTACCGGTAACGTTAAATTATATTGGTCTCGCAATAATATGCTGCGATATGAGATCTCGTTTGAAAGATATCCACCACCAGATCCGCTTACCGAAGTTTGTTTTACTATATCGGAAAGTGCTTTGCCATTGAATGTACCACCAGATAAAGTCGATATTGTTCGATTATCGTTAACCTGATATTTTCCTGCCCCCTTTAACATTGATGATATAGGTAAGCTAAACTCAACAAATTCAGGCCCTTGCAACGCAGAGTTATTTAACTTAGGCACTATTGGATTATTTTTCGTCGCGCCGGTTAACACATTAAGATTATCAGGGGCATTAGCACTGCGTCTTAATGCAGGAAAACGTTCTAAATCGAAGTTTTCTCTTCCCATACTGATAGTTAGTACCATATCAACCGATTTATTTTGGATATAAGGAGCTAATAACTCTTCAATCATGCCTTGATCAAAATCGGCAAATCGCACGGGTACAATCAACACCTCAATTTCGGCGGTCTGCCCTTCAATGCTTACCACTAAATCATCCAAAGATAGTGCCACAACCCCTGAAGGGTTACTTTGGTCGATATGACGGTCAAGAAAAAAGGGATCAAAACCTGTCAGTAATATTTTTTTATCTGCTTTTTTATCAAACTTTACATCCTTTTGACCACGCGATAACAACTCAAAGGTCCATAACAATTTACGTTGCTGATTAGGAAATAATTCGCCAAACGCTTTTGCAGTGCGCAACGCTTTGCTCATTTGTAAGCGCGCCCAATACAAAGGTCTGTCGTCAAAGTCATTCAATTGATTAAATGATTTTTTCTGATCTAACCATAAGCCTTTGCCATGTCGAATAACTAATTGGGTTAATACCGTATAGTTAGTCGCTTTATTTAGCTGACTAGCAAAATCATCAACACGTGCTGATAATCTAAACGCAACATTTGGCAATGATTTAAGTGCTTTATCAATACGCAATTCTTCAACAGTTAATTCAACGTGGTTAATTACGGCACTATTCGCGCATAAACTTAAGCCGAGTGATATTGCGACGACACAAGTCTTTATTTTTATTTTATTTACAATTTTTAACATTGATAGCTCTTACTTATGATTAAGTTTAATTCAAACAACAAACTTTTTCTTTTCTTATCATTGATATAGTATTTTCATTCATTGATATACTAATGTATCTGTTTTTTTAAAACTAGCGATTATTATCGCACTTAAAACTGTGATTATGCGCATTTATCAAATTAGAGTAAAAATACTATTGATTTATTATCAAATACTGTCAAAGTGTCACAACAGCATTACTGCTGAGCGATATATTTTCTGTAAACATTATCATGCTTATCTCGAGATATTACCGCATCGTACATTTCAGTAAACATACTGAAGCGTATTAACCACATAATTTGTCATTAATAAATATAAAGGGGTAGCACTTCAATGTGTTCGATATTTTGTATATTAGATATTAAAACGGGTGCAGACGCACTTCGTCCTAAAGCTTTAGAATATTCTCGCTTACTTCGTCATCGTGGTCCAGATTGGTCTGGTATCTACAACAACGACCATGCAATTTTAGTTCATGAACGTTTGTCGATTGTCGATACTGAAAATGGCGCTCAACCATTATATAATACAGACAAAACAAAGGTTTTAGCTGTTAATGGTGAAATTTATAACCATAAAGTTTTGGCCAACCAGCATACACCTGATTATGCTTTTCAAACCGCTTCTGATTGTGAAATTATCATTCCAATGTTTGAAAAATTTGGTAGCGATTTTGTCGATAAACTCCAAGGCATGTTCGCCTTTTGTTTATACAACGAGGTAGACAATAGCTATTTAATTGCTCGTGATCACATGGGCATTATTCCACTTTACACTGGTTATGACGCTGAAGGTAACTTTTATGTAGCCTCAGAAATGAAAGCGTTAATGCCTATTTGTAAAACGGTAGCAGAGTTTCCTCCTGGTCATATTTTAGATAGCAGAGTTGGTAAAGTTGAAAAATATTACCAACGCAACTGGCAAAAGTACTCGGCAATAAAAGATAACAATACCAGTAAAGAAAAAATACGCGAAGCATTAGAAGATTCAGTTAAAAGCCATTTAATGACTGATGTTCCCTACGGCGTATTACTGTCGGGCGGTTTAGACTCTTCGTTAATCTCTGCTATTACGCAAAAATTTGCCGCTAGGCGAATCGAAGAAAACGACTTGTCTGAAGCATGGTGGCCTAAAGTGCATTCTTTTGCCTGTGGCTTAGCGGGCTCGCCAGATTTAATTGCAGCAAAAACAGTTGCCGACAGCATAGGTACAATTCATCACAGTGTTATATTCACCGAGCAAGAAGGCATCGATGCACTCAAAGAAGTGATATATCACCTAGAAACTTACGATGTAACCACTATTCGTGCCTCTACGCCTATGTATTTAATGGCAAGAAAAATAAAAGCCATGGGTATTAAAATGGTACTTTCTGGTGAAGGTGCTGATGAAATATTCGGTGGTTATTTATATTTCCACAAAGCACCAAATGCTGAAGAGTTTCATAACGAGTTATTACGCAAACTTGATAAATTACACATGTTTGATTGCCTGCGTGCTAACAAATCTATGTCAGCATGGGGTATTGAAGCACGAGTACCCTTCTTGGATAAAAACTTTATGGATGTTGCCATGCGCATTAATCCTGAAGACAAAATGTGTGGCAACGGTAAAATGGAAAAAGCTATTTTACGTTCATCTTTTGAAGGTTACTTACCAAAAGAAATTTTATGGCGTCAAAAAGAGCAGTTTTCTGATGGGGTTGGTTACTCATGGATTGACGGTTTAAAACAGCATGTTGAAGCTCAAGTAAGCGACCAACAACTAGCAAGCGCTGAATTTAAGTTTCCAGTTAATACACCCGACACTAAAGAAGCTTACTTCTACCGTACTATTTTCGAAGAGCACTTTCCTCTCGCATCTGCGGCAGAATGTGTTCCTGGCGGTAAGTCAGTAGCTTGTAGTACACCAGAAGCGTTAGCCTGGGATGAAAGTTTCGCTAACATGGCGGATCCTTCTGGTCGAGCAGTGCAAAGTGTTCATAATGATAGTTACTAATACTGACTAATTAAGACACCTTATACTTCAAGATGAAAAACCGGCTAATATGCCGGTTTTTTTGTACAAATATACTAAATATTATAAAGTTCTTCGCAACTTGCTATGATACCAATGAGATTAGTTAGATGTGCTACTTTTTCATGATGATAAATCGATAAATACAAAGCATATAATTTAGTAAGTAATTATTCGCTTTTTAAATTTTATTATCTTGTAATTTTTATTTATTAGCATTAAAAATAAGCGGATAATTAATCAACTTGGTATTATTCCAAATAATAAATTCATTAATTCAATTGGTGTTATAGCCATTGTTAGTAGGATGCTCTCTTGTCAAATCGTGTAGAACCAGAATTTCCAACAATTGCTATCGATCAAGATCAAGTTAAGGTAGCTCGTGATCCCGCTCCTAAAGTAAAAAAATCCGATAATTCTCGGATAACGGCTAAGGATAATAAGTCATCTACTTTGGCGCAAACATTATTCATGTTGATGCCTTACGTCGCTCTAGCTGGCTCGGGTTGGTATTTTTATCAACAACATCTTAACGTAGAACAGCTACTAGAATCGAGTTCAGGGCGGATTCAACTGCTAGAAAACCAGCTCTCAGCTACCGGTGAAGAAATGGGAGAGTCTACAATAGCTTTAAAGATTAAATTAGAGTCCATAAGCGAGAAAACAGAATTACTCTTATCTGAAATGGATAAACTATGGGCATCAGCTTGGCGAAAAAATCAAAAAGAAATTAAAGAATTAAACTCACAAAGTATGAAAATGGTGCAACAGCAGGATAAAAATACTGACACACTTAGTGATTTAAAAGATAAGATTACCGCGACAGAGTTTTCAATAAACGCTATTTCTGAACAAATGATTGCGGCCAGCAGCTTAAAAGACGAACTAAAAAAATTATCGTCTCAGTTCAATACTTTAGATGCCAATGCTAAAAGCCGTGATAAACAGCAAATGTTTACCGCGACTACGGTCAACGAATTTGATACCAGCTTACAGTTACTACTAGAACGAATGGAGCGTTTAGAAGCTATATTAGCTAGCAAGTCTTAATCGGCTATTCAGCTTTCATTGGTTATTAATAATTATATCCATCAATAATAAAAAGGTCATCAACTGATATAGTTGATGACCTTTTTTATCTCTCACAGTTATTAAGCCGCAAATAACTCACTACGGATTTATTTTAGTGTTTGAACAATTTCTTTAATCAATTGCGGACCTTGGTAAATAAAACCAGTATAAACTTGTATTAGCTTTGCACCTGCATCTATTTTTTCTTGGGCATCAGCACCTGAAGCAATACCACCGACACCAATAATAGGTAGTTTATTATCAAGCGCGATGGCAAGTAATTTGATAACTTCGGTACTTTTATCTTTAACCGGTGCGCCACTTAATCCACCCTGTTCATTACCAAAGGGTAAATGTGACACCTTATCGCGGGCTAAAGTGGTATTAGTGGCAATAACACCGTCAATATTATTGGCAATTAAACATTCTGCAATAGACTTTACTTCTTCTGGGTTTAAATCTGGGGCTATTTTTACCGCAACAGGTACGTACTTGCCGTGTTTCTCTGCTAATGCTGTTTGTTCAGTTTTTAATGCTGATAACAATTCATCTAGCGCGTCGCCATATTGTAATGAGCGCAAACCAGGTGTGTTAGGTGATGATATATTTACCGTAATATAAGTGGCGTAGTCATAAACCTTTCGCATGCAATGAATATAATCATCTTTTGCATTTTCATCTGGCGTATCTTTATTTTTACCTATGTTTATGCCCAAAACGCCGCTGTACTTAGCTTTTATTACTTGATCTACGAGATAATCAACACCTTTATTATTAAAACCCATGCGGTTAATAATAGCGTTAGCTTCCGGTAACCTAAAGATTCTGGGTTTGTCATTACCTGGCTGAGGTTTTGGTGTTACTGTACCTACTTCAATGAAGCCAAAGCCTAGGGCTTCAAAGGCTTTAATGCACTCACCATTTTTATCTAGTCCTGCAGCTAAACCCACTGGATTAGGAAATTTTATACCCATAATTTCTACAGGTTTATTCGGTACAGTTTGCTTATAAAGCATATTAAACGGAGTAGCGCCAGTTGCTTTAAAACCTTTAATCGTCAACTCATGAATTGCTTCTGGATCGAATTTAAAAAACACCTTACGAATAGCTGAGTAAAACATAACACCTCTTTAATTAACTAACTGCTTATACTTTCAATTGATTCATAAGCATAAACTTGATGACAAAAAAATCCCCGCTCTTGGCGGGGATCTTAACACTTATTTCACTGGGTCGCAGTGCAAACTTAACAACATCAATTCTCGTAAGGCTACCGAGAATTTGGCAAACTCATGCGTTTTGCCAATTCTAAAGTCTGCCAAAATATGCTGCCAACGCTCAAGTGGTTGGGCACTATCGTTAAACCAATTATTCAACATTTCATCAACGTCAGTAGAGTTTTGATTACCCCGTAAGATCACCGAAGTTAATGAACGTTGTTGCCAATCGAGTTCTTCTCTGAATGATGCTCTTGCAAGCGCTTGCCAGTGATTAGAAACCGGCTGAGAAGTAATTTGATCTAGGAACCAATGAAGATCTAATCTCGCACCCAATTTAAAATAAAGATCGGTTGCTAGTTCAGTAGGCACAGCTTCAGATTTTGAAATTTCTGCAAGATCCATGACTGAGAACAAGGTGCTCAGTAAAGAAATTCTTAACGCTATCTGCTCAGGCACCCCTGCTTTAATTAAATCATTTTCCACACGTTTAATTTGCGCCGCTTCTTTTTCAACCATATAACTTGTAATGTTGCTTGAAAGCGCTACAAATGTTGCATGATAAAATTCAATTGATTGAGCAATATTAAACGATTTATTACGATGACGTAGGAACCAACGCGTAGCGCGACGAACAGTTCTTCGTAACTGAAATAGCATTTCTGTTTGGATCGAGGTAGAAATCATATTATCCAAATCGCTGATTTTTTTCCAAATATCAGACAATTCAAATACGGCACACGCCATGGTATAGCAATTAGCAATTTCTGATGTTGTTGCACCCGTTTCTGCTTTCATGCGATGGACAAAGTTAAAGCCCATATCATTACCAATATTATTAGCTAATTGCGTTGCTATAATTTCTGCTCGCAGTGGATGATCTTGCATTTGAGCACTGTAATTATCTTGTAGCAGTTTTGGAAACGCTTTAATAAGTAAGCTTTGATGAAATTCGTTATCTGAAATTTCAGGGCAAACAAGCTCTTCTTTTAGTACCATTTTGCTATAAGCAAGTAACACAGAAAGCTCAGGACGTGTTAAACCTTTACCTAAAGCTAAACGTTCAGCAATGTCTTCATCACTTGGAATAAACTCTAGGGCTCTATCTAATTTGCCTGAACGCTCTAATTCAGTAATAAATTGAGATTGTTCTTTTAACTGACCGCCACCACGTAATTCTGTGATAGACAATGAGTGAGTTTGACGATAACAATCATCAATTACGATATCACCTACTTCGTCTGTCATATCATAAAGAATTTTATTACGCTGCTTAACGGTTAAATCACCGTTTTGTACTAAACCATTTAATAAAATTTTGATGTTAACTTCGTTATCTGAACAATCAACACCACCGGCATTATCAACCGCATCAGTATTAATTCGACCACCTTTGGCACCAAATTCTATGCGACCCAATTGAGTTAAACCTAAGTTACCGCCTTCGCCCACTATTTTGGCATTTAGGTCAGCACCATTAATACGTAATGCATCATTTGCTCTATCACCTACTTCTAGATGTGTTTCTTTAGAGCCTTTAACATAGGTACCAATACCGCCGTTCCACAATAAATCAACCTGCATTTTCAATATGGATTGCATCAAATCGATTGGCGACATGTTTTGTTTTTGCGTGCCAAGCATTTTTTTGATTTGCGGGGTTAATTTAATAGATTTTGAATGGCGACTAAATATTGCTCCGCCTTCAGAAATTAGCTCTTTATTGTAATCTTCCCAAGTACAGCCAGGTAAATTAAATAATCGTTCACGTTCTATATATGAACTAGCAGCATCTGGATTTGGGTCAATGAAAATATGCATGTGATTAAACGCAGCCTGCAAACGGATATGCTTTGAAAGCAACATACCATTACCAAAAACATCACCCGCCATGTCACCGATAGCAATACAGGTAAAATCGGTTGACTGACAGTCGACATCCATTTCACGGAAATGACGTTTCACAGACTCCCAGGCGCCTTTCGCGGTAATACCCATAGCTTTGTGGTCGTAACCTACACTGCCACCTGAAGCAAAGGCATCGCCCATCCAAAAATTATATTCTTCAGAAATAGCATTCGCGACATCAGAGAAAGTTGCTGTACCTTTGTCAGCAGCTACCACCAAATATGGGTCATCTTCGTCTAAACGAACAACATTTACTGGCGGTACAATTTCACCTTCGATGATATTATCGGTAATATCTAATAAACCACGAATAAAGGTGCGGTAACACTCTTTACCGGCTTCAAAAATTTCATTTCTGTCACCGTCAGGCAATTGCTTACAAACAAAGCCACCTTTGGCACCTACCGGCACAATAACCGTATTTTTAACTTGTTGGGCTTTTACTAAACCTAAAACTTCCGTGCGGAAATCTTCACGACGATCAGACCAACGCAAACCACCACGGGCAACTTTACCGCCGCGTAAATGTACGCCCTCAACTTGAGGAGAATAAACAAAAATTTCAAATGCTGGCACAGGTAGTGGAACATCAGAAATTTGTGAAGGTAATATTTTAAATGAAATGTATGATTTTTCGCCGGTAACTGGGTGCGGCTGAAAATAGTTAGTACGAATAGTGGCATTAACCATCTCAACAAAGCGACGAATAATACGGTCATCATCTAAACTAGCTACACTGTCTAAAGAAGACTCAAGGCTAGTGTGTACTTTCTCAATCGCTTTTTCATTTGACTTTTTAGTTGGGGTAAAACGTAATTTAAAAAGTTTAATCAATAACTTAGCGATACTTGGATAACGAGCAAAAGTATCTTCAATATAACTCTGGCTAAAGGTACCACCAATTTGACGTTCATATTTAGCATATGCACGTACAATTGATACTTCACGACCGCCCAATTCAGCGCCTAAAATTAAACGGTTAAAGCCATCGTCTTCTAACTTACGAGCCCATACTTTAGCAAAGGCGTCTTGGAATAAGCTTTGAACAATCTCTAAATTGAATTTACCTTTGCCGGTAAGTAACATTGAGAAATCTAAAATCCAATAAACTTCACCGCTTTCAGCTTTTACTGCATAAGGACTTTCACCAATTACGCGTAAACCAAAGTTTTCTAACATCGGTAAAACATCTGACAAATGCAAGGGCTCGCCAGAGTGGAACAACTTTAATTTCACAAAGCGGCTATTGGCATCTTCCTCTTGTGGTTGATAAAACAACATTTCAAGTTTGTTATCGTCAGATAAAGCTTCAAATTTTTCAATATCTACGATGGCTGTGCCAGGTAAAACTTCGTCTTTGTAAGCTTGTGGAAAGCTGGTATATTTTCTACTTAACGCTTTACCTTTCGCTTCACCTTTGTGCGAGTTTAAGGCATCGGCTAAATTATCATCCCAACTGCGTGCAGCATGATTTAAATTCTTTTCAATATCTTTCACATTAATGTCTGCTTTTGTCGAATTAACTCTAACGATATAGTGCGTACGTGCTTGTGCTGATTCTGAGAAGTAAGTGGTAAACTCTACTTCTTCATTGCTACCTAATGCTTCTTGTAGCAGTTTTTGAGTGTTAATACGCAACGCGGTGTTATAACGTTCACGTGGTACATAAACCATACAAGAGTAAAAACGGTTGAAAGCATCACGACGCATAAACAAACCGGAATAATCACGCTCTTGCATTTGGAAAATACCCATAACATTTTTCAATAATTCAGCAGGTGAACTTTGTAAAATTTCATCTCTTGGGTAAGTTTCGAGTATGTTGATTAACGCTTTGTAAGCATGGGTGCCTTGAGCGAAACCTGAGTCGTTACAAGCACTGATCACTTTAGATTTTATTAAGGGTAAATCTAAAGCGCTATTCGTGTAATAAGCTGAACCAAATAAACCAACAAAACGCTCTTCGCCTATAACATTACCTTTATCGTCGAAACGCTTGATGCCAATATAATCAAGATGAGCCGGACGATGTACACGTGACTTAGCATTAGTTTTCGTTAAAACTAGTAAATTTTTACCTAAGGCGATTTCGCGTGCTGATTCGCTCAGACCAGACATAAGACGCTCTTTGGTGCCGTCATATTGGTTCATTAAGCCTAAGCTAGTTTTAACATCCGCCTCTAATGCCATATCACCTTTTAAGGTTTTAATATGGTACGCGCGATAACCTAATAAGGTGAAATTGTCGGCTAATATCCATTCTAGAAAGTTAATACTGTCGCTATGTTCTGCTTTTGAACAAGGTAAATTCGCCTGTTTCACGTCCTCAATAACACTACTTAAACGTGCTTTCATTGGCTGCCAATCGTTTACTGTTACAGCAATGTCACTCACTACTGAATGTAATTCTTTGGCGATACTTGTTAACACTTTAGTGTCATTTTGACGATCAATTTCAATAAAAAATACAGTTTCAACCGACGTTGACTTGAACGTCTGATCAACCGAAGAAGAAAGTTTGGTAATTTTTTTACTTTTATCGCGAACAATTTTTATTGGCGAATTAAGCATTAAATGTGGGGTTAGGTTTAATCGACTTAAGGCAATACGCACAGAATCGACTAGAAATGGCATATCTCGAACTATAATTTCGATAATGGTGTGGCTAGATTTCCAACCATTTTTTGATACCTGTGGATTAAACACTTTAATCACAGGTTTATCATCTTGATGATCGTTTAATGTATTCCAAAGACTTAGCGTGGCACCGTACATGTCACTGTCATTTCTATGTTCTAAATCTAAAGTTGAAATATTTTTATAAAGCAACTCAGCAAATTGATTGACAAGGGGAGCTGTTGCCGCTGGAACTTTTTTTTGTATTAACTGTGCTACGTTCGAAAGTATCACTGAAGGTAAACCGTCTACTAACGCCATGCCTTTTTCCTTTTTGGATAAAACGCTTGAAATAATTACTAAATTTTGAGTCTTTTAAGAGAATAGACTATAAACTTGATCTTATTGATAAACTCGGGCGATTGCGAGCACTATTTTAGATGCATTACTTTAAAAATAGCTTATTTATGTGACAGACATGAAAACTTTCAATTGTTTATTCATAAGTTATAAATAGAAAATGACCTTTCGGCCATTTTCTTGTTTATTTATGCATAACTACATTATCAATTAATTACACTTTATTTTCGCTCTGGCCATAGAAATGCAGCTATAGCTGGTAATACCAGTACAGCGGCAATCATATTAACTAAAAACATAAAGGTTAATAATATACCCATATCAACTTGGAATTTTAAATCAGAGAAAAACCAAGTTGAAACACCAATAGCTAAAGTAACACCGGTAATTAGTACCGCGCTACCACGCTCTTTAAGTGCATCAAAATAAGCACTTTGAACGGTAGCACCATTTCTCAGTTTAACACTCATGGTAGACAGGATATAAATGCCGTAATCAACGCCTATACCGACGCCTAATGCAATAACTGGTAGTGTTGATACTGTTAAACCAATATCAAGCGCTGTCATTAGCCATTGAGCGAGCGTTGACACTACGTAAAGTGGCACAACGACAGCAATAGTTGCCCTTAAACTTCTAAAGCTTAGTAAACATAAAATAATAACCGCACCATAAACATAAAGCATCATTGGGATTTGAGCAGCTTCTACGGCTTCATTAGTCGCCGCCATAACCCCAACAGGGCCAGAGGCGAGTTTAAAGGTTAAATTATCATTACCAAAATCAATAGCAGCAATTTTGGCAGCATCAACCACACGATTAATCGTTTCAGCTTTATGATCTTCTAAAAACAAAATGACTGGCATTGCACTACAGTCGCTATTGAGTAAACCACTTGACGATGGTACTCGTGCGATTGATTGTACCAAGGTTTGCGGATTACGAGAAAGCACACGCCATTTCGGATTGCCTTCGTTATAGCCCGAATTCACTATTTTTGCGATGGACGGTAAACTAACAGCTGATTGTACACCTGCAACGTTTTCCATGCGCCATTGAAACCTATCGATAGTGTTCATATGGTCATAGTAAGTACATGCATCTGGAGTAGTTTCGACAATAATTGACATATAATCGACACTAATGGCGTATTTATCAGTAATTAAAAAGGTATCTTGGTTGTAGCGCGATTCTTCGTGTAATGACGGTGCACCTGCATGTAACTCACCTATCTTCATGTTTTGTGCATTTTGGTAACCCACAATATAAAGAACAGCAGTTAACGCTAAGATAACCATCGCCACTTTGCGTGTAGCGAATGTCGACATAAAGTGCCATATACCATCAGTCCCAGAAGATGATTTATCTTGCTCACTTTCTTTACTCTTTGGCACCTTCATGTAAGAAACTAACAGTGGTAATAACATTAAGTTAGTTAAAATTATCATGGCAACACCAAGTGATGCAGTAATAGCGAGTTCACGAATAATACCAATGTCAATTGACAACAAGGTCATAAAGCCAACAGTATCTGAAAGTAACGCAATGCCGCCAGGTACTAAAAGAACACGAAAACTCAGTTGCGCAGCTTCTTTGCTGGTTTTGCCAATATTTACCTGTTTAGAGACAGAGTTAATCATTTGCACACCATGACTAACCCCAATAGCAAAAACTAAAAATGGCACCAATATCGACATAGGATCTAGGCCAAAGCCAAGTGTTGATAACATACCTAACTGCCAAACAACGGCAATTAAAGAACAAGCAATAGGTAATATGGTTAACGAAATCGATCGGCAAAACCAGAATACCATCAAGGTCGTAATAGCAATAGCAATGGCAAAGAAGGTCACAACCCCTTTTGCCCCTTGTGCAACATCACCTACCATTTTGGTAAATCCAATGATGTGTACTGATATCTTGCCTTTTTCAAACTCACCACGAATTTCATTTTCTAATTGTCCGGCAAGCACAATACTGTCTAGTTTCTCACCGGTATTGGGATCAATCTCCATCAATGAAGTTTTGACCATAGAACAGCTGTAATCATCAGCAACAATACTGCCAACAATGCCCGCTTTTTCTATATTGCCTTTTACAATTGCTAAACCCGCTTCATCAGGTTGAAAGTTTGCAGGAATTACCGGCCCGCCAGCAAATCCATCTTCAACAATTTCAACAAATCTTGTACTGGGTGAAAATAAAGACTTAACCTGAATTCTGTCAACGCCAGGGATAAAAAACAGCTTGTCATGTACGCCTTTTAAAGCCGTAAAAAACTCAGGATTAAAAATATCCTCGCTGCTATCACACACTGAAATTAATACGTTATTTGCTCCACCAAAATTTTCCCTATGTTCTAGATAGGTTTTCATATAACTGTGATTAAGTGGAATGTGTTTAGTGAAAGCGGCATCGAGTTTAATTTGTGTTGCTTGAAACAACAAAAACATGCTGGTTAAAGCAAAGAATATCAATACAGATAAACGACGACGAAAAAGAGTTGCTTCCACAACGTTAATAATAGAATTAAGTTTCATGACAGTTACTTCGTTACGTTAATGGTTTTGATGCCAACATCAGAGACGGCAATAATTTTATTCTTATACCAAACCCCTGCAATAAGTGGTTTACCATCTTTTTGAAGATGTTTAGTAAACGAACCACCATCATCGCGACTTTCTAATAATACTCCATTATTACCGAGTACAAACACGCGCTCATCATCAGTGAGTATGATAGCACTTAACAGCGCGGTAACATGGCTTTCACTTTCTTGCCATGGTGTACCATTGCGTAAACTTCGAAAGATATGACCTCGTAAGCCAACAACCAGTAAGTTTCCTTGCTGGGTGCGTTTTATATCGTAAAATGAGCCAGGGTATATATTATCAAGTTTTTCCCAGCTCACGCCAAAATCATTACTTTTTGCAATTAGGCCAATTTCTCCGGCTAAATATAAAGTACGACCGTCGGCAACTACGCGATTAAAATGTGGTAAAATGCTGCTTTGTTCATCTAAGTAAGCTTCTTCATCCTGCAGTTTTAATTCAGCTAAATAGGCTTGGTCATCAGCGTAAAGAAATTCATTATGATATTCAATTACCCAGTGTTCTCCACCGTCTTTTGTACGATAAAACAAACCATAAGAGCCAATGGCAATACCGTTTTGTGCGTCCATAAACAGCACATCCAATAGAGGTTTTTCCATATGTGGTAAATGTTGCTGGACTTTCCAAGAAATACCACCATCTTTTGTCGATAAAATAGTAGCGTCATGACCGACCGCCCAACCATTGTCTTCATCGGTAAAATAAACTGCTGTCAATGTCACTTGAACAGGCACTTGTGATTGCTGCCATTGAACACCATCAGTTGAAAATAGAATATGACCACGCTCACCAACAGCAACTAATTTTGACTGATTAATTGTCGTAATATCAAGTAAGAGAGATTTACTCGCTAGTGGAGCAATTATTGCGTCAAGCTGTTGCGCATTAATAATAGGGATAGTAAGAAAACTGAGTAAAATAACGAGAAGACGCATCATTAACTATATTAGCTCCATTCATTTGGACTGAAGAGGCGGTAAGCCTCAAATTAGATATGTTAAGGAAAAAAATGGCCCTAAGCAATGCCCATTGATACCAAAATATCCTCTACCTTTAGTTTAGCTAAAAATAAGAGGAATGAAAATTAATTAACCGTTTGAAATCTTTGAAACAAAAACGGCTAGCACTAGCCAGCCGTTATAGTTAAGTACTTATTTATCTTCGACCTTCACGACGTAACGCTGAAGACGTAAAATCAACATCTTGTAAATCAGCAGAGAAGTCATACATACTCGCTTCATTATCTAAGCCCATCGCGATATAACGACGAGATTGTAGATCATGAAACACTTCCAAAGTTGACCATTGCGTTGGTACTTCATAGTAATTAATACCATGGGCAACACCCACTCGATACAGCTCATCTCGGTTATCGAAAATATCAGTAACCGCTACTTGCCAGCTATCTTCATCAATATAAAACACCCGTTTTTTATAAGTATGACGTGTATCTGATTTTAAATTCGCTTCAACAACCCATACGCGATGTTTCTCGTAACGTACTAGTTCAGGATTAATATGACCAGGTTGCAAAATTTGGTCATATTTTAAATCGTCGCTATGTAAACGATAATCATTGTAAGGGATTAACAACTCTTGCTTGCCTTTCAATGTCCAGTTATAACGATTTGGTGCACCGTTAAACATATCGAAGTCATCTGTTGTTCTTAAACCATCTGACGCTGTACCAGGTGCATCATAAGCAACATTAGGTGCACGACGAACACGACGTTGACCAGTGTTATAAGTCCAAGCTTGACGAGGTGTTTTTATTTGATCCATCGTTTCATGAACTAATAAAGCTGTACCAGCTAAACGAGCTGGCTCAGTAACCTTTTGTTTAAACTTGAATAAGATATTAGTTTTTTGAAGCTCTTCAGCTTTAACACCTTTAACACCGTAAGGTATAAGTAATTGGTCATCAAATCCCATGTAGGTATAGTCACCAGAAGCTGTTGGAGCTGCTTGACCACCCTCACGAACAATTTTTTCACCACGATAGCGTAAAATATGATTCCAAATTGCTTCTAAACCATTACTTGGCACTGGAAATGGAATACCAATTGCTGCATTAATAATGCCATTACCACCTTCAACTAATTCTGTTTGAGTAGCATTTTCCAAAGTAGCTTGATAAACATGCTCAGGGTATGAAGCTGAACGACGCGACTTATAAACACTCATTTTGTAAGTATCAGGGTAAGTTTCAAATAACTTAACTTGGCCTGGCGTTAATAAACTTTTATATTCCGCAAGGTTCTTAGCTGTAATGGTGTACATGGCTTTATCATCAGCAAATGGGTCTATATGATGATCGCCTACTTTGTAGCCGGCGGGTACTGATTTAATACCACCTGTCCAAGCTGGAATAGAACCGTCTTTGTTAGCGGCACGTACAGCACCAAAAGGCGTTAACTCTTTTTCTAACTTAGCGGCGTCTTGCTCGCTTATTTTTGCAGTAGCAGTAGATGATGCTAATGCTACCGTCACTGCCATTGATACTAGCGTTGCCTTTTTAAAGGTATTTTTAAATATATTTCTCATGAAAGTAATCCTCATACTGCCTTAAATTGAATACTTGATGTTAAAAGATACATAATCGCGATCTTCTATTTGGTTAGTAGTACCTACACCACCAAAAAAGCTGTTGTAACTAAGATCAGCAGACCAACGGCTTTGGTAATCTAAACCTAAACCTAACGATACTGACTTTCTATCTTCAACAAACAAGAATAATGGATCCGGTGTAATACCGTTAACATCATGTGAGAAGACAACTTTTGGTGAAACGTTAATTCCAGCAAAAACATTGTTATAATCTAGCTTACCAACAAAGCGATATCCCCAGGCAGATGCAGTTGGGAATGGGTTTGTTTCAATACCGTCTTGTAGGGCCATTTCTAGACCTTCTTTACCTGCGACACCACCATTTCGGCTAGTGCCTGGGCCATTTAGACGTAAAACATCTTGTTCAGGCATATCACGAATATCAATACCACCAACTTCAAGCAAGGTTACAAATTGGCTAGCGCCAAGTGTTGGTCCCCATAAATGTGTTAGCGTCATTTGTGCTTGTATTGTATCAGATAAGATATAGCCATTGGCACGTGTGCCACCGGCGAAAACCGGCATTTGCGAAATGCCGTCAAGCTCATCACGACCTAAGTCGTTCGCTAACTGTTGGGGCATAGCAGCAAATAACAATTCAACATCATCTATTTGTAATGGTTCGTCTTGACGGAATGTTAATTCACCTGCTACCGAGGTTGTGCCAAGAACAGTATTAAAGCTCAAAGCGTATAGCTTGATATCTTCAATATAATCAAGTTCAACACGTGAAAAGGCTTTTAAATCTGTGTAGTTATCGTAAGTTATTTCAGTAGACGCCAACATACCAACATCGTGCGCTAAAGCTGCACCAGTAAAGTCAGCTGTTATACCTGAAAAAACAGGACGACGGCTATGATAATTCATGTGATACAAACTAACTTCTGTATCATTCAAGGCAGGTAAATACCAAGAAAGTTTTAGACCGTATTGGCCACCGTCTTCTGGTTCATTCTCTGCACTTTCTTCACGTAGTGTTAACTTTGTTGGGAAACCACCGACATAGGCACCACCAGCATCAGCAATTGGAACATTACCATTTAAAATTTGTGCTCTTAGGGCATTTAAATTAGTGATAACTGAATCTAGATCCATATCTGGGTTACTAGCAAAGTTTAACTGCACATTATTAAAGTGGCCACCATCACCCGCAAAGTCATTAGTTGAAAAATAACTACCTGGTGCTGGTAAAACAGTTTTTTCCCAGTTGTATTGATAAAACATTTCAACGTTAAAAGTTTCTGTCACACCTAATGATGCCCAAACAGCACCAAAGGGAATAAAGGCTTCTTTTAGCTCAGCGCCTGGCGCTTTTAAACGTGCAATATCTACTGGGTTAAGTTCACTTATACCGTGAGAGATCAAGGTACTTTCACCCCAACTGATCACCTGCTGACCAACACGCACTGAAAACGGCATTTCACCGATATCAAAATCACCATAAATAAAGGCATCTAACAAACGAACATCACGGCATATTTGGTCTCGCGCTTCGTCGTCTCGGCAAGGGTCATTCACTTTACCTGTGAGAGGGTTGGTCCAAGCTCTATCGCCATCCATCATCTCAAAATCATAAAAATACATAGCGCGGCCAAAAAAACCTAAGTTTTCATAGCGCACACCAAGTTCATGTGATCCTTTAATTAATTTTGAAAAACTTTCACCAGCATTAAAGTTTAAATTACCGTTATCGCCATTAGTCGAATAACCACCAGCGCCATCCCATACAGTAGATGCACTTGGATTAGCATTTAATATTGGATGATATTGACTAAAATCAAAGCCATTATTAGCGTTATTAGATTTACCAACGTTATCATTCCAATTACGATCTTCTACGCGCCAGCTTGTACCTGCTGAAAATGTAGAATCAAAGCTGATATCAAAGTTTCCTAATTGAAAGTTTTTTGCCTGAACATTAGTACTAACTAATGTTATTAAAGCGGCGGCTATACTCAGAGCCAGTGGCTTTTTTTGTAAACCGTTGCGAAGGTTTTGTTTCATTTCTTATCTCCCCAGATGTGATTCTGCATTGTTATTTTTATATTCTACTTATATGGTATGAAACAATAATTACATCATTTTGACCATGTGGCAAGTGCTAAAATCTTTGTTAAAGCCCTTTACACTAAAGCCTTGAATCGGGTCAACTGATGAGAGCAAAAGGGCGTTTAAAACACCTGTTTTAAACGCCCTTTAATTATTAGCTACAATCATCAAATAGTGAACATAAATAGTCGCCGACATACTACTTACGTTTATAACACTTAACTTTTGATGGTCAGACCACTGTTTAAAGCAAAAACTCTAATCATGATATTTTATCTAATGACAAAAACTTATTGTTTTGAGTTTGTAAACAAAAGTACCCTTTTATGCCATGACCGGTTAAATAATTTCTTAAATGCATCGCAGGAAATTCAACCTTAACACCCTGCTCTGTCATAACAATAATAGACTGAACTCGCCCTTGATAATAAGGCAAATATTCTTGATTAGTAATATTCAAGCGAAAAGAGTACTTCATACTATTTTCCTAAGACGCCAATGCAGCATCAAGCTTTTCTTTTAAATCCTTAGACAAAACAACTTGCTTAGTAAAATGTTCAAGCATGGCTTTTATCATTACTTGCCTGTGCTGATCAAACGACTTAAATTGTATCAACGGCGTAATTAAACGCGACGCCACTTGCGGATTAATATCATTTAGCTTAATTAATTGATCAATTAAAAACTGATAACCTCGGCCACTAGCGCAATGAAAATATCGTGCATTGTTAGCGGTGAAAGCGCCAATAAGTGCCCGAACCCTATTGGGATTTTTTAAACTGAACAATGGATGTGTAATAAGTTTTGCTAGGTTTTCATAAATAGCGTCTTTATTAACACTTGCTTGTATCGCAAACCATTTGTCCATAACTAATGGTGTTTCACTCCACTTTTTCTCAAAGCCTGCCATCATATCATCGTAATTTCCATGATGATGCTTTGCCGCACAATTAAGTGCTGCTAGGGTATCAGTCATATTATTTGAATGTTGAAACTGCGTAGCTAGTAAATCTTCTTGGTCACTTATGTTGTTTAAGGTACTTAAGTAAGATAAGCAAATATTTTTTAATGCCCGTTTGCCAATAGCGACGCCGTCACTTGCATACTCAACTTGTATATTTTGCTGATACTGCTGTAAAAATAATGGTGCTAATTCTTTCGCTAAACTTTCTTTCAAGCTGTCAATGGCGTCAAGCAAACTGATAGGGTCAACTGCTTCAATATTGTCAGCTAATTCACTAAAGCTTGGCAATGTTAATTGCTCTGCTTTAAAAGCGGCTGAAATATCGGCAGTTAATATAGTTCTAAAAGCCTGGTATAAATTTTCAGGTAAACTTAATGATGGTTGCTGCATTAACTGATTGATATAGGTTGTTAATAATTTTTGCCCTGCATCCCAGCGACAAAACTCATCTTTAGCACGGGTCATAATACATTGTAGGTCTTGATCCGATTGTAAAAACTGCGTTTTAACTGGTGCAGAAAAACCCGTCAATAACGCTAAAACTGGCTTTTGGCTAAAACCTTTAAAAATCCATGTTTGCGCTTGCTCGGTTAATTGTAATAACTGTGACTGACTTTGTTCGCCTTCCATAGCAATTAACTCAATACCAATAGGAATATGTAAAGCAGGATTTGCACCATTAGTTTGGCTAAGGGTTAATTGGTATTCAGACAAGTTTTCATCAAAGCTTTCATTAACTTGCAGTTGAGGCGTTCCTGCTTGTGTATACCAACGCTTAAATTGGCTTAGATCTACACTCGATGCATCGGCCATGGCATTAATAAAGTCGTCACATGTTACTGCCATGCCGTCGAAACGTTTAAAATATAAATCTAAACCTTGTCTAAATTTATCTACCCCAAGCAAAGTATGGATCATGCGGATAACTTCAGCACCTTTTTCATACACGGTTAGGGTATAAAAGTTATTCATTTCGATAACTTTTTCTGGTCGAATAGGATGTGCCATAGGACCAGCATCTTCAGCAAATTGCAGCGAGCGTAACACCCGCACATTTTGAATTCTATTAACTGGAGCTGAATGCATGTCGGCACTAAATTGCTGATCTCTAAATACCGTTAGCCCTTCTTTTAAACTCAGTTGAAACCAATCTCGACAAGTTACACGGTTACCTGTCCAGTTGTGAAAGTATTCATGTGCAATAACCGCCTCTACATTAAAATAATCAACATCGGTAGCGCTAGCTTCATCGGCTAAAACAAATTTACTATTAAAAACATTCAGACCTTTATTTTCCATAGCGCCCATGTTGAAAAAGTCGACGGCTACTATCATGTAAATATCAAGATCGTATTCAAGACCGAAGGTTTCTTCATCCCAATTCATAGAATGCTTTAAAGACGCCATAGCATGGTGCGCTTTATTAACATTGCCCTTATCAACAAATATTTCTAAGGCAATATCACGGCCAGAGGTCGTTTTATAGGTATCTTTTAAAACATCAAAGTCACCGGCAACTAGAGCAAACAAATAGCAAGGTTTTGGAAATGGGTCATGCCATTGCATATAATGCTGGCCATTAGCTAAATCTCCTGACGCGACTTTATTGCCATTTGATAACAAATACGGATATTGTGTTTTATCGGCAATAACCTTAGTGGTAAAGGTTGCCATAATATCGGGACGATCTAGATAATAACTGATACGCCTAAAGCCTTCGGCTTCACACTGAGTGCAATAAGCATCGCCTGACTTAAACAAGCCTTCAAGCGCGGTATTTTCAACAGGGTTAATTTCAGTCACAATTTCTAGAATGAACTCGTCGCGATCAATAGCAATAGATAAACTGGTATTACTGATTTGGTATTCATCGCTTGATAGTGGCTGCTCATCAATTGAGGCAGATAATAAAGTTAAGTGCTCACCATCTAATATTAACGGCTGATTATTAGCCAGTTTTCTTGTCATTAGCATGCGATTGGTAACGCGAGTTTTATATTGGTCGAGTTCAAAGGTTAACTCAACGGTAGAAATAGAAAAGTTGGCTTCGCTATAATCAGCTAAATAGCGTGGGGTAAAATCGCTCATGCGCATCCTTAATAGAGTACATTATATCTTTGTTGGAAATAAACGCCTGCAACAGACATTAAAAAGCCTGTACTAAACAGGCTTTATGAATATTTATTAATTTTGCAAATGTTTTAGTTCTTTGTCACTAATCTTTTTATTTTAAAGCCCATATAGCCATATGTCACGGCTAAAATTGGGTTAATTAAGTTAAAGAAGCAATAAAAGATATAATCATAAGATGTTAATGCCATAGCACCAAACATAAATGCACCACAAGTGTTCCAAGGTATCAGGGGCGAAGTGATAGTGCCCGAATCTTCTAATGTTCTACTTAATACCACGGGGTCTAAGCCCCTTTTTTCATATTCTTCTTTGTACATTCTACCGGGCATGACAATAGCCATATATTGATCAGCGGTAATCAAGTTCGTCCCTATACAAGTAGCTACGGTACTGGCAATTAAGCTACCTGTTGATTTGGCCTTCGCTAAAATTGATTCAACAAACTTTTTTAACATACCTAAATGTTCTAAAATGGCACCAAAGCTAAGCGCGGTAACCACTAACCAGATAGTATTCAACATACCTGACATACCACCACGGCTTAATAGCTGATCAATTTCAGTATTACCTGTTTCGACAACTACACCATCAAAAAAGGCGGTCCAAACCACCATAATAGTGGCTTTAGTTGAATCTACTCCATCTTGCGCCATACCTAAAATTAATTCTTGCTGGAAAATCAATGCCCAAATCGCACCGATTATGGCACCAATAGCAACGGCAGGAAATGCTGGCATTTTTTTATAAGCCAAGATTAATAAGATGAATAATGGGATTAAATTAAAAGCTGATATATTGTAAGTATTTTCCAATGTACTGGTCAGTGACACTATGGTATCAGTGTTACCTACGCCTGAAGTTGAATGATTAAAGCCAATAATAAGAAATAATATCAACGCAATAGAAATCGAAGGAATAGTCGTCCATAACATATAACGAATGTGAGCAAATAATTCACTACCGGCTACCGCTGGTGCTAAATTAGTGGTTTCGGAAAGTGGCGATAGTTTGTCGCCAAAGTAAGCGCCTGATATCACGGCACCAGCAGTAACAGAGGATGATAGCTCAAAGCCGCCAGCAATACCTATGAAGGCAACACCTACGGTCGCGGCTGTAGTCCAAGAACTTCCTATGCTCATCGCGACAATACCACACACTAAACATGTTGCAGCATAAAACCAGCTCGGGTCTATTATTTTCAAGCCATAATAAACCATAGTCGGCACAGTTCCTGATAACAACCAAGTACCAATTAATGACCCTACCGCTAATAAAATTAACACCGCACCTAGAGAAATTGATATGCCATGGATAATCGCCTTTTCCATTTCGGGCCATTTATGACCATTTTTCAGCCCTATTACCGCAGCAACACCCGTAGCTAAAAGCAAGGCTATCTGATTAGGACCAGATGATGAGCTATCACCAAAAAATGTTACGGCGGCAATGAGTAAACAGATAAGGACAACAATTGGAATTAAAGAGTCCAACATAGAAGGTTGTCGCAAAGATTGAGGATCAGACATAGATAAATTTACACCTTTATTATCTTAATTATTATAGTGGTTAAATTATTTGTGTTAGTAAGATGCCGACTGTTCGCAGATAGTGCAAGTTTTTTCTTACAATTCACTGCTAACTAGCCCTTTGTTTATAAGGATTTCAAGAATAATTATGCAGTAATTTTAGCTAAAAAGCATTAACATTAAAAAGCCACCCTGAGGTGGCTTTCAATATTACGTAGCAAAAGCAGTTATTTTTTCGCGACTTTACCTAATGACACTAAGTCAAAGGTGATTTTGGCTGTTTCATCTAAAAATGGATCGAGCGCTTCTAAATCTTCTGGTAAGTCATCTAAATCAGTTACTTTTTCTTTACCCATAATGGTAAGTCGTTCGTTAGCACGCTTTAACTGCTTAGCTTTACGGTTTTCTCTTTTTTCTTTGCGTTTGGCTAAGTTTAGCGAAATAGTTTTGTCATCTTTTTCGGCTTTATATTCTGCGATATCAGAAAGTAAATAATTAAACTCTTGGTTTTGCGCAACACGTGAACTATGTAATGAAGTTAAGTAAGTTACATCTTGGCTGATATCTTTAAGTTTGTTATATCGCGCTTTTGGGATTTGGTCCCAAGGTAAAGCATTTTCTTCTTTGCTTTCGCCCCAATCTGCTGGGTCTATTGCCGATGGAAATTCAATATCAGGTAATACACCACGATGTTGCGTGCTACCGCCATTGATTCGATAAAACTTGGCAATGGTGAATTGGATGCTACCAAACGGGTTGTCATACAAGTCATAGACACGACCTAAACCTCTATGCTGCTGGACAGTACCTTTACCAAAAGTATGCTCGCCAACCACTATTCCTCGACCATAGTCCTGTATCGCAGCCGAAAATATTTCTGACGCTGAAGCACTGTAACGATCGACCATAACGGTTAATGGACCATCATAAAAACTGATACCGTCTTTATCACTGTTAACTTGCACGCGGTTTGCACCATCACGTACTTGTACTACCGGGCCTTTATCAATAAATAAGCCAGTAAGTAAAGTTGCTTCTGTTAACGAACCCCCGCCATTGCCACGAAGGTCAACAATAATACCTGCAACATTTTCGTCTTTAAGTTTAGCTATTTCGAGCTTAACATCACGTGAAAGGTGGTTGTAAAAGCTTGGGATCGTGATCACACCAAGTTTTTTAGCGTTTTCAACACCTTCTTTTTCAAAATAAACTTCAGATTTTGCTGCACGGTCTTCAAGCTTTATAGTGTCTCTTATAATAGAAACCACTTTAATGCTGCTATCATCTTCTGATTCTTCACCTAAAACTTGAAGCCTAACCTTTGTACCTTTTGGACCTTTGATCAGTTCAACAACATCATCTAAACGCCAGCCAATAACATCGACAAACTCTTTATCATCTTGCGAAACACCCACAATGCGATCTTTAGGCTTTAATTCTTTCGACTTATCTGCAGGGCCACCTACTACGACACTTTGGATAACGGTATAGTCCTCTTCTGCACGTAAAACCGCACCAATACCTTCCAAAGATAAATTCATTTCCATTTGGAAGCGTTCAGCATTTCGAGGAGATAAATATGAAGTATGTGGTTCAACTACGCGCGCAAAACTATTCATCACAACTTGAAAGACATCTTCACTTTCACTTTGCTTTAAGCGCTTAATAGCGTAACGATAGCGTTTACCTAACACTTCTTGAATTTTTTCCCACTCTTTACCCGCTAAAGTTAAATTTAGTGCGTCATATTTAACTTTTTTACGCCATAACTCGTTTAGTTCAGCAACAGAGTTGGCCCATGAAGCATCTTCACGATCAAAGTTATAGGTTTCATCAAGTTCAAAATCGAAAGGTTTTTCGCTGCTTAATAAGCTTAAAGCATATTGATAGCGCTCTAATCTACGCTGTAAATTTAGATTGTAAATTTGATAGGCAATATCAAGCTTACCACGGGAAATAACCGTATCAAATTCATCACGGTATTGCTCAAAGCCCTTAATATCAGAGGCAAGAAAAACGTTACGAGCGTAATCTAATTGCTTAATATAACGAGAAAATATCTGTTCTGATAATAAGTCATCAATTTTAATTTGCTTGTAATGTGCACGCGTAAACTGTGCCGTAATGCGCTTTGAAGATGTAGCATGTTGGCTTTCAGGTGCTAGTATCGGTAGGCTTTCATTGTCTTCTTTACTTTCAGCAAATACCGAGATACTGGCAAGTGACAATGATACCGCAATAGCTATACGACAAAATTTATGCATTCACATACTCCAAATTTATTCTGTAAAAATATTTTTAACTTGTGTTTTAACAATCATACCTGAGTTTAATTGAACACTAACATCCTTGCCGGAAACTTCTGTAATAACAGCATCCATTGACGATTGTCCTAATTGCACTTTGATATTTTTGCCAACAACAACATTGCTTGTTTCAACGGGTTTAAGTTTGACCGCAGTTTTTGCAACTACACGTTTGGTTGACTTAACCGAATTGAATTTTTCTTTTCGGCTATTATCTGTAGAGTCTTTACTTACAGACTTAGTTCCCTTAACGGCAGTGCCTTTATAAGGTTTTTTCGCTGCTTTGTCTTTAGGCTTTTTGTTACCAAATTTTTCTTGGCTTTCTTTTAGCGTTTTACTGGCATAATCGGCTTGCTCTTGATCGATTTCGGCAGCGTCATTGCCATCAATATCAACACGAAAAACACCCATTTTAATCGCTTTCAAATAGCGCCAGCTACTAGTGTAATGTCTAAGTGCTTGACGTAAACGGGTTTTACTTACTGTCTCATCGCCAGTTAACTTTTCTGCTAAATCTTGGAAAATACCAATCTTTAATGGTTTTGCAGCACCTTCAACAGAAAAACATGCCGGGAATTTTTCCGCTAAGTAGGCAATAATTTCTTTTGTGCTAATGCGTTTAACTTCAGCATCAACATTTAGCTTTGCTTCAACATTTGATGTAGCTTCAACTACTTCGTCTGCTACCACTGTTACTTCACTTTCTATTTTAGTTTCCATAAATACAACTTTTAAAAATTTTGATTCTGATCTGCTAGATATTGTTCACGATTTTCCAACAGATGTCGGCACCAATCATAAATATCTTCACTTTCGATTTCAGCTAAGGCTTCTTGCCCTATCCACGTATCCCACACCAAAGACAACAACTGCTCTAAAATCTCTGGTGCAATATCTTCTTCTGCTAAGTCATAAACGGTATGATAAATTTCGTTAATTCGCTCAGCAACTTCTTCTTCATCACCATCCCAATCACCAACAACGGCTTCTGAAACTAAATAGTCATGAATATCAATAAATTCTTTCATTAGTTTAACACGCCATGCTTAATCATAACATTTTCAAACAAACTAATTATTTTTTCTAAACCTGCCTGATCATCACTATCAAAACGATTATATGCCATGCTGTCAATATCAAGCACTGCGATAACCTTATCGTTCAAGGTTAAAGGTAATACTATTTCCGAGTTAGTGCTAGCGTCACACGCAATATGACCATCAAATTCATGCACATCAGCGACACGTTGTACTGTATTGTCTGCTGCTGCGGTGCCGCAAACGCCACGCCCCAAAGGAATGCGAATACAAGCCACTTTACCTTGAAATGGACCCAGTACAAGTTCATCATTTACCATACGGTAAAACCCTACCCAATTAACCTCTGCTAATTGTTCAAACAATAAAGCACTAACATTCGCCATATTAGCAATGACATCAGCTTCATCACTGATCAATGCTTCAATTTGAGTGTATAAGTCTTGATAAAAGGTATTTTTTGTCATTAATGATGATGCCTAAGATAAAAACGCATAACATACCCTGATAGCGCATGAAATTAAAGCGCTATCAGCACCAATTGGCAATTATCTGTCAATTTTATCGTGCTTTTCTAATAAATGTTAACTTTACTGAGGCATTTATCACTTTTTCAAGGTTAATTCACATACTACTATTTTTTATATTACATGTTCATTGTTTCATCGCACCAAAAATTAATGATGATTACTTTCTTAATGCTATTGCGGGTTTTGTCATAATAATACCCTTTAAAGCGTTTTATTTTTACCACGTTAGTTGATAATTATAGCAGTGACCCAAATCAATTTTTTGTTATTCACTAGTATGGTTTTGTTATTAATAAAAAAACGATGTCAGAAATACTGCTAACATCGTTTTAGTCGCACTTTAATGTTGGTGACTTTTAAACTTCGTCGAACTTTAAATTACCTTCACTAGCCTTAAGTAGCAATCAACAAACTTAAAAAGAGTCGCCTGGAATACTTACCCAACCTTGCATCAATACACGCGCACTGCGGCTCATAATGGCTTTATTTACGGTCCACATGCCATCAATTATTGCTGCTTGAGCTCCAACTTTAAGAGTACCTGACGGGTGACCAAAAACTACCGATTCACGCTCGCCTCCACCGGCGGCTAAATTAACCAAAGTCCCGGGTATTGCAGCCGCGGTGCCAATAGCAACAGCGGCTGTTCCCATCATGGCATGATGCAGTTTACCCATTGATAAAGCGCGAACGTGTAAATCTATATCTGATGCAGACACGGCTTTACCACTCGAGGTTACATAGTTTTTCGCCGTACTAACAAAAGCCACTTTTGGGGTATGTTGACGTGCTGCTGCTTCAGAAACATCACTAATTAAACCCATTTTAATCGCGCCAGCCGCACGAATAGTTTCAAAACGAGCTAATGCTGCCTCATCGTTATTTATTGCGTCTTGCAACTCTGTTCCGGTATAACCAAGATCTTCTGCATTTAAGAAAATAGTTGGTATACCTGCGCTGATCATGGTGACTTTATATTTCGAGGCTTTGAAAGTACCAATAGCTGGGACGTTAAGCTCATCAATGACATTACCAGTTGGAAACATAGCTTCTGAAGGGTCAACAGGAGCAATAAACTCTACCGGCACTTCTGCCGCAGGAAATGTAACACCATCGAGTTCAAAATCACCAGTTTCTTGTACTTGGCCATTAGTCATAGGCACGTGAGCAATAATGGTTTTGGCAATATTTTTTTGCCAGATACGTACAATACAAATACCATTATCAGGAATACGTGAATGGTCAACTAAGCCAGCGTTGATCGCAAAAGAGCCAACAGCAGCAGTTAAATTACCGCAATTACCAGACCAATCAACAAATGCTTTATCTATAGCTACTTGGCCAAATAAATAATCTACGTCGTGATCAGCGACCGCGCTTTTAGCCAAAATAACCGTTTTACTGGTACTTGATGTTGCACCGCCCATACCGTCAGTTTGTTTACCGTAAGGATCTGGGCTACCAATCACACGAAGCAACATATTATCACGCGTTTCTCCAGGCACTTGGCAACGCTCTGGTAAGTCAGTTAGATTAAAAAACACACCTTTTGATGTACCGCCACGCATATAAGTAGCAGGAATTTTCACTTGAGGTAAGTGCACTTGAGGAACGTGAGACATAACAATCTCCTTTATTATTTATTCTTTCATATAAAAAGCAGTAAATAGTCTCTATTTACTGCTAATAAATTACACGCTTAATACTAAAGCTAACTATTTAAAACTGGACTTTAACCCGCGTTAAAGCGGTAGCCTTAAGTAATGTCCATCCCAGAGCATTACCAAGGCCGCTATTATCAAAAAAATAGCTTTAGGTATTCGATTCCAAGAAGTCGTTAGCAAACTTTTGCAATACGCCGCCGGCAGCGTAAACAGACACTTCTTCCGCGGTATCTAATCGACACTTAACTGGAATTGTTACTATTTCACCATTGCGACGTGTCATCACTACAGACATAGCTGCACCCGGTGATGTTGTACCTTCAACATCAAAGGTTTCAGTGCCGTCAATATTATAGGTATGACGTGTTTCACCCTTAATAAATTCAAGCGGCAAAACGCCCATGCCGACTAAGTTTGTTCGGTGAATTCGTTCAAAACCTTCAGAAACAATCACTTCAACACCCGCTAAACGAACGCCTTTTGCAGCCCAATCTCTTGATGAACCTTGTCCGTAATCAGCACCAGCAATGATAATCAGTGGTTGTTTACGTTCCATGTAGGTTTCAATCGCTTCCCACATGCGTGACTCAGTGCCTTCAGGCTCTATACGCGCGAGTGAACCTTGTTTAACTTCACCTTTGTCATCACGACACATTTCGTTAAATAATTTAGGATTAGCAAAGGTCGCACGCTGCGCGGTTAAATGATCACCACGGTGTGTCGCATAAGAGTTAAAATCTTCTTCTGGCAAGCCCATTTTATGCAAATATGCACCGGCAGCACTATCCAATTGAATCGCATTTGAAGGTGATAAGTGATCGGTCGTAATATTATCGCCTAAAACTGCTAATGGGCGCATACCTTTCATGGTACGCTCACCGGCTAATGCCCCTTCCCAATAAGGCGGACGGCGAATATAAGTACTGGTTTCGTCCCAAGCATATAGCGGACTTTCTGCAGGCTCAAAAGCCCCTAAATCAAACATCGGTGTGTAGATCTTTTTGAATTGTTCTGGTTTAACACATGAAGCAACGATGGCATCAATTTCTTCATCACTAGGCCAAATATCTTTCAAGGTTATGTCATTACCGTTTTGATCTTGACCTAAAATATCTTTTTCAATATCAAAACGAATGGTACCAGCAATCGCATAAGCAACCACTAATGGCGGTGACGCTAAAAATGCTTGTTTTGCATAAGGGTGAATTCGACCATCGAAGTTACGGTTACCTGATAATACCGCGGTTGCATATAAATCGCGGTCAATAATTTCTTGTTGAATTTTAGGATCTAACGCACCGCTCATACCATTACACGTAGTACAGGCATAACCGACGATACCAAAACCTAATTTTTCCATTTCAGAAAGTAGACCGGCCTCTTCTAAATAAAGCTTAGCTACTTTTGAACCTGGTGCAAATGATGATTTAACCCAAGGTTTGCGCACTAGTCCAAGCTCATTGGCTTTTTTCGCTATAAGGCCAGCAGCAACAACATTACGAGGGTTAGAAGTATTGGTACAAGAAGTGATAGCCGCAATAATGACCGCACCATCTGGCATTTCACCATTAGCTTCTTGTACTTTACAGGCAGCTAAGTCTTTAGCAATATTTTTCGAGGCTAAATCAGCTGTCGCTAAACGACGATGTGGATTAGAAGGACCGGCTAAGTTACGACCTACCGATGATAAATCAAATTCGATCACACGAGGATATTGCGCTTCAACTAAATCGTCAGCCCATAAACCTGTGTGTTTCGCGTAAGTTTCAACTAGCGCGACTTGCTCAGGTTCACGGCCAGTAATTTTTAAATAATCAATGGTTTGTTCATCGATATAAAACATACCGGCAGACGCGCCATACTCTGGCGTCATGTTTGAGATAGTTGCGCGATCGCCAATGGTTAAGCTTTTAGTGCCTTCACCAAAGAATTCTAAATAAGCAGAAACAACTTTCTGATTTCGCAAAAATTCAGTTATCGCTAGTACAATATCGGTTGCTGTGATGCCAGGCTGGCGTTTACCTGTAAGCTTTACACCAATAATATCAGGCAAGCGCATCATTGACGGACGTCCCAGCATAACAGTTTCAGCTTCTAAACCACCGACACCAATCGCGATAACACCTAAGGCATCGATATGCGGCGTATGAGAGTCAGTACCGACACAAGTGTCAGGGAAAGCTACACCGTCACGCAATTGAATAACCGGTGACATTTTCTCCAAGTTGATTTGATGCATAATACCGTTACCCGCGGGGATAACATCAACGTTTTTAAAAGCGGTTTTAGTCCATTCGATAAAATGAAAACGCTGTTCATTACGACGGTCTTCAATCGCTCTGTTTTTCTCAAACGCTTCACTATCAGCGCCAGAGGCCTCTACGGCTAGCGAATGGTCGACAATTAATTGCGTCGGTACTACAGGGTTAACTTTTGAAGGATCGCCACCTTGCTCAGCAATGGCATCTCGAAGACCGGCTAAATCGACTAATGCGGTTTGACCTAAAATATCATGACAAACAACACGTGCTGGATACCAAGGAAAATCTAGGTCTTGCTTACTTTCGATAATCTGCTTTAAAGCATCAGTTAGCGTCGCAGGGTCACATCGTCGAACCAATTGCTCAGCGAGTACACGTGAAGTGTAAGGTAGTGTTTTATAAGCGCCGGGTTTGATGGCTTCAATAGCTTCTCTGGTATCAAAAAAGTCAATGGTTAGACCATTTTTTTTATAGCCTGGTAAGGGTTTGCGGTAGTCATAATTCATAATTTAATCCCCATATTTACAAAAGAGTAAAACAGACTCTTTTTGAGTTATTTTAAGAGTGATAAAGCCTTATCTGGTTAGATAAGGCTTTAATTGACTAGATTCTAGAGCAGCTTACCTATGGGCGATAGGTTGCACTTTACGAGGCTCTGCACCTATGTAATCTGCTGATGGACGAATAATGCGATTATTTGTACGCTGTTCCATCACGTGAGCAGCCCAACCTGTTAAACGAGAACATACGAAAATAGGGGTAAATAATTTCGTTGGTATCCCCATATAATTATACGTTGAAGCATGGAAAAAATCCGCATTACAAAATAACTTTTTGCTGTCCCACATAAACTCTTCACAAGCCACTGAAATATCGTATAACGACGTATCGCCGTTTTCGGCTGCTAGTTTTTCAGACCATGCTTTGATAATAACGTTACGTGGATCTGATGTGCTGTAAACTGCATGACCAAAGCCCATAATTTTTTCTTTACGGGCAAGCATACCGGCCATTTTTTCTTTGGCATCAGCAGGAGAGCTAAATGTTTCTATCATGTCCATTGCCGCTTCATTAGCGCCGCCATGAAGTGGTCCACGTAAAGTACCTATAGCGCCAGTAACACATGAGAACATATCAGATAACGTTGAAGCACAAACGCGCGCGGTGAATGTAGAGGCGTTAAATTCATGCTCAGCATACAAAATTAATGAAACATCCATAACACGTTCATGCTGTGCTGACGGACTTTTACCATTTAATAAACGTAAAAAATGCCCGCCTAAAGACGCTTCTTCTGAGGTACAGTCAATTTCTATACCCTCATGTGAGAACTTATACCAATAACACATGATGGCAGGAAAAGCCGATAACAAGCGGTTAGCAGCTTTATTTTGTTCGCTAAAATCATTTTCTGGTTCTAAGTTACCTAAAAATGAACAACCGGTGCGCATAACATCCATAGGATGAGTTTCTTTTGGAATAAGCTTAAGCACTGCTTTTAATGCTTGCGGTAAATCACGCATAGCAAATAAATCAGCTTTATATGTCGCTAATGCTTTTTCATTAGGTAACTCACCATTAAAGAGCAAGTAGGCTACTTCTTCAAACGTAGAATTTTCAGCTAAATCAGCAATATCATATCCACAATAAGTTAAGCCAGAACCTGATTTACCTACTGTACATAAAGCCGTTTCGCCTGCACTTTGACCACGTAAGCCAGCACCTGAGAGTTTTTTCTCTGTCATCATTCTTTCCTCTTGTCCTTTAACCGTAATGTATTTACCGTTAATGGTTAAAAATTAGTTTCTTATTGATGTATTTTAATGATTAGTTACTTGTTTTTACCTTCAGTAAACAAGGCATCAAGTTTTTGTTCGTAATCGTGGTAACCCAGGTAGTCATATAAATCCATACGTGTTTGCATGTTGTTGATTTCTGCTTTTTGGTCGCCATCGGCAAGTAACGTTTTATAAACCGACTCGGCCGCTTTATTCATCGCTCTAAATGCTGATAATGGGTAAAGTACCATGGCACATCCCCACTCACCTAACTGGGTTTTATTCCAAAGCTCAGTTTGTCCAAACTCTGTAATATTAGCCAATACCGGCACATCAAGTGCTTCAGTAAAAGCGCGGTAATGTGTTTCGGTTTTAACCGCTTCGGCAAAAATACCATCAGCGCCAGCAGCCGCATAAGCTTTTGCGCGTTCTAATGCAGCTTCTAAGCCTTCTTGTGCAAAGGCATCCGTACGCGCCATAATAAAAAAGTCTTTATCGGTACGAGCATCAACCGCAGCTTTGATTCGATCAACCATCTCTTCGGTCGAAACAATTTCTTTATTTGGACGATGGCCACAGCGTTTTTGCGCCACTTGATCTTCTATATGTACAGCGGCTGCGCCAGCTTTTTCCATATCACGAATAGTTTTTGCAATATTAAATGCCCCACCCCACCCGGTATCAATATCAACTAACAAAGGTAAAGAAGATGCGCTAGTAATGCGTTGAACATCAGCAATAACATCATTTAACGATGTCATGCCTAAATCGGGTAAACCATAAGAGGCATTAGCAACACCACCACCAGACAAGTAAATAGCTTGATGACCTAATTCTTCAGCCATCATTGCACAATAGGCATTGATGGTACCGACAACTTGCAGAGGTTTATTATTCACTATAGCTTGGCGAAACTTAGCACCAGGAGATAATTGTGTAGACATTGCTTTATCCTTTTTAGTCAAGTGTTTGTTGTATAAGGTAGCTTAAAATAAGCTTACCGCTATTGTTGCTGGGCAATTTTGTTTTCAATATTTTTACGAGAAGCGGCAATATGGCGCCTCATTAGTATTTCGGCTAATTCGCCATCGCGATCGGAAATTGCTTCTATAATACGAGAATGTTCATCAAACGCTTTAGTGACTCGCGGGCTGTTCATACCAAATTGGCAACGATACATACGAACAAGGTGATAAAGTTGGCCACATAAAATATTGATAAGTTGTTGATTATGACTACCGAGTATCACTTTATAGTGAAAATCTAAATCACCTTCTTCTTGATAATATGAAATACCATCACGTAATGCTTTCGCACTTGCATGTTGCTTGAGCATAGCCTTCATTTCGAGAATTTCATCATCAGTCATATTGATTGCTGCTTGGCGACAAGCCATACCTTCAAGTGCCTCGCGTACGACATAAATCTCTAATAGCCCGGCAATTGAGCATTCAACTACACGCGAGCCAACATTGGCTTTACGTTCAATTAAATGACATTTTTCCAAGCGATTTAGTGCTTCACGTAAGGTTGAACGACTGATTTGATAATTTTTGGCTAGTTCTGGTTCACTAATTTTACTACCAGCTTTAATGGTGCCATCAACAATGGCGTGTAACATTTGCTCAAAAACCTTGTCGGCAGTAGTAACTGCAGCTTGTGTTGTAGGATTATCTAACGCCATTATTGTCGACACTTATAAAAACAATGCCGTTATAATAACGACATCTCATCATTAGTCAATGGAAGTAATAATAAATTGTCGACAATAAGGCTTTGGTATGAGTTAAAAACCTTTACAGCTTGGTAGGTGTAAAGGGTTAACGTATTTGTTATTAAATCAGCTGAAACAGCTGCTTTAAAAGTGAACCTAAAAATTAGAAGCCGTTTGATAAACGTTATAGTTTTATTTATCTGACCTAAAACAAAAATAGTTAACTGTCGACAATTATAGGGGATTAGCCAAAAAACCAATAACAGATACCGACTGCTGCCGTAATACCAGCAAGATCCGCAATCAGTCCGCAGGCCAAGGCATGGCGGCTATATCGAATACCAACAGAACCAAAATATACCGCTAAAACATAAAATGTTGTTTCCGTTGAACCTTGCACAATAGAGGCTAAACGACCGGCAAATGAATCAGCACCATGGGCATTCATGGTTTCTATCATCATGGCACGTGCACCAGAGCCACTTAAGGGCTTCATAAATGCTGTTGGTAGGGCATCAACAAAACGGGTATCACCGTTAAAAAACAAGACTAACTGTCTTATACCATCAACCAAAATATCTAAAGCGCCACTGGCCCTAAATACCCCTATTGCACACAACATGGCTAACAGATAGGGAATAATTTTAATACTGGTTTCAAAGCCCTGTTTAGCTCCTTCAATAAAACTGTCGTAAACATTCACTTTACGTTTTAAGGCGAAAAATAAGAAGCTGATCAGTGTGCTAAATATTAACAAATTTCCCATCAGTGATGATTGTTGCGCTAATAACTGTGCACTTAAGGTACTAAAATAAACAACAACGCCGCCTACTAAGGCAATACCTGCGGCTAAATAAAGTAAAATCACTTGCTGATAAAGCTTTATTTTTTGTACAAATGCCACAGCGAATAATCCTGCCAGAGTTGAAGCAAATGTCGCTAATAATATAGGCACAAAAACGTCGGTAGGGTTTAGTGCTCCTTGTTGGGCACGATAAACAAAAACAGTAACGGGGAATAAGGTAACCGCAGAAGTATTCAAAACCAAAAAAAGTATTTGCGCATCGCTAGCGGTGTCTTTTTTTGGATTCAGCGATTGTAAATCTTGCATGGCTTTTAAGCCTAGCGGTGTAGCAGCGTTATCTAAACCTAAAAAGTTTGCCGACAAGTTCATGGTCATTGAACCTATAGCGGGATGACCTTTGGGTACCTCTGGCATGAGGCGAACAAATAGTGGTGAAATAAACTGCGCGATTTTATCAATAATACCGGCATGCTCCGCTATTTTCATCATGCCTAACCAGAAGCTTAAAATACCAATCAAACCAATGGCAATTTCAACAGTGACACGCGACATATCGAAAATTGCGTTAACAATTTCTTCAAATATTAATATTTGATCAAAAACCAGCCATTGCACCACGGAGGAAATAAATGCAACAAAGAAAAATCCACTCCAAATACGATTTAACAAACTTTAGCTCTTTTATTTTTGTTCTTAATAGAAAATATCATGACACAAAAAATCACGATTACCTAGTCGAGTGATTCGTCAACAGGGATACCAAAACGATGATAAAACCGTACACAATTTATATATATGATTATCACAAAGGGGATACATTAATTGGCTATTAAATTTTGCATTTAAAAAAGCTTACACTACACTTAATTTAACAGGTGATTTGTCAACTTGTTGCTCGCTGCCCTCTTAGATGAGGAAATCATATATAGGTTTTTATTTTTAATGTTTATTGATAAGTAAATTTGACAATTTATTAGCACAAGCTCACTTTTTTGAGCTACCCCCTGAGCCCGATACTAGCAGTAGTTTTGGGCATTTTTTTGCCTAATACTATTTTATCTAAAAAGACTAAGTTATAACACTTTGTGGAAACAAACGATGAAAGTTTTCACTCGATTGACGTGCTATTTCAGCAACAGAGGTACCTCTAATACTGGCAAGGTGCTTTGCAACTTCAACCACATATGCCGGTTGGTTTTGTTTACCACGATGCGGCACTGGTGCTAGATATGGTGAATCAGTTTCAATTAAAAATCGGTCTGAGGGTACTTTTTTAGCGACTTCTTTTAGGGCTGTTGCATTTTTAAAGGTAACAATACCAGAAAAGGAAATATAAAAACCCATTGCTATTGCTTGTTCAGCCATCTCCCAGCTTTCAGTAAAGCAATGTAAAATGCCGCCAACGTTTGACGCCTGCTCGTCTCTCAAAATAGCCAATGTATCTTCTTGAGCATCACGAGTATGAATAATTAGGGGTTTGTTCAACTGATTGGCAACTCGAACGTGTTTGCGAAAAGAGTCTAACTGTACGGGCTTTGTTTCTGGCGCGTAAAAATAATCTAGGCCAGTTTCACCAATAGCAATAACTCTTGGGTGTGTCGCTAAACTTCTTAATTGTTCAGGGTCTATTTCGTCGTCTTGATTTAGCGGATGCGCACCACAAGTTAGCCAGACATTATCATATTTAGCGGTTTGTTCTGCCATTGCTGGAAAGTCTTGTAACGTCACACTAACACATAATAAGGTATTCACTTTTTCGACGAGTGCTGCATCAATTACGTTATCTAAATTATTGTCAAAATCTTCGAGTTTTAAACGGTCTAAGTGACAATGAGAATCTATAAACACTGGTTACTCCGCACGAATGTGCTTAAAATTAATAGGGAATGACTACACCAATGAAATTATTTCAGCAATTTGAAAAATTCAATTGGCATTACACTGACTAATGCTATTTCAATGAAATCAAAATAAGTTTTTTACATGGATAAAGTGGGCTCTGAAGAATTCAATAAACGCCCTATCGACTTATCAATTTGATTTCGAATATGGTCAGGGTCTTCGACAAAGCTAACGCCTATTCCTGCAGGTGTACCATTTTGCGCTCCTATGGGTGTTATCCAAGAAACTTTACCCTTGATGTGAGAAGGCTCTAATGAATCGGGTAATGTAACGATTAAGTTCACGTCAGTTGATAATTCGAAGTGTTCCGTAGTGCGCACAAATAAACCACCATTTTTCATAAACGGCATATATGATTGATATAAATCACGATCTGAAATAAATTCAAGTGTTATGTTTTCCAAAATCATCCCTCTATTTTTTGCTTGTTGTTTTGTACAGCAACGCTAATATCTACAAGTAGTTTTTCACTTAAAAACTGTCGATTAACTTGCACTAATGTTTTTAACTTAGCATTGGCAGCTTGCACTAAATTATAGACTTGCCATAACTGTTGTTTGTTGATGCTGTTAACTTGACCATTTTTACTATCTGCTATTGGCCAACCCCACTGTTCGCGCATTAAATTAACCAGAATTTTCTCTAACCATCGAAAGCCTTCACGACGTTCAACCAATATGTCGAGTATCTCTGCACGATATTGATGAGTGCATAAATAGTGTTTGACCTTATCACGAAAAACCACAAATGCAACGGCGGTTTCTTCATCTGTTAATTCGTTAAGATGGCTGAGGTTTACAAAAGCGTCATCACCTTGTTGGTTAAATTCAGCCAAAAGCTTTTTACCTACTGGTGGGCGTATTTCAAATTCATGACAACGACTAATAATAGTAGGTAGCAGTAAGTCACTGCTTTGTGTTGTTAGAATAATAAAACTATCAGATGTTGGCTCTTCCAAGGTTTTTAATAACGCATTAGCCGCTGATATAGTCATAGTATCAGCATGATTCACCAATGCGGTTTTCGCTGTACCTATATGAGCCGTTCTCTCAAAAAAATGGCCCAATTTACGTATTACGTCTACGCCAATGGTATTTTTATCATTCACAATAGTGAGATGATCTGGGTAACTATCACTTGCAAACAACTTACACGTTTTGCAAAAACCACAAGGCTGAATAATTGATGACGCTACCTTGGTATTTTCTTGGCTGGCTTGGTTTAAATTTTCATTTAAGTTTTGCTCTAGATTTTGGCATAGCAACACTTTGATAAGCCATTGTGCAATATCTTCCTGACCGGCACCGTTAACACCAGAAAATAATAAGGCATGAGGAAGTTTGTTTTCGCGAATTTGTCGCGATAATTGCTGTTGAAGTGCAAGTAACCAAGTTTTCATCTTATAGCCTTTGTTGGCAAAAATAACAGCCTCAAGCGCTGTATTATCATTATCTAGCACCTGTGATTTTGATTAACATCAATTATATCGTTTCTATCTCGCGCTTTCATTAAACGAATAACATTGTGTTTGTCAAAAAATTAAATAGTTTTACGTAAATCTACAAAGCAAGACTAACAACGAACAATCAGTGTTAGCGACTTAAAATTTAAAACCGTTAACTTCACTTTGTGCTGCTTTAATTAAATTTGCCTAATAAGTGCCGTACTTAATAAAGATTAAAATACGCAAGTTTAAAATAGCAAATATAAGATATTTGGATAATTAACTGTGCTGTAAAATTAAAGCATCGATGACCTTAATCACATCACTCAAAACTAATGCTTTAGATTGCGAAGCATCAATAATTTCAAAACGCTCAGGTTTAGCTTTTGCTTGAGTTAAATAACCATTTCTTGCCTTGACAAGAAAGTCTAATTTTTCATCTTCTAAACGGTCTAGCCCTTCACCACGGCTCTTAACTCTTTTCAAGCCTTCAATGGGGTCTAAATCTAAAATGATATTCATATCAGGCACAAAACCATTCAATGCTAAATCATTTATTTTCATAATGCTTGGTAAATCGATGCCTCTAGCGTAGTGTTGAAAACTAAATGTCGCCGCGTCAAATCTATCTGAAATAACTATTTGGCCTGCTTTTAGTGCAGGATTAATTTTTTCTTTAATATGTTGCGCTCGGCCAGCGCCAAATAGCATTAATTCAGTCATATCGCACATTTCTGGTGTTGAGGGATCAAGAATAATATCTCGAATTTTCTCACCAATTTTTGTACCGCCAGGCTCTCTCGTTAAAACAACGTCTAAACCTTTTGATGCGATATATTTTTCGACTTCATTAATAACCGTTGTTTTTCCAGCACCATTACTACCATCAAAAACAACCATAAAACCTTTTTTCATATAATGTCTCAATTTTTAATCGCTAATTTAACGCTTATATTAATTACAAATTATTAAGTATATCTGACCGCTAGCGCTATGATATAACTTAATATGATAAAATTTTTATCAGTAATTATTTTCAAAACAAGCTAATCAATAAGAGCAAGGGATTAACCTTTACTTTTTATTACGCTGATATTTTGTCACTGCACGATTATGATCGGCTAAGTTCGTTGAAAATATGTGCTCTCCTGCGCCATTACTAACGAAATACAAGTAATTACTTAACTCAGGATTTAATGCGGCTTGTAGCGCTTGTGCACCGGGTAAAGCAATCGGTGTAGGTGGTAAGCCTTTTATCTTGTATGTGTTGTAAGCGGTTTTTTCTCGTAAGTGTGCGTAGGTTATATCACCTTGGTAACGTTCACCTAAACCATAAATTACTGTAGGATCTGTTTGTAAACGCATTCTCTTATTTAAGCGATTAACAAATACCGATGCAATACGAGGGTGCTCAGTATGCCGGCCACTTTCTTTTTCAATGATAGACGCCATGATGAGCGCTTGATACGGCGATTTATAAGGTAAATCTGCAGCTCTATTATTCCACTGTATATCCAGTGCGCTTTGCATTTTTTCATAGGCACGTTTAATTATACTGATATCTGCAGTATCTTGAGTAAATGCGTAGGTATCAGGAAACAGCCATCCTTCTGGATTATCTTGCGCTATTAATAATTTTTTTGCGATAGCTGCGGGTGTTAAATTCGCAAGTTGATGAGTAACATGTTGATGCTCTGCTAACAGCGCCAACACTTGCTTAAATGTGCTACCTTCGATAAAGGTAATCGAAAATTGATGTTCTTTGCCTGACACCACTAAATTAAGTAGATCTACAGTGCGTATATTCGCTTCTACCTGATAGGTCCCTGACTTTATATGGCTATTTTTAGGATTAAATTTAGCATAAATACGTAACCAGAGACGATCTTGCAACCACCCTTTATTGACCAGTTGCTTTGTAAAAGCATTAAATGAAGTACCGGGCTTAATCGTAATAAATTCACTTTGCTTGATGTTTAATTGTTGCTGAACTTTCATATCTGATATGAAGATAACGACAACAATCGCCAAGATACTTAATAGCACTGAAAGAGTTAAAGTCATTAGGGTGCGTCTAATCAACAAGGGTAAACTTAGAAATTTTTTTTTCATCTTTATATTATAACATCCAAGGTTTATGCATGAGCTTTTATGCTTTTAACGCGTGAAATATCCAATGGTTGACCATTAAAAATTTTAACCGGCACTATACCTAAAATAGCGTTAGTAATAAACATGGCATCAATATTATCCAATTGAGCAAGTGAATAATGCCCTTGTTGAATTTCCACATTATTTAGCAAAATATTTGCCCGCATTAAGCCTGCTACACCGGCAGTATTTAAAATGGGGGTTTGCCATTCCCCTGCTTTTAACCAAAATACATTCGCACTACAACATTCAATTACACTGCCATTGATATCGCAGACAAGTAAATCATCCTCTGGGCGTTTGTCTAATTCAGCTCTTAGCATCACTTGCTCTAGGCGGTTTAGATGTTTTAAGCCAGCAAGCATAGGGTTAATACCCAGCTTTTGCTCACTAATTCCGAGAGATATACCGTGTTTTTGCCATTGAGGATAAATTTTTGGATAATCATATACTGATACAATGACTTTTGCCTGCTCTGCACCATGGCGTGAATAACCTCGACCTCCGCTACCACAAGTAATAATAACTTTAACGATACCAATGTTAATGCCCGCACTGATTTCACTCATACTGACTTTTAAAGCATTTATGTCAAATTTAGGTAAGCCCAATTGCTGGCTTTGTACTACCAAACGATTGAGGTGCTGCGCTAACATAGCTACTTCGCCATCAATAATTAATGCGGTGGTAAAACAGCCATCACCATAGGCTAAACCGCGATCATAAATTGATATCGAGTCAGCTTTTTGTCCATCTACTAAACTTAACGCCATAATTGCCATAAAAAAAGCCTGAATACAGAGTTAAGTATTCAGGCTTAAGCATTTGAATTCAAGCTGTATTAAAATAAAAAGACTATTTTATTAAATAATGTCAGCTTATATACAAATAGTTGATTAAACTTTTTTAAAGATTAACGAGCCATTTGTGCCACCAAAACCAAATGAATTACACAAAACGTAATCTAAATTCGCATCTCGTGCAGTATGAGCAATATAATCAAGATCACAGCCTTCATCAGGGTTATCTAAATTAATGGTCGGCGGCACAGCACTATTCACTAATGCTTGTATGCTGAAAATTGCTTCAATAGCGCCTGCAGCTCCAAGTAAATGACCGGTCATTGATTTCGTTGACCCAACCATCACTTTATAGGCGGAATCACCAAATACTGATTTAACGGCATTGGATTCAGCAATATCACCTGTCGGTGTTGAGGTGCCATGAGCATTAATATAGCCAATTTTAGCCACATCAACTTTCGCATCATTGATTGCATTTTTCATTGCTAAAGCCGCACCTGCACCATCAGCTGGCGGTGAGGTCATATGATACGCATCACCGCTCATACCAAAACCTGCTAGTTCAGCGTAAATTTTTGCACCTCGCGCTTTAGCATGCTCATACTCTTCAAGCACAAGCACACCGGCGCCATCACCCAAGACAAAACCGTCACGGTCCTTATCCCATGGGCGTGAAGCTTGCTGCGGAGCATCATTACGCGTTGACATTGCGCGGGCAGCACCAAAGCCACCCATTCCTAATGGTGTTGACGCTTTCTCTGCTCCACCAGCAATCATAGCGTCAGCATCACCATAGGCAATCATACGGGCCGCATGGCCGATATTATGCACACCACTAGTACAAGCGGTAACTATTGAAATATTTGGGCCTTTCATACCGAACATTATTGATAAATGACCAGCAATCATATTGATAATGGTAGAAGGTACGAAAAATGGTGATAACTTACGAGGACCACTTTTTAACAATTTAGCATGGTTTTCTTCAATAAGGCCTAAACCACCGATACCTGAACCGACAGCAACACCGATACGTTGGGCATTTTCTTCAGTAATTTCTATACCAGAATCTTTAATAGCTTGCACACCAGCTGCAACGCCATATTGAATAAATAAATCCATTTTTTTGGCTTCTTTACGAGCCATATAGTCTTGTGAATCAAAATCTTTTACTAGACCGGCAAACCGCGTTGGATACCCAGTGGTATCAAAATGCGTAATGTCAGATATACCACTTTTGCCAAGTAGTAAATTTTGCCAGGTTGATTCAGGGCTGTTGCCTAAAGGGCTAAGCATGCCAAGACCGGTAACTACAACGCGTCTCATGAGATGTGCTGACTCCGATAGAATTGAATATAAGCGGTGTTTTATTTTAGCGTACTGATCACTTAATTTTACTTAAGTTAAGAGTATGCTTTTAAATATTTTCAAACTATAAAAACAAATCAGGCGGTAATTAAACCGCCTGAAATTAATCACATTCGTTTGTTATTACTGGTTAGCAGTAACGTAATCGATTGCAGCTTGAACAGTTGTAATTTTTTCAGCTTCTTCATCAGGAATTTCAGTATCAAATTCTTCTTCTAATGCCATTACTAATTCAACGGTGTCTAAAGAATCTGCACCTAAGTCGTCAACAAAAGAAGCTTCAACTTTAACTTCGTCTTCGCTTACACCAAGTTGCTCAATAGTTATTTTTTTTACGCGTTCTTCGATAGTACTCATTTATTTTTCCTTTACTAAAAAATACAATTTTTCAAAATTGTGTGTAGTTTATTCGTCAAAAGCCAACCATGCAAGCTTCTAATTTTAATTTTTTGCTGGTCTAACCTGTTGACTGTATATAATTTATTCGAATTTATCACAAAACTGCCAATAAGCTAAACTATGTTATACCATGTACATGCCGCCATTTACGTGCAATGTTTCACCCGTAATATATGCCGCAGAATCAGATGCTAAGAAAGCAACTGCATTCGCAATTTCTTCAGGTTTACCTAAACGATTTGCCGGAACTTGAGCAAAAATGCCTTCTTTTTGTTCATCCGTCAATGTTTGTGTCATATCGGTATCAATAAAACCCGGTGAAACTGTGTTAACGGTTATGCCACGAGAAGCTACTTCACGGGCTAATGATTTAGTAAAACCAATTAATCCAGCTTTTGCTGTCGCATAGTTAACCTGGCCAGCGTTACCCATTGAACCAACAACTGAACCGATATTAATAATACGGCCATTACGTTTCTTCATCATCGCGCGCAATACCGCTTTACTGATTTTGAAGACTGACGTTAGGTTAGTATTAATTATATCATTCCATTCGTCATCTTTCATACGCATCATTAAGTTATCACGCGTTATACCTGCGTTGTTAACTAAAATATCCACCGCACCATATTTTTCTTTGATAATATCAAACATAGCACTGATAGAGGCATCATCAGTAACATTTAATACTAAACCTTGCCCTTCACCTAAATATTCACTGATATTAGCTGCACCGTGTTCAGATGTTGCCGTACCAATGACATTACCGCCTAACGCTTTAAGTTGAGTTGCAATTGCTTTACCTATGCCACGACTTGCACCTGTCACTAAAATGACTTTACCTTCTAATGAAAACATATTTTTTACTCTACTGATTCTAATGCTTTAGTTAACGACGCACTGTCATTAACAGATTGACAACTTATGGTTTTATCAATGCGTTTTAATAAACCTTGTAATACTTTACCTGGCCCGGCTTCAATTGCAATTTCAATACCCTGTTGCCCTAAATACTCAATTGTTTCGGTCCAGCGAACTGGGCTATATAATTGTTTGATTAATGCTAATTTTATCGCTTCAACCGAACTTTCAGTGGCAACATCAACATTATTAACCACTGGGATGGTAGGTTCGTTAAAGGTAACGTTATTAAATTCTACAGCTAACTTTTCTGCTGCATCTTTCATTAATGCACAATGTGACGGCACACTTACAGGTAAAGGAAGTACGCGTTTCGCCCCTGCTTCTTTACATAATATCCCTGCACGCTCAACTGCCGCTTTATGACCTGCAATAACCACTTGGCCAGGCGAGTTAAAGTTAACTGCTGATACAACGTCATCATTTGCTGCTTTTAAGCAGGCATCAATAATAATGGCATCCTCTAAACCTATAACGGCGGCCATTGCACCAACACCTTCAGGTACCGACGCCTGCATGAATTCGCCGCGTTTCTCAACGAGCTTAACAGCATCAGCTAAAGATAACACCCCTGCACAAACTAACGCAGAGTATTCACCTAAACTATGTCCAGCTAACAATTTAGGTGTTGCTGATGAATTAGCATGCCAAACACGCCAAATAGCAACACTCGCTGTTAATAGCGCAGGTTGAGTAAAGTTTGTTTGGTTTAACTTTTCAACAGGTCCTTGTTGAACCAATTGCCATAAATTGTAACCTAGTGCTGCAGATGCTTCTGAAAAAGTACTTTGTACTACTTCATGTTCAGCAAAGTCTGCCAACATAGCTAGAGATTGTGAACCTTGACCGGGAAAGACAAACGCTAAATTATTTTGCATTATTTGACCTAATTAGTTTTAATTTTTAACTGCACCAGCGTAAATCATGACGTGATTTAGGCTGCCGTACTTTGTTAAGCTTATATTTATCTATTACTTAGGTATATAAACATCAAGTACCACCCAAATATTATTATTTGTGGCACAAACTCTGTTCAAGCTTATCTTTAATTTTGCTTGGTACTTGCCGATCAACCTCGGTAATCGCTTCAATAATAGCGGTATAAAAAGCCGTTACATTAGCATTACCATGACTTTTCACCACAATACCGCGCAATCCTATCAAACTTGCGCCGTTATACTGGTCGGGGTTCATGGGTTTAAACAGTTTTTTTAAGGTTCGTGACAACAATTTGCCCATAATTTGCGCTAAAAAGTGTTTTTTGATAATTTCTTGTAGTTGTGTGTAGACCATTCTTGCCACACCTTCACAAGTTTTCAGTGCTACATTACCAACAAAGCCGTCACAAACAATCACATCAGCTTTGTTGGTAAAAATATCATTACCTTCTATAAAGCCAATATAATTAATATCGTCATTTGCCTGCAAATAACTCGCGGTTTGTTTTATGTGATCACTGCCTTTATTATCTTCTGCACCCATATTCAACAACGCAACTTTAGGGTTTTCAATACCATCGACTTCTTTTGCCATTACTGAGCCCATAATTGCAAATTGGTATAACACACTAGAATCACAAAAAACATTTGCGCCTAAGTCCAACATAAATACATGCTGTTCAGGATCGTTACTAGGTAATGCAGAGATCAGTGCGGGGCGTTCAACACCAGGTAAGGTTTTTAGAACAAAATGAGCCATTGAAAACAACGCCCCCGTATTGCCAGCACTAACACAAGCCTGAGCTTGACCGTCATGAACTAAATCTAGGGCTTTGCGCATTGATGACTGTTTTTTATTACGTAAGGCGAAAATAGGCTTGTCATCCATTTCAACAACTTGAGTTGTCGGGAATAAGGTTATTCTTGGATGAGGATAAAATTGTTTTTTTGAAAGCTTTTCAACAATGACAGTTTCGTCACCGCACAGTAATAAGTGAAGATTGGGGAAGTTTTCTATTGCGAGCATTGCCGCAGAAAGTGTTACGTGGGGGCCTTGATCGCCCCCCATAACATCTAACGCAATGGTTAGATTAATCAAGGTAATCGTTACAGATTACTTATTGATTACTTTAACACCTTTGTAAAAGCCATCAGCTGTTACATGGTGACGACGATGAGTTTCACCAGATACTGGATCTGTTGATAAATGCGTTGTCGTTACTGCGTCATGTGAACGGCGCATGCCACGTCTTGAACGAGACTTTTTGCTCTTTTGAACTGCCATTGCCTACTCCTAAAAATCGGTTATTAGCTAAAATTAACTACTTAAGTTTTTTAATACATCAAATGGATTCGGTTGTTCTAGCTCTTCAGGCAATTTACCCCAAACACTATCAGCCGGAGACTGACAATCTTTGATTGGATGCCTTGGAATTAAAGGAATAGCGAGTAAAAACTCATCTTCCACTAACTCTAGCAAGTTAACTTCACCATTTTCATCTAATTCAATTGCGTCATAATATGACGGCAACTCAGCTTCAGCTTCAACGTCTTTCACTGGACTAAAAGTAAAACTTACTTCTAATGCCAACTCGAACTCTTCAGTACATCGCTGACAAGTTAATGCAACTGTTGCCGATGAGGTACCTGATATTACTATCAAACCCTGTTCATCCACATCAAAGTTAGCATTTACTTGGACCTGCTCACATCCTGTATTACACACAGCAAGCAATCTATTCATCCCAGATACTTCAAAGTATCCGTCACACACTAACTTTCGTTGTGCGCTTCTAGATGGGTCTATCGTTATCGGGAGTTTAAGATTTTTCATAAGGCGCGCATAATAAAGTGCCTACCGGCCTGTGTCAAAAGAAAAATAGCTAAATTTGTTTAAAAATTAAAGATAGGCCATATATTAACAGTAATCTGTTTATATTTTGAGTGATATTAATGAAAAAACTTGTTTTAGGCTCCACTTCTCCTTTTCGCAAAGAAATTTTAGCTAAACTTAATATTCCCTTTGACTGTGCTAAACCTAACATAGATGAAAGCCCTTTTGAAAACGAATCACCTATTGCATTGGTTGAACGCTTAGCAATTGAAAAAGCAAAGGCCGTTGCAGTTGAATTTCCTGATGCCTTGATAATAGGCTCAGATCAAGTAGCCATGTGTGATGGTGAAATTCTTGGAAAACCGCATAATTTTGAAAACGCCGTTAAGCAGCTTGAAAAATTTAGCAATAAAACCGTCGCCTTTTATACCGGCTTATGTGTCTATGATAGCGGTTTAGATTACACAACCGCCTTAATAGAGCCTTTCTTGGTGCATTTTAATGAGCTTTCGCACAGCGATATTGAAAACTACCTTCACGCAGAACAACCTTATAATTGTGCGGGCAGTTTCAAAAGTGAGGGATTAGGTATTTGTTTATTTAAAAAGTTAGAGGGTGATGATCCCAACACCTTAATCGGTTTACCATTGATTAAACTGGTTGAGTTATTAAAGCAACATGGCGTTAATGTTTTAGCTGAGCAGTAAAAGCTAAGCCCAGAGCATTTTAAGACGCAGCATTGAGCAAGTTAAGTTAGTTTAAATTAGCAATAAAAAAAACAGTACCTATATATAGGTACTGTTTAAATTAAATATTTTCAGAGCAGTAAAACAAAACTTATTCTGTGCTAATCATAAATCCTCACTCTACCCAGACCTTGTGATTTAATTACTGATCATCCGCTTTAGTCAATTTTTTTAACAATTTTTCCAGCGAGGGCTCTAAGGGAGCTTCAATTTTAATCCGTTCATTACTTAACGGGTGAATAAATTCAATACTGGCGGCATGCAAGAACAAGCGCTTTAAACCTAAATTTTTCATTTCGTGATCAAAATCTTCATGGCCATATTTTGCATCACAAGCAATCGAATGCCCTTTGGTTTGACAATGCACACGAATTTGATGTGTCCGCCCAGTTACAGGAAAGGCTCTCACAAGCGTTGCATTTTTATAATGTTGCAGTACTTTGAAGCGTGTTTCAGATTCTTTGCCGTTAATATTATCAACCACCACAACCCGCTCACCTGACTTTAAGTCATTTTTCTTTAAACCTTCAGTAACGCGGGTCAATTTAGCAGACCAACGCCCTTTAACTAAAGCATGATAATACTTTTGTACGGTTTTATTTCTTAGTTGCTCATGCATGTGTCGTAATGCTGAACGTTTTTTTGCGACAACTAAACAACCTGATGTATCTCGATCAAGTCGATGTACAAGTTCTAGCATTCGCGCATCGGGTCGCAAAGCTCGCAATGCTTCAATCAAACCGAAACTTAATCCACTACCACCATGCACAGCCATGCCAGAAGGTTTATTGATAACAATTAAACGCTCGTCTTCAAATAATATTTGCTTCTCTAAATTAGCAACAACATTTAATTGTGTAGAAACGGTATTCGTATTTTCTGACACGCGAATGGGAGCAACGCGAATAATGTCTTCATCAACCAACTTATACTCAGGTTTTGTACGCTTTTTATTGACACGAATTTCACCTTTTCGTAAGAGGCGATAAAACATGCTTTTTGGCACACCTTTTAGTGTTTTCATTAAAAAGTTATCGATACGTTGACCCGCATCTTCGCTGTCTACGGTGAAAAATCTAACTTGAGGTTTTGGACTATCTGTCATATCTGTTTTACTAGGAACCATAATTGCCCGCAGTTTAACATATTTTTTTGCTATTACAGGCAATTTAAACGAGGATTTTATTGCCTTATCTATAAATAAAGTGTGATAATAGGATGGTTACCGCTGCATTTCAGCCGTAACAAGTAAAAAGGATGCTTTAAGCGAGACGTAAGAGGCAAATATGCGGCCACGTTAGTATTAGACAATTTTATCAAACATCATTGTCGAGATATTAAAAGTAAGGCCTATTGTGAATTTGACGCGTGTAACTTGTCAAAAACAACACATAAACATATTGTCCGGCGCAATAAAGCGATTATGTAATTAAACAGAAAAAATAAGTCATATTTTCAACCGTTAAATATTAGAAAAACACGATAAAATTATCGAACTAAAATTAACGATGCACTTAATTTCCTGTTGCGCACAGCACACAGTCTGAGCACATAAAGAATCAATTTTACTGTGGTGTTTATCACCTCAGTTATAAAGACAATCAGAATTTTTAACAGCTTGCTGCGTAATATGGCGTAGTAAGATTGACACCCGTGAGGCTGACAAGTTGCTGTTACCATAGCGATAGATTACTTTGTGTTCTAAGCAATGGTGTGTTGTGACTAAAATGAGTCACACAAACTATGAAACGTATGTTAATTAACGCTACACAATCGGAAGAATTACGTGTAGCACTTGTCGATGGTCAACAACTTTATGATTTAGATATCGAAAGTCCTGGTCACGAACAAAAAAAATCAAATATCTACAAAGCAAAAATCACCCGTATTGAACCGTCGTTAGAAGCGGCGTTCGTTGATTACGGTGCTGATCGTCACGGTTTCTTACCTATGAAAGAAATCGCTCGAGAATACTTCCCTAAAGGTTACAGCTTCCAAGGCCGTCCTAATATCAAAGAAGTATTGCGTGAAGGCCAAGAAGTTATCGTGCAAATTGATAAAGAAGAGCGTGGCCAAAAAGGCGCAGCGTTAACTACTTTTATTAGTCTTGCTGGTAGCTATTTAGTTCTTATGCCAAACAACCCTCGTGCTGGCGGTATTTCTCGTCGTATCGAAGGTGATGAGCGTACTGACTTAAAAACATCATTAAGCAAACTTACTCTTCCTAAAGGCATGGGCTTAATTGTTCGTACCGCTGGTGTTGGTAAAGAATATGAAGAGCTTGAATGGGACTTAAATGTTCTATTACATCATTGGAATGCTATATCAGAAGCTGGCGCGAGCCGTCCTGCACCTTTCTTAATTCATCAAGAAACTAACGTTATTTTACGCGCTATTCGCGACTATTTACGTCGTGATATTGGCGAAGTCTTGATTGATCGTCCTAAAATATTTGAAAGTGTTAAAAAGCACATTGAAATTGTTCGTCCAGACTTTTTAAGTAAAGTTAAACTTTACAGCAATGACGTACCTTTATTTACCCATTATCAAATTGAAACGCAAATAGAAACAGCCTTTCAACGTGAAGTACGTTTACCGTCTGGCGGCTCAATTGTTATTGACCCTACAGAAGCACTAACATCAATTGATATTAACTCTGCCCGAGCAACTAAAGGCGGAGATATAGAAGAAACAGCATTTAATACTAACTTAGAAGCTGCTGAAGAAATTGCACGCCAATTACGCTTGCGCGATTTAGGTGGTTTAGTGGTAATCGATTTCATCGATATGACCCCTGTTCGCCACCAACGTGAAGTTGAAAATAGAATGCGCGATGCGGTGAAACAAGACAGAGCTCGCATTCAATTAGGTCGTATCTCACGTTTTGGCTTACTTGAAATGTCGCGTCAGCGTTTACGCCCTTCTATTGGTGAAACTAGCCAAGGTGTTTGTCCTCGTTGTAGTGGTACTGGTCATGTTCGTGGTGTTGAATCATTAGCATTGTCAATTCTACGTTTAATGGAAGAAGAAGCCATTAAAGACAATACACAACAAGTTCAAGCGCAAGTACCTGTGCCTGTTGCAACGTATTTATTAAACGAAAAACGTCGTTCTGTATTTCATATTGAAAAACATCACAGCGTAAATATTCTTATTATCCCTAATCCGAATATGGTAACGCCGCAATATGAAGTTATTCGCGTAAGAAATGACGAAGGTATTGAAGAAGCTAGCTACGATATGGCTATTAAGCAAGCCGTGCCTGAAGAAGCAATAATGCCGAAGTTTGATAAAGAAATCAGCAAACGTGTAGAACCTTTACTACAAGGCATGTCATCGCCTAAACAAGCGCCTAAGAAGCAAGAGCCCGCGCCGGTTGTAGAGAGTAAAGCTGAATCAAAAAGCTTAATCACAGGTGTGGTTTCTTGGGTTAAAGCACTTTTTGCTGCAGAAGAAAAAGTAGAAGTTAAACCGGCTCCCAAAAAGGCTCCAGAGAGTAATACTAGAAATAGTGAACGTCGCCCACAAAGAGCTCGCCAAGGTCAACGTCGTAATAATCGTAATGACTCACGAAATGAAGGTCGCAATGATTCAAGCAATGACTCACGTAACGAAAGTCGTAATGACACACGTAATGACAAGCGTAAGCCTCAAGAAGTCAGCGATGATAGTGCTAATAAACAAAGCAATGCAACACCTACAACCGCTAAGCCTCAAAAAGAACGTGTTCAAAAGCCTAAAGAAGAAAAGGTAGCTGAGCGTCGTCAACGTCGTAACAATCGTAAAAAAGTGCGTGTTAATTCTGATGTTAAAAACAATACGCATGTTGAAGATGTAAAAGTTGAAGCTGCAGCCCCTGTAAGTAATGTTGTTGATACAAGTACAGTTGACACCATTCAAGTTGAAAATTCAGCGGTAGTAGAAACAACGAATAACGTCGAAACCGTCACTGTAGAGCAAACAGCTAACACAGCAAAAGATGAGCAACAACGTCCAAGAAGTCGTCGTTCTCCTCGTCATATGCGAGCTCACGGCCAACGTCGTAGACAAAGTGCAGAAGCAGGCGAAGTAAGTACTGAAATTACTGAAGATCCAGTTACTGCTCGTTACCCTGAGCAAAATGCAACTTCATCTGATACTACTTTAAATGAAGTTACTGAGTCAGCGCCGACTGTAGAACAAGTTCAAAAAGTTCACGCTGAGATATTAACTGAAGTTATTAATAACCCAGAAAATGAAGTTCAACAAAACTTACCTTTTGATGAGCCTGCAAAAACTGTTATTAAAGCTGATGAAGAAGTTAATGAACAGCCGATAAAAGTAGAGGCTGAAACGACTAAAACAGACACAACACCTACTGTTGAAGAAATAGCACCAAAGGCTGCGGTTGATGTTGTAGACACTAAAATGGAAGAACAAGTATCTATCGAGCAACCTGTTGCCACAACAGCACCAGAGCTTGTGGTAGAACCTGCTAAAGTAGAAACTTCAACAAGCATAGAAACTGTTGCAGAGGTAGTTGAAGATACGCCAGCAGTAACCGTTGATGAAAAACCAAAGAAAGTACGTGCTAAAGTTAAAAACATTAAGCGTCAAGTTAAAGCTGCAGCAACTAAAACATCAGGTAAAGCATCGGCACCAATGACAAAGCCTGAAACCATTATTAGTAATGGTGTTATTCCAAGTGATTTCGTAGAGAAAGCGCAAAGAACATCACATACTGTATCTGGTAAGTCAGCACTTGTTTCGCAAGTTACTAGCCGAAACTCAGCGGGTCCAACTAAACCGACACTGGGTTAAGTTGTTCCGTTACTCTTCTATGTAAATTTGAAGAGCTAAAAAAAGCCAATTGCATAATGCAATTGGCTTTTTTATTTTCTATGTCCCGTCCTGAAATGTGTTTACACATTTAGGACTTTAAAATGAAAAGCTCAATTACTACAGGCACCAAACGTTCACAACGTGATTATACGTTAGGCTTTAAATTAGCAGTCATAGAGCAAGTTGAAAAAGGCGACTTAACTTATAAACAAGCTCAAAAGCATTACGGGATCCAAGGACGAAGTACTGTACTCGCCTGGCTCCGAAAGCATGGTAAACTTGATTGGTCGCAACCCATATGTATGCCAAACATGCCTAAATCAAAAGAAACTACAGCCCAACAAATCAAACGGCTTGAACGTCAACTTGAAACAGAGCAAATGAAGAATGTTGTGCTCAATAAAATGGTTGATGTGATGGATAAGGAGTATGGTGCTGGTCTAAGAAAAAAGTACTTA
>NZ_JACGWA010000001.1 GCF_014077505.1 Colwellia sp. BRX10-3 | reverse complement strand
CCTGAAGCGAGATGCGCATTCTACGCACCTGAGTTTTAATGTCAACGTTTTATTTAAATTTATTTTAAAAGTTTGAAACTTTCAAAACCAACCAGTTTAAAACGTTAAGTTAATCAAACTGGCCTGAACCGCATTAGATAACTTATTAAAACAGCTCGTTGGGGTTACCCCTTGGAACTGGAGCGCATTTTAGAGATTTTTGGCTTCACGTCAACACCTAAATAGCATTTAATTGTGAATAAGGGTTTGTTTGCTTTTTATTTGTACAACGCCTACTGTGATTGAGTTTTTAATGTTCAATACGTTGATTAATCACACGGTTTTATCTCCTGCTACTTCTCTGCTTATAATTAGTTTAGATAATTAGCATTAAACTATTATCCACAGAACACTATTTAATGGCTGATTTTTGCTAAGATATCTGAATCAATCATTTAAAACCTTTTATTTATGCATAAAAATAATTTTCGAAACTATCGTGGCATCACTCCTATATTAGGTAATGCTGTTTATATTGATGAATCAGCTGTGCTTGTTGGAGACATTACTTTAGGTGATGATACGAGTGTTTGGCCTTTGGTCGCCGCTAGAGGAGATGTGAACAAAATTACTATTGGTGCTAGAACCAATATTCAAGATGGTACTGTTTTACATGTCACCCGCAAAAGCGCGGGTAATCCCGATGGTAATCCTTTAATAATTGGTGATGATGTTACTGTGGGGCATAAGTGTATGTTGCACGGCTGTGCTTTGGGTAATCGTATACTGGTGGGTATGGGCGCTATTATTATGGACGGTGCTATTATTGAAGATGATGTTTTTATCGGTGCGGGTAGTTTAGTACCACCAAACAAAACACTTAAAAGTGGCTATTTATATGTTGGCAACCCGGTAAAGCAAGTTAGAGAGTTAAAAGAGAGTGAAGCTAACTTCCTCAAGCAATCAGCAATTAACTATGTTGAATTAAAAGCTGAATACTTGGCTGATAATAGTTAACTTATTTAGTTATCTCATTTCTACATGTATTTCGTTATCTTCTGGTTCGTTTTTCTCGAGCCAGAGTTCCGTTATTTCTTCTAAATCATATTTAGTGCAATTATCAATTTCTGCTAACTGCTTTAATTGCATGGAATGAAAATATACCGTGACCTTCTGTCCCGACAGTTGACCAGTGAAACACCAAGCGTCATGATGCTTATTAAAATGTAAATCATCATTAAATAAAATTGCTTGGTTCATATTGTTATTCTCTAAATTTTCTACTTTAATTGAGTTCTTAAGGATGCAAGTACAGATTCAACATCTGGGCTAACGCCTCTCCATAGCTGAAAGCTTGCGGCAGCCTGCCCCACCAACATACCTAAGCCGTCAATAACATGTTCAACGCCAAGTTGTTTTGCTTGTTTTAAAAAGGCAGTTGGCTCTTTGCCATACACCATGTCATAGCAAGCTATTGAGCTTTCAATAGTTTGATCTAAAATGGGTAAGCTATCACCCGATAAACCTGCTGATGTCGCGTTTATGATGATATCAAAGACTAAATTTTCGGTATCGGCAAAAGTAACTGCCTTGATAGAACCTTCGGGATACTGCTGGGTAATTGCTTGTGCTTTGCTTAATGTTCTATTGGCGATAGTCAACGACTTAGGAGATTGTTCCAATATTGATTGCACAACACCCTTCGCTGCTCCGCCAGCCCCCAGTAATAAAACCTTAGTATCTCGCAGTTGAACTTGAGATCTGAGTAAGTCACTCACTAAGCCTACACCGTCAGTCGTATCGCCATAAATAACGCCGTTAGAAAAAATCAAGGTATTGACAGCACCAGCTAATTTCGCTCTTTCACTGAGCTCATCGCACAATGCAAATGCTTGTTCTTTAAATGGCGCAGTCACATTAGCGCCCTTTCCTTTGTTAGCAATTAAGTTTTTGACCGCGCACGAAAATTGGTCAAGCTCAACCAACTCACTTAGGTAGTTCATTGTTTGCTTTGTCTGCACAGCAAATTGTTGTTGAATAAAGGGAGATTTTGATTGGGCAATAGGATTACCAAATACGCGATATTGATCCATTGGATTACTAGCTTAAGTGTTTAGTTGTAGACTAACGCAGTTATGAAACGATGAAAACAAAAAAGCAGTCACTCAATGACTGCTTTTTATATTAATTCTCTCTGACTAAGAATCTAATTAGAACTTATAGCCTAACATTAATGAATAAACCATAGGGTCAATATCGATATCTGCTCTACCAATGTTACTACCAGCGACATCAAACGTTGCATCGGTATTAATATCGATATAACGAATAGAAGCGTTTAGAGACCATTTTTCATCTAAATGGTAGTCAGCGCCAATTTGTGCGGATAACCCAAATGAACCATCTAAATCCAAATTACTTAAACCTAATGATTTTGGTGCCGCAGCGAAATCTTCATCAAAGAAAACCGTGTAGTTTATGCCGACTCCAAGATAAGGTTTAAATGCACTGTGGGTATCAAAATAATATAATGCACTTAATGTTGGTGGTAACTGTGATACCTCACCTAAGTTTGCACCGTCAACACCAAGTACTGAGTTTTTATCTTGAATGGTAATATCATGGGTGAAAGGTGTTGCGGCTAAAAGCTCTATTGCCCAGTTGCTATCGTAAAAATAAACGAAGTTCAAACCTAGCTGGGTATTATCATCAACCGTGAGTGTCATACTTGAATCTGCACCACCTAACATTATAGTTGATTTATCACTGTCTGGATTAACCATAGTTGCCCCACCACGGATAATAAAATCGCCAGCTTGGTTTGCAAGTGCGAGTGGAGATAATGTAAGAGTGGAAAGAATTAGTACATTAATTATTGAAGTTTTCATGAGAGCATTACCTTTTGTAAAATAAAGAAGATATTAAATTTTCACTAGGGTAATTTTACGCCTGCTCAATAATAGAGTAATTGATCTAGCACAAGGTTTGTTTAAAACCTTAAAAAACATTAGGGTTTAATATAAAAATATAGCTTTTGTGATTTAACGCACAAACATCATGATAGCAGGCATTTTCTGCTGATATATATTTGTGCGTTATTGAGAGTCGCTAAAACAGCTTACAACCAATCTTGAGCGACTAAGTAGTCTTGCAATTCAGCTTCTGCACTGCCAGTGCCTGCTTGAAAGTTATATTCCCATCGCACGAGTGGTGGCATCGACATTAAAATTGATTCTGTTCTACCACCTGATTGCAATCCAAATAGCGTACCGCGGTCGAAAACTAAGTTAAATTCAACGTAACGGCCTCGGCGATATAGTTGGAATTGACGATTATTATCATCAAATGGTGTGTCTTTGCGCTTTTCCATCAAAGGTACGTAAGCATCAATAAAACCAGTACCAACCGCTTTAATATAATCAAAGCACTGCTCAAAGCCCCATTGATTAAGATCATCGAAAAACAAACCACCAACACCACGTGTTTCATCGCGATGCTTTAAATAAAAATATTCATCACACCACTTTTTATATTTAGGATAAACGTCATCACCAAAAGGTTGGCAGATGTCTTTCGCCGTTTGATGCCAATGCACAACATCTTCTTTGAATGGATAAAATGGCGTGAGATCAAAACCGCCACCAAACCACCACACGGGTGCTTCACCTTCTTTTTCAGCAATAAAAAATCTTACGTTAGCATGAGACGTTGGAATAAAAGGGTTTTTAGGGTGAATAACTAATGAAACACCACAAGCTTGCCATTTTCGGCCCGCTAATTCTGGTCGGTGTGCCGTTGCAGACGGGGGTAATTTATCACCAGAAACTACCGAAAAATTCACCCCACCTTGTTCAATAACACTACCATTGGTTAATACACGAGTTCTCCCACCACCACCTTCTGCGCGCACCCAATTATCTTCAATAAATTTGCCACTACCGTCAGCGGCTTCTAGCGCAGAACAAATTTGATCTTGCAACGCTTTTAAAAATTCAACAACAACATCGATATTTATAGTGCTCATGAGCGAATAACATCTCCAGATAATGCATCAATAATAGTAGAAGGCTGATCAAAGCCTAAAGTTTTGCCTTTAAGAATAAAATCAATTTTATCAGCGAGTTCATCAGGAATTTCTTGCCAAGTTTTGGCTGGGGGTTTACCACTTAAATTAGCGCTGGTAGATACAATTGGCTTATTGGTTGCCAAACAAAGTGCCACTACGTCTGGCTGGCTAGTAACACGCACAGCAATCGTGTCGAAGCGCCCAGTTAACAAAGTAGAAGTGTCCGCATTTTTAGCGACTAATTGCGTAATACCATCGGGCCAGCGAGATAACACAGCAAAGCGTTTATCTTGCGGTATTTTACTGTCGTCTATATAGGGTAAAAGCTGAGAATAGTTGCCAGCAAGCAATATTAAGCCTTTGTCGACCGAGCGTGACTTAATAGACAATAGCTTCTCAATTGCTTGGTCGTTATCAGGATCACAGCCTAAACCAAAGACCGATTCGGTCGGGTAAGCTAAAATCCCTCCCTGTTGAAATGTTTCTAATGCTGTTGCCATTGGTTTTATGATGTAAGTTAAGTAAAATTAATTAACGGGGATTATACGTTTTTTACACTTAAACTACATGCCTAGAAATAAAAAACGGTAAGAGTTTATAAAACGCTTACCGTTAAATACATAAACTTTAAGTTGAGCATAGCTTACGACTCAAACAAATCTTTAACCTTCTGGCGTAAAACAAACTTTTGCACTTTACCTGTTGAGGTTTTTGGTAATTCACTAAAAACAATAGTTTTAGGCACTTTGAAGCCAGCCATATGCTCACGACAATGTTTTATAACCTCTTGTTCTGTTAGTGTTTGTCCGTTCTTCAAGCCAACAAAAGCACAGGGTGTTTCGCCCCATTTATCATCTTTTTTTGCTACAACAGCGGCTTCTAAAATAGCAGGATGCATATAGAGTATCCCTTCTACTTCTACCGATGAAATATTTTCACCTCCAGAAATAATAATATCTTTAGAACGGTCGCGAATTTCAATATAACCATCTGGGTGCTTTACTGCTAAATCCCCTGAGTGAAACCAACCATGTGCAAAAGCTTCTGCCGTTGTTTTTTCGTTTTTCAAGTAACCTTTCATGGTGGTGTTGCCACGAAACATGATTTCCCCCATGGTTTCGCCATCAGCAGGAACAGGATTCATAGTGTCGGGGTCGAGCACGTTAACTTCTTCTTGTGTAGGGTAACGCACACCTTGACGGGCTTTTAATGCTGCTCGTTCATCAGCACTTTTGTCATTCCATTCATCCTTCCATTCGCTAACCACACATGGACCATAAACTTCAGTTAAACCATAGCTTTGTGTTATTTCAATGCCGAGGTTTTCAATGCCTTTAATCACGGCGGCAGGAGGTGGAGCACCTGCAGTCATCGCTTTGATATTTTTAGGTAATTTTGCCAATAAATTTTCGTCTGCATTTAATATCATATTAAGCACAATAGGCGCACCACAAAAGTGGGTAACTTTATGATCTATCATCGCATTAACGATTGCCCCTACTTCAGCTTGTCTCAAACAAATTTGCGTGCCACCAACCGCTACTATGGTCCAAGGAAAACACCAACCATTACAATGGAACATGGGTAAGGTCCAAAGATAATTTGTTTTATTGTTTGTTGGCCAAATAAAGTTATGTCCAATGGAGTTAAGGTAAGCACCACGATGTGAATAAACGACACCTTTGGGGTTACCTGTAGTGCCCGACGTGTAATTTAGTGCCAATGCTTGCCATTCATCATGCACAAAGGATTGGGTAAAACTCTCATCGCCTTGCGCTAATAACTCTTGATACTCGATCGTTCCAAGCCTGTCACCGCCTGGCCCTTCAATATCATCAATATCTATAACTAGTGGTTTACGCGATGAAAGTGCCAGTGCTTCTTCGATAACACATGAAAATGCCGTATCGGTTAGCAATACATCACATTCGCCGTGATCTAATATAAAAGCAATATTTGCTGCATCGAGACGAATATTGATGGCATTAAGTACAGCGCCTATTTGCGGCACAGCGAAATGTGCATCGAGAAATTGGGGGATATTCGCCGCCATAATACTAACGGTTTGTCCTGGCTTAACACCAAACTTAATCAAACTTGACGCTAAACGACGAACATTTTTACGATATTGTTGATATGTAAATTTTTGCTTGCCGTGAATAATGGCTATTTTGTCTGGATAAACATCGGCTGTACGATTTAAAAAATTAATCGGCGTAAGTGGCTGACTATTCGCAGCGACCTTATCTAAACCTTGGTTATAGATGTTACTCATGAACTTCCTCACTTGTTTACCTAAATGATTTTCAACATGGCTGTTTAGCTACATTCGGCTTTTCAATCTAAAATATCATACGCACATAATTAAATTAAAAAACTATCCTTTGGTCTACATCAGCGCAAATTAATAGTCATTCATCACTATCGTTAAAGATTTCTCATTTCAGAATATTTGTAAACACGTTATAATCTCAGATTAATTTTCACCTGATCGTTAAGTCAGACTGCTAGTTTTAACGTTAGGTTTCAAATCACATTATCAAAAGGCACTACGCGTATGAAAGTTGGGATTATCATGGGGTCAAAATCAGACTGGCCAACCATGCAGCACGCTGCTGAAATGTTAGATTTATTTAATGTTCCTTATGAAACAAAAGTAGTTTCAGCACATAGAACCCCGCATTTACTTGCTGAATATGCCGAGAGTGCTAGAGATCGAGGCATTACCGTTATTATTGGTGGCGCCGGTGGTGCTGCACATTTACCGGGTATGGCAGCTGCTTATACTAGCTTACCCGTGTTAGGTGTTCCTGTGCAGTCGAAAGCATTAAATGGCCAAGACTCATTACTCTCAATTGTACAAATGCCAAAAGGCATTGCAGTTGGTACATTAGCCATTGGCACTGCAGGTGCGGCTAATGCTGGTTTATTGGCTGCTCAAATTATTGGTACCTTTGACCCCACAGTACAAGCTGCTGTTGAAAAATTTAGAGCAGAGCAAACACAAACGATTCTTGATAATCCAAATCCTGCAGAATAAGGCTAGCTAGATGAATGTTTTAGTATTAGGAGCAGGACAACTGGCTCGTATGATGGCATTGGCTGTTAAGCCTTTAGATATCAATATACGAGCTTTTGATGTTGGTTCTAACAATGTAGTAGACCCACTTTCAACGAACATTACGTTTGGCAATTTAACACAAGGCATTGATTTTGCTGATTTTATCACCGCAGAATTTGAGCACATTGACCATCAAACACTTGCGCTGTGTCAGGCATCAGGAAAACTACGCCCTTCAAGCCAAGCCATTAAAGTTGGCGGTGATAGAAGATTAGAAAAAGATCTTTTGGTAAAATGTTCTGTAGCAAATGCTGAGCACAAAATTATCGAAACAAAAGCTGATTTTGACCAAGCGTTAAATAACTTATCTTTCCCGCTCATTTTAAAAAGCGCATTAGCCGGTTACGATGGTAAAGGTCAGTGGCGATTAAAAGATAAAGCAACAGCGGAAGAAACTTGGCTTGATATTAAAGCTTTTTTTGATGGCGGTGAGCAAGGTGTTAAGCATGCTGTAGTCGCTGAGCAAATGGTACCATTTGATCGCGAAGTCTCTTTAGTGGGTGCTCGTGATAGCCAAGGTAATACAGTTGTTTATCCGTTAACCGAAAACCATCATACTCATGGTGTGCTGAGTATATCGATCGCCACTCAAGTAGATGAAGTTCTGCAAACACAAGCAAAGAAAGTGTTTGATAGTATCGCAAAAGAGTTAAATTACATTGGCGTGCTAGCGATTGAGTTCTTCCAAATTGGCGAGCAATTGTTAGTGAATGAAATTGCTCCTCGTGTACACAACTCAGGTCATTGGACCCAACAAGGTGCGGATACTTGTCAGTTCGAAAACCATTTGCGCGCTGTATGTGATTTGCCTCTTGGCAGTACTGAACTAATTCGTCCATCTGCTATGATTAATATACTGGGTGAAGATGAAGTACCTAATGAAATATTAAACGTGGCGAGCACCACTTTACATTGGTATGGAAAAAGTAAACGCGCTGGCCGTAAAATGGGCCATATCAATGTTTCAGGCAATTCTGAACAACAATTAGCTGCGCGATTAACGTTATTGGCTGACATTTTGCCAGCATCGGCATTTGATGAGCTTAAACCTTATGTCACTGCATACCAGAGCAAAATAAGTTAAAGTCAGAATGCGCAAAAAAAAACCAGCTTGTTGCTGGTTTTTTATATCAACAGATTAATTCTTTTGAAAGTGGCCGCAAGGTTTAGACGCGCATTGCAATTTTTCGCCTGCCGCCATTTGTCTTTTCAATAATAAATCAAAACCGCACTTTTCGCATTCGCCAACAACAGGCTCATGATTAACAACAAACTTACATTTAGGGTAATGATCGCAGGAATAAAAGGTTTTACCAAAACGGCTAACTTTTGACTGTAAGTTGCCTTTTTTGCAATCTGGACAAATGACATTTTGTTGCTCAAGTTCATTGTTATCTTGCGCCACGATATAGTGGCATTTGGGATAGTTTGTACAGCCAATAAACATACCGTAGCGGCCTTGCTTTACCGCCAGCTCATTACTGCATTCAGGGCATTCGCTGCCAACCAGTATTTTGTCGTCAACTCGTTCATGCTCTACAACAGCTCGAGTGTATTCACAGCTAGGATAAGTAACACAACCAAAAAATGAACCTGATTTACTGTGTTTAATAGCGAGCTGAGCACCGCATTCAGGGCAAACTTCAGCTGTTTTCTCTAAGGCATGTTCATGACGTGAAAATAGTGGTTTTTCAGAGTTTGACATAATGTACACCTAAAATATTAGGAGCACATTATGTCATATTTTTGCAGTATTACTGTAGGGTATTTTTCGTGCAAGCGCGGCTTAAAAACTTAACTAGTGCAACGGACCTTCTTGCTCATCAAAAATAAGGTCTTCCATTTGAGAATAGGCATTTTCTTTACCTGGCACATTAAATAGCACCATAAGTACAACCCACTTTAAATCATCAATACAGAAAAATTTAGTATCTAATTCCATCACACGATCAATAACCATTTCACGGGTAGTAAAATCTAATAAATTAACCTGCTCTAAAAACATTAGAAAACCACGACATTCTACATCAAGAATTTGGTTCTCTTGTGCTGTATAAATACGAATAGATTGATTACCTACTCGCGTTAAATAAGGATAAGCTTCAGTGTCTTGCAAGGCGGCAAGCTTTTCTAGCCAAGCAAGTGCTTTATAAATTTCATCTTGGTGAAAACCAGCACGCGTTAATTCATCCGTGAGCAGTTCATGATCCACCATTACCTCGGCTTCACTATGAATATAGTTTTCAAAAAGGTACATCAAGATATCAAACATAACTAGCCCCTATTCAATTTAAGGTAGCCCCCTGGCACGGCAGACACCAGACCTCTAAGCTCAAGTACTGTTAAACGAGTTAGCACTACATCTATAGGTAGTTTACTGCGTGAAACCACTAAATCCACAGGAGTGATTTCATATCCCACACTAGCTAACATTGGATCGTTACACAAGTCTTGATTTTTACTTTTTTCTGTCAGATTATCTTTCTCTTTGTTTCTACTTAAGTTTAGGCTATCTGTAACAATATCCTCAAACTCTTCTATTATATCGGCAGTATCTTCAACAAGTTTAGCGCCTTGTTTAATTAACCAATGGCAACCTTTTGCTTGTGCATTATAAATAGAACTTGGTACGGCAAATACTTCTCTACCTTGCTCTAATGCACAACGCGCCGTGATCAATGAGCCACTTTTCAATGACGCTTCAACCACCAAAACCCCCAAACTTAAGCCACTAATTAAACGGTTTCTCTTGGGAAAGTGCCCAGCCTTAGGTGCTACACCTGGCGCAAACTCACTAATAATAAGACCGTTATTTTCAATAATATTTTTTTGTAGTTCTTTATGTCGAGCGGGATACGTTATATCTAATCCTGTTGCTACCACGGCTATAGTATAGCCCTGATTATTTAAAGCCCCTAGGTGCGCTTGTGCATCAATACCGAGTGCTAAGCCGCTAGTAACAACAAATTTTTCTGTTAACTGCCCGGCCAACTTATGCGCAATTTCTCTACCTGATATGCTGGCATTTCGACTACCAACAATGGCAATTTTAGCTAGTGATAAAAGTTCAACATTACCGCGGGCAAAAAGTACCAGAGGCGGATCATAAATTTCTTTTAATAAGTGCGGATATAAGGGATCGTCGAAGGCTATAATTTGACTTTGGCATTGCTGGGAATCAGATATTATTTTTGTCAACAAATCCCAATCAATAGAACTTATTGCAAGGCGTTGCGGATTGGTTAGACCTGACAATGTTAAGTCAGTAGTCGCCGCGAATAGCCTGGCTAAACCAAACTTTTCGACAAGGGCGATTTTTTTATGATTGGCTAGCCGTGGAATAGCTTTCACCGCTAGCCAATAATGCGCAGATGTTAATTCCGTTGTATCACTGCTATTTATCGTATTTGCCACCTGCTTCTCCTTAAGAGTGGCCAACTCTAAGGTTACGGTGCAGCAACCCCATCAAGCACGCGTAATGGTATTTCAGAATGAAGAATTAACGCCATACTGACCTTGTCATACACTTTAAAAACCATCACTTGGCCAATTACTTCAGCCGGCATATCGTAATCTGAATGGTTGTTATTGGCTAATTTGTTCCAACGAGAAGTGTCTTTGGTGTATTGCGGACCCTTGTCTGTTTCGACAACGCCAGGGCTTTTTCTGCTAACGGTTAACACATCACCAACCTGAACGGCATTGCTGACGCCTTGATTAATCATTACCACATCAAATTTAGCAAATTCACGGAGCTTAGTGACAGAACTAACGATTAAGCCTTTGGTATCTTTAGCACCAGCTCGCATGGTAAAAACAGACGGGTAATGTTGCTCCTCATTTACTGGCACAACATAAGCACCAGAACGAATTTCACGTTTTGCGCCATCAACAAAAACAGTACTTGGCTGTTTCTTGCTCATATCACCGCTTTGTGATGCTTTACCTGTACCAACAAGCCTAATGTTATAACCTAAAGTTTCGTTGGTTACGGGATCAACAATGGCATCACCTTTTTGATATATGCCATAACTTTGCCCAACAATCAGGTCACTATTAATATAAACCTTAAAGCCATCAATACTCGAGTTATAGCCTTCATCACTACCAATAACATGAGGTAGACCTTCTAATTCAGCTAAACTTTTAACACTGTCATAACGAATATAAGGTGCGATAGCGTGTAAAGGTAAAGTACTAACGGGGTTTTGGTCTTTTAATTGCTTACGCACTTTAGGTGACCATTTAAGTTCTGGCTTGCCTTTAACCAACATAGGTTGGCCTTGCGAGTCAAATACTAAGCGCAATTCATCACCAGGATAAATTAAATGTGGATTATTAATTTCAGGGTTGAGGCGCCATAATTTAGGCCACAACCAAGGTTGATTGAGGAATATACCTGATATATCCCACAAGGTATCTCCTTTCTTAACGACGTAAGATTTAGGAGCATCTGATTTTATTGTTAGCTCATCAGCCATTATAGATACTGACAAAGCAATGCCGAGTATCAACGAAAATATTCTTATTAGCATGTTAATCTGCCTATTATTATAGGTTTTATCCTAAACCACTATGATTAATTATAAATAATGGCTAAAATTGAAACATAACACTCTATGCGACATTTCGCGAACACTTTTGATAAATTATGGCTATTTTACCTGTATTACGATTTCCTGATGAGAGATTGAGAACAAAAGCACAACCTGTAACTGAAGTTAACGATGAAATTCGCACTATAATCAGTAACATGTTTGAAACTATGTATGACGAGAATGGTGTCGGTTTGGCAGCAACTCAAATTGATATTCACCAACGAATTGTCGTCATTGATGTTTCAGAAAATAAAGAACACCCTTATGTATTAATCAATCCTGTCATCACCCGTAAAAGCGATGACACACTTATCAACGAAGAAGGTTGCTTATCGGTGCCTGGCTGTTATGCCAAAGTTGACCGAAGTGTTGATGTAACGGTTACCGCCCTTGATGAAAATGGCAAAGAATTTTCCTTAGAGGGAGAAGAACTATTAGCCATTTGTATTCAACATGAACTTGATCATCTTGAGGGAATTTTGTTTGTCGATTATTTATCGCCACTTAAACGCCAACGCATCAAAACAAAGTTAGAAAAAGAAGCACGTATAGATAAAGCTAACGCTTAAGCTTGTTTGTTTGTTTAATAATATAACTCAATTGCATTTTGGAAATAACTTTGCCCAGCCCCGTATCTAAACCATTGAATATTATTTTTGCTGGTACCCCTGACTTTGCCGCGCAACATTTAGCGGCACTTATACAATCAGAGCATAATATCGTAGCGGTTTATTGTCCGCCTGATAAACCCGCGGGTCGCGGCAAAAAACTTACGGCTTGTGCAACTAAACTATTAGCGTTAGCACATAATATTCCAGTGCAGCAGCCTGACAACTTTAAAACCTTAGAATCACAGTTAACCATGGCAAGTTATCAGGCAGATGTCATGGTAGTGGTTGCGTATGGATTACTACTGCCAACCGTTATTTTAGAAACACCTGAGTTAGGCTGTATTAATGTTCATGGTTCCATTTTACCAAAATGGCGCGGAGCAGCACCTATTCAACGTGCTTTAGAAGCAGGTGACCCGCAAACGGGCGTGACCATAATGCAAATGGATAAAGGCCTAGATACCGGTGATATGATTTTAACCGCCACTTGCGACATTACAGCGATAGACACCAGCACCAGTTTGTACAACAAGTTAGCTGAGCTGGGACCAAAAGCGTTATTAGAAACATTAACGTTGATGGTTTCGGGCGAATATAAACGTCAACCGCAAGACAATGCGCTAGCAACGCACGCCGCCAAGCTTGATAAAGCCGACGCTGAGTTAAATTGGCAACAGCCTGCCACTGTACTTGATAGTAAAATCAGGGCATATATTCCATGGCCTGTCGCGCAATTTACTTTTAATGAAAACAATAAAGAGCATCGTATTCGAGTATGGCAAGCCAGTGTTATTGAGCTTGAGCATAATCAAAACCCCGGCACTATTATTAGCTGCGATAAACAAGGCATTGTGGTTGCCACAACAACAAATGCTTTACGGCTTGAAATATTGCAACTTCCGGGTAAAAAAGCGTTAGCCGTAGCTGACATACTTAATGGCAAAGCTGATTGGTTTGCCATTGGCCAATCGATCAATGGGCTAAGACAGTCACAACAAGAGTTAACTTAAATTATGGCCGCTAACCTCAGAGCACTCGCTGCTCGCTGTACCTTTGCCGTTGTTGATAAAGGGCGTAGTTTGTCTGACGAACTACCACAACAAATCGCAAAAATAGATATTAAAGATAAAGGCTTATTACAAGAACTTTGCTATGGCGTATTAAGACATTTACCCGAACTTGAAAATGATGTTCGTGACTTCATTAAAAAGCCTTTTGTCGGTAAACAACGCGTAGGTCACTTTTTATTATTGGTTGGGGTTTATCAAATTAAATATACCCGTATACCTGATCACGCAGCGTTTAATGAAACCGTTTCAGCCTGTAAACAGCTAAAGTGTGAGCATTTAAAAGGTGTTATTAATGGCATATTAAGAAATTTTCAACGCCAACAAGCACAATTAATTGATAAAAACGTGCAGCCTGATACCAGCAAACTACCTGCAGCTATCGCATTTAATCACCCTTCTTGGTTTATTAAAAAATTACAAGCTGGCTACCCTGATAGTTGGCAAAATATCCTCACCGCTAATATGCATAGACCACCAATGTGGTTGCGCGTTAATGTGCTACATCACAGTCTTGAACAATATCTGACACTATTAGCTGATGCAGAAATTGAATATGCCTACATTGATGAAAAATCCTCTGCCATTCGATTAGTTGAAGCTGTCGACGTTAACAAACTGCCAGGATTTCAACTTGGTTGGGTATCAATTCAAGACGGTGCAGCGCAACAAGCCGCACTTTTACTTGATTGCCAACCTGATGACAATGTACTCGATTGCTGTGCTGCCCCTGGCGGTAAAACCTGCCATATTCTCGAAGTAAGTCCAAAAATAAAAGCGATGACAGCACTCGATATTGAAGAGTCTCGTTTGCTGCGCGTACATGAAAACCTCCAACGTTTAAACCTGCAAGCGAATGTTATTACCGGTGATGCCGCCACACCCGAGAAATGGTGGGATGGGCAACTTTTTGATCGAATATTACTTGATGCCCCCTGTTCTGGCACCGGTGTAATTCGCCGTCATCCTGATATTAAATGGTTACGTAAAAGCCAAGACATCGCAGTATTAACTGACTTACAGCAAGATATATTAAAAAATGTATGGTCTTTACTTAAACCCGGTGGTACTTTGCTGTATGCAACATGTAGTGTATTACCAGAAGAAAATAGTGAACAAGTTCAACGTTTTGTTGATGAAAACTTTGATGCTGAACATGTATCGATAACCAGCAATATAAATGATATTGGTTGGCAGATATTGACCAACGAAAATTCGATGGACGGTTTTTACTACGCCAAATTGGTTAAAAAACAACAATAAAAGCAATCTTAAATGAAAATTATAATTATTGGTGCTGGGCAAGTTGGTGGAACATTAGCAGAAAACCTTGTCGGTGAAAAAAACGACATTACGCTAATAGATACCAACAGTGAAACCTTGCGTGAATTACAAGACAAAATGGATTTGCGCGTTGTTACCGGTCACGGCTCTCATCCTGATGTACTAAAACAAGCTGGCGCTGAAGATGCTGAGCTAGTTGTTGCCGTAACCAACGACGATGCCACCAACATGATTGCTTGCCAAATTTGTTATTCGCTATTTAACACTGCGAATAAAATAGCCCGAATTCGCTCAAGTAAAATCCTAAAATATCAGAAAGAACTCTTTCAAAATAAAAATATTCCTGTTGATCATGTTATTGCACCTGAGCAACTTGTTACCCGAGATATCGCTCGACTCATTGATTACCCAGGCGCATTGCAAGTTCTAGAGTTTGCTCAAGGTAAGGTAAGTTTAGTCGCGGTAAAAGCATATTACGGTGGTTTATTGGTTGGTCATGCGCTATCAACTTTACGTGAACATATTCCGAATATTGATACCCGGGTGGCGGCGATTTATCGCAATGGTAAACCCATTCGTCCACTGGGCACTACAGTTATTGAAGCAGATGACGAAGTATTCTTTATTGCCGCCTCAATTCATATTCGCGCGGTAATGAACGAACTGCAAAAGTTAGAAGCACCTTATAAAAAAATTATGATCGCCGGTGGTGGTAATATCGGCTCAGGATTAGCGCGACTATTAGAAAAAAATCATCAAGTAAAATTAATAGAACACTCAGCTAAACGAGCAGCATATTTAGCGTCTGAATTAAACGATACGCTAGTATTTACCGGTGACTCGTCTGATCAAGAACTGCTAATGGAAGAACATATCGATCAGTTTGACGTGTTTATTGCTGTAACAAACGATGACGAGGCAAACATTATGTCGTCGTTATTAGCCAAACGTTTAGGTGTGCGCAAAGCGATGGTGTTAATTCAGCGCAGCGCTTACATTGATTTAGTGCATGGAAGTAATATCGATATTGCTGTCTCACCTCAGCACGCAACCATTTCAGCATTATTAACCCATGTACGACGGGGTAATATTGATAATGTATATAGTTTACGAGGTGGTGCTGCAGAAGCGATAGAGATAGTGGCTAAAGGTGATGAAAAATCATCGAAAGTGGTGGGTAAAACTATTCAACAAATAAAATTGCCACCAGGTACAACCATTGGTGCAATTGTGCGTGACGAAGAAGTGCTAATTGCTCATTCAGATACCAAAATTCAAGCCGAAGATCATGTAGTACTATTTTTAGTTAACAAACGCTATATCAATGACGTTGAAACTTTGTTCCAACTTGATGCGATCACATTTTTCTGATCAATAATTATTTGTAGCGAGATAATATAAATCAGGTTTTCCAAAATGCTGGTGTGAATAATACCAGCAAGGTAAATATTTCTAAACGCCCAAACAACATAGCTACAACCAACACCCATTTACTAAAATCATTAATTTCGGCAAAGTTTGCTGCAACCTGCCCCAAACCTGGACCGAGATTATTCAAACATGCTGCAACCGCGGTAAATGCTGAATACTCATCCATGCCAGCCGCTAACAGCAACAGCATACAAAAAACAAAAACAGCTGCATAAGCAGAAAAGAAACCCCAAATAGCTTCTACAACGCGATTCGGTAACGCTTTTTTACCCAATTTAATGGTAAAAACCGCTTTCGGATGCACTAATTTATTTAACTCTCGCACACCTTGTAAATATAGCAGCACTACTCGAATGACTTTCATGCCGCCACCCGTGCTACCAGCACAACCACCAATAAAACTTGAAAAAATCAATAAAATGGGTAGCAGCGTAGGCCAATTAGAAAAAGTAACCTCGCCAGAAGATGTTCCGGAAAAGCCTGCTGTAGTGCTAATCGACACGGCATGAAAAAGTGCTTGCTCAAAATTATCAAAACCTGATTGGTAAACATTAAAACTAGTTAGCACAATAAAGCACAATAAAATTAAAACTAACTGGATACTCAAAAATGCTTTAAATTCTGAATCATAAAAATAGCTACGTAATGATCGACTATTGACTACCGCAAAATGTAGCGCAAAATTAACGCCAGCAACCAGTAAGAAAAATACACAAATGAAGTTGATTAATGGACTATTAAAATAGCCCATACTTAAGTCGTGTGTTGAGAAGCCGCCAATAGCGATAGTAGAAAAAGAATGACATATAGCGTCAAATAAATTCATCCCAGCAGCCCAATAACTCATTGCGCAAGCAAAGGTTAATGTTACATAGATTAACCACAAATGCTTGGCGGTATCAGCAATGCGTGGGGTCATTTTTGAATCTTTCACCGGGCCAGGAGTTTCCGCGCGATATAGCTGCATGCCACCTATACCTAGCATAGGTAAAATAGCCACCGCCAAAACAATAATCCCCATACCACCTAACCATTGCAGTTGCTGGCGATACCAAAGCACCGCGTGCGGTAATCCATCAATCTGGGTTAATATGGTTGCGCCTGTAGTCGTAAGGCCAGAAAAAGATTCAAAAAATGCGTCGGCAACGGAAAGGTTAGGCTCATCTAATAACAATAATGGCACAGCTGAGAAGCTTGCCAGAACAGTCCAAAAAAGTACGACAATTAAAAAGCCTTCTCGCGCCCTTAAATCGCTTTTTTCAGCGCGATAAGGGTACCAAAATAATAAGCCAGCAATGAGGCAAAAAATAAAAGACATTAAAAATGAAACACCACCACCATCTCGATAGAGCAGAGAAATAAAAGCAGGCGGCAGCATAGTTACACTTAGTAAAGCGACTAACAGCCCTAATATTCGGATGATATTTTTAAATTGCACAGTATTTATTATTGCTTTTTAGTTATGGGTTGAAGCGTTAACTGCCCAGCAGATAGTAATTGTAATTTCTGTTGGAAAAGCTCAAGTTTTTCATCAGGTAATGCGAGTGTAAGAACAACGTTTTCATTGTAGTCTTGCTGGATAATTTCACCACCAACTTGACCAATAAAATACAAAACATCATTCACTTGGGTATATTGACACGCTAGTGTTTTGCGTACCATAGGAATTTTCAATTTTGTTGGTAAAACAGCCAAGGCTTGCTTAACACTACCGCCATAAGCTCGTTGTAATCCACCAGGACCAAGCTTAGTACCACCAAAGTATCTTACAACAACGGCACAGATTTCGCCGATATTGCTCCCCATTAATATACTTAACATAGGTTTACCTGCGGTGCCTGACGGCTCTCCATCATCAGAAAAGCCATACAATTGGCTATTTTCAGGACGGCCAGCAATAAAAGCGTAACAGTGGTGATTAGCTTGTGGATGTAATACTTGCAAGCTTTTAATAAAAGCTTTGGCATCCGCGGCACTAGTACAAGGCTTGAGGTAGCAAATAAAGCGACTGCGCGTAACTATTGTTTCATCAATAATTTCTTGAGCCGCTATTTGATAAGGTGAAGACACGTGTATATAACTTAGTTTAAGTCAAAATCTCGCGTCATATTCTCATTATGCGATTGATGCACAATAATATTATCTTCTATTCGAATACCGCCAAATGGACGCATAGCATCAACCTCGCTCCAGTTTACCATTTTACCATGAGCAGATTGCTTTAAGTCAGCAAGTAACGAGTCGATAAAGTATAAACCCGGTTCAATAGTAAAAACCTGATTAGTTTCTATCACGCGCGAGGTACGTAAAAATGCATGCGGTTCAGGGCTATTAACATGGGTACCACGTTCGTCTGCCATAAAACCGCCAACATCATGAACTTGTAAACCTAGATGATGCCCTAAGCCATGTGGGAAGAAGGTCGAAATAATGCCAGTTTCCACTGCCGTATCTACATCAACATTTATATAGTTAAACTCTTTTAATACCTTACCAATTTCGCGATATGTTGCGATATGCAGATCAACATAACTAAGCCCTGGTTTTAAAGCATCGACGGCATTTAGCATTAAACTATCCATGCGAGCAATTAGCTCAGCAAAACGATCACGCTTGAAAGAATAAGTACGCGTAATATCTGAAGCATAACCATGAAAATTAGCACCGGCATCAAGTAAAAAAGAACGGTGTGCTTGTGGCACACCGCGGTCTAAAGCGGTGTAATGCAAAATGGATGTATTTTCATTTAACGCCACTATATTACCGTAAGGTGTTTCACTTTCAACATGTTGTGTAGCTTTTAAGTAAGCATGCTGAATATCGTATTCTGAGGCACCATCAAAAAAAGCCGCTTTTGCTGCTTTATGCCCTTTTACCGCGATAGCGCTAGAACGACGCATACATTCTTGCTCGTACGAGGTTTTATAGGCACGATGAAAATGTAGATAATTAATCAGCGGTTCAGGATTAATATGCTCAAATCCTAATGCCTTTGCAACTTCAATATGCGCGCCAATATAAGCAAAGGCTTTTTTATCGTAAGGTAGTAATTTATCTACTTCACTGGCTTTGGCTAAAATCTTTATATCGAAAAATTCATTCCAATAATCATCCGCTAAACCAATAACTTTATGCCAAAAATCAACTGGTTGATAATAAATTAACGTTGGTTTATCTGTACCATTTACTAGCAACCAACAGTTGGCAACATCAACTAAAGGTAACCAAGCTTTAAAATGTGGATTAACACGAAATGGATAGCTGTTATCGTCTAAGAATGCTTTAATTTCTTGACCAGAATGAATAACTAAACCCTCAAGATTTTCTCTTTTTAATACGGCTTTAGTGCGTTTTTGTAACTCAGCAACGTGAGCTGGGTAATGGCTAGCTAGTGTATTCATCTGGTAACTCTCTAAATTTCTTTGATTTTAATTATACCGTGTTTGGCGCAATATTATAATGCTTAGCGCAATGCTACTCGTTTATGTTCATCGCGATAATCTGATCAAATAAAGACCCTGTTTGCCCTACTTTGTGTTGATAAATTTGCTGATAAGCTAAAACACTTTTAACGTATTCTCGGGTTTCTTTAAACGGTATCGTTTCTATCCAAACGTCTGCTGGCAAAGCCTCTGCGTCTTTTAACCAACTTTTTACTCGATAAGGTCCAGCATTATAAGCAGCAGTAGCAAGCACCTGATTACCGTCATGTCTGTCGAGTAAGTTCCGTAAATATTTCGTGCCTAATTTAATATTATTTTTAGCTTTGAATAAATATTGAGTCGACACTTTTCTTCGTGCCAGCTGTTTTGCTGTAGCTGGCATTATTTGCATCAACCCTTTAGCGCCTGCTGGAGAGTTAGCATCTGACATAAATGAGCTTTCACGTCGTGCAATGGCAAACGCCCATGCAGGATTAATTTTTTGATTGCCCGCATAGTGTTTAATTTCAGTCTCAAAGCCTAGCGGAAAACGTAAATTCACATCATTTAAATAACCAACCTTAGCTAAGGTAAATATTGCTCGGTCGTACCATTGCATTTCATTCGCCACTTTAGAGGCTACTAACTTTTCGCGTTCGTTTAATTTTGACAACCAGTAATTCCACTCTAAGCGGGCGTGATGAAATCGCCCTATGGCAAAAAGCTCAAAAGCTCGTTTTGCTTCAGGACTTTTAGTAATCAAGGATTTCTCCTCTGCGCTGACAACAAGTGGCATATTTTGAAAGTTAGAGGCTTTATTTAAGTAACTAGCGGCTAAAAATCCATAGTAATGTCGACTTTGAGCAAGTTCACTTAACAGTTTAGTACCTTGTACTAAATCATTGGTGGCTAACAAACTTCTGCTATACCAATAACGCCACTGCAGGCTCAGTTGCGCGGTTTTTGGTAATTTTAATAATTTATCTTTTATGTGTTGCCAATTTTGATCGCGCAGTGCATCAGTTATATACCATTGCGTTAAATTACTACTAAATAACTTTTCATCAACTTGCTCTAACCAACTAGCGGCATCGGCATGATCTTTACTGGCTAATGCCAAGGCGAACTTTAAAGTAATTTGTTGCTGCTGTTGCTTAGTAAATGGCAATAGCGCCTTCGCCAATTCATAAGTATCAAGTGCTTGCTCAGGTGACCGCCATATAAAACGCTTTAGGCCATAAGCGACTATTTCAGCTTCACGTTCTGTTTTATTATTAAATATAGACAAGTTTATGATGTATGCAGGATCACGACGAACCTTATGCCAAATCTCTGCCAAGGCTTGTTCTTTTTCAGGTAATAGCTTAGTTAAATAAGGAATTAAACTATGTTTACCTCCATCAGCCGATAAAACAATGCGTTGCCAAATAATATCATTGGTACGATAACCCGCTTGTTGCCACTTTTCAAACAAGGGATCACACACTTTAGGTTGTGACTTACCCACCAACCAAAGTGAATTAACTTTCGGTAAAACTCTCGATGGCGCGACACCGGTTTGTAATTCAAAGCTGTAATGCTGACACGTTAACTCAACATTACTGGTGGGTTTGAAAAAAGTTTGGAAAAGTAAGGGCTTTTTGCGCTTGGCTAAATAAGTTAACCACTTTTTTCTTAGCGGCCAATCAAGCGGTGTACCTTCATATTTTGTTAGGAAGTCACTTATTTCTAAAGCTGAAGACAACTTCATTTTTGTCATTAACCGCTTCTGATCTAAATAGGGCTGTAGCGGGTAGTAATGCAGTTGGTTATATAAGTTTTGATAAGTCGCAGAACTGTTGTTCCAAATTTGCTTTTCGGCTTGTAGGAAAGTTTTTCTTTGCATGCTTTCATCACTAGCAAATGTTGAAACACTAGCCAATAGGCCACTTAATATGATGGTTTTAATAAATCGGAAACTACCTAACGGCATTTGATGACCTTGGAAAAATAACTGTAGATCAATTATTCACCTCTAACGTGACAAAGCAAGTCTATTCAGCACAATTATCCGCTTAATTGCCGATATTTTGTCTTGATATTATTAAGAGCCAACTAAAAAATAACTTATTAATAAATTAACCAAAGTAAATTTATAGTTGCGTCATTTTAAATAGGCTTTAAAATTGCCACCAAATACTATTTTCTAACTAGGTTCAGTAAAGCATGATCGACAGCCATTTTTCTAACACAGATCAGCAATTAGATGCGATTGGGCTTCGCTGCCCTGAACCTGTGATGATGTTACGTCTTCAAATTCGTAAAATGGCTGTAGGTGAAACGCTTCTGGTAAGTGCTGACGACCCGTCAACCGCAAGAGATATTCCAAGCTTTTGTCGTTTCATGGAACATCAACTTATTGAACAACAAGTTAAAGAAATGCCTTTTCAGTATGTCATTAAGAAAGGATTGTGATATTAAATAATCAGCAGATGGACTTCCGCTTTGCGCATAAAGTGAACATTAATTTTATATTGCTAACGGCAGCAATCTGCTGAAAGGTCATTTCAACTAAATCATCCAGTTGATTTGGAATTAGTACCCTATTATCATTATTTTTAAAAACATTAAAAATTCTTCTTATTATGAAAAGGCTTAACTTTTTATATAATCAATTAAGTTTTACAAATTAGATTTCTATTTTAATGGTGTTTGGTAAAAATCAAAAAGGGAATGCCTTAGCATTCCCTTTTTAGTTTTTAACTTTTAATTGTCCACAGCTATTTATTGTAATAGTGAAATATCAGCAATCGCAAAAAAGCTATTACGAATTTCACTTAGTAACGTCAGTCGATTAGTTTTAACTTGTTCGTCATCTGCCATGACCATGACATTATCAAAAAAGTTATCAATTGGTTGTTTCAACGCTGATAGCTCAGTTAATGCGCCTTGATAGTCTTTTGCAGCCATTAATGGGGCTATTTTAGCTTTTACTACTGTAAATGCAGACGCAAGCTCAGTCTCAGCAGTTTCAGTGGCTAAATCAAGATTGAACGCGTTAAAAAGCTCGCCACTAAATTTAACTAAGATATTACCAACACGTTTATTAGCGGCTGCTAATGTTGCTGCTTCTGTTAAAGTTTTAAAATGCGTTACCGCATGAATACGCTTATTAAAGTCTAATGGTGCAGACGGTGCATTTGCTAAAACGGCTTGTATAACATCAACACTAATATTTTGATCTTGATAGTAAGCACGGTAGCGCCCAAAAACAAAATCAAGCACTTGTTTAGTTACGTCTTGGTTCGTAAGTTTGTCTTGATAAAGCTCGACACTTTTCGCTACTAAATCAGCAATATCTAAATTAAGGTCTTTCTCGATGATAATACGGATTAAGCCAATGGCCGCACGGCGTAAAGCAAATGGGTCTTTATCGCCTTTAGGTGCTTGGTTAATACCGAATATACCGACTAAGGTATCTACTTTATCAGCAATAGCTACAGCGCAACCTATGGTTTGTTCTGGCAGTGTGTCACCAGCGAAACGTGGACGATACTGATCTTCAAGTGCTTGTGCAACGGCAGCGGGTTCGCCATCATGCTGAGCATAATATTTACCCATGGTGCCTTGCACTTGTGGAAACTCAAGTACCATATCTGACATTAAATCAGTTTTACTCAATAAACCTGCGCGATGTGCCATGGCTGTATCGTCACCTATGACACTAGCAACGAATTCACTTAAGCTAGCAATGCGCTCTGACTTAGCTTTTACCGTACCGAGTTGTTTTTGGAACAATACAGACTCTAAACTTTCTAATCTTGATTCAAGTGATTGTTTTTTATCTGTTTTAAAGAAAAACTCTGCATCAGCCAAACGTGGACGAATTACCTTCTCATTCCCCTTAATAACTTGGCTTGGGTCTTTACTATCTATATTTGACACAAAAATGAACTTATTCAACAAGTTACCTTCAACATCAGTAACCGGAAAGTATTTTTGATGATCTTTCATCGAATAAATTAATGGCTCTGCTGGTACATTCAAAAACTCTTCATCGAAGCTACCTGTCAATACAACTGGCCATTCAACTAATGAAGTAACTTCTTCTAGTAACTCATCGTCAGGTAAAACGATACCGCCAATTTCTGTTGCTGCTGCATTAATTTGTTTTTGGATAGTTTCTTTACGTGCTTGGTAGTCAACTACAACATGTGCAGCTTTTAACGCACTTTCATAATCATTCGCATGACTTAATGCCACCACACCGTGATGATGAAAGCGGTGACCAGTCACTAAGTTGTTAGAACGAATATTTAAAGACTCACCTGGAATAATACTTGAGCCGTACATCAATGTTAATGTGTGTACTGGTCTAATAAATTGAGTTCTACCTGAGCCCCAACGCATAGGTTTAGGTACAGGTAATTTTGCAATGGCATTGTTAACCATAGTTGGAATTAGTTGCTCTACATGCTTGCCTTGCTCAATCGTTTTATAAAGTAGCCACTCACCTTTATCGGTAACCAAACGCTCAGCTTCTGCAACCGTAATACCATTTGATCGCGCCCAACCTTCTGCTGCTTTACTTGCGTTACCTTCAGCGTCAAATGCTACGTTTACCGCTGGTCCACGCTTTTCTATGGCTTTATCGGCTTGGTTCGCTATTAAGTTATCAACCTTTACGGCTAAACGTCTTGGTGTTGCATACCAGTGGATATCAGAATAAGTTAGTTTAGCATCGTCTAACTGCAACTTAATATGTTCAAAGAAAGTAGTTGCTAAGGTTTTTAATGATTTCGGTGGTAACTCTTCAGTACCTAGTTCAATCAGAAGTGTTTCTGTAGTCATTATGATTGTTCCTTAGTAGTGTTACCATTTACTGAATTGTTTTTACAAAGCGGAAATCCAAGTTCTTCACGTTTCGTATAATAAGCTTGTGCACAGGCTTTAGATAACGTTCTGACCCGCAAAATGTAACGTTGACGTTCTGTTACTGATATAGCATGACGAGCATCAAGTAAGTTAAAAGCATGAGACGCTTTCATCACTTGCTCGTAAGCCGGCAATGCTAAACCTGCTTCAATCAATTTTTCACTGTCTTTTTCACATTGGTCAAAAGTTTTAAATAATGCGTCAACATCTGCATGTTCAAAGTTGTAAGTTGATTGCTCAACTTCATTTTGATGAAATACATCCCCATAAAGCACTTTACCCATAGGACCATCAGCCCATACGAGATCATAAATACTATCTACGTTTTGAATATACATAGCTAAGCGTTCTAAGCCGTAAGTTATTTCACCGGTAACGGGAGCACACTCTAAACCACCAACTTGTTGGAAGTATGTAAATTGTGAAACTTCCATACCATTTAACCAAATTTCCCAACCTAAACCCCAAGCGCCCAATGTTGGTGATTCCCAGTTGTCTTCAACAAAACGAATATCATGTACAAGCGGATCGACACCCATCTCTTTTAAAGAGTTAAGGTAGAGCTCTTGTATATTATCTGGAGAAGGCTTTAGCATTACTTGAAATTGGTAATAATGTTGTAGTCGGTTTGGGTTTTCACCATAGCGACCATCCGTAGGACGTCGACATGGTTGCACATAAGCACTACTCATTGGTTCAGGACCAATAGAACGTAAAAATGTCATCGGGTGAAATGTGCCTGCCCCTACTTCTAAATCTAATGGCTGAACTATGACACAGCCCTGGCGTGACCAATAATCTTGCAACTGCAATATTAGTCCTTGAAAGGTCTTTACATTAAAGGTACTCATAACATTCCGAATCTATGGTTATAGTGTAATAAATATGGCTAATTATACCGTTTGTCGCTTTATTAGCCTAGTGTCCTTGCTTAGATGTTTTGAATTTATTTACTCAAAAATACAAGGTTAGAAACAAAAAATGCCCGATTTGATGATCGGGCATTTTTATCTATACAATTTTACAGGCTAGACATCTAAGTTAGCTACTTTAAGTGCGTTTTCTTCAATGAAGTGTCTACGCGGTTCTACATGGTCACCCATTAAAGTAGTAAATAATTGATCCGCAGCAATAGCGTCTTCAATAGTTACTTGTAGCATTCTTCGTGATTCTGGATCCATGGTTGTTTCCCATAATTGACTTGGGTTCATCTCACCTAGACCTTTGTAACGTTGAATGTATTGGCCACGTTTTGACTCAGCCATTAACCAATTTAAGGCTTCATCAAACTCAGTAATTTGCTTAATTTTTTCGCCACGTTTAACGTAAGCACCTTCTTCCATTAAGCCATTTACTGCTTTGTTTAAACTTTGAATTGATGCAAACTCTTTTGAGTCAAAAAATTCATAGTCACAGTCATACACCGTATCAATACCGTGCTTACGAACATTAAAGCTTGGGTAGTAAACATTACGCTCTGGGTCTTGCTTAACTTCAACAGTATAGATAGAACCATTACCGTCTTGGTCAGATAACTGTTTAAGTAAATTTGCTGTCCAAGATTCAACTTTATCTTTATTGTTAAAGTCTTCAGTAGAAATCACGTCACCGTAAATCATTTTCTCTAGAATATCAGCAGGAATCAAACGAGAAACACGCTTAATAGTTTCATGAGTTTTACGGAACTGTTTTACTAAATTCTCTAAAGGTAAGCCTGATAACGCCGGTGCAGATTCATTTACATGTATTTCTGCATTCTCTAGAGCAAGCGTTGTTAAATATTCAGTTAAACCATTTTCATCTTTTATGTAACGTTCTTGCTTACCTTTTTTCACTTTATAAAGTGGTGGTTGAGCAATATAAATATAGCCACGTTCCATTATTTCTGGCATTTGACGATAGAAAAATGTTAGTAATAATGTACGAATGTGAGAACCATCGACATCGGCATCGGTCATGATGATGATGCTGTGGTAGCGTAGTTTCTCAGGATTATATTCGTCACGGCCAATACCACAACCTAAGGCTGTGATTAACGTACCTACTTCTTGAGAAGATATCATTTTATCAAAACGCGCTTTTTCTACGTTAAGAATTTTACCTTTCAATGGCAATATAGCTTGGTTTTTACGGTTACGTCCCTGCTTGGCTGATCCGCCAGCAGAGTCCCCTTCCACAATATATAGTTCAGACAGTGCAGGATCTTTTTCCTGACAATCAGCTAACTTGCCCGGTAAACCTGCAATATCTAATACACCTTTACGGCGTGTCATTTCTCTCGCTTTGCGAGCTGCTTCACGAGCGCGAGCAGCATCAACAATTTTCATAATAATAGTGCGAGCGACAGAAGGTTTTTCTAATAGGTATTCACCTAGTTTCTCACCCATAGCTTGTTCTACTGCAGTTTTTACTTCTGAAGAAACAAGTTTATCTTTAGTTTGAGAAGAGAACTTTGGATCAGGGACTTTAACTGATATTACTGCCGTTAAGCCTTCACGAGCATCATCACCAGAGGCACTTGTTTCCGTGCTGCCACCTTTCTTGGTTTTATTCAAACCTTCTTTAACCATGTAGCTATTTAGCGTACGGGTTAATGCTGTACGAAAGCCACTTAAGTGAGTACCACCATCGCGTTGAGGAATATTGTTCGTAAAACAATGAATACTTTCTTGAAAGCCATCGTTCCATTGCATTGCCACTTCAACAATAATGCCATCGTCTCGCTCTAAATCGAAGTAGAAAATTTCTTCATTAACTGGAGTTTTGTTAGTATTTAGATAGTCAACAAACGCTTGAATACCGCCATCAAATTGAAAGTGATCCGATTTTCCAGCTTCGCGCTCATCAATAAGTCTAATTGATACGCCTGAATTCAAAAATGATAGTTCACGAATTCTTTTAACTAAAAGGTCATAATGAAATAATACATCGGTAAATGTATCTTCACTTGGCCAAAATCTTACTTCTGTACCATTTTTATCACTTTCGCCTACAACTTTCAAAGGCTCTTGAGGAATACCATGGTGATAAAACTGTTCGAATAATTTACCATCACGACGAATATTCAGTTTTAATTTGCTACTTAAAGCATTTACTACTGAAATACCCACACCGTGTAAACCACCAGAGACTTTATAGCCTGAGTCTTCACCACCGAACTTACCACCAGCATGAAGTACTGTCATGATAACTTCCGCTGCTGATATACCCTCTTCAGGGTGAATTTCTGTAGGAATTCCACGACCATCATCTTTTACAGATACTGAACCGTCTAAGTGAATTTTAACAATAATATCACTACAGTGACCTGCAAGAGCTTCATCAATTGAGTTATCCAATACCTCAAATACCATATGATGAAGACCTGTGCCATCATCGGTATCACCTATATACATCCCTGGTCTTTTGCGAACTGCATCTAAGCCTTTAAGTACTTTTATACTTGCCGAGTCATATTCATTTTCTATTGTCATAGCTTCTAGCCTACTCACTAATTACTGATAGTTTGCCATGTTTCACGTGAAACATTTTATAGTTTTCTTTCTGTGGAACGAGTTGTTCTACTGCTGTTTTATCAATTGCGGTTATGATCACCTGACATTCAATTTCTGCTATCGCATTATTTAATAACACCCTAGAATTAATATCTAGTTCTGCACCTACATCATCAATTAATAAAATTGGTTTTACTAGGTTAACTCTTTCTATTAACTTTGCTTGTGCAAAAGTTAACGCTAGTAAAAACAACTTCTGTTGTCCTCGTGACAACTGGTTATCTATCGAAGCACCGTTTAGTAAAAATCGAACATCAAATTTTTGTGCACCGAACAAACTATAACCGTTAGCTAATTCTTTTTCTTTATATTGTTGTAGAACATCAAATAAACTTTTCTTGCTATTCCAGCCCTGCAGATATTGAATAACAATTTCGTCGGATACTGAAGGTAACATTATTTTAAGCCAATAACTTAACTCTTTAGTCAACTCTTGAACATATTCTGCACGAAGGTTTGCAATTATTTGAGAGCTGTCAATAAAGACCTCAGTCCAATACCCTAAAGTACTATCTGATGCTTTACTACGTAAACAAGCATTACGTTGTTTAAGTATTCGTGAGAACTCTTTCCAGTGATCTGAAAATGAATGTTTCACGTGAAACAATCCTAAATCTACAAATCTTCTTCTTTGCTTTGGTCCGCCAAAAAATATTATAAAACTTTCTGGTGTAATAACTTGCACGGCTATATTTTTTGCTAAAACAGAAAACTTAGTCTGCTTTTCACCATTAATTCTAATTTCGGTATTTGCTGTAATTTGGCCATGAAAAATCTTACGTACACCCATCTGGCAGTCTTTATTTGTTCTTGCACTAACAGTAAAGCTATTTTTATTATGCTGAAGCAAGTTTTCTACTTTTGAACTACGAAACGACTTGCCGTGCCCTAAATAAAATATGGCCTCTAGTAAACTGCTTTTACCACTACCATTATCGCCAATAATAAAATTTAAATCTGAATGTAATTCTACTGAAACACTTTCTATATTACGTAAATCTTGAATAATTAATTTACCAATACTCATTACAATCGCATTGGCATAACAACATACAAGGCTTCTCCAGTTTCACTACCTTCGATAACAACGCTGCTGTTAGCATCTGCTAAGGTAAATTTAACATCGGTTTCTTTAATGGCATTGAGTACGTCTAAGACATAACTAACATTAAAACCAATTTCAACTTCCTCGTAAGGAAAGTCAATTTCAATCACTTCTTCTGCTTGTTCTTGCTCAGGGTTGTTAGCCGTAATCTTTAGCTCTGTAGTTCCAAAGTTAAGACGAACACCTTTAAATTTTTCGTTAGATAAAATAGACGCACGAGACAATACTTGTCTAAGAACATCTTTATTAGCATTAAGGATTTTATCACCGTTACGCGGCAATACTCGACGATAATCAGGAAAACGTCCATCGACAAGTTTGCTGGTAAATGAAAATTCACTATCTATAATTCGAATATGGTTAGAACCAAGAAAAACCTGTACGGGTTCATCAACAGGATCTAATAAACGAATTATTTCTAAAATACCTTTACGTGGCACTATCACTTGTCGAGCTGGTAGTTCAAGTTCAGGGTTAGAAATTTTACAAATAGCTAATCGATGGCCATCAGTTGCAACAGAGCGAATTTCGTGACCTTCTGTCTCAATCGACATACCATTTAAATAATAACGAACATCTTGGTTCGCCATAGAGAAATGGGTACTTTCTATCAAGCGTAATAATTCAGACTTTAATAGTTTGAATTCAACATCACCTTTCCATTGTTCAATATTTGGAAAGTCATTGGCTGATAACGTTGAGAGTGAATATTTACTGCGACCTGTACTTATTTTAATAACATCATTATCAGATTCAAAGGTAAGCATGGAATCATCTGGCAAGCTTTTACAAATATCAAGGAGCTTACGTGCTGGGATAGTCACTTTTCCATCCTCTGCATGATTTTCTACCGTAGCATAAGCCACCATCTCTAACTCTAAATCAGTAGCTGTTAGCGTAAGTGATTGCCCACTTACATCAAAAAGTATATTCCCTAAAATAGGTAGCGTACTTTTCCGTTCTACAGCTCCAGAAACCAATAACAAAGGCTTCAACAGTAATTCTCTATTCAATGAAAATTTCATTTCTGACTCACTTTTAACTTACTTATTATTATGATGACAATGTTCTGGTTAAATTTGAATAATCTTCTTTAATATCATGAGATTCTTCACGTAAAGCTTTTACCTTGCGGCAAGCATGCAATACAGTTGTATGGTCTCTACCACCATAAGCATCTCCAATTTCAGGTAAACTATGATTAGTTAACTCTTTAGATAATGCCATGGCAATTTGTCTTGGTCTAGCTACTGAGCGATTTCTTCGCTTAGAAAGTAAATCGGCAACTTTAATTTTATAGTATTCAGCAACAGTGCGTTGAATATTATCGATAGTCACCAATTTATCTTGTAAAGCTAATAAATCACGCAGTGCTTCTCTGACAAAATCAATCGTTATGGCTCGGCCAGTAAAATTAGCATTTGCAATCACCCTATTCAAGGCGCCTTCCAATTCACGCACGTTTGAGCGTAAACGTTTGGCGATAAAAAATGCGACTTCATCAGCCAAGTTAATATGACTTTCCTGTGCTTTACGTTTTAAAATGGCGACACGAGTTTCAAGCTCTGGCGGTTCAATTGCGATAGTTAAACCCCAACCGAAACGTGATTTTAGACGATCTTCAACGTCAACTTCTTTCGGATAACGATCACTGGTTAATATTATTTGCTGATTACCTTCAAGTAAAGCATTGAAAGTATGAAAGAACTCTTCTTGAGTTCGATCTTTACCAGCAAAGAATTGAATATCATCGATAAGCAAAGCATCAACTGAACGATAATATTGTTTAAATTTTTCCATAGCATTATTTTGTAGCGCTCGTACCATATCTTGTACAAATCGCTCTGAATGCATATAGGCTATTTTTGCATTAGGTTTATTAAGTAAAATACCATTACCAACCGCATGCAATAAATGGGTTTTTCCTAGGCCTGTGCCACCATAAATAAATAAAGGATTATAAGCTGCACCAGGGTTATCAGCAACTTGTGACGCGGCAGCGCGAGCCAATTGGTTTGATTTACCTTCAACAAAATTATCGAAAGTATATTTAACTCTGATATTAGTCGTTTTAGGTAAATTACTTTCCGGTGCTGATGTATCTCTGTTCGTTGGTCTAATATTGGGCTGTATTTGGCTAATGCTATTTTGAACATTAGTTTTTTGAGTTGGAATACTACCAACATCGAAACGCAATAGAGGTGGATTTGAACTGTCTTGCATACCTACTAGTTCGTTAATGCGATTTACATACTTATCTCTGACCCAGTCCAAAACAAAACGATTTGGCGCATATAACGTCATAATATTGTCTGTAATCACACACTGTAGTGGGCGTATCCACATACTAAATTGTTGTGCGGGTAATTCTTCTTGAAGAACAGACAAACATTTTTGCCAAAGTGTATGATCCAACAACCGACTCCTGATAAATACTATGCGTCCTGCATTTAATAACGTGAAAATATGAACGGTAAAAAAACAGAATAGTAAAAAAACTAATTTTTATAATTAGCCTATTATCTCTATAGTTATCCACAACATCAATATTGACTTTTAAATAAATCACTTTTATTTTCACTTATTTTTCTTAAACTCAATTAAATTAAGCACCTTGCCTATTCTTAATAGCCAAATAATGCTAAAAAAGTTTCAATATACTATTTAATTATTACTAAAAATCAGCAAGGTTATTAGATAGGAAAATGGTAAATTGTTATAAAACTGTGGATATATTTTAGATCTGGACGATCCGCAAACGATCTTTGAAAAAAAGCTAGTGAATAAGCATTGACAAAGTATCATTCTCTATATAGAATTTCGCCTCATTTTTAGACCCAGTGTGCTCATGAAGGCTGTTTTGCCAGGGCAACAACAACAGACGGATTAGCGTAATGAAAAGAACATTTCAACCTAGTGTATTAAAACGTAAGCGTAACCATGGCTTCCGTGCTCGTATGGCTACAAAAAACGGACGTGCTGTAATTTCACGTCGTCGTGCTAAAGGCCGTGTAAGCTTAAGTGCTTAATCTTTTAACTTGCAATTTAAGTTAAAGGAATAGTAACCGCTATGGTTACTTATGAATTTAATCGGGAGTCACGCCTGTTGACTCCCGGTCAATTTCAAGCTGTGTTTTCAAAACCTCTTCGTTTTGGCTCTAGCCACATCACAATTCTCGTCACACCAAATTCTGATAATAATAACCGTCTCGGTCTTGCCATTGCTAAAAAACGGGTTAAATTAGCTGTACAACGAAATCGTATCAAACGACAAATTCGCGAGAGCTTCCGTTTAAATCAACATGACCTCCCCCATATAGATATAGTCGTTATGGTAAAATCTGGTACTGACAAGCTCGAAAATGCAGAAATTAATCAGCAATTGGAAAAAATATGGCGCAAAGTAATTCAACGCCACAAAAAATAGCTATTACCTTTGTAAAAGCTTACCAGCGTTGGGTTAGCCCATTGCTTGGACCCAATTGTCGATTTGATCCAACATGCTCTTTTTACGCGATAGAAGCAATTAATCGCTTTGGTGTGATAAAAGGTTGTTGGTTAGCAAGCAAACGTATACTAAAATGCCACCCACTCCATGCGGGAGGACTAGATCCCGTGCCACTATCAAAAAAAGAGAAATAAGACATTATGGAATCCCAACGCAGTTTTCTTTTTATTGCGCTTATGGTTGTTACCTATTTGCTATTTAATCAATGGCAAACGGACAATGCTCCAGTTATTGAGCAACCAGCAGTAACTCAACAAACAACTCCAAGCAATAATAACGGTGAATTTGTTCCTGAGTCATCAGTGACAACAACGTCTATTAGCAATGAAAAAAAAGTAGTTAGTGCTACATTAATTACCGTAAAAAATGATGTTTTATCACTAAAAATTGATACTAATGGTGGTGATATAGTAGAAGCAAAATTACTTAAGTTCTATACAGAACAAGGTAATGGCATACCTTTCACTATTTTACGTAACGACCGTGATCGTTATGTAGCACAAAGTGGTTTAACGGGTGCACAAGGGTTAGACCGTATAATTCCAGGTCGACCTATTTATCAAACATCTGCAACCTCATATCAAGCCAATACAAATGGACCACTAGTGGTTGATTTAAAATATGTTGATACAGCGGGTTTATCTGTGACCAAGCGCTTTACGCTTAACCACGATAGCTATGCTATTAATGTTGAATATTTAATACAAAATAATGCTAGCACTCCTGCAAGTGTGCAAATGTATGCCCAACTTAAGCAAACAACTTTGATTGACAGTGGAAGTGGTTTAATTCCAACGTACAAAGGCGCTGCTTATTCAACCACAGAAGACGTATACGAAAAGTATGACTTTGATGATATAGCTGAAGCGAACTTAAATGTTTCAACTCAAGGTGGCTGGGTTGCCATGTTGCAACACTATTTTGTTTCATCTTGGGTGCCTGAAAAATCATCAAATAATCAATTGTATACTAGCTACTCAAGTAACAAAGATGCGGTTATTGGTTTTAAAGCTCCAGCAATAACCGTTGAGCCAAATAGTACAGCTACAACGTCAGCAATTTTTTATGTCGGTCCAAAAGACCAAGATGTATTGGAAAGCATCGAAGAAAACCTTGATCTGACTATTGATTACGGATTTTTATTCATGATCAGCCAACCACTATTTTGGTTGCTAATAAAAATTCAGTCTATTGTAACTAACTGGGGTGTAGCAATAATCATCATTACCCTTATCGTTAAAGGTGGTATGTATCCATTAACGAAAGCACAATATACTTCAATGGCTAAAATGCGTGCACTACAACCAAAAATGACGCAGCTCAAAGAACGATTTGGTGATGACAAACAAAAAATGTCACAAGCTATGATGGAACTTTATCGTAAAGAAAAAGTAAATCCTGCTGGTGGCTGTTTACCTTTAATTATTCAAATGCCAATTTTCCTAGCATTGTATTGGGTATTTTTGGAAAGTGTAGAATTACGTCATGCGCCATTTATGTTGTGGATACAAGATCTATCAGCACAAGACCCGTTCTACATTTTACCAGTACTAATGGGTGTTAGTATGTTCATTATGCAAAAAATGCAGCCAATGACAGTGCAAGACCCAATGCAACAAAAAATAATGCAATATATGCCGGTAATGTTTACGGTATTCTTTTTCTGGTTCCCATCAGGATTAGTACTTTACTGGTTAGTCAGTAACATTATTTCAATTGTACAAATGAAAATAATATTCTCGGGCATCGAAAAGAAAAAAGAAAAAGAAAAGGCCAAAGCGAAATAACATTATTTTGTCTTCTAAAAGGTAGCTTAGGCTGCCTTTTTTTATGAGAAAAATTCAATAATTTAATAACATTATCAGCTGAGTAATACTCAAAAACCCAAACAAAAACTCAGTGCGCATTTCATGCAAGTAATTAACGGTTTATAATATCGGCAATTAAAGAATTTAACGTTAAATGAGAACATGTCATGTCAGACCTAGCTTTTTCGTCAAGCCATAAAGAAACTATCGCAGCACAGGCTACAGCCCCTGGCAGAGGTGGTGTTGGAATCATCAGAATTTCAGGGCCTGAAGTTAAAAATGTTGCTCAAGCCATTTTGGGTAAAGTACCAGAATTAAGAAAAGCAGAATATTTAACCTTTAACGATCACAAGGGAAAAGCGTTAGACCAAGGAATCGCAATATATTTCAAAGGGCCTAATTCATTTACTGGTGAAGATATTTTAGAGCTGCAAGGCCATGGCGGGCCGATTATATTAGATATGTTATTAAAAGAAATTTTGGCCTTACCTAAAGTGCGTATGGCAGGTCCTGGTGAGTTCAGTGAACAAGCATTCCTTAATGATAAGCTGGATTTGACTCAAGCCGAAGCTATTGCAGATTTAATTAACTCAAGTTCAGAACAAGCAGCACGATGTGCTTTACATTCACTACAGGGCGATTTTTCAAAACTGGTACACCAAATGGTGAACGACACCATACATTTACGCATGTATGTTGAAGCAGCCATTGATTTTCCTGAAGAAGAAATTGATTTTCTCGCCGATACAAAAGTAGTTAACGACTTAAAAGCAATTATTGCGCAAGTAGCTGAAGTAAAAAATAAAGCCCAGCAAGGCAGTATTATACGTGAAGGTATGCGCGTAGTTATTGCGGGTCGACCTAACGCCGGAAAATCGAGTTTACTTAATGCGCTAAGCGGTAAAGAAAGCGCAATAGTCACCGACATTGAAGGCACTACTCGTGATGTACTGTCTGAACAAATCCACATAGACGGCATGCCACTACACATTATTGATACTGCTGGATTAAGAGAGAGTGTTGATAAGGTTGAACAAATTGGTATTGAACGGGCATGGCAAGAAATAAAGCAGGCAGATCGTGTCTTGTTAATGATTGATTCTGCACATGATGAAACAGATGATCCAAAAGCAATCTGGCCGGAGTTTTTTGAAAAATTGCCCGATAATATAGGTTTAACTGTTATTAGAAATAAAGCAGATATTAGCCAAGCAAAAACTGGTTACAGTGAGTTAAACACAATACCAACGGTAACCTTGTCAGCTAAAACAGGCAAAGGCATTATAGAGCTAACTGAGCACCTTAAACATATCATGGGTTATCAAGGTAGCACTGAAGGTGGTTTTATGGCGAGACGACGCCATTTAGTCGCGCTTGAACAAGCTCATCAGCACCTAGAAATTGGCTTAGAGCAACTTGAATCTTATGTTGCCGGCGAAATACTGGCGGAAGAACTAAGATTTTGCCAACAGGAACTCAATAAAATAACGGGTGAGTTCACCAATGATGACTTGTTAAGCGAAATATTTTCATCCTTTTGTATCGGTAAATAATTTTTAATAGCGTTAAAATTTCAATAATAGGAACGATAAATGAGCTCATTTCAAGTAATTGTTGGCAGTATGTTAGGCGGTTCTGAATATGTTGCAGAAGCCTGTGAAGAAACATTAACAGCACTAGGTCATCAAGTTGAACTACATTTCGAGCCTGAATTTGCGCAAATATTAAGCAAAAATCAAACTTGGTTAATTTGTACTTCAACTCATGGCGCTGGAGACTACCCCGACAATATCCAAGCATTTGCTACAGATCTTGAAAATAGCGAGCAAGATCTATCCTCAGTTAAGTTTCTAACGATCGGTATTGGAGATTCAAGTTATGATACCTTTTGTTATGCAGCAAAAAAATTAAATAAACTACTTTTATCAAAAGGTTGTATTGAAATAGTATCTTTAATTACACTAGATATGAGCGAAGATATAGATCCAGAAGAGCAATCTCAAGCCTGGCTAAATGAAAACAAAGATCATTTATAACCTACTTACCCATAAGTTATTAACAATTACCCATCATTAAAAACGCTATTGTGGATAACTCTGGGTAAAAGCTATTAATTTTCTATTATTATTCAGTGTATATAATCTAAGTTTATTTTACTTGTGGATAACTAGCCATTTTGATCATAGCTTATAACTGAGTTGATCAAAGCTTGATCACAAGAATGGACATCTATTAATTATTTGTTTTATAAAAGGAAAAGTGACTTATCAACAGAAAACAAGGATCCTAATAAGTAATAATAATAAGATCTTTAAATAGATCTTTATATATTATTTAAGGATCAAGCTTAGATCTTTTCCTAAATTAGATCATTCCCCTGAAGCAAAAAAAGCGCTAAAATATCGCTCTTAATTATTTAATAGAAAACAATCTAAGGTCAGTAATTTATGTGGTATCAAGAGTCTTATGACGTAATTGTTGTTGGTGGTGGACATGCTGGAACAGAAGCGTCACTTGCAGCAGCACGCATGGGATGTAAAACATTATTGTTGACTCACAACATTGATACGCTTGGCCAAATGTCATGCAACCCAGCGATTGGTGGCATTGGCAAAGGTCATTTGGTTAAAGAAATTGATGCGCTTGGTGGCCTGATGGCGACTGCCGCTGACCATGCAGCGATCCAATTTAGAACCCTGAATGCTAGCAAAGGCCCTGCTGTACGGGCAACTCGTATACAAGCAGATCGAAATTTATATCGAAACTTTGTTCGTAACTATCTAGAAAACCAAGAAAATTTAACTATATTTCAACAACCTTGTGATGATCTTATTTTAGAAAATAATAAGATCGTGGGTGTTTCTACTCAAATGGGGTTGAAATTTAAAGCTAAAAGCGTGGTTTTGACTGTAGGTACTTTCCTCGCAGGTCAGATCCATATTGGCTTAAATAATTACCAAGGTGGAAGAGCAGGTGATCCTGCTAGCGTTAATCTTGCTGCTCGTTTACGTGATATGCCATTTAGAATTGATCGTTTAAAAACGGGTACGCCACCCCGCTTAGATGCGAGATCGCTTGATTTTTCAGTAATGGCAGAACAACCAGGTGATGATCCTCGCCCGGTATTTTCTTACATGGGCTCTGCAGAGCATCATCCAGCACAGGTTTCATGTTTCATTACTCATACCAATGCCAAAACGCATGAAATTATAAAATCAGGCTTAGACAGATCACCTATGTACACCGGTGTTATCGAAGGAATTGGCCCTCGTTACTGTCCATCAATTGAAGATAAAATACATCGCTTTGCAGACAAAGACAGTCATCAAATATTTGTTGAACCTGAAGGTTTAAACACTCACGAAATTTATCCAAATGGTATATCTACAAGTTTACCGTTTGATGTACAGATGGATCTTGTTAGATCGATTAAAGGTTTTGAAAATGCTCATATAACCCGTCCAGGATATGCAATTGAATATGACTTTTTCGATCCTCGTGATTTGAAGCAAACACTCGAAAGTAAATTTGTTGAAAACCTTTATTTTGCTGGTCAAATAAATGGTACAACCGGCTATGAAGAAGCAGGTGCACAAGGCCTTGTTGCAGCAACCAATGCAGCAGCAAGAGTGCAAGGAAAGGAAGAACTGGTATTAACAAGAGATCAAGCTTACATGGGCGTTCTTATTGATGATTTAGCAACTCTAGGCACTAAAGAACCTTATCGCATGTTTACCTCTCGTGCGGAATATCGCTTATTGTTGCGTGAAGATAATGCTGATATACGTTTAACTGAAAAAGGACGTTCTTTAGGTCTAGTCGATGATTTACGTTGGCAACGATTTAATGAAAAAATGGAAAATGTAGAGTTAGAGCGCCAACGTTTACGGTCAACTTGGTTACAGAAAGATCATCCTGCAGTTGCTCAAGTTAATGAATTACTGAAAACACCATTAAGTCGTGAAAACAGTTTAGAAGATCTTGTTCGTCGCCCAGAAGTTAGTTATGACGTTTTAGTTTCTATTGAAGGACTAGGACCTAAACTTGCTGATAAAGAAGCCGCAGATCAAATTGAAATTCAAATAAAATATGCGGGTTACATTGATCGCCAACTCGATGAAATAGCTAAAAAGAAACGTCATGAAAATACTCTAATCCCAATGGATTTTGATTTTACCCAGATATCGGGCTTGTCAAATGAGGTTGTCGCAAAGCTTTCTGATACTCGGCCTGAAACTATTGGCAAAGCATCGCGTATTTCTGGTATTACTCCAGCAGCAATTTCGTTATTATTGGTTTATCTGAAAAAACATGGCTTATTACGCAAAAGCGCTTAAAGAGCCAGCATAAATGAAAGATTTTACCTTATGACATTATCTGAACAGCTCGTTGCTCTGATTAAAGAAACCTCACTTGAGGTTTCAACAGAGCAAATATCCTTACTTATCCAGTATGTTGAATTATTAAATAAATGGAATAAGGCATACAATCTCACCTCAATACGCGATCCTAAAGATATGATAGTCAAACATATCATGGATAGTTTAATGGTAGGTCCATTACTTAAAGGACAATCATTTATTGATGTTGGAACCGGGCCTGGTTTACCAGGAATTCCACTTGCTATCTTGTATCCTGATCGTAATTTTGTATTATTAGACAGTTTAGGAAAAAGAATTACCTTTTTAAGACAAGTTGTTTTCCAATTAAAACTCAATAATGTAACACCGGTTAAATCACGGGTGGAAGATTATCATCCAGAACAGCCTTTTGATGGTGTGCTCAGTAGAGCATTTTCATCATTGGTCGACATGGTAACTTGGTGTGAACATTTAGTGAGTGTTGAACATGGTCGATTTTTGGCCCTGAAAGGTATTTATCCTAGTGACGAAATATCAGCTTTACCAATTAATATATCTGTTACAAATAGTTATGCTATTGTCGTTCCTCAGTTAGAAGGCGAGCGCCATTTGATTGAATTAGTTAAATCATAAATAATAATAAACTTTGATCAGAAAAGTATTGAGGATCCTGTGGGAAAAATAATCGCGGTTGCAAATCAAAAAGGTGGTGTCGGTAAAACGACAACCTCGGTCAATCTAGCTGCTTCTCTTGCAGCGACAAAACGTAAAGTTTTATTGGTCGATCTTGATCCTCAAGGTAACGCTACTATGGGTAGCGGTATAGATAAATATGAAGTATCAGCAACTTGTTATGAATTATTAATTGAAGAGCGTCCATTCGATGAAGTGGTATGTAGAAATACCGCCGGTGTTTATGATCTTATTGCCGCAAACAGTGATGTAACAGCTGCTGAAATAAAATTGATGGAAGTTTATTCTCGAGAACATCGGCTAAAAAATGCTTTATCAAAAATAAGAAAAGACTACGACTATATTATTATAGATTGTCCGCCTTCTTTAAATATGTTGACGGTAAATGCCATGACCGCAGCAGACTCTGTTTTAGTACCGATGCAATGCGAATATTACGCTTTAGAAGGCTTAACGGCATTAATGGATACCATTTCACAATTAACTACAGTCGTGAATGGTAAACTCCATATTGAAGGTATTTTACGTACTATGTACGACCCCCGTAATCGTTTGGCCAACGATGTTTCTGAGCAATTAAAGCGACATTTTGGTGATAAAGTATATCGTACGGTTATTCCACGTAATGTACGTTTAGCAGAAGCACCAAGTTTTGGTGCACCGGTAATGTATTACGATAAATCTTCAACCGGTGCAAAAGCTTATCTTGCATTGGCGGGTGAGATTTTACGCCGTGCAGAACAAAAAAAACAACCTACACCGCAAGCTACAACTGAGTAGTAATAAGGAATATCATGAGTCAAACAAAACGTAGAGGTCTAGGTCGCGGTCTTGATGCCTTATTAACAAAACCATCAGGAAATTCAGCAGATAATACTGGTGAAAAATCTGAGTCGACAAACAAAAATGCTGAATTACAAAATTTACCGATAGAGCAACTGCATCCAGGTAAGTATCAGCCTCGTAAAGATATGTCAGCAGAAGCATTAGACGACCTGGCTAACTCAATTAAGTCACAAGGTATAATTCAACCTATTATTGTGCGTCCCGTCAGTGATCACAGTTATGAAATTATAGCCGGCGAACGTCGTTGGCGTGCAGCGCAAATTGCTGAACTAGATACAGTACCTTGTATAATAAAACATGTGCCTGATGAAGCGGCAGTTGCTATTGCTTTGATTGAGAATATTCAGCGTGAAGATTTAAATGCGATGGAAGAAGCCATTGCATTAGAGCGTTTATTAATTGAGTTTGAATTAACACACCAAGAAGTGGCTGATGCGGTAGGTAAGTCAAGAACCACGGTTACTAACTTATTACGCTTAAATAATCTTAACAGTGAAGTTAAAACCTTATTAGAACATGGCGATATCGAAATGGGCCATGCGCGAGCTTTATTAGCATTAGATAATGATATTCAAACCAATACCGCCCGTATCGTGGTAGCTAAAGAGTTAAATGTTCGTGAAACAGAAGCGTTAATTAAAAAAGTACAGCAGCCACCTAAAGAAGTAGAAGAAAAACCAGTTGATCCTAATACCAAAGCACTAGAGCAAAATTTGTCTGAAAAATTAGGCTCCCATGTTGCAATAAATCACAATAAAAAAGGTAAAGGTAAATTGGTTATTTCATACAGTGACTTGACTGAACTTGATGGTATTGTTTCACGCTTCAATTCATTTTAGCTCAGTCTATGTATTAGTTTTTAAATAGCTGCAGTTTAATAATAAAAAAAAAGTCTGTTTAAATATTAATTTATGAGTAGCTGAAAAATAGTAATTTGTTTTCTGTTTATCTTTCTACTTTTATAATTGAACAGTAAAGTTTTTATATTCGGTTATACATTAGTCGTAATTTCTTCATTTAGCGAAAAATTTTGCAGATAATAGCGCCAATGAGCGCCCTATTTTGTTGCATTCACTCTGTAATTAAGTATACTTGCGTCGGCTTTTTAAAGATGAATATTGTTCTTTAAAAAACTGTAGGCATTACGAAAAATATCGTACGGAGTTTCTGGTGAGTTTATTTATTCACAATGAGTTAGCTAAACCAGGAAGAGAATTTGCTTTTAGACAAATTTTTATTTCCATTATTATTGTACTAGCTTGCAGTATAGCAACATATTTTATTTGGGGATTATCTTTTGCACACTCCGTATTAACGGGTGGAGCGATAAGTATAATCCCTAATTTTGTCTTTGCTCTTAAAGCATTTAAATATGCTGGAGCAAGATCGTCAGAAAAGGTTTTAGATTCCTTTTATAGTGGCGAAAAATTGAAAATAGTATTAACGGCCATTTTGTTTGCGCTAGCCTTTAAATTTTTAGCGATAGAGCCAATAGCTTTTTTCAGCAGTTTTTCTTTAGTAGTGGCTTTGCCGTTATTAACACCGTTTTTTATGAACAAAAATTTTTAAACTTTAATCATTAGGGTAATTAATATGTCATCAGGTGCTGAAATAACCAGCCAAGAGTATATTAAACATCATTTAACCAATTTGAGTGCAGATAGTCAGGGGCTTTGTTCCGCTAACTCTTTAAATCCATGTGATGGGTTTTGGACTGTGCATTTAGATACGCTTGGTTGGTCGGTGTTTTTAGGCTTAGTTTTTATTACATTGTTTCGTTCAGTTGCCAAAAAAGCAAGTACCGGTGTCCCTGGTAAGTTGCAATGCGCTGTTGAAATGATTGTTGAGTTTGTTGACGATAGTGTCAAAAGTACCTTTCATGGTAAAAACTCACTTATTGCACCATTAGCGTTAACTATTTTTGTCTGGGTTTTGTTAATGAACGCTATGGATTGGGTGCCGGTAGATTTAATACCACGCATTTTTGAGTTGTTTGGTGTGCATTATATGAAAGCAGTGCCAACTACTGATCCAAATATGACCTTTGCTTTAGCATTAGGTGTATTCGCACTTATTATTTATTATTCAATTAAAGTAAAAGGTATCGGCGGATTTATTAAAGAGTTAACGACTCAGCCTTTTGGCCACTGGTCGCTCTACCCGGTTAACTTTATTTTAGAGATGGTTACTTTACTAGCTCGTCCGTTATCACTTGCGCTTCGTTTGTTTGGTAACTTATACGCGGGTGAATTAATCTTCTTATTGATTGCGACAATTGGTGTATTCCAATTGCCAGTACACTTTTTATGGGCAGCTTTCCACTTGTTGGTTATCCCATTACAAGCGTTTATCTTCATGATGCTGACGATTCTATATTTGAGTCTAGCGCACGAAGATCACTAATTTGTAGGGAACAAATTAGAACGAATTTATTCGGCCCCTTGGGGTATAAGGCAGGATGCCTAGAATACTAAATTTTTTGCCCTTGTTACTCTAAAGGTAATAAGGGCATGAATAACAGTTTCAACCTTAGTTTTTTAACTTTATAACTTTACTTAAATAATCGGAGATAAATATGTTATATATCGCTGTTGCTTTATTAATCGGTCTAGGTGCTCTTGGTACTGCGATTGGTTTTGGTTTACTTGGTGGCAAATTCTTAGAGTCTGCTGCACGTCAACCTGAATTAGCACCTCAACTTCAAGTTAAAATGTTCATCGTAGCGGGTCTTATCGATGCTATCGCAATGATCGGTGTTGCTATTGGCTTATACCTATTATTCGCAGTTGGTGTTCCAGCTTAATTTAAACGCGAATTTGAATAGGAGATACATAAATGAATCTTAATATGACCTTAGTTGGTGAATTAATCGCATTTATCGTATTCGTAATTTTTTGTATGAAGTATGTATGGCCACCAATTATTGGTGCCATCGAAGCTCGCCAAGCAGTTATTGCTGACGGACTTGCTGCTTCTGACCGTGCCGCTAAAGAACTTGAGCTTGCTCAAGGAAAAGCTACAGCACAATTAAAAGACGCTAAAGCGCAAGCAGCTGGTATTATCGAAGCTGCTAAAAAGCGTGAAGCTCAAATAATTGAAGAAGCTGCAGTTAAAGCACAAGCTGAGAAAGTTAAAATCTTAGCTTCAGGTCATGCAGAAATTGATACTGAACGTAACCAAGTGAAAGAAGAACTACGTCAACAAGTTGCTATATTAGCAGTTGCTGGTGCAGAGAAAATTCTTGAACGTTCAATTGATGCCGCTGCACATAGCGACATTTTAGATAAACTTGTAGCTGAACTTTAGAGGGAAATGAGCTTATGTCTGAATTGACAACCATCGCTCGTCCCTACGCTAAAGCGGCGTTTGATTTTGCTATCGAAGCAAATGCAGTAGAAAACTGGTTAGAAATGCTAGTATTCGCTGCAGAAGTTGCTAACGACACCACCATTAAAGATTATCTTTCTGGTGGCGCGTCAGTAGAACAATCACAAGACATTTTTTTGAAAGTCTGTGATGTTCAACTTGATAGTAATGGCCAAAACTTAATTAAAGTTATGGCTGAAAATCAACGTTTATTGGTGCTACCACAAGTTGTTACTCAGTTTCGCGAACTAAAAGCGGAACATGAGAAAATAATTTCTGTGGATGTAACGTCTGCTGTTGAATTAACGGCAGAACAAGAAACTACATTATGCGCTGCGCTTGAAAAGCGTTTGGCTCGAAAAGTAAAACTTAATTGTAATATTGATGCAAACGTAGTCTCTGGCTTAGTAATAAAAGCTGGTGACATGGTAATAGATGGTTCAGTACGAGGTAAATTGAGCCGCTTAGCAACAACAATGCAATCCTAACGGGGAACAGAGTATGCAACTGAATTCCACTGAAATCGCTGAACTGATCAAGAGTCGTATTGAACAGTTTGACGTAGTTAGTGAAGCTCGTAATGAAGGTACTATCGTTTCTGTAACTGACGGTATCATTCGTATTCATGGTCTTGCAGATGTTATGCAAGGTGAGATGATTGAACTTCCTGGCAATCGCTTTGCTATCGCTTTAAACCTTGACCGTGATTCGGTCGGTGCGGTAGTTATGGGTCCTTATGCGGATCTAGCTGAAGGCGTTAAAGTAAAATGTACTGGTCGTATTTTAGAAGTACCAGTAGGACGTGGCTTATTAGGCCGCGTTGTCAATACCCTTGGTGAACCAATCGACGGTAAAGGACCTATCGAAAACGATGGTTTCTCTCCAGTTGAAATGGTAGCTCCGGGTGTAATCGATCGTAAATCTGTTGATGAACCTGTACAAACAGGTATTAAATCAATCGATGCAATGATTCCAATTGGGCGTGGCCAACGTGAACTTATCATTGGTGACCGTCAAATTGGTAAATCTGCAATCGCATTAGATGCAATCATCAATCAGAAAAACACCGGTATTAAGTGTGTATATGTAGCTATTGGCCAAAAAGCCTCTACTGTTGCTAACTTAGTTCGCTCATTAGAAGAGCACGGCGCGTTAGATAATACTATCGTTGTTGTTGCTGGTGCTTCTGAAGCAGCCGCACTACAGTACTTGTCAGCATATTCTGGCTGTACTATGGGTGAATACTTCCGAGATCGTGGTGAAGATGCACTAATCGTATATGATGATTTGTCAAAGCAAGCAGTTGCTTACCGTCAAATTTCATTACTTTTACGTCGCCCGCCAGGTCGTGAAGCTTACCCAGGTGACGTTTTCTATCTTCACAGTCGTTTACTTGAACGTGCTGCTCGTGTAAACGAAGCATACGTTGAACGTTTCACGAAAGGCGCAGTTAAAGGAAAAACAGGTTCTTTAACAGCATTACCTATCATTGAAACGCAAGCGGGTGATGTATCTGCATTCGTACCAACTAACGTAATCTCAATTACCGATGGTCAGATTTTCTTAGAATCTAGCCTATTTAACTCAGGTATTCGTCCTGCTGTTAACGCCGGTATTTCTGTATCTCGTGTTGGTGGTGCTGCTCAAACTAAAATCATCAAGAAGTTAGGTGGTGGTATACGTTTAGCATTAGCACAATATGCCGAATTAGCAGCGTTTGCTCAATTTGCCTCAGATTTAGATGACGCTACACGTGCTCAATTAGAGCATGGTCAACGTGTTACTGAATTGATGAAGCAAAAGCAATACAGCCCATTGTCAATTGCTGAAACAGCTGTATCTTTATTTGCCGCAGAAAAAGGCTTTTTAAATGATATCGCAATCAACAAAGTTGTTGATTTTGAAGATGCATTACGTTCATACGTAAACAATGATCACGCTGAGTTGATGGCTACTATCAATGAAAAAGGCGACTATAACAAAGATATCGAGTCTGGTTTAGCGAAAGCGATTGAAGCTTTCAAAGCTACCCAAACTTGGTAATTTAGTTAACCTTTTCGGGGAGAATAGTCATGGCCGGTGGTAAAGAGATAAAATCGAAGATCGGAAGTGTAAAAAATACACAGAAGATCACCAGTGCGATGGAAATGGTTGCAGCAAGCAAAATGCGCAAAGCGCAAGATAGCATGGCTGCTTCTCGTCCATACGCTGAAAATATGCGAAATGTGATCGGTCACATCGCGCTCGGTAATTTAGAATATCGTCATCCTTATATGGAAGAACGTGAAGCTAAGCGCGTAGGTTATATCGTAGTCTCAACAGACCGTGGTTTGTGTGGTGGTTTAAACATTAATTTGTTTAAAAAAGTACTTGCTGATGCTGGTAAACAGCAAACAGCAGGCGCCGAAGTTGAATTTGCCGTAGTGGGTTCTAAAGCTACGTCTTTTTTCAACAATATGGGTGCCAAAGTCGTTTCACAAATTTCGGGATTAGGTGACAACCCTTCACTTACTGACTTAGTTGGTAGTGTAAAGGTGATGTTAGATGCCTATGATAATGGTGAGATTGACAGATTGTTCATTGTATATAACAAATTTGTTAATACCATGACGCAAAAACCGACAATCGATCAACTTTTACCTTTGCCTAAGTCAGATGATGACGCTATTAAGCATCGCTGGGATTACATTTACGAACCTGATGCTCAAGCAATACTTGAACATTTGTTAGTTCGTTATACGGAATCTCAAGTATATCAAGGTGTGGTTGAAAACCTCGCATGTGAACAAGCCGCTCGTATGGTTGCAATGAAATCTGCAACTGATAACGCGGGTGACTTAATTGATGATTTACAATTGGTATACAACAAAGCGCGTCAAGCAAGTATTACTCAAGAATTGGGTGAAATTTGTGCTGGTGCAGCAGCGGTATAAGCAAAGGTTCTTTGTTTATTTTTTAGTAAATAAGAGCACAAGATTAGAGGATTAAACATGAGTACAGGTAAAGTCGTCCAAATCATTGGCGCAGTTGTGGATGTAGAATTTCCACAAGATGCTGTACCTCAGGTATATGACGCATTAAATGTAACTGAAGGTGACCTTTCAGGCTTAGTACTAGAAGTACAACAGCAATTAGGTGGTGGTGTAGTTCGTACTATCGCTATGGGTTCATCAGACGGTTTGCGTCGTGGTCTGAACGTAGAAAACACAGGTAATAACATCCAAGTACCAGTAGGTACATGTACATTGGGTCGCATTATGAACGTATTGGGTGAGCCTATCGATGAAGCTGGCCCAATCGGCGAAGAAGAAAAGTGGTCAATTCACCGCGAAGCGCCAGCATATGCTGACCAAGCGATGTCTAATGAATTACTTGAAACTGGTATCAAAGTAATCGATTTAGTTTGCCCATTTGCTAAGGGTGGTAAAGTTGGTTTATTCGGTGGTGCTGGTGTTGGTAAAACCGTTAACATGATGGAACTTATTCGTAACATCGCGATCGAGCATAGCGGCTACTCAGTATTTGCTGGTGTAGGTGAGCGTACTCGTGAAGGTAACGATTTCTACCATGAAATGAACGATTCAAATGTACTTGATAAAGTATCACTTGTTTACGGTCAAATGAACGAGCCTCCAGGAAACCGTTTACGTGTTGCCTTTACTGGTTTGACAATGGCTGAAAAATTCCGTGATGAAGGTCGTGACGTATTATTCTTTGTTGATAATATTTACCGTTACACCTTAGCTGGTACTGAAGTATCTGCACTTCTTGGTCGTATGCCATCAGCAGTTGGTTATCAACCAACACTTGCTGAAGAAATGGGTGTACTTCAAGAACGTATTACTTCAACGAAGAAAGGTTCAATCACTTCAATCCAAGCGGTATACGTACCAGCAGATGATTTGACCGATCCTTCTCCAGCTACTACTTTTGCTCACTTAGATGCAACAGTTGTATTGAGTCGTGATATCGCTTCGCAAGGTATTTACCCTGCCATTGACCCACTAGATTCTACTTCTCGTCAACTTGATCCATTAGTGGTCGGTGTCGAGCATTATGAAACTGCCCGTGGTGTTCAATCGACATTACAACGTTACAAAGAACTTAAAGACATTATCGCCATACTTGGTATGGATGAGTTGTCTGAAGAAGATAAATTATCGGTGAATCGTGCACGTAAGATTCAACGTTTCTTATCTCAACCGTTCTTCGTTGCTGAAGTATTCACAGGTTCTCCTGGTAAGTACGTTTCACTTAAAGACACTATCAGTGGCTTTAAAGGATTACTTGCAGGTGAATATGATGATTTACCTGAGCAAGCTTTCTACATGGTTGGTTCTATTGAAGAAGCAGCTGAAAAAGCGAAAAACATGTAATGACGGCTGGTGACTATTTACTGAATAAGTAGATTAGTCACCAATTAGGAGGTCAAAATGGCAATACCAACTGTAAATCTTAATGTTGTAAGTGCAGAAGAGGAATTATTCTCTGGTAGCATTGAATCATTACAGATAACAGGTAGTGAAGGTGAACTAGGCATTATGCCAGGGCATGCTCCTTTACTGACCTCACTAAAACCTGGTATGGCAAGAATCGTTAAGCAAGATGGCGTAGAAGAAATTATCTATCTTTCTGGCGGTATGCTCGAAGTACAACCAAACAATGTGACCGTTTTAGCCGATGTTGCTATACGTGTTGCTGATTTGGATGAACAAAAAGCACTAGAAGCAAAAGAGCGAGCAGAGAAGCACTTAAATGATCATGGCGGTGACGTCGATTATGCTGAAGCTGCTTCTGAATTAGCTCGCGCTGTCGCACAATTACGTGTCATACAGGCTTCAAGCAAAAACTAGCTAACACTAAGTTTTAGTGATCAAAAAAAGCGACTTTTACTTCGGTAACAGTCGCTTTTTTATTGTGCTTAATTTTTAAAATATTCAATCACTTTTTGTTCAACACCTACTGGATTTTCGGGACACTTTTGGAAATAACAATAATCCGTAGGCTAGTAAAAGGCGCTAATAATAATAAGTGACGGGAAGGTAATAAAATAGAGCCGCATTAAAAATCGTAAATTTTTATTTGCTTGCTTTAGTTCCATAAAATGATCGATAACAGTAAAACCTTTGTACGTTACCGTAAGGGCAATTAGGCAATTGACTAAAGTGGTTGATGCAAATTGTTCACCCAAAAAAGTATTAAATAGTGTGATAGCAATCAGCGCAGTTAAATAAATTTCGAGTTTTCCAAAAACTTTCATTAATTGTCCTATCTGAGTACGTATAATAATGGAAAAATGAGTATCCACATTAAATCTATCATGTGCCAATAGACGGCTAATGCTTCTAGTCCTGAATTTTCTTTAGCACAATATGCGCCGTTTCTTAATCGATATATTACCCATAAAATCGCGCAAGATGCCCATCCAACATGTAAAAAGTGATTAAATGTCATATAGTAGTAAACAGTAAAAAATTCACTGGTATTACTAGTAAATCCTTGCAGGTCGTTCCAATGGAATTCCCATGTTTTTATCAATAAATACAAACATCCACAACTTAAAGCAAGCCACAAATAGCGTTCGCATTTTGCTTTATTATCAACACGAATAAAGCACATGGCCTTGGCCATAAAATAACTACTAAATAATAATATGACGGTATTTGTCACCCCTAAAGCAGTGTTGAGACTTTGTTGTCCTGAAATAAATTCATTAGGGTAATAAAATTTTGCAATAAAATATGCAACGAAAAAAATCCCAAACTCAGTGAGCTCTGACAGTATGCCCACCCAAATTGGGATATTGCCTGGCACTCGTCCTGCGCTTTCTTCACTCCAAGACTTTGGAAAAATATTAAGAGAACTAGTTAAGTGTTGATTTTTCATATTATTGGTTAGGTATCGTGCGCTAGGGTTAGAAGTATAACAACCACATAATGACTGCTTATTAAGCGTTTTTTTTACATCATTTATAGCAAAAAAATATAAAGCATTAAATGAAGAAGGTTTGTTTAACTATTAATAATAGACTCTACTACTTCTTTGATGCTGTTGTTTGATACACATCAATATTACTAATATTAACTGCATGTATATTATGTTTAGTGGAACTATCATTGACTAAAAGTAGCGGCAATTAATACTTCAAATGAAAGTAAGCGTTATTTATTTTCTATTGGATACTTTAATTAACCTCCTAACATTAGGCGCTTTTAAAGAAAAAAAGGTTAAATAAACATGAATATTAAAAATATAAGTACATCGCTATTGATTGTTGGCTGTTTGATTGGTCTTTCAATTTCTACGCAAGCAAAAGCACAAACAGATATCAGTAAATTACCTCGAGTGACGCAAAAATTAGTTAACCCACCGATGTTACCAGAGCATGATCAAGTGTCAAAAGGACAGAAAGTTGTTCAAGTTCGTATGGTCGTGGAAGAAAAGAAAATGGTTATCGATGACCAAGGGACTGAGATCTGGGCATTTACCTATAATGGCAGTATGCCAGGTCCCATGATTGTAGCCCACCAAGACGACTACATAGAGCTTACCCTAGTTAATGCAACAAGTAGTTCTATGCCACACAATATTGACTTTCATGCGGCAACTGGTGCGTTAGGTGGCGGAGCATTAACGGACGTAGCCCCAGGTGAAGAAGTTGTACTTAGGTTTAAAGCGACAAAACCTGGTGTCTTTGTGTATCACTGTGCTCCTGGTGGCATTATGATCCCTTGGCATGTGGTGCACGGCATGAATGGTGCCATTATGGTATTACCAAAAGAAGGCTTATCTGACGGTAAAGGCAAAAAATTAACTTATGACCGTTCATATTATGTTGGAGAACAAGACTTCTACATCCCACAAGATGAAAACGGTCAATACAAAAAATATTCTTCACCAGCGGCTGGCATGGCAGATGAATTAGAAGTGATGAAAGGCTTAATCCCAACACACATTGTCTTCAACGGTAAGGTTGGCGCACTGACAGGTGAAAATGCGATGAAGGCAAACGTAGGCGAGACCGTGCTTATCGTTCACTCTCAAGCTAATTATGATACTAGACCTCATTTAATTGGCGGCCATGGCGATTATGTATGGGAGAGAGGATCATTTAATAATCCACCACAACTAGATTTAGAAACTTGGTTTATTGCAGGCGGCAGCGCTGGAGCAGCACTCTATACATTCAAGCAGCCAGGCACCTATGCCTATGTGAACCATAATTTAATTGAAGCGGTATTAAAAGGCGCTACTGCTCACTTTAAAGTGCAAGGTGAATGGGATAATGATCTGATGGAGCAATTAGTAAAACCTCGTCCGATTCAGAAATAGCCGATGGGCTTTAAAAAAGCAATTACTTTTTTAATCGCGCTATTTATGGCGTTACACACATCCGTGTCTAACGCCACGTTAGCAGATAAAAGCGCTGCACCAATGCTCTATCAAACTATTAAAGTGCCTAAAGGGCGCTATACCTTGTACATTCCAGATAATAACTTTTTCAAACTAGGATATTATGAAAAGGAAGTCGTATTTGAGTCAGCAGTTTATATTGGTAAATTCGAAGTCAGCAACAGTCTTTGGAACCTATGTTTCACATTGAAAGGCTGCAATAGGCCTGCAACAATCCGCGCGGGAGAAACACTTGATTCGCCTGTTGTTAGAGTTAATTGGCATGATGCTTATCAATTTTCTAAATGGTATTCATCATATACCGGAAAAGCTTATCGGCTGCCTACAGAAGAAGAGTGGGTTTATGCGGCATATATGGGTAAAGATCATCGTAATTTAGAAATTCTATATGATTACTCATCGCTAGAAAAAATACGTAGAATTTCTAAAAAGACTATGCCATTAGGTTCATTTAAGGAAAATTATTGGGGCCTTGCTGACTTTCAAGGTAATGTCTGGGAATGGACATTAACTTGTTGGTATGCATCAAAAGCGAATAAATTAAAACCTCAGACTGTAGCGGCGATAAATTCTCCTGATGCGTGTACAACAAGAATAGTGCAAGGTGAAAACAGAGCACATATTCCTGATTTTATTAATGATACCTACAATGGCGGGTGTGCAACGTTACAGCCAGCTGCAAATTTAGGTTTTAGGCTGGTACTGGAAGAGAAAAAATGAAGTCAATTTGTTTAATCCTGTGTTTCGTATATTCAATGTCTGCTGTAGCTGTCGTTTTCGATGGAACTGAAACTACTGGCGGATCGCTTATCGGTGGCAATTTTAATCTAATAGATCATCGCGGCAATGCGGTCACTGAAAAAAACTATCTAGGGAAATATTCATTAGTGTTTTTTGGTTTTACCCATTGCCCGAATGTTTGCCCTTTAGGTTTACAAAGAATGATTGCTGCGCTTCAAAAGATTGATAACTTTGAGTTGAAAATAACGCCTATATTTATTAGCGTGGATCCTGAGCGAGATTCGCCACAGAGGTTGCAGACTTATCTGCAAAACTTTCACCCTAGTATCGTCGGGCTAACAGGAACAGAGCTTCAGCTTGAAAATGTTGCTCGCGCCTATAGAGCATATTTTAGTAAATCAACAGACCCTAATTCAGAAAACTACACCTACGACCATAGTGCCGTTATTTATTTGATGGATGCGCAGAGTAAATATGTTACCCACTTTTCTGACACCACCCCAATAGATGAAATGGCGGCATTGATCGCTATTAATTTAAATAAAAAGTAATTCATACTCTCGTTTAGTCAAATGTCAGTGAATCGCTTTTAATTTCGCAAAAAAAGTATACAGAGGATAATAATATAAATACTCAACGCACAAAATTACCGCTGTTTTATCAAGAGCAATCGAATGAAACTTCACTATTTGAATACGCTTTTGAGCATAAACTACCTGTACTTATTAAGGGGCCTACAGGGTGTGGTAAAACACGTTTTGTTGCTCATATGGCTGAAAAGTTAAATAAACCCTTATATACAGTGGCTTGCCATGATGATTTAACAGCAGCAGATCTTGTTGGTCGGCACTTAATTGGGCCTGAGGGTACTTATTGGCAAGATGGCCCGCTGACAAAAGCGGTTAGAGAAGGTGGTATATGCTATTTAGATGAAGTCGTTGAAGCTCGTAAAGACACCACGGTTGTTTTGCACCCATTAGCAGATGACCGCAGAGTGCTACCTTTAGAGCGAACAGGCGAAATTATTGAGGCGGCACCAGGATTTATGTTAGTCGTTTCGTACAATCCAGGTTATCAAAATTTATTAAAAGGAATGAAACCAAGTACCCGTCAGCGTTTTGTTGCATTAAGGTTTGGCTACCCAACAGCGGAGTTAGAACAAGAAATTTTAATAAAAGAAGCTGGGGTCGACCCTCACTTAGCCTTTAAGTTGATTGAATTAGCGCAATCTTTACGTCGATTAGAAAAAAATGATTTAGATGAGGTGGTATCAACACGTTTACTTATTTATGCGGCAAAAATGATGACAAGTGGCATGAATCCGATTGATGTATGTCGTTGTTGTTTAGCAGAGCCATTATCTGATGATCCTGATACGGTTAAAGCATTAATGGATGTTGCAAAAATATATTTTGATGAATGATTAATGTCTAACTTATCGTTGGTGGTTAGCCCTAAAAGTATCAATAAAAGACTGCCTGGCGACTTAGCCATGTGGTTTTTTATTTTGGCTGAGCTGACTGTATTTTCACTGTTTTTTATCGCTTTTGCCGTTACTGAACAATTCAATGGTGAAATGTTTCACGCAGGTAAGAGTATGCTTCATACGGTTGCCGGCTTGATCAACACACTAGCATTGATCACCAGTAGCTTTTTGGTTGTTTTGTCTTTGAAATTTGTTTCTTTAGGGAAAAATCAGCTGACAGTATACTTACTGATATTAAGTATAGTAGCCGCATGCGTGTATATGGCCACTAAGCTATGGGAATATAACCAGTTGTTTGTTATGGGGATTGATATTGAAACCAATACATTTTTTACTTTGTATTTTCTTATTACCGGGTTTCATTTTCTGCACGTAATATTGGGTATCGTTATACTGATATGTATTGCTGTTAACGTTAAAAAAGGTGGCTATAAAGAGTCTATTACGGGGTTTGAAGCTGGAGCAAGTTATTGGCATATGGTTGATTTGGTCTGGATTATTTTATTTCCCTTAATCTATATTCTTTAATTTACGTTAAGCAATTTTAAGAAAAACCATGATTACAATAAAAAAAATCACCTTAAGTTGGTTGTTACTAATAAGTTTAACACTTGTATCTATACGCATATCAAGTGTGATTGATGAACCTAGGTTACTTACTTTTATCGCGTTGTTTATTGTTTTTCTAAAAGCCCAGCAAATTATAGATAACTTTATGGAGCTTAAACATGCACCTCGTAAGTGGCGTTTTATATTATTGAGTTATATATTTTTTACCCCGGGTATTATCTTTTTAATTTATATTATTTAGTCAGAAACTTTCGGCTAAACAAATAGATAGATATTTGTTAATAAGGAGATTTAATAGTGAATAAGCACAAGTTGCATCAGCGATCTGCCATTTTTTATCAGTCACTATATTTAATGAATTTACTGCTATTACCGGGCCTTGCTTTTATTATCTTACTTTGGTTCTTTTACAAAAATAGTAAGAAACTTGGTTGGCAACGAATACACCTATATCGTGCCACACAATTATCACTTCTAGCGGGTTTATTAGTCATAATAATTCCTTTAATCATTATTTTTACAGCAAAACAATATGAAGCATATCTACTTGCGATGATTCTCTATTGTATATCAGTACATACTGCGTTTGTAATGATTGGAATGTTAAATATTGCAAGAGCAATGGCGAGGAAAGTCCCTTTCTTTTGATCTGAAACAATATATTAATTTCGCAAGGCTATATTATATTGCGACTTAAACAAGTAACAGCTAGCTCTCTATTGAAATTTGGTTAAGTAAGTATGATACATCACAGCCAATTTTTATTTCTTAATAAGGGAAAACATTATGTCTGAGAGTTTTACCAAAGGGATGGCTCGAAATATTTATTATGGCGGAAGTGTTTTCTTCTTCCTGATATTTTTAGCATTAACCTTTCATACAACCAAAGTCATGCCCGAAAGGGATCACCGTGAAAACTTGACAGAGGCAGTCGCGCGAGGAAAAGCACTTTGGGAAGAAAATAACTGCATTGGTTGTCATTCATTAATTGGTGAAGGAGCTTATTTTGCCCCAGAGCTTGGTAATGTATACCAACGTCGTGGCGGAGATGCAGGCTTTAAAGGTTTTTTTAATGGCTGGATGAAGGCTCAGCCTTTAAATATCCCAGGTCGTCGTCAAATGCCTAACTTTCATCTTAACGATGAAGAAATTGATGATTTAGCTGAGTTTTTGAAGTGGACTTCAGAAATGGATACTAATGCTTGGCCACCAAACATTGAAGGGTAGTGCAATGAATACATTAAAATATCAATCACAAGCGGTCGCAAAACCCTATTTCGTTTTCGCAATGATTCTTTTCGCAGGTCAAATTCTATTTGGCTTATTAATGGGCTTACAGTATGTTGTTGGTGATTTTTTAGCTGGCCCTATACCATTCAATGTTGCTCGTATGGTCCACACTAACCTACTTATTGTATGGTTATTGTTTGGCTTTATGGGGGCTGCATATTACTTGGTGCCCGAAGAAGCCGAAACCGAGCTTTATAGCCCTAAATTAGCCATCGTACTATTTTGGGTTTTTGCTGCAGCGGGTACATTAACCATTTTAGGTTATTTATTTGTTCCATATTCTACATTGGCCCATATTACGGGTAATGACATTTTACCTACCATGGGGCGAGAGTTTTTAGAACAACCAACAATCACAAAAATAGGGATTGTTTTGGTTTGTTTAGGTTTTCTATTTAACTTAGGTATGACCATCCTTAAAGGTCGTAAAACAGTTATTAACTTAGTATTAATAACGGGATTAATCGGTCTTGCTGTATTCTTTTTATTCGCTTTTTACAACCCAACAAATTTAGCGTTAGATAAATATTTTTGGTGGTTTGTTGTACATTTATGGGTAGAAGGTGTTTGGGAATTGATCATGGGCGCAATTCTAGCTTATGTATTAATTAAAATTACCGGCGTTGACCGTGAAGTAATAGAGAAATGGTTATATGTCATTATTGCTATGGCGTTAATTACCGGTATCTTAGGCACGGGTCATCATTTTTACTGGTTAACTACACCGGTATACTGGCAATGGGTAGGTTCAATATTCTCAGCTTTAGAACCACTGCCTTTCTTTGCGATGGTGTTATACGCGTTTAATATGGTCAACCGTCGTCGCCGTGAACATCCTAATAAAGCCGCGACATTGTGGGCATTAGGCACGTCGGTTATGGCATTTTTAGGCGCGGGTGTTTGGGGGTTTTTACATACTTTAGCGCCAGTGAATTACTATACACATGGTACTCAAATTACGGCGGCTCATGGGCATATGGCGTTCTATGGTGCTTATGCCATGATTGTAATGACAATGATTTCATATTGTATGCCTAAAATTCGTGGTATTGGCGAAGCTAACTGTAACCGCGCTCAAGTATGGGAAATGTGGGGCTTTTGGTTAATGACGGTGGCTATGGTCTTTATCACCTTATTCTTGACCGGGGCTGGCATACTACAAGTTTGGCTGCAGCGTTTACCAGAATCAGGTGAAGCACTGAGCTTTATGGCAACACAAGATAAACTATCAATTTTCTACTGGTTACGTGAAATCGCTGGTGTATTCTTCTTTATAGGATTAATAGCGTATTTTAGGAGTTTTTTCATTAAAGAAAAAGTTGAAGCACAAACCTAGTTAAATTTAATTCAGTTAAAAAAGCCCCAATAAAGCCGTGATAGTGATATCTCGGCTTTTATTTAACGAATAAAAGGATAAAAAATATTGGATTCAGACAATGAAATAATGCCAAGAAAAGAAGGTCCCAAGCGGCTATTACAAAAAATAGCGAAAGTAATTAGTATTATTTCGATATTTTTAGGTGTGGTAAGTGCGATATATCTTCTGACAATAAATAGCGAAGATGAAAAAGTATTGAAAGCTAGCATGGGAGCAGTGGCTTTTTTCTGTTTTACCTTGGGCATAGTATTAAATGCTATCGCCAATACTAACTTACCCGATTTACGAATTAACAAAAATAACAAAACTAAGTAGTTTAACTGAAATTACAAAACTATAGTCGCTTGGATTATTGGCATGTCAATATTAATCATTAGCGTTTAATCGTCTTTATGTATGCAACTTAAAATTAGTCATTAAAAATGGAAGAGTGGATTGGTGGGATCTGGCACAAGTACATTATACGTAAAGCCAGTAGAAACTTTGAAGAGGCAAAAGTTGATTTTACTGACATAAGTAAATCGGTGGGTATTGTTTATCGAGCCCTTGGTGGTGATGCAGCAAAACGCATGGAGTCAGCCAGTGTCCGTGATTACTTGATCCGAAAATCTTTTTTGCAAAAAATTGCAGCAGACAACACCCCAATAAGTTTGGCATGGCAAGATGAAGAAAGCTTACGTTTACCTGAAAGTCTTGCGGTATTTCCATCTATTGAACTTAATCGCGATTTATATATTTGGTTGGCAATATTAGCTGCTCATCATCAAGGTTCGTTCAGACACTGGGCGATAGATAATCAACAAATAGTTGTTGATGTACTGAAAAAACACCCATCCTTAAGGCCTAGATATAAAAAGCTTGCCACAGCATTTATTGAAACTAGGGTTGATCAAACCAAACGGCCTGTAAATGAACAATTAATGGAAAAAGCTATTTGCCAAGCAATTTTATCGCCTGGGACTGTTAATGAGTTTCCTGCAGTGAATTATGCTCCGCAAGCCGTATATTTATGGCTATATCCGTCTGCACATCTAGATCCTCAATTACTCCCTGAATATGGCGACTTTGAAGAAACAGATAGCCAAAAAAGCAAGAATAAGACCAAGAAAAGTCAAAGTAGTCGCAAAAAAGCGGAACGTGTTGATACGGGCGATGGTAAAGACGGCATGATGATCTTTCGGCTGGAAAGTATGTTCTCATGGAGTGAGTTTATTAAATTAGATCGCGGCAGTGATGATACCGATGAGGATGATGAAGAAAATCAACGAGTCATTGAAGATTTAGATACTATTACTTTGTCACAACAGCAAGAGCAAAAAAGTGCACGGGTAAAAATAGATTTAGATTTACCTTCAGCATCTGAAGACGATATTCCCATTGGGGAAGGCATTAAACTACCTGAATGGCACTATAAAAAACAGTTGTTAGAGGCAGACCGTTGTATCTTACAGCCTATGCTGCCTAAAGACAGCTCTGCTAAAAAGTTGCCGCTGAAATTACAAAAAACGGCGAAAGTTATTCAAGCACAGTTCGAACAGCTGCGAAGTGCAAAGTATTGGCTTAAATCACAACCTCAAGGTGAAGAAATTGACTTAGCTGCATGGCTGGACTTTCATGTGGAAAGTAAGATATCGCCCACGCAAGAAAAAGGCCTATTTAAAAGTTTCCGGGGTAATAATCGTGATATTTCCACCTTATTATTGGCGGACCTTTCTATGTCTACAGACTCATATCTAGATAGTAACAATCGTGTGATAGATGTTGTTCAAGACAGTATGATGTTGTTTGGTGAAGCATTAAATAGCGTGGGCGATAATTTTGCCATGTACGGGTTTTCGTCAGTAAAGCGCACCAATGTGCGCTTTACTATGTTGAAGAATTTCAATGAACCATATACCGATCATGTGAGGGGACGTATTCAGTCCCTTCGTCCGGGATTTTATACGCGAATGGGTGCTGCCATTAGACAGGCAACTAAGGTGTTGTCAGAGCAAAAAAATAGCCAAAAATTACTACTTATCTTAACGGACGGTAAGCCAAATGATATTGATCATTATGAAGGCCGTTTTGGTATTGAAGACACTCATCAAGCGATTATTGAAGCTGTTAATTTAGGCATAAAACCATTCTGTATTACCATAGATCAGGAAGCTGAGGAGTATCTTCCTTATTTATTTGGCAGCGACGGTTACACGGTTATATTGCGTCCATCTCAGCTGCCCATGCGCTTACCGCAACTATATCATCAATTGACGAGCCATTAATCATGTCTGTAGAAAAGGTAAAATGTCTGTATTGCCAAACAGAAAATAAGACTACGGAACAGTCTTGTATAAATTGTGGAATGCCGGTGTCAAAAAAACCACCTGAAGGCGCTAACAGTCGCAGAATATTTTTCAAAAAATGGTTTTGGATGGTATTTATATTTTGTATTTTCATGATGTATTATTTACCTCGGTAATGTTAATAAAAATGGTAAAATTATGATTTAAATTAAAATAGATTTTTACCGAAACGAAGCGAAGATTTTTTATTTACCTAGGGCAATACAGCTTATTTGATTTATTGGACAGTGCAAATGAAGTACAAGTTGGTCGTATTTTAATATAAGAAGTGTTAATAGCTTTAGTTCACGGTAGACCATAAGATTCGAAGCCGTTTTTACCTGTATTTTAGTGTTTTATTCGCATAAATAAGGTCTTATACAAAAGGTATGATATAAAAAATATAACTCAGATACTGGCCTACATTTGGCAAATTTAAATTCACTTTACCGGACGGTCACAGCTCATTTATTATAAGCTTTAAATAAACGATTTTTAAGTGACAAATTTCCTGCTCAAACGCTGAAAACTCATGGTGTAAATCGTATTTTTATCTCATTAAGATGACAGCTATTTAGCACAATTACTACAAGTATCGATATAAGGTAATATGCGTAAGCGATCGGGGTTTATCGCTTGATTACATTGGCTACAAAAACCGTATTCACTATTTTCATTACGCGTTATTGCTTGTTCGACAAGCGTAAGCTCAAGCTTTGCCTGATGATAAATCTCATTAAGCACTTCATTATTTTCATTTTCACTAGTTTGTTCTGAAAAGTCTTGAGAGCGACCTTTTCTAAAATCATCTTCGACAGCACTGATACGTTGTTGTAGTTCAATTCTTTTATTAAATAAATTGTTTAGATTTTCTTTGTTCATTAGCATCACTCCTTAAGTAATATAACGATTCTATGCCTTTAATTGATAAATGTTTTGATCTAGCGCAATAATTTTTTCAAGTTTTGCTTATTTTCTCACTACCTAAACTTACGTGAGATAATTGCGACCAGCTTCAGTGATTTTTAACTAATGACTAGGTATATCGTAAGTGAGTCGCTACACTAAATAAAACTGTCATCATTAAGAGATAAAATGATACGCAATAAATTATTGTGGAAAAACAATCCTCAACAATATGGCATACTGAGTAAATTGCTCCACTGGCTTTCAGCATTAGCGATATTTGCATTATTTGCTTCAGGTTATTGGATGGTGGATTTAGATTACAGTAGCCGATGGTATCAGCTTGTACCTCATTGGCATGAAAGCGTTGGTATACTTTTATTAGGGTTTACGCTTTTTAGGTTATTTTGGCGTCGTATTGCTGGTTCTCCTTCGGGGATCGTAAGTCATAGTGCTATTGAGAAAAAAGCATCAGCTTCAATGATATTTATATTGTACGTTACGCTATTCATTGTTTTGATTTCAGGCTTTTTAATCACCAGTGCAAATGAAAAAACCATTGCTGTTTTTGACTGGTTTAACGTGACACCCGTTGTACTAGCGATAAAAAATCAAGAGGATATTGCTGGTGAAGTGCACTATTACGTAGCATACGCTATGATTATTTTCGCATTGGTGCATGCCCTAGCTGCCTTGAAACATCACTTTTTTGACAAAGATAACACCCTCAAACGAATGACTAAGACATAGTATTTAGATAAATAAACCTTTAAAGGAATAGATATGAAAAAATTATTACTGGCTAGCGCTCTATTAACTTCTACAGTATTAATACCAGTATCAGCAGCAGATTATATTATTGATACTAAGGGCGCACATGCCTCTATTAATTTTGAAGCAAGCCATCTAGGCTTTAGTGTACTTGCTGGCCGATTCAATGAATTTTCAGGTAACTTTTCTTATGACAAAGATAATATATCAGCGTCTAAAGTTAACGTAACGATTGATACCTCAAGTTTTGACTCAAATCATGCTAAACGTGATAAACATGTACGTTCAGATGACTTTCTGGATGTCAGTAAATTTGCAGAAGCAACATTCGTTAGTAACAAAGTTGAAGATAAAGGTGAAGGTAAGCTGACCATTACAGGAACGTTTACCATGCATGGAGTTACTAAATCTTTGGTAATCGACGCTATAACAATAGGTGAAGGTAAAGACCCTTGGGGCGGTTACCGTGCAGGCTTTAGCGGCACATCAACTATAACCATGGGTGAGTTTGGCTTTAAAAAAGATTTTGGCAAAGTAGATTTGATATTACATATTGAAGGCATTCGCCAATAGAAAATCATCAGTATTATAAAAAGGGCTTTATGTCCTTTTTTTATGTCTAACAATAGATCATAAGTTATGTATGAAGAAGTATTGTATTAATGTATCAATATATTGATTTATAGGTATTTTATTTGTATTATGCTTTGGCTTAAAGAGTCTCTTTTATAATAAAATATGGATATAACGTGAATAAAATAAAAATATTAATTAGTTCTGTAACTTTAGCTGTTTGTGCATCTTCTTTAAATGTATCTGCCTTTGATAAAACTCCAGGTTCTGGTCCAAATCCATTTTCCGATTGTGGCATTGGTGCGGCTTTATTTAAAGATACTAAATGGGCTGCAGTTACTTCTAATGTAATTTGGGATATTGGTACTACTGCGGTTACATCTGCTACAGCTAGTCCTCAAACATGTACAGGCGCAAACATTATAGCTGCGAAATTTATAATTGATAATTATGATAATATCGTAGAAGAAATTGCAGAAGGTACAGGTGATCACTTAGCTTCTATGTATGGTGTACTTGGTTGTGACAACAATGTACAAACTGAAATTACTGCTAATATCCGTAACGATATGGTACAAGTTATCAGCCAAGCTAATTATCAAGATCAAAGTTTAGTACAAAAATCATCAACTCTATACACCATGGTTAACAACTCTTCTGTTGTTGGAAACTGCGCAGCAATTTAATTCAATTTTGCTCTCAATAAATAGCTGCTTATTAAGTAGCTATTTTTATATCTGACTAAAAATCCTATGCAACTAAGACTTTTATTACTAGTAGTTACTAGCTTTTTATATATTTTTAAATCTTATGCTCATGTAATAGAGGATATACCCTATTCCAACGAACTTATTACGGCGGTTTCAAAATCAATAAAATGGCAAAAGTTAATTAAATTAAAACAAAGTCCAGTCAGTCAAAACGGAACTTTTGCTATTCATTCTCAGCGTTTTTATTTTAGTGAAATATCAACACTAACCGCTAAGGAAGAGTTAATTAACACCCTAGGCGCTTTTATGTCTACTGAGCGCGTTAGTAATATTGCAGAAAACCCACAATGTAGATTCCCTGCAAGATATCATTGGCTAAAGAAGCAGTTCGATTTATCCACAGTTAAGGCTGTTATTTGTCAGGATTTCCTAGATTGGTCAAAACTGTCATCTACACAATCATTAAGTCTTATATTTGCTACCGGCTATTTGGGGAATCCAGCTTCTTATTATGGCCATACATTATTAAAATTAAATTCCAGCAATACCGAAAAACTTAACTTATTAGAAACCAGTGTAAATTTTGGCGCTAAAGTACCTGAAAATGAAGATCCAATAACTTATATGTTGAAAGGTGTTGTGGGCGGATACGATGCGAGTTTTTCGCATTCAAATTTTTACTATCATACTCAAAATTATCTCGAAAATGAATTACGAGACTTGTGGGAATACCAATTAAACTTATCTCAAGACGATTATTACTTTTTAGTCGCACATATTTGGGAGCTAATTGAACAAGATTATATTTATTATTTTTTTGATGAAAACTGTGTTTATAGAATGTATGAACTCTTTACTTTATTTGAAGATATAAACTTGCCATCAATAAAGGCACCTTGGGTTATTCCGCAAGAGGTTGTTAGAGCTATTAACTCAGCAACTTACAAAAACGGACCTCTGGTTAGAAAAATTAAGTATATTCCATCCAGACAATCAAATTTCTATAATAAATACTGGCAATTAAAATCGAATGAAAAAGTGTTTATTGAAAAAATAGTCGCAAATACTGGGCAGTTAAGTTTATTGGATTCAGAAAACTTAACTATTGCAGTCAAACTTAGAGTACTCAGTACTTTGTTAGACTACTATCAATACTTAATAGCGGTGGATAAAGATAATACAAAACATAATAAGCGATCATATACGCAAATTCTGGCCTATAGATATAAGTTAGCTATAGGAAAGGCTAGCTTTGTTTATAAGGAGGCTAAATCACCACATTTAGCGCGCCCATCAAGTTATTCACAAATAAGTTTTATTCATAATAGAAAACTTGGCAATGGCATGACTCTAAAGCTAAGGCCCGCTTATTATGATCAGTTAGATGCTGAAAGTGGTCACGTCAGAAATGGCGCATTAAAAATGGCTGAACTCGATCTTGAATATATAGCATCAAAGTTAGCTATTAGAAGTTTATCTATATTTGAAGTGGTAAGCGTGTCTAATCAAGCAACTGGTTTGCCTTATGATGGCTATGATTCATGGAAGCTATATTTGGGCTTACAAAAACAAGATAACGAATGTACTAGCTGCGCGAATTTTATCTTTAAGGCCAATAAGGGGTTATCGTTTCCACTCCTTGAAAATACCACTTTAGGTGGATATTTAGGTGGGGCAATTGTAGAAAATTATTTAGATAGAGGTAGAGTCTATATATCAAGTAATTTAACATTAAATCAATCAATTAATGAAGATTGGAATTTTTTTATTGACCTTGAAGCCAGAAAATATCTTGAAAATAAGCAAGTAACAAAGTTTAACTTTAAAGCAGAGGCACGTTATCGGTTTAGATTTAATGATGAACACTTAGATTTTCGCCTAGCATTAACGGATAACGAAACGATGTTGAGTTTAGGGTATTATTGGTAAATTGATGAGAAATTACATTCTATTTACAGGCCTATTTATGAGTTCATAGGTGTCAAAGGCATTTTTATGCTTTCTAAGTAAAAAAACCGATATTATTACAATACCGGTTTTTCAAGCGTTATAGAATATGCTGAGTTATTTACTAAAAGTAAACTCTTTTGGTGGTGTTAACGCCATTAAGTGTTGTACAAAGTAGTCCCAGCGTTTACGCATCATGTAAGGCTTTCTAGCAAAGCCATGACCGCGGTTTGGTAGCATTAGCATATCAAAGTCTTTATTCGCGGCAATTAATGCTTCTACGACGATTAAGGTGTTATATGGCGGTACGTTAGTATCCGTTGTGCCATGAGCGATAAGTAACTTACCTTTTAGGTTATCAACGATTAATTGATTTGCTTGGCTATCGTAGTTGGTGCTGCCATCTTCATTTTTTACTAACACACCATGATACTTCTCGCCCCATTCATCGGCATAATTTCTATTATCGTGGTTACCCGCTTGAGAAACAGCGACCGAATAAAAATCTGGATAAGTTAACAAAGCGCGTGTTGAAGCAAAACCACCACCTGAATGTCCCCATATGCCAACGCGCGTGCTATCAATCCAGTTATGTTTATTGGCTAACTGTTTAATCGCGGCGACTTGATCAGGAATACCACTATCGCCCATGTTTTGATAATAAAATTCGTGGAAGCTTTTTGAACGCCCAGGTGTACCTAAAGCGTCTATTTCGATAACAATAAAACCAAGCTCAGCAATAGCTTGGTTATCGCCTCTTGCTGTTCTGAAATGGCGGCCACGAATGCTGCCAACTTGCGGACCTGGGTATAAGTAATTTACTACAGGATAAGATTTGCTAGCGTTAAAATCGCTAGGCTTATACATCAATCCGTAAATGTCATGCTCGTTATTACGGTCTTTAACAATAAATGGTGTCGGTGGTTGCCATCCTGTAGCAGTAAGCTTAGTAATATCCATTTGTTCGACGATAAAACTGGTTTTACTGCTAGTACTGCGAATAGAACTGGTTTCTGGCTGGTTTGGTGTCGACACGCGGTCTAAGAAATATTTAGCATTTTTATTTAAGGTAATACGATGATGCTTTTTCTCAGGGGTTAGTAAGGTTAAATCTGAACCGTCTTTGCTGATGCTGTAAAGATAATGAAAATAGGGGTCTCCACCTTCTTTCCCTGAGCCTGAAAAAATAAGTTTTCCCGTTTCTTGATTAACATTGAGCAATTCTAATACAGTCCAATCGCCTTTAGTTATCTGATTTTTAATGTTGCCGGTTTCAGCATCGACTAAGTATAAATGTCCCCAGTTTGAACGCTGTGAAAACCAAATAAATTCATTAGTTTTATCTAGGTATTTCCAGCTAATGCCACTAACACCTGATTCGAAAAAACTTTGTGCCGTTTCAGTAAAAACTGTGCGGACTTTACCGGTAATAGCATCGGCTATTTTTAGTGTTGCAGTTTTGTGATCACGTGTTGAAGAAACAAAGGCAAAGTTGCTGCTATCGCTCGACCAATCAACATCTAACAAGCTACCATCGCGACCGGCAACATGATCTGTGATGGTAGATCTGTGGTCATCTGCAGGCATATCGAGCACAACAACACTCGCTTGAGCAATATTAATTACTACACGCTGAATTTTGAAAATATTTTCATCACCTGGCAGTGGATATTTCCAAACATCTATTTTTGGATGTCCTACTGCCGTTGACACTATGCCCATTTCACCAACGTTGCGACCGTCATGTTTGAAAGTTGTCAGCTTCTTTGAGTCTGGAGACCATTTTACTACCGGCTTTTTACCACGGACCCAACCCGCATTATTTGTTGCATAACCAAAGTTCTCTATACCGTCAGTCGTTAACTGCTTTTCGCTATTATCAATTAGGTTACGTAACCATAAATTATGTTTGCGAATAAAAACTGCCTGCTCGCCATTTGGAGCGACTAGTTCATCATTTTTGACGGCATTTTTACTTAGCTTACACAAATAGTTATCAATATTGCATTGGTATGACTCGTCGTCGATTTTAAGTAAAATAAGCTGCTCAGCGATAAAATCAAAACGACTAAAAGGTAACTTTTTTTGATTAACTTCTTGGTCAGTAATACGTGCTAATGCGCTGGCAAGTTTCTGATGGTTGAAGGCTAACCTCTTAACTTTTGTTACGGCATCAATTAAAAAGAATTGCTTACCTTGCTCAGTATTACTTTGGTAAATAAGCGTATTGTTTTCGGTCCAACTTGGTCGTTCAACAGTGCCAAAAACCAAATTCTCTGTGTGTTTGCCGAGTTTACGCTCAGCTTGCTGGTATTTTTCAATATTTAGTGACTCGGCGTTAGCATTAAAAGCTAAGCACGCTAAAACTGCACTAGTTGATATAGATTTTATTTTTGAAACCATGAATAACCTTGTATTGAATAGCTATAAAAATAGGATTTTCAATATGCTAACATTTCTTATAACTTAGCTGGCAAAATTATCGACCAGCAGAATATTGCTCACGACAACTAACGGTAAGTATTTCCTTACGTCATTAATTTTAGCTCGTATAGACTAAAGTCTAGCGTGTTTTTTGACCAATTTAGACTTAGGTCTAATTTATAAATCAGTCCTGATTCTCTAGTGTTAATAACATCATAAATATCTTTGATTAATATTGTATCAAAGATATTAAATAGAGAGTGATATGCCAAATTTGAATAATCATAGTGTAGAACAAGCGCAATTATCTTGGTTGCAGTCTAACAGTGGCGAATGGTCGTATTTTGTTGATGACAATTTAGCTGATTCAGATGCTTTTTCTGTACCTGAACAAGACTACATTTGGTTAGTGTCTCAGGCTACAGCCACGCATAAAGTTAGTGGTTATCGTATTACTCATCAAACAATTGAAAACTACATTGAGCAATTAGCCGGCACTGAGCAGGCGATTGTATTTGGTGTTCCTGACGAAAACAAAGGCAATGCGATACATGCCTACGTTGAATTAAGTAGCACCAATATTGAACTTTCAACATTTTCAAAAGTAATTAATGCAAAGCTTGCTGGCTGTTTGGGTGAATTTGCCCGAACAGACGTCATAACATTCGTCGATGAATTTCCAGTGGCTAAAAATAAAGAAATTTCGAGAAAAATACTAAAATCTCAAAACATAAAAATAAATATGCTCAATAATAATAACGAATTAGTTAATTGCAGTTAAAAATAATAAATACGTTATTAAAAACTAAAACGATAAAAACAAGCCAGAGCATAGCTGTTGTTGCTCTAAGGTTAATAACACATGGGGAAAGTAAAAATGTTTAACAAGAAAAAGCTTTTATTAGCAACAGGACTTTTAGCTATGGCTGGCAGTGTACATGCTGGTTATGAAATTAAATTATCTGATGATGACACCATTACCTTTGGCGGCTATATCAAATTAGATACACGCTATGTTAACGGTAACATTAATAGTATTACTAACGACTATTGGGTTGGTGCCGGCAGCGTTGGCGATATTTCTCGCACTAGTTTTCGTGCAACAGAGTCTCGTTTTAACACTAAATACGTTCATGGTGATATAACCGGCTTTATTGAAATGGATTTTCATGGCGGTGGTGGTAATGAAATAGTATCTAACTCGTCAAATCCAAGATTACGTCACGCATTTATCAAATATAAAAATATTTTGGTTGGTCAAACATGGTCAACCTTCGTCAATACCAGCGCTTTAGCTGAAGCCGCTGATTTTGCTGGCCCTTTAAATGCTGCCGCGTTTATTCGACAAGGTCAAGTTCGTTATACCCAAGGTAACTTTCAAGTAGCAATAGAAAACCCTGAGTCTGACAAAGGTGATCCAACCCAAGACAAAATACCTGATGTTATTGCTAAATATACCTTTAAAGGTGATTGGGGTAATGTTTCTGTTGCCGGTTTAGCTCGTCAACTGAATACGGTTGGTGGTAACTCTGAGTCAGCATTTGGTTATGGTATTGCTGGTAAAGTTAACACCTTTGGTAAAGATGATATTCGTTTTCAATTACATGGTGGTGAAACCGGACGTTATGTTGGTGTTGTCGCTGCACGTGATTTAGTGGGTGAAGTAGTAGAAGAAACTACGTCATACATGGTTGCTTATCGCCATTTCTGGAGCGACGATATTCGCAGTACAGCATTTTTCGGTAAAACCACGACAGAAGTTGCAGATGCCGATAGAAGACATTGGGGCGTTAACATTTTCAAAAATTATACCAAAGACTTATCATTTGGTTTGGAAGTAGGAAACTTTGAATCTGCAGATCAAGATGCCGATTCTGATTATGTACAATTTTCAGCTAAATACGTGCTTTAGTTTACAATCTTGCGTTAGTTGACCTCCCAACCGGGGTTTTTTCGGGGAAGCTTTTAGTTTCCCCTTTTTTATGTTTAGGATTAACGGTATGTCACGATCACATGGATGTGAAAGAGTGGGACCGTTCTTAACCATCTCGTTAATTGCTCCTGCATTACTCTACTCACTTACATACATGTAAGAACAAGGCTTGACGACATTAGTGCATCCGTGCCGGTAGATGAACTGGCAATTTTCCCCAGACAAAAACTAAGTTATAGCTACTTCTTTAACTTAGCAAAAGCATCTGCAAAGGCATTGCCCATCGCGGCATTATTGTCTGCTTTGGGTTGCTGAGTTCTAGTTTTATTTTTGTTATGTTGTGGCTTAACGTTCTTGTCATTATGTTGCGCTTTCTGCGCTTTCTGCGCTTTCTGCGGTTTTTCTGACGGCTGGCTTTTAACTTGTGGTATCGATTCATCTAAACGCATGGTTAAACTGATGCGCTTACGCTGTGGATCAACTTCTGTTACTTTAACTTTAACTACTTCACCGGCTTTGACAATTTCATGCGGATCACTAACAAATTTATCGGTCAGTGAAGAAATATGCACTAAACCGTCTTGATGAACACCAACATCGACAAAAGCACCAAAATTCGCCACGTTAGAAATAACGCCTTCGAGTATCATGCCAACTTTAAGGTCGTTAATGGTATTAACACCTTCTTGAAAAGTTGCAGTTTTGAACTCTGGGCGCGGATCACGACCGGGCTTTTCTAACTCACTAATAATGTCTTTAACCGTTAGTTCACCAAAAGCATCGCTCATTAAGGCTTCAACATTAATTTTTTCAAGCGCTGTTTTATTACCAATGACACTACTGATGTCAGTGTTAAGTTGTTTTAACAGTTGTTCTACTAGACTGTAGGTTTCAGGATGAACACCGGAGAAATCTAATGGATTATTACCATTATGTATCCGCAAAAATCCAGCGGCTTGTTCGAAGGCTTTTGGCCCTAAACGCGCGACTTTTTTTAATTCATTACGGTTGTTAAATCGGCCGTGTTCATCGCGAAAACTCACCACGTTATTTGCCATGGTTTTGTTTAAACCTGAAACTCGCGATAATAAAGCTGCAGAAGCACTATTTAAGTCAACACCGACCGCGTTTACACAATCCTCAATAACATTGTCTAAGGTTTGGCTAAGCTGGCTTTGGCTTACATCGTGTTGATACTGCCCAACACCAATGGCTTTTGGGTCTATCTTAACTAACTCTGCTAGTGGGTCTTGTAAGCGGCGAGCAATCGATACCGCACCACGAATCGATACGTCTAAATCGGGAAACTCTTTTGCGGCAAACTCTGACGCTGAATATACCGACGCGCCGGCTTCACTAACAATAACTTTTGTAGGCTTATTTGTTTCTAATTTAGCAATAACATCAGCAATAAGTTTGTCACTTTCGCGTGAAGCCGTGCCGTTGCCAATCGCCACCAACTCTACTTTATGTTGTTGACATAAATTAACTAAAGTACGTACTGACTTATCCCAATGGTTTTGCGGTGCATGTGGGAATATAGTCGCGGTTTGTAATAATTTACCTGTCGCGTCGACAATGGCTAATTTACAACCGGTTCTAAGGCCGGGATCTAAACCTAAAGTAGTTTTAGCGCCGGCTGGCGCTGCCATCATTAAGTCGCTTAAATTGCGTGAAAAAACTTTAATCGCTTCAACTTCGGCTTGTTCTCGTAATTGGCCTAATAATTCTGTTTCTAAACTTTGGCTGAGTTTTATTTTCCACGTTGTTTGCACCACTTTAGTTAAAAATTCTGCGGCGGCTTGGCCAGTTAACCGTAAATTAAAGTGTTCTGTGATCAGCTGTTGTGCGCTAGAAAAAGCCCCTTCTTGCCCAGGGTCTGTATCAATACTTAACGATAATAGTTTTTCATTTCGACCACGTAACATAGCTAACATACGGTGTGACGGCACAGATTTTAATAATTCTGAATGCTCAAAATAATCGCGGTATTTTGCCGCTTCTTTTTCTTTGCCCTTCATTAACTTACTGCACAAGTGAGCTTGTTTAAGTAAGTGACGACGTAACTTTTGAATCAAATTAGCGTCTTCAGCAAAACGCTCAACCAGAATATAAAGTGCGCCTTCAAGTACCGCACTTTCATCACTAAAACCTTGTTCTGCATTAATAAAGGCTTTTGCTTCTAGCGCAGGGTTGAGTTGCCAATTATTATAAATTTTATTGGCTAAAGGCTCTAAGCCGGCGGTAATGGCAATTTGCCCTTTGGTTTTTCTTTTTGGTTTATAGGGTAAATAGAGATCTTCTAAACGGGTTTTATTGTCGGCATTATTAAGCTCGGCGGCTAGCGCAGGGGTTAATTTTCCTTGCTGGTCAATATTGCTAATAATAACTTTTCGACGATCGGCTAAATCGCGTAAATAAACTAAGCGTTGCGCAAGGTGGCGTAGATGATTGTCATCAAGCCCTTGGGTAACTTCTTTTCTATAACGGGCAATAAAAGGAACCGTTGCACCTTCATCTAATAAGTTTATAGCAGCATTTATTTGGCTGGTTTTTACATCGATTTCTTTGGCTATTTGCTCAGCAATGGGCGTCATTTATACGGGATCCTAGATCAATCAAAAGTCTTGTTTTTGTTGGCCTTATTATACACCCAATTATTGATGAGGTGCGATATACCCGCAAAGGTTTTTTCTTGTGGGTAAGAAAGTAATAACTCGTGGTGATTTGTTCATATAATTTTAATAGAGAAGCGTTTAATTTAACGTTACAATGCACCCATACGTTATCACCAGTTGATGAGTTTATGCTTATTCATCAAGTTGATATAAGTAATCTTATAAATAAAACCGGAAATATTATGGCTCTCTCTGTTGTTATCTTAGCTGCGGGTAAAGGCACTCGCATGCGTTCTGCTTTACCTAAAGTTCTTCATCCTGTTGCTGAAAAGCCAATGGTGTCTCATGTAATTGACGCAGCACGCCAAGTAGATAGCGAAAATATCTACTTAGTTTACGGTTTTGGTGGTGAAGTACTTAAAGCTAAAGTTACCGGTGATGATTTAACTTTTGTTGAACAAAAAGAGCAATTAGGCACAGGTCATGCGGTTGATATGGCATCACCATTTTTATCTGACGATGAAGACGTGCTAGTGCTTTATGGTGATGTACCTTTAACTAAAGTAAGTACATTACAACGTTTAATCGTCGCTAAACCTGACAATGGCATGGCACTATTAACCGTGCACTTAGCTAACCCTGCTGGCTATGGTCGTATTATGCGCGATAGTTTCGGCATAGTGGTTGGCATTGTTGAACAAAAAGATGCCACGGCTGAACAACTATTAGTAAATGAAGCGAACACAGGTATTTTATTGGCCAACGGTGGTGACTTAAAACGCTGGCTAGCTAATTTATCAAGTGATAATGCCCAAGGTGAATATTACTTAACTGACATTATTGCTGCCTGTCATCAAGAAGGTAAATTAATTGCTACGGCTCATCCTGATAGTGAAATTGAAGTAGAAGGTGCTAACAATCGCGTGCAACTTGCCGGTTTAGAACGTGCTTATCAAATAAGAAAAGCAGAAGAATTAATGATTGCTGGCGCAAGTTTACGTGACCCTAGCCGTATTGATATTCGCGGTAACGTTACTGTTGGCCAAGAAGTGGTGATTGACGTTAACTGTATTTTCGAAGGCAATGTTGATATTGCTGACAATGCCACTATTGGCGCCAATTGTATTTTGAAAAACTGTAGTATCGGCCAAGGTGCAGAAATTAAGCCTAATACTATGATCGAAGGTGCCATTATTGGCGAATTAGCTTCGGTTGGTCCATTTGCCCGTATTCGCCCTGGGTCAGAGTTAATGCGTAATGCACATATTGGCAATTTTGTTGAAATGAAAAAATCTATCTTAGGTGAAGGAGCAAAAGCCGGACATTTAAGTTATTTAGGTGATGCTGAAATAGGCGCTAATGCTAACATTGGTGCCGGTACTATTACCTGTAACTACGATGGTGTGAATAAAGCTAAAACTATTATTGGTGCTGGCGCATTTATCGGCTCAAATGCCTCGTTAGTCGCACCTGTTACTATTGGTGCAATGGCAACAACAGGCGCTGGCTCGGTTATCGTGAAAAATGTTGATGATCATGAATTAAGTGTTGCTCGCGCTAAGCAGCGAAATATCGCCGGTTGGAAACGCCCAAGTAAAAAATAGCCGGCACAAAAATCATACTTAAATAAATGCACTAGCTTATAAACTAGTGCATTTTATTTTGTGTCGACAAGTAGGTAATAAACTTACAATAAGAACAAAAATATCGTTCACCCTGATAATTACCGTAAACTTAAACAATATTTAAATGAATTGATGACCGATCTTTAGATAAATATTGTTTTTATTTTCAGCTTTTGTTTTAATAGCTAAGTTTTAAATCGAAACTTTTAAGAGTAAAAACGAAAGCAATGTCAAAACGAAATACCCAGCAGCGTCGCCACACCATAATCGCAGAGTTAAGTAATTTAGGTGAAGTAAGTGTTGATAGCCTTGCAAAAATGTTTGAAACCTCAGAAGTTACTATCCGTAAAGACTTGGCGGTATTAGAAAACAGTGGTTTGCTACTGCGCAGATATGGCGGTGCAGTGCCTTTACCACATGAAATTACCGAGCCAAAAACTGAAAAAGTTTCGAAACGAAAGATAATGATCGCAAAAACAGCGGCATCGCTTATTCGTGATCACAATCGTATTATTTTAGACAGTGGTAGCACAACGTCGGCCTTAGTGCGTGAGTTGAGTGCGAAACAAGGCTTAGTGGTGATGACAAACTCACTCGCTATAGCGTCTGATTTACATGCATTAGAAAATGAGCCAACATTATTGATGACCGGTGGTACTTGGGACCCTCATTCAGAGTCATTCCAAGGCCAAGTGGCAGAAAGTGTATTACGCTCTTATGATTTTGATCAGCTATTTATTGGCGCTGACGGTCTTGATTTAGCGCGCGGTACTACAACATTCAATGAACTTTTAGGCTTAAGCCGAGTAATGGCTGAAGTATCTCGTGAAGTTATTGTTATGTTAGATTCAGAAAAACTTAATCGAAAAATTCCTAATTTAGAATTACCTTGGGGAAAAATTCACACGTTGATAACAGATGCAGATATGCCTGAAAATGTGCGAAGTGAAATAATTAAACAAGGCGTTAACCTCGTTATCGCAAGTTAAAAAAAGGACAGAGAATATGTGTGGAATTGTAGGTGCTGTCGCACAGCGTGATGTAGCAGACATTTTAGTAGAAGGCTTAAAGCGATTAGAATATCGTGGTTATGACTCTGCTGGTGTTGCAATTGTTGATAATAATAACCAACTTAAACGTGCGCGTCGTTTAGGTAAAGTGCAAGAACTTGCAGATGCATTGCATGCTAATCCAATATCTGGTGGTACCGGTATTGCCCACACACGTTGGGCAACCCATGGCGCGCCAAGTGAAGCGAATGCTCATCCACATATATCGTCAGAAACCATTGCCGTTGTGCACAATGGTATTATTGAAAACCATGATGCATTGCGCACACGCTTACAAGGTTTAGGCTATACCTTTACCTCTGAAACTGACACCGAAGTTATCGCACACTTAGTTCATCATGAACTAGAATCATCTGATAGCTTGCTTAGTGCTGTTCAAAAGAGCGTAAAACAATTAGAAGGTGCTTATGGCACTGTGGTTGTTGATACGCGTGATAAAGACCGTGTTGTAGTTGCACGTTCTGGCAGCCCATTAGTGATAGGTTACGGCGTTGGTGAAAACTTTATCGCCTCAGACATGCTGGCATTATTACCGGTTACGCGTAAGTTTTCATTTTTAGAAGAAGGTGATGTGGCCGAAGTTACCCGCTTTGAAGTGAATATTTTTGATACTGACGGTAACCCAGTTGAACGTGAAGCGAAAGAGTCTGAAGTTAGCCATGATGTTGGCGACAAAGGTGAATACCGTCACTACATGCTTAAAGAAACGTATGAACAGCCTACAGCCATTCGTAACACCTTAGAAGGTCGTTTATTGGGTAATGTGTTAGATATCCAAACCTTTGGTGAAGGCGCTGATGCTATTTTTCAAGAAATTGAGCATGTACAAATTATTGCCTGTGGTACCAGTTACCATTCAGGCATGGTTGCACGGTACTGGTTAGAAGCCTTAGCCGGCGTTTCATGTAATATCGAAATTGCTAGTGAGTTTAGATACCGTCAATCACATGTCCCGAAAAATGCCCTGTTAGTAACTATTTCACAATCAGGCGAAACCGCAGATACTCTAGCAGCACTGCGTTTAGCTAAACAAATAGGCTATCGAGCAAGTTTAACTATTTGTAATGTTGCTGGTTCTTCATTAGTACGCGAATCTGATTTAGCCTTTATGACTAAAGCAGGCGCCGAAATAGGCGTGGCTTCTACTAAAGCCTTTACTACACAATTGGTTGGTTTATTAATGATGACCTTAGCCATTGGTCAGCATCACGGTATGACACAAGAAAAGCAAAACGAAATTGCTCAATCGTTAATGACCTTGCCTAATAAATTGGAAGAAGTATTAGCATTAGCCAGTTCAATTGAAGAATTAGCCGAAGATTTTGCAGATAAGCAACATGCCTTATTTTTAGGTCGTGGCGACCAATACCCGATCGCGATGGAAGGTGCATTGAAGCTGAAAGAAATTTCATACATTCATGCGGAAGCTTATGCCGCAGGCGAACTTAAACATGGACCACTAGCGTTAATTGATGCGGAAATGCCAGTGATTGTCGTTGCGCCTAAAAACGATTTAATTGAAAAGCTAAAATCTAATGTAGAAGAAGTTCGAGCGCGTGGCGGTTTAATGTATGTATTTGCCGATGCTAGTGCTAACTTTAGCAGCGACGACACCATGAAAGTAATTAACGTACCTGTATGCGATGACTTAATTGCACCTATTGTTTATACCTTACCGCTACAGTTATTGTCTTACTATGTCGCCATTATTAAAGGTACAGATGTTGACCAACCTCGCAATTTGGCAAAATCTGTAACAGTAGAATAATTTCATATATTTGATTTATAAAAGTGTGGGTTTCCATCTAAGTTGGACAGTGGTCAACTTAGTTGCAAACAGATTGAAAAATACTAAACTTAATAAAGCGACTTACTCTTAGAGTAGTCGCTTTTTATTTTATATATGCTATGGGTAGTTTGTAATAAAATAAACTGAGGAGCGCATTATGTTAAGCTGGCACTTACTTTTTTAGTTGTTGCAATTATTGCTGCAATATTCGGTTTTGGTGGTATCGCTGGCGCAGCAGTTGGTATTGCAAAAACTATATTTTTTATTATCTTTGTGCTGTTGATTATCTCATTAATCGCCAATGCAATTCGTGGTAAACCACCAAAAATTTAGGGAAAAACACATGACTTTTATTAAAAAATTATCAACCTCACTTATTTTCTTTGTCGCAATGTTTGGCTTAACAGCTTGTAGTGAAAAAGATGCAGAAAAAGCGGGTGACAAAGTTGAAGAAGCAGTTAAAGGTGCTGGCAATATGGCTAAAGATGCTGGTGATAAAATAAGTGAAATGAAAAAAGATGCCGGTAACGCACTTGAAGCCGCTGGCGAAAAAGCAAGTGAAATGAAAGACGATGCCGGTGAAGCAATTGAAGGTGCTGGCGAAAAAGTAAGTGAAATGGCAAGCGATGCGGGTCACAAGTTAGATGAAATGAAAACCAGTGTTAGTGATAAACTTGGTGGAATGAAAAAAGACGCAGGTAACGCCATTGAAGATGCTTGTGAAGAAGCAAAAGAAGGCGTAGACGCTGAAGATGACGATTGTTAATTATAGTTTGACCCGTCCTAGTATGGGTTGACAGTAATTGAATTAAAAAAGGCCTATATAGGCCTTTTTTTCGTTCAGTAATAATAGTTTTACTCGATTAACTGGTCGTTCCTAACCATCTTGGTAATTGCTCCTGCGTTACTTTTAAGATTGTTATTCAATCCATTTAAGAATATAGCTTCTGATATCAACAAACCCTCAATGTCAGCTGAAAGAGTGACAATTGCGTTTTCATCGATGAAAACGCCACACATCACCCCTTGTTGGTTAAATTTTCTAACTAGCAACCAAAGCTTAAAAAGACTGATTAAATGTTGAATACTTTCTGGTACTGATTTCTTAAATCTTAATAGTTTATTTTTTACTTTTAGTTATTGAAATATATTAATAAAAAATTAAGTTGAAATATTTTTAAATTAATTTGGAATAAATATCACACGTTAGCCGTTATCTCAGTGTCATTAACATAAACAGACATTAGAGGAAGCAAACATGACTAAATTAAATAAAATTGCACAAGTATTGGTATTAAGTGGTATGAGTTGTTGGGTAAGTATCGCGCAAGCCGCTGATATTGAAATTAGCCAAAACACCCAAATTAATCATGAAACTAAAGTTTCTCAGCAAGTAGATAGTTCTGATAAATCAACTCAAATGTCGACACAATCTGATACTTCAGTTGAAAGCGATACTAAAGTTAAGGCTAATAGTGAAGACGCGAATGCTTCAGAGTCTGTGCCTAGCGAAACTGAAGAACAGCCGTCGAGTAACGCAAAGAATATCGGTACTGCAAGCGTTTTAGATAACAATAGTGAGTTGAACACTAGCCTATCAAATAATGTTGGCGAGAGTATCAGTGTTATCTCTGGAGCGACAGTAACCTTAGCTCAGTCACTTAATCAAGTAACAAGCATAGCACTTCCAACGTTACCCGAAAGTGAAACACCAGAAGAGTCTGGTGAAATCGCGCCAAACGAAGCGTTAGCAACACCTGAACTTGCCGCATTAAATCCAAATATTGAAAGCGCTACTTCTTTTGTTAACACCTCAGCAGTAGCCACTCAACTTTCAGGAAGTTCCGGAAACAATACCTTAGTAGATACAGCATCAAACTCGAGTCAGTCACTTACCCAAACAACAAGTGCAAATTTGTTAGTATTACCAGAAAATAGCACAGCAGAAGAAACTGAAGAAGTTGTCCCTAGTGAAACGATGACAACACCTGAAAATTTGGCCCTAAATCCTAGTGTTGATAGCGCCAATTCATTTGCTAACACGTCGCAAGTATCTCAGCAAATATCAAGTAATGTGCACAACATCGTATCGTTAGATGCTACAGGTCAAACTACGCAGGTCATTGAGCAAACGGTGAACGCTAATGTTACCGATGCCATCACTTCAAATGCTCAAACGGCAATCACTGAAAACGTTAATAGCCAGATCAACAATGTTGTTACTGAGCAAATTAACACCGAGCTTGCCGCAGCAACGGCTGCTGAAGTCACTAATAGCTTGGTAAATAACTTAGATATTGGATTATAAATTTAAAAAAAATGCTTTAAGCGCGCCAGCAGCCCTGGCGCTTTTTTATTTGAGGTGATTAATATGAAATATATTTTAAGTAGTTTAGCGTGTGCGATAAGTATGCAACTATCGGCGGCAACGTCAGAGGAAGTAAGTGTTAAAGGTGAGGTTTCTTTAGGTATTATCAGTAACTCTGCACTGAGTGTTGATGAGCTTGATGAGGTTTCTTCACAAGGCGATAGCGGCCTGGAAAAAACCGCAGCGGTTACCGGGCTTTGGAAAATCAATGATAAAGCGAAATTAGCGGCTTCATATCGTTATAATGAGCAAGATTACCAAGAGTTTGATGCTTTTGACTTAGCCTTACATCAAATTAGTGTTGATGCGAGTTATCAATGGCGTAAAAAAGATCTAGGTTTACGCTATGATGGCGCAAAAGCCAAACTAGATGGAGAGACGTTTTTAACTTTTCAACAAGCCAGCATCTACTTAGGTACTTTTCTTCAACCACAAACGTTTTTGCGTACTAGCGCAAAAGTCAAAAGTAAAAAGTTTGCGGTTATGTCTAACCGTAATGCCGACGCTTATGGTGCTAGTGCTGAATTGTTCCACTTTATTAACGACGGTCAAATTATGTTTATGCTCGGCGTTAGTGCGGACAAGGAAACCGCTACTGATGCGCAATTTAATTATAGCGGTTATGGGGCGAACATTAAGCTTTCGCGAAAGTTTGAATTATTTGGCTTAGCGCAAAAAGCTGCAATAGGCTGGCGTTTTCAATCGAAAGACTTTCAAGCATATAGCAATGATGATATGCCAAGTCAGCTTGAATCGAAGGCAGATGAACATAGAAATATTTTTCAAGCGCAATGGCAATTAGAATTTAACAAGCATCTAGCGCTGGTTAGTAAGCTTGAATATGGTGATTACCGTTCGCAACTTGATAGCCAAACCTACAGTCAAACAACCTCTTCATTGTCTATTAAAGCGCAATTTTAGCGGCGTAATATCGCGCCCATACCGTAAATAGGGTCCTTGCCTTTAGGGCCCAAATCTACGGCTAATACATTTAGCTTATCTAATATTTTTTTCTTATCTTTACCATACGTTGCGGTTAAACAGGCTATCGCGGCTGTAACCTGTGGTGCGGCTATTGATGTACCAGACTCCCGACCAATACGTTGGCCGCTTTTGGCGGTTAATACATTAACGCCTAATGCCGAGTAATCAACATAATCCCCCCGATTTGACCAACGATAAGCTTGCTGGTTTTTGTCTATTGCACTAACCGCAATAACATCTTGATAAGCAGCGGGGTACATAGGCGGAGCCGCAGGACCTTCATTGCCTGCAGCGGCAATTACTATGGCGCCTTTTGCGATAGCGGCGTTGAGTACACTATGCAAAATTTGATTGTCAGGCCCAGCCAAACTCATATTAATCACAGGCACATTTTGCTCAAGCAGCCAATTTATGCCAGAGATTATGGCCGATAACGTCGCGCCCTGGGCGTAATCTGATTGTTGATAAAATACTTGCGCGGAATATACTTTACCTCTCGGCAAAAGTGGTGCTAATTGTTTACTTTCCCCCACCAATAAACTGGCGATTACGGTACCGTGTTGCACTGATGCATTTAAGTCATTAGGTAAAAAGGATTTTGCAGTAATATCAGCGCTTTTAAAGGCGCTATGTTTTGTGTCAATAGCACTATCAACTATGCCAACCTTTACGTCGAAATCACATGCTGGAAGAGTGTTCATTAGTGATTTAATACTCTTGTTGGCTAGGTTTACTGCAGGTAGGCTCGCTTGATTTTGTACTTGATAAATATGGTTTCTCGCTAAACTAAGCGCTGCTTGGTCTGAGAGGATATTACTTAGCGCTTGTTTAGAGTCTAAGGTGGCGGGCACGCTAAAGCGCAGCAATGCCAGGCCCAACCCAGTATATCGAGATTCTGAAATAATTTGTGCACCATGTTCAATTAGGCGCTTTTTGCTTATATCGTCAGCTAAAAGTAGCCATTGTCCTTGAACAGCCCGCCAACCATCTTCTACTTCAACATCAAACCAAAGGCTTTTACCTGCGGTGGTTGTTATTGCTAATGTGGCTGGCAAAGCATTAAGAGGCTCTGTAAAGACTTTATCAATGTCGGGTAAAGCACTTAGCGCAAAAGGTGCTAATACTGGCGGCCTATCAAATGGCCGGGTAATATCGTTTGCTGTGCGCTCTATAGCACTAACTTGTCCAATAACATTACCTGTAGACAATTGTTGTGCAGGGATAAATGTACTAAAAGCAGTAAGAAATATGGCGGTAATGGCTAAGGTTTTCATGTTAATCTTGAACCTCAAAAATAAGTGTGGTGTTAATAAAACGTTTCAACTGAAAATATATTTCCTTTTATGGAATAAAAAACTTTTACACACGTCTTCTTAAGTAAGAGGAGTAAAAACATGCATAAAACCATTGAAAACATACTACCAATGCTAAGACGCTTTGCCTACTCATTAACGGGGAATGCTGCTGATGCAGACGATTTAGTGCAAACTACGTTGGAAAAAATACTAACAAAAGGCGTGCCTGCTGAAGTTGATGTCACTAAATGGGCATTTAAAGTTTGTCGTAATGTATGGATTGATGAATACCGTGCTCGTAAAGTTAGGCAAAATGCTGTGCTTAAGCCTGAATTACAAGAATCACAAAGCATGGATGAACAGCAAGTATTCGACAGCAAAGAAATGCTAGGCCATGTTAATGTAGCGATGAATACTTTACCTGACGATCAGCGTGCTATTTTATCCTTAGTAGCGGTACAAGGTATGTCATATAAAGAGGTGGCAGCATCAATGGAAATCCCGGTTGGTACTGTGATGAGTCGGTTATCGCGAGCGCGTGCCGCATTAGTGGATATGATGAAACCTTATCGAGTAGGAGTAGACGCATGAAAATAAGCGATGAAATGTTAAGTGCTTTTTTAGATGCTGAACTTAGCGAAGAGATGATGGAAGCAGTACGCTGTGCGCTGGAAACCGATGACGATTTAGTGATGCGTTTAGCTGAATTAGCACAGGTAGATCACTGGGTGGTAGAAAATGCGGCCATTATGGATACAACACCTGTTGCTGATGATTTGTTGCAACTAGCTAAAAAAATTGATAAAAAAATAGCGCATGATGAACCTTCAGTAACAGGGGAAAATGTTGTTAGTTTATCACATTGGAAAAGTATCAATAAAAGCATAAAAAAACATTATGCTTTAGCGGCCGGCGTTGCCATGCTATTTGGTGTTGGTACCGTAACTCTAATGCAATCACAGCAACAATCGTCAGTAATTACCGCAGGGGTAGCGCAAGCCTTAGATCAGATGCCGAGCGGTGAAATGTCAATAACAACACAAGGCGATGCAATAACGGCAAATTTAAGTTTTACCAACCATGCAGGCGATTACTGTCGTCAGTTTCAACACGCAAACGAGCAAAAAACTAGCGTTAATATTGCCTGTAAAGAAAACAAGCAATGGCAGCTTAAGCTCACAGAAAAAGTAAACTTGACAGAAAATTTGCAAGATTATCGTACGGCGTCCAACAATGCTCAACTTGATAGCGTTATTGACGATATGATCAAAGGACCTGCTATGGATAGAGCTCAAGAACAACGAGCTATTACGAATAATTGGCAAACAACTAAAAATAACTGAGGTGAAAAATGAAAACACTTATTACTTTTATATTAATGACTTTATTAGTTACAGCTTGTACTTCTAAACCTGATTATCGCCCCGCGAATAAAGGTTCAGTCGGCTATAGTGAGCAAAAAATTACTAACGACAGGTTTCGTGTGCAGTTTAAAAGTGTCTCAACTAGTGTTGCCGACGCCGCAGATTATGCTTTATTAAGATCTGCTGAACTCACCCAAGATCAAGGCTTTGATTGGTTTGTTATCACCAGTAAAGAGACCTTTGTTGAGTCTGAAAAAGTAGAGCCAGCTTCAGCGATAGGTTTATCACACCAGCAGCGTGTTGAACGTCGTTGTGGTTTATTAACCTGTGAAACTCATCACCGCCCTATGAATGAAGTTGGCGTTTCATTTAGTAATGCTAGTAGTCGCAAAGAAGTGCACAGTATTTTAGAAATTCGCATGGGCAAAGGCGTTATGACTAACGAGTCGAGCTATAATGCCGCTGATGTGATTGAAAACTTATCTAAAAAACTAACAACGAACGCTAAGTAGTTCATTGCTTAAATGAGTAAAAAACTGAAGAAATATCTTCATAAAAGCTAAAATTTTAAAAGGCCTATTTGGGCCTATTTGGGCCTTTTTTACTTTTATTTATTAATGTTGAAACAGTTCTTGTTTTGAAAATAGGCTACCGTGTTCAGAACTTTATCGAGCGAATGTCACTTGTTATATTCTGATTAACAGAAAATATGTTGCCAACGTACGGAAAGAAAAATGCTTTAGGCTCATTGAGTATGGTACCCATTGATATAATGAAACGGTCAACTCAGCATTTTTTAATCGAACATAGACACAGTAATCTGAACTATAACTACTCTTAGAAAGGGTAAATATCCTTGCGCCGAATTACCGTCGACACAGGGATATATTAGGCTAAGATATTAGAAAAATTACGCTAAATCGAAACGATCAGCGTTCATCACTTTAGTCCATGCAGCGACAAAGTCGTGAACAAATTTTTCTTTATTATCATCCTGCGCATATACTTCGCTATAAGCACGAAGAATCGAGTTAGAGCCAAATATTAGATCAACGCGTGTCGCTGTCCATTTGACCTTATCTGATATACGTTCACGAATTTCATATAAATTATCAGCCACTGGTTGCCATTTATAGTTCATATCTGTGAGGTTAACGAAATAATCGTTCGACAATACACCTTCATGTTCGGTAAATACCCCATGCTTAGTACCACCGTAGTTAGTGCCTAGCATACGCATGCCACCAATTAAAACGGTCATTTCATGAGCGGTTAAGCCCATTAATTGTGAACGGTCAAGCATTAGCTCTTCGGCGCTAACACTGTAGTCACCTTTGAGCCAATTGCGATAAGCGTCATGTAGAGGCTCTAGTACTTCGAACGACTCTACATCAGTCATTTCATCGGTTGTATCACCACGTCCAGGTGTAAATGGTACTGTAATATCAATGCCTGCGGCTTTTGCTGATTGTTCAACACCTAGGTTACCGGCTAGCACAATAACATCAGCGATACTTACACCACTCTCTTTAGCAATATCTTCAAGTATCGTTAGTACTTTACTCAAACGTGCAGGCTCGTTACCTTGCCAATTGTTTTGTGGTTCAAGGCGAATACGTGCACCATTAGCGCCACCACGCTTGTCAGAGTCACGGTAGGTTCTTGCGCTGTCCCAAGCAGTGGATACCATTTCACTGATATTTAAGCCACTGGCAGCTATTTTGTCTTTCACCGACTCAACATCATAATCGGTCATACCTGCAGGTACTGGGTCTTGCCAGATAAGATCTTCTTGTGGAATATCACAGCCGATATAGCGACCTTTTGGCCCCATATCTCGATGCGTTAATTTGAACCATGCACGTGCGAAAACGTCAGAAAAATAGTCAGGGTCATTAGCAAAACGCTCTGAAATTTCACGATAGGCTGGATCCATCTTCATCGCCATATCTGCATCTGTCATAATCGGATTTTGGCGAATAGACGGGTCTTCAACATCAACAGGTTTGTCTTCTTCTTTAATGTTCACAGGTTGCCATTGCCAAGCGCCAGCAGGGCTTTTTTTCAGTTCCCATTCGTGTTTAAGAAGCATTGAGAAATAACCGTTATCCCACTGGGTAGGATGAGTTGTCCACGCGCCTTCTATACCACTAGTCACTGTATCGCGACCTATACCGCGTTTGGTTTTATTGTTCCAGCCTGTTCCTTGCTCTGAAATATCGGCGGCTTCTGGTTCTCTGCCAAGTATTGACGCATCGCCGTTACCGTGACATTTACCTACTGTGTGACCCCCAGCGGTTAGCGCAACGGTTTCTTCATCGTTCATTGCCATACGTTCAAAAGTTACGCGTATGTCATGAGCCGTTTTAAGTGGATCTGGCTTGCCGTCAACCCCTTCAGGATTAACGTAAATCAATCCCATCATTACTGAGGCTAATGGATTTTCTAAATCGCGCTCACCGGAATAACGACTGTTTTCACTGCCGCTTGGCGCAAGCCATTCTTTTTCAGCACCCCAGTAAGTGTCTTTTTCTGGATGCCAAATATCTACGCGACCAAAAGAAAAACCGAAGGTTTTTAAGCCCATAGATTCATAAGCAATGGTGCCGGCATAAGCGATTAAATCTGCCCAGCTAAGCTGATTACCGTATTTCTTTTTAATTGGCCAAAGTAGGCGGCGTGCTTTATCTAAATTGGCATTGTCGGGCCAAGAGTTGATCGGTGTAAAGCGTTGATTACCGGTAGCTGCACCACCTCGACCATCTGCGATACGATAAGTGCCTGCGGCATGCCATGTTAGACGGATCATTAAGCCACCATAGTGTCCCCAATCTGCAGGCCACCAGTCTTGACTGTCAGTCATTAGTGCGTGCATATCTTTATTGAGCGCAGCTATGTCTAGGTCTTTAACTGTTTCACGATAATTAAAGTTTACACCCATAGGATTGGTTTTTTTGTCATGTTGATGAAGAATGTCGAGGTTAAGCGCCTTCGGCCACCATTCCATGTTTGTCATCGAGCTTTCTGTCGCGGCACCGTGCATAACAGGGCATTTTCCACTGACTGTTTTCTTATCATTCATATTAAATTTCCTTGGGTGAATTGCTAGTAATAGCTTAGGTCATAGAGCGGTTCGGTAAAGTGACTCAACACGATCACACAGCTACAAAAGCTATTGTTGAAAGACCTAATCAAGTAGACCTGTATAGAGGGTGAAAGTTTCAGATAAACCTGATACTTATAAACTTAAAATAACTGAAAGCGCCAGTTGTTAAGTGCCACTTTAATATCAGTTAAGTCGTGGTGTTCAGTTTAACTTTAGCCATCAGCAGCATCTTGAACGGCTTCACCTGCACTTTCGATATCTTTCCCTGCGCCTTCTATTGTGGCGCAAGCACCTAAGGCACTGCCGAGTAACAATACCGTTAATATTGATTTTATGTTTGCATAGTATGTTTTAGCTTTCATTGTGTATTCCTTTTTGGCTATTAGCTTATTGTGCTTAAAAAATATTATCTTAAGCGTTATTGCATCTTCAATAGAGTATGGCGCAATTAAGCGCTTTTGCTTGTAGTATTGTTATCTGTTGAGAGGTCAGAGCTACAATCGTTAGTCGCTTTATTGTTGCTTTTTTCTTCATTATTTTTTACTGAGCATAGTATTTGATTTTTCGCCGCCCTTAGCACTAATGTCCAGTGTTCTAATCGGAAATGGTATTAATATAATCAGCTTGTTCTAACGACTATTTAATTTTTATTATCGCTTCATGCCGAGCTTTCATAAAGCCGGTTTCTCCTAGGTAATATATCCAGAACCAAACTAATAAGTCGATACTACTATCGCCAAAACTTTCAGCAAATATAGCGATTTTTTCTTTTTTAATAATAAAGTCACATTGGTTTAACTCTTCAACAATAACGTCAGCGGTTGTTTGGCAATAACAAGGTTCGAAATATGAAAAAAGCTATACTTAAATTACGTCGAAAAAGTAAATTCACACTATTGTAAAGCATTGATAATTTTTAAGGATTCACTTTATATAATACAAAAGTTGATACATAATACTTCTTTTTAAAGGAGTAAATCATTATGGAATCAATCAAAATAAAGTCGTTTAGCCTATTTTTAGTGATGGCAGCATTAATTTCAGGCTGTGCGACAGAATCCCACCAAAAAGTTACTATTGTCCCCGTAGAAACTAATAAAACCGTTTACAACGGTCCAAAATCAACACTTGTATTAGGTGAATTTAATAATCGTTCAAATTACATGCAGGGCTTGTTCTCATCGAATATAGATAAGCTGGGCAATCAAGGTAAAACAATTCTTAATACCCATTTGCAACAAACTAATCGCTTCAAGGTGGTTGATAGAGAAAACTTAGCTAATTTACAAAAAGAAGCAGCGTTATTAGGTATTAAACAAGAAATTAAAGGTGCTCGTTACGTTATAAGTGGTGGAGTTACTGAATTTGGTCGCAAAGTTGTTGGTGATAAGCAGTTGTTTGGCATATTAGGTTCAGGAAAGAGTCAAATTGCCTATGCTAAAGTTTCATTAAATATTATTGATGTTTTGACGTCTGAAATAATTTACTCAACGCAAGGCGCAGGTGAATTTCAACTGAGCGAAAGGCAAGTTATCGGTTTTGGTTCTAAAGCGGGTTATGACGCGACACTTAACGGTAAGGTTTTAGATTTTGCTATTAAAGAAAGTGTTAATAATATGACTAGAGATCTTGAAAACGGTACGCTGAATTTCGCTTTATAATAAGAGAGACTTATGAAAAATAAAATTTTAACTATTTGTACTGCCGTTTTGTTGTTTTCTGGCTGTGCATCAAATGACACTCAGTATTATTGGGGAGAATATGAAAACTTAGTGTATAAAACACATCATACACCAGGCGAAGTGCCACCAAGTGTTCAAATTGAGCAATTACAAACAGATATAGAAAAAGCTGAAGCAGCAGGTAAGCCAATTCCTCCTGGTGTATATGCGCATCTAGGTTTGATGTACGCAGCGAATGGCAATAAAGAACTTGCTTTAGCATCCCTTACTAAAGAAAAAGAATTATTCCCTGAATCTACAAGATTTATTGATGGCTTAATTAAACGTTCATTAACTAACAGCTAAGGAGTTAAAAATGAAGACGAATATTTTTAAAGTTGCTCTTGTATCAGTCCTTATTTTATCTGGTTGTGCTGCAGTTGAACCATATAATTATACTGCCTTACAACAAGCTGCTCCTCGTTCTATTTTAGTACTTCCGCCAATGAATAGCTCAGTGGAAGTAAACGCACCATACTCATATTTATCAACTGTATCTCAACCACTTGCGGAAAAAGGCTATTATGTTTTTCCTGTTTCAGTGATTGATACTTTTTTAAAAGAAAATGGATTGCCTACGCCAGCTGAAATGAATGGTATTGCATTAGATAAAATTGATGAAGTTATTGGTGCTGATGCCGTACTTTACGTTGATATTCAAGATTGGGGACAAAAATTTCAAGTATTGTCATCAGTAACCGTAGTGCAAGGTCACGTAAAGCTTGTTTCTGTTAAAACGGGTGAGCTATTATGGGATTCAGTGATTAGCGCGCAATATAATCCGAACAACAATAGTGGTGGCGGTTTAGTGGGTGCATTAGTCGGTGCTGTTGTGTCACAGATCGTAGGTGAAATTTCTGATAATTCACCGCTAGTTGCTCGAATGGCCAATGCTGCTGCATTTAATTCACCTAAGCGTGGTTTACTTAATGGTCCTTATAAAATAGAAAAGAAGAAAAACTAAATCTATTTTAAATGAAACAATTTACCGTGGCTTATTTTATTCACGTGCTCAAATAAAGCAGTATTTTCGACTATATAAAAGCTTCTGAATAATTTCAGGAGCTTTTTTTTATGTTTAAATTAAGCGGAAAGTTAGTCTGAGATGAAGTCGTTACAAGTAAGCCGGAAATGCTAGCCGTTTTACCAAAGTGAGTTCTTATTTTTCAAGCGTTTTTGATTGTTAAAATCAGTAATAAAGTCTAGTAAACTTGATAGACTCTATATTTAGGATGAACTTCTAGATAATCACACCAAGTACTAAAGTTTTGGTAGTTAAAACGTTGGTCTGTAGCGGTGATCCAACGTGATGTCGACTTAACTTGTAGCTGAAATTTTACTTTATGTCCGTCAATGGCGACATAACAGGCTAAAGGCTCAAATGTTTCGTTTTTAATTTTTACCCGAGCAAAACCATTAGATGATTCACCAAAGGTTAGGGTTATTTTCGGCGAAGCCCAAATAACTGGACTAATAATAATCACCGCTGCACAAAAATATTTTGTAATTTTCATATGTTAACTTTCTGTTTTTAAATGTATTTAATTCATTATTATTAATAAACAGCTTAAGTTTAATTAAAGTTTTCTTAAGATAATTTCAATTATACCATTGAAAGCATCAATACGTGTCTCCATTACTATTATCACAACAAAACATGTGTCGAAAACGATAACGATTAAAAGACGCAGTAAAAAGAGACCCTATTCATGGCTAACATTACCCCAATTAAAAAAGAAACTCATCAGAATATTAAAATCGCCGCGAAACGTGATTTATCAAATGTATCTACTCAACATATTGCACCGATCAGTGCGCCTGAGTATTCTCAAGCAGCAACAAGTTACCCTATTGTCATTGTTAAAGATCAAGGCACAGAGCGCTACCGCAGTGTTGTAATGCTAGGTTTAGAAGCGGGTGAAAATTTATATCACAAAGAAGATTCTTGGAATGCGGTTTATGTTCCACAAAGTATTTCAATGTCACCATTTTCTCTGGGTTTAGATCCTGAAAAAGAAAAAACCCTGACTGCTTGTGTTGATTTAGATAGCAAGTTTGTCGGAGAAGATAAAGAACATGAATTGTTTGACGCCGAAGGCAATGACACTGAATTCTTTAAAGGTGTGCAAGATTCACTAGGTCGCTTATACGATAATGAAGTGATGAATGAAAAATTCCTTAAAGAGTTAGTTGATAACGATTTATTGTTAGAGCTTGAACTTAATGTCAACTTTGCTTCAGGTGAAAGTAAGAAGCTTGTTGGTCTTTACAATATTGACGAGAAGAAAATTCAAGCACTAAGTGACGAGCAAGTATTAGATTTCCATAAGCGTGGTTTATTCATTCCAATTCACGCGATGTTAGGCTCTGTAGGTCAAGTTAATCGTCTAGCACAATTGCGTAATCAAAGTGAATCACCAGCAAAAGTTAACGCTATTCGCTTTACACCAGTAACGGCTGAAGCCGAAAAATAGTGGCTATGTAATTTACCGATAAAAAAGGACCGTTAGGTCCTTTTTTTTCGATTTGTAATTAGTTTTTTGAATCTTTGTGGTTAATATTTAGCCTGATGGGGATTAATTGATGATTATAAATTAAACGTCTGCTAGGATGATTTTTAGCTGACGTTGTTTAATTGATGTAGGGTTAGGGATTTATACCGTATGACTGTCCAGAAAAAATTACCAAGTGATATTGAAGAAAACATCCAAAATTTAGCGGGTGATATTTATTTGCAGATTGAAGATAAAATCACCGCGCTTTTGAGTAGTTACAGCGACAATATTGAAATTAGCCCTGAAGCAATTACCACACATCCACTTTTTACGGCACTTGAAGAGCAACATCAAGCTCAGCAGCAGCAGGCTAAGCAAAGCCTCGAAGATAACAATGCTGAACTTTCCACATTAAAGGCAGAGCAAGCAAGTCAGCAAAGCCAATTAGCACAACTTCAAGAAAATTTAACCAACGCAGAAAATCTCAATAGTGCAAAACTCACCGATTCAGAACAAGTTTTAAAAGATAAGCTTGCTGAAAATTCACAGTTAGCTAAACAAGTGGCAACTCTTAGCCAAGAAAATACTGAACAACAACAGCGATTAAAAGAACTTGGTTTTGAAACAGAAAATACAAGTAAACAGCTGAAAGCATTAGTAACAGAAAAAGAGGCTTTAGCAAAAAACGACAAGGCAAAAGCCGCAACCTTAGCGGTTCAAAATCAACAATATTCAGATTTACAGCTTAAATTTGATCAAGTGTCGAGTGAGCTTGAGTATTTAAAAGCTGAGCAAGAGCATAAGTTATTATCGAGTAATGAGCAGTTAACGCATGAGCAACAACAAGCGGGGCAATTAACAAAACAAATTGTCGCCTTACAAAAAGAACTTGAAAAGAAACAAGCAGCTTTCGTTCAACAACAAGAATCGATAACAAGCAAAACACACGAAAATAATGATCTAACAATAAAAATTAATACTTTAGAGCAAACTATTGAGCAATTAGAACAAAATGAACAAGTTGTTCAACAGCAATATGAAACTCAAAAACAGCAAATTAACGCCAAGTGGCTTAACGAACAAGAAAAAAATGCCGAAATATTACAGCGCACCTCAGATGATAATGAGCAAATAATTAAACAAATGCACGATGCTGAGCGCAACAAACAAGCGCTTGAAAATGAGCTTGCCAATGTTAAAGGCGAACTAACATCGGTTACCAAACAGCAGTTGCAGGTACTTGATACGGTTAAGTCATTAGAAGTACAAGTTCAAAAAGAGCAAGCCGTAACAACATTACTAAGTGAAGAAAAAATTCAGTTAGAAGCATCACTTGTTCAAGCTGAGCATGAAAACAATAATAACAATGAGCAGCAAGCGCAGAAGATTGCTGCATTAACCAAAGAGTTAGCCGCAATCGTTATTGAGGGTAAAAATGCTCAACAAAGCCTGGCTAATCTAGAGCAGAAAAACCAAGCGCAAGTAAAACAAATTACCTCACTTACAGAACAAGTTGATAGTGAACAACTGAAATTTAAACAAACGATTGATAAAAAAGATGAAAATCATCAACAAATAGTGACCGGGCATCAGCAAGAATTAGCAGATAAAAATGCTGCGTTGACTGAATTGCAGCGACAAGCGGATAAAACATCGACTGAGCTCACTCAACTGCTAAATACTCAAGCAGAGCTATTATCGGCGGAGTCAGCTAAATTTGTTGAGTTACAGCAGTCCCATTATCAGTTAGAAGAAAGCAAAGATAAAATCACCCAAGAATTGAGCGAAAAACAACAGCAATTAACTGTTATAGAGGCCGAGTTAGCCGCCGATAGAGCAGCAACGGAAAAATATAGGCTTTTACATCAAGATACTAAAGAAAAACAAGAAGTTGAATATAACAAAGCACGTGAAACAATAAAGTATCTTCGAGATGAAAATACTGAGTTAAATCGAAAACTTGAGCAACAAATTAATGCACTTGAAGATAAATTAACCGAATATCGTTTACGCTTCGACTATGCACAAAAGCAGTTAACGAAACTAACTAAATAAACGGCTAATTTGGTTATACTTAAGCGCCTAAAAAATGGTGGCCTTAGCTGGAAGTAAAAATATAATGAGATAGAGCTCTACCAATCAATAACGCAGTATAAAACCTTTATGACAAAGCCTTTTTTGAGGTTTGTAAATAATATGCTCAGGGCTTTTTCTGTTTGTAAGGCAATAACCATTAATAAAAATTTGTGCTTATAGCATAACGTTTTCAGGTGTATTGAAACTCGCATTTTGAAGTCACTTGGGTATATAATACTTCTCTATTTTTTATCCTTGATAATGAGACTCTCCGTGGCAATTCACCACCCTTTTAACAAATTAAGTCAGTGGCAACAGGTGGCCTTTAGTGCAGCGTTACTTGAGCGCATGTTGCCTAATTATCATATGTTTGCTGAACATGTGGAGTTTGGTGATTTTAAGGTCTTGAGAAATCAACTAGACCTTATTTGGCAATGGTTAGATAAAGCTAATCGTTGCAAGATTAATTACGACGCCCAAATTGCTAAACTTGAAGAGCAAGTACCTGATCCTGATGCTTTTGACTTTTTAGGTGTGTTTCCGGCGCTTGATAGTGCTATGGCATTGATGTCATTGTTTCAAGCGATGCAAGATCCAGAAAGTGATGGTTTTGTTAACGTCAGTAAATTATCTGAAAATAGTGTTAGCTACTATGTTGAGTTGAGCTTAGCTCAGCAAATTGATGAAATAACACCTGAAGAAGATGAAATAACACCTGAAGAAGATGAAATAGTGATCTCTCCTCAACAAATTGCAGAGCATCCCTTAATGCAATGGGAAATTGCCACGCAAAATGAACTCTTCGAATTTTTAACTACCGCCAGTGAAAACAAAGCCAGTTGTGTACAGGCAAAAGCTATGGTGTTAGAGGAAGGTTTATCAAACTTAGGCATAGAAATTAACGCTTAATATTATTAAATTCAGTATTTTTTGACTGTTTGTTTGGTTAACGTTTTTTAACGTATAAATCTTATTTTCCAGCTTAGTTATCGATTAAGTCTGTTTTATATCGGCGATATTATTGCTGATTATGCTTTATTTAATCACGAGTATTTATTTGTTAAATCATCATCTAGAACATCAGCCTTAAAGTGTATTTAAACGAGGACATATTTATTGTTTTTTGAAGGTTCAGAGAAAAAAGCTAACATTATTATCGATGTAAAGCAGCTTTCATTGTTAGATGATATTGCAGATGATTTTTGGCTGGCACTTGTGCAATGTTGTAATGCAAAAATATTATCGACGATAGAAAATGATGACTGTAAAGCATTTTTACTGTCAGAATCGAGTTTATTTGTTTGGCACGATCGTTTATTAATTCTAACCTGTGGCAATACCCGTTTAGTGCATTCGGTTGAATATTTTATTCAACATATGGGTATGAATAAAATTTTACAGATAACTTATCAAAGAAAAAATGAATATTTTGCTCATGCCCAGTTGAGTAGCTTTGGCGATGACATTGCTCTTTTACGGCAACATGTCGATGGTAAAGCTTTTCGTTTTGGCGAATTAGACGGTCATCATAATTATATATTTCATCAAGACAATAGTTTTCAGGTTAGCGGTGAAGATAAGTCATACGAGCTAATCGCTTACCAAATTTGTCAAAAAGCGTCTAAAAAACTCACCACGGTGGGATTAAAATCACATGAAATTCGAAAATTTTTACAATTAGATCGACTTTTAGCAGGCTTTATATTGGATGATTTCGTCTTCGAACCCTTTGGTTATTCAATTAATGCTATTAAGGGCATGCAATATTTAACTATTCACATTACTCCGCAAGCGAATAGCAGTTATGTCAGTATCCAAGCCAATATTAACTTGATTGCACTTGCACCAGAATTTTTAACTATATTAGCGCCTAAGTCGATTGATATATTAAGCTTTAATGAGTTTGAATTTAGTGAGTTAACCCAACAGTACATTCCGCAAGAATACATTAGCAAGTCACTTTTTCAGCAACATTTAAGCAATAATGATTTAGTGTGTTTCGCGAACTATATACAGCCGCAAACAATTTTTAGTCAAGCTGAATTGCTAGATATTCAAGGGCAGCGGCACGCACTTTAATGTAATTGGTATGAATGAAAATAATAAAATCGATGGATAAAGGAAGTTATATGAAAATTAGATATACCATTTTTACTGTTGGTGTATTAGCCATTTCTATGCTGCATTCAGTAAGCGCACAAGACTTAAATTTAAGTAATAAAATTAAACGCATTGAGCTGTCTGTTCATAAAACCATGGCGGCATTTCAAGTACCTGGCATCGCAGTAGCAATTATTAAAGATGACGAGGTAGTGCTAAGCAAAGGTTTTGGTGTGCTTAAACAGGGCAGTGAAGAAAGGGTAAATGCTGATACTTTGTTCGGTATCGCTTCAAATACTAAAGCTATGACCTCAGCATTATTAGCGAGTTTAGTAGATGAAGGAAAGCTAACTTGGAAAACTAAAGTTATCGATATTATCCCTGAATTCCAGTTGCCCGATGCCTATGTTACTCGAGAATTTACCATTATCGATTTGCTGTCCCATAACAGTGGCTTAGGTTTAGGTGCTGGCGACTTAATGATTTGGCCTGAAACCACACACACCAATCAAGATATTATTAAAGGCTTAAAGTACTTACCCCAAGTGTCGAGTTTTCGTAGTGAATTTGCCTACGACAATTTGATGTACGTTATAGCCGGCGAAGTCATTGCAAAGCTAACCGGTAAGCCTTGGCAAGAAGTTATTCAAACCCGCATATTTGATCCATTAGGGATGAAAAATACCCGAGCAAAATTTTCTTTAATTCCCGTAACTAATAAAAATGTTGCTCGTGCACATGTGCCTTTAGAAGGCGAGTTGCATGTTGTTGGTGGTAACTTTTTAGAGAAGTTTTCATCTGCAGGTTCGGTAGCATCAAGTGTTAATGATATGTCGCTATGGCTTAAAGCTCAGCTTAATCACGGTGAATATGGTGTTGGTGGCGACAAAGCTTTAAGACTTTTTAGTGCACAGCAAAGTCGTGAAATGTGGCAAGCACGAACATTGTTAAAAGTGTCACAAGCTATAACAGAGCAAGATAAAACCCATTTTAACGCTTACGCTCTAGGCTGGTTTGTTAAAGACTACCACGGCGTAAAAGTGGTACGACATACTGGTGGTATATTAGGTATGGTATCAAAAGTGGTGATGGTGCCAGAAAAAAATTTAGCTATGGTGATTTTAACCAACCAGCAATCAGGCTTCGCCTTTAATGCTTTATCTCAACAAATTTTGCATGAATATCTTGAGCTCCCAGCAAAAGATTGGGTTGAGCATTACGCCGCATTACAGCAAAAAAATAACGCTCAGAAAAAAGCACATTTAGTCAAAGAGGCTTCAGTTGTCGATAAAAATTCAACACCTTCTTTGCCTTTGGCAAATTATGCACAAAGCTATGTTGATAATTGGTACGGTGAAATTGCTATTAGTTTAGTGAGTGAAAATTTGGTTATGCGGTTTGCTCACACTCCTGCACTGCATGGCACATTGGAGCATTATCAACACAATACCTTTATTGTCCGTTGGGACGATAGAACCTTGGAAGCCGATGCATATGTGAACTTTAATTTAAACACCGATGGCAGTATTAATTACGCTACTATGAAGGCGGTGTCTAAGGCGACAGATTTTAGTTTTGATTTCCATGATTTGAAGCTACAACCCAAAAAGTAAGCTCATCAGTATTGTTTTAAACAAAAAAGAGGCTAAGGCCTCTTTTTTTGGTATAAATAACAAATTTACAATTAAGTTAAAATCAACTTAAGTGATTAAAGAAAACTGAATTTAAGGGCGCTACACCACACTATTTTGATAGAGTCGATAGATAACTTGTCCTGCTACTTTTTCTTTTAAAAGTTGCCAATGGCTTGGCATAGTTTGTTCGTTATGGTCTGCTTCCATTTCCACATATATCAAGGCATCGTCAGTTAAGCCTTTTTCGCTTAACAACTCGGCGGTTTGTTGAGCTAAGCCCTTTCTAAAAGGCGGATCGATAAACACTAACGAATAATTTTGTTGGTTATTTTTTAGAAAGTCTAAAGCATTTTGCTGCACAACTTGGATGCTATCTGCTTGTAGCAAAGCTTTATTGTCTTTTAGCTGCTGCGCTGCTGGTTTGTTTAACTCGACCAAGGTTACGTAACTTGCACCACGCGACATGGCTTCAAAACCTAACCCGCCAGAGCCGGCAAAGCAATCTAAACAATTTGTGTCTTGAATATAAGGCATCAGCCAATTAAATACCGTTTCTTTGACACGATCTGTGGTTGGGCGCAGACCATCGGCCATTAATACCGGTAATTTTCGACCACGATATTGACCTGAGATAATACGTATTTGGCCTTTAGGGGCACTTTTATCAGAATGTTTTTTGACTTTGCTCATAACTTAAACAGCTTTTGTTTTTTGTCAGCAGGTTAGGTGATACTATATCGATAATTTTATCCTTGTTTACTCATGAATACCAATTGATCTAAAGATTTGTTCAAGTTAGAACGCGCTTTAGTCAGATGATTTTAGTAGTAAACCTATACATCAAATTAATATTATAAATACATTTATGTCAAAGAAAAAAGGTATGTTTGCCTGGTTAGGTCTGGGTAAGAAAGAGCAAGAAGACGCGGCGCCAGTTACTGAGAAAGTTGTTGTTGATAATAGTGTTATTGAAGAGATTGAGCAGCCAAAGACTACTGAATCGCAACCAACAACAGACGCAGTTTGTCACGAAGAAGTTATAGCGGAAAATAGTTCACCACCACTGGCAGAAATGGTTGCAATTGATGGCGCTGTTATTGAACAATTACCTGCAGAGCCAGAGCCAGAGCCAGAGCCAGAAGTTGGCTTTTTTTCGCGTTTAAAGCAAGGCTTAACAAAAACTCGCCAAAATCTTGGTGGTGGGGTTTTCAGTTTATTTAGTGGTAAAAAAATTGATGAAGAGTTATTTGAAGAACTCGAAACTCATTTATTATTAGCGGACGTAGGTGTTGAAACCACCACGAAAATCATTGATTCTTTAACGGAATCAGCATCGCGTCGGCAATTAAAAGATGCTGAAGCTTTATATGATTTATTAAAAGCTGAGCTGAAAAAAATTATCGAACCTGTTAATAAGCCACTTGAGATCCCGTCAGGCGACGGTCCTTTTGTGATTTTAATGGTTGGTGTTAATGGTGTGGGTAAAACCACCACCATTGGTAAATTAGCCAAGCAATTTCAGGCACAAGGTAAGTCGGTTATGTTAGCCGCGGGTGATACCTTCCGTGCTGCGGCCGTTGAACAATTACAAGTATGGGGTGATCGAAATGACATCCCTGTTGTTGCTCAACATACCGGTGCAGATAGTGCTTCAGTTATTTTTGATGCCATAAGTGCTGCTAAAGCACGTGGCGTTGATATATTAATAGCGGATACTGCAGGGCGCTTACAAAATAAAAATCATTTGATGGAAGAACTTAAGAAAGTGGTTCGGGTTATGAAAAAGCTTGATGTTAATGCCCCTCATGAGGTTATGTTAACACTTGATGCTGGCACCGGACAAAACGCTTTAAGCCAAACAAAACTTTTTGATGAAGCTGTTGGTTTAACAGGATTAACCCTGACTAAACTCGATGGTACCGCAAAAGGTGGTGTTGTTTTTGCCGTTGCCGATAAACATGCCATTCCCATTCGCTACTTGGGTGTTGGTGAAGGTATTGATGATTTAAGACCCTTTAATAGCAATGATTTTATTGATGCATTGTTCAACCACGAAGCACATGAATAATAAGATTTGATATGATCCGATTTAATAACGTTAGCAAAACTTACCCAGGAGGCTTTTTAGCACTTAAACAAGTGAGTTTTACCATTGCCCCTGGCGAAATGGCGTTTTTAACGGGTCACTCTGGCGCGGGTAAAAGTACCTTATTGAAACTAATGAGTATGATGGAAAAACCCAGTGTTGGCAGTATTGAAATTAACGGCACTGAATTATCAACCATTAAGTATTCACAAATCCCTTATGTGCGTCGTGGTATTGGTATGATATTCCAGAACCATAATTTATTAGCGGACCGAACCGTATTTGAAAATGTCGCCTTACCACTTATTATTGAAGGTTATAGCCAAAAAGAAACCCGTAAACGTGTTGAAGCTGCGCTTGATAAAGTGCATTTAACTAGCAAATTAAAGTGTTTTCCGAATATGCTTTCCGGCGGAGAGCAGCAACGTGTTGGCATTGCACGAGCTATTGTTAATAAACCGCCAATATTATTAGCAGATGAGCCTACCGGTAATTTAGATCCAAAGTTGTCATTGGATATTATCAGGCTATTTGAAGAATTTAATGATATGGGCATCAGTGTGTTAATTGCGACCCATGATTTAGGGCTTATTGCCCGCATGAAATATCGTACACTGACCTTAAAGCAAGGTCATATGATCACCGACGGTATTGTTGATGGGTTACAAGCAATGAGTGAACGTAATGGCAGCTAATGATATTCGTCACAATAGTCAGCATTTAAACTGGACCGGGCGCTTCACTGCTAGAGTTCTTAGGCACTTGCAACAAGCAATAGGTAGCTTGGGAGATTTGTGGCGCACACCGTTTACGTCTGTGATGACGGTACTTGTTTTAGGTATTAGCTTAACTTTACCTGCTACTTTACATTTGTTTGTCAAAAACACTCAAACGGTTACCGACCAGTGGGACTCCGCCTCAGAAATCACTTTATTTTTAAAGTTATCAACTTCAAACAAAGCGGCACAAAATCTTGTACAACGTATTCAGCTTTATCCTGAAGTAGCGAATGTTGTTTATATTTCTGCAGAACAAGCCTTAACTGAGTTTAAAGTCAGTTCTGGTTTTGGCCAAGCTTTGGAATATTTAGAAGAAAACCCCTTACCGGCAACTTTATTGGTAACACCAACACAGCGATTTAGCCAAGCCCAAGCAGCGCGTGAGTTATTACTTAAATTAGAACAAGAACGTGGTGTTGACCAAGGCAAACTTGATTTGGAATGGTTAACGCGTTTAGAAGCCATGGCAGCCTTGATAGAGGATGTTGTTATCGGCATCGCAATATTATTATGTTTATCTGTGGTGTTAATTATTGGCAACACTATTAGGTTAGCAATACTGAACCAGAAAGATGCGATTGCTGTGATGAAATTAGTGGGTGCTACCGATAGTTTTATTCAACGACCATTTTTATATGCTGGTGTTTGGTACGGGGTGCTTGGTGGTTTTGTGGCGAGTATATGTGTGGCTATTTTAGCGCATTATCTTTCAGGCGCATTATTTGAATTAACCGATCTTTATCAAAGCCAGTTTGTGTTATCGGGCTTATCATTTAATGAATTAGTGATACTACAATTAACAGCAATAGGTTTAGGTTTATTAGGTAGCTTTATTTCTGTAAGGCAACATATTCGCGCTATTGAGCCAACAGCAGATTAATTTATTTGTCGTTCAGTACCTAACATTTCATCAGCCCAAGTTATGGCTGTTTCTTGTGCTTTTAAACAATCGTCATGAGTTAACGCCAAGTGCTTAATTAGCTGATCAATTCTTTGCCAGTTTCCTACTTCAATACATTTAGCTAAATCAAGGTAATCAGCCAAGTGATTTTTATTACTAATTAATGCCTGTTTAATATCTTGGTGGATTGGCAATATTTCTAATATCCCTTCTATAGAATGGTCTAAAATACCATCAATCAATGACAATATACCGGTTAAAAAAGCCTTAGGTGGGTTTACTTGAACTTTTTTTAGCAGTGATATTTGTTCACAAAATTTGGCTCTTATTAGCGATAAACGCATAATTTCTGCCGGCTTATCTTCGCTGAGATTAGTTAGTGCTAACAAGGCGATAAATTTTTTCAACTCTGTATCACCGATATATATTAAAGCATGCTTTAAGGAGGTGATTTCTTGGCTTCTACCGTAGAAAGGGTTGTTGATAAATCGCAGTAATTTATAACTAAGGCCAGGATCTGAGCTAAATATATTACTCATGATTTCGAAGTTTAATGTTTCACAACTTGCATGACCGATTAACTCTAAAATATTTTGTTTTGCCGACGTAATATTCTTTTGTTTCAGCATTTCTGGTTTGGCAAAAAAGTAGCCCTGAAATAAAGTAAAGCCGAGAAGTTTAAACTGCTCAAATTGCTCTAGCGTTTCTATTCTTTCAGCCAATAATATCAATCTTTCATTATTGATTTCACGAATGAATTTACCGATTTCTAATAAGGAGTACTCCGATATATCTATCTTCAATATGGAAATATATGGCAAAAATCGTTGCCATTTTTTGTTAAAATCAATGTCATCTAAGGCCAGTTTGTAACCTTGATTGAATAAGTGCTTACAGGTAGATAATAATTCATCTGTTGGGGCGACATCTTCTAATATTTCTATAACGACTTTGCTTGGATCTAAAAAGCTTGGAAAATTGTTTATTAAGGCATTGGAGTGAAAGTTGATATACGCCGGTAAATCATTAGTAATATTTTCCACACCTAAGGTTAAGTGATTATTGCTTAATATATTGGATGTGGCTTGGTCAGGATCTATATTCGGAAAACAGTTACTCTCTCCATTTCTAAAAAGTAATTCATAGGCAACAACGGTTTTATTTAGGTCTAATATAGGTTGTCTGGCAATAAATGAATACATAACACCTCTAGTGAATGCTGTTTAGCGCAATTTTTTAAACAAAGCTTAATATAGTTATATATGCCAAGGATAATTTATACAACGGCTTTGATATAAAATAGCCGAAATATGAGTATTGAGCCCTCGCTGTTTTAATTTTCATCATGATGTAATTTAAGTAAAATTTAAAGCTGGTGACAAACTTTAACAAATTATTCATGAAAAAATTGAAAGAGGGTGTTGTTTCCCCCTGTCTTCTACGCTAATGTTGTTTTATTAAAGTCGTGATGATCTGTCATACCCTCCTTTTTACATTATTTTTATTTACCACTGAAACGAGTATCTTGAGGTGGTTCGGGTATATATGTTATTATCACGAGCTAGATTAGATAGAGGAGTTATTAAATGAGTGAAGCAATGCAATCAATGGCGTTAACTGTTCCCAAAAGTGGCAGCATTGAAGCATACGTGCAATCAGCATATAGCATTCCTATGCTAACAGCTGAAAAGGAACGTGAGTTAGCAACTCGTTTATATTCAGAAAATGATCTAAAAGCTGCGCAAGAGTTAATTATGTCGCATCTTCGTTTTGTTATTCATGTTGCTAAAGGCTATGCAGGCTACGGTTTACCACAAGCTGATTTAATTCAGGAAGGTAATATTGGTTTAATGAAAGCGGTTAAGCGCTTTAACCCAGAAGTGGGTGTTCGCTTAGTATCATTTGCTGTGCATTGGATCAAAGCTGAAATACATGAGTTTGTGCTAAAAAATTGGCGCATCGTTAAAGTTGCCACAACTAAAGCACAACGAAAATTATTTTTTAACCTACGTAAAAATAAAAAACGTTTAGGTTGGTTTAGTCATGATGAAGTGAAAAATGTTGCTGAAACGTTAGGTGTTACCACCAAAGATGTTTTGGAAATGGAATCTCGCATGAGTAACCAAGACCAAGCATTCGAATTATCAACAGATGATGATGATAATGCTAGCGCCAGTACTTACTCTCCAGCGCAATATTTAGAAGATAAGCAATCCGATCTTGCTACTGAAGTAGAAGATTCGAATTGGGAACAGCACGCTAACAAAAGACTGAGCAATGCTTTAGTCGGTCTTGATGAGCGTAGCCAAGATATTATTCGTACGCGTTGGTTACATGACGACAAGACAACCTTACAAGAGTTAGCGAATAAATATGAAATATCAGCCGAACGCGTTCGTCAATTAGAGAAAAATGCACTGGCAAAGTTAAAAGGTGCAATGGCAACATAGCGCTCACAAAAAATTTAATTTAAACCGGCTTCTGCCGGTTTTTTTATGTCCAGAATAAACCCTATTGGATAGGTGTGAAAAATTGATGATGGTAAATCGACTGTTTTAACGTATGCCAAATTCATTATGAGTAAAAATCAAATAGATAATGTTCACATGAATATAAGTTAAATGTAACGATTTAACCTTAAATAACAAGTTGATAGTGAAATTTACACCAACTATACCAACTACACCGGCACTATTTGGCAATATCGGTGGTTATTCTGACGTTAAGTATAATTTATCAGTTTACGGTGATGTAACTGAAGATTTAACCGTGCTTTATAGTGCTCAGTTTATTCGTGGCATGGACGGTGAATATTACGGTGAAAAATTCTCCACTGACAATGTTATTTATCATAACGTTTCTGCCTCATACCATATAAATGACCAATGGGCTGTTAATGGTGGTGTGAAAAACGTGTTTGATGCTGAACCTGAAGAAGTTTTAGGTGGTAATGACATGGGAACAGTGCCCAGTATCTATGATGTGGTAGGGCGAAACATGTTTATTAGTGCATCATATAACTTTTAAATAACTCAAACCTGAGTTTAATCACATGGGAGAGTTTATAAAAGCGATGGCAATGTCATCGCTTTTTTATGTAAAAATTTTTTGCTAAAACTGAAATTATGCGATGAATGACACTGAATAAGTTGCGCTAAGGTCTAGCTAAACATATATATTTTGTTAGACTAGCCGTACAAAAATAATACTAATAATAAAATGGAATACCCACAATGGAATCGCGGGCGACGGAAACTACTCATGCGGTACGTCAACTTCCTAGGTTAAAGACGTTACTTAAAAAGTATCGACAACTTAAAACCATGCAATCGGGTTTATTGCAACTGTCTGAATTAGCCGGTTCAGTAACCGATATGGCTGAATTTTATCGTGCTCTTGAATCAGTAATTAAAACCTTATTGGTTACTGACAGCTTTCATATAGCCCTGTTAAATTCTTCTGATGAATTACAATTAGCCTATTGCCATAATCTGGCAGATGTAGGGATTAATGAGCATGTTGATTTAGCTAACTGGCGAAAAAGCTTAACTGGCTTAGTTTTGCTAAGCCAACAGACGATGAATTTTTCTAATAAGAAAATAATGAAACTTGCTAACGAGGATAAAATTCTCTTATCTGGCACAGCATGTGTAGATTGGCTAGGTGTGCCGTTAAGGCTAGGTCAACAGGTGATTGGTGTTATTGCTATACAAAGTTTCGATGCCAAACTGAATTTTTCCAAAAGTGACAGCCAAATTTTAGCCTTGATTGCAGAGCATTTAGTCAAGGCAGTCGATCGCGTGCAAAGTAGAGCGTTATTAGAATCTAGTATTTGCCAGCGCACACTTAAACTAACCCAAACAAATCAACAATTACAGCGTGAAATTGCTGAAAGACAGTTAGCTGTTAAAACCCATCAAGTATTATTGAATATTTCTGAGTTAACGGCAAAATCTCAAGCAATTGAAAAATTTTATCAAGCACTGCACCAAGAAGTAAATAAATTACTGCCAGCAAAAAACTTTTATATTGCTTTATTATCTGAGGATAAAAGCCTATTAGAGTTTCCATATTATTGTGACGAAAAAATGCCGCAACCAGAAACGCGGATACTCAGCGACGGCTTGTCTGAAATGACCATAAGCACAGCTAAACCTATATTACTCAGTGATAGAATGGTTTACACGTTAGCGGCGCAAGGTGAAGTAACGCAATGTGCATTTACCAAACATTATCCTGATCACGAATTGCCACGCGCATGGCTGGCAGCACCGTTAACTGACCACGGTGAAGTTTTTGGTGTTATTGCCATTCAGCATTATCAAGACGAAAAGGCTTATCACAGTAAAGATCTCGAGCTTATGCGCTTTGTGAGTCATCATATCGCGATTGAGATTTTACGACAAAAAGTGCAGCAGCAAGTATTGCAAAGCAATGAAGCACTTGAAAAAATTATAAATAAACGCACACAAGAACTGCAAGCAACCAACCTTAACTTGCGTATGCAAATTGAAGAACGTCGAAAAGCAGAAGCGCGCTTATATCATGAAGCTCATCATGATGGTTTAACCCAACTACCTAATAGAGCAATGTTTTCAGACCGTTTAACCTATGCTATTCGGCACTTAAAGCGCCATACTAACCATAGATTCGCGGTTTTATTTATTGATTTAGATCGTTTTAAAATGATTAATGACACCTTAGGGCATCATGCGGGCGATCAATTCTTAATCGAAATTTCGCACCGATTACGCGATTGTGTGCGCGATAATGATATATTAGCCCGACTAGGTGGAGATGAGTTTGTCGTGTTATTAGACTCATTGCAGTCGCTTGATGATATAGAAGAAATAGCATCTCGTATTATTACATCGATTGCCCAGCCCTTTGAGCTTAATGGACATACCTTGTATTCAAATGCCAGTATTGGTATTGCCCAAAGTCGTGTTACTTATAAAGATGCCAACGAAATATTACGAGATGCTGATGCAGCTATGTATCAAGCCAAAAGTTTGGGCCGCGGTCGATATGTTTTCTTTGATGACAGTATGCGTGAAAAAATAATTGCTAGCATGACACTTGAGCAAGAATTAAGGCAAGCCATTAAAAGTAAGCAGTTTGAATTACACTATCAGCAAATTTCAGATTTAACTTCAACTAAAACTCTAGGTTTTGAAGTGCTTTTACGTTGGCAGCACCCCACTAAAGGGTTATTAACACCGAGTGAGTTTCTGTTTATGGCAGAAGAAACCGGTATGATTTTAGACATAGAAACTTGGGTGATTGAAGAAGTTTGTCTGCAATTAAAACTATGGAAGCAATCAAAAGAATATGAACACGCTTATATTGGTGTGAACTTATCGGGCCGTCATTTAATTCAAGCTAATCAATTAGCAAAATTAATGGCGTTAATTAGTGTTAATACAATTGAACCTGAACGACTGATTTTAGAGTTTAATGAGTCAGCTTTTGCTCGCCATACTGATTTAGCCCTTAAAGGCTTACGAAAATTGAAGGAGTTTGGCGTCAAGTTAGCTTTAGATGACTATGGTGCCGGTTTATCGTCTTTTAATTTCTTACATAGCTACCCGTTCGAATTTATTAAACTCGATCGTAGTTTTATTCGCATGCTGAATCACAACGATAAAAATTTATCTTTAGTTAAAGCTTTGCATGAGCTTGGGACAAAATTCGGTTACCGATTAGTGGCCGAAGGAATTGAATCTGAAGCTATGCTTCAAAAACTCCAAAATGTAGGTTGTGAATTCGGTCAGGGTTATCATATTAGCCGGCCAGAAAAAATAGTGAAAACTAAGACTGAAAGTAATGTTGTCGCAATGTATCGGGCATAGTTAGCGTTTGAATTGATTAACGCTAACCTTTGTGAAAAAATCCTTCAACACGTAAGACAATACCCGGTGTTGTGCTGTAGTTCTCTTGTTCAGGAAACTCTAAAAAAGGCTCTATTTCAAAAAATAACCAATCCCTTAAGGCATTAAAGCGGTATCGATAACCTAAAGTGTACTTATCAACGACAAAGCCTCGGGCCCCGTTGCGTTCACCTTCCGCTTGTAAGCTCAGTACTGATGCCGTCGTTTCATTTATTTGATTTAGCTTATAAAAGCCATGCTTCCAACGAATACCACTAAACGCTGCTGAACCTCGAATACTATAATTAATGCGAAATTGTGACTTTTTGCTTAATTGGTAATCGTATTCTAGTAATAATTTAGCGCCAAGGCCATCATCGAGATAGTAATATAATGACGGCTCAAATAAGAACCCCTGTTTTGCGCTAATATTGAAACGTCGTTTATGTTTCGCTCGAGCAAATATATCACCGCCTGAAAAACCCAAACGATAATTCATTAGCCTGTCATCTCTTTTCTCTTGGGTATAGTTTAGTGCTAAAGAAAACTTCTCTTCTTCATTGTTCGACTTTGTATTTGCGGATTCTAACGGTAAATTGTTGAGTTCGTCATCCGTTTCGTCAGACAAGACTAAACTAACTCTATCTTGAAAATGCGGTAATTTAACACGCACTCGAAAACGTGGCTTGATTTCACTCCAGTCACGACTTTTTGGCAACCAAGCAAAACTAATTTTTGCGGTTGTTTGTGGGCTTTGTTGTTCACTATCATTTGCGATAAAAAAACTATCGAACCATTGCGCAGATTGATAAACAGAGTCTGAAACCGTTTCATGCAATCCTTGCATCCAGTGATCATCTTTTTCTTCAGCAGGGGCTTTTACTTCTTGCGAAGTATAAGCTTGTGCTGAATTTGCAAATGCAAAGTAAAATAACACTAGGCAAAAAAGCCAATAACACTTGTTTTTACAATACATTTTCATCAAATTTTACTTTACCTCATCATTTAGCATATCAGTTGGTGATTTTTTTTCTATAAACTTTATAATGAAATCAATTAAATTATAGGGGTTTTTTATGGGCGGTATAAGTATTTGGCAATTATTAATTATTGCAGTGATTGTTGTGTTGTTATTTGGCACCAAAAAATTACGTAATTTGGGCACTGATTTAGGTTCAGCAATCAAAGGTTTTAAAGGCGCTGTAACTGATGAACCAGAAAAAAAAGAAGCGGCTACAGAAGAAGATTCAGTTAATGGCGATAGCTTAGGCGATAAAACAGCACAAAATAGCAAGGTGTCTGAAAAAGAGAAAGACCAAGTCTAATGTTTGACATAGGTTTTTGGGAACTATTATTAATCGCTATTATTGGCTTAGTCGTACTAGGCCCCGAACGATTGCCTGTTGCAATTCGTACTGTGCGTACCTGGATATCTAGCGTTCGCACCTTTAGTGAGGGCGTTAAAAACGAGCTTACTGAAGAACTGCGTATCCAAGAATTGCATACGAATTTAAAAAAAGCGGAACAATCCGGCATGAAAGGTCTGTCGCCAGAAATTGAAGCTTCAGTGAAATCGTTAAAAGAAGCGGCAGAAATGGTAAATAATCCTTATAAAATAGCTGAAAAATCAATTGATTCTTCTGAAAAAATTGAACAACCAGCTGATAATAAAAATGAAAAGCAGAGCAAATGAGTTCAGCCGTTAAGCAAAATTACACATTATTTGATCATTTGTTAGAACTGAGAACACGATTATTGCATGCTGTGTTAGGTGTGTTAGTTGTTTTTTGTTCACTGATTTACTTTGCGCAAGATATCTACCAATATGTTGCGCAACCGCTTTTGGCCGTTATGCCTGAGGGGACGCAAATGATCGCTACTGACGTAGCATCTCCGTTCTTTACGCCATTTAAACTGACCATAGTATTATCTATATTTATCGCAATGCCGTTCATTCTGTATCAAGTATGGTCTTTTATTGCCCCTGGTTTGTATAAAAATGAAAAGCGTTTAATTGCACCCTTAATGTTTGGCAGTACCTTATTGTTTTATGGTGGTATTGCGTTTGCGTACTACATAGTATTTCCGGTTGCTTTTGCATTCTTTTCATCGGTCGCACCTGACGGCGTTACCATAGCAACTGATATAAGTAGTTATTTAGATTTTGTTTTAAAACTGTTTTTTGCCTTTGGCGCGGCATTTGAAATTCCAATTGTTATTATATTGCTATGCTGGACAGGAGTTACCAGCCCGGCTAGCTTACGTACTAAGCGCCCATATATTGTGGTTGGCGCATTTATTGTTGGTATGTTGTTAACCCCACCAGATATTATTTCTCAAACTATGTTGGCAGTACCTATGCTGTTGTTATTTGAGTTAGGTATTATTATCGCCTCTTTTTATTACAAAGAAGATGACGAAGACAAAGAATCAGAATCAAAGGATGAACAATCATGAAATATAATTCTCTCTTAACCCTCGCTATTTTGGCATTGTTATCATTGACGTCACAAGCAGGCACTAGCCATAACAGTTTGGAAAAATGTGCAAAAATTGAAGATAATTTAGTACGCCTAGCTTGTTTTGACGACTTAGCTCAGCAAGTTGAAGTTTCAGCACCCGTAAATATAGTTACAAAGTCTAGTCATAAAGTCGCAACAGCTAAAGTAAAAACCATTACAGCACCAACGACGAAAAAAGCAGAAAATTTTGGTGCAGAACATTTAAAAGCAGCTGAGGTCGCTGAAGAAGATCTACAGATTGTGTTTACTATTGAGCAGCTCAGTAAAGTTCATTACGGTAAATGGCTTTTCACTTTCACCAATGGTCAACAATGGAAACAGGCTGACAGTGAGTATCTTAAACTTAAGGTTGGCGATAGCGTAATGCTGACTAAAGGTTTTTTGAATGCGGTTTATTTGAAGAAAAATGAGCCCGATTCAAATAAAAAAATTCGCGTTAAGCGTCTGAAATAATAAGTTTATAATTTCTTGATTGATATAGGTGTTAACTTAACCAACGCACGCTTTGATAAAGACCGTGCGGAGGTTTTAGCGCGATCTAAGCAAGCAAACATTAGTGCATTGTTAGTTACAGGTACCAATATAGAAGAAAGTAAACAAGCAATTGCTTTATGTCAGCATTATCCTCATTATTTATATAGTACTGTGGGCATTCACCCACATGATGCCGATAATGCTGCGAAAAATTTTCAAGAACAATTAGCTGATTTAGCAACAAATAACTGCGTTAAAGCTATTGGGGAGTGCGGTTTAGACTTTAATCGAAATTTCTCTAGTGAAGTAAATCAGAAAGATGTTTTTAGTCAGCAAGTAGCATTAGCAGAGCAACTTCAATTGCCGTTATTTTTACATCAACGAGATGCCTTTGAGCCTTGGTTTGAAATTCTAAAACCATATTTTGCCCGTATTCCAGCCATGGTTTCTCATTGTTTTACTGGCAACCAGCGAGAATTACAGCAATGTTTAGATGCTGACATGTATATCGGTATTACTGGTTGGCTATGTGATGAACGTAGGGGTCAACAGCTGCGTGATATCGTACCGCTTATTCCACTTGAGCGACTGATGGTCGAAACAGATGCGCCTTATTTAACACCACGAAACATTCGCCCTAAACCTAAAAGTAGCCGAAATGAACCCAGCTATTTACCTTATATTGTCACCGTATTAGCCGAATTAATGGGTTATAGCGAGCAGGAAATCATTAAGCAAACTACGCTCAATAGTGAAATCGTTTTTGATTTAAGAGCTAACAATGCGTAATTTACTTATCGCCATTATGGGCTTGTTGATGACATTTTTAATGTCTACAGTGGTAAATGCCCAAGGTATTCCTGTGATGGCAAAGCCAAGCTTACTATTACAGTTGCACATACAACATATATTTATCGGTAGTAGCCTAATTTTGTCTTTGATGTGCTTTACTTGGGCAAGAGCTTCACGCAGCTACAATATGGGAATTTTAGCGTTGTTTTTTGCTATAAAGTCACTGGGTATTTTAGTGGCTGGCGACATTTCACTTTTTGCATTATTTACTAACAATATTCATCTACTTAATACTGAGGGCGTGCTACTGGCGAACTTGTCAAACATGCTGTTTTTTATCTTTACGATTAAGTTGTTTTCTCTAAAAAATCATGAATCAAAAAGCTATCAATTATTACTGCGTTTAGCAATTATCATGACGATTTCCGTGCCTTTAAGCTTTGTACTTAGTCACAGTCATACTTGGTTATTAACGCAAATACCGATCAGTATTAGTTTGTTGGCGCTACTTTATGTCAGCAGAACGGTTAAAAAAAGCGACGGCCGATTACCAAAAATATACTCATATATTTTATTGGTGCAATTGAGCTTTAATGTTATCGCTTATTTACTGTATTTCGGGAGTTTTTCTGCTCAGATCATTAATTACTTGGACATGCTGGCTTTTTGGTTTATGACCATTATGGCGACCTATTTGATGGGACATACATACTATTGCCATTTACGTGATGAAAAGCTAGCTCAACAACAGGCTTTGGATAGCGCAATAAGCTCTAATAGAGCACAGCAAAAGTTATCTGCCTTGCAGGATGAAAGCCAAGAGCAACTAGAGAGCAGAGTGCAAGAAAGAACCTTAGAGTTGAAGATTGCCTTACAAGAATTAGAAACAGTCAATCAAGAATTAAAAGAGAAGAATACGCTTGATGAATTATCAGGGCTTTATAATCGTCGTTACTATGATCAAAAAATATTGGCAGAATTTAGACGTAGTCGCCGTAATTTGACACCACTAAGCCTAATTTTGGTTGATATTGACCATTTTAAAAGAGTGAATGATAACTATGGCCATTTAACAGGTGATAAATGCATTGTTGAAGTGGCGAGTTTACTGAAATCCTTATTGCGCCGGAGTACTGATGTGGGTTGCCGCTACGGTGGCGAGGAGTTCTGCTTGATCCTGCCTGAAACCGATGAAAACGGCGCATTAGCTTTGGCGCAAGAAATTTGTCAAAGTGTGCGTCAGCAAAAGATTTCCAATAATGAAAGCGTAATAGAATTAACTGTAAGTTGCGGTGTAACAACGTATCAGCAAGAGAAAGAAGTGACGCCTGAAATTATTTTCGAGAATGTAGATAAAGCACTATATAAAGCGAAACAAGCTGGTCGAGATCAAGTACAAGTAAGTAAATTTAAATTATTATAGGAAATCAGTATGAACAACGTCTTTGGCCAATATCCCGCCCGCCGTATGCGCCGTATGCGCTCAGATGACTTTTCAAGACGTTTAATGTCTGAACATCAACTCAGTGTTAATGATCTGATTTACCCTGTTTTTGTGCTTGAAGGTGAAAACCAGTGCGAAGAGATTGAATCTATGCCAGGTGTTGAACGTAAAAGTATTGATCTGCTGCTAATCGAGTGCCAAGAGTTGGTTGATTTAGGCGTTCCAGCAATTGCTATTTTCCCGGTTACACCGGTTGATAAAAAATCACTTTTGGCTGAAGAAGCTTATAACATTGATGGTTTAGCTCAGCGTGCTGTGCGCGCGGTAAAGGCAAAATTTCCAAGCTTAGGTGTGATCACTGATGTTGCCTTAGACCCATTCACCACCCACGGTCAAGATGGCATTATTGATGATAACGGTTATGTGCTAAATGATGTAACCAAGGATATTTTAGTCAAACAAGCCTTATCTCATGCACAAGCTGGCGCTGACATCGTTGCTCCTTCCGATATGATGGATGGTCGTATAGGCGCAATTCGCCAAGAACTAGAACATCATCATTTTGTTAATACTAAAATACTGGCTTATTCTGCCAAATTTGCCTCTAGTTACTATGGCCCGTTTCGTGACGCTGTCGGCTCCGCAGGCAATATTAAAGGCGGCAATAAATTCTCTTATCAAATGGATCCGGCCAATAGTAATGAAGCATTGCATGAAGTCGCGCAAGATATTCACGAAGGTGCAGATATGGTGATGGTTAAACCAGGTATGCCATATCTGGATATTGTTCGCCGGGTAAAAGATAATTTTCAAGTGCCGACTTATGCCTACCAAGTCAGTGGTGAATATGCCATGCATATGGCGGCAATTCAAAATGGCTGGTTAGCTGAAAAACCTTGTGTAATGGAAGGTTTGTTAGCGTTTAAACGAGCGGGTGCTGACGGCATTTTAACCTACTTTGCTAAGCAGGTAGCCCGTTGGTTAAAAGAAGAACAAAAAGCGTAAATAGTGCTTAAATATTTGTAGATGTAGTGAATTAACAACATATTGCCGCGCTGCAAAGCACGGCTTTTTTATGTCAGCGTTTTAAACTTTATTGTCGACTTGCTACTAGGCGAGAAACTATTTAATCGTTGGAAATCTGAATTTTATTATTTTTGACACTGTGTTGCTACGCTAATTAATTACTTTTCACATTCTATGTTCAAGCGATACCCTAGTCGGGCAATATGAGCATTTTCTTGCTTTAATTCATCATGAATAAGGGCGTGCTGCATTAGCCAAGCTTTCGGTAAACCCAGGTATATAGTTTTATCATTTAGTGAGATTCGATAGTCTGGTAATTCATCGTCTTTGCGGCGACGGCACAATTTTATTGCTAAGCGTAGAATAATTAATAACTTCTTGGCAGTCTCATCGTCTATAGCTGATTGTTGCTCAATAAGTGCCAAGTTGATGTCTCCCTTATAAAGCGAGACAAAACTGACCAGTAGCTGCCTATCTGATTGACTAAAACCCGCCAAATCTGCATGAGTAAGAATATAGGCACTATGCTGTTGATGATATTTGTATTCAAGTAACAGGCCTATTTCATGTAAGTCACCGCTGGCTAGTAGTAGCGCAAATGCGTTATCGTCAGATAAATTCCAAGTTGATTTTAGTTGGGTAAATATAGTATTAATTTGCCGCTTTACACTATCTGCATGTTGTTGATCAATATGAAAACGTTGGCTTAAAGCGCGAATAGTGCGTTGGCGGATATTAGTGGTATGGCTATCGGGTAACATCTCGTACAGTAAGCCTTCACGTAATGCACCACTAGAAAGAGTTAACTCTTGGATAGAAAATTGCTGAAATAAGGCAATTAAAATAGCTAACCCACTGGCAATAACCGGGCTTCTTTCTGTTGATAAACCCGGTAAATTAACATTGTTAATATCATCAAAAGTGAGTAATTGTGCTCTAACTTGATAGAGAAAGTCTAACGAAAGCACACTGGGCTTATGCTGATAATTTAACATTTCGGCTAATGCTTGCATGGTACCTGAGCCACCAAGAACACATTGCCAACCAATATCACAAAAATCTTTTTTTATTAAGGCAATAGCTAGTTCAGCAGCGGATATTGCACGGTTAAAGTTTTCAGCCGTGAGTGTGCCATTGGGAAAATATTGTTGATTATAAGTAACACAACCCATGTTAAGGCTATGGGCTTTTTTAACAGTAAAGCCTCTGCCAACAATAACTTCTGTGCTGGCACCACCAATATCTAAAACTAAGCGTTTATTGGCACTAAAACTGGTGTGGGCAACGCCAAGGTAAATATGTTCAGCTTCAGCAATACCGCTTAATAGGGTAACTTTATGGCCTAATATGAGCTCAGCTTTAGCGATAAAATCTGCGCGATTTTGCGCTAATCTTAAAGTAGCGGTGGCGACAATTCGAATATTTTTTTCAGGGATATCTTGCAGGCGCTCGGCAAAAAAACTTAAACATTCTAAGCCTTTTGCCATGGCTTGCTCAGACAATATGTTTGCTTCACTCAAGCCAGCAGCAAGGCGTACTTTACGCTTGATTTTGTCAACAACTTGCACACTATCGGCAAGTTGTCGAGTGATTAACATATGGAAACTATTAGAGCCTAAATCGACCACGGCATACAGAGGTGATAAAGTCTCCATTGAAGTGGTCGTCATGAACTAACTGTTCCTTTGAGGCCTGCTATTGCCTGCACTACGGCTGCGGTTTTGGCCACCATTATGAGGCTTATGACGACGCGGGCGCGGCTTAGGTCTTGGTAAATCGGTCAATAGCGCTTCATGATCATACTTACTTACAGGTAAGGCATGTTCAATATAGCTTTCAATGGCCGGTAAATTAAAGACATATTGCTCACAAGCTAAGCTAATCGCATGTCCAGTAGCGCCGGCTCGGCCTGTACGGCCAATACGATGAACATAATCTTCACAATCATCAGGTAAATCGTAGTTAAATACATGCGTAACGGCTTGGATGTGTAAACCACGTGCCGCAACATCAGTCGCCACTAAAACATCTAACTGGCCAGCGGTAAATTGCTCTAATATTTTCAAACGTTTCTTTTGAATAACATCACCGGTCAGCATGCCAACACGAATATTATCGGCTTCAAGGTGTGCATATATTTTTTCACAAACATGCTTAGTATTGGCAAAAATAATCGCTTTATCAGGCCAATCTTCTTCAATCAGTGTTTGTAATAAAGACATTTTATCTTCGTTAGAAGGATAGAATAGCTCTTCAGAAATTCGAATATTGGTTTTCTGATCTGGTTCTACTTCAACACTGTCAGGGTCGTTCATGTGTTCAAAGGCTAATTCTTTAACACGAAATGATAACGTGGCAGAAAATAGCATACTTAAACGTTCAGTTGCTGCAGGCATTTTGTCAAACATATAACGAATGTCTTTAATAAAGCCTAAATCGAACATGCGATCAGCTTCATCAAGTACCACAACTTCAATATTACTCAGGTTATAAATACCTTGTTTCAAGTAATCTAGTAAGCGACCACATGTGCCGATTAAAATATCAACACCTTGTTCAAGTTCTAAACGTTGGCTTTCGTAACCTTCGCCACCATAAACACATCCAAGGCGCAAGCCGGTACTTTTTGACATTTCAATGGCATCGCGATGAATTTGGATAGCAAGCTCACGGGTTGGCGCCATGATTAAGGCACGCGGTTGATTGTGGCTGACATCTTTTTTCTGTAATAAATGATGGAATGTTGCAGCTAAAAAGGCAATTGTTTTACCTTCGCCAGTTTGTGCTTGACCGGCTATATCTTTGCCTGTCATGAGTATAGGAAGAGACTTTGCTTGAATTTCAGTACAATATTCAAAGCCCATTTTGTCGAGGCCGCTAACTACGGTAGGCTCGAGTTTAAGTTCCGAGAACTTTATTTCTGTTAAGTGTGTTTTTTTCATACCGCTAGCTTAACAGGTTACGCTATTAATAAAAATTAGATTCACATAAAAGCGACAATAAAATGATGGCTTTAGTTGATTTTTAAATAAAATGACCATAACTGTTATATATGATTGTTGGTAATTAATTGTGATGAAGGTATAATCTTAACCAATTGGCGATAGGCCACCTTTAATGGAGATATAAATGAGCGATAAAATTGTTCAGTTAACTGATGATAGTTTTGACACCGATGTAATTAATGCATCTGGTCTTGTTCTAGTTGATTTCTGGGCTGAATGGTGTGGACCATGTAAAATGATCGCGCCGTTGCTAAACGACGTTGCAGAAGAATATGCTGGTAAAGTAACTATCGGTAAATTAAACATCGATCAAAATTCTAACACCCCACCTAAATATGGTATTCGTGGTATTCCTACCTTGTTGCTATTTAAAGATGGTGTTGTCGCTGATACGAAAGTTGGCGCTCTATCAAAAACTCAATTAAAAGAGTTTATTGATAACAATTTATAAAGAAAGGTCCGATTTATCGGACCTTTTTGTTATTTAGCCTTTGATCAATTAAGTGATCCTTTACTGGTTTGCTTTTTAATGCTAAGTTTAACGCTCAAAGAAAAAACATTTCAAAAAAACCATACTCAAACATCCTAAATAGCCAAACGGCACAGCATAACAACCTAAATAGTCTAAGAAACCCCCACTATGAATCTTAACGAACTTAAAGAAAAGTCGATCAGCGAACTGGTTCAGCTTGCAGAATCGATGAAATTAGAGCATTTGGCTCGTAACCGTAAACAAGACATTATTTTTGCTATATTAAAAGCCCACGCTAAAAGTGGCGAAGATATTTTTGGTAGCGGTGTTTTAGAAATTCTACAAGACGGCTTTGGATTTTTACGCTCTGCGGATTCTTCCTATTTAGCAGGCCCTGATGATATTTATGTATCGCCAAGCCAAATACGCCGATTTAGTATGCGTACAGGCGACACCATCACAGGTAAAATTCGTCCACCAAAAGACGGCGAACGATACTTTGCCTTATTGAAAGTTAATGAAGTTAACTTTGACCGTCCAGAAAACTCTCGCAATAAAATTCTTTTTGAAAATCTGACGCCTATTCACCCAACCGACCGTATGACGATGGAACGCGGTAATGGTTCGACTGAAGATATTACAGCGCGTGTATTAGATTTAGCTTCACCGATTGGTAAAGGTCAGCGTGGTTTGATCGTTGCCCCGCCAAAAGCCGGTAAAACCTTGTTGCTACAAAATATTGCCCAAAGTATTGCCCATAATCATCCAGATGCTGAATTGATGGTATTACTTATTGATGAGCGTCCAGAAGAAGTAACAGAAATGCAACGCTTGGTTAAAGGTGAAGTAATAGCTTCAACTTTCGATGAGCCAGCGAATCGTCATGTTCAAGTAGCTGAAATGGTAATTGAAAAAGCAAAACGTTTAGTTGAGCATAAAAAAGATGTAGTTATTTTACTAGATTCAATTACCCGCTTAGCACGTGCTTACAATACGGTTATTCCATCATCAGGTAAAATATTAACTGGTGGTGTTGATGCTAATGCTTTGCATCGTCCAAAACGTTTTTTTGGTGCAGCGCGTAATATTGAAGAAGGTGGTAGCTTAACAATCATAGCAACAGCCCTTGTTGATACCGGATCTAAAATGGATGAAGTTATCTACGAAGAGTTTAAAGGTACAGGTAATATGGAATTACACCTTTCTCGCAAAATAGCTGAAAAACGTGTGTTCCCTGCAATTCACTTTAACCGCAGTGGTACTCGCCGTGAAGAGTTGTTAACTAAGCCTGATGAATTACAAAAAATGTGGATATTACGTAAGATTGTCCATGAAATGGGTGAGATTGACGCGATGGAATTCATGATTGATAAACTGTCAATGACCAAAACCAATGACGAGTTTTTTGATTCAATGAAACGTCAGTAATATTTAGACAAACATTGATTAAAAGTGCCAGCAACTGCTGGCTTTTTTATGCCGACAATATAAGTACTTTTTCATAGCTGTTATAGAATGTGATCTACCCAGTTATACAAAGCAGATTAATTATTCCAATTTATATCATACGAAAACAAAAGAATTGTCATGATATTGCTATCAATTAGGGATTTTCATCTTTCTACCGTTATAATACATGACAAATTTTTGGTCGAATTCTAATATGAAATATAGTGATTTAAGAGACTTTATCGATCAATTAGAGAAATTGGGGCAATTGAAGCGTATTAACCAACCCATTTCTACTAATTTAACCATGACAGAAATCAGCGATCGTACTTTGCGTCAAGCGGGTCCAGCATTATTATTTGAAAACCCAACCGATGAAAATGGCAAGCCACATGGTATGCCTGTGCTAACCAACTTATTTGGGACACCTGAGCGTGTTGCTTTGGCGATGGGGCAAGATAATGTTAAAGCATTGCGCGATGTTGGTAAATTACTAGCCGCATTGAAAGAGCCTGAACCTCCAAAAGGTTTTCGCGATGCCATAAGTAAAATTCCACTGTATAAGCAAGTGCTGAACATGCCGGTTAAAGTCATTAAAAAACCATTATGTCAGCAGGTTGTACTTGAAGGTGATGCGGTTGATTTGACTCAACTTCCTATCCAAAAATGTTGGCCAGGTGATGTTGCCCCTTTGATTACTTGGGGATTAACGGTAACTAAAGGTCCGCATAAAGAACGTCAAAATCTTGGTATTTATCGCAATCAATTATTAGGTCGTAACAAGGTTATTATGCGTTGGTTATCTCACCGTGGCGGCGCGTTAGACTTTCAAGAGTTTAAAAAAGCCTTTCCTGGTGAAAAGTATCCCGTATCTGTTGCCTTAGGCGCCGATCCTGCCACTATTTTAGGTGCGGTTACACCCGTGCCAGATACACTTTCAGAATATGCTTTCGCTGGCTTATTACGCGGGAGTAAAACCGAAGTGGCTAAATGTATTAGTAATGATTTAGAAGTACCAGCCAGCGCTGAAATTGTACTCGAAGGTTATATCGACCCTGATGAGGTAGCGCCAGAAGGACCTTATGGCGACCATACTGGTTATTACAATGAAGTTGATGACTTCCCAGTAATGACGGTAACGCATATTACTCATAGAAAAAATCCTATCTATCACAGTACTTATACCGGACGTCCGCCAGATGAACCAGCAATACTCGGCGTGGCGCTTAACGAAGTGTTTGTGCCTATTTTGCAAAAACAGTTTCCTGAAATTCAAGACTTTTACTTGCCGCCAGAAGGTTGCTCGTATCGTTTAGCCGTAGTGACCATTAAAAAGCAATATGCGGGTCATGCCAAGCGCGTCATGATGGGAGTTTGGTCATTCTTACGTCAATTTATGTATACCAAATTTGTGATTGTTTGTGACGATGATATTAATGCCCGTGATTGGCAAGACGTTATTTGGGCAATGACCACGCGTATGGATCCAAGCCGTGATACGGTGTTAATTGAAAACACACCGATAGATTATTTAGATTTCGCGTCTCCTGTGTCAGGTCTAGGTTCAAAAATGGGCTTAGACGCAACGAATAAATGGCCGGGTGAAACTAATCGTGAATGGGGTGAACCCATTGAAATGACACAAGCGATTAAAGATCAAGTCGATGATATATGGGACGAACTCAATATCTCTAACGACACAAGTAACTCATAAATTATAATACTGCAGCCCCAAATAGCGAGCATGCAGTCATAAGGTACAAAATAAATGAAAGTGATCACATGTCAGGTAGCGTCGTTAACGCCATTAACGGAGCATGTTTATAAGGCGCTTTTAAAGCCGAATATGCCTGTTGATTTTTCTGCCGGACAATATTTAAATTTTGTTATGAGTGACGAAGACAAACGTCCTTTTTCAATAGCTAGTGCCCCTGGCGCTGAGTTTATTGAATTACAAATTGGTGCTTTTGGCTCGGATAGTTATCCGATGCAAGTAATTGAGCACATAAAAGCCAATACTCAAGTAACTATAGAAATGCCCTTTGGCAATGCACAGTTACGCGAAGAAAGTAAACGCCCGCTACTGCTTATTGCTGGTGGTACTGGCTTTTCATACATTAAATCTATGTTTGAATATTTAGCTTTGCAGCATTCTCAGCGAGAAGTATTAGTTTACTGGGGCTTGCGTGAGCCGAGTGCATGCTATGAGCTAGATCAAACCGCCTCGATGATTAATAAATTACCTAATGGTAAATTTATTCCAGTCATTGAAGCGCCAAATGATGACTGGCAAGGTTGCTCAGGCATGGTGCATAAAGTAGTAATGGCAGACGTTAAAAACTTAGTTGATTACGACATTTACCTAGCCGGTCGTTTTGAAATGGTCGCTGCCGTGCGTGGCGACTTTGTTAAGCAGGGTGCACTAATTGAACATATGTATGCTGATGCTTTTGCGTTTATCTAAGCGATAACAGCCAAGTTTTTAGGTGAGATTACTGATATTGGTTAATATTGATCTTGTTGGCTAACATTTTTAAGAGCTGTTTAAATTTACTGTTACGAGCAAACGTTTTATCGTCATAATATTTGATTGTGATGTTTATAAACACTAATGGCCGCTTTCTATTATAACGGCCATTACCTATTTATTTTGCAATCACTTATCGTTACTAATGAAAACTTTAACCCTTGACTGAATTTTACCTAGTGTGACACTAGAAGTGTAAGCTTTAAGGTTACAATGAGCAGAAAATTTGTAAAACTGATTTTCGTTATACACACTAGTTTGTAAACCCATATTCTGATTTATGTCGGTGGTACAGCGAAAAATACAGCCTGTATTATGCGTCCCCACTTATTAGGTTTATCGACTCGTTAAGCTTATATATCAAATTTTTTCGAATACAGTCACTCTCAACTTTCGATCTTCATTTTCATCAGGAAAGTCACACTCACTCGTAAACCTTTCTATCATTTTCAAGGTATTAGAAGATGATTCAACAATCTCAGCATCTGATTGGTCCCATGAAGCGTCATAGCGATGAAACAAGCATATCAACCAACCTCCTGGGCTTAAAAGCTTTGAGCATAGACTGACCAACCGCGCAAAGTCTTGCCCTTTAGGCTGATGATCTGAATAAGGAGATTTATACACTTTTGGGGGAGGATCTAAAATAATACCATCGAACTTCTGGCCATTCTTTATTGCTTTAGGTAAATGTTTATAGATATCACCTTGTATGAAACTACGAGTGCCAAAATCAAGGCCATTCTTTTCGTAGCTTTTTTGGATACGTGGCAACAAATCTTTTGATTTATCCAGGTGAATTGCTGCTTTTGCACCGCCTTTTAAGGCTGCAATACCCAGGCTTCCTGTGAATGAAAATAAGTTCAGAACACGACGGCCATCACTATTTTTAGCTAACCATTGTCGTACTGGGCGAGCGTCTAGATACAAGCCACAATTATGCATAGCATCTGGCAGTAAGCTGTAATATACCCCGTATTCTTTAGTAAATTCTGGTGCGTCGGAAAGGTCGCCGTGCAGCGTAAACATTCTTTGCTTTAACCTCAAACCTACCGATTGGTCTCCTTTAGCCAAAATTAGCGTAAAGGGGAAGCACTTTAATAGTGCATCTTTAATCGCATCAAGCTCTTCACGAATATCATCCTTATACTCAATCAAAGCCATAGCGCCAAACTTTTCAATGACAACACCTTTTGCTCCTTCGGTATAACCATGAAAAATCCGCCAACAATCAAATTCTTTAGATTCATGGAGTGTTTTTCGATCATTCCATGCTTTTTTAATCAGATCTTGCCATTTCTTTGTCAAATTTATGCTCTGCTCGTAAGTATATTTTTAGTCTTGATTATCTGTACTCGTTAACTTATTTGCTAACAAAACCAATACTATCGATTATATGTTTTAAGATTGGACTAATTCCGTAGAAATAGCATTAAAGATTCGTTAAGAATAATGGAAAATTTATTTACAAATGCCTATATATTAAGAAAAAAGCACGTATTTCAGCAAAAGTACGTGCTTTTTTGTATTTATAATTTAGTGTCTATAACAATGAGTATAAATGGCTGTTTGGGTTAGCTAGTTAATCAAAACTAAGTACTGCAGCAAAATACTTATGTATCGAGGTTTGTATCGTTACTTATCTGCTAATAGCTCGAATAATAATTAAGAAAATAAAATTGCCTTACTGGTAGCTAAAGCCATGTTTTCTTAGATTAGCGCCATCAAAGTGACCTACTCTGCAGTAACTAAAGTTGCCGTTACTGCTAGAAAACCTAAGTTTTATCTTTGCCAGTAGTGGCATTTTTAATTCGATAAAGTTGGCGAAAAACCAAAAGTTAATAATAGTCTAACTCTGCATTAGCTAAGTAACCGTTTGCCAAAAATACAAAGTCGTCAATTGAGCCATTTAAATTACTCGCGGAAATAAATATGTGCGCGCCAAGTGCTTGATGCAATACCTCACTATGATGTAAAAAAGCGGCCAATGGCCCTTTTAATACTTTGCCATCTTTCAAAACATAAGGCTCAAAATTTATTATTCCTTGTTCCATTGTCAGCAACTGCAACTTAATACAATAGTGAATAAGCGGCTTTTGCTCGTGGATCATACGGTTTGCTAATCGCAAAGATATACTCGTTGCTATTGTGTCTATCGAGGTTAGTTTGATACCAACGTAATTTAGCTCTTCACGGGTTATACCAACCGTATTTGTTACGCTATGTATGTTACGAATTTGCTGCCAATTAAACTGCCAACGACCAAGACGATGATGAAAAGTTAATGTTTCAGGTGCCACTATTAAGCTATAGCTAGGTTCAGTCAGTTTTAGTAATCCGATAAACATAGCAACTAAACAAGCGAGTATCATAAACATTAAGGGAAAGCGCGCTTGTTGCCAATAATAGCGGCATAGCCACACCACAATGAATAAAGCTATAACACCGGTTAAAGTAATAAATAAGCCATGATGACGGGCGATAGCCTTTATTTTTATTGTCTTATTATTTTTTGTCATAGTTTTTTTGCTTTAACAACTGCCCCACATAATGGAGGGAATATTAATTTTATTTAATATTTGTGTATAATTTTTTGATTAGTATATACTCTGCGCGTTTTCGCTACGAAGCAATAAATTTGTAGTAATGGGTATTCATCAACAAAGTAAAAGGTAGGATAAAATGACTAAGAATAAAGTAAAAAAACATCTGCAAAATCAAAATGGTTGTGAATTTGGCCGAGGCGTAATTAAAGATAATTTTTTCGCGGCTGTGGTAACGTCAAAGTTGTTTAAACAACAAATAATTGCGGCTAAAAAAGGTAAGGGTGCTTATCAAAGAACACAAAAGCATAAAGGACAAGAGTCCTATTTAATAGCGGTTTAACCCCTAGGGTGTAACCATTATTAAATAGGGCTTTAAGCTTTATTTGTCAAATTTCTACGCGTGAATTTTTCTCAGTACTTGATTGGCCCGATCTAAATGACCTTGTTGTTCAAGTACGAGTGAAAAAGCCAGTAAATCGACTTTATCGTAGGACTTATCTTCAAGATTAACTAAACTATTAAAGGCTTTTTCTGCCAGCGGCCATTGTTGAGAAGCCATAGCAAAATGAGCAACCAATGACAGCCAAAGCGCATTATGTGGCTCGCTATGCAAATGTTTTTGTGCTGCTGCCATAAGCCTGTCGTCTTGAGTAATAGGTAAGGTTCTTACCGCTTTTAACAGACTAATCGCATTACCTTTTTTTATTACAGGTAATAATAACTTTGCTAAGGGTTCGTTAACTTGGTTTTCTGCTAACACCTGACAATAAGCAAGCACAACCGTTTCTGATTGTTTAATTTTCTTCGGGAGTTGCTGCCAATATTCTAGCAAAGCATTTTTATCTTGTTGCTTAATTTGACTATTAAAGGCGCCATAAAACGCTTGTTGCTGCCATAGCGTGATAGTTTGTGTGGAAATAGATTTTTGTTTTTGCGCCGTATTCAGCTGTTTTATGACATAGTCAAAACGCTGCTCAACTAAGCTCAATTCAATTTCTAATCTTAGTAGGCGTGCATCATGACCAATATGCTTATGGTATTCATCAATTACAGTGCGTGCTTGTTGATAATTCTGCTGACCTATCAGTAATTTTATTTTAATTAACACGGCTTCTAAACCAGCTTCTTTAAAGGTGTTAGTGGTTTGTTCTAGCAGGCCTAAATAGTGATCAGTGTTTGGTTTTAATGCTTGTTTTTGCGCAGCATCAGCAGCAACAAGGTAAGCGATATGCTCAAAAGTGGACGCATCGGCAGATTTAGCTAATAAATGTTCTGCTTGTTTATAATCACCCAACACATAGGCTGCAATGCCTTTGTTAAAGTCTTTAAGTGCTCGTCGTCGACTGGCAAAAGCAATTTTATTCCAAGCCGCGAAACTAAAACTAATTCCGCCACGGAAAAACTTAATGGTAAGTGCTAATGCGAGGAAGCACAAAGCCAGCGTTATGATCGCCGTAATCACGGTTGATTCAATAGCGAAGTCACCAATTGAGACCAAAATGTAGCCTTTTTCTCCAATTAACATCGGCGTTATAACGACTACAACAAGAAATAAAGTCAGCAATAATAAGATTCGTTTCATTATAAATCCTCACCTTGCTCAGTGCTTGTTGGCTCGTCTTCAGATGTTTTCGGCATTTCTTCAATACTATTTAAGTTTTTTAAATTGGATGTTACAGGTTGAGTATTATCTGATAATAACTGTCGGATTGTTTTTAACGCGGCAAGCTTATTTGGATAAACAACGTTAATCTTAGCTGATTTTAACGAGTCGATAGTTTTGATGAAATTTTGATTTTCCAATGTTGTCATATCAAAATAATCATTTAGCCAACCCTGAATATCGTTCAGCGATTGCAAATAAATTTTGTTGTTAGCTTTACTTGCAGCCCAAATGGCGGTTTGTAATTTCAGACTGAGATTTTCGCGTAAATTTTGTTGAAATTGTGGCGACATTAAAGGTTCAATATTACCTGTTCTGCGGGTAATAGTGAAAAATTCAGTAGTAAACTTACGCCATGTTTTGGCCAAGTTTTCGCGCCAATCACCAGCGTTATCTGTTAACTCAAGTGTGGATTCATTTTCACTAATTTCTGGAATTTCAAAGATCGCTAGTGGTAATTGTTTGACTTGTTGATCAAGTGTCATCAACTTTAAAATAACGTTATCAGTTGCTAGTTTAGGTAGTGATTGTAGCTTGGCGATATCTTGCTGAATTATTTGGCGTAATGCTAAAAATTGCGGGTCATTTAATTCCTGTATACGTAAGTCAGCGTCATTCAGTAAACTAATAGCGGTGGCTGTTTCTTTTTCTAGCCACAAGCTTCTTGAAGCCACTCGAATAAGATATTCCGCTTCTTGCAACAACCAATCACTGGGTTGATTTTTACCTAAACTCTCAATTTGCTGTTGAAGTTGTGCAATAGTTTCACTGTTAGTTTTTTCAAGATTATCACGTTGTGCTAGGCTTCTACGTAGCGCATTTATTTCATTAGCACTGGCTTGTTTACTTTGCGAAAACTGCTGAGCAATGCTCTGTTTATTCCGTAAAATTTGTTGAGCTACCTGCTGCTGATTCTCAACTAATTGACGTTTTACAATATCATTTAGTTGCAAGCTATATTGTGCTTTTTGCTGTTCACTCCAATAATAATGACCGGCACTGGCAGCAATAGCTAATAGGGCAATAATTAATGCAACAACAGCTATTTTAGAAATTTTATTTTTACCTTTTTTGGCATTAGCTGCTGTACTTTTGTCTGGTGGGGTTATAGTCCCAGCAGTAGTCGACTTATTTACTGTGGTGGAAGTAGTATTTTTCAAAGGTACTGTGCTCTTATCAGAGTTGTTGTTCGATGATGGCTTAGTTTCGTTTTTGTTATCTGAAGCAGCTGCCTTTACTTTATTTTGAGCTTTGTCTTGAGTATGTTCTGAAGTTTTTTCAGTTGCGGCAGATTTATTCGAAGGCGTTTCTAGCGGTGAGCTAATGTTAATTGAAGCAGACAAGCCTGCTTGTTTTTCAACATGGCTGTTGTCAGCCGAAGTATCATCAGGTTTTGTTTGATCGGGTTTTTTTTTATCGCTCATGAACTGATCCTATCTTACATGTTGGCGCTACGCACACTGAATTTATTAGGTTAATATGCTGTTTATATAACTTGGTATTACTTAATCTTGGTCACAGGCAAGCGCATTAATAATGGCTTTGGTACTGGCGCCATTAGCATTTATTATTCGGCTAATACCCATCTCTTCTGCTTTGATGGCAATTCTATTACTCGCCACAACCCACAGACATTGTTCTTGCCAGTAACTGTCTGACTCTTTTATTAAGTTTACTATGAATTCTAATAAAGCGTTACTAGTGATTAAGATACAATTTATCTGCTGTTGATGCCATGTTTTGATGACATCAAGTGAGTAATTTCGCCAAACGCGTCGATAACTTTCAAAATAATGCACAGATGCACCACGGCTTCGTAAATCTTCAGCGATAAGTTCTCGACCGCCATCACCGCGCACAATCATCACTTCTTTTGCTTGTACATTTTGAAGTGGCGCTAGTGCTAACAAGCCTTCGCTGTCATGTTTTATAGGAACTAAAGCGCTTACGCCCAAGGTTTTCAATACTTGTTGAGTCGCACTACCAACCGCAATTATTTCTTGAGTAGGCCATAATGATATGGGCATGAGTTTGTTGGCAAACTCTACTGCAGCAACGCTAATAAATATCACGATAGGGCAAGTAAGTTGGCTTTGTAGTGTCTGTAATTGCTCAAGATCAGCACCATCTTGATAATCAAAACAGGGTTGGCAATAGCTCTTGTAACCCTGTTCTTGCAGGCAATTTTGCAGATCGCGTCCAGATTTTTCAGGGCGCGTGATTAGTAACTTAAGTTTATGCTTGCTCATATACCTGGCGTAGAATTTTGTCAGCGCCTTTTGCCAATAGTTGCTCGGCTAGTTGGTTACCTAGTTGTTCTGCTTCACTGATGTTGCCGCGAACTTCACTGGTTAATATTTCGCTGCCATCAATAGCTCCAACTAAGCCACGTAAGTAAATTTGTTGATTTTCAAGTACGGCATAACTGCCAATAGGGACCTGACAACCACCTTCAAGGGCACGATTCATGGCACGTTCAGCGATAACACGAATACGCGTTTCCTCACAACCTAGTGGAGCTAATAATGCTTTGATAGTGGTATCATCATCGCGACATTCGATGCCAACAGCACCTTGCCCATTTGCCGGTAACATAACCTCTGGAGCAATATATTCGCGAATGCGTTCTGGCATTGCTAAGCGAATAAGGCCAGCTGCGGCTAAAATAATCGCGTCATATTCACCATTGTCGAGCTTCTTAAGGCGGGTGTTTACGTTGCCACGCAGATCGCGAATTGTTAAATCGGGGCGCATGGCTTTAATTTGACATTGACGACGTAAACTTGAAGTACCCACCACTGCGCCTTGAGGTAAGTCGGCCAAACTATTAATGGTATTAGAGACAAAAGCATCACGGGGGTCTTCGCGCGGGCAGATAATTTCTAAGCCTAAACCTTCTGGAAACTCAACTGGCACGTCTTTCATGGAATGCACGGCAATATCAGCACGATTTTCTAACATGGCTACTTCAAGTTCTTTAACAAACAAGCCTTTGCCGCCTACTTTTGCGAGCGGCGTATCGAGAATAATGTCACCTTTGGTGGTCATTGGCACTAATTCAACATTGATGTTCGGATGAAAATGTTCAAGTTGCGCCTTAACATATTCTGCTTGCCACAGTGCTAGGGCACTTTTTCGCGTTGCAATTCGTACGGTTTGATGCGTCATTTAAATTACCTTAATTAATATTTATTGCGCAGAAAGGGCAATGGTTTCATCTGCTTGTTTACTGACCGCGTCGGATAAAAATTGCCATAGCTCACTGCCACCGCGTTTATCAAACCACTGGTCATTTTCGAAATGAAAGTGATGGCCGTTAAATTTCGTTGCTACCCAAATTTCATGCAAGGGCGCTTGCTTGTTAATGATGATTTTACTGGCATTTTTAAATGTGAGGGTTAACATTCCACCAACACCTTCATAATCGATATCGTAACCGCAATTTTCGATGGCTTCTTCTACCGCAAGTAAGATGTTTTCTGCGGCTAAATTGTATTGACTATCATTCATTAACTGTTCCTTTATACCTACGCTTTAAGATTGTTTAATCTTTGCTTGGTAATTGTTGGTCAAGGGATTATAAAACGTCTATCATGGGAAAAAAATCGAATAAATCCATTATGCGTAAACAAATTGTAATTATTTTCTTCAGTTTGCTTAGTTTAGCAATTATAACAGGCTGTGGCATTAAAGGTCCTTTATACCAAACTCCTGAACAACAGCAAGAGAACTTACCGAAAACAAGCCAAGAAACTGATAAAATCACTGATAAAACCAGTTTAGAACATTAGGAAGAACGGCATTGGACTTTTTTAATCGTAAACAACATTCATTATACGCCGAACAATGTCCGGTCTCTGAATTAGCAAAGCAATACGGTACACCGCTTTATATATATTCTCGAGCCACAATTGAGCGCCATTGGCATGCTTTTGACCAAGCGGCTGGAGAGCGACCACATCTTGTTTGTTATGCCGTTAAAGCCAATAGTAATTTAGCTGTGCTAAATGTTATGGCCCGCCTAGGTTCGGGCTTTGATATTGTCTCTAAAGGCGAGTTGATGCGGGTTATTGAAGCCGGCGGCGATCCGAAAAAAGTGGTTTTTTCAGGCGTGGGTAAAACCTCAGACGAAATTGCTTACGCACTAAACCTTGATATTTACTGCTTTAATGTTGAATCGGCAGCAGAATTAGCTCGTATTCAATCGGTTGCGCAAGGACTAAATAAAATTGCGCCTATTTCATTGCGAGTAAATCCTGATGTTGATGCCGGCACACATCCTTATATTTCAACCGGTTTAAAAGAAAATAAATTTGGTATCAGCATTGAGCAAGCACCTAAGCTCTATCAATATGCGATGACATTATCGCATATCAATATTCAAGGTGTTGATTGTCATATTGGTTCACAGTTAACCGAGATTTTACCGTTTTTAGATGCCCTAGATCGGGTGTTAAAGTTAGTGGATGAACTAGCCGAACAAGGTATTGTACTCTCGCATATCGATGTTGGTGGTGGTTTGGGTGTTTGTTACGATGATGAACAACCACCTCATCCTAAAGAATACGCTGAAGCTATTGCACAGAAGTTAATTGGTCGTGATCTAACACTTATTTATGAACCTGGCCGAGCTGTGATGGCTAATGCGGGTGTTTTAGTAACTGAAGTTGAATACATCAAAGTGAGTGAAGACCGTAATTTTGCCATTGTTGATGCGGCAATGAATGATTTGATAAGACCGGCATTATATCAAGCTTGGCAAGCTATTATTCCTGTTGAGCAACGTGATGATGTGGCCAGTGCGCAATACGATGTGGTTGGCCCCATATGTGAAACTGGAGATTTTCTAGGTAAGGATCGCACGTTGGCGATAAGTCCCGGCGATTTGCTTGCTATTCGCAGTGCCGGTGCTTATGGCTTTACCATGAGTTCAAATTACAATAGTCGACCACGTGCCGCTGAAGTTATGGTTGACGGCAGTGAGAGTTATTTAGTTAGAAAACGCGAAACCTTAAGCCAATTGTGGCAAGGTGAAAGCTTGTTACCTTTATAGTGTGAGATTAGGTGTAGATGTTAGTAAATTTTTCTAAAATGCACGGTTTAGGTAACGACTTCCTCGTGCTTGATAACGTGACACAAAATGTTTTTTTGTCGAATGAGCAAATCAAGCTACTCGCCGATAGAAATTTTGGTGTTGGCTTTGATCAAGTGCTGGTTGTTGAACCTCCGTATGATCCTGATTTAGACTTTCATTACCGCATTTTTAACGCCGATGGCAGTGAAGTGGGGCAATGTGGTAATGGTGCGCGTTGCTTTGCAAAATTTGTGCGCTTAAAAGGCTTAACTAATAAACATAAAATTAAGGTTTCAACGCAATCGGGCAAAATGACCTTATTTATTGAGCGCGACGGTAATGTTTCGGTCAATATGCCGGTACCGCAATTTGAGCCGGCGAAAATTCCGTTTACCGCGCAAAAAGCCGAAGGCACTTATATTCTACGTAGTGAAGACGAAACCGTACTTTGTGGCGTGGTTTCAATGGGTAATCCGCACTGTGTTTTAACGGTAGATGATGTTAAAGCAGCGCCAGTAGCCGTGTTGGGCGAAGCTTTGTCACTGCATGAACGTTTTCCTCAACAAGCAAATATTAGTTTTATGGAAGTAGTGTCACCCGAATATATTAAACTACGTGTTTATGAACGAGGCGCAGCTGAAACACTGGCCTGTGGTAGTGGCGCCTGTGCAGCGGTTGTTGTCGGCCAAATGCAGAAGAAATTGAATCGACAAGTGTTAGTCGATTTACCTGGGGGGCAATTGAAAATTTTTTGGAAAGGCCCTGGAAATTCAGTCAAAATGACAGGTCCCGCCGTGCATGTGTTCGATGGGCAAATAAACTTATGAATCAAGACAAAAATAAATCTATGCAATCAAGTGATCAAAACCTAATGTCAGATGACAAAATAAAATTAACTGATGAATTAATCGTTAGCTATCTGCAAGAGTATCCTGAGTTTTTTAATCGTCAAGCTGAGTTTGTAACTAGCTTGAGGCTACCTGATCATCAACGTGGCACTATCTCTTTAGTTGAGCGCCAATTGTCACAGCAGCGCCAAAAAATTCACAATTTGGAAGAAGAAATCACCCAATTAATGGTGATAGCAAATCAAAATGAGCAATTGTTTACTTTATATAGCGACCTATATCTTCGCTTACTTGATTGCACGACCGCAGCAGAATTACTTGATTGTTTGCATCAGGCAACCACTCAATTATTGTCATTAGACGCTTTGAAATTATGGTTAGTAAAGCCAACAGATATTAAGCATAGTTCTTTAATCAGTCATGATTGCGCTGAAATCATTGAAAATCGATTAAGTAAAGATGACTATTACTTTGGGCGCTTACAACAAAGCGAACAAGAATTAATATTTGCTGAACCTTCTACAGGTTCAGTAGTTTTAGTGCGACTTACTCATAATCAAGAAGATGTTGGTTTTTTAGCGATTAGTAGCCAAGATGCTAAACATTTTGATCCACGTATGGATACTTTATTATTAAGCCAATTTAAAAAATTGGTAGCAAAACTTTTACATCAACATCTTTTCTAGGTGAAAACATTGTGAGATTTTATCGCAGACTATTGCCTTTTGATGCCATTAGCTTTGATTTAGATGACACTTTATATAGTAACCAACCGATCATGTTGGCGACCGATGCGCAGATGATCATTTATTTTAAACGCATTTTCAGCGATTATGGTCTTGATAGTAGTTTATACACTTTTGATTTTCGTTTTTGGTGGCCTTTTCGTCAGCAAGTTATTGCACAAACTCCTATGCTCAAGCATGACATTGGCCTGTTGCGAGAAAAAAGCTATTACCTAGGGGCACTTTCGCTAGGTTTACCGAGTACTGATGCCCAGTCAGTTGCCGATTTGGCGTTAGGTTATTTTGTTGAGCAGCGCAGTAATTTCACTTTGCCGCAACAAACTCACGATCTTTTAAGCTATCTGAAGCGCAGAGTGCCATTGGTGGCGATCACTAACGGTAATGTTGATACGAACAAAATCGGGATCGCCAAGTATTTTAGCGCACACTTTAATGCCTCTACTGAGCATAAATTAAAACCTGACCGCGATATGTTTGATAAAGCTTGTATGGCTTTACAACTTCGCTCTTCGCAGCTACTCCATGTTGGTGACTGTGGTAAAAATGATGTGTTTGGCGCTATTAATGCTGGCTGTCAAACGGCTTGGTTAAACCCATATAAAGTCGGTAAACCTTTGAAAATACTACCCACCCTTGCGCTTGATAATATTGAGCAACTCGCAAAAATATTGCCCTAAATTTTATACTTGTTTATTTAAATTGAAAAACCCATCCTTGATATAATTTAATTGCTTACTTGGAATAAGGATAGCGTTATCAAAATAGTGCTGAACTTGTTATGATAGCGGCATATTTTTGTTTTTGATTTTACCTTGCTATGGATGTTTCTGAATTACTTGAATCGTTGAACGATAAACAACGAGATGTTGTCGCCGCACCACTACAAAATATGTTGGTACTTGCCGGCGCAGGAAGTGGTAAAACGCGAGTTTTAGTGCAGCGTATTGCCTGGTTAATGAAGGTTGAGCAAGCATCACCCCATAGTATCTTAGCCGTTACCTTTACCAATAAAGCTGCGGCAGAAATGCGAGCCCGCGTTGAGCAAACTGTAGACGGCAATGTGCACGGGATGTGGGTTGGCACTTTCCACGGTTTAGCGCATCGTTTATTGCGCATGCATTTTCAAGAAGCCAAGTTGCCACAGACCTTCCAAGTGCTTGATTCTGATGACCAACTTCGTATGGTTAAACGTATTGTTCGCTCATTAGAACTTGATGAAAAACGTTGGCCACCCAAGCAATTTCTATGGTATATCAATGGTAAAAAAGATGAGGGCTTACGCCCACAGCATATTGATACCCAACATGATGTTACCGAAGAAACTTTTGTTAAAGTGTATCGGGTTTACCAAGACACTTGTGATCGTGCAGGCTTAGTCGACTTCGCTGAACTATTACTGCGAGCTCATGAGCTTTGGTTAAATAATCCTGAGTTGTTAGCCCATTATCAGCAACGCTTTGCCCATGTGTTAGTCGATGAATTTCAAGATACTAACGCTATTCAATATGCTTGGTTAAACTTGTTAGGCAAGAAAAGCGGCAATGTCATGATTGTTGGTGACGATGACCAATCTATTTATGGCTGGCGTGGCGCAAAAATTGAAAATATTCAACGCTTTTTACAAGATTTTGATAGCGCAAAAACGATTAAACTTGAGCAAAATTATCGCTCATCTGCCAATATTCTTAATGCAGCAAATCAGCTTATTGGAAACAATAACAATCGTTTAGGTAAAGATTTATGGACCGAAGACGATGCTGGCGAAAAAATCTCCATTTATACCGCATTTAATGAAATTGACGAAGCGCGATTTATTGCCGGACGTATTGCTGACTGGCGAAATAAAGACGGTTCACTGGATGATGTTGCTATTTTATATCGTAGTAATGCGCAATCACGCTTAATGGAAGAAGCGTTAATTCAAGCGAAATTACCTTACAAAATTTATGGTGGTTTACGATTTTTTGAACGTCAAGAAATTAAAGATGCGCTGGCTTACTTACGTTTATTAAACAACCGTGATGACGATGCAGCATTTGAGCGAATTATTAATACGCCAACCCGTGGTATTGGCAATCAAACACTGAGTTTAGTGCGCGATGGTGCTAGAAGCTTGGAATGTACTTTGTGGCAAGCATGTCAGCATATGGTTCAGAATAAGGAACTTAAAGGTCGTAGTGCCAAGGTTATTCAGCAATTTATTAATGTTATTGATCAATTAGAAGATGACTCAAGCCAGTTGAATCTTGATCAGCAAGCAAACTATGTGATTCAGCACTCAGGTCTAAAGGCAATGTATCAAGCCGAAAAAGGTGAACGTGCTGAAGCCCGTATAGAAAACTTAAATGAGCTGGTAACGGCTTGTCAAACCTTCGAGGTGGATCCAGAACTTGAAGAAGAGCAAAGCCCACTGACAGCATTTTTAACTCATGCAGCTCTAGAATCAGGTGAATCGCAAGCCGATGATTTTGAATCTGCTGTGCAGTTAATGACCATGCATTCGGCTAAAGGATTAGAGTTTCCACTGGTTTTTATTGCTGGATTAGAAGAAGGCATGTTCCCTTCGCAGCAGTCGGTTGAAGATATTAGTCGTTTAGAAGAAGAGCGACGTTTATGTTATGTCGGCATGACACGCGCCATGCAGAAGTTATATTTATGCCATGCAGAAAGTCGTCGATTGTATGGACAGGAAAAAAATCACAAGGCAAGTCGCTTTTTAAGAGAGCTACCAGAAGCCTGTACGGAAGAAATACGCATGCAAAATCAAGTGAAGAAGCCAGTAACCACTGGGAAGTTTTCATCAGCTCTAACCTTAGAGACCTTTGGTAATTCAGGTTTTAAATTAGGCCAAAATGTTCGCCATAAAAAGTTTGGTGATGGTGTGGTATTAAACTACGAAGGTAGTGGTCCACAAAGCCGCATTCAAGTGAATTTTGCTGATGTTGGTTGTAAATGGCTAGTGGTTGCTTATGCAAATTTAGAAACACTGTAATAAATTTTATAAGGGCATATTAATGTCGAGAGGCATGTACTTACATGGATGTAAGTACATAGGTTAAGTCTGAAACAAAAAAACTGATTGTTCGTTAACGCGCAAGAATGTACTAATGCCTCAATAGACAGGAGGCCTGAGCGAGACCAGCACATAACAGGCTTCTTAACTCGACTATCGCTAAGGTATTACTATTTTTCTTGCTTGTTTTCTAGCCTTTACTGAATCAAAACTGAATATTGCCAAGGCGGTCCAGAGACAGGCAAATGTGATCAATTTGGCAAAATATAATGGCTCTTGATAATAAAATGTTGCCAAGATAAACATAATACTTGGGCCAATGTACTGGAAAAACCCTAACGCAGATAAAGTCATGCGTTTTGTGGCTGCGGTAAAGCATAGCAAAGGAGCTGTTGTGACAATACCAGCACAAACCAAGAGCATATTTAATGACATGACGTTGTCTAACATATTGGTGGTACTAGTTTTTAAAAACAATAACCAATAAATTAAGGCTATTGGTAGCATCATAAGAGATTCTATAAGTAAGCCTACGAATGAGTCTAAAGGCATTTTTTTTCGCAATAAGCCATAAGTACCAAAAGTGGCGGCTAATGCTAAAGAAATCATCGGTAGCGATCCAACCATAAAGAGTTGAATCATAACTCCTACAAACGCTAATCCAACAGCAAATAGCTGCCAAGGCCTTAAGCGTTCACCTAAAAATATAACCCCTAATGCGACACTGAAAAGTGGATTAATGTAATAGCCTAAGCTGGCATCTAGTAAATGATCATTGTTGACCGCCCAAATGAACATAAACCAATTTACCGCTAAAAATGTTGCAGATATTGTTAGCTGCATCACTATTTTAGGCTGTGAAATAGTATCAACAAAATTGCGCCACCTTTTGGTGAGCAACACAATCAACAGTAATAAAACAGTAGACCAGACAATACGATGTACTAGAATTTCATCCGCATTAATATGATCTATCAGTTTAAAATATAATGGGGCAATACCCCACATTGTATAGGCACTAATAGCGAAAATAATACCACCACGTAGGGCCGTTTTTTCAGTCGTTGGCATGGAATAAACTTGCAGGCTAGGATTGCTAAAGAATGCTAATAATAGCATTAATCATTTAAACAACCTATCGACAAGTGCAAAGGTAGAAGTGATTTTTACTTGAATATAGCGTTTTATATTCAAGTTTTAGGGTACTTTTCATCTTAAGTCATCTGTACAAATTTTTAACCTAATCTCGTAAACGCGCTTTTTTTGTTTTGATAAGCTAGAAATAACAATGAAATTTCCACTATATTGAAAATAAATCTCCGCACAAAGGCGTTACTACGGTAAAATGTTGGTTGATTTCATCCAATGAAGATTGTCTGTTGCAAGCCATTTCCCCCACGACATTAATTGAAGCACTGAAACATCATTTTGGTTATCAGGCGTTTCGTTCTGGCCAAGAAGAAATTATTAATCATGCGCTGCAGGGCCGAGATAGCTTAGTGTTAATGCCAACAGGCGGCGGAAAATCAATGTGCTATCAGTTGCCAGCAACCTTAATGCCCGGTGTTACTATTGTTGTTTCGCCATTAATCGCGTTAATGAAAGATCAAGTGGATGGTTTAGTTAGACAAGGTATTTCAGCCGCTTATGTTAATTCGTCACTTGATACTGAGACCATAAATGATATTTTTCGACGCTTAGGCCAAGGTGAAATAAAGCTACTTTATGTCGCCCCTGAACGTTTAAAAAATTATTATTTTATTCAAGGTTTATCGCAACTACAAATCAGTCTTTTTGCTATTGATGAAGCTCACTGTATATCGCAATGGGGGCACGACTTTCGCCCGGCATACACGCAATTACATTTACTAAAGCATAATTTCCCTCATGTACCTGTTATGGCACTAACCGCAACTGCGGATGTGACAACTCGACGAGATATTTTGCAACAATTAGCCTTGCATGACCCTTATATTCACCTTGATAGCTTTGATCGGCCTAATATTCGCTTTACCTTGGCTGAGAAATATCAGGGAGAGCAACAAATTATTGGTTATATCAACAAGCGCAAAGATGAATGCGGCATTATTTATTGCAATAGTCGCTGGCAGGTTGAAAAGCTAGCAAAACGCTTAGCAGAAACGGGTATCAATTGTGCGGCTTATCATGCCGGGTTAGAGTCTGAAATTCGTAATATTATTCAAGATAAATTTGCTAAAGATGATGTGCAAATTGTTGTGGCAACTGTGGCTTTTGGGCTCGGTATTAATAAATCCAACGTGCGTTTTGTTATTCATTATGAGCCACCAAGAACACTAGAGTCGTACTACCAAGAAATAGGCCGTGCAGGCCGAGATGGTTTACCGGCAGAAGCGCTTTTTCTTTATGATGAAAAAGATGCTGAACGCATAAGTAAACGTATAGGGGAAGGTGAAAACGAACAACGCGTTAATGTTGAATTACAGCGTTTTCAAGCGATGCGAGGCTTTGTTGATGCGCAAACTTGTCGACGTAGAGTGGTATTAAATTACTTTGCAGAGTTTACTGAAAAAAGTTGTGGTAACTGTGATATTTGCTTAGACCCACCGAGTCAATTTGATGCGACTCAGGCAGCGCAAAAAGTACTGTCTTGTGTTTATCGTATCGAGGAAAATGGTGATGTTGAGCATGTCGTCGCGGTTTTACGTGCTGAACACAATGAGAAAATCATCCAATTTGGTCATGATAAAGTCTCGACTTTTGGCATCGGCAGAGACAAAACGCCCGGTTATTGGTTTTCAATCGTGCGGCAATTAATTCATTTAGGTTATTTACAACAAGATATCGCAGCCCAGTCTAACTTATGTCTTACACAAGCGGCCGGTGTTGTTCTGAAAGGAAAGCAGCCGCTGATGTTGGCCGCGCCTCGCTTACAAAAAGCCAGCTATTGGCAACGTAATAAACGTGAAAAAGTTTATGATAGAGCATTATTTGCTAAGCTGAGATCGTTACGTAAAGAAATAGCTCGGCTTGAAGATATAGCGCCGTTTATCGTTTTCAACGATGCAACATTATCTGAGTTAGCACGAGTAAAACCTTTAACTTCAAGGCAAATGCTCAATGTCAGTGGTATTGGTGACACCAAACTCGCACGTTATGGTGAACCGTTTCTATCTTTGATTAAACAGCATCAAAGCTAGCAAGTTTAATAATAAATAGAGACAAAAAAAGCGCCTAATAGCGCTTTTTTTTAAAATAACGGATTAAGGTTATTTAAGGCCTGCGTAATATGCTGAGATGTTTGCAATATCTTCTTCAGATAATGCCATAGCCATTGGCGCCATTACTGGATCTTTACGGTTGCCCGATTTAAAATCTTTTAATTGTTTAGCCAAATAAGCTTCTTTCTGGCCAGCAAGATTTGGATACATAGGAACAGCGGAAATACCAGCAGCACCGTGACAAGCTGCACACATAGCAGATTTAGCTTTACCGGCAGCTGCGTCGCCAGCGAATGCAGGTGAAGCCATCATAAGAGTAGCAGCAACGGCTAAAGTAAGTTTTTTCATAGATATTATCTCTCTTTGGTAAAATTTTTAAAGGATCCTCACTTGATTATATGTAAAAAGTATACTGTTGTCGTTGCTTTTTTTAGGATCGTATCGGTATGAAAAATTATCCAATATTTTTCTGCCCTAGCACACGTTTTAAACAATTATTTTCATTTACGTAAACTAAGAAGAAAGTCGTATGCCATTAACAAATAATATAGAAATTATTAACGTCGAGGAAATAAACTCAACAACATTACAATTGAGCTTTAATCTTGATTGGACAATGGATGATAAAGCGGCAATTATTGATCACCTTTTACTAAGTACAGCTGCAAAAGTATTAGAGGTGTTACAGGGTGCTGACCTGTATGGTTTAAGAATAAAGTTTGGCGTATATGAGTTTTTATTAAACTTCGAAGAATATAGTCATGCTTGTTGGCTTGAGTGTCTTACAGATCAGGATATGCAAGGATTACAGGAGATTAAGCTGCTTTTATCATAAAGTGCAACCGGTTTAGTCCTAGATTGATTTTAGGTTAAGTCATTATTTAACATCGACGTGGCTATTAATGAGCTTACTCATTAATAGCCTATTATTTAATGAAAATTGACAGGAAGTGACGCAAAGTGATGGAAAAAATTCTAATCAGTAGTTGTTTCTTAGGCAATAAAGTTAGATATGACGGTGGTGACAATCTATTAGTTAATTCTACGCTTAAGCGCTGGAAAGAGGAAAATCGCTTAGTGGTTATTTGTCCTGAACTAGCCGGAGGATTAAGTACACCAAGAGCACCGGCAGAGATTCAAGTTATTGGCGAAAAAATAAGGGTTAAAACGATTACAGCTCAGGATGTAACAGGCGCTTTTCAAGCTGGGGAAAATCAGGCGTTATTACTTTGCCAAAAACATAGTATTCGTTATGCCTTGCTCAAAGAGTCTAGTCCGTCATGTGGTAGTTCAAATATCTATAATGGTGAGTTTAGTCAACAGAAAATAGCAGGGCAAGGTGTTACGACTGCAGTTTTGCGAGCAAACGGTATAAAAGTATTTTCAGAAAAAAATTTGCAGGTATTAGTTAATGAGCTTATAAGAAGTTAATGACCTAATTATTAGCAACTTTAACATGATTCGTTTGGCTATTAGTATTATCGCTAAGCAGTGCACGAGTTTGGTTTATAATATTATTAGCACTTGTAGCGACATTATAATCGCTAACACCAATACTGAGGGTTATTTGTGGTAAACGAGTACCTGATTTGCTGGTGATAAATCTTAATTTCTCTACGCTTTGTCGAATTTTTTCAGCAACCTCTCCAGCAATCATACGCTTAACATCAGGTAGTAATATCAAAAACTCATCACCGCCAGATCGTATTGGCAAGCCACTTTCATCAACATAATTACTGACTTTTTGGGCTATTTTTTTCAGTAATACATCGCTGATTAAGGGACCTAAGCTTGCATTCATCTGAGAAAATTGATCAATATTAATAACGATTGCCGCGACCTGTTTATTTGGATCATCAGACAACCAAAGCTCTAAATGCTTCGTCATGGCTTTACGATTATATAGTCCGGTTAAAGGGTCTAAATAAATTTCTTTTTTTACATCGTCTAATTCTGAACGTAATACTTCTGTTGATTTTTGTGACAAGAGAAGTTGCTCAGCGAGTTTTTCTTGTTCAAGTTTGAAGTGCTGAGTCGTTTGGCGTATTTGTTTAATTGCGGTCAATATTTCGTGTTTATCAGTAGACTTTAAACTGGCAATATTATTGTCTAATTGAGTCATTAGACGCCTTGTGCAAAGGGAAGATTTTTTACTGTTGGCTTGCAAGTCGATTAATACTTCATCGAGATCGTCAATTAACTCGCCTCTAAAGGCGCTTTGCCCTAAAACATATTGTTTATATACTTCTTCTAAAAAGAAGTTATCAAGTTTTTTGCCGGTGGCTAACTGTTTTTCAATCGTGGCATTAAGCAGTTTTGAGTGTTTATTAAGATAGCCGTAACTTACCGCGTAATTAATAGGCGTCGCAGGTATATGCCATAACTGCAATTGTTTTATGGCGGCGTGCATTTTTTGTTCTGCTTGTTCTATGGAATCATGGTACTTCACTATTCCAACCTTTCACCTACGGTATTCGCTAATAATAGCTGTTGCGCTATTCTCTAATAATTTGAGTGAAAGTGCTACATTAAATAGTATTAAAAATAGCGCTAAAACTGTCAAAACACTGCAACTTCTAAGCTATCTTTCTGTTTTCGCACCGATAAATGCAGATCAGCTGTGTTATTGATTTAGCAATGTAATAACGACTTTTGGCGCTAACATTTTACTTCGTTCTAAATTTACCAAGCATTGTGTCTCTTGAGTCCATAACTTGTCTGCAATGATTTTAATACAAAGTTTAAGTTTGGAACCATGTGGCTGAGTAACTAATCTTTGAGTGGAATAACTCTGTCGCTTGAAATGGCAGGCACAAAAGTGCGTAACTGTAAAATTATTGTGTGAGATAAATATTATCTTTATAAATACTTATCTTTTGTTATGGTATTTAATTACTGCGTTTTCTATTTAAATTAATATTTGAGATTTTGTCATGAAAGTGTTTTCAATCACGATTTTTGTACTATTTTTTATTATATCTTGTCAGTCTCCTACGCTTAAAGTGGCATCAGTGAGCCATGATCTTGAGCAGGTAATTAAAGACTACCAGCACTTTAAAGAGCAGCAAAGTCCGTTTAATCAAGATATTGCTGGCGAGACTAACAGCCAATTACCTGATTTATCCCCCAATACACTCAAACAACAGCATCAAGCTTTGTTTGCTATTTATCAACGTTTAGCACTGATTTCAGCTCAAAAGCTTAATCAGAGTGAGAAAATCAATCACGCTGTATTGTTGTATACCATGAAGAATCAACTTGATAGTTATACCAACAAAGAGCATTACATGCCGCTAACAGCAGAGTCAGGCTTTCATGTTTGGATCAGTCGCATTAAAAGCCAAGTCAGCTTTAAAACAGAACAAGATTATCGTGACTATCTCGCTCGACTAAATGCGTTGCCAACATATTTTTCGCAACAAATGTATTGGATGGATAAGGGCATTGAAGAGGAAATAACACAACCTAAAATTGTATTACAAGGTTTTGAAGAGTCGATTAAAGCTTTTATACAAACTGATGCAGCGTCAAGCATTTATTATCAACCATTTTTAGTCATGCCTGAGTATTTTTCTCAAGCACTTAAATCAGACTTACAGGCACAAGCCACTAAGACAATTTTACAGGTTGTTATGCCAAGCTATCAAAAATACTTTGATTATATGTTGCATCGTTACCAGCCAAATGCGAGAACGAATATCGCTGCCAGCTCTTTACCTAATGGCGACAGTTATTATTTCAACAGGTTGCAGCATTATACTACTTTGCCCATTTCAGTTGATGAAGTACATAACACAGGTTTAGCAGAAGTACAGAGGATCAGGCTTGAAATGGACACTATTATTAAGCAATTAGGCTTTACAGGTAGTTTTGCTGATTTTGTTCATTTTTTGCGTACCGATAAACAGTTTTATGCGACAAGCCCTGAAGGTTTACTAAAAGAAGCATCCTTTATAGCCAAAAAGATGGACGCTCAATTACCTAAATTATTTAAAACCTTACCTCGTACACCTTATGGCGTTATTGAAGTACCAGCCAATATTGCGCCTAAATACACCACAGGACGATATTCTGGCCCCTCACGCGATGATCAGGCAGGCAACTATTGGGTAAATACCTATCGCCTAGATCGTCGTCCATTATACGTTTTAGAGGCGTTAACTTTGCATGAGGCAGTGCCAGGTCATCATTTACAAGGTTCCATTGCTCGAGAAATGGAGAATGTTCCTAAGTTTAGAAATAATACTTACATTTCGGCGTTTGGCGAAGGTTGGGGACTTTACTCTGAATACTTAGGTTTAGAGGCCGGATTTTATCAAAATCCTTATAGTGATTTTGGTCGGTTAACCTATGAAATGTGGCGAGCTTGCCGACTAGTGGTTGATACCGGCATGCATGCAAAAGGTTGGAGTCGTGAGCGAGCGATGAATTATTTAGCAGATAATACGGCATTATCACTGCATAACGTAAAGACTGAAATTGACCGTTATATCTCATGGCCTGGCCAAGCGTTGTCTTATAAAATGGGTGAATTAACCATTAAAAAGCTACGTAAAATGGCTGAGAAAGCTTTAGGTGAAACATTTGATTTAAGAGAGTTTCACGATCAAATTTTGAAAAATGGTTCAATGCCCCTTTCCATGTTAGAAACAGTGATTATTGAATATGTTGCAGATAAAAAGGTTGAACAGAAAGCGTTATTAGAAATAACACCAAATTAATTTTTGCTATGAATTTTAGTGTGTTTGGTATGATTTAGTGCAGGAACAAAGGATGGCACGCAAAGTTACCAGAGATTATAATGGCGAACCGATAAATTAAGATAAGCCCCCACTATATCTAAATTTGGCAGTTCCGCTATCATAGGTTTCCCCTTAGATCGGTAACTTTGCGTCTCCAGTTTTCACTGGATTTGCCCTTGTCGAGCTTTAGAAGCTCAACACCGATTATAGGCAAAGTATTTCATTTGTAAACTACTTTTAATATGCTCAGTATGAAATTTGCGTTAACATATTAAATAGTAAGTGATTTATTCGTAGTTGTTGTTTTTACTAAATGACTTTTACAGTAGGATTTTGATATTTAAATCGTTAGCTAAGCCTGTTTTTACAGACTATTTTATGGCCGCTCTAGGTTTTGCGAATCAAGCAAAAAAGCTGTTTTACAATTAAACTACTTTATATTTAATTAACTTTAACCCTAAAAGATAAACTGTCTTTACCTACAATATGGAAATAAACCTGCAATGAAGCGAGTGCTGCTGGGTATTTTAATAAGTTTTTTTATCACCCTTACCGCTAAAGCGGATTCGGTTAGCGGTGATAAAAACTATCAACAATTGCTTAAAACTTACTATCTTCAAGATAAAGAATTATTGATTACCCAAGATGTTGTCGATATTGCTCAAGCCGTTATAAGCAACCGTAGCCAGTATAGTCAAAATATGATTGCGAGAGCCTTTTCCTTATTGTCGGATGTTGCCTTTAATCGCGGCAATTTGGTCGTGGCATTTCAATTTGCTCAATATGGTAGTGAAACAAATAAAACTGATGTGGTTATACAACTAGATCTATTATTGAAAATTGCGCGCGGCTATTATGCGCAAGGTGAATACATTCAGCTAAGAGATACCTCTCAAAAAGCAGCAAGGTTGGCTGAGCAAGCAAATAATATGAATTATCATTTGCAGGCACTTGCTTATTCTGTTGTGGCCTATGCCCTAAGTGCTGATTATGGCCGAGCAGTAAAAGAGTTGAGTAAAGTTGAACGCCTACTGAGCCAAAACCAACAAAATGTCGATCAGATCACCTTATTAGAAATTATTGCAGAAGCGCATTTTTATTTATCAGAATATGACAATGCTGTTGAACTGCTTAATCGCGTTTTAAAATTACGTACAGATATGTCGAGAACAGAAGGTATTGCTCGAAGCTATCATTTAGTCGCAAATGCCTATTATCAATTACAGCAATATGATGACGCCTATAATGCTTTTTGGCAGTCGTTACAATTCGCCAAGCAATATAAACTCAATATTCGAGAAGCCTATGCAGAGCTTGGTTTAGGGCAAGTACTATATAAACAACAGCAATTTAGGCCGGCAAAAGCGCGTTTACTTCATGCCCAAGCAGTGTTTAATCAGCATAATTTAGTACGGGTTAAATTATCAACACAAATTGCCTTAGTAAAAGTTATGTATGCATTAGGTGAGCATGAAGAAGCTGATTCTATATTGCTGACAGCTGAATCTGTCGCCGAAAATTTAGTATTATCACCACAACAAATAGAATTGTTTTTATTGCTAACAGAATATTACAGTGCGCAAAAGCAATTTGAGCAGGCCACCGAAGCACAAAAGCATTACTTGGCCTTGTATCAAGGGTTATATCCAAATATTAGTGTAAAAAATTCATTCGTTTCTACTGCAACATCAACACGTAATAAAGCAAAAAATTTGGCCTTGAATTTGGTTGAACAAAGTCAATTGAGTTTGGAGTTTAGTGAAAAATATAATCAACAAAGAATGTTGATTATATTGCTAAGTGCAATATTAAGTTGCAGCGTAATTTTTATAATTTATTGTCGTTTTCAAGTGCACCGTCAAAAACTTCATCGTAGCTACGATGAAATAGAGTTACCTAAAAACCAGTTAGCACAACCCGTTCAAACTAAGCGTTGGTATAAACAGCAATATAAAATGGCAAGAAAGTATCAATATAATATTTCTGTAGCATATTTAAAAGTTGAAAACTGGCAAGACCTCAGTTTCCGTTTTAATCGGAAAATTTTAACCGATGTCAGTCAAGTGATAGCTATTATTATTAATGAAAATATTGATGAGGAAGACTATGCAGGCGTTATTAGTGCTGGCGAGTACTTGTTTTTATGTCCACATCAAACGCCAGAGCAGGTATTAATTAAATTTACTCGAATAAAGCAGGCAATAAAAACTCGGTTTTTTGCTAACCTGGGAGATTTTTCGGTTAAGGTAAATTTTTCGATTAATTCACCAAGCATCCAAGATATTGACCCATACGTTTTTCTTTCTCGATTGAGTGAGGGCAGTGGAACTAAGATATAGTAACTAGAAGAGTTATTATGGTTAGGTGAGTTAATTTATTAAACCAAGGTTATAAAGTATCTTCTTACCATTTCCAATAACAATAAAAAAAGCCGCTATTATTAGCGGCTTTTCGGAATTTGAATAACGATTTATCTAAGGTCTAACGATAATATTTGGTGAGGTATTAATTTCACCATCATCAGAGATTGTTGCTGCATTGCTATCGCACAACAAAATTGCGATATTACCTGATTTACTACCACGAATAAAAGAAAGGTCATAGCCGAACTGGGTTAAACTGCTTGTGGCAAATTTTTGCGCAAGCGACAGTTTATCCCACAAGTTAGATTGCTCAGGGATATATTGGCGTCTTTCTAGTAATACTTCTCGTTCAAGAACTGCGTGCACAATGGCCTCTTTTCAACGTTAATTATGCGTAGTAATTTCATACAATACGTCTGATGCTAGCAACATAACTTAGATCTTTGTTAAGATCAACAGTTAATGCTATTTTTTGCCACCTACTTTATCGCTAAGTTTAGATGGTTTGTTACTGATGTTCTGTCAAAAGTATAGGTTTAAAGATTTATTACGTTATTTTTAAAGCCATAGCAGGTTATAATACGGTTAATTAGTCACGGTTAATTAGAGTGAATATTTTTATGAGTCAGGTGTTAAACGATCTTTCTGCGTTGTTAAAATTAGAAGTAATAGAGCAAGGAATTTACCGCGGAGAAAGCCAAGATTTAGGCTTTAAAGCTTTATTTGGTGGTCAAGTTATGGGACAGGCATTGTCAGCAGCGCAAGAAACTGTGGCAGCAACCCATAACGTTCATTCATTACATTCATATTTTCTCAGGCCAGGGGACGCTACTAAACCCGTGGTTTACCAGGTAGAAAACATACGTGATGGCCGTAGTTTTAATACTCGACGTGTAAACGCTATTCAAAATGGTCAGGCTATTTTTTATATGACCGCCTCATTTCAGCAGCAAGAGCAGGGCTTTGATCATCAAGATGTTATGCCACAGGTGCCTGGACCAGACGAATTAAAGTCATATACAGATTTCATTTTTGACAACCAAGAGTCTATTCCAGAGGAAATTCGCGGTAAGTTTTTATCTGAAAAACCGATAGAAACAAGACCAGTAGAGCAATACAATTGGCTGAAACCTGAAAAAACTGATGCTAAATGTCAAATGTGGATAAAATCTAATGGTAGCTTACCTGATGACCTTCGTATTCATACTTATCTACTAGCGTATACTTCGGACTTTTCTTTTCTGCCAACCGCTTTGTTTCCTCATGGGGTAAGTTATTGGCAGCCCAATTTTCAACTCGCCACAATAGATCACTCTATGTGGTTTCATCGACCATTTCGTATAGACGAATGGCTACTTTATTGTATTGATAGCCCATCAGCGAGCGGTGGGCGAGGCTTAGTAAGAGGCCAAATATTTAACCAAGCAGGTTTATTAGTAGCCTCTACTATGCAAGAAGGGGTTATGCGCCAGCGCTAGCCTTTTCGCTTTTCCAATCGAAGCCACTGGGGTGTTGAAATACTCTTAAGCCAAAAAGTGGTGCGGCTGCATATAGGTGGTCGAATATATCAGCTTGTATCGCTTCATAGTTAACCCAATTTTGGTCGCTACTGAAAAAGTATAATTCTAGCGGCAAGCCAACCTCAGTTGCAGGTAATTGCCTGACCATACAGGTCATCTCATGATGAACCTTGGGGTGTTGTTTTAAATAGGCGTTTATATAAGCTCTAAAGGTGCCAATATTGGTCAATTGCCGCGTGTTGATGGTTGATGCTGTAATGGTACTATCGCTTACCACTTCACTCGTTTGTTTTAGAATTTCAGCTTTTTTGCCAGCAAGATAATCAGTAATCAGTTGTACTGATGCGAGTGCTTCAAGCTGTTCTTGGTTATAGAATAGAATACTGCTAACATCAATCACAATAGCGCGCTTAACTCTTCTACCACCTGAGCTCAACATGCCCCGCCAGTTTTTAAATGAGCCGCTGGTTAAGGCATAAGTGGGTACTGTTGTGATGGTATTATCAAAGTTTTTAACTTTTACGGTATTTAAGCCTATCTCGATAACATCGCCGTCGGCGCCATATTTAGGTAATTCAATCCAATCGCCAGGCGCAACCATTCTGTTTGCCGATATTTGAATGCTGGCAACCAAACCTTTAATAGTGTCTTGGAAGACTAGAATCAATACCGCGGTTAGAGCACCTAAACCACTGAGTAAGTAGAGTGGAGAACGGTCTAATACTTGCGAAATTGCTAATATAGTTGCGACCAAATACACCACAAGTTTAATAACCTGCAAGGTGGAATTTAGCGGCAGGTAGCGCTCGGTAGCTGTTTGTCGATATAGATTATTTATCACATTAAGCACTGAGCTAATAGTGCGTGCAATCTGAAAGCAGAGGCCTATTTTGGCAAAAGTTATCAGTATATTGGCGAGTAAGGAGTCTGCTGCTAGGAAATACGGTGTCAGTAATAACAATAATATAAATGGAACAAGGAGCGAGAATCGGGAAAAAACTTGATGATCAAATAATACATCATCCCAAGTGTTTTTTGATGCGGTGGTTAATTTGTGAATAAGCACAAGCACATAGTTTTTAGCGATATAAAAGCTAATACTGCATAATATAAAAATTAACAGACAAGCAATAATAACGCCACTCAACGCTATGTATGATGCATGAACACCTTGCTCAGTTAACCATGAGGTGATTATTGCCTGCATTAAATATCCTTGTTTGCTTGTTCTTCAAGCTGTAGCATTTTTTTATCTTTATCAAGCCAAAGTTGGTTAACCCACTTTTGAAATTGAATTTTATAAGCACGGTCATTGACATAATCACCTTTGAGAGACTCGTCAATGTCTTGGGTTTCAATGGTAATGTTTACCTGTTTGATTCTTCCACAAAGAAAGTCTAAAAAATTTGGCTCGCCATCAGGGTAGTAAATCGTAACGTTAACTACTTTACTCAAATTACCTTTCATTGCCTGCAGTACAAAACCGATACCGCCAGCTTTGGGTTTAAGTAACCTTTGAAATGGCGAATTTTGTTGGTTGTGTTTTTCAGTGGTAAAGCGGGTACCTTCAATAAAGTTCATCACACTGACAGGTTTATGCTTAAATTTTTCGCAGGCTTTTATTGTTGTTTCAATATCTTTGCCTTTTAAGTGAGGGTTTTTCTTTAGAAAATGTTGGCTATAACGTTTCATAAAAGGAAAATCCAGCGCCCACCAAGCTAAGCCAAGTAATGGAACATAAATTAATTCTCTTTTGAGGAAGAATTTTAAAAACGGAATTTTACCGTGAAAAATACGTTGAAGTACTAAGATATCTGTCCAGCTTTGATGATTACTGATCACTAAATACCAGTCTTTCATTTGCAACTTCTCTAAACCTGAGGTGTTAATTTTTGTTTTGGTGAATAGTTTTTGAATAAAAGTATTGAACAACACCCAGTTACTGGCCATTTGATCAAGTAAGTAACTGAACAATTTTTGCCATAAATTTAACGGCACCAATGCCTTAAGCAGTGAGCATATAAGTATGGGTATTAGCCAAAGTACTGTGTTGACGATATATAAAATAACAGAGAGACAGCCAATAATTGGACCAGGTAAAAAATGTAGCATATAAAAAACCAAAAATTTAGGACTATAATTACTGGTTATAATCTTAATGTGTTTCGACCTTATTTTCAGTAAAAATCGTTAAAAATTTGACGGGTAGAGAATGATAAATTAACAGCGTATTTATTTGTGGTGCAGCTTGAAATTGTACCTAAAGTGAAAAAAGCAGCATTTAATCTCAGTTTTACTCAGCAATGCTCAGTTAAGGCTGAATAAATATTGGTGTTAGATGAGGAAAATTAAGTTGGGTGAAAACGCATCATAAATTTATTGCTAAGGGCTTTTGTCGAGTATATTGCACTTTTAACATAGTAAAATAAAAGCTTAAGCGCACTAATTCCATAAAACATTCGAAAATAACTAATAAGTCTAATGTTATTGAGAAAAGTTGTTTGCAAATCCCCCTCCTTTCAAGGCAAGCTAAACAAATATAAAATAGGGAGTTGTCATGAAGTTTAATCGTGTGGTGATAAAGGTTGGCAGTGCGTTGGTTTCACCTGATGCCAAGGGCTGTAGTGGTAAGTACATACTTGCCATTGCGCGTTTTATTACTCAATGCCAACAGGCCGGCAAAGAAGTTATTTTGGTGTCATCTGGCAGCGTTGCTGCAGGTAGAGGTTTAATTGCGCACGGTTCACCTAATCCTTCAATTCCCACTAAACAGGCAATGGCTGCTGTTGGGCAAATGAAAATGATGGCGAATTGGCAGCGTTTTTTTGATGTGCCTTGCAGCCAATTATTGATTACCCATGGGGATCTAAAAAATCGCCAAAGTTACATTAGTATTAGAAACACCTTAAGAATACTATTAGAAAATGGCGTTATCCCTATTGTTAACGAAAACGATACAGTAGCAACCGACGAGCTAAAAGTGGGTGATAATGATAATTTAGCGGCCCTAGTAGCCGTAGTGAGTGAAGCTGATAGTTTATTTATTTTAAGCGACGTTGATGGCGTTTTTGAAGAAGATCCTCGATTAAATCCCCAAGCTAAATTAATTTCAGTAATAAACAAAATAGATGAATCAGTTTATGCCATGGCTGGGGCAACCCATAATCATATTGCTACCGGTGGCATGAAAACAAAAATTCAAGCGGCAGAAAAAGCGGTAGAGAATGGTATTGAAACGTACATTTTAAACGGTAGCCGTGGTGAAGTATTTGAACAAATTATTCGTGGCGAAAATCCCGGCACGCATTTTGTTGCTAAACAGGGAGCAACACGGGCACGCAAACATTGGCTAAAACACACCTTGAAAAGTAACGGCACAGTGTTATTAGATGCTGGCGCTGTTGGTGCCTTAACTAATAAAGGTGCATCTTTGTTACCTTCAGGAGTGACTGACGTTACCGGAGAGTTTGACGTCGGCGATTGTATTGATATTTACAATGCTAAAAATGGTCAACATATCGCGAAAGGCATCAGTCAATATAATACGCGTGACCTTAAACGGATTAAAGGCTGTAAAAGTGATGCAATTTCTGAACTCCTTGGTTGTTGTCCAAGTAAGATGGTTGTTCATCGTGACGATATGGTGATGTTAATTAATAACTAAAAATCCAGCAGGTATTAGCTTATCATTACACTAATATCTGCTGAATTTTACGCTAATAACCTGTCTCAATAACGCGTAACAGAAGTGGTAAATGTCGTTGATAAATGGTGGTAGGTTGTAAAAAACCAGTCCTAAAACTCCACTCTCAAACCCTCCTCCACTATGCGTAAACTGCTTGGTGAAAATTGAAATAATTCATTGCTAATGTGATTGAAATCAATAAGGACTGATATAGGTAAGTGCTGTCCCACTGTATTTTTTATGGAGTTAATAGAGGCTTCAGATTTTGGAAAAGTATTATCGATGACTTCAAATTTGGTTATTAAAGGATTGCTCACTTTTAAGGCGTTTGTTGCTTTATCAAAGATTATTTGACCTTTAAACGTTGCGTCGGCAATGAGTCGACTGCCGTTATTTATTACATTAATGCGGGCGGTAATGGCAACAGATTGAGTTGCGGCATAAAGCGCTAAATAAGGGTCAGATGCCTCTAAATTATATTCCATATAAGTTTGTGTTATTGGAAACCTTAGGTTCAAAATACTATTGAGTTGACGCTCCGACATGGTCAAACCTATAGCGAGTACTTGTTGGCTGAATAAAACATAGGTTAAAACCAATACACATATTTTTTTAATCATTACTACCTACCTATTTAAATATTACTTGTGATTACTTTTTAGAATTAGACCTATCAGTAGCCCTACCACTAACATTAAACCAATGAGAATAGCTCTAGGCATTGAAAACTCCCAAAACAGGAATGAAATGCTGACGGTTGCCATATTTTGAAGCACAATAACTAGACACAAAATTGATAATACTAAAATCAAATATCTATTTAGCTTACTCATGTTTTCCTCCTAATATTAGGCGTTAAATTTTGTTAATACGGGTATACCAAATGGCTCAATCAATGAGTCTGAGGCATGACTTATTAAAAGTATAGATGCCTTGATAGAGATAAAAGTCACACTTGGAATGAAGTATATTTAACTGATGTAAAGTCTGCTGATATTTTTAGCTATATTAGTCAGTAATTACTTGAAGAGAGCTTTCAAACTCTGTGGTAAAGCGTTGAAGTTTATTTTGGTGTATAAATTCAGTTACTTTTGCCACGTAGTGCTGACCTTCTTCAGAATATTCAGTCAATGTTTTTGCTAAGGTAACGCCGGTAAATGACGCTTCTTTTGCGCGTAAAAGTGCACGGTTTTCTCTTAGTTCAGTATAAGAGTCATGGGTGTTTAGGTTTAGAATATAACTACGAACCGACATGTTAACGGTGTCGAACTTTGCAACTTCATGGCCTTTATCAGAATCTCGTGACGATGGCACCATGCCGCAACCCGCTGAGAAACACCATTGACCAAATAAATTATTGCCTTGTTTTGAAAATCGAGAAGATCCCCAACCAGACTCTATAGCCGCTTGAGTTAAGGCTAAAGAAGGCGGTACATAGTCGACTCGTTTGAGTAGTTCATCAAAGGTATTGTTATCAATAACATCACTTTCTAATTTATAGCTTTTTGAAATGTTAAGTAACCAAGTTTGTTGTTTTTTACTTAGCTTTGCTACGGGGACATTTTTAAGCATGTTAATGAGTTTTCTTAACTGTAATACGTGATTGTTTTCTGCTTGAATAATCGGATATAAAGTAGAAAAGAAAGCTTCTTTTTTTTCTTTTACGTCTATAATTTTGGAAAAGTCAGGTAGTCTTTTCAGACTGCCCGGTGTTTTTGCCTGGGCCTTTGGTAGTAATAATGCTGAATTATCATCCAAGATAAAACCGTCAATGAGTACCAAGGTAAAAAACGCATATAAAAACATCATGGGTGCTTTCAATTTGGTTGTACTCTTCATGTTGTATCCTAAGATTTATTTAAAAATATGCATCATGCCATTAGCGCCGCAATTATATATTTTTATAAATACGACGCCAAATTTTACACGATTAAAAATTTACATATTTTCGTGATCCAAGATATTTTATTTGTTTAAAAGGTTTGATTTTTTATCTCTCGTGATCCACAGTGCGAGCACTGACAGCCATTTTCTCTAACGCACGTTTATAGCGCATTTTTACTGTGCTTAATTTTTGTTCCACCACCAAAGCTATATCGCTAAAATCAAGATCACCAGCGATACGAAACACAACAATTGAACGTTCTTCTATGCTCAATAGTGCTAACAGATGGTCAATACCTTCTCGACCTTCTGTTAAACTATTTTGTGATTCATCAACCGCTATATGCTCAGCTTCGTCAAGGTCGACTATATCGAGTTGTTTTTTCCTAAGCCGAGTTAAAGCTTGGTTATGGGCAATTCGATAAATCCACGTTTTAAAGCTGGCTCTGTCTTCAAATTTAGCAAGACTGTTAAACACATTCAGCATAGTGTCATTAACAGCCTCTTCAGCTTCTTGAGTTGAGCCTAAGTATCGATAGCATACTTGTATTAGCTTGTTATGATATCGATGAAAAAGCACTTCATAGGCCGTTGTCACATAAGGAAGTTGTAAGCGAGCAATTCGCACCAGCTCAGCATCATCTTTTTGTGACAAACGATCAGAGACACGGATGTTATCGCCCTCTGATTTTGTCATTATGTGCTCACTTTTCTTTAGTTGTTTTACTTAGCTTAGTCGTTTTAGTCGTTTTAGTCGTTTTAGCTGTCTTCGTCGATTTAACCGGCTGACTCATTTGCGTGGTGAGATACTTTTGTGTCAACAAATCCTGATTAGGAATACTCAAACGTTGGCCTGCTTTATTTTCTATCAAGGTATTAACGGTTGAAACCGCCACAACATTGCCGATAAAGCCATCAAATTCAACTTCGTCACCCGGCGCTAATTGTTCTCTGGCATAAATGCCTGAAACAATACTGTTCGCTATCGTTTTCGTGCCTAAACCTAAAGCTAAAGCCAATGCGATACCAAGGCTGGCAACTAGTACGGTGAAAATGGTGTTAAGTAACGCCATTTCTAGCTCGAGTTGGCCTGTAACCAGTGAAAAAGTGATAAACAGTACCAGTAGCTGAAGCACACGACCTGCAGCGGCACCATATTCAACACCCAAGCTATCCAGCGAACTTTCAACTTGCGTTTTTACCAATTTGGCTATAAATAAGCCCATAAGTGTAATAACAACCGCACCCAACAGTTTTGGAAGATACAATACAAATTCGTCTAGAATTGATGAGAATCTGTCGAGGCCAAGCGTGTCTGCACCGGCGACAAGGATGATCAAGACAAAAAAGATATGCAGTAATTTACCGATCATCTCTGATGGCGCTAACTTTAATCCCAATGTTTGAAGGGCTTTATCTACACTCAGTTTTTGACAAAGTGTGTCAAAGCCAATTTTTTCTAAAATTTTAGCCACCCACTTGGTGATCACTTTTGAAATGAATAGCCCAATAAATATAACCATTATTGTGGCAATTAGGTTTGGTAAAAACCCCGCTATTTCTGTCCAAAAACGAGACAATGCATTACTGAATGACTGCGCCCAAACATCTAAATTCATTTTAACTCTCCAGTGTAATTATTATTTTGTTGTGGTGTTTTATTTATTTTTTTAGGTTTTGTTGGTGGTGGAGCTCAAATTTTCGCTTTGCTGAGTACATTGATGCCCCAAACCCTAGAAATACTACCCAAATCCATCCAACAAAAAGGCCTGTAACGTCTTTGACCGCCGTGATATTTGACGATGTCGACAAGACTTTTTTTAATGCTTCATCTTCATCAGATTGAGCAGTGTCTTCTTGCCACATTGTTCTCAACTTATCTTCGTCAAAACTCATTTATGTTCTCCAAAAAGTAGAGGAGATGCTGTTAATGAACACAGCATCTCGCTTGCTAACTAGTTAATGATTAGGATTTCTACGCGTCTATTTTGCGCTCGACCTTCAACGGTTTCGTTACTGGCAACCGGCTTACCTTTACCAAACCCTGTTGACTCTATGCGATTAACATCGATATTGCCGACCTGACTCATAAAGTTTGCCACGGTTTGTGCTCTATTTTTAGATAATGCAAGATTTAACTCTGCGCTACCTGTTGAATCCGTGTGCCCTGAAACCACTATTTTAGAATTAGGGAATCGGCTAATAGCATCATTAATTTTATTTAATAAAGGAAAGTTAGATGATTCAATTTCACTGCCGCCCGGTTTAAATGAAAAACCTTGTGCACGAATTAATACATTATCTAACTGTCTGTATACCGCAGCTTCATCTTCATTAAACAGTGATTGCACACCGGCAAATCTAGCATTGTCTTCACGTTTTGCTTTTTGTTCTTGTTCAAGTTCCATTTGTGCAGACAAAATGGCTTGGTCTTTATCTCGTGCCAAGCGAGCTTCACGTGCTTCCAAGGTGACTAATTCACTGTTGAGGTTATCAGTACGTTGGCTAGTTTGTGTTAACGTTTTGTGCGCGTAAGCTACAACTTCCTTGTTAGACAGATTAAACGGTAAGCTCGTTGCGATTGGAGATAAAGCATATTCAAGTTGTTCTTGATACCAAATCAGCTTTTGTTCTTCAGTAAATTTAGCGTCTTTGAAATACTTATTCATTTCAACAATACCTTGAGCTCGCTGAATTAACCAAATTGCGCGATTAGAATGGACATTGGCTTTTTGCGTATTAGATCTATCGGCTTCTAAGGTATTTAAAGCAAGTTGGTACTCATCTTGTGCTTGAGCAAACAAGATAGGGGCAACATCATCCAAATCCTGTTTAGAAGCTGTACTGATAGTATTTTTAGCGACGCTTAACATATTGGTTTTCAACGCTGTAAGTTCAATGGCTAAATATTGATTTTTTAACTCATTGATATCGCGCTTAGCACGTTCATCTTCGCCTAACTCAAACCAAGCAAGCATTTTCTTAAACTGTTTTTCAGCATCATTAAAGCGGTCAGCTACCAGTGAGTCGGCATTAACGCTAAGTGCTTTTTGGCGCGCATTAAATGCTTCTTCAAATACGTATTTCGCTTTATTGCTTTGTGCGATAGCTGCATTAACTCTATCCACCGTTTCTTTAGCGGTAATATCGGTAGAATTTTTTCCTGTTTTAGCCTGCTTTAACGCATCATCATAGGCGCGTTGTGCCGCTTTTATTTGTTCTGGGGCATAAAACGCTAAATCGTCTTGCTCAGCTTTCACTAATAGTTGGCTGGCTTGATTCAATGTTGGGAATTGCTTCATCATTTCACTTTCAGATAATGTAGCGTTCGAGGCACAGCCTGTAATTAATACTAGAGTCAGTGCGCTGGCAATTATTGTTTTTTTCATTTTAGTTTCCTTTATATAACTGATTACGATTTCCTTTCAAGAAAGGCAATTATGACGTTTGTAGGTATAGACGACAGGGCGATTTGAAAAGTCACAAAAAATAAATTTATGTGTAATTTTTATTCATAGATTTTTGTGAGCGTGACTTTTAGTCGGCTAGATAGACTAAAAAATTAGAGGAGATAAGAACAGCGTTTAGGTTTTAACTAGACTTGGTTAATAAAATTGCTTTACTTAGAATAGTATCCGCAGTTCTATAGGTAAAAAGCGAAAAGGAGATATAAAAAGTGCGCTAACCGATCCCAGATAGGTGTCCATCAGCGCAATTGTTTATAATTATTCGGTTGATATAATTTTTCGACTCATAAGTAATAAATTACTCAGCAATATAAGTACAGCAATAATCGGCTAATTCAATGACTTTAATATCAAACGATGCATTGGCTGGAACATTAAAAGATTGATTGGCGGTAATAGTTTGCCAAGTATCACTGCCTGGTAATAATACGCTCACAGTACCTTGTTGGATTTCCATCAACTCTTTTTCAGCGGTTGCAAAGGTATATTCACCCGGCATCATAATACCTAAGGTTTTAAATGAACCATCGGCAAAAGTTACTTTTCTGCTAGTAACTTGGCCATCAAAATAAATACTTGCTACGGTTGAGATAGTGACGTTATTAAATTCTGTCATGAGTTTTCCTTTTTTACTTAATCAATTGTGCGCCATAAAAAAAAGCGGTACCAGCCAAATGTGCCAACACCGCTTACAATAAACTGTCTATTTTTTAGCTATTAAGCATTGGCTTCCACGATACGTTTCATATCAGTCATATAACCGCGTAGTTCTTTACCAATAGATTCAACGCCATGGCTGCGAATGGCTTCGTTAACTTCGATTAAACGCGCATTATCAACACCGTTAGATGCAGATTTTAAGCCTTCGCCAAGTTCTTCTAAGGTTAGTTTGCTGGTAAATTCTTCTAATAAAGGAACCGCAGCGTGCGAAAATAAGTAGTTGCCGTATTCGGCCGTATCAGAAATAACCACGTTCATTTCGTATAACATGTTACGGGCGATTGTGTTGGCAATTAACGGCGTCTCATGTAGCGATTCGTAGTAGGCTGAAGCATTGATGATGCCTGAATCTACCATGGCATCAAACGCTAATTCAACACCGGCCTTAACCATAGCTACTACGAAAATACCTTTATCGTAATATTCTTGCTCAGAAATTTCGGTATCACATGTTGGTGCTTTTTCGAAAGACGTTTCAGCGGTTTCTTCACGCCATTTTAATAGGTTAGCATCACCATTGTCCCAATCTGCCATCATACCTGCAGAGAAACGACCTTCGATGATGTCATCCATGTGCTTTTGAAATAAAGGACGTAAAATTTCTTTTAGTTCCAAAGACATATCAAATGCTTTGATTTTTGCAGGATTTGATAAACGGTCCATCATGTTAGTGATGCCGCCGTATTTTAAGCCTTCAGTAACACCTTCGATACCGTATTGTAATAATTTACGTGCATAGCCAGCGTCAACACCCTGAGCCAACAATTGCTTGTGACCTAAAATAGCAGCTGTTTGCAACATACCACATAGGATGGTTTGCTCGCCCATTAAGTCTGACTTAACTTCTGCGATGAATGATGAAGCTAAAACACCTGCGCGATCGCCACCCGTTGCTGAAGCGTATGCTTTAGCGATAGCCCAACCATTACCTTGAGGATCGTTTTCTGGGTGAACCGCAATCAATGTTGGCACACCAAAACCACGTTTGTATTCTTCTCGTACTTCAGTACCAGGGCATTTAGGGGCAACCATAACCACTGTGATGTCAGAACGAATCTGCATGCCTTCTTCAACAATGTTAAAACCGTGAGAATAAGCTAAAGAAGAGCCTTCTTTCATTAGCGGCATAACCGCATTAACCGCAGAAGTATGTTGCTTATCAGGTGTTAGGTTTAACACTAAGTCTGCTTGTGGAATCAATTCTTGGTAGTTACCTACGGTAAAACCATTTTCTGTCGCCCATTGATAAGATTGGCGTTTTTCAGCAATAGCAGCGTCACGTAGTGCATAGGAGATGTTTAAACCAGAGTCACGCATGTTCAAGCCTTGGTTCAGACCTTGAGCGCCACATCCAACAATAACAATATTCCAATCTTTAATGAAATTACAACCGTCACTAAACTCTTCACGTTGCATGAAGCGACATTTACCCAACTGCGCTAATTTTTCGCGTAAACTTAATGTATTGAAATAGTTAGACATTTTTATCTCCTGAACTTGGTTATAGACCAAGGTAATTAGTGATTTGGTCAGTATGTTGACCTTGACGCTATCATATAGAAAATATATCGTTGCTTAAAATGATATATTTGCATTGCAGTGTTGCATAATTTGCAATACAGTTTCTAGAGGCTGCTTACTGTTAAGGGATCATTGTGGAATTAAAGTCATTGCGGATGTTTGTCGATTTAGCTAAATCATTACATTTTGGCAAAACTGCTGAACTACATCATGTCAGTCCTTCAACCTTAAGTCGGGTAGTCCAAAGGCTAGAGCTTGAATTAGGTCATGCATTATTGCATCGAGATAACCGGACTGTGGTACTAAGTGAGGCAGGAAAACAGTTTTATCAATTTGCTGAGCAGCAACTTGAGCAGTGGCAATTACTGCAACTTTCGTTAAATCAAAAACAAGCTGAGCTACAAGGTAAATTACATATCTATTGTTCAGTTACCGCCGCATATAGCCATTTACCTCCCTTACTAGAACGCTTTCGGCAACAGCATCCACTGGTTGAAATAATGTTAACTACTGGCGATGCCGCCGACGCCTTAGAGCAAGTTGAAAAGCAAGCGGTAGACTTTGCCATTGCCGCAAAGCCCGAGCAATTATCACGCATTTTTACCTTCCATCACCTAGCAACAATACCAGTTTCTATCATTGCACCCACTATGGTGTGTCAAGTTCAACAGCAAATTCAGCAAGATTTTATTTGGTCTGAAATACCGATTATTTTGCCAGAATATGGACCCGCACGTAAAAGATTTGAATATTGGTTTCGTAAAAAACAACAAGGCAAAGCTAATATTTACGCAACAGTTTCGGGTCATGAGGCATTGGTTAGTATGGTGGCTTTAGGTTGTGGTGTTGGTATTGTGCCGCGAGTGGTGGTTGAAAATAGCCCAGTAAAAGACCGGGTGCAATATTTAGAAAATTTTGGCGAAATTGAACCTATCGACCTTGGTGTTTGCTGTTTAAACCAGAGCAAGGATAAACCCTTAATTCAGGCATTTTTTGAGGCGATCAAATCATATCAATCAGATCAATAATCAATTTTATACCGTAATAGCGTCGGTTAAATGGCGTAATATTCTATCCATAGCACGGTAAGATAATGCTTCGATTAAATGTTTTCTCTCAATATTATCGGCGGCTTCCATATCAGCAAGTGTTCTCGATATTTTAAGTATTTTATGATGAGCTCTTGTCGACAAGTTAAGTTTTTCAATGGCTAATTCTAAAAACTCATTATCCTCTTTAGCGAGTTGGCAGAAGGTTCTTACTTCAGCGCTGCCAAGTTGAGCATTGGCTTTACCTTGGCGCAAAATTTGTTTTTGGTGGCAAATACTAACCCGTTTTTGAATTGTGCTACTCGACTCACCTTTACCATCATCGTTAGCCCACATGCCTCGAGGTAATCTTGTTACTTCAATTTGTATATCAATACGGTCTAAGAATGGTCCTGAAAGTCGATTGAGATAGCGTAACACCTGCTCTGGACTGCTGCGTTTGTCATTGTAAAATCCGGTGGGACTTGGATTCATCGCGGCGACTAGTTGAAATTGTGCCGGAAACGTTTGTTTGATCAGGGCACGTGAAATGGTTACTTCGCCAGACTCCATGGGTTCACGCAATACGTCGAGCACTTTGCGCTCAAACTCAGGAAGTTCGTCAAGAAAAAGTACGCCGTTATGGGCTAAAGAAATTTCACCTGGCTGTGGATGACTGCCGCCACCGACCAAAGCTGCTGACGATGCGGTATGATGTGGTGCGCGAAAAGGCCTTGTTAGCCATGATTCTGGGCTAATATTTTTATGGCAAATAGATTGAATGGCGGCGCTTGATAGTGCTTCTTGTTCAGTCATGGGCGGCAAAATGCCAGGTAATCGGCTTGCCAGCATAGTTTTACCCGTTCCGGGTGGTCCAATGAAAAGGTTATAATGCACGAATAGACCCATAAATTTTTGAGAACAAATTACAATGAATAAAGCATACAGTTACATACGTTTCAGTACTAAAGGTCAAATTGAAGGACGGAGCCTCAAACGCCAATTAGAAAGTGCTGAAACATACGCGAGAAATAATGGGTTAGCACTACAGAGTCTTTCATTCAAAGACCTAGGTGTTAGTGGTTACAAAGGTAAAAATACAACAGACGGAGAGCTAGGTAAGTTTATTCAAGCAGTTGAAGGTGGCTTAATAGAGCCTGAAAGTTATTTACTCATTGAAAGCTTTGACCGTATGAGTCGTCAGCCTGTTGAGACATCGCTTCTATTGCTGATGCGTATAGTAAACCTTGGTATAACCGTCGTTACACTCATGGATGGCCAAGTTTTTAAAAAGGGTTCCATGGATATGCAAACCCTAATGATATCCCTTATATCAATGAGTAGGGCGCATGAAGAGTCTGCAGTAAAGAGTAGACGTGTAGGGGATGCATGGCATAAAAAGCAAAGCAATGCTGCCACAGAGCTTTTAGGTTCTCCTTTACCTGCTTGGCTGCATTATAACGCTGATAAGACAGAAATAGGGGTCATAGAAGAAAAAGCACTCATTGTTAAGTATATCTTTTTTCTTTCTGCTGATGGGTATGGACGGGCAGCTATAATTAGAAGACTCAATGAAGAAAAGCTCCCCCCTATTGGCTCTCGATCGACTAAGTGGCATTTATCCTACATCACTAAAATCCTTAATGGTCGTACAGTTTTAGGGGAATATCATCCGCATATAACTAACGCATTAGGTAAGCGTGAACCTACAGGTGATGTAATCGAAGACTACTACCCTTCCATCATTGACGAGAACTTATGGTTTAAGTCTCAAGCAGGTATTAATAGTAGGCGTATTGGTAGTACAGGGTCTATTAAAAAAGGTGTTACAAAGAATATCTTCTCTGGCTTTGTGTCTTGCGAGTGTGGCTCATCAATCCAGTTCGTTAACAAGGGGACATCTGATAAAGGTGGTTACTATCTAGTGTGCAGCCTAGCAAGGTATGGAGGCGGTTGTAAGTACGTTAGTCACCGTTACTATTCAGTCCAATGGGCTGTACTGATAGCACTCCAGCAATTACTTACAACATACGTTAGAAAGCCTGAAGATAACGCCAAAACTGTGAGGCTCGAAGGTGAATTATCAGCTCTTCAAAAGGGAATTGATAAATTAGTTCAAGATATTGATGAGCACGGTTTTAGCAGCACTATTAGTAAAGCTATTCGCACCAAGGAGAGTCGTATCGATGAGATAAATAAAGAACTAGTTGATATACAATCGAGCAAGGTAGTTGATGATGAGCCAGTAGACCTTAATGAGCTTACAGGTAATATCAATGAACAGTCTGAACGCCTTAAGCTTCATCAATACCTTAAGAGGCAGTTAAAGACGATTGTGCTGCATTCAAATAAAACAACCATAGATATCTTAGTAAATAACGGTAATAACATTCATCTAAATTATAGCAAAGATGAAAACCTATGGACTGCTAACAATGGTATGAGCTTTAGAGTTGAGGTTTGACCATTACGATGTTTATTTGATGTCTAGGGGGGTATAGCAGGGGTACTAGATGACCTCTGCGATTGCATCGTTCCATTATTTGTACAAAAACCGTACTTTTTAAAAGTTCATTTTTGATTGTTAACCTTATTTTAATATTTCCCTCTGTACACGGAATTTAACAAAATTTCATGAATATTAGTTCAATCATTTTCACAGAGAAGACACAAACTTTTAGTTAAAACTTCAGTTTAGATTAGATTTTGAATTTGAAGCTTTGCCTTGGAGTTCTTTCTATAGTTTGTGGAGCAGTTGACTACCACCTTGGTAGCTTCTTAGAAGTTTATAGAATGCAATAGATAGGAAATAATGGTAATGCAGCTATCGATCTTTTTGAAATCGTCAGAGTATTTAGGAAGAAAGCTTATTAACTATGAATACTTTCACTGCATTTAGTAGTAATAATAACTTTAAGTCATTAGTTCTTCTTCACAACCTGGGTTTAAAGATTTCATTATTTCAGAAAAAGTTATATCCCCTGAAACCCAATCATTGACAACCTCAATATCATGCTCAGCAACTAAATCCTTAACAACAGTTTTTGTGATTATCCCGTAATAAGAAGTTCCACGTCTACTCTCATACAAATATCCAAATAAATGTTTTTCACCTGACTCAAACTTTTTAAAATAGGAACTACGGTGCTGATTGATGACAATAACCTTACCGTTGCTTGATATTAAATCACTGAAAATTCTAAATATATTCTGTATAGTCTCCGGGCATGGGATGGCTGAAATAACATTAGTACACACAATCAAATCAAATTTAGTCTGAATTTTGTCTACATCTTCATAAGGTACGCAATCACAATTAAGGTAATTATTACTGACATAATTGGCTACAGATGTTTTTTCATTTTTAACCATTTGCTGCCTGGTAAGTTGTATTTTTGAATCTAAGAATGTCACGCTTTCAGACATTTCAACAATTGAGTCCGCGTACCTTAGCTTTCCACAGCCAAAATCAAGAGTCTTATTCACTTTACCTAACGATATTAAATAATCATGAACATCCTTTGCTTTTTGAGAGTGAGGTTTTGCTGCATTCTCAGATTTCACTACATTATCATTGAGAAGATATTGCATCGAATTCATCCTTAATTTCTTTTCTTCTTGGTGGATATTCCAAAATTTTTGAAACTTCCCTTTTTGTATACTTAGAACAACCATTTTGAATAGTTTTAGCGAAAACAATCAAACCTAAACCAATATAAAAAACAACATGAACGTGGTCAAAGCACTTTAAATATAAAAGAATAATAGTAGCGATAAATATCGATAACGAAGACTCTAGTACAATCCAATACCAAGATAATTGATCCATGACTAATTCTATTAGATGTTTATCTACAACCGAGTTTGGATCTTTACTTGAAGCGTATTTATAGAATACTTTTAACATAATTGAGCCGCGGTTATTTAATATAACCTTTTTAGACTGTTTTGATCCTACCTCTTTTAGCATTGGCTCAAGAATGTATATCCAATCGTACCAAGGCCTAATTCTAAATAAGTCTGATATTCTATCGTGTAGTTTAATGATGCGCCCAAATAAGGCGGCAACAAAACAAGGAAGAAAATAACCAATAGGTATTTTTAATGAAACTACAGTAACTTCCCAACTGTATCCATCAAGAAATTTTTGCACTACTTCTGATTGTGTGGAAATAAAATGTAGCAGTATTAGTAAAACGATAAAATTAATAGAAGCGAGCTTATTTAGCATAGCTCCGTAATTGTCTATTGTTTTAAAAGTATTCAGAGGCATAAACTATCCGTGTCTTAAGTTTTTCTTGGCGTTTCAATCATTTCCATTACTATATAATATTATACAATTTCAATAAATTAGATAGCTTTATTTAGACGTATAAATAAACTAATAGAAATAAAACCATCGCGTTTCTATTTTCTGATGTGTTTAACTTATGAAATAATCAGAATTTGTAAGATAGTTATTAAAAAAATCTGGTACAAACAAAATAGATGGCTAATTTCCGTTTTTCGCAAAGCTTTGACATTATTAACCCCCCCCCTCATTCACTTCACTTTTAAAGCCTTTATTCATAAGTAAGATGTAACTATTAGGGCATACTAATAAAGGAACATTAAACTGTTGTGTACACCCTAAGTTCGCCCACAGTACACATGTGTACACCTGCAACAATATGAGCCTGATAGTACCTCAGTGTGACTTATCAGGCTCATTCACAAAGACTCTAAAAGTCGTTATCGATAACAGGAACTACAGTACCATCCCAACCTTCAGGTACTTCATCACCTTTAACAGAGCCAGCTTGTTCTAACCAATTATTACGTTTAGTGATAGATATACCAAGGCCTGTGCCTTTAACATACTTCCTGAGAGCTTCTCGAAATAAATCATCACCATAGCGTTCAATAAGACGACCAAAATCTTTGGTTGCTGTTTCTATTTGAACTTGCTCCCATGCATCATCATCCATATCAAATCCAGTAAATTCTTTACCAGAGGCTATATCTGACAATCGTCTAATCTTAGGAAATCCTTTTGAGTCCCAAGTGCTATCAGGGCAATAGAATTGATTTTGTAATCCATGTTGAAGCTTATCTACATATACTGCTAAATCAGTGAATTCTACATCAACAGGATTAGTAAATGCTTTACCACAAGCTTTGAGCCCTTTTGCGATATGAGCCGCTTGCCCTTTACTGCACCCAACTTCTTTCATCACCGCAGATACACTTAAGTTAAACTTCCCCTCTACGATTAACTTACGAAACTTTGATTGCATAACTTCGTCAACAGTGACACCAACGCCATGGTTTTGGTTTGCATCTTGAGCTGTCGCAACAGCTTCTCTATATGTACGATTCTTTATTACTAGTGCTGGTATTGTTAAGTTAGCTTTAGGGTTTTCTCTTAGGTACTTTAAACATGCCCCCGTACGATGAAAACCATCGACCACATAATTTACATCACCAACAACAAATACAGTTATAGCTTGTCTTATCTTTACTCCATTACGTAGGTCTTCAAGTATCGCTTGGTCTTGCGCTGCTTGCTTAATTTCCTGTGATGAGCGTAACCGTTTATCTTTAATCAACTCAACGTCTCGAGCTTGCATAGCGTGGTCTAACGTCAATGTTCTAGGGTCTAATTCTTTAAGACAGCTATCTGCCATAAATTGTTTCACTTATTTTCCTCTGATATAGCCAATACACGTTGCACGGTAGATAGTGATACTCCAACTAATGAAGCCACTTTACGAAGTGAGTTACCCTCAGCGCGTAATTGACGTATTTGTTTATGTTTTTTTAGGTTAGCTTTCCCACCAGTGTACTTACCTGCAACTTTAGCTTTAGCAATCCCCTCCCTGCGACGCTCTTGGATCATGGATAGCTCAAACTGGGCAACAGCACCTAGCATTTGGAGCATGAGTTTAGACATAGGGTTGGTGTCACCTGAGTCAAAAGTAAGGGACTCTTTATGGAAAAAGACAGTAACGCCAGCACTATTCCAGTCATTGACTAATTTAGAAAGGTCGTCAAGGTTTCTAGCCAGACGGTCAATACTATGAACATGAATTACATCACCTTCACGCACATACTCTTTCATTTGTTCTAGGGCTGGTCGCTGAATTGTACTACCGCTGCACTTATCAGTGAATACCTTATCGAAAGTGATTCCAGTGTCTGTTAATTGTCGTGTAGTGTTCTGGTCTACCGTTGATACTCTAATGTAGGCTACTGAAGCCATAGGTGTACCCATCTAGTTCTAAGAGGTGGTGATTTTAGTGTGTATACATTTAAAAATCAACCCTGATAGGTACATGTTTTTATATGATTTGACTGAGGTCAGCAGGGTATACCTCATGGGTATATTAAGTAAGGGCTATATTTCGTTATTGTCTTTAAATTTTCTCCAAATATTTAGGTATGTATCATCTGCATAATATTGCTTTATCCTATTGTTTTTTACTTTTACAAACTTGAATAAATAATGGTAAATACATATAATTCATTTAGTTAATACTAATTCGCTGGTTAGCTTTCGACAACAATAATAGCTTTAGTCCCTCCCAAATACGGTGAGTAATTCATGGGCAAAGCAATTACTATTAAAGTGAAATATACAGGTTTAAAAATGGGACAATAAAATGAAAGCTTTAGTCACACTAATATTATTTTCTTTATTTATCTCATATCCAACTTTTGTTAAAGGAACTGCTCTTTCTCCTACACTAGTAGCAAAACTTCAAGCTATAGAAGGTGATATGGAATCAAAATATCATAAATACGGTTGGTATGATTCTAGGAGTGTAGATGAGTTAACAGGAAAGTTTTCAGCCAGTTTATCACCTGAAGGGGCGCCCGCAAGATTTACGCCAGTCGTTATATGCTCTAGTGATAACAAAGGAGGTAATTTCGCATTGAAAAATACTGATGGTTACCATACTGATGAACCTATTACTCTAACGTTTAGATTTGATGATGATAAGGCATTCGAGCAAGAACTAAAAAGAGAAAGTTATTGGCTTCATGTACTACCCAATAATTATTTTGGTGAAAATGTCCTCGATAATATGTTGTCGGGTAAATATAAATTAATGAGATATCGAAGTGGTAAAGATGGGTTAATTATCAAAATAGAAATAAAATCATTAAATGACTTGTTTATTAAAACTTGTAAATAAAGAGTAAATATTTATGTTTAGTTTTTTCAAAGGTTGGGCACCTAAACAACCAGTAAGTGAGTCAGATCAAGCTCACTTAATACAAAAGTACAAACTCACCAAGCAAGAACTTAATTGTTACATTGAGAGAGTTGATGCTTTCGATGTTGCCAAGCTAACTAGAGAGTTTTACTGTTCTTTCCGTAATGTAGTGGAAGCATATATTCGAATTCAACTAGGTTTTAAAAAAGCTCTTTTTGATCCCATTGATGAACCATATGTTTGGTCAAATAGTAAAGAAGTCTCTGAGGAGTTCATTAATGATAACTATTACAACTTTGGAGAGCAATGTCGATATCATGGGGTTTCTGATCCTAAAGACATAAAAAAGTGCTATATGGAGGTAGTCAAGTTAGTCAATTCACCCGCAGGAAATATCCGCTATACAATCCTTGTGGAATATATTGTTCTTAATTTGATAAGTAGAGGAGATATAAAAGGTACACCCAAACCACCTTCAACTACAGAGTCTCCTATTCTTACTGTAACTCAGGAACTGATGCTTGACCGTAACAAGTAAGATTTTGAAGCTATATTAATTAGGGATTGTGAATCTTGAATAGCTATTAGCTCATTATAAATCTGATTTTAGTTGTCGAATTTAAAGATATTCTTATATGAAAGTATATAAGCAACACCAAAAATTAAAAACCAAAAGATCCACAGTCCTATAAATCCAAATTCACTCACTACGAATTTTGCATTTACACCTAAGCCAAATATGCTTAAGAATAGGTAGACGGAACAATGCTTTTTGTTAATGTTTTGAATGTGCGCTCCTGTGTAGAATATTATCGATAAAGTTATTAATGGTAATAGGTAGTTAAACATGGTTCCTCAGTTGTTACTTAATTCAACTTGATATTTATTTTAAGGTCTAAATTTATTTAATTCAATGTGTTATACCAGTCTAAGAGTGTTTTAACTAAGGTTTTTTCATTAGTCATATAGAAACATAGTTTGTGCTTTCTTATTTTTCTAAATTGTGGAATATTATGAGTAAATCTCTATTGTTGATCTAAGGATAGCTATGAAAAATTTATTACTCATGCTTTTAATTGCATTCACCGTTGCCCCTGTATTTGCTAAGGGTAAGTGGGAAGGGGTTACAGCATATGGAAGTAGCCTAGAACACTTGATAAGTCGCTATGATAATCATAGTAATGGAAAAGAAGCACATATAGGTGCGGTAATAGATTTCACCCATATGTATTATGGTAATTATGTCGCCTTAGAAATGGCAAAGAAAACTCACATTGATAAACCTGTTTTTTATTATTGCCTTACAAATGCTGCAAAGTCCGCAACAGATGAATTAGAACTTTTCATCTCTTGGTCAAAATTGAAAATTGCTAGTGAGAGCAGCCTATCAAGTCAATCTATAGTTTCTGTATATCCCATATATTTAATGGATATGTACCCTCTAACTGAATGTGAAAGTAATAACTAATTAAAGAAACGCAAGCACTGCTAGCTTTTAATTACCTCCCAATATTACTTTTTAATCGATGAAATGCCTAAACCTCAGGATAAAGACAACACTCTTATGGATATAGAATTATATAAACTTACTTTAGATGTAATAGGTGATGCAGTAAAAATTCTTGGACCTGCTTCTATTACAGGCATACTCGTTTTTCATCAGAGTAAACTTCGATTAGGTTTGAAAATAAAAGAATTAGACAAAAACAATGAATTTAAGGCTAGAGAGAAAATATTTGAATTTCATAAAGATAAGCTTAATAGCGTCCAATTATCGATTGATAGTCTTAGTAATGAATTGGGACATTATTTAGGTATGTCTGTAGCTGACCAACATAACGAACTCAGACTGAACAGCTTTATTAATCGTCATATCACTAATAATATTAAAAACCTCCCATTTGAGGTATCTCATATACATACAGAATTAAAAAAGTATCCTATCGATTTTGATGCGGAGTTAATTCGTATGGATGCAGAGGTCGAGAATATACATACTTTAATTACTCCTACTGACCCACAAATGGTTCAATCAACTATTACAGATTTATTAAGTATCTATGGATTTCTAGCACATTGTGTTCGTTGTTTAATTGAAAAGGAGGCTATATCAAGTTTTAGACCATATATCGTCGATACTTGATTGTTAAGTTTTACACTCACTACCAGCCATACTTCATGTTAAAAACCATTCTAATAACGACTATGTTCATAAATGGATTTAATCAATAAACATATCCACGAACACATTAGAGTTCCCTTGGATCTCTTTAATCCTAGTATTCCTAATGAACTCCCATTCACTAGGTGGATCTATACGAGACCACTTAAGGAACATCAAAAACTCGTTCTCAGAAACAACCACATTATGCTTATAATTCATATATAGCCAAACCCTTGCTAAGTCGCCCCTAATAGCATCAGAAGGCTCTACAAGCTCCTTAGTCCATTCAAAGTCACATGAGCCTAACTTCCTTTCTTCACCTTGGATAATCCCATAACGAGAGTCTGACCTGATACGGTTAGCTTGTCCTACTGCTGGTACAAGGTTATGTAAATCAAAGATGATATTCTTGGCATCTTGTGAGGTTCTTTCGCATTGACTACGATTACCATTAACCCAACAGTCCATTTGTCTAGCTGGCGTTAATGAAGCAGGCACTACGTGTTCCCAATCGAGGACGTTAATAGCATTCTTATACTTTGCTCCAGAGCCTTCATACCCACAGGATTCCGTATCGACAACACCACCACTAGTACCTTTAGGCTCGTAAGGGCAACTACAATACTTAGTTACTGAGTGGTCGAAGTAGACTTTATCCCTAGCGGTCTGCTTGGTCTTAGTCCATGAACTAGGGACACTGTGCGCATCAGCTAAGTTAATTAATAAAGATGATAGTAATACAAGAAAATAGAATAACTTCAATGTTCATTCCTAGAGGACTTTATAGAGAAAACACTATTGCAGAAACAAGAATTGTTTACTACTTTTTATATATGGAGTCTCAATAAATGGAATTATTATGAGCAATAGACCTAACACTAAAAAACAGCAGTTAACCCCCCCTATAACCTTAATGCAAACGTGGTGTATCCTTGCTAGAGATGAAGACGAGCAAGTCAGTAAACATGCCATGAAGATGCTTTTAGATACTTTTGGTGACTTGAAGTCAATTATTGAGTTTGTTAAAAAAAACAATATTAAATAATAACTTATGTTAATTTTTAGAGTTATATTCTTACTTGTTTAGATTTAAAACTAAATGGGTCTATTAAGGCATGTAAATAAGTAAATTATGACCACCACTGGCGGCAATTTCTAGCGCTCGCTTGGCTAACGGCTGACCGACAACATCGGCAATGTCATGCACAATTTTGGTTTTATATTCTTGTATGGTACTTGTTTCAACAAGTGGCAAGCTTTGTTGTTTTAAAAAATGAGGAAATAGTTGATTTAAATGTGACAGACTTAATATTTTTACTTGTTGTACCCAGCTGGCTTGTTCTGCGTTTGCCGTTGGTATTACTAGTGTTCGGCCACTTTCTTTGCAAGCCATTGCCATGGGTATTTCACCAATAATAGCCCTTAGTTCGCCAGACAACGCCAACTCACCAGCAAATTCATATTGCTTTAAGTCTGCTTCAGGAAGCTGTGCAGCAGCGGCAAGAATACCTAAGGCAATAGGCAGATCGAAGCGTCCTCCCTCTTTTGGTAAATCTGCAGGGGCTAAGTTTACTGTGATACGTTTAGCGGGGAATTCATATCCGCAATTGAGAATGGCACTACGAACCCGATCTTTTGCTTCTCGAACCGATGTTTCAGGTAAACCAACAATGTTAAATGCGGGTAGTCCATTGGCTAAATGTACTTCTACCGTAACTAAGGGGGATTCGAGCCCGACACGAGCACGACTGAAAACACAGGCTAAGGTCATAAAAATCCATTTTTATTTTCTTTATTACTATAGACTAGTGTAGTTAAGTAATGCTTATTGCGCGAAAAATAAACAGACTAAATTTTAAAGCCAAAGTGCTGGTTATAACTAAGAAAAATGTTTTTACAAAAAAAACACTAATAAAAACACTTGCGCTTGTTATTAGAGCTATGGTACTAATTTAAATAGGCTTGAAATTCTTAGTACTCGAATTAATATACTTACAGAAAATATAGATAAACATGCAAAATTATAACTCAATGATTATTAACGTCCTCATCGTGGTGATTCTTAAATCGTCGCGGGGGTATTTGTTGAGCTAAAGAAAAGTAAAAAATTAAAACAACAACAAACCCCCCGCTCCGCAAGGACCGGGGGGTTTGTCGTTATATGAACTATTTAAGCAGCGTAAAACGCATTAGCATTATTTACCTTTGGGAGAATACTTATAAATCACTAAAACAATTACGCTTTTTCATATAAATGAATAGCTAATGAATAAAAAGTGATTAAAAAGTAAAATAAACACATGACAACTGAAAAGAAATTGACCGGCGCAAGCTTATTATTTAACGTGCTAGAGCAGCATGGCGTTGCTCATGTTTTTGGCTACCCAGGTGGCGCAATAATGCCTATCTACGACGCGCTGTATGACAGTGATGTAGAACACTTTTTGTGTCGACATGAGCAAGGAGCCGCATTTTCAGCCGTAGGTTATGCCAGAGCATCCGGTAAAGTAGGTGTTTGCTTTGCCACATCGGGGCCAGGAGCGACTAATTTAATCACAGGCCTTGCTGATGCCTTAGCCGATTCAATTCCCGTTGTTGCTATTACAGGACAAGTTGCCACTGCTGCCATGGGTTCTGATGCATTTCAGGAAATTGATATTTTTGGTTTATCTCTTGCCTGTACTAAGCACTCTTTTCAAGTCACCGATATTAACGATTTAGCCAGCGTGCTGCACCAAGCATTTGCCATTGCCTTAGAAGGTAGGCAAGGACCGGTATTAGTCGATATTCCTAAAGATATTCAGATCACCGAAGTTAATGGCTGTTTAGATGAGTTAGTTAACTTACAAAACAAAGTGAAATTGCCACCAGCGAATGTTGGTAGTGCTATCGCATTATTAAATCAAGCCAAGCAACCTATTTTATATGTTGGTGGCGGTGTTGGTATGGCTAATGCCATCGATGAATTACGCGATTTTGCCAAAATAACCGGTTTGCCAAGTGTTTCTACCCTTAAAGGATTAGGTGCGATTGATCCAGAAGATAAATATTACCTAGGTATGCTGGGCATGCACGGTACTAAAGCGGCGAATATAGCGGTACAAGAATGTGATTTATTGATTGCAGTAGGGGCGCGCTTTGATGACCGAGTTACCGGCAAGTTAAATGAATTTGCGCCTAATGCCAAAGTTATTCATTTTGATATTGATACCGCAGAAATAAATAAACGACGAATTGTCGATGCGTCAATATTGGGCGATTTAAAGGTTAATTTACCTGCATTAGCCATTCCATTAGCCATTGAAGCTTGGAAAAAAGTTTGCCTGCAAATGAATGAAGATTTTGCTTGGGATTATAACCACCCCGGTGAGTCCATTTTTGCGCCTGCGGTATTAAAAGAAATTAGCGATAAAATGCCTGAAAATAGTTGCGTAACTACTGATGTTGGACAACACCAAATGTGGGCTGCACAACACATGGTATTTGATGACCCAAGTAATTTTTTAACCAGTGCCGGTATGGGCACCATGGGTTTTGGTATACCAGCAGCAGTTGGCGCCCAAGTTAGTCGACCGACAGACTGTATTATTGCGGTTTCGGGTGATGGTTCTTTTATGATGAATGTGCAAGAGCTTTCAACCATTAAGCGTTTTCAATTACCGGTTAAAATAGTGCTTATTGATAACGCCAAGCTAGGTATGGTGCGTCAATGGCAAGATCTATTTTTCAATGGCCGATTAAGCGAAACGGATTTAGCTGATAACCCTGATTTTATTATGTTAGCGAATGCTTTCGATATTAAAGCTCAAATGATCACTAAAAAATCAGAAGTGAGCGCCGCCATTGAAGAAATGCTAGAGCATGACGGGCCATATTTGTTGCAAGTAAAAATTGATGCGCAAGAGAATGTATGGCCACTTGTGCCACCGAATACCGCTAACGATAAAATGATGGAGAGTACCTAAATGAATAACTATCAATTAATGATAACAGCGGATGATAAGCAAGTGGTACTTGAACGAATTCTACAAGTAACTCGCTATCGTGGTTTTTTAATCAGTGGCATGAATGCAAAAGTGAATACGGGTACCAACGTAGGCACCATTGAATTAATGGTCAGAAGTGAACGTCCGATCGAACTTTTGGTCGATCAAATTAATAAACTGATCGACATCAAAGAAGTCAAGGTAGACAATAGCGCATCACAGCAATGCATCGCATAATGCTGAGTTAAAATCGATGACAATACGTAATATAACTTAATCAGTTAATTTTTTAAGCTGACTGATTGATACGCAATAAAATTTAGGAAAAGAAAATGGCAAAAGTTAACGCAGAACTAATTTGGTTTAACGGTGAACTCATGCCGTGGCAAAATGCTACGGTACATGTAATGAGTCATGCGCTACATTACGGTTCATCAGTGTTTGAAGGTATCCGCGCTTATGACACACACAAAGGCACGTGTATTTTCCGTTTAGAAGAACACATTGCAAGATTATTCGATTCTGCAAAAATTTATCGCATGAATATTCCTTTTACACATGAAGAAGTTGTTCAAGCGTGTAAAGACGCTGTTGTGAAAAATAATTTAAAATCTGCATACCTTAGACCTTTAGCATTCTTGGGCGATGTAGGTATGGGACTTCGTCCACCGATTGATGCTAAAGCCGATTTAATGGTTGCTGCTTTTAGTTGGGAAGCTTACCTAGGTGCTGAAGCTATTGAACATGGTGTTGATGTAGGTGTGTCTAGCTGGAATCGTTTAGCACCAAACACTATGCCAACAGCGGCTAAAGCGGGTGGTAACTACTTGTCATCACAGCTAATTTCTACAGAAGCTGCTCGTCATGGTTATACTGAAGGTATCGCCTTAGATGTAAATAACATGGTAAGTGAAGGCGCAGGTCAAAACCTATTTTTGATCAAAAAAGGGGTTTTATTTACGCCGCCAAGTGCCGCCTCTATTTTACAAGGTTTAACTCGTGATGCCGTATTCGTGTTAGCAAAAGAATTAGGCTATGAAGTACGTGAAGAGACTATTTCACGCGAATCTTTGTACCTCGCCGATGAGTTTTTCATGTGTGGAACAGCAACTGAAATTGTGCCAGTTAAAACTGTTGATGGCATTCAAGTAGGTTCAGGTACACGTGGACCCATCACTAAAGCACTTCAAGAAGCCTTTTTCGGCATTTTTGATGGTACAACTGAAGACAAATGGGGTTGGTTAGAGCCGGTTAAATAATTGCAATAACTCAATTTGTTGTCATCTGATCTTTATCTGTGTCGCTAATACTCACTTATTTCTTATAAGTTCGGTATTCTCGCTTTACTAAAGTATCAGGTGACCACGAGTTGCGTCATCAACACCAACTTAAATGTTATTTTATAAGCTCATTGTAAAGTGAATTTTTAAAATAATTTTTCATACTTATCACGCTTACTGATAGCAACATACATACAATATATAGGGACTAAGGTCATGCCAAAATTAAGATCAGCAACTTCTACTCAAGGCCGAAATATGGCTGGAGCTCGTGCGCTCTGGCGTGCAACGGGTATGACAGATGGTGATTTTGGTAAACCTATTATTGCTGTGGTTAACTCTTTTACGCAATTTGTACCTGGTCATGTGCATTTGAAAGATATGGGACAGTTGGTTGCAGGTGCCATTGAAAAGGCAGGCGGCGTAGCTAAAGAATTCAATACCATTGCTGTTGATGACGGCATTGCTATGGGTCATAGCGGTATGCTTTATAGCTTACCGTCACGTGATTTAATTGCAGATTCTGTTGAATACATGGTTAATGCCCATTGTGCTGATGCCATGGTCTGTATTTCAAACTGTGACAAAATTACCCCAGGCATGTTAATGGCGGCAATGCGCTTAAATATTCCGGTGATATTTGTTTCTGGTGGCCCAATGGAAGCCGGTAAAACCAAACTTTCAGATCAAATTATAAAGTTAGATTTAGTTGATGCCATGATCCAAGGTGCCGATCCGTCAGTATCTGACGAGCAGTCTGATCAAGTAGAACGTTCAGCCTGTCCAACTTGTGGTTCATGTTCTGGCATGTTCACCGCTAATTCAATGAACTGCTTAGCTGAAGCGTTAGGTTTAGCACTACCCGGTAACGGCTCTATGCTAGCTACGCATGCAGACCGTGAGCAGTTATTTTTAAACGCGGGTAAAGAAATTGTCAAATTAACCAAGCGTTACTACCAAGATAACGACGAATCGGCCTTACCACGTAACATTGCCAATAAAGATTCGTTCTCAAATGCGATGTGTTTAGATATTGCCATGGGCGGTTCAACAAATACTATTTTACATTTACTAGCAACAGCGCAAGAAGCGGAAATTGATTACACCATGGAAGACATGGATAAATTATCACGCATTGTGCCGCAATTATGTAAAGTTGCGCCATCCACGCCAAAGTACCACATGGAGGACGTTCATCGTGCTGGTGGTGTCATTGCCATTTTAGGTGAGCTAGCACGCGCTAATTTATTAAAAACAGATGTACCGAATGTTTTAGGCACGACATTAGCTGATGTTATAGCTAAATATGATATTACCGTGACTGACGATGAAGAGGTTAAAAAGTTTTACCGTGCTGGTCCTGCAGGTATTCGCACCACTAAGGCATTCAGTCAAGATTGTCGTTGGGATACCTTAGACGATGACCGCGAAAATGGTTGTATTCGTAGCATTGAAAACGCCTTTTCATTAGAAGGTGGCTTAGCCGTACTTGCCGGTAATATTGCGGTTGATGGCTGTGTAGTTAAAACCGCAGGCGTAAGTGACGACAATTTAGTATTTACCGGTCCTGCGCACGTATTCGAAAGCCAAGACGCCGCTGTAGCCGGTATTTTAGATAAAAAAGTCGTGGCTGGTGAAGTGGTTGTTATTCGTTACGAAGGCCCTAAAGGTGGTCCTGGGATGCAAGAAATGCTGTATCCAACTACTTATTTAAAATCGATGGGCTTAGGTAAAGCCTGTGCGCTATTAACTGATGGCCGTTTCTCTGGTGGTACTTCTGGTTTATCTATTGGCCATGTTTCTCCTGAAGCCGGCAGTGGCGGCACTATTGCTTTAGTAGAGCAAGGCGACATTATTCATATTGATATCCCTAATCGCGTTATTGAGTTAAAGGTAAGTGAAGAAGAACTCACCCAGCGTCGCAAGGCGATGAACGCTAAAGGTAAAGATGCTTGGAAGCCAATTGGTCGTATTCGTCCAATTAGTTATGCCTTGAAAAACTACGCCATGTTAGCCACCAGTGCCGATAAAGGTGCTGTACGTAATCGTGAATTGCTTGATAGCAATTATAATGGTGAAAGCAATGACTGATGCTGAACAAGCAGCATTAGTGCAAGCCCAAGCTATGCAAGGGCAAGGACTAGACTATTTACGGAGAATATTACTTGCACCAGTTTATGATGTTGCCGTTGAATCAGCGCTAACACCTTTAACAAAGTTGTCATCACGTTTAGGTAATCAAATTTTCCTCAAGCGAGAAGATCAACAGCCGGTACATTCTTTTAAGTTGCGTGGTGCTTATAACAAATTAGTCAACTTGTCTGAGCAGCAATGTTTGCACGGGGTTATTGCTGCATCTGCCGGTAATCATGCACAAGGTTTAGCATTAGCGGCTCATAAAATGGGTATTAAAGCGACCATTGTCATGCCCATTACCACACCTGAGATCAAGGTGGAAAATGTTAGGCGCTATGGCGCTGAGGTACGCTTAGTCGGTAAGAGTTTTAACGAAGCACAACAAGCCGCGATGGAATATGCCAAAGCAGAAAATAAAACCGTGGTTCACCCGTTTGATGATGTTGATATTATCGCCGGCCAAGGCACGGTGGCAAAAGAGCTATTACAACAACTCCCTCATACCCAAGTGGTATTTATTCCGGTTGGCGGTGGTGGCTTATTAGCCGGTATGTCGGTTTATCTGAAACAATTACAACCTAATATTAAAGTCATTGGCGTCGAAGCTGAAGACTCTGCCTGTTTAAAAGCCGCATTCGCTGCGGGTAGGCCGGTTGATTTGGCACAAGTTGGCTTATTTGCCGATGGTGTGGCTGTAAAGCGTATTGGTAAGCATACTTTTGATTTAATTAAACATTACTGTGACGACGTGATCACAGTTTCTACCGATGAAATTTGTGCCTCGATAAAAGATATTTTCGAGCAAACCCGAGTTATTTCTGAACCTGCCGGCGCATTATCCTTAGCAGGACTGCAAAAGTATTGCCAAACTAGTCAAGGTGACGAGTCATTAGTGGCGATTCTTTCTGGCGCTAATATGAACTTTCATACTTTGCGTTATATTTCTGAACGCTGTGAATTGGGTGAGCAAAAAGAAGCGGTATTTGCGGTCAAAATTCCGGAAGAAAAAGGCAGCTTTAGAAAGTTTTGCAAGGCACTTGCAGGAAGAGTGATCACCGAATTTAATTACCGTTATGCAGACAAACCTAATGCTTCAAATCAAGCACAAAATGCCAATATTTTTGTTGGTGTGCGCTTAGGTGGAGATGTTAATGACAGAGAAACATTAACCCAAAATTTGCAGCAACAAGGTTATGAATTAGCTGATTTTACTGAAAATGAATTGGCCAAGCTTCATGTGAGATACATGATCGGTGGTAAAAATGCATTGTCAGCTCAGGAACGTATTTTTCGTTTTCAATTTCCTGAATACCCAGGTGCACTAGAGACATTTTTAGATACCCTTGGGGAGCATTACAATATTACGTTGTTCCATTATCGTAACCACGGTGCAGCTTTTGGCCAAGTATTAGCGGGTTTTGAAGTAAAAAAAGCGCAAGAAGCTGACTTTTTTGCCCACTTAAAAGCCTTAGATTATGACTGGCAAGAAGAAACAGACAACAAGGCTTATCAAACCTTCCTTACCTAATCTTTGGTTAGTGCCAATGTATTCTTCGTTAAAAGCAGCTTTAAGCTGCTTTTTTTTTGTTAAATGATTTATATTGCTTAGGCTTATCAAGTAAAATTATAATAATAAAAAAGGAAATTTTATGTCAGATATTCAAGCTGATACACCAGAAACAAGACCCAAATCAACACCAATAATTGAAAATCTAGCACCGATTGTCATCAGCCAGCGCATTGACGCGATGGACATTCTTAGAGGCTTGGCACTTGTGGGTATTTTGCTGATGAATATTGAGTGGTTTAATCGCGCCATGGCCAGTTTAGGTAGTCAGGATGCCAGTTTAACTGGTCTAGATCATGCCGTAGGTTGGTTGGTTAGGTGTTTTGTCGAAGGTAAATTTTATAAGCTGTTTGCTTTGTTATTCGGTATGGGTTTTGCGGTGATGCTGATCAGGGCGAAAGAAGCAGAGCGTCCATTTGGTGCTTGGTTTTCGCGCCGCATGCTGGTTTTAATCGTCTTGGGTTTATTGCATATGGTGTTTCTATGGGGCGGTGATATTCTTCATGATTATGGTATTGCAGGTTTGTTACTTCTGGGCTGGGTATCATTACTGAATAAGCCACGCTTTAAAAAATATGACAATCCTAAATCATTTTTTAAACTCTCCGTAGTCTGGTTATCTGTTCCTATTCTAATGTCGGTATTGGCTGGTATCAGTTTTGGACTCTTTAATGATACACACGACTTAACAGAACAATGGCATGAACAAATCCAAGTAGCAGAACGTGTTGAAACCATAAAGTTAGCGAACGAAATTTTGTCGCAACAACAGCGTGAAGCACTAACCGAAGCAACAAAAACCGAATTACTAGTTGAAGACTCAGCAATACTTGAAATGACTACTAATGAAGAAAATTTAGCGAATGAAATGTCTGTGCATGTTGACGCTAAGCAAGCGACAATTGATGGTGCTGAAGAACCAGCCGAGCTTTCTGCGGAAGGTTTAGTAGAACAACAAGCGCAAGCCATAGTGGCTCAGCAAGCTGAAATGCAACAAGAAATAGATAAAGAAATTACTGCTTTTACCGAGGGCACTTATTGGCAGGCAACTGAGTTTCGTTTGAACTTTGCTCTATTTATGCTGATGTTTACGTTGCCTTTTGCTTTTAGCATGCTGTTGCCAATATTTATTTTAGGTTATTGGTTAGTATCGAGTGGCATTATGAAAAATTATCAACAACATGGCGCATCATTTAAAATTATGGCCTATGTTGGTGTAGGTTTAGGAGCCGTACTTGAAACCGCTGGGTTGTTAGTGGTACAACACCCAGTTGCGAAACAAGTCATATTGTTACTGGGCGTTGGCGAAAGTTTATTTTTTATTGGTCAGTTTGTAATGGCAGTGGGCTATTTTGGTTTGATCATGTGTTTACTAACAGATGAAAAATGGCATAAGCGTTTATCGGTATTTACCCCTATGGGTAGAATGGCATTAACCAATTACATTATGCACTCAGTAATTTTAACCACCATATTTTATAGTTATGCTGGCGGCTATTTTGGTGAAATATCTCGAGCGCCACAAATGTTAATAGTATTGGCCATTGTTGTCTTTCAATTACTTTTTTCACGCTGGTGGTTAAATAACTATGCCTTTGGTCCATTAGAATGGCTATGGCGCAGTTTATCTTATAAAAAATTACAAACTATGCGTATATAAGTGTATCTGCTTCAAAGGCCTGTAGATTAATTAAGGCCTTTGAAGTTGCTATTATACCAAGTGAAATAAATAATCCATCATTCTAAAGTGGTCTAAACCTTCAATATCTGCGTTACTTTCAATCCCAATAGCTAGCTATTGCTTAATCAAGTGCCTTGCTCTTGAATATTTACCCTCACTTACAATTGATCAATTACTTAATTCAATTGGTATTACTCGACGTTTAACTTTGCTTCTAACGCGGAAACTTTGGCTTCAAGCTCTGTTAATATAGCACGTGTTTTAATTAACACCTGTGTTTGTACATCGAATTCTTCACGCGTAACTACATCAAGTTGAGACAGTTTACGCTGCAAAACAACCTTAGTTTTATCTTCCATTTCATTGGCAAAGTCTTTCAAACCCGCAGGAATTGAATCAGTGACTTGTTTGGCTATCTCTTCTATTTTTTTTGCGTTAATCATAATAAATTTCTTTTTTTGCTAGCGATGGCGTTATTGTAGGCGCTTTTGAGAATAATATCTCCATTAACGAATCTAAGAAATTACACAAGTAAGCTCAAAGTTGATGTTGTCTTGCAATAAAAACAGGTAAAATTGCCGTATAAATATATTTACCATAAATTTGAGTTACAGCGCAGCAATGAAATTAAACCCAGGTCAAAATGAAGCAAAAAAATATGTTGAGGGTCCTTGCCTAGTATTGGCAGGCGCAGGCAGTGGTAAAACTGGGGTTATTTGTCAGAAAATTGCGTACTTAATTGAAAATTGTGGTTATAAAGCGAAGAATATTGCTGCAGTAACCTTTACAAATAAAGCCGCACGAGAAATGAAAGAGCGTGTGGTTAAAATGATGGATAAATCGCAGACCAGAGGATTAACGGTGTGTACTTTCCACTCATTGGGTTTAGACATTATTCGTCGAGAATTAAAAACTTTAGGCTATAAGCCCGGTTTTACCTTATTTGATGACCAAGACAGTTTAGCGTTATTGAAAGAACTTACCCAAGAGCAACTTGAGGGTGATAAAGACTTATTAAATAAATTACAAATGATGATTTCCAGTTGGAAAAATGATTTGTTACTGCCCGATGCAGCAATTAAACAAGCCAGTGATGCTGATGCTCTGCAATATGCTGAGTTTTATGCAATGTACCAAAAGCATATGAAAGCCTATAACGCGCTTGATTTTGACGACTTGATTTTAATTCCAACATTATTAATGCGTAATTATCCGGAAGTACGTTCGCGTTGGCAGCAAAAAATTAAGTATATGTTGGTCGATGAATATCAAGATACTAATGCCAGCCAATATGAATTAGTCAAGCAGATCACCGGCGAACAAGGTTTATTGACCGTGGTAGGGGACGATGACCAATCAATATACTCTTGGCGTGGCGCTAAACCGCAAAATTTAGTGCTTCTAGGTAAAGACTATCCCAATCTTAAGCTGATTAAACTTGAGCAAAACTATCGCTCTAGTGGCCGTATTTTAAAATGTGCCAATACGCTGATTGCCAATAATCCTCATGTTTATGACAAAGCGTTGTTTAGTGAGCTAAATTACGGCGTTGAATTACGTGTACTGCAAACTAAAAATGAAGATCATGAGGTTGAGCGAGTTGTTGGTGAATTAATCGGCCACCGCTTTTTGAACAAGAGCAAATTTAAAGATTATGCGATTTTGTATCGTGGAAATCATCAATCGCGCTTACTCGAAAAAGCGTTAATGACTAATAGAATTCCCTATAAAATTAATGGTGGCACCTCGTTTTTCTCGCGCGCTGAAATTAAAGATATGATGGCGTTTTTAAGGGTGCTGGTTAACCCTGATGATGACAATGCTTTTTTACGTATTGTGAATGTACCGCGACGAGAAATTGGCCCAACAACGCTAGAAAAACTGGGCAGTTACGCCAATATGCGTCAAATTAGCATGTTTGCTGCTAGTTTCGAGCTAGGATTAGAGCAGCACCTGACTGGTCGCGGTTTGATCAGCGTACAAAAATTTTCCCGTTGGTTAGTAGAAACCGCTGATCATGCTGAGCGTGGTGAGACGTCAGCTGTATTGCGCTCTATGGTGCGTGAAATTAACTATGAAGATTGGCTGTACGATACATCTCCGAGCGCAAAAGCTGCAGAAATGCGCATGAAAAATGTTACGCAACTGTTCAGTTGGGTAACACAAATGCTCGAAGGTAATGACGATGAAGAGCCAATGACCTTAGCACAAGTTGTTACGCGATTGACCTTACGTGACATGATGGAACGCAATGAAGATGAAGAAGATACTGACCAAGTGCAGTTGATGACGCTACATGCCTCCAAGGGCCTAGAATTTCCCTATGTTTTTCTAATTGGTATGGAAGAAGGCTTATTGCCACACCAAACCAGTATGGACGAAGGTAACGTTGAAGAAGAGCGCCGTTTAGCTTATGTTGGCATTACTCGTGCCCAGCGAGAGTTAATATTTACCTATGCTAGAGAGCGCAGGCAGTATGGTGAAGTTTCACGTACTGAAGCCAGTCGCTTTTTGCATGAGTTACCGCAAGATGATTTAAGCTGGGAACTGACGCAAACTAAGCAGAGCATAGAAAAGAAACAGGAAACGGCAAAAATGGGTGTAGCAAATTTACGTGAGATGCTAAAACATAAAAAATAATATAGACTCTGAAGATAAAGTTCATCAATTTGAATTATCTATTTGAATTTTTTATATTAAAGGTTGATAGTCAAATTAATATTTTAAGGAAAATAATAGTTGAGTAGGAAAGCTTTAATGACAAAACGTTCAGCAGCAGAAAAAATGCTACTAATATTAAGTGCGTTTGCGGTTATTACCATTTCACCATTTGTGTATTTACGCTGGCTTGATGGTGACATGCTCATGGCGTTTATTGATGGCACACTTGTGGTTGTGACAGCGACTTTCTTTACTTTTGTTTATATTACCAGACAAGTTGATACCGCTAAACTTGTGCTATCTAGCTTTTTTGCTGTCGCTATTGTGTCTATTGTTGCCATTCGTGGGCAATCACATTTATTTTGGTTGTATCCTTGCATGATCGCCTTTTACTACATATTACCAGCGCGACCGGCAGGTATAATATGTTTCATTGCTATTATGCTAATTGCTCTCATCTTATGGCCTGTTACTAGTACTTTAGAATTTTTAACCATCACTTTAACACTCTTTCTAACGGCTTTGTTTGCTTATGTAATTTTTAACAACTATAGCAAAACCAATAGTAAGCTAGCTTTATTAGCCAGTATTGATCCATTAACCTCATCTGGTAATCGTCGGGCTTTGGATTTAAAGCTGGAAAAAATTCTAGCAGATCAAAATAGAGAATCCTCGAAAGTTTCATTACTGTTATTAGATTTAGATCATTTTAAGAAAATTAACGATAACTATGGTCATGCTAATGGCGATATCGTGCTAGTTGAATTGGTTGAGTTAATTCAAAAATCTAGCCGAGCGTTAGATGCCTTATATCGTTATGGTGGTGAAGAGTTTATTATTTTACCGTTAAAAGTTGATTTAGTTGAGGCCACAAAGGTCGCTGAAAAGTTACGTGCTTTAATTGCTAAAACGACTTTTGCTGATGACATCTCAGTAACCGTTTCTATTGGTGTTGCGCAATATCGTGCTGCTGAGTCCGCAGAAGCTTGGATTAGTAGAGCAGATGCTGCGCTATATTTAGCAAAAGATAGTGGCCGTAATCGTGTGGTAGCTGAAACAGAAGTTACAGAGAAAGCGATTGCAGCTAAATCAGTTGAAGAGAAAGCTAGCTAGGTCTATTACCCTAGCTTGCTTTATTGTATTCCTTTATTCCTTTATTTCTAAAATAGCTTGTTGATTTTTTAAATGTAAGCCATTAAAAAACTTCAATAATGTGTCATCGTTACATGTGCGGAAATGTTTGTGCTCAGGTTTACGGAAAAAAGCACTGAGCTCATGCTTACTCAAGGTTAACTCAGCAGAATCGAGCAAGGCAATAATATCTTCAGCTTTTAAGGCTAGAGCGATTTTTACTTTATTAAAGACTATATTGTTATTTACTGACTGATTCAACAGCGCTTGCGCACCCTCTTTTGCTCCACGACACTCTATAATTAAACCATCAAGAAAACTCGCTAAATTGTTATCAGCGATACGCGTAAAAGTTGGCTCACCATTTTTACGGAAAAAACTGTTAATTTCTTCATCAGTTTTTGGACATTCAGCAAGCTTAAAAATAGCGGATATTTTTTCATTGCTTAGGGTGAATATATAACGAATGTGATGTAAAACTTCGTTGTTAGTCATGTTTATTCCTGTTTAATTAATCTATTTTTTATTACTTAATACTTTACGCTAAGTACTTATCTCTAACGTTGAAATAGCAAGTTGCTAACGTCATTAAGTAAAGCTAATGGTCAAGCAAATGGCGAGCGTGGCAATAACGACCATTTTTGTCATTTGCTTGCTGTGTTGTTGTTGCTGCTGCTGTATCTGTTTCAGTGACATTAATTGTTGTCGCTGAGCTTCTCGATTAGTTTTTAAGTAATCGTAGACTAAATCAGGTATTTCCGGCAGTTTTTCATTCCAAAAAGGTAAGTTATCTTTTACCTTTTTATAAACCGCTTTAATGCCCATTTGTTCTTTAACCCAATTTTCTAAAAATGGTTTGGCTGTTTGCCAAAGATCTAAGGCTGGATAGAGTTGTCGACCTAAGCCCTCAATATAGAGCAGTGTTTTTTGTAGTAACACTAGCTGAGGTTGTACTTCCATATTAAAACGGCGTGCGGTATTGAAAAGATTGACCAATACCTGACCAAACGATATTTCAGATAAGGGCTTATTAAATATGGGCTCGCAAACTGTGCGTATAGCAAATTCAAATTCATCAACACTGGTGTCACTGGGTACCCAGCCAGAATCGACATGTAATTGTGCAACTTTACGATAGTCACGGTTAAAAAAGGCAACAAAATTTTCTGCTAAATAGCGCTTATCTTCACGATTTAGAGTCCCAACAATGCCGTAATCAATCGCAATCCAAGTGGGGTCAGCTGGTGTTGTTGCATCAACAAAAACATTACCTGGGTGCATGTCTGCATGGAAAAAACTATCACGAAATACTTGTGTGAAAAACACTTCAACACCACGTTCAGCGAGTAGTTTCATGTCGACATTTTTTGCTTTTAAGGTGTCAACATCACCCACACCAACACCATAAATTCGCTCCATAACCATCACGTTTTTCGAGCAGTATTCGCTGTATATTTCAGGTACGTAAAGCACTTTATCGCTATCTCGCCCTTGGCTGAAATTGCGCTTTAATTGAATGGCGTTACCCGCTTCACGGTTTAAATCTAATTCTTCTAAAATAGTTTTTTCATATTCTGCGACAACTTCTACAGGGCGTAAGCGTTTTCCGTCAGGTAACCAACGAGCAATAATTTTGGCAAAGAGTGACATCACGTTGATGTCAGCTAAAATAGTTTCTGCAATGTTTGGTCTTAATACTTTTAGCACCACGGCTTGCTCGCCATTTGCATGCAACATGGTAGCTGTGTGCACTTGGGCAATAGACGCGGATGCAAGCGGTGTTAGATCGAAATCTTTAAACTGTTCAGCAAAAACTTCAGCGCCCATTGCGGCAATAATTATTTTTTCAGCTTCTGTGCCAGCAAATGCGGGTACCTTATCTTGTAATAAGGTCAACTCATTAGCGAAGTCTTCGGGTAACAAGTCTCGGCGAGTTGAAAGCATCTGGCCAAATTTAACAAATACTGGCCCCAATGACTCTATCGCTAATCGAAAGCGCTGCGCTTTAGTTTTATCTTGGTGCTTGTTGCGAAGCCAAAACAATGAGCTGCGCAGCATTTTTATGTACCACGGCAGATATTTTTCCGGCAAAAGCTCATCAAGCCCAAACTGAAGAAATGTTTTTACTATCTTGTATAAACGTTTACTACTCACCAAAGGCCCTTAGGATAATTTGCTTATGCGATTAATTAATTGATTAATTCGTTGATTTAAATCGGCAGTTTGTTGTTCAGTATGTTCAACATCACGACTAAAATAAGATAATTCTGCTGCCGTTATGATGAGGCGTTTTTCATGTACTAGCCATTCACTCGCATCTGCTGGAATTTGTTTTGCAGCAAAGCTTAACTTATTCAAAAGTTGGCGACCCAGCAACCCAATTTTGTAGGTTGGAACATCACCAATGCGTTTGGCTAACTCACTTTGCCAATCAATGTCGAGTGTTTGTGCAATGTCGGCGAAGCGTTGAGCTACTTTTAAATCACCTTGAATGTCGAGTTTGTCATTTTTAATTAAATCAGTAAGTTGCTGCTCTTTTTTTAACTCAATCAAGGTACTTATACTGGTGATTAAACAGCAATTATAATGCTCATCGTTGGTGGTTACATGAATTTTTTCATCACTAACCGAAAAGCTTAAGGGAAACGATAATTCTGCAAGCTTCACTGTTAGTGTTTTTTCAGACAAAGGTTTTAACGCCCGTGTGCCGTGCAAATTATAACGCAGAAACTGATTGATCAGTGTTTCAAGCGCCGCACTTAGGGTCTGAGCAAACATAAGTTGTTGACTAATAGTCTGACGCATAAGGTTAAAATTTATAACCTTTATGCAGCGCGACAACACCACCGGTTAAATTTTTGAAACTGGTTTGTTCAAAACCAGCAGCGTCCATCATGGTTTTCAGTGTTTCTTGATCAGGATGCATACGAATAGATTCTGCTAAATATTGGTAGCTGTCACCGTCTTTTGCCACTAACGCACCCATTTTAGGCAAGATATTAAAAGAATAAAAATCGTAGGCTTTATTGACTAACTCATGCTCAGGTTTAGAAAATTCTAATACTAATAAACGGCCACCAGGCTTAAGTACACGGTACATAGAGCGCAATGCCATATCTTTATCGGTAACATTGCGTAAACCAAATGCGATAGTGATGACGTCAAAAGTATTATCCTCAAAGGGTAAATATTGCGCGTTTGCTTGAACGTACTCAATGTTTTGCACTAAACCACGATCGCGCAATTTATCGCGACCAACATTCAACATTGAGCTATTGATATCAGCGAGTATTACTTTACCTTCACGACCAACAAGTTGAGAGAATTTTGCTGTTAAATCACCAGTACCACCGGCTAAATCTAATACTTTATTGCCTGGGCGTACGCCACTGGCGTCAATGGTAAAACGTTTCCATAAGCGATGAATACCAAACGACATCAAATCATTCATCACGTCGTATTGTTGTGCAACAGAATGAAATACGCTGGCAACTTTCGACTCTTTTTCATTTTTTTCGACGGTTTGAAAACCAAAGTGAGTGGTGGACTCGTCACTATTGTCATTGTTTACCGGATGATTTTGATCGTGTGCAGACATCATGGTTTCGCCATAAAATAAAATTACTGTTAGTTTACCGTATTTTTTTAGATTAATTAACACTTGAGATCAAGGTGGGAGTTAATAACACTGATGTTAATGAAAATAATGACTACTTACTGAAATTATCTGTCTTAAGCATTAGAATATTTTTCACGGTTAGCTAGCCATCGATTGATCAGCGCGTTGGCCTTTTCAGGGTACTGTCGCCATATCAGGTGAGCTTGCTGTTGTACTTCAGGTATTAAGTGAGCGTCTCGCTGTAGGTCAGCAATCCTTAAATCAGCTAAACCTGTTTGTTTGGTACCGAGCAATTCACCAGGCCCGCGAATTTCGAGATCTTTTTGCGCAATAACAAAACCATCGTTACTTTCTCTGAGTACTTTTAAACGTTTGGTGGCGGTTTTAGTTAAGGGCGCTTTGTACATTAATACGCAATGCGAAGCTACTAAGCCACGGCCAACACGACCGCGTAATTGATGTAATTGGGCCAAGCCTAAACGCTCTGGATTTTCAATAACCATTAAACTTGCATTAGGCACATCAACACCAACTTCGATAACGGTTGTTGCCACTAACACGTCGAGTTCACCAAGTTTAAAGCGCTCCATTACAGCTTGTTTTTCATCGGCTTTCATTCGACCGTGTACTAAACCAATTTTTAATCCGGATAATTGCTCTTGCAAGTACACAGCAGTATCTTCTGCAGCCTGACATTGTAGAACTTCAGACTCTTCAATTAGGGTACACACCCAGTAGGCTTGACGATTATCTTTTGTGCAACCTTGACGAATGCGTTCAATAACATCATCTCGACGACTGTCGGGCAATGCTACTGTGGTAATGGGCGTTCGCCCCGGCGGTAATTCATCAATTACTGAGGTGTCTAAGTCTGCATAAGCTGTCATGGCCAAGGTACGAGGAATAGGTGTTGCTGTCATGATTAACTGGTGTGGATAATTACCTTGCCATGCGCCTTTTTCACGTAATGATAAACGTTGATGCACACCAAACTTATGTTGTTCATCAATAATAATCAGTGCGAGTTTGTTGAATATTACCTGCTCTTGAAACAATGCATGGGTGCCAATAACCATTTGCATATTGCCATTTTCAATGTGCTCTAAGGCATTGCGTCTTGCTTTGGCTTTGGTTTTACCGACCAGCCAACCTACTGAAATGGAAAGAGGCTCAAACCATTTTTGAAAATTAATCGCATGTTGTTCAGCCAATATTTCTGTCGGTGCCATTAAAGCAACTTGAAAACCTTGGCCTATAGCGGTTAATGCTGCTAACGCTGCAACCAAGGTTTTTCCTGAGCCAACGTCACCCTGTACTAAACGCATCATCGGCATGGGTTTGAGTAAGTCGGTGCGTATTTCTGCGGTAACTCTTACTTGTGCCCCTGTTGGTGAAAAAGGTAACGATCCTAAGAAGTTTTTCTCTAACTGAGTATCTATTGCCAAAACAACCGCGGGGTGATGATCATTAGCCGCACGTAATTTCAACATACTGAGGTTATGGGCTAATAACTCTTCTTTGATCAACCTAAGTTGTGCCGGATGTTTGCCTTCTTCCATTAAAACAACTGAGGTGTCTGGCGGTGGTCGATGAATTAATGCTAATGCTTCAGCTAAGGAGTATTGTTGATGGCTAATTTCTGCGGGTAATAATTCTTCTACATGGCCGCGTTTTAAACGGATTAAAGCTTGTTCGGTTAAATTACGTAAAGATATTTGCCGTAAACCGTCGGTAGTTGAATAGACCGGTGTCAGGGTTTCTTCTGCAGGAGTTAAGGGTTGATCTTGATCTAGCGCTTTATATTCTGGATGCACCATTTCAAAGCCACGCATACCGCGATTAACTTCGCCATAACAACGAATATTGAGCCCAATAGCTAGGCTATTTTTTTGACTAGCTGAAAAATGAAAGAATCGCAGGTTGATACTGCCAGTACCATCATTGATGGTAACTAGCATCATTCTACGTTTGCCTTGTATGATTTCGTTTTGGGTTACTTCACCGATAATATTGGTGAATATACCGGGCATAAGATCACGAACAGAGGTAACGCGTGTACGGTCTTCGTAACGAAGTGGTAAATGAAAAAGTAGGTCTTGCAATGACACTAAACCTACTTTTTCTAGCTTAGCCGCCATACCTGGGCCAACGCCTTTTAAGGTAGTGACTGGAATTTGGGCTAAATTAGTTAACGCTTCCGTTTGGCGAGACACCGCAGAATTCCTTATCAGTTTACTGATTATTCGTTGTCTATATTTTTCCAAGCATCTTGGGTCATTTGCATTTGCTGCCACCATTGCTCTGATGCAACAATTTGTCCATCTTCATCGATCTCTGGATAGGGCAAGCCTTTGCGTTGGCAAGCCGTTGCAAAAATAGGATGACCCCCTTCAAATAATATGCGTTGACGGCGTTGCTGGCTTATTCTTGGTTGCTGATATAACCCCACTGCTTGACGTTGGCGCTGGGCTTCATATAAAACAACAGAACAAGCAACAGAGACATTTAATGACTGCACCATGCCCACCATAGGAATAATAATATCTTGGTCAGCCATTTCTAGGGCTTTTTCAGAGGCGCCAAATTTTTCTTGTCCAAGAATAATAGCGGTTGGTTTGGTATAGTCAATTTCGCGAAAGTCGACAGCAGTATCAGATAAGTTTGTTACCAATACCTGCATACCCTGCTTTTTTAATTCGTTAATTGCATCTTCGGTATTACTGTAATCATGCACATCAATCCAGTTTTGACTACCCGCAGCACTACCACCAGAAAGGCGCATGGTTTCATTTTTCCATACTGCATGCACATCGCTAACGCCAACGGCGTCTGCAGTGCGAACTACTGCGGCTAAGTTATGAGTTTTGTGCACGCCTTCCATACATACGGTTAAATCAGGTTGGCGTTGATCTAACATGCTGTTAATTCGTTGTAGTCTATCCGGAGTCATATACTTGTTCTAAAGTTGAGTTAAATGTTGGTAAGCGCTCATCAGTGGTGCTTGCCGGTAAAATTTTATTATTTGGTGTTAACTGTAATTTGGTAATTCCATAATGCCGTCAATTTCAATGGCAACGTCTTTTGGTAGTCGAGCAACTTGCACCGCTGCACGCGCAGGGTAAGGCTGTTGAAAGTATTGGCTCATAATTTCATTCACCGTAGCGAAATTAGTAAGGTCTTGTAAAAAAATATTCACTTTTACCATGTCATTAATATTGCCACCAGCTGCTTCACACACCGCAACAATATTTTTAAAGACTTGTTGTGTCTGCTCAGCAAAATCGTCAGAAACGATTTCCATAGTTTCAGGTACTAATGGGATTTGGCCTGAAAGATAAACCGTATTGTTAACTTTTACTGCTTGGCTATAGGTGCCTATTGCACTAGGAGCTAAGTCTGTATTAATAATTGTTTTCATAGTTTTTCCTATTTGTTACGCACAACGCGTTGAACGTCGACCATAACTTTAATTTTCCGGATGATGTCGGCAAGGTGAACCCTGTTTCGACAAGTAATTTCCATATCAATGAGGTACAAGCCAGACTCTTTCTCGCCAGAATTTAGCGAGTGAACATTTGAGCCACAACGGGCAACTACATTGGTTAATGCTGCGAGCGCGCCTTTATGATTGAGAATTTCGATGCGTAATTTGGCAATAAAATCTCGGTCAATATCTGTATCCCAGCGAACGGGGAACAAACTACCTTGTTCATGACCTTTGTTATTTCTACAACCATGTTGATGCACCATCAAGCCTTTACCTGGGCTTAAATAGGCCAGAATAGAATCACCAGGAATAGGTCGGCAACATTTACCATAACTGACCATCATGCCTTCGGTACCTTTAATGGGCATTTTATTTTTAGTGGTGGTTGGTTTTAGTTCTGACTCTTCGGTAAATTCGTCTTTTAAACGTTTAGCAATACCTATGCTTAGTGCATTACCCAAACCGATATTGATCAGTAACTCTTCAATATTTTTATTACCGGTGTCTTTTACTACTTGGGTTAGCTTTTCTTCGGCAATATCTTCTAATTTTGTCGCACCTAAAGCATGGCTAAGTAAGCGTCTGCCCAAGGCAAGCGATTCGGTTTTCTCTTGCGAGCGTAAATAGGTACGAATTTGTAAACGAGCTTTTGAGGTAACAACAAAGTTAAGCCAAGTCGCATTAGGTCGCGCAGCAGTGGAGGTCACCACTTCGATGGTTTGACCTGAATCTAAAGGCTTGCTTAATGGGAAAGGTTTACGTTCCACTTTTACGCCAACGCATGAATTACCCACGTCGGTATGCACAGCATAAGCAAAATCGACCGCTGTAGCCCCCATAGGTAATTCGATAATACGACCGTCTGGTGTGAAAACATAAATCTCTTCTGGAAAAAGATCCGATTTTACATTTTCGATAAACTCAAATGAGCTCCCTGCGCTTTGTTGCAATTCTAATAAACTTTGCATCCAGCGGCGTGCTTTCATTTGTGCTGTAGTGCCGGTGTCTTCGCCGTCTTGTTTATATAACCAGTGAGCCGCAACACCTTTATCCGCCATTTGATCCATATCGTGGGTACGAATTTGAATTTCAACAGGAATACCATGTGGACCAATTAAAGAGGTATGAAGTGATTGATAACCGTTGGTTTTAGGAATAGCGATATAATCTTTAAAACGTGACTCAATCGGTTTAAATAAGTTGTGAGCAGCACCTAACGCGCGGTAACAGTCATCAATTTTATCACCAACAATAATCCTAAAAGCATAAATGTCCATCACTTCATTGAACATCAGTTCTTTATTGCGCATTTTACGATAAATAGAATAAAGGTGTTTTTCTCGGCCAATAACCTGTGCATTAATGCCGTTTTCAGCTAAACGGTTGGTGACTTCTTCTTGAATATTATTGATAACTTCTTTGCGGTTGCCACGTGCTTGTTTTATTGCCGATTTTAATGCTCGAGCACGCATAGGGTAAAGCGCCTCAAAACCTAATACTTCCAGTTCGTTTTTAACATCATGAATACCGAGGCGATTGGCAATAGGGGCATAAATATCTAATGTTTCACGGGCAATACGTCGACGTTTATCTGGTCGTAAGGAACCTAAGGTACGCATATTGTGGGTGCGATCAGCAAGCTTGATCAAAATAACGCGAATATCTTGCACCATGGCTAAAATCATTTTGCGGAAGTTTTCCGCTTGCATTTCTTCTTTATTATCGAACTTTAGCTTATCGAGTTTACTCACACCTTCAACCAGTTCGGCGACGGTATGGCCAAAGAGTTCAGCTAATTGGTCTTTAGTTACAGGCGTATCTTCAATCACATCATGCAGTAAAGCAGCCATTAAGGTTTCGTGATCTAAATGCATTTTTGCAAGGTTGAGTGCAACGGCTACGGGGTGAGTTATATAGGGCTCGCCACTTGAGCGCATTTGGCCGTCGTGCGCTTCACGGGCAACAATATAGGCCTGTTTTAACAGGTCAATCTGTACTTTCGACAGATAACTTGATACGTGTTCTTTTAGTGGTTCAAAAAGGTACACCCAGTATTTCCTTGCTTGTACTATAGATTTTAGCGATAAGTTTAGAATACGATTATTTTGTCGCTATGCCAATGTTTAAGCGCACTAGCATGGATTTTTATCATAAAAAATAAACAGAGAATAAAAAACGCGTAAATCACAGTGATGTAATTTACGCGTTTTTGATGTTACTACTAACGTTAAACGTAAGTAAAAACTATTGGTTGCCACCAACAATTGCTGCAACAGCGGCTAATTCAGCCGTATCTTGTTGCACTTGTTCATGCTTATCTGAACGGTCCATTACTTCAGTGGTAATGAGACCAGCTTCGATTTCACGCAAAGCTATTACTGTTGGTTTGTCATTTTCAGGGTCTACCAATGGATCTTTACCGCCCGTAGCAATTTGACGAGCACGACGAGATGCGATTAACACCAAGTCAAAACGATTACCGACTTTTTCTACGGCATCTTCAACAGTTACGCGAGCCATTTGGTCACTCCAACAATTAAATTTATAAAATAGTCGCGTAGTTTACTTGATCCACAGGTAAGTAAGCAATAGCGCTACGCTAATAATTCATCAAATAATGTTTGATGCTCACAGACTTGTTGACTGCGCTTTAAACGTTGATTATTCACTACTGTGGTTAAATCTGCTAATGCTGTCTCGAAATCATTGTTGATAATAATATAGTCAAACTCTTGGTAATGTGAGCATTGAGCCTGCGCTTGTGCCATTCTGGCTTGAATAACTTCCTCACTGTCTTGACCCCGTCCGCGCAATCGATTTTCTAATTCTTGCTTGGATGGAGGGCTAATAAATAGAGTTGTTACCTCGGGCTTTTTAATTCTAACTTGCTGCGCGCCTTGCCAGTCAATATCAAGAAAAACATCAATACCTTCAGCAAGCTGTTGATCTATTGCAACTTCACTGGTGCCATAAAAATTGCCAAACACTTCGGCGTATTCGTAAAAGTGTTTGTCTGCAATCGAGCGTTTAAACTGCTCTTTATTAACAAAGTGATAGTGTTGACCGTTGACTTCACCGGGACGAGGCTCGCGAGTAGTGTGCGAAACAGAAACTTGCATAGGTCTTGCTGATGTTTGTTTAAGTAAAGCGGAGATTAAACTCGACTTACCTGCGCCACTAGGGGCAGATAGAATGAAAAGGTTGCCTTTAGTTGTCACAATTTATCCTTTATAGCTGAGTCAGTATTAATGGCGCGCACTATAACTAAAATTTAGTGTATTTCCCATTAATTTGTCCTCGAAAAGTGTGATGCTTTATCATTGAACTAGGAAATATCGAGAGGAATTTGCTTATTGTTTTGATCAAGCTCTAACAGACTGAAGGCATTTCGAGAGTCATTTTTAACTTTATACAACCTTTCATCGGCTTGCTGCATGATTTGCTCAATACTGGTGTTTTTATTTGGAATTACCTGAATAGCACCAATACTTACCGAGACATGACAACTTGTGCTAATCGCGAGATGAGGAATGGCGAGTTCAGTTATGCTGTTAAGACAAACGGACAGTACGGTTGACGCTGTACAGTTACTTTTAACTGGAAAGTAAAAATAAAATTCTTCGCCACCACAACGAAAAATAGCGCCATTATAATCATATAATTTTCGTTTAATGATATTAGCAATTTTGCGTAACACCACATCACCTTGTTGGTGGCCGTAATGATCATTATATTTTTTAAAGTGGTCAACATCGATAATGCCATACACCATAGCACTTTGTTTAGCTTTAGCTGATAGCCAGCTGTCGATACTGTCTTGTTGCCATTTACGTCTATTGGGTAATTCAGTCAAGCTGTCAAATAAAGCAAACATTTTCAATAGATTACGTTGGCGGATAATTTCTAAATGGGTATTAACCCGTGCGCGTACAATACTATAATTAAAGGGTTTTTGAATATAATCACAAGCCCCTAGCATTAAGCCTTTTTCTTCATCTTCGGCATCTTGTAAGCCAGTAATGAAAATCACGGGTATATGAGCTAATTTAGGGTGTTTTTTTAGCTTCTCCATTAACTCAAAGCCGTTTTCTTCTGGCATGAGAACATCAAGCAAAATAATATCGGGACTTTCTTGTAACGCATGCTGAAAACCTTGTTTAGCACTCTTACAAGCAACAACGTTGTAGTGATCTTTGAAAATGGATGCCAGTACTTTTAAGTTAACGCTTTCATCGTCAATGCACAATATAGTATAACTTTGTTCATCAGCCCTTCGGCGTTCTTCCCAGTTGAACGGTTGCATTATATGTGTACCTCAATAGCAAAAGCGCTATTTCGCGTTATTCATTTTTTTCTCTAAGGCTAATAATGCAGCTAAAGCATCTACAAAGTCAAAGTTGTTCACCAACTTTTGGATGTCAACTATGTGCTGATGGTAAGGTGTTTCATGGCCAATAACCATTAACTCCTTAGTAATATCTTCCGCTTGAATATTGGCAGATATTAAGCAAGGTTTTAATTTTTCTATAATTTTTTTAGCATTTGCGATATTAAAATTTTGATCGGTTTTAGCTGATATCACGTGATGATAAATACGATTTAATTGGCAAATAATAAAGTCTAAATGTGTGGTAACTTCATTGAGTTTTAATTCAACATTTGAACCTTGATGATGAATTTCGCTTTCGAGGGCACTAGCACAAGCGGCTAACTCATAAGCACCGATATATTGTGCCGTCGATTTTAACGAATGTGCACTGCGATAGAGTAATTCCGTTTGTTCTAACTTATAAAATTGCATCATTTCTTGTGACAGCACTTGATAATTTAACCAAAAGTCATGGATCAATTCAGTATAAAGACCTTCTTTACCTTGAATTTTTTTGACCGCCTCATCAACCGCTAAAATAGTTTTTTGACGTAGTTCGGCTAATTTTTGCTTTGTATCGCTTGATTGCAATGAACTCGTTGACAAATTTTGTCGAGCGCTACTTGGCTTAACCAAATACTGGCTGAGTGTTTTATATAAAAATTCAGGTTCAATAGGTTTGGTTAGGTGAAGGTTCATACCCGCCGCGATACTTTTTTCTATATCGCCTTTCATCGCGTGGGCGGTCATGGCTATAATTGGTAAATCTTGTAATTGTAAGGTTTGGCGAATTTCTTTAGTCGCAGTTAAACCATCCATCTCTGGCATTTGAATATCCATCAAGACTATATCGAATGCTTGATTAGCTATTTTTTCTAGGGCGACAAGACCATTTTCTGCACATTCAACACTAATTCTTGTGTCGGCTAAAAACTCTTTCGCTACTTGTTGGTTGATCATATTATCTTCAACCAATAATACTTTATAAGCACTTAAATCTGGAGCTATAAGTTCAGGTTGAATATTTTCCACGGTAATACGTTCACTCTCTTTACTTAATAATTCAATAATGGCGTCAGCTAGCACCGATTGGTTTATCGGCTTCTCAAGAAATTCATCAATGCCAACATTTATGGCGAGTGCTTTTGCTGCATCTTTATCATAAGCTGAAACCATTAATATATGGGGAAGTTTTTTCTTTGCTTGTGCTTGAATTTGTTTCGCTGCTTCAATGCCATCCATTGCTGGCATTTTCCAATCCATCATTACAATATCATAAGGTGTGCCATTTTTTTCCGCAGATAATACCGCAGCTAACGCTTGTTCACCATTCTCTACACCTTCAGCCGAAATTTCAATATAAGCTAAGGCTTCAATTAATACTTTTCTAGCAATATCACTGTCGTCAGCAACTAAAACTTTTAAGTTATTTAACATTTTTTGATTGATGGTTGGATTTATTGCAAGTGTTTTTTCTGCATGTTCAAAGGTCGCAGTAAAGCTGAATGTTGAACCAACATTGAGTTCGCTTTGAAGTGAAATTTCGCCATTCATCAGTTCGGTCAGTTGTTTACTTATTGCTAAACCTAAACCTGTGCCCCCGTATTTACGGGTGACGGAATCGTCGGCTTGAGTAAATGATTGAAATAATCCTTTTTGCTGCGCTTCGCTCATGCCTATACCAGTGTCATGTACCGAGAATTTTAGGCAGCATGTTTGATTATTTTTACTGTGTTTTTCAATACTGATATGAATAGAACCCGCATGAGTAAACTTTAAGGCATTGTTGGCTAAATTAACGATAACTTGCTGTAAACGCAGTGGATCACCGATCAATGTTTTCGGTACGTCTGGTGCTATATCAATAACAAACTCTAAACCTTTTTCATGCACTTGAAAGGTACAGACATTAACCACACGTTGCAGAATATCGTGTAGTGAAAATTCAATGCGCTCTAACGTGAGTTTTTCGGCTTCTATTTTGGAAAAGTCTAAAATATCGTTAATTAAACCTAATAATGACTTTGATGAATCTTGTATTTTTTCTAAATAATCTTGTTGAGTTTCTGACAGCTTGGTACGCAATGCTAATTGACTTAAGCCAATAACTGCGTTCATTGGTGTTCTTATTTCGTGACTCATATTTGCCAAAAAATTAGACTTAGCTTGGCTTGCCTGTTCTGCTTTAATTTTTTCTGCAGCCAACTCTTTTGTGCGGTCATGAATTTGATTTTCGAGATTACGACTGTAATTAAGTATTAGCTGATACAGTTTGGCATTATCAAACGAAATAGCGGTTTGATCGGCTAGCAACTGCAAAACGTTAACCTGCTCATAGCTAAATACACCTTCCACATCATAATGCTCAAGATAGACAATACCTTGTAAACTCCCTTTTACGATACTGGGAAAACATAGAATTGATTTTGGTTGATGGTCTTCAAAATAAGGATCAGACAAAAATTGCTCTTGAACACTGATATTGGTTAATACTTGTGCTTTTAGCGTGCGCGAAACAAAGTTGATTATCGAGTAAGGTAATTTCTGCTGCTGTGAAGTGTTGGCAATTCCCTCTGGAGACAAGGAAATTTCGATATTTAAAATACCATCACTTTCTAATAATAAAACACCACTTTGTGCTCCAGCGTTTTCAATAATGATCACCATCATTCGGCGCAAGTAAGCCGATAAGTCGGCTTCACCACTTAAGGTTTCAGAGGCTTTTAGCACAGAGGTAAGATCAAGTACTTGGGCATTATTGTGTTGTTGATCACTTGGCAAGCTATTGTGGCTATGATTTTGTGTAATTAAAAGTGCTTGGTGTAATTTTAGCAATTGTTGTGCTTTATGGTTTGCTCCCCATATTTGGTAACTGTTAAACGCTTGCTGATAATAATCTCTTGCCAGCGGTTTTTTATTGGCTGCTAACCAATAATTACCGGCAAGTTCATTAGCAAGGGCAAAATGATGAGGCGCCGAATGCTGCTTTGCCAATTCAATGGCGTGATCAAAGTTTTGCCATGCGGCGTTGTCATTTAACAAAGACTGCAATTCAGCACGGATCAAGGTTTCTTTATGACGATAATTTTCCGGGCTGCTTTCAGCCCATTGGGTAATTAAATCAAGGTGAGTGTTTATTTGGGCAATATTTTCATGATAGCGGCTATCTTGCTGATCAGGTTTTGTATTACGGCAATACTGCGCAAGAATAAGCGCGGCATAAAAGTTAAACTCGCCAAAATGATATAAAGAAACAACTGAATGTTGGTAAGGTTGCGCAAGTAGCATTTGCGCATGAGCCTGGGGTATATTATTAAATAAATAAGCTTGGATCATTCGGGCTAAATGATAAGCGAACAGCGTAGTAACATTTTGAGTTTCCATGAGAATAGGCAGTTGTAATGCCTCATCAAAGTGCTCACCCTGTAAATTGTTGATGTCAGCATTTTCATCTTGTAAGTTGCTAATATACTGCTGCCACACTTGTATTATTACTAACTGATAATACTGTTTTTTGTTTTTCATTGCCTTAATATGGCGAGCAATTACTGTTTGGCATGCAATAAGGCCTTCACCACTGAATAAACTATGCATGCCATGAAATAATGCGGAGTGAAAGGCATATTCAATACTGCCACACTCAATACCACGATAAAAATTCTGCTCTAATGGTTGTAATGTTTTGCTCAGTGAAGATGTCCAAGGAGAAATTGAAACATTTTGAGTAAACTCAACCTCTACATAAATAGATTCAGAGGGGTATTGTTGATTGACTTTTTTTGCTAAAGCAGCAAAAGCTGAACCCTCTTCAAAACGGCTAAATACACCACATAATAATAATCCATGGGTAACAAATACCTTAGCACTTAGCGCAGAAAGCCCAGCATTTAGGCATAACTCAAGTGAAGCGTAAGCGATACGGATATACTCTGCAGGGCTTAATAAATAAGCCGGTGTCTGAATAGTATTAAGAATATCTAAGGCTAATAATTGACGTTTGTCGGTCATGGCTGGCAAATTTTGCAGGTTAGCAATGCGGTTACTTTGATAATGTTGCTCTATAGCTAAATAATTCAGCTTTTCGCAATCTTGAGGCAGCTTAATAGCAAGCGTTTTTAAGGAGGATATCCCCAAATCTAGCGCTTTTTGCATGTTGTTTTGCGCGATAAGTGTATGCACTTGGATTTTTGTAAAACTAGCCTGATCTATAACGTCACTAATGAGCGAAATGTGTTGTTGAAAATGTAAATTACCTTGTTCGTAATCTTGGGTGTAATACAGCACATTGGCTTTGCCTAGCGCGATGCTAAGGCTTAAGGAGTATTCATTCTGCCAATGCATATTACCTAAATAGTCTTCAGCCTGTTCAAAGTAATAGAGCGCATTATTGTAGTCATTTATTTCTAACGACTTTACGCCCGCAGCATTATTAAAATGAGCTAGTAATGTTTCATTGCCTTGTTCAATATACAAAGCAGCAGCCAAGTTTATATGCTCAATGTAATCAAAAACATTCTCATCAGTAGATAAATTATTTACATGGTTAGTGTTGTCAGATGAGAGATAATATTGCGCCACTTTGTAATGAATAAGCGAGTTTGGCTCAGGGTTGTTCAACAAGTAAGCGGCTTGTTGTATTTTATCATGTGAGAACTTAATTTGTTCTAATGCATCCATTTGTTGGTTTTGTGAATAGGCAATTAATAAGCCATCAGCGATTAAAGGACGTAATTCCCGCTCAATCTCTTTATCGGTTGCACCGACTACTCGTGTTAGTAAGCTAATTGGAATTATGCCACCGATGCAGGCAGCGTGATGTAATATGTTTTGACCAAATTTTGATACATGAGTTAGTCGTAAGGCCATTAACTCGATAACGTTGTCTGTTGCGTTAAGTTTGTGTGTTAGTTGCTCATCCCAATGCCACTGATTTTTTTTATTTTTAGTTAATATACATTGTTCATTTAAAGACTTAATAAACTCTTTAATAAAGAATGGATTACCGGCAGTTTTTTCAATAACGATATCAACTAAAGGTTGTATTACTTCAAGCTTTAGTGATAGTGATGCGGCGATAAATTGCCCGATTGCGCTGGCATCGAGTGGTAATAGGTGAATGTGCGCATTAAAAGCTTCGGTTTTCTTTATTTCTTCTAATAGTTGATTTAATGGGTGTGTAGCACTTATTTCATTATCTCGAAATGCAATAATCAGCAGTAGATTAGTAGTAACGTTCGCTTCAACTAAATGTTGCAATAATTTCATACTAGCGATATCAGCCCATTGCATATCATCAATAAAAATAGAAACAATGCTATTTTGCATACTAAATGCTTCTAGAAAAAGCCCGATTGTCGAGTTAAAACGCATACGAGTTTCTTCTACAGGTAATTCGGCAAGTGTTGGTTGCGGGCCAATTATCAGCGCTAATGCTGGCACCAGCTCAATCAACAATTGCCCATTACCTTGCAATGCCGTTTGGAATATTGTTTTCCAGCGTGTTAGACTTTCTTCACTCTCACCTAGGATTTGTTCAACAAGGTCGGTAACCGCTTGAATTAATCCGAAATAGGCAGTATTTTTTTTATATTGTTCATACTTACCTGAAACACAATAACCTTGTTTTTCAATAATGGGACGATGTAACTCTTTAATAAGTCGAGACTTGCCCGATCCAGAGTGGCCACTGAGCACACAGATTTGACTATTTTGTTGTTGTTCAACATGATTAAAGGCTTGCAGTAAAATATCTTGTTCGTGTTTACGTCCAAAAATAGCAGCAGAAAAAATAAGTTTATTACTGAAGTCTTTTTTACCCAGCTCAAAAGGATGGATTTCGCCAAAACTCTTTAAATCATTAGCACAGTGAACAAAATCGGCTTTAAGCCCTACTGCGGTTTGATAACGTTGCGAGGGTTCTTTTGCTAATAATTTTGCAAGTATATTGGTGATTAATTCAGGTATATCGGCATTATATTCGTTGGCAAGTTTGGGTTTCTTTGCAATATGGGCATGAACGAGTTCCATTTCATCGGAATAAACAAAGGGTAATCGACCGGTAAATAAGTTGAATAAACTCGCTCCAATAGAATAAAAATCAGAGTAAACCTCAATCGCACGATTTATTCTGCCACTAGCTTCAGGGGCTAAGGTACTTAAATATTGACGTTCAACAGCAATACTTGAGGTCTTTTTATACAGTACAGAAATTTTGGTTGCAAAGCTTAAGTCGTATATTCTTGGCTGTAAATGCTCATCAATAAAAATATTATCAGGGCAAATGTTATTAACAATAAAGCCGAGTTGATGCAACTGAGCATAGAGCTGGCAAATATTAATAGAAATTTGTAATTTACTGTTTAATGAAAGAGCTGTTGACGACAATGCAGACAGAGATTGAGTTTGTGTAGAAAAAGGAAATACCGCGTAACAATATTGTGGTTCGTCATAAATTTCAAGCGGCGCAACTAGCTGTTCGATTGAGAGTTCACTTTGTAAGGCCAAAACCTTTTTAAAGCGAGCAAGTGCTTGGTAATTATTCGTTTTTTTTAGGCGTTTAACTAAGAAATTTTGCTCGTTATCATTTTTGACTACAAATAACTGAACTGAGCTTGAAACTTCTTGCTGTTCCTTTACGAAGGTGTAGTCTTGAAAGTTTACCATTGGTATTTACAGCCTTACTCAATTTATGTCTTATTCAAATACTGCGGATTTGAGATATACCCAACAAGGTTTTATCATAGTCTTTGTTATTTAGTACCAAGCAGATCACTTTATTGTACAACTTAGCACTGCATTAGGGAATTTAGAACAAGCGAAATAATTTAAGCAAACTTATTCTCGTTTTATTTTCCTAGTTGACTCATCTTATATATTTGCGTGGTTGTATAATTAAGTTGTTGGGCGATGTTGCCAGTGTTTAATAAACGACCTAAGAAAAGTTGAAAAACGTATATGTCGTGTTATTTAATTTGGTAAGGTGAATAGATTAATAAAGTTACTTAAGTTGAGTTTGAAACCATATACGTGTGACTATTAAATATTAAATATTGAATTAACATTAAGTCATATTAATTAGCTTAATTAGTGCTATTAACTTAGCGCCTTTGTATACAATACATAGATCAATAAATTATCGAATCAGCCAAAGTGTCAATGTTATTAATGGCAATGAAATGAGCTACGGGTTTTAATTATGTTGAAAATTGCTATTGCTAGATTTTCTTTGATAATGAAAATATACTTATACCCGTTGAAACCATGAATGCGGCTTAGAGCACAATGCATTAATTGAAATTCACGGGTTCAATGATTATTAACAGTCGCCCTCAAAATGGCATAGGTCAAATATTAATCGCTTTCTTTTTTTTCAAATGTCTTGAAATGCATTGTTGAGTATTACAGTTATCAAAACTTTTTAAGCTATGGTCATCTTGGTTCAAAATAATATTATTGCAGGAAATAAATGTTCAATTCAAATCTACTATCGGCTGCTGTAAGTTCAGTTAGCGTTACTTTGGTATCATTCTCTGTTTTTGCTGGTAGTGTGGATAATAATCAGCCAGCTAATGTGTTAATTACTGAAAGTAAGCTCAAAAACATTGAAGTTATTGAAGTTTATGCACAAAAGCGTAAGCAAAATATCAATAACCTTAGTGTTGCGGTATCCGTTATTGATGGCAAAGCAATTGCTCGCCAGCAGCTAAAAGATACCACGCAACTTTCTGCGCTCGTACCAAACTTAAAAATCACCAATAATGCTGGAGAAGGCACTCCACCGGCATTTAATATTCGCGGTGTTGGTATGATTGATTATAACACCTCAACCATTTCGCCCATTTCTATATATGCTGATGATGTTGTAACTGGTAGCGCTAATAATTTATCAATAAATCTTTATGACTTAGAGCAAGTAGAAGTATTACGTGGTCCACAAGGGTCTTTATTTGGTCGCAACACTACAGGCGGCGCGATTCTTTTACGCTCGCAACAACCTGAAAAAGAGTTTGGCGGTTATATTAATGCCAGTGTTGCGCAGTACGACACGCTTTCGCTAAAAGGAGCGGTGAACTTACCTATTAGCGATACTACGGCAATGCGTTTTGCCTTTAGTCATCAAGATTATGAATTTTCAACTGAAAATCAAATGCCAGGTCAACCCGATGGAGGCTTAAAGCAAACTAACTTGCGCTTAATTGTTAAATCTGAATTTGATGATTTAACCATCACCAGCAAGTTTCATCTTGAAGATTGGTCAGGCAAGCCAAAACCTATTGCGAGTTTGGGTATTAATCGCACTGATGGCAATGGCAGATGTTCACCCTCGCAGGCGGGTTCAAACTTATGTATGGACAACTTTGGGAGTCAAGTGGGTGGTAAGGATTTTTGGGCGGTTAATGCCGACACAGCCGATCGAAAACATGACACCGAAAGCTGGGGGGCTAGCGTTAAACTTGCATGGCAGCTAAATGCAGACATGCTATTAACATCAATTAGTGGTTATCGCGCGTTAGATCGTTTTCATTCTTGGGACTCCGATGGCGCGGGCAATTTTATTGAAGGTTCAATGGGCACGGATAACACTTTATTTAGCCAAGAGTTAAGCTTAGCTGTTGAAATGGGCGATAGTCATTGGGTCAGTGGCTTGTTCTATGTTAGTGAAGATATTAAGCAAAAAAATGATTTTGATTTATTTCGCGACTTTCGTGCCATACCTGAACTAGCTGCAGTGCCAGCGCAATTTTTTTATGATAATCGTCTAGAAAATCGAGCATTTGCGCTTTACTCTCAAATTGATCATAAACTTAATCAAACCTTCACACTAATCGCAGGCTTGCGTTATACCGATGAAACAACCGATTACCATGCCAGTGCTGATTTAGACCTAGTAAATGCTTTTATTCCTGATTTATGGGATATAAAAGGTGTTGTAGAAGATGATGAGTTTTCAGGGAAATTAGCGTTAAATCAAAAAATAAATAATCAAGCATCGTTATATTATAGTTATTCTCGAGGCTATAAAAGTGGCGGTTATAACGCTGGATATTCAACCAACCCGGTGCAAGCAGCAGAATCTGAATACGCACCAGAAAAACTTGATGCTTATGAAATTGGTAGTTATTTACAGTTTTGGCAGCAAAATGCTCGCTTACACTTAGCGGCATTTTATTATGATTATAAAGACCAGCAAGTATTTGTTAATCAAACTCAAGGCATCGCGGTTGATCATGTATTAAAAAATGCCGGCGACTCTACTATTTATGGTTTTGAATCTGAATTGGTATTAACACCAAGCGTTGATTGGGAATTACGGTTGAATGTTGGTTATTTACCTAAAGCCAATATGGGAAGCTTTAATCAACATGGTGTCGTGGTTGAAGATAATAGATTACCTTTTGCGTCGAAGTGGAATATTAGTGGTGCGATAATTCATGAAATGCTTGTGCTGGGACATGATTTAACAGCGCAGCTAAGTTTTGATTTCCAGTCTGACTTTTATTTTGACCAAGAAGAAAACGCATACACTCAACAAACTGACTTTATGGTGATTAATGGTCATGTGAGTTATGAATTCAACCCCGCATTAACCTTAACACTTTGGGGCAAAAATTTAACTAACACTGAATATAGTGAACTTCGATTTAACACAATTGCAGCACTGGGTGCTATAACTGAGTTGAAGGCAGAAGCAAGGCAATTGGGTATTGAGGCAAGTTATAAATTTTAATTAAAGTACAGTGTATGTGTATTTAATTATTACAACTTTGTTGTACATACTCATCACTGAGCACATTGTTAGCAGTGCTTCATAATCAGCATATATGTTTATATTACTTCAAGTAAAATACAAAGGTAAGCTTAAATCTTATCGTTTTAGTGCTGTAGTTAGGCGTTTTTGTCACTGGTCTCTGGAGCATCGTTACAAAGAGTACACGCCTCACCCTTGTATGAATAATACAACCTTGTACCGATAAAAATTGCCGTTGAAATTGATGACCCAATTATCGAAAAAAAACTGCATCATCAAGGGTATGGCCTATTAATAACTCAACGATAAATAATGCTATGGCAATACCTATGAAGACTTTAAACACTCTAATAATCCAAAATTCTATACCTATATAACCTCTGTATTGGGTGAACAGCTAACTAGCTTATTTTAAATTATTGCACGCAATTCAATGTTATTGCCGGCAATATCTTTTAAATAGAGTGAGCGCCCCAACCCTTGAGCCCCATATCTTTCTTCAAATTCACCAACCTCTACACCCTTACCTTGGAGATAAGATTTTAATTCGCTTTCATCAAACTCTTCTATTTGTAGGCAGAAGTGATCAACATTATTACCCGTAGATTTTGGTGCAGCGCCACCCGCTTCACCTAAGGTTGAATTTACATTCACTATATCAATAAGTGAAGCGCCGGCTCGTAGCTGAGTTAAACCAATATCGTCAGGCAATTCGCGTTCTACAACACAACCTAAAACCTCGCAGTAGAAATCGATAAGCTGTTGATATTTAACTGTGCGTAATACGATATGATCTATTGCTTTGGGCTTAATCATAAATATACTCCTTGGGTAAAATTTGATACTAACGCCCAACGGAGGGCTTATACATAGTGACCTAAATTTTGAGGACAGAAAACAGAAGGTTTTTTGCCATAGTTAATAGCTGACTATAATTTTACATTTTTACTATCTTGTTCACTACATCATTGAATAAAGGTGTTTTTAGCTCTTTCTGATGTAAATAAGTAGGGTGTCCAGACAAATATTGAAACAAGGCCGCTAACCATATGCCTTATGGTATCTTCTGACCATAATTCTATGGAAGGATATATCCAAGAAACCAAATATGAATTTGTTAAGGCAAACAAAACAGTGGCTAATGCGCATATGAAGTACCATTTAGGAAATATAGACTTCTTTTTAAAAAATAAAAAGAGCAAAAAAAATGTTAAAAATATAAATACTAAGTTAGCAATTATTTCTACTGTAATTAATGTTCCCCAATAAGGATCATAGTTTAAAGAATTCATTGACGTTATCGAATCCCATGTACCTTCAGTAAAAATAGGAGGGTAAGTTGAAACAAAATCTATAATTATTCTAAAAGGGCTAATTACCACACCCAAGCCGACTAAAAGTAATAATCCTGCAAACTCCCATGGTTCTTTCGAAGTATCCTTTGCAGCAACATCAATAACGTCCATTTATTCTCCTAGTACCTAACTGCTTTTTATGGATATATTTTAGTGATAAACGTCCCATAATATTATCTATTTATTAATATCACACAATATCAACTCATTAGAAAGTATCACTAGAAATATTGTGTTAAACAGTTATTAAGACTGAAATGAGTGTTTGATAAAAAGCGGATATAACTTAAGTTACTGGCAACTTAGCTCACTCGATTGTTGAGCTTATGATCATGAATAGTAGAGTCATGTTAGTTAAGGGATTTTGTTAGTTAAGGGATTTTGTTAGGTAAATGATGTTGAAAAGTGAAATTATTTTGATGAGTTATGCTTGTTTTTGCCTCTACTAAATAAAAAAACTCCATGCATTATCATAATGCATGGAGTTTTTAACCATAACTTACAGTACTTTTGCGATTGATTGCGCTAAGTAGTCAACGTTTCGGTTAGCAATGCCTGCAATACTCATACGACTTGAACCTACCATGTAAATACTGTACTCGTCTTGTAATTGCTGCACTTGTTCAGGCGTTATGCCTAAGAACGAGAACATACCTTTTTGGCGCGGAATAAAGCTAAAGTCGCGCGTTACGCCATTTTCAATAAGCTTATCAACGAGTAGTTGACGATTTCCATTAATACGGTCACGCATTTCTTTAAGTTCACTGTGCCATTGAGCGCGTAATTCATCAGAATGCAAAATGGTCTCAACTATCGCAGCACCATGTGCAGGCGGCATTGAATATATACAGCGAATAACGGTCAATAGCACTGAGTTTGCCACGTCAACACTGTGCGGGCTCGCGCCTATAATGGTACAAGCGCCAATACGTTCACGGTACAAGCCGAAGTTTTTCGAGCAAGAACTACAAACGATCATTTCTTTAACGCTATCAGCCATTAAACGTAGGCCGTAAGCATCTTCGTCTAAACCTTCACCAAAACCTTGGTAAGCCATATCAACTAACGGTAAAAAGCCAATATCTTTCGCTACTTGTGCAACTTGTTGCCATTGTTCTTTGGTTAAATCCATACCACTTGGATTATGACAACAAGCATGAAGCAATACAGCATCATCTGATTTCACTTCTTTTAAAGCAGCTAACATGCCATCAAAATCAAGGGTTTTATTTTCATAGTCGTAATACGGATATGTTTTAACGATTAAGCCCGCTGCTTGGAATAACCCCGTGTGATTTGCCCACGTAGGATTACTTACCCAAATAGTTGTGCCAGCTTTGCATGAATTAATAAATTCAGCAGCAACACGCAATGCCCCTGTACCACCCGGAGTTGAAACGGTGCGTGCACGATTTTCAAACAACACTTTATGATGACCAAAAACTAATTTAGCCATTTCTTCGTTAAAAAGTGATGAACCCGTTGGGCCAATATAAACTTTGGTATCTTCGGTATCGAGTCGATGTTTTTCAGCGGCTTTTACACACTTTAAAACGGCAGTATGACCTGCTTCATTTTTGTAGACACCAACACCTAAGTCGATTTTTTTAGGGTTTGAATCTTCACGATATTTAGCCAACAAGCCTAAAATAGGATCGGCAGGCAACGCCGTTAAACTACCAAACATTTTTGGGTTTACCTTTTACGAAGAGAGGGAGTTGAGCTATTAAACTCCGAGCTTGGAGTCGCCGCATTAAACCCTGTTATTAAAGGTTAAGCATAACGGCTATCAGGCTAAAATTAAAGCACAAAAGTTAAAATATTCCATGGTCAATAGCCTAAAATAATCTAGTTGATAACGCATAGTTATAGTCGGTGAATTAATGACCAAATACAGCTATGAGATTGAATCAATTATAATTACTGTTATCTAAAGTTTTTTATGTGTTTTATCAAATGTAAGCTTTAGGTGAAAGCAAATTTCACATACCGAAAGTTTTAATACTATCAATTAGCGTATTTGTGGTAAAAATAATTTTTACCTAGCTTATGACATAAAAGGATTGGCCAATAAATTAGGATGTTAGGGCAAGACAGTCAGTAACTTTAACTTGCTACTGACTGATGATTAGAAAAATAATATTTTAGAATGTAGCGGTAATTGCTGCGATAAAACCAATAACTCCGCCAAAAACACCACCCCAAATCACTAACCAGCCTAAATGTTCTTGGATCATTTTTTGCACAATTTCTTTAACGAGTTGTGGCGTTAATTCATTGAGGCGCTTTTCAATAATATCGCTTACCTTATCGCGCATGCCTGCCATAATGCTGGGTTGTTCTAACTCTTCACGAAGAATGACATTGAATTCTTCACTTTGGCTAATTTCGACTACCGAAGCGCGCATTTTTTCAATAAAGGGTTCACGCATAGGTTGTAGAGCTTCAGTGCCACCCACCATTGCTAACATACCGCCAAAAGAAGATTGTTCAATAACGCTAACTAAGTTGTCAAAGGCAGGAGATAAATCTACTTTATTAATGACAGGTGCCAGATCGATTGCCGTGGCCGGGTTATCGTTCCCAGCTAAAAATCGGTCGATGTTTTCTTCAGTAAAAAATTGTTCCATCATTAGAGCGCGAATGGCAACTTTAAAGTCTTCAAAGCGAGCAGGGATAACGCCGGAACCATACAAAAAAGGTACGCGTTCAAACAACATATGTATTGCAAGCCAATTAGTTATTGCGCCAGATAAAGCAAATAAACCTATGGTGAAAATAATATTGTTAGCGACTATATAGCCAATAATAATTGCAATTAGGGCTAAAAAATTGGTGATAAAACTCTTATTCACAAAAAATCCATTAAGTTGAGGGCAGTGATTCTGGTTATGGTATCAATTGCCTGCTGTTACGCCAATATTTCATTTATCAGCGACAGCTATTGATAATAATGTCAGTAACTTTTTGTTCTAATTTGCTATTTTTGTTGTAACATTAAACAATCATTGGGTTAGTAAAAAAAATAATAAAAAAGAGACTTTATGAAGATTCGATCAAAATTTTTAAATTTCATGGTAGTGTTTAGCTGCTCAAGCTTGTCATTAAGCAGCATGGTAAATGCTGAACAAAATATTCAAAAGCAAATAACCACAAAGGTCGCCGCCGAAACTGCTAAAAACAATCAAGATGAATGGCGAACAGTCGCTATTGAAAACATGGTGCTGTTAACCTTACCCTACGGCAAAGTCGTTATTGAATTAGCGCCACAATTTTCTCCAAAGCACGTAGAACAATTTATGCGTTTAACCAAAAATGGCCATTACGACGGCAATAAGTTTTATCGGGTTATTGATGGCTTTGTAGCACAAGCCGGTCCTGAAGACGGCAGTAGATTAGATAGTTTAGTGCCCTTGCTAAAGCTTGAAGGCGAGTGGCCAACAGATAAAAATTGGTCGTTCACCTTAGTGCAAAAACAGGACTTGTTTGCTGAACAAACGGGCTTTAAAGATGGCTTTGCTGTTGCACATAGCTCGAGCGAAAATCGAGCATGGTTAACACATTGTCCGGGTATTATTGCCATGGCGCGTGGTAATGATGCTGATTCAGGCTCTAGCCATTTCTATATTACTAATGGTCAAGCACCTAGGTATTTAGACCGCATTATGAGCATATTTGGCCGGGTTGTTTATGGCATGAACCATGTACAAGCGATAACTCGTACGGCAACAATAGAAGGTGAAGCTGAAGTTACTAGTGCTGCTTATACCCCCATAGTGTCGATGCAAATGATGGTGGACGTACCATCAGCCGAGCAAATACATTTGGCAGTAAAAAATACAGAAAGTAAATTATTTGCTACCAAATTAGCCGAGCGTATTAAGCGTGATAATGCTTTCTTCTTTAAGAAACCGCCACCGGTGCTTGATGTTTGCCAAACTCCGGTACTAACTCGTCTACTTGCTCATCATTAGGCTGATTTATTTTAATACCTGCTAAGGCTTAGCATTGCGTTGTTTGTATTGTTCTTTCGCTTTGCGGCCTTTGCGATAAAGCGCTGGCCGCAATACTCTTCTAAGTTTTGGAAATAAATATGAAACAGTGGTTAGCCAACCACTGGCTCTTGGTAAGGATATTTCGGTTTCTTCTCCGCGCGCCACACTAACAATAGCATCGGCAACTTGTTGGGCACTACTCATGGGTTGCGAGAACACAATGTCTTCTACTTGTTCTATTTCTGACATAATAAAACCCGTATCAATAGGGCCAGGTGAAACTACACCAACATAAATCCCCGTGCCTTTTAACTCATCAGCTAAAGAGTAAGTAAACGCTCGCAAACCTGCTTTTGTCGCTGCGTAAGTTGCTGCACCTTGCAACGGCGTTCTGCCAGCGAGTGAACCAACATTAACGATTGCACCGCCACCGGCTTTTCGTAAATACGGTAACATTAAGCACGATAATTGGATCGGCGCACGCAAGTTCACATCAACCATTTTTGCTAAGTCATTCGCTTGATTTCGTTCTACTTCACCGCGTTGGTGAAAACCGGCATTGTTAACCAAAACATCAATCGAACCAAATGCCTGCGCTGCTTTTATCAGTAAATTTTCATTAGCTGCTGAGTCATTAATATCCATAGCAATATTGATGACCGATGTTAATGGCGCAAGTTCTTTGGTAATTACATCTAACGCTGTTTGTCCGCGAGCAACCAAGACTAAATTTGCCCCTAAATGCGCAAATGTTCTTGCTGTTGCCGCGCCAACACCGGCAGAGGCACCGGTAATGATGACCGTTTTATTTTTAAAATCACTATTCATAATGCTCAGTTCTCTCTAAGTAAAGCTTATTAAGCTTCGTAGGCTTGGTGATGTATGTATTTTGTTACAGATTATTATGTAAATTAATTGTTAAAATAGTGATAAAACATCAGTAATTTCATAAGATGTCAGCATAACAATAAAGGGATCTATAATGAAAATAAAATATTTAGCGGCGGCGATTGTTGCCAGCTTTACTCTCTCAGCTTGTATAGCTACCCAAACCAACCAAAACTCAACACCAGAAAGCGCAGCAGTTGCCTCCAATAGTAATAAAGTTTTCAGTCAAAATTATGTTTTTAAAGAATTGGCGAATGGTTTGCGCGTGCTAATTGTTAAAACCGATTACCCTGATCTTGTGTCTGTGCAAATTCCCGTGTCAGTGGGCTCTCGTGATGAAGACGAAGTTGGTAGAACTGGCTTTGCTCATTTTTTTGAACATATGATGTTTAAAGGTTCAGAAAAATTTCCACAAGACGTTTATGCTGATTTGTTTAAAAATGCGGGTGTTGATAACGGCGCCTACACCACTAATGATTACACTAATTATCATTTAGACTTTTCTAAAGATCATTTAGAAAAAGTTTTAGAGATTCAAGCAGATCATTTTAAAAACTTAACCTATACCGATGCTCAATTTAAAACCGAAGCATTAACGGTAAAGGGTGAATACTTAAAAAATAATGCCAGCCCGATACGAAAATTACTTGCGGCCGTACGTAAAGAAGCCTTTGATACTCATACCTATAAACACACCACCATGGGATTTTTTGAAGATGTAGAAGCTATGCCTGAGCAAATTGCTTATGGCGAAAAATTCTTCAAACAATTTTATAAACCAGAGTATGTCTCGTTAGTCATTGTTGGTGATGTTGAGCCTGAAGCCACTATGGCTATGGTAGAAAAACATTGGGGTAATTGGCAAAAAGGTGACTTTGTTAATAACATTACGCCAGAGCCAAAACAACAAGTGGCAAAATACGTACACGAAAAATTTGACGGTTTACCAGGCCATTGGTTATTAGTGTCGTACAAAGGTGCTGACTGGCAACCAAAGAAAAAAGATCGCGCAGCATTAGATCTTATATCTGAGCTTTATTTTTCAAATAACTCAGCGTTATATCAAGAGTTAGTGGTTGATAAACAATTGGCGAGTCAAATGTTTAACTATAACCCACAAACAAAAGATGCCGGTTTACGTCACGTATTTATCAAAGTAAACGAAGAAAAAGATTTAGCGACTGTTCGTGATGCTGTTAATCAAACGTACGCTCAGGCACGTACTGAGTTGGTGTCAGCAGAGAAGCTTGATAATTTAAAATCGAACTTAAAATATAGCTTTGTTAATGGTTTAGACTCTTCGGAGTCAATCGCATCAACGTTAGCGAGTTATATGCATTTTGATCGTGATCCCGAAACTATTAATCATCTTTATAACAGTTTTGATAATATTTCAGTTGAAGATATTAAAAGTATTGCTAATAAATATTTTATTGATGAAAACCGCACAACCGTAACCTTATCGGCTCTAGATAAAGTGTCAGGTTTTGAGCAAGACGTTGATTTAAACGCAGCGGTGACAAATCTTGAAATGAAAAAGGCACAGCCAAGCACACCACAATTTGCGGTCTTAGATAAAACCAATGACTCACCGTTAATCGATGTAAACTTTTTGTTTTATACTGGCGCAGCAGCAGACCCGGCAGGTAAAAAAGGCGTAGCGGCATTAATGGCGCGCATGTTAACGCAAGGTGGCTCTCAAACTCGTAGTTATAAAGAAATTCAACAAGGTTTGTATCCTTTAGCCGGACAGTTTTCATCGCAACTTGATAAAGAAATGATGTCGTTTACGGGTCGTGTTCATAAAGACAATGCTGAGTCGTGGTATCAATTGGTCAGTGACCAATTATTAAATCCAGGCTGGCGCGAAGATGATTTTAAACGCCTGAAAAAAGAACTAATTGATGGTATTAAATCAGGGCTAAAATCGTCTAATGATGAAGAGCTAGGTAAAGAGGTGCTTTATAGCGAACTTTATCAAGGTCACGCCTATGAAAACTATAACAGTGGTGATTTGTCAGATTTAGAGGCAATTACCCTTGAAGATGTTAAAGCTTTTTATAACGCGCAACTAACACAAGCTAAATTGCATGTCGGTATTACTGGCGCATTGTCGAATGATTTAAAAACGCAATTATTCACTGATTTAGCCACCTTACCTGTTGGTGACGAAAAGCGTTTGAACATTGCAAAAGCGCCAATGTTAAAAGGTCATCATGCGACAATTGTTGAAAAAAATGCACAATCAACTGCGGTTTCATTTGGTTTTCCAATCGACACTATTCGTAATGACAAAGATTGGGCTGCGCTTTGGTTAGTGCGTTCATACTTTGGCGAACACAGAAGTTCAAACAGTTACTTGTATCAACAAATACGCCAAGCGCGCGGCATGAACTACGGTGATTATTCATACATTGAATACTTCCCACGAGGCATGTACCAAACTAAGCCTGATGCAAACTTAGGCCGTTCTAGCCAAATTTTTCAAGTATGGTTACGCCCATTGCGTTCAAATAATGACGCACATTTCGCCACACGTGCGGCTTTGTATGAATTGGACAAGCTTATTGAAAATGGAATGAGCGAAAAAGACTTTCAAGCTACGCGTAATTATTTAACTAACTATGCACCGCAACTGGTAGCCAGCCAAGATCAGCAATTAGGTTATGCGCTTGATAGTGAATTTTATCAAACTGATGAATTTGTTAAATATGTGCGTGAGCAATTTGCTAAATTGTCGTTAGCAGACGTGAATCGTGTGATTAAAGCGAACTTACAAACTGATAATATTCATTATGTGTTTATTTCAGGTGATGGCGCAGACATGAAAAAACGTTTGTTGTCAGAGCAAGTTTCATCTTTGAAATATAATTCTGAAAAACCGGCTGAGTTATTAGCAACCGATAAAGTTATCGAAAGCTATAAACTGACTTTACCAAGTAAAAATGTCGAAGTAATCGCTATAGATGCAGTATTTGAATAGCGCTAATTAACACATAAATTAACGAATAGGCTAACTCATAAAAGTAACTTTAGAGGCTAACTTATTTTTTAAGATAAAAGGTTAATTAACTTCATAAAACACCACGCTAGTCGTGGTGTTTTTATATTTAGACCTAGCTACAACATCCTATTTTTTAAGGTATGAATACACTCGGTAATTGCTCCTAAATTACTCTATTGGCTCACATGCTTTTAAAAACATGCACGTCGACGAATAGTTAGGTTATGTGTTCTATATAACCTGACTATTCGTCGACGTGCAGGCAATACCAAGAACAAATGCAGATGAAAGAGTCATGTATGTTCAAAACAAGTGGTATATATTGGCCTTAAAGGTTATATCTTGGTGGTTAATTGATACAATTACTTATTCTCGTTCATCTACCATTCATTTATTCTTGGTATGATGAAATTAATACCCATTGAATTAAGCAAGTGAATGCTTATTTATTTCAATGGATATCAGTTATTTCAACTAGTATTATTTTCTCTAAGGTAGCATTTATGCAATTTAAAAAATCCATCATCAGTGTCGTTGTTTTGTCGTTAGCATTCACCGGTTGTGCGAGCACCAATAAAGAAAAAGGTGCCGCTATTGGTGCTATTACTGGTGCAGTTATCGGTAAGTCGACCAGTAATCATAAAAACAAACGTGCGGTTTGGGGGGCAGCTATCGGTGCTCTTGCCGGTGTTGCGATTGGCGATTACATGGATAAACAAGAGCAAGAGTTTCGTGAGGAATTATCAGGCTCTGGTATTGAAGTGGTGCGCGAAGGTGATAACTTACGTTTAATTATGCCTGCCAACATTACATTTGCGACTGGCCAAGCTTATATTACTTCGGGTTTTTACAGCACACTGGACGATATTGCACGGGTGCTAAATAAATATGAAAAAACCTTATTAAGTATTGAAGGCCATACTGATAGCCAAGGTGCCGCCGATTTTAATCAAGATTTATCTGAGCAACGTGCCGGTAGTGTTAAACAATATTTAACGAACCAAAGCATTATTGCTAGTAGGTTACAAACCGTGGGTTACGGAGAATCTCGCGCTGTTGCTGACAACACAACTGCTAATGGCCGCGCACTAAATCGTCGAGTTGAAATTCAAATTGTTCCAAATCAAGCTGACTAAATTGAAACATTAATTAGCTTAACCAAAAGCAAGCTTTGAAATACCGCGCACTGTCGCGGTATTTTTTTGGAAAATTATCGGCCAATCAGCAAAATATGGTATCAAAAAGCGAACTCAGTTAGTGCCATAAAAAAGCAATACAGGCTAATACTTGGCACTGCAATGACCAAGTTGTTTCCAGCTAATAAAGGATAAAAGTGATTATGGTTTTATTTAATATTGATATTAACTAAGAGTAAGTGATGAAAAGCCTCATGCAATTATTTATCGCATGAGTTTTACCAATTATGACCGCAGGGAAAGAGAGCAACCAGCAGATAGGCAGGCTTAAGATCTTTTCCTATGGTGTTCATGGTGGCCTGTAGCTTTACTATTCTTGCTATGTCGATATTTGAAGGTCAAGGCGTTCAGTCTCAGGTTATTGCTGGTGGCGCAATTTAAAAAAACTCTTCAGAAGTTAGTGGTACTCCAACGGCTGTGGCTATTTGGCCTACGGGCGCCATTGGTATCGCGGTTGGCTTAGAACGTATAGAAATTGCTATCGCATTGAGTATTATGACCTTTGCAACCCTTAAAGTTATAGGTCGGGTGAAAAAGAAAGTTCCTAAAGAGTGATTTAATTCAAGTGTGATTAAGGACGAAAATTGTATTAATTAAAAAGCGTTCACTTTTAAAAATAAATTACTCGCCAGATTATTTTTGTGTGGATTCACGTTTAGTTAACTGGTGGTAAAAAAAATTAAAACTAGGGGTTTATCCGGATATATCATCTTGCTAATTTTCGACACAGTGTCAGGGTCAACTATCTTTATAGGAAAGTACCATGAACAAGAAATTATTAGCGATTACCATTTCAGCATTAACGGCTTTTAACGCAAACGCAGATGCGCTTTTGGGTTCAAAACTGCAAAATATGATGCCAACATTACTTGGCCAGACGAAAGTAATCGTCTCAACTTACGATCGTGCTGAAATGCCACATGTAATGGCGACATTAAATGTTCCCTACTTATCCTTAACAACATTACCCATGGCTGGTGCTTCGCTCTCTAAAGCCCAAATTCAGCAACTCTCTTCTGATGCCCGCGTAAAAAGTATTTATTATGACGCCGCACTTGAGTACTACAACTACACGTCAGGTGAAGTCACTGAAGGCCATTACGTTCATGACGTTGAAGGCGTAACAGGCGCTGGGACAACAATTGCCGTGCTTGATTCTGGTGTTGATGCAACGCATCCAGATTTAAAATTGGGTGAGAAAACCATCCAAAACGTAAAAATCGCTGGCGATTTAGATCTTGCGGGCGGTGTAAATTTATTTTTAGAAGGCCAACCTAATACTGATACGAGTTCGGGCCATGGCTCGCATGTCGGCGGCACGGTAGCTGGCTCAGGTGAAGCGTCTCGAAATGATGAAAGACGTGCATTTTACCATGATGGTATAGCTCCGGGAGCGAAATTAGTTGGTTTAGGCGCAGGTGAAGCCATTTCAATTCTGTATTCACTGGCTGGCTTTGATTACGCGATTGCTAATAGTGACCGCTACAGCATTGATGTTATCACTAATAGCTGGGGTGGTGGCGATGGTAATAGCTTTGATCCGAACAACCCAATAAACCAAGCGTCATATACTGCTTATAAAAAAGGTATAGTAGTGACATTTGCCGCATCAAACAGTGGACCTGACGACAATACCTTAAACCAATATGCTATCGCACCTTGGGTTATTAATGTTGCTGCTGGTACACCGAGCAAAGGCCTAGCAGATTTCTCTAGTCGTGGCGTAGCCGGTGACTGGATTAAGACACCTGATATTACCGCACCAGGCAGCGGCATAGTATCAACACGCGCGATCAATACACCATTACCAGCATTAGGACCTATTATTGACCCTGATCATCCTGATTACCATGTTTACTATGCATCAATGAGCGGCACTTCAATGGCGACTCCGTTTGTCGCTGGTGTGGTCGGTTTATTATTGGAAGTAAATCCTGATTTATCGCCTGACCAAATAGAAAGTGTTATAAAACAATCAGCAGATGAAATGCCGGGCTATGAAGTTCATCAAGTTGGTGCGGGCTATATCAATGTAAAAAATGCCGTAGAACTAGCAAGAAACACGGTTGGCGAACGTGATAATTTCTTAAGCGGTGATACTGATTGGTCTAGTCAAGGCGTATGGTCAGCATCAAGCGAAGATTCAGCAGAGATAAATTATTTGAGTCGCTGGAAATCTGTCAATAGTGACTTGAGCATTGATAATTCGTATAAAAAATCTAAAAGTAAAAAATCTGAAATTGCCTTTAGCTTTATTGGTGACAGCATTAAGTTGAATTATGTTACCTCGACGAAAAATGGCCATGCCGAAGTATTTATTGATGGAAAAAGCAAAGGCATGATCGACTACTACTCATCGACTAAAGCGGTCAGCACGTTTTCGGTACGAGATTTAGATCCTAATCAAGTACACTCGGTTACGTTAAAGCATGTTGCCGGCACTATTACATTTGATGGTGTAGAGCTTGATGGTCAATTGGTTGAGCCTAACTCAAGAATCGAAAATGTTGAGACGCAAATATTAGGTAATATGGGGCCATCAGCTGAAAATCTACAAGTGAATGATCACCCTATCGAAGTACTTGCAAACACAACATTAGTGAATGCGGTTTTATCTTGGACAGGTGTTGCTGATTTAGACTTTGAATTGGTTGATACTGACGGCAATGTTGTTGCTAATAGCTCTTCTTTAGAGAATCCTGAAGAAATCAGCTTTCGCCCAACTGCTGCCGGCACATACTTGTTAAGGGTTAATGGTTACATTGCAGCATCAGCTGACTATACCATCGACTTAACACTTTCTAATATGTATGCTAATTAATACTTATTAAATAAGTTAATTATTAAAACGACGCTTAGCGTCGTTTTTTTATGTCTATTAGAAAAGTAACAACAAACTTTTATTTTTAACTGGTACAAGTGAAATATAACTCAATGACATGGATAAAACATCGTTAAGGTATAGTTCGCTAGCTTAGCGAGATGTTTAGCTATATTATTACTGGTAAATAAGTGTTTTATTTTCGCATTATTTACTGTTAACACCGCTATTCATTTCTAATTACCTAACTTACAATAAAACTTATGAAAACAAAATTAATTACCCGACCGGGCTATATTTTACTCCAGCAAGAGTTAAATAAACTTTGGCGTGAAGACCGTCCTGAAACTACTCGAAAAGTATCGTGGGCCGCAAGTTTAGGTGACCGAAGTGAGAACGCTGACTATCAATATAACAAAAAACGCCTGCGTGAAATTGACCGACGTGTGCGTTATTTACGTAAAATACTCGAAGAGCTAAAAATTGTCGACTACGGTCCTCAGCAAGAAGGCAAAGTGTTTTTTGGCGCTTGGGTAAGTTTAGAGAATGATGAAAATGAAACACTAAAGTTCCGTATAGTTGGCCCCGAAGAAATCTATGGTCGCAACGACTACTCCTCAATTGATTCGCCTATTTCACGCGCTTGTTTAAAAAAAGAAGTTGATGACGAAGTGGTAGTAAAAACTCCCGCGGGTGAAAAAAATTGGTACGTTAATGCTATTCAATATGAGAAATAACTAGCATACATATAGTGATGCTCTAGCCATCGGTATTTTTTAGTGCAAGGCGATATTGTTCTTGCTGAAGTTATAGAAACACAGGAAGAACTTAATACATTAAGAAAGCTTGGTGTTGATAAGGTTTAAGGGTGTTTTATTAGACGTACAGCGCCTTTTGATGAAGTAATAAAGTACCAAATATCAACACTGCCGAGCTAAAAGCCACTCGTTAATAGCACTGGTTTTGTGTTATTCTTTTTGCAAGATAATGCTTTGAATAGATTTAATTTAAATACCAAGCGATATCAGAGTTGTGTTGTTCTTCTACTCAATCGACAAGTAAATATAGTTATCTGCTTCACCTACATTTAGCCTCATACACAAACAAAAAAGCCAGCATGATGCTGACTTTAATTTTTTACTATTGCGGTAATGTTATTGCGCGATTTTCACCCGAATTTTATTATTTGCAATTTTGGTTTCATGAAGGTTAGATAAAGCTAATTTAGCTTCTTTTTCATCTGGCATTACAACAAAACCAAAACCTTTTGATTTCGCCGTTGCTTGGTCTAAAACTAAATTACATTCAGTAACAGTGCCATGAGCAGAAAATAAAATACGGAGTTCTTGTTCAGTTGTTGAACGAGAAAGGTTGCGAACTAAAAGTTTCATAATGGACCATTGATGTGTGATTGCGGGCACAATTATCTCATAGTTTTGCGATAGACCAAGTTATTTTCTGCATTTGAGAGAAATAAGTGTATTAGGCCGTTATAAAATCAATTGCTGTAGTGACATATCTTCATTGAGTTCGCTAATTTGTGCTAACAGTAATTCAGCTGTAGCAATCGCGTCATTTAACGCATTGTGGGCATAGTGATTGGGCAATCCGTACTTTACTCTCAACGCGGTAAGCCTCAACTCGGAAGGGTCGTAAGCAACATCGCGTTTATCTAATCTTTTTTTAGCAACAACTAAAGTGTCTATCATAGGAAATGGTGGAGCCATGCCATAGAGTTCTACACAAGCTTGTTGTAAAAACTGTCGTTCAATACGGGAAAAATGTACTAACATGACTTTGCCGGCGAGTCTTTTAAGTAAGTACTCAACAACTTCGGCTAATGGTTTACCTTGGTCTTTTTGGTCATCAGTTATTTGATGAATGGTAACATTATCCGCTTTTAAGCTGCCTTCGGTTTGAATGATTTGGTGATAACTAGTGCCAAGTTTAATTTGACGATGATTTAACTCCACACACCCGACACTGAGTAATTTATCTTGTATGGCGTCTAACCCCGTAGTTTCAAAATCTACCGATAATATTGGCGTGTGATCAAATGGTGTATAAAGCGTAGGAAAAGGCACGCTGAGAAAATCGCGTAACGGCCCTTCAGGCGCTCGCTTTAGCATACGTTTTCGTTGTGCTTCGTAGCCGATTAGCCAGCGAGTTAATGGGTGATGGTTAAGCATGATAAATAACTATCGCTAATAAGTTGATTGACGGTGATCTTGCATGGTTTTGATCACTTTAAAGGCATCTTTTAAGTGTTCACGCTCGAGTTTAGAAATTTCTTTTGGCGACAAATAGTTATTGGGTTGTTGCCCTTTTTGTAATTTGTTCGCTTGGTGCATCATACGTAGCATGCTTAAAAATTCATAGGCGTCGATGAGGTTAGCTGCTGACGCTTTTGATAATGAGGGTGTTCCTGCTGCTTGTTTTAGTCGCTCTATGGTATTAACCGACGAAATCCCTTCAGATAACGCATAAATACGCGCGAGATCAACTATCGGGGCAATACCGTTATGTTTTAAGTCTAACGTGGCTTTATTTTCGCCATTTTGTATTAAAACAAAATCTCGGAAAAACCCCAGTGGTGGTCTTAAATTTAAGGCATTTCGTGATAAGTGTGCGATAAATAGCGTACTACCTTGTGTAGTTTTTAGCATTTTTACTCGTACTTGCTCCAGTAAACGAGTATCGCCATAAACTGTGGTTAAGTCGAAAAAAGTACTGCAATGCATTAATGCTTTGGGTTCAGGTGTGTTAATCCATTTGGCAAAATATTGCGACCATTTTTTCTGTGTTTGACACCATTCAGGGTTAGTGGCCATGACATTACCCGGGCAATAAATAAAACCGCAAGCGGCTAAACCATCAGAAACAAAAGTGGCAAGGTCTTTAAACCAAAAGCTGTGTTGTGGTTTCATGTCGTTTGAGATGATCAAAGCGTTGTCTTGATCTGAGTGGGCAAATTGCTCTTGCCTCGCTTGTGAACCCGCGGCCAGCCATGCGTAAGACACAGGTGGTGGCCCTAATAACTTTTCTGCCATTTCAATTAAGCGAATGGTAAAAGCCATGGTGATCGCACTAATACTTTTGCCAACATGGTCAGCGGTAGTGCCCAATTTTGCCATGCGTATTTGTAGTTTAGGTATCAGACTACTAATTTCGATTAGTTCACTAACCGACGTTGCTTTATGAATAACACTGGTAATATTGACGGCATTTTGCCCTTCATTATTCATTAAATCAGTAACGGTGACCATGCCTTTGAGTTGACGGTTTATGGTGACAGGCAAGTGGTGAATATGCTTTTTTGTCATCATCATTAAGGCGTCGTAGGCGGTGCTTTTTATGTCGATGGTGGTCATATTGTCAGTCATAATAGCGCTAACAGGTTGATCAATGCCTAATCCTTGGGCGACACAGCGACGTCGAATATCTTTATCGGTTACTATGCCTAATAATTGGCCATTTTTTACAATCACCAAACATGAAAATCCTTGTTCGGTCATCAAAATAGCCGCTTGTTGAATACTGGCATCAGGACCAATGGTGACGGCTGGGCTATGATAAAAATTGGCGATTGAGCTATTAAGCAATGAAGAGTTTACAATGGCGTCTTCATTGACTTTCAGCATTTTTTTATTGAGCCGCTGTTCAGAAGTTTGCTGAAAAAATGCCATAACATCGGGGTATTCACTCACCAAATGATAAAATTTTTCACAGCTAATACTGTATAGCAAGGTATCTTCATCAGTAGTGACTTTAGGCTTTAGTTGCGCCTTAACTTCTGTATTCTTATTGCTAGTATGAGAACCATTATTGAGACAAAAAGCAGTACAAATATCCCCTTCACTATATTTACCTAATAATTCATCACTTTCGGTGACATAACTTAAAGCACCTTTTCGTAATATGTAGAGGTTTTCTTCTGTGACTCCTTGTGGTGGGAGAAATTGGCCACGACGCACATAACAAATACTGATCTCTTTAACGACTTGTTCAATGATATTGCTCGGCAATAAATCCATCGGAGGAATCGCTTGTATAAATTCGCTGATTTCGCTTAATGCTGAGTCCATAAAAATATCTCAAGTAATAATACTCATTGTATTTAGGGGAATTACAGCGCTTAAGTCAACTGTTTCACCTGTGTTCTAGACTAAAGTTTAATATAAGAGTCGAAAAAAGATTGCTAGTGTGTAGCCTAGAGTAGGTTAAGTATTGATTTATCCATGTTTGGTTTTGCTAATGGGTCGAATGAATAGTCAACCACTTTAAACAACGGGTATAAAGCGTATAAAAATCATAAAACGCTGTGCTTATTAAGCTAAATGGTTTAATAGGAATAATTGCTAGGAGAGAATGATGGAAGGTAATACAACATATTGGTCAGAGAATCTGCGCCTAATATTTATATGTCTTGCTATTTGGTTCGTGGTTTCATTTGGTTTTGGTTTGCTTCTTGTTGAGCCATTAAATGCGATACGTCTGGGTGGGTACAAGCTAGGTTTCTGGTTTGCACAACAAGGTTCGATTTACACATTTGTCGGTTTAGTTTTTTGGTATACCAAAAAAATGAACGACCTTGATAAAAAATATAACGTGGAGGAATCATAATGGATGAGTTAAAACTCTATACATACATTGCTGTATTCGGTTCTTTCGCCGTATATTTTGGTATTGCCTGGTGGGCTCGTGCGGGTTCAACCAGTGAATTTTATGTTGCAGGTGGTGGTGTTACACCAATGCAAAATGGTATGGCGATTGGTGCCGATTGGATGAGTGCAGCGTCATTTATTTCAATGGCCGGTATGATCTCATTTTTAGGTTACGGGGGCTCTGTATTCCTAATGGGTTGGACCGGTGGTTATGTATTATTAGCCATGCTACTTGCACCATATATGCGTAAACACGGTAAATTTACCGTACCTGAATTTATTTTTGACCGTTATTATTCAAAAACAGCACGTGTTGTTGCCGTTGTTTGTTTAATTATCGCGTCATTAACTTACATCATAGGTCAAATGAAAGGTGTGGGTGTTGCTTTCTCTCGCTTCCTCGAAGTTGATTATGATAACGGCCTTTACATCGGGATGTTCGTTGTTTGGGTTTATGCTGTACTTGGTGGTATGAAAGGTATTACTTACACGCAAATCGCTCAGTACGTAGTATTGATTTTTGCTTACACCATTCCTGCTGTGTTTATTTCACTACAGTTAACAGGTAACCCAATTCCACAACTAGGTTTAGGTTCTACGTTAGCCGACGGTAGCGGTGTTTACTTACTTGATAAATTAGACTTAGTTGTTACTGAGTTAGGCTTTAAAGAGTACACCACTGACAACATGGGTGGTTCAGTAAACATGTTCGCTTACACCTTGTCTCTGATGATTGGTACTGCAGGTTTACCTCACGTTATTATGCGCTTCTTCACTGTTCCTTCAGTTAAAGCAGCACGTCAATCAGCAGGTTACGCTTTAGTATTCATTGCATTGTTATACACAGTTGCTCCAGCAGTTGGTGCTATGGCTCGTCTTAACTTAATGAACACTATTGAACCAGCCGCTGGTCAAAACCTTGAATACGCTGAGCGTCCTCAGTGGTTTAAAGATTGGGAAAAAACGGGTCTATTGCAATACGAAGAAAAAAATGGCGATGGTAAAATTCAGTACACTGCTGATCCGGTAACCAATGAAATGATTAAAGTTGACCGTGACATCATGGTATTGGCTAACCCTGCAATTGCTAATTTACCAAACTGGGTAATTGCTTTAGTTGCCGCTGGTGGTTTAGCTGCTGCATTATCTACCGCAGCCGGTTTGTTATTAGCTATATCGTCCTCTATTTCTCATGATTTAATGAAAGGTATATTAACGCCTGATTTATCAGAGAAGAATGAGTTACTAGCCGGACGTGTTGTCATGACATTATCCGTTATGGTTGCAGGTTGGCTTGGTTTAAATCCGCCTGGTTTTGCCGCAGGAACGGTGGCGCTAGCCTTTGGTTTAGCTGCATCGTCAATATTCCCAGCGCTAATGATGGGTATATTCGCTAAGAAAATGAGCGGTACTGCAGCAGTTTCAGGTATGATCGCAGGTATCGGTGTAACTATGCTGTATGTATTCCAGCATAAAGGCATCATGTTTATTCCTGGTACTTCATTCCTAGGTGACATGGGTCCTAACTGGTTCTTTGGAATTTCACCAAATGCCTTTGGTTCAGTAGGTGCTCTTGTTAACTTTGCAGTAGCTTTCGCTATGTTGAAAGTAACAGGTCCAGCACCAGCTCATATCCAACAAATGGTTGATAATATGCGTACGCCTGCTGGTGGCGTATCGACAGCACATGATCACTAAATAGTTTTAACTACTTATTGATTAACAAACTAAAAGCCCTATTTAATTTCTATAAATAGGGCTTTTTATTTTGTCATTAAGATATAATGATTAAATACAGATTGCCTCAGCAGAATGACGAAGTTAAACCATTCCACAAAAATAAGTACTCAATGATTGCGCAGGAAAAACTAGTAAGTTCAAAAAATTTTTATGCGGATTGGTACAATATAAATTGCAGGATACTTTATGAACAAACACACTAAAACAGCTATTATAGTTGCCCCTATCCTTACTATTTTAGGCTTTGCATTAGCTGACTTATGGGAAGAAAATAGCGCTAATCAAATGCGCGCATTTAAATTGGTTCCCTATGGGCATTGTGATGTTATCAATCAAAAATGTATTTTGAAATCAGGTGAATTTGAAGTCAATATATATGATGAAGCAGGCATGACAACATTAAATTCTACTTTTCCGCTTGATAGCGCAACATTCTTTGTAGTAGATAAAGACAATAAAGCGAATGCTTACCCATTAGGCATGATTGACAGCCCTTATTATTGGAAGAGTCCAACGCCATTACGTAATACCATTAGCCACAAGGGCGATAAGCAAAAATTACGCGTTATTGCTAATATTAAAGGCGGACAATATATTGCCGAGTTTTACACTCAAACGGTAAATTAGCATTGCAGTTTAGGTGATGAGTTTAAGTTTAATGACATGTGTGAATAAATTCATATAATCATATAATCAAATAGTTAATATAAGTTATAGAGAAATTAGATGTTTCCAAATTGGCAATTAGCAGGCTTAAGTTTTGCTTATATAGGTTTGCTGTTTTTTATTGCCTATGTTGGAGACAAGTATCGCCATAAATTATTGCGTAAAAGCCAAGCGATAATTTATGCGTTAACGTTAGGGGTTTACTGTACGTCGTGGAGTTTCTTAGGCACCACAGGGCAAGCGTCGAGTAATTTCATTTCACATTTACCAATATATCTTGGACCTATACTACTCTTTATATTCGCCTGGCCATTTATTCAGCGTATTATTCGCGTTAGTTTAAAGTTAAACCTCACTTCAATCGCCGACTTATTAGCCGCACGTTTTGGTAAATCACATAATTTAGCTATTTTAGTCACCATAGTGGCGTTAATTGGCACTATGCCGTATATCGCGCTGCAATTAAAAGCCATTGTTTATACTTTCCAACAGTTACAAGCAGAGCAAAGCTTAGCCAATTGGCATTTTGGCTTAGTGGTTAGTTTGGTATTAGCCGGCTTTACTATTGTATTTGGTGTGCGAAATATCGATGTTACTGAACGTCATCCAGGGGTAATGCTAGCAATCGCTTTTGAATCTTTAGTTAAGCTGTTTGCGTTTATCGCCGTTGGTATTTTTGTTACCTATGTCTTATTTGATTCGCCGATGGAAATTTGGCGACGTTCATCTGCAAGCCTACAACTCGATCAACAACTTAATTTTCCTAATGTTATGTCAATGTTTGCCATGTTAATTATCACTATGGCGGCATTTTTATCATTACCACGCCAATTTCAAGTGATGGTGGTTGAGCTAAAAGATGAAAAAGACACTTGGTTAAGTCGCCGTATTTTCCCTCTTTATTTATTAGTATTTGCCATTTTTGCTGTACCGCTTGGTTTAGCTGGACATTTACTGTTAGGCGACACGGTTCCGTCTGATGCTTATGTATTATTTTTACCTTGGTATCAACAGCAACCTTGGCTAACGTTATTAACATTTTTGGGCGCTATATCTGCGGCCAGCTCTATGGTGATTATTTCTTCAATTGCCTTGAGTACTATGCTCAGTAATGAAATTGTTTTTCCTTGGTTATATCGGGCTAATAAAAATCATGACACGGATTATGACAAGTTCCGTTTACGCCTTTTAACTATTCGTAAAATATTAGTTTTATTCGTTATTTTACTGGGTTACGGTATGTTTTTAATGGCATCTCCAGATACCCTAAGCTCTTTAGGTGAAATAGCTTTTGGCGCATTTGCCCAATTAACCCCCGCATTAATCGCTGCTTTTTATTGGCGCAGAGCCACTTTAACTGCGGTTTATGGCGGCATTGCTATCGGTTTTTCTGCCTGGCTGTTACTGAATTTTATTCCACAGTTTGGCGTTTATCCTCACCCCTTTGAGGGCGGGTTTCTTCCGGCTAATTCAATGGCTAGCCTACTATCGTTATCGGCTAATATTATCGCTATGTGGTTACTTTCTCACGTTAGCCGTCAAAGTGTGCAAGAGCGTATGCAAGCATCGATATTTATGGAATATCAAGCGCCAAAAGCTTTAAAGTTACAGCGCAATAAACAAATTGATTATCAAGAGCTTGAATTATTAGTTTCGCGCTTTGTTGGCGAGAAAAAAGCCAGTACTAGTTTTACACAATTTCAGCGTTTAACAGACAAAGCGCAAATGAGTAATGTCGCTTATAATCAGCAATTATTGCAACACACTGAAAACACCTTGGCGAGTGTTATGGGGGCATCATCAGCCCGTTTAGTCTTATCTTCGGCGCTGGAAGGCCGTGATATTGCTTTAGACGAAATTGCCGTGCTAGTAGAAGAAGCATCAAGCCAACGCCAACAATATAGCCAAGATTTATTACAAAGCGCCATTGAAAATGCCAGTGAAGGAATCTCAATTGTTGATAGTGAACTCAACCTTGTTGCTTGGAACAAAAAATATGTCGATTTATTTGACTACCCAAGTGAGCTAATTTATCAAGGCAGCCCCGTTAGCGGTTTAATTCGCTTTAATGTGCGTAGAGGTTTATGTGGTGTCGGTAAAATAGACCAGCAAGTGAATAAACGCCTTGAGCATTTACGCAATGGCAGTCCGCATAGTTCAGAACGTGAACATAGTGATGGTCGCGTGATACGTATTGAAGGTAATCCGTTACCCGGCGGTGGTTTTGTTATGTTATTTTCTGATATTACTGCCTACCGCCAAGCCGAAAGGGGCTTGATAGAAGCCAATGTCGATTTGGAAACAAGGGTACTTGAGCGCACACAAAAATTAGAGCAAACCAATGATGCCTTGGCATTAGCGCGCGAAAAAGCTGAGCAAGCGCATATCAAAAAAAGCTTATATTTAAAGGCGTGTAGTCATGACTTAATGCAACCATTAGAGGCTGCTCGCTTATTTACTTCCGCTTTAGCTAGTCAAGGAAATTTAACTGCAACCCAACAACGACAGGTCGACAATATTGACCACTCTTTAAAGGTTGCCAACGATTTAGTCGCTGATTTGGCAGAAATTGCTCGCATTGAAAGTGGCAATATTAAACCTAATATCAGCTGCTTTTCAGTGAAATCTTTATTTGATGATCTTGCCAAAGAGTTTTCTGCCAGTGCGGTTGACCTCGAGATAGATTTTCGCGTGCATTCTAATTCAATGTGGTTGCGCTCAGATCGTAATTTACTGCGTAGAATGCTGCAAAATTTAATTGGTAATGCCTTTCGTTATGCCAGTCCAGGTAAGGTGTTGTTAGGGGCGCGCGCTAAGGGAGATATTGTTAATATTCAAGTGCTAGATAATGGCCCCGGTATTCCCGCAGACAAGCAAATCATGGTCTTTGAGCAATTTACCCAATTAGATAATCAACAAAGTTCAGTCGCAGGTGGTTTAGGTTTAGGGCTGAATATTACCCAAAGTTTAGCTCAGTTATTAGATCATCCTTTAGCACTGCACTCGCAAGTAGGCATGGGGTGTAATTTTTCTGTTGGGGTTGAGAGAACTCAGGCACAAAAAGAAGTGTTTGCCGCAAAACCAATAGTTAATATAGGCTTAAGTGATGTAACGGTTATGTGTATTGATAACGACCCCGACGTATTGAGTGGCATGGTTGAACTATTATCAGCATGGGGTTGTAATGTGCTAGCCGCAGATTCATACCAACAAGCACTTTCACTTTATGATGATCATAAGAATGATATTGAAATACTCTTGGTTGACTATCAACTTGACGCTAACTTTAACGGTATCGCGTTAATTGCTCGATTAAGAAAGCTCAGCCGAAATTATTTACCCGCCATTTTAATTACGGCAACCACAGACAGTGACTTAGAAGAAAAAACCTTAGCCGCTGATATTGGTTTTATGCGTAAATTGGTTAAACCTGCTGCGCTTAGAGCTATGATAAGTGCAATGTTAACTAAGAAACTTCAAGCAAAGTACTTCCAATAAGAGCTTACAGAGCAAGTTTATTTACCTCAGATTTAGTTATTTAATCTGAGGTGTCTAAATGCTAACAGTCTTGTAATTGCACGTCGGAAATATCAAGTTGAGCAATCACGATAACGGCTTGTGTACGGTTGCGAACATCAAGTTTACGAAATATCGCGGTGGCATGCGCCTTAATGGTTGCCTCTGAAACATGCAAATCGTAAGCAATTTGTTTATTAAGCATGCCTTGAGCAAACATCATTAAAATTCGATATTGTTGTTGAGTTAAACTGGCAACGCGCTCAGCAATATCGTTATTGTCTTGCATTGGCGACGACTCATTGTATGCTTCTGGCGTCCAAATATTACCCAATAATACCTGTTGAATAGCATTATAAATATCGTCAACGGGTGTGGACTTTGGAATAAAGCCTGAAGCGCCGTAACCCATAGATTTATGTATAGTTTCGTGATCTTCGTGAGCTGATACCACTACAACGGGTATTTGAGGGAAGTGGTTGCGTACATGGATCAGAGTATTAAAACCATGCGCTCCAGGAATATGTAGATCGAGTAACAGCAAATCGCTATCGTTATTATCGCTTAGCTGTTGTTCTAATTCAGCAATGGTTTGTGCTTCCAACCACTGTGTGTGTGTTAGTTTTAACTTTAATGTGCCCAATAATGCTTGTCTAAATAATGGGTGATCGTCAGCTATTATAATTTTTTTTGGCTGAATCATGTGATTGTTTCCTTAAAAAAACCCCAAGTATAGTGTAGTCCTTTTAACATCATTTGTTTATTAGACTTTAGCCTAATGAAGCATATGTTGATCTAATCGATATATTATTCAATTGTTGTGAGCTGAGCTTATTGCAGGATAAAGGAAGCATGAGCTTTAGCGCAGATAAGGCATACTGCGCTAAAGCGTTAATTATGCTTTTTCTGGGATATTGGCTAACACGGCGAGCAATAACTGCCAATATTGTTCAACCGCGGCTATTTGAACTTTTTCATCAGGTGAGTGTGGAAATTTGATGGTAGGACCAAATGACACCATATCCCAATCTGGGTAGGCGCTTTTGAATAAGCCACATTCAAGACCCGCATGAATAACCATAATTTCAGGCACTTTATTAAATAATGACTGATAAGTGTCACGCACCGTTTGCATTAATGCTGAACTGGTATCAGGTTTCCAACCCGGATAAGCGCCAGAAAATTTGACACTTGCCCCCGCGAGTTCAAACACTGACTGCACCATAGTTTGTGCATCTAAGCGGCCATCGTCATGTAAACTACGAATTAGGGTCATAGCGACAAACTTATTACCTTTGCTACGCATAACGCCTAAGTTTAATGAGGTTTCAACAATGCCTTCAATGTCATCACTCATACGTAACACGCCGTTAGGGCAGGCATTAAGCGCCAGTAAAATGGTCTTTTGGGTTGCTTGAGTCCAACATTCATCAAAAGTTTCTGGCGAAATTAAAAGCATGTCGATATCGGTTTCGATAGCAGCTAGTGATTGACGCACAGTAGCTAAATATTCAGCCAGCTTGGCTTTTAACGCTTCTATTTTTGAACGGCTAATAACAAAGCTTGCATCGGCCTCACGCGGAATAGCGTTGCGTAAACTGCCACCATTTAATTCTGTTAAACGTAAATCTAAATCGTTACTGGCGTCGAGTAAAAAGCGTACCAGTAGTTTGTTGGCATTGGCACGACCGGTGTGAATATCAACACCAGAATGACCACCTTTAAGGCCAGAAATTGATAAGTTAAATGATTCAACATCATCTGCAACATCTTCATTGGTAATCGTGAACGTTGCTTCGCCATCAATACCGCCGGCGCAACCCATGTAGATTTCACCTTCTTGCTCAGAGTCGGTATTGATCAATAAATCACCGTCTAACCAACCTGCTTGCAGACCAAAAGCGCCGGTCATGCCAGCTTCTTCATCAATGGTTACTAATACTTCTAATGGGCCGTGGGGAATATTGTCACTGGCCAATACGGCTAATGCAGATGATAAACCAATACCGTTATCTGCACCTAATGTGGTGCCTTCAGCGGTAACCCAGTCGCCATCAGCTTCACTAACAATGTATGGTTTAATCGAATCGGTTAGAAAGTCATGATCAGTATTGGCATTTTTTTGCGGCACCATATCCATATGAGCTTGTAATATAACGCCCTTTTTATTTTCCATGCCTGCTGTTGCTGGCTTCTTAATAATTAAGTTACCTACAGCGTCTTCTTTAACCTTGAGACCCAGTTCAGTCGCCCAAGATTGAATCCAAAGCGATATTTTTTGTTCGTGTTTTGATGGGTGTGGAATGCTACAAATTTTATCAAATATTTGCCATAACTTGTTCGGTTGTAGTTTTGCTATAGTGCTCAATGAAGTTCCTTTATTTTTTGCCCTTAGAAGGGGTATTCTATAACAGTTTTTTAATGTGCTTTACCAAATGGAATATTAAATTATTCTGCTTAGTTTTATTTATCAGCCATTAAAAATTGCCATTGTTCATTAAAATCGTTACTGGGTTTTTTGGTAAAATCGGAGCGAACATATTGATTGATTTTACCTTCAGCATAGGCCATTAAAATATTAGCTAAAGCCAATTCTGAAATAGTAAAACCTTTGCCTTCGCGGAGTTTTCGCTCGCGTAGAACTTGTTTAAATTGTGATTCAAGCTTTTCAAAAAATTGATTTACCCGCGCTCGTAACCGTTCGTTTTCACCCATTAATGCATCACCTGCCAGAATTCGGCACATGCCGGGGTTGCGCTCAGCAAAAATGAGCAATACGTGCAAAATATGATGACAACGAATAAGCGCTTCTTTGTGATCAGTTAATATCAAGTTCACGCGAGAAAAAATTGATTCTTCAATAAATTCTATCAAGCCTTCGAACATACGTGCTTTCGAAGGGAAGTGGCGATAAAGTGCGGCTTCTGAAACGCCTACTTCGGCGGCAAGCTTTGCCGTTGTAATCCTTTGTCCTGCACTGGTTTGAAGCATATGAGCAAGGCATTCTAAAATTTGCTGTTTACGATTAGGTTTTTGAGTCGCCGGCATAAAACTGATTCTCTATTTTTATTATATTTTCAGTAGTCATACCAAGCAGAACATTAAATGTACCTGTCTGTTTTGCTACTAAAAGATTAGCGTAATTGTATAGCGTTATTTAGCTGATGTTCAACAATGAAATCAGCTGACCTTAAATTAATTTTTTAATCGCGAACTTTGTAAGCTTTGTTGAATATGTTGCACTAATTTTTTGGCAAGCTCACTTTTACTCATCAAGGGTAAAACTTTTTCATCACTAGCAGTAAACACTATTAAGGCATTGTCGTCGCTATTAAAGCCTTGTCCTTGAGTAGCAACGTTGTTTGCGGCGATCATATCAAGATTTTTACGCACTAATTTATCACGAGCATAATGTTCAACATTTTGTGTTTCAGCAGCAAAACCGACGGTAAAGGGTTTGTTTTTTAGTGCGGCAACGTCAGCAACGATATCAGGATTCTTAATCAGATTAAGTTGCATGGTATCTTGCGATTTTTTAATTTTTTCACTGGCAATATTATCAATACGGTAGTCAGCTACAGCAGCACAAGCGACGAAAACATCTGACTTAGGTGCATGTGCCAAAGCTTGTTCATGCATTTCTACCGCACTGGTGACCGCTATTTTTTGACAATGAGGCGGTGTATCTAGGCTAACTGGCCCTGAAATTATGGTGACTTCTGCGCCCTGGCTTTGTGCAGCACTGGCAATGGCAAAGCCCATTTTTCCTGAACTATGGTTAGAAATATAACGTACTGGGTCGATAGCTTCGCGCGTTGGCCCTGCGGTAATTAGCCATTTTTGACCAATTAAAGGTTTTTGTTCAGCAGGATTAGTGTCACTCGTATTCATTTTTTCAATTGCTTGGCAAGTTAGCTGAACTAATTCAGGTACATCTAACATGCGGCCTAAGCCAACATCACCACAAGCTTGTTCACCCGCACCCGGGCCAAATATGCTGTAGTGCCATGACATTAACGTTTTAATATTATTTTGCGTTGCTTGGTTATGCCACATTTGTTGGTTCATTGCGGGTGCAACAGCAATAGGTGCAGCTGTTGCTAAGCAAAGTGTGGTTAATAAGTCATTAGCCATGCCTGCGGCTATTTTTGCAATAACGTTGGCTGTTGCCGGTGCAATTAAAATAAAGTCAGCCCATTTTGCTAGTTCAATATGGCCCATAGCCAATTCGGCTTGAGTATCTAATAAGCTGTCAGATACTGCATTGGCGGAAACTGCTTGCAAGGTTAATGGTGTAATAAAGGCCTTAGCGCCCTCTGTCATCACCACACGCACATCAGCACCTTGCTCTTTTAATCGTCGCACTAGCTCTGGTGTTTTGTAAGCGGCAATACCACCACTAATACCCAAAAGAATTTTTTTACCCTGAAGAATCTGCATAAACTGCTAATCTTAATAACCACAATGGGCAATAAGATAGCATTATTCCCACTTTTTTTAAAATCACTTTGCAAGGATGCACTTATGTTAAAAGACTGGCCAGACAGTGAAAAACCAAGAGAGAAGTTATTGCAACACGGCGCAAAAAGCTTAAGCGATGCTGAATTACTGGCAATTTTCTTACGTACAGGCGTCAAAGGTTGCCATGTGGTTGACCTTGCTCGAAATTTATTAAAAAGTTTTGGTAGTATTGCTAAAATATATCAAGCTGAATTAGATGACTTTTGTCAGTATCATGGCTTAGGGGTGGCAAAATATGTGCAGTTGCAAGCGTGTTTAGAAATGTCTAAACGCTATTTAGCGGAGCAAATGCAGACCGGGTTAGCGTTAACGTCTTCACTTAGTACGCAAAACTTTTTAAAAGCTGAGCTGCGAAATGAAACTCGAGAAATATTTGCCGTACTGTTTTTAAATACTCAGCATCAAGTGATAAAGTTTGAACGGTTATTTCAAGGCACCATCAATGCTGCAGCTGTGTATCCGCGTATTGTTGTTGAGTTGGCCATAAAATATCAAGCGGGTGCTGTTATTCTGGCGCATAATCATCCTTCTGGCATAGCAGAGCCCAGTATTGCTGATAATCAAATTACGAGTCGCTTAGAGCAAGCACTGGCTTTAATTGATATAAAAGTACTTGATCATATAATAGTTGCGGGTTGCCAATGTTATTCGTATGCTGAACATGGTCGAATTAATGAATAATAAATGATATAAGCTTAAGTGCTGTGAATAAGGAGTCTCTATGAGCGATATTGACACAATAATAGATAGCGAAGAAAACGAACGTCGACGATCTTTTCGTTTAGACATGGAAAAAGAGTTAATTGATATTGTTTGGACTGATGATAATGGCCAAGAGAAATGTAAGAAAATCGTTTGTTTAGATTTCTCACGTGGGGGTTTGAAGGTTGAATGTGATTGCGAAATCCCAGCAAATACTCAAGTAACTATTATATTTAAAGCAGCGAATCAAAATAGCCAAAAACTGTTTGGTAAAGTGATACGTTGTATCAAACAAGACAATGGCTGGTTTAAAGTTGCGATGCAACTGACGGATCTTGCTTAAGTTAACCCTTAATTATTGAACTATAATAAAGTGGTTGTTGTATTTTAAGTAGTAAAAAAGGAATGTCCAAAATGATGATTTTAGTAGGTGGGGAAAAAGGCGGTAGCGGTAAAAGCTGCCTAGCACAGAATTTAGCTGTGTATTTTGCCCGCGAGAAAAAAGCTATTGTATTGATGGTTGATTGTGATCCACAGCGTACGACGTCTGACTGGATACAAGCAAGAAATTCTGATCCATCGCTACCTGCAATCAACTGTATTCAGTTGTATGGAAAAATACGCAACGACTTATTAAGTCTTAATCAACATTACGATTATGTTGTTGTCGATTGTGGTGGCCAAGATAATTTAGCCCTACGAGCGGCGATGTCAGTGGCAGATCATGTTGTTATTCCATTAAGACCAAAGCGTCGTGACTTAAAAACTGTACCGCATATGGAAGACATGCTCAGCACCTGTAAAATGGTCAATCCTAAAATGTTAGCGTCATTTGTTATTACTCAATGTCCTTCGCTACCCAATCAAGCAGGTCGCATTTTAGAAGCCAAAGAAGTTTGTAGCTCATTCGGCATTAATGTTTTAAATGCCGTAACTTATAGTCGCAATATTTATGATGACAGTGAAGAACTGGGTTCATCAGTACTGGAAATTGAACCTGATAGTAAAGCGGCGGTAGAAATGATCGCAATAGCTGAAGAGCTATTAGCGATGAAACCGGACAATTCCCATGAGTTTAAGTGATTTAAAAAAATCCAAGGATGGTCCCAAGAAAAAGAAACAGTTCACAGTTGATGAATTTATTGCCGACGCTGAAAATTATGCTCAAGGTCAACCAAAAATAGTTAGCCGAGAACATGATGAGTTGACATTACAGCAAGCTGTTTTAGCTGCTAAGGAACACGTTGCTCGAAAAGCACAAAGTACCCCTGATGGCGGGCGTCGTTTTCGTCCTGCCACATTTACTTTGAGCGAAGCAGCAATAGAACAATTGCAAGAATTGGCGCTTGATACTAAATTAGCCAAGTCACATATTATTCGCATTTTAATCGATGAATTGTGTAATAAAGATCAAAAAGAAAAATTAAGAAAATTATTAGACTCTAAAATAGGCTAAAAATGCGGCATTATTATTCGACTAGGATAATAATACCGCATGAAACGCTACATTTATGTCAATTTATCCAGTTAAGCCATTGAATTACCATCATTTTCAAAACTATTCACTTTAAAGGTGATTAATACTGGAATTCATTTTTCACTTTCACTATAATATGCCACCTTTTTCAGGATCCCGAGGCGACGGTCTTGGGGAAATACAGCTCGACCTGAAATTAATTTTGGAGTACTCATTATGTCTAAAGTTTGCCAAGTAACAGGCAAAAAGCCAATGGTTGGAAACAACCGTTCGCACGCAAGAAACGCGACTCGTCGTCGTTTTTTACCTAACCTTCAAACTCACCGTTTTTGGGTTGAGAGTGAAAATAGTTTCGTTAAATTACGTTTAACTCCGAAAGGAATGCGTATTATCGATAAAAAAGGTATTGATGCAGTTTTAACTGATATCCGTGCCCGTGGCGAAAAAGTTTAAGGAATTGCAATGCGCGATAAAATTCGTTTAGTTTCTAGTGCTGGCACTGGCCATTTTTACACTACAGACAAGAACAAGAAAACTATGCCTGAAAAAATGGAGATCAAAAAGTTTGATCCTCGCATTCGTCAGCATGTTATGTACAAAGAAGCTAAAATCAAGTAATTGATAGCCGCTTATTTAAAAACCCGGTTTATACCGGGTTTTTTATTGCCTAAAGAAAAGTACACAATTAATGCGGCTTAATGGCTACCGTAAGTAAACCTACTGAGTTATCCTGACTTGTCGGTATAAATGTCGACCTACAAAGACAAGCGCGCACAATCTACTTTCTTGATGATCTTTTATTCTTTACTTTAGTAGGTTTAGCTTTAGACCATCATTTTTATTTAGTCAGGTAAAAAGCAAGCCAAATAAAAAGGAGAAACCGCTTAATGTGGTTTCTCCTTTTGTTTTTAAACTATTGTACAAATGCCATAGTTATTATGTTTGCTGTTGTTTAATCCAAGCTAAGGTTAATTCTTCAAGCAATGCCATGGGTAAGCTACCATTTTTCAGCATTTGATCATGAAAAGCTCTTACGTCAAACTTATTACCTAGTGCCTTTTCAGCTTTAGCGCGTAGTTGGCGAATTTTAATCTCACCAATTTTGTACGATAACGCCTGTGCTGGCCAGCTAATGTATCGGTCAATTTGGCCAACAACATCAGCTAGGCTTAGGGCGGTATTCTCGGCTAAATAATCAATTGCTTGCTGACGAGTCCAACCTTTGGCATGAATGCCTGTATCGACCACTAAGCGACAAGCACGCCATGCTTCATAGGTTAAACGACCAAAGTCACTGTATGGATTTTGGTAAAAGCCCATTTCTTTGCCTAAACGCTCAGAATATAGTCCCCAACCCTCACCATAGGCAGCGTGGTATAAAGTTTTACGAAACTCTGCCATATCAATTTCTTGCGCAATAGCACTTTGGAAATGATGACCGGGTTCAGCCTCATGAAAAGTTAATGCCTCTAAAGTGTATAAAGGTTGGCTGTCTAAATTTCTAGTTTCCAAAAAGTAAGTTCCTGATGTGGTGCCGCTGCCATCTGAGGCAACATAGTAGGCTCCGCCATTCGGGCTTGATTTAATATCAAAAGTTGAACGGGGTAATACTGAAAACCACTTAGGCAATTGTGCTGCCATTTTACGGGTGATATAACTGGCTTTCTCCAGCATATCCATCGCGCTGTCGGTGTAAAATTGTTCATCGGTGCGTAAAAACTCGATAAAATTTTTAAATTCGCCTTTAAAACCCACCGCGGTAATAATTTGCTGCATTTCTTGTCGAATACGGCTGACTTCATCTAGACCCGTTTGATGAACTTCATCAGCCGATAAAGTTGTGGTGGTGTAATACTCGATTAAGTATTGGTAGTAATCGTCTCCGCCCTCAACACTACTAATGCCAGCAGTAGTTCGACAGTTAGTCATGTATTCTTTGGTAAAAAAGTCATAAAAGGCTTGGTATTCGGGTAAAACAGACTCTTTGATCAGCACTTTGACTTGTTGGCGATATTGGGCTTGTTGTGTTGGTAAAATACTTTTTGGCATATTGAGCATTGGAGCATAAAAAACGCTGTCTTCGACATTCGACACTAAATGCTTACTGATTGATTTTTCGTAAGCTTTAAAGCTCTCACAATAATGTGTATGGCCAACAGCGATAGCTTGTTTTAGGTCGACAATATGTTCTTGATTGTAACGTGGATAATCAGCAAGGCTGATTAAATAGTTACGGTAGTCTTGTTCAGTTAAAAACGACATATTGGCCGGCGCGCCAGCAAAGTAACTGTGAAAGCCTGAATAATAGGTTAGTGGATAAAGGTGATCTTGAAATTGATAACTTTTTGCTTCCGCTTCGCGCTCATATTTAAATAAACGGTAGGTCACTTGATCGGTCGCAGACAGCTTATTAATATCGATATTTTCAATGCGCGTTAGCAAATCGTTGTTGTACTTTGACCGACGATCACGGCCATTCGCTGACATTTCAGGTAACTTACCATTCATACGAAATGCGTCAGGGTCTTTCCTAAAGAAAATTTGTTCTTTATTTGCCCTTTGCCAATGGTCATCGAGCAACTGTTGAAATTGCTCACTTGCTGGGTTGGCAAACGTGCTGGTTGTGCTGAATAAGCCACTGAGCATTAATACACCAATACTTAATTGTTTTAGTTTCATATGAAAGCCTTGATTTTGGAGAGCGGTTATTGGATACACTATTATTTGTTATTAGTGTAAAGCTATGTATTAATAAGCTCAATTTTAATAAGCTCAATTTTTTCGTATCATTAAGATAACTGCAAGATTAGGAATATACTATGGTTAAATTATCAAAAACTGGTTGGAATAATGTCATTATTTTTGCAGTTATGGGTTTTATTCTAATGATTAATATGACCAATAAAAAAATTTTCTCTCCAGATGAAAATACAAATAATGAGCAAGAGATTGCCTTAGTTGGTGCACAAAAGGTTATTTTAACCCTGAACATTAATAATGTTGTAACTATTGAGCGAATAGGCCGAACATGGCGTGCAGCACCCGCCAGTATTTCTGACCAAGCTTTAGCTCAAATGATGATGTCGTGGCAGCAAAGTAGTGGCGAGGCTATGGCGCAAACACCGGAAGTTGATCGTCAATTTTCGCTTGAAGTAAAGCTAGATATTGCAGGAGAGGCACAGCCATTACAGCTAAGTTTTTATGCCACAGAACAGCAATTATTAATTTTTAATCAAACATCACAACAGTGGCTTGTTATGCCGTTAGCTATGTATGGGCAATTATTTCCTCAAGAAATATTTAGTAATTAAATAGCCTTAGTTTTATTCACCTTAATCTTATCCACTGAAGTAAAGGCAGAAAATTTTATGAGAAAATGTGCAATTTTAACCATGGACAGTTTGGCTGATTTCGAAGCTTACGACTGTTTGATTGATGAACCCATGCTTGCTTTAGGCTGGCAAACTGAATTAGTTTCATGGCGCTGTGCCAACATAAATTGGTCTGACTATGAAGCGGTTATTATTCGCAGTCCATGGGATTACCAAGACGATATGGACAGCTTTCTTAAGGTATTGACTGAGATTGAAAAATCAACAGCACGGCTAGAAAACAGCTTGAATGTGGTTGAGTGGAATATTAATAAAAGCTACTTACAAAGTTTAGCCGCAGACAAAGTGACTATTGTACCCACTTTATGGCCTGAAACGTTTGATGCTAACAATATGGCAGGATATTTTAGCCATTTTGCTACCCAGCAAATCGTCTTAAAGCCGCGAGTAAGTGCCAATGCCGACAATACTTTTTGGCTAACAAAAGATAATTATCAAGATAAAATTGCTGATTTAAGTCAAGCGTTTGCTAGTCGAGAATTGATGGTGCAACCTTTTATGGCGGCTATTTGCCAAGAGGGTGAATTCTCTTTATTTTACTTCAATGGCGAGTACAGTCACACGATTCTAAAAACACCGGCTCAAGGTGATTTTAGAGTTCAAGAAGAGCATGGCGGTGGCTTATTATCGGTCACGCCTGAGCCTTCATTATTGGTGGCATCAAACAACACGATGCAAGCTATAAGTAAACTTCATGGTGAATTACTTTACGCGCGAGTTGATTTTGTTCGTTATCAAGACACTTTTGCTTTGATGGAGGCTGAATTAATCGAGCCATCACTTTATTTTAATATGGACCAAGCCTCACCGCAGCGATTTGCCAAGGCTTTTGTTGCCCGTATGACCGCTAAGTTACCAGAAGGAAGCGTTTAACTTGCCTGAGTTACCAGAAGTAGAAGTTTGCCGTTTAGGTATTACGCCTCATATTGTCGGGCAAAAAGTGACTAATGTGGTGGTGCGCAATGCCAAATTACGTTGGCCGATCCCTGATGAAGTGCATAGTGTTGTTGGTCAAACCGTAGAAAAAATAGAACGTCGTTCGAAATATTTATTGTTAAGGTTTTCCAGTGGCACTTTGTTATTACATTTAGGCATGTCAGGCTCAGTACGTATTCTTGAGGAACACATACCAGCGGTCAAACATGATCATTTTGAAATGCTATTCGATAATGACAAAATGTTGCGATTGAATGATCCTCGCCGTTTTGGTGCGGTATTATGGTTTCCTGAACATCATGACCTACAAGGTTTATTAACAAAATTAGGCCCAGAGCCACTAACACAAGACTTTACTTACGGACATTTATTTGCCAAAGCCGGTAACCGCAAAGTACCAGTTAAAACCTTCTTAATGGATAATCATGTCGTGGTAGGCGTAGGTAATATTTATGCTAACGAAGCGTTATTTATTGCTAGTATTCATCCTGCAACCTTAGTGAACAGTATTAGCGAAGAAAAATTTAATGAGCTAACCGATATTATTAAGCAAGTATTAGCAGCAGCAATCGAACAAGGCGGTACAACCTTAAAAGACTTTACTCAAGCAGACGGCAAGCCAGGTTATTTTGCTCAAAAGCTTTTTGTTTACGGACGTGCAGGCGAAAAATGTGACGGCTGTCAGACGATACTAGAAGAAATTCGTCAGTCTAACCGCAGTTCAGTATTTTGCCCACAATGCCAGGTTCAAGTAATACCGAAGCAAACAGCAAAAAAAGCAGTGAAATCTAAGGTAAAAAAGACCTTAACTAAGAAGAAACGGGCTAAAAATAAAAGCGCTAAAAAAGCTGAATAAAATTTATATATAAATTACTAACCACAATAAAGCTTGGTAAAGAACAGCTTGAATGTTAAGTCTTTTAATTTATTAAAAATAAATCAGCATTTTATCTCATTTAAAAAGGACTGATTTTTACTAAGTGCTCAATACGTTAACCTGGTTGGTAGCAACTATTTTGTAAAGATAAATAGGTGACTTGTAGAAGTCATCTAGCTTTATGACTTTGTTAGGTTGCCATGAGGGTAAAGCAAAATTATTACTGATGATAAATTCGATTTCAGGTTGCTCAATAAGCAATTTTTCTTGAATTTTGTTCATAGCCTGTGGATATAAATAACACACTATTACTGATGCCGGTGGCAGTTTTACCTTATAAAAATTTTTTCGATATAAGGTTAAGTTTTTTAACCCCAATAACTTTTTTAGTATTATTGAAGTAAGCCACGGCAGTAAAGACATTTCATAGCCAATCACTTGTCTTTGTGGTTTGCACTTTGCCATAGGAATAACAAAGTTTCCCCAACCACTACCCAAGTCAATGATGGCGCCGGCGCCGGTCTCATCGACTAATTTTAGCATCGCATTATAAGCTTTACTTGAACTTGGCATAGGAGATATACCCAATTGCAGGGTGCTGTATATCAGCGATACGGCAATAAAAACTACGGTAAAAAATAGCACAATATCAAATAGGGTCAAGGCATAATTCCAAAACGGATTGTGTTATAACCAATTGATTAATTTCAATAAGTACGTAATAAATTAGTTCGATTAGTATTAACTACTTTAAGCGATACGTTAACCCTGATGATCTTCTTATACAACGTCTTTCGCCGGATTAACTTAGATAATAACTCATTGCTTAGTCATTTAAACATAATTGACAGTGGAATAAACGCGGTTGATTTTAATAAGAAAATAAAACAGAATGAACCAGCAGTAACATAGGTTATTATTTGAATTTGCAGAGAAATTTAATTTAAATCGAGTGAATTTATTAAGTAAAAACCTCATAGAGCAAGATCATATTTGCAATATATACAGTGTTTCATAAATAATTGGCATTCAAAAGCTATTTACTGACTTTCATTCACTGTACAATGATGTTTTTACGTATAATGGTTATACTGATTTGTGGCACGGTTATAGTGAACACAATTGATATGTTCAGATAACCCTATAAGAGATGAATTAGCTGAGCTGTCGATAAGCGAATTTGCTTAATTACGATATTATTTCGTTTGTTAGAGTTATTTTTATTTATAATAGCAAGCTATTATAAATAAAAAGGCCTGATAACTGAGAAAATTTTGTCATTAAGATTATAATTCAATTAAAGCGATAGATTATTAGTGATACAAAAAACTCTTATTTAAATATCAGGTTAATTAACTTAATGAAATCTTATGAAAACATCGCCGAATTAATTGAAAATTTAGAGCTAGAAATTAAAGCAATTAACGACGAAATTACTACCCTAAAAGCAGAGCCTCAAAGCTTTAATGAACAAGTTATTTTTAAATATATTGAAACGGGTAGTACCGGTAAAACAAAAGATTTTGTTCGCTCGTTAGGCGTAAAGTCTGAGCGTGGTTCGCTATTCTCTTCGGGAGATGTCAGTAAGTTAATAAAAGCGGGTAGCGAAGATATTTCAGCTGAGTTACTTGCTATAGCGCGAAAGGTCGCTAATATGAAAAATAAAAATGGAAAGCAGCGTTAATTAGCTAACTGGTTTTCGCTCAACGTAGCGTAAATAAATTCAAATTCTGATTTGTAATGGTGATAGCAAGTCAGAATTATATTTTTCACCGAAGACAAAGAGAATAATATGAGCAAAGGTATAGTTAAGTGGTTTAATGCAGACAAAGGTTTCGGTTTTATTACTCCAGAAGATGGCAGCAAAGATTTATTTGTTCATCATTCAGAGATCCAATCTGGTGGTGAATACGCAACTTTGGCCGATGGCCAAGCTGTTGAGTTTGAAGTAGGCCAGGGACAAAAAGGTCCATGTGCAAATAAAGTAGTTGCTGTTTAAGCGCTAGCACATTGTCATTAGCCTGAGCGGCGGATAAGCGAATTTACCTAATCTCGATACTACTTCGTTATTAGGCATAAAATTTAATTAATACACTTAGCTTTAAGTGTTTATGAAGCTCTTATCCAAGCGTCAGGTTAAATAAGCGGGTGCGTATTTCGTACTCGCTTATTTATATCTTATCGATAGAAAAATCTAAATTTTCCTTTCAAATCCAAAATAAGCGTACGCCTTTTTCAGAGGGTGATTGCTGTTTTAACTTAGCGTAAACCAATTCAAAAGTATTTGATCTGCTGTGTATTGCTGCAGCTTATAGCCTGTATGCCAAGCAATAACTCCTCTCACTTTTGTGCTTATTTATTTATATTCTTACGCATGCTGATATCAAGTGCTTGTTTTACAACCGGATGAACAAACTGGCTAACATCACCGTTGTGCAGTGCTACTTCTTTAACTAAAGTTGAAGAGATAAAAGAATTTTTTTCAGCGGGTGTTAAAAATACTGTCTCTAAATCGGGTGCTAAACGCCGATTCATGTTAGCTAATTGAAATTCATAATCAAAATCAGAAACCGCGCGTAGACCACGGATCAGAACCTTCGCCTGATGGTCTTTGGCAAAATCAATCAATAAACCAGTAAAGCCAACTATGGTAACGTTCGGTAAATGTTTTGTTACTGCTTCTAATAACTCGACCCGCTGGGCTAAATCAAAATGTGGCTGTTTACTTGGGCTAGCCGCAATACCAACAACAACCTCACTAAATAAGCGGCTTGCGCGTTCTATTAAATCGGCGTGACCGTTGGTCACAGGATCAAAGGTACCTGGGTAAATCGCTTTAACTGACATAAATATAGTTAATTTCAAATGAGAAAAATCTATTGTAATTGTTGAAGCCGATAATTTCAAAGCAATCAAATAATTTAAACTGCACCCTATTGTTTCAGCTTGGCTAACATGGCTGTCATTTGATCATTAATCATATTTAACGCTTTGTAAGGGCGGATCATTACTTTGAATTCAGTAATTTTTCCTTGCTCATTCCATGTGATCATATCAATACCATTGATGTCGATACCCTGTATGTTTAACGAAAACTCTAATACGGCGGAATTATCGCCTGAAAACTCTCGATCGTAATTGAATGTACCATTTAGAAATGTATGAAAGGCCGCCGTTAAGTAAATGCTGACCATTTTTTTGCCTTGGATAGGTGTATGGATAACAGGTGAAAATAGGGTGACGTCGTCAGCAAGCAAAGTAGAAACCTGATCAATTGCTTTATTTTTTATCAGAGTGTGCCAATTATTAAGCATTTTTATTATTCCTTTTGTTTGGTTTTTGTTCACTGTAAGCTAAGATGCAACCAAATCTAACAGGTGTCAATATTAAGCTTACTTAAAGTATTTACTCGAAATGCTTTAATATTGGCTTATTTTGATAGTATGATAGAAAAATCTATAACAACAAATACAAGAAGTAGTATCCATGAAAACTCGGGATAAAATAATTCAAGCCAGCATTGTATTATTTAATGAACAAGGTGAGCGTAATGTTACCACCAACCACATTGCCGCCGATCTTGGTATTAGCCCCGGTAATCTGTACTACCATTTTCGCAACAAAGAAGACATTATACTTTCCATTTATGAAGAGTATGCGCGTAATCTTTTATTAGAAACCATGCCGGAAGTAAGCCCCGATGTAAAACCACTCGATGCCATTATTTTATATATGGATGTGGTATTTCAGGCGATGATGAAGTTTCGTTTCTTCTACAGTAATTTACCGGTACTACTCGCAAAAAACCCCTTGCTGCATGATAAGTATGTGGAAGTGCAAAGCTTTATTGCCCAACGTGTAAGTGAATTGTTACTATCTTTACGTAACGCTAACATGATGGATTTTTCAGATGAAGACTTACCTGATATAGTTAGTATTTTACGTTTAGTGAATACTTTTTGGTTGAGCTTTTATCAAACACAAAATAATGATAACGAAATTAATGACGCGGTATTCTATCAGGGTGTTTTGAAAATATTAGTCATAATTCACCCTTACATTAGCGATGCAGCTAAGGATGAATTCTTAGAAGCTCGCGCTATGTATCGCCAACGCTGCCAAGATAGTTTAGATGCTGCATAAGCGCCTTCACAGTAATAATAAGCTTTAGTCACAGGCACCATTTGAATTCTTAAGACTGGTAACCGTTTAATAACGCTTGCCAGTTTTTTTCTCGCCATTGAAAATTCGATACTCTATTGCTTTCTTTACGAAATGATCTAAGCAGCCTAGCCATATTCTCTTCTGGCCATTTAACTCGCTTTTTTCGCTGTTCGCCTTGGTCAAAATCTATTAGCCAAACTTTGTCATTATCATCAATTAAAATGTTGTGTGCATTTAAGTCATGATGATAAATACCTTGCTGATGAAAGGTTTTAATCACTTTGCCGATTTGCTGCCAAAGTAGCTGATTGATTTCTTGTTTACTGAGTATGCCGACTAGATCACTAGCGTTTTCGATACGTGATGACAATAAATCAGCGCGATAAAACAAGCCATGTTTAATAACACGAAAAGCGACGGGTTTTGGTGCGGGTAGACCTAATGATCGCATAGATGTTAGTAAGGAAAATTCGCGGGCAGCGCGGGTGTTTGCAATGCCGGTGTATAAGTATTGGTCGTTAATAACTTTACCAATTAAACCGCCACGATAGTAATGGCGCAATACCCAGTTTCGCATAATACCAGCAGCGTTATCCGTCGCAATGAACCAAGTGGTACCGCGGCCTTGGGCACTACCGACTATGGCATTGTTTACTTGCCAATAATCGCTATTAAGCATTTCGGGCATAAAAGCGCTGACTTCATCGCTGTCATAGCGACAATAAACATTGCCTTGTTGAAAAGTTTTTTCATTACAGGGTTTTACAATTGCGGGCTTGTTCAAGATAATAGGCCTATATTATATTTCTGCTCCTATTGTGGTGAATCCTTTATGCTGGGTCAAATATCTGCTCCGAAAAATTTATGTTTATTGCGATTATCAGCCATCGGTGACGTTTGTCATGCCGTTGCTATGGTGCAAAATATTCAGCGACAGTGGCCAGAAACCAAAATTACTTGGGTAATAGGCAAAATTGAAGCGAGCCTATTAAAGGGGCTACATGGCGTTGAATTCGTTATTTTTGATAAACGCGCCGGCCTAAAAGGCTACCGCGACTTAAGGCAAAACCTTAAAGGCCGTAAATTTGATGTTCTATTGCATATGCAGGTGGCATTGCGCGCGAGTATTGCCAGCCTTTGTATTTCAGCGAAAGTTAAAATTGGCTTTGATACCCAGCGTGCAAAAGAGGGGCAGTGGTTATTCACTAATAAAAAAATAGCTAAGCAAAGCCAACCTCATGTGCTCGATGGTTTTATGGGCTTTGCACAAGTATTAGGTCTAGACGTTCCCCCGCCGTTGTGGAAAATGCCTTTAGCAGATAGCGAGCAATTATGGGCCAGTGAAAAACTCAGTGCTGCTAATGAAGCCGGTAAACCTATTGCGGTTATTTGTCCTGCAGCGAGTAAAGCAGAGCGTAATTGGCATGCGGAAGGTTATTCGCAAACGGCTGAGCATTTAATCGCTCGTGGTTTTAAAGTGGTGATATGTGGCGGCCCAACCACCATGGAAAAACTGCTTGCTGAGGCGATTATTAGTCGAAGTAAGTTCAGTGAAGGCGAAAATAAAATACAAAACTTAGTTGGGCAAACTAGTCTAAAACAGTTATTGGCGGTATTAAAAGTTGCTCATTTAGTTATTGCACCTGATACCGGGCCTGCTCATATGGCGGTTACGGTTAAAACACCTGTTGTGGGTTTATACGCTCATAGTAACCCTAAACGCACAGGTCCTTATTTATATCCTCAATATGTCGTCAGTGCTTATGCTTCAGCTATAAAGTTACAATATAAGCAAAGTGTTGAACAATTACCTTGGGGAACACGTGCTAAAGGTAAAGATTTAATGATGCAAATTAGCATTGCTGAAGTAAAGAAAACGATTGAACGGGTTATTATCGATAACTATCCAGAGTTGCGCTAAACCAACACAAGGAATATGTGTGAAAAAATATGTTACGGGTTTCTTGTTTTCAAAAAACGCTAGCCACGTGGTGTTAATTAAGAAAATAAACCCGCAATGGCAGCGAGGTTTATTTAATGGCATTGGCGGTAAAATTGAAGCTAATGAGTTGTCTGTCGATGCTATGGTTAGAGAGTTTATTGAAGAAACAGGTGTCACAACCAATAAAGCCGATTGGACCTGTTTTGCGAAAGTATACCGGCCCAATTGTTATGATGTAGACCTATATTTTGCCCATTCTGATCTGGCCTTTAGTGCTAAAACCATTGAGCAAGAACAAGTACATATTATCAAGTTGACTGAATTACCAAACAATATCATTCCGAATTTACATTGGTTAATTCCACTAGCTTTAGATAAACAGGCTGACTTCACGACACCAGTGTTATTGCAAGAAGTGGCACAAGAACGCACTAAAGCATAGCTATCATCAACGGGCTAATGCCTTAAGTGTTTATGCTGAACCTCTGGCATAGCAATCAATAAAATAAGAAAAATATTAATGAAAACTAGAAAGCTGCATAAGCTAATTGGGCTGGTTTTGGTGTTACCTATGTTGGGCTGGACAATTACAGGTATAGTGTTTTTTGTTAAACCCGGTTACCAAGGTGCTTTTGAACAATTATCAATAAAAAACTACCCATTGAGCCAATCGTTGACGATTACACCTCAGGAAAATTGGCAAGAAGTGAAAGTTGTTAAAACCATTTTAGGTGACCACCTTCTGGTGAAAGCTAACAACAAAAGTGCACACCTAGAACCGGTATCACTTTTAGCTAAACCTGAGCCAACACCTTTACAGTTTAAAACACTATTAAACGATGCGTTTAGCCAGAATGAAGCGCGCTATGGTGAAATTGAGCATGTTAACGGCTTGTCGGTGCAAACAAGTACCGGTGTTGAGGTTACACTTGATTGGAATAGTCTGAGATTAAGTCAAAAGGGCCAAGATACCCAATTAATCAACTTATTGTACCAAGTACACTATTTGCAATGGACGCCCTATAAAGGGTTAAATCAAGTATTAGGAATATTCGGTTTGGTGTTATTGATTTCGTTAACCTTGTTAGGTGTCAGAATTTATTTTAAGCCAGGTGCTTAATCTTGGCTTTAACTTAACTCTAACCATGAGCATTTATGATTTAAGTAAGGTTCTTAATGCTGTCAAAGACTGTGTTGTTGCACCTTGATTTGCCATAACAACGGTATAACTATTTCGCCCTAGCATTTGGGCACTACTTTCGTCAGTAAGCAAACTTAGTACTTCTTGGGCTAGAGTTTTCGGCATATTGGAAGTGGCTGGTAATTGTATTATGCCTTTTGCAGTAATTAACTGTGCTAATATCTCTTTAAAATTACTCATATTTGGGCCAACGATCACTGGTTTTTGAAATAATGCAGGTTCTAATGGGTTATGGCCGCCAATTTCACTAAAGCTCCCTCCCATAGTGACTACATTTGCTAGAGAACATGCGGCGAGCAATTCTCCTAAAGTGTCCATGACCCATACGTGGGTATTAAGTGTTACCTGCTGATTTTGGCTGCGCCTGAGGACATTATTTCCTGCGTCTTGCGCTAGTTTAGTTACTTGTTCAAAGCGCTCTGGGTGTCGAGGTACAATAATCAACAATACGTTGCTGTCTTGTTGTTTTACTTGCTCAAATGCCGCCAATGCAAGTGTTTCATCACCAGGATGTGTGCTAGCGATTAGCCAAATTTTGCGGTTATCGGTGAGTAAACTCTTTAACTCACGTTGTTTAGCGATAACATCATTATTTAACGAGATATCAAACTTTAAGTTACCAGATAACTTACACATTTCAGTGCTTGCGCCCATGGCCAAATAATTATCTTGGTTAACTTGGCTTTGGGTTAATATTTTATCAAAACAGCGAATTGTCGGGGTGATCAACCAGGCTATTTTTTGGTAGCTACGCATTGATTTATCGGATAATCGAGCGTTTATTAACAGCAGTTTAATCGGGCTATTTGCGCACTGAGCAATTAAATTTGGCCATAATTCGGTTTCCATAAAAATCATAGCTTTGGGCTTTAAACGCTTTAAAAATAATCTCGTAGAAAAAATATTGTCTAATGGTAGATAACAATGTTGTACTTGATCTCCAAATAATTTTAGCACTTGTGCTGAGCCGGTTGGTGTGAAGGTAGTGACTGTGACCGGCAATTCAGCATAGTCGCTAAGCAGTTGCGATATAAAAGGTTTTAAAGCAATAACTTCTCCAACACTTGCGGCATGAACAATAATGCCTTCGGGCTTTAGTGTACTAGACAGTAAACCAAGACGTTCCAGCAGTCGGTGCCGATATGCTTGGTGATTAACTGAGCGCAGTAGTAGTGCCACTAATAGTAGTGGCGTTAGCAGTAATAAAAATAATCGGTATAACAATAAAGCGAGAGTAAAACGCACCAAAAGAGCTCAAATATCAACAATTAATTCTCAATAGTATACCTAAAATCTTGCTTAAAAAAATCAAGCAAGATATAAAATAGTTAGGCACTGTTTTTTATGTCACTTTTTTTCGATATTGGCCTAAAAATGTCAATGATATTATGTTTAGTTGTGAAAGGATGTTTACGTTAACTTATGAAGATTTTTCGACAAAATGCGTTTAAAAGCGGTAAACGTTCAACATTGAAAACTATGTTTTGTTTACTATCGCTTGGCTTTTCTCAACTAATAGTCGCTCAACCTGTGTTAGCGAAAGATCAAGATCTTGCAGGGCAAACGGTGGAGATATTAGCTGCGGATGAATTTAAGTTATCAGCACAGTTCTCTGCCGGTTTAGCAACGTCGGGTGGTGTGTTGCTATTGCATGATTGTCAGCATGCCTTAAAAGATTTTCAGCCTTTGTACTCTGCACTTGCACAGCAGGGTTTTTTCTTATTAGCACTGGATTTACGCGGTTTTGGTAGCAGTCAAAGTGATATATATTCGCACCAAAATATTCGTCAACAGGCTGGTGATATTGTTAGCTATCAAGGGCAATTAGCGGCTTTGATGTTGCATTGGCAAAAAGATGTTTATAAAGCGTATCAGTATTTGCAAAGGGCAATGAAAAATAATCAGGCCATTAGTATAGTAACCAGTGGCTGCAGCAGCAATCAAGCTATTTACTTAGCAGAAAAAGTGCCTGTAAAAAGTTTGGTGATGTTGGCGCCAGAACTCAGTTATGGCGATAAAGAACAATTTAAGCACTTAGCCGACATGCCTATTTACTTGCTCAGCGCAAAACATCAAATAGACGCTATGTTGAATGCACAAGAACTTTTCGATTGGAATGGCGATATGCATTCTATTTTGCAAATATTCAAGGGGAATACTTCAAGTTATAATTTATTAAAACATCAGTCTTACCTTAATGAAAATATTGCTACTTGGTTGCACAGCACCTTAAAGAATTAATTAGCGTTTAAAAATAGTATCGAGAATAATCGAGGAGTTAGTTCTTGCGACACCTTCAAGTGAACACACCATATTTAGCACTTCACTTAATTTCTCTAACGTGCCTGCTTGAATGGTTACCAATAAGTCGTATTCGCCACTAATGGAATAAATATGGCTAATTTGGTGAACTTTTCGCAATGCTAAGCAGATAGTTTTTCGCAAGTTAGGATTTACTTTTAATGACACGTTTGAAGAAATTAATCCGCTAGTATATTCACTTCCTAACACCACGCTGTAAGCTTCGATAACATTATTGTTTTCAAGTTTATTGAGTCGATTTTGGATCGCCGTTCTTGAAACACCTGTCGCTCTGGCCATGTCTGAAACACTGGCTCGGGCGTTTAGTCGCAATATGGATAATAGTTCTTCATCTTTTTCAGTTAACAATAGCACTCCTGGGCGACAGAAAGCAAAAAACAGCCTTAGATGTTACACTTTGACATAACTATATGTCAATTTAACTATAAAAAAGGTCAAATTATCACGTAATGTCACTTTGTTTATAAAGTCGTCTAGGCTGATAATACGACTATTGAAAGACAATTACTTTTTAAGGAATTACCGTGACCGATTCTGCCAACACAAATAATTTTTATGCTCATTTAACTTCGCAAATAAACCAAGTAAAAGAAGACGGTTTATATAAGGCTGAACGTGTAATAACCACAGCGCAACAACCACAAATGGCGGTTAACACCGGCGAAAAAGTAGTAAATTTTTGTGCCAACAACTATTTAGGCTTAGCAAATCACCCGTCATTAATTGCGGCCGCTAAACAAGGTTTAGATGAGCACGGCTTTGGTATGGCTTCGGTACGTTTTATCTGTGGCACACAAGACATTCATAAAACCTTAGAGCAAAAGTTAAGTACCTTTTTAGGTATGGAAGATACTATATTGTATTCTTCATGCTTTGACGCTAATGCTGGTTTGTTTGAAACATTATTAGGCCCAGAAGACGCTATTATCAGTGACTCTCTTAACCATGCCTCAATTATCGATGGTGTACGTTTATGTAAGGCCAAACGCTTTCGTTATGCAAACAATGACGCTGCTGAACTTGAAGCGCGTTTAATTGAAGCAGATGCAGCCGGTGCGCGTTTTAAGTTAATTGCAACAGACGGCGTATTTTCGATGGACGGTGTTATTGCTAATTTGAAAGCGGTTTGTGACTTAGCCGACAAATACAATGCCATGGTAATGGTTGATGACTCTCATGCGGTTGGCTTTGTCGGTGAACAAGGCCGTGGTAGCCATGAATACTGTGATGTTATGGGCCGAGTTGACATTATCACAGGTACGCTAGGTAAAGCGATGGGTGGTGCCTCAGGTGGTTACACAGCCGCGAAAAAAGAAGTGGTTGAATGGTTACGTCAACGCTCACGTCCATACTTATTTTCTAATTCATTGGCCCCAGCGATTGTTAATGCTTCAATCACCGTAATTGACTTATTAGCCGAAGGCGGCGAATTACGTAAAACATTAAAAGACAACGCGGCGTATTTTAGAGCGCAAATGGAAGCCGCAGGTTTTACCTGTGCTGGTGCAGACCATGCGATTATTCCAGTTATGTTAGGTGATGCAAAAGTAGCCAGTGCTATGGCGGATCGTTTATTAGCCGAGGGCATTTATGTGATTGGTTTCTCATTTCCTGTTGTACCTAAAGGCCAAGCGCGTATTCGTACGCAAATATCTGCCGCACATACCAAAGCTGAATTAGATAAAGCCATTGAAGCCTTTATTCGCATTGGCAAAGAAATGAAAGTGATTGAGGGTTAAACATGAAGTCATTAGCAAAACTAAAAGCTGAACCGGGTATTTGGATGACAGATTCGCCAAAGCCAGAAATTGGCCATAACGATCTGTTAATTAAGATTAAGAAAACCGCTATTTGTGGTACAGATATTCATATTTATAACTGGGATGAGTGGTCACAAAAAACAATTCCTGTGCCTATGGTTGTCGGTCATGAATACGCTGGCGAAGTCGTCGGTATTGGTCAAGAAGTTAAGGGTTTTGCCCTTGGTGACCGTGTTTCAGGTGAAGGCCATATTACTTGTGGCCATTGTCGTAACTGCCGTGGTGGTCGTACACATTTATGTCGTAATACCGTAGGTGTTGGCGTAAATCGTTCTGGCTCTTTTGCGGAATATTTAGTGATCCCAGCCTTTAACGCTTTTAAATTACCGGATGAAATTTCAGATGATTTAGCCGCTATTTTCGACCCATTTGGCAATGCTGTACATACTGCTTTGTCATTTGATTTAGTGGGTGAAGATGTGTTGATCACCGGTGCTGGTCCAATTGGTATTATGGCAGCGGCAGTGGCAAAACATGTTGGTGCTCGTCATGTTGTTGTTACCGACGTTAACGAATACCGTTTAGACTTAGCCCGCAAAATGGGTGCTACTCGTGCAGTTGATGTGACGAAAGAAAACCTTGCCGATGTTATGGCTGATTTAGGTATGACCGAAGGCTTCGACGTTGGCATGGAAATGTCAGGCGTACCAATGGCATTTACCGATATGCTAGCCAACATGAACAATGGTGGTAAAATTGCCATGTTAGGTATTCCGGGAGAGGATATGGCAATTGACTGGAGTAAAATTATTTTTAAAGGTTTAACCATTAAAGGTATTTACGGTCGCGAAATGTTCGAAACTTGGTATAAAATGGCGAGTTTGATTCAATCAGGCCTAGATTTATCACCAATTATCACTCATCACTTTAATATTGATGATTTTCAGCAAGGGTTTGATATTATGCGTTCAGGACAATCGGGTAAAGTAATTTTAAACTGGGAAACATAATGTCAAATAGCGAAGAAAATTTTAAACACATGCAAATCAGTGAACTGCAGCAAGTGTTAACTGATGAGACGCATGTGGTGGTTGATATTCGCGATCCTGCCTCGTTTCAATCGGGGCATATTCCTAATGCCATACATTTAAGTAATGATAGTTTGCCTGAATTTTTGCGTACCGCAGATTTAGACGCACCAGTTGTGGTGTGTTGTTATCACGGTATTTCAAGTCAGCAAGCGGCGCAGTTTCTGATCAGCCAAGATTTTACCGAAGTTTATTCTTTGGATGGCGGTTTTACTGATTGGCAGTTACAACATCCGGATGTTATTGAACACTGATGTTGGAGCAAGAGCTGCGGCCACTGGTGAAAGTAACGCAACATAATATTGCGTTACTGTTTTGTAACTATCTAAAATCTGTTGCCGTTCAGGCGCAGGTGCAAAATGAAGAAGCTGGCTTTGTTATTTATTGTCAGGGCGATAAGTATGACTTTGCTCAACAAGCGTTTGAGCAGTTTATTGCTGATCCTGACCAAGCTAAGTATCAGCAAGCAGCATGGCAAAGTGGCGATGTAGCTGATATTAATTCTAATTCTCCAGCGTTATTGACTAGTCTTAAAGCGCAGTTTTTTTCTCATGCCGGTATTGTTACCTTAGTGGTTTTCTCCCTATGTTGGCTGGTATTTATTGCCAGCAATTTAGGTTGGGGAAATACTGTATTTCACTATTTACAATTTTATCCTCAACTAAGTGTAGATGCTGTTTTACAAGCTCCTCATAGGTTATTAGGCCCAGCTTTTTTTCACTTCTCATGGTTACATATTGTTTTTAATACCATGTGGTGGTGGCAATTGGGCGGCTCAGTTGAGCAAATAACGGGCAAGTTTAGTTTAATCAATTTACTGCTCGTTTCTGCGTTAGTCTCTAATATTGGACAATTTTTCGTTGATGGGCCAAATTTTGGTGGTTTATCTGGTGTAGTGTATGCGCTAGTTGGATATGTATGGTGGATGGGTTGGTTAATGCCAGAAAAAGGTTTATCACTGCCTAAGCCAATCATTGGCTTTATGTTGTTTTGGCTATTATTAGGTTACACCAGTTTAATGCCGATTAATGTTGCGAACACAGCACATTTATTAGGCCTACTTAGTGGTTGTATAATGGCTTATATTCAAGTTTTAAAGGAAAAAAAACACACTTCTTAAAATAAGTAAGTGTGTTTTAGTTTTCCCGCAATTGAATTTATTATTCCGATTGCTGTTTGATTCAGTCGCGCTTAGTTATCTAACCATTGAGTAAATAGAAGCTTTTTAATTAATGGTTTGCCAGTCTCTGTTTCCAGTATTTCTCTGACTTTCTCTTCACACAAGCGCTGTATTTCATGGCGGCCATTGATTGATTTAACTTTTGACTCAGGTTGCTGACCAATTATATTAATAATTGCATCTCGCAAAAGCGGTGCATGGTGTTCAACAATCTCATAATTTGAAGCATCTTCGATCATCAGCTCTACCGTTAAACGGACATAGCCCATTTTTTTCTTCACTGCCACGTAGTTGGTAACAATTGAAGGTTCAAAGCCAAAGTAAGCGTAATCAGCCGCTTTGGCAAAAGACGAACTTAGCAGTACTAACAGTAAAATAATGGATGTTTTCATACACTAAAACTCAAATTAGAAAATAAGTTAACTATTTATGCTAAGCAGTTAAATAGGTTGATTGCCTTTAAATGATAACGCGAATTTTGATCATGCGCTGAATTATTTAGCGATTTTTTATTTACCTCATGCTTTTAGCCTAAAAACGCTAGTATCTCCTAGGATAAGTACCGTTATTCAATACGGGCAGTAAGCTGTTTTTGTGGAAAAATATACCCGCAACACTTCACAATGCAGTTGCAGGGCTAAGCTAAGAAATCAGATCATGGCGCGATACGCAGATAATAGTTATTCTCGGTAACTGCTCCTGCGTTACTCTAATGTCCGACATTCATGTATGCAACGAAGGACTTTTTTTAGTTTAACTCCCTACGCGCGAGCCGATAAAGGGTTATTTCCTGTGTTATTGATTTTGATACTAGAATAACTATTCTCATCAATCAATGTCTGGTAGCTAACCCTTTATCAATTTGCTGAAACCTGCATCTTGAAGTGGAACGGGTATAAACGCTATCATACGTCGTTTTTCGTTAAATAGTTTCCGGGTATGACAGCAGAACATTCATTATTTCCTGTACAAATGGTCGCAAAGTGGCAGCCGCCAGAAAGCTTCAATCTTCCAAATAGCTTACGCGATTGGTTGCTTGATCCTGGTTCACTTACAGCGCGGCTGAAATGCCATGGTCAACAATTTCGTGTGCAAGTGCTTGGGCAGTGTATTCAAGCATGTGATGCGAGTGAAGCCAATGATGATGTTATTGTTGGCGAGCAGGTGTTGGTCCGAGAAGTATTATTATATTGTGATGATATCCCGCAAGTATTTGCTCGAAGTTTATTACCTTTAAGGTCTTTAACTGGCGCCCAGCAGCAATTAGCACATTTGGGTACACAATCTTTAGGGCAAGTATTGTTTAATCACCCTGATTTACAGCGTAAAAAAATTGAAGTTGCCGCATTTGACCAAGCTTCTAGCGTGGCAAATCTCGTGAATTATTTAGCACTTCAAACAACTCAACAACCGCTGTGGGGTCGTCGTTCGGTTTTTGTACTTGATGCTAAACCGTTAATGGTGGCTGAAATATTTTTACCCGGCGCCGTAGCATATGAAATATAAAAGGGCACTACATTGAGTGAGTTAACGAAAAAACTAACCGCTATTAAACAGATTACCCGCATGGATAAGCCTATCGGCACGTACTTGTTGCTGTGGCCGACTTACTGGGCATTGTGGATTGCCTCAGATGGCTGGCCGTCATTGCATCTTTTGGTGGTATTTAGCCTAGGTGTTTTTTTTATGCGCAGTGCTGGTTGTATTATTAATGATTATGCCGACCGTAAAATTGATGGTGAAGTTAAGCGTACACAAAACCGCCCGTTAGTTACCGGGGCTTTATCGAGTTGTGAAGCCTTGCAGTTGTTTGCAACTTTTATTCTGCTTGCTTTTACTTTGGTGCTGAGCTTAAGTAATTACGCCATTATGCTCTCTGTTGTTGCCGTTTTATTGGCGGCTAGTTATCCGTTTATGAAACGCATAACACATTTTCCGCAAGTTGTTTTAGGTTCGGCGTTTAGTTGGGGCATGATCATGGCTTTTGCACAAGAACAAGGGCAGATACCTACGGTGGCTTGGCTATTGTTCAGTGCTAACGTTATATGGACTGTCGCTTACGACACCATGTACGCTATGGTAGATCGAGATGATGATTTAAGAATCGGCGTTAAGTCGACAGCCATTATTTTTGGCGAAAATGATAAACGCATTATTTTGTATTTGCAGTTAATAACCTTGGCGTTGCTGTTTACTGTTGGTGATATGCTTGCCTTTGGTTGGCCATATCAATTATCGCTAGTGATTGCTGCTGGTTTTTTCTGTTATCAACAAATCCTAATTGCCGGGCGTGATCGTGACCGCTGCTTTACGGCCTTTTTAAATAATCATTATGTTGGTTTGATTGTGTTTATTGGTGTGATGGTAGAGTATTTATAATAAAGGTAATATTCTATCCGACATCAAGCAGATAAAAATGCCAAAATTGACGGCATAAATGCTTATCCAGAATAAACAATCGCGTATCTATATTGTCATTGGCGATTTTTGGTTATGTATAGGTTAGATGTTAGTACATTATTTTGATAATAAAGCCGCTATCAAGATAATACCTTAGTGAGTTATGTTGACTAAGGTTTTGAAACAAGTGCTGTTGACCTGATCAAAACTTCTCAGTCACTTTCTTGAACTGTTACTCTCAATGTTAACGCACGATACTTTGTAAAACCTCGATATCCACTAAGTTACTGACAGAGCTTTTTAATAAGCCTAAAGTACTGCTATCAACTAATTTATCGTTCTCATCTAACACGATATAACCTTGATCTTTCATTGCGGTAATTAATGTCGATTGTGCTTTTTTATCTATAAATTCAGGGGCATTGATGTTGTTCAATACAGATAAACGCTGAGCTATCGCGACAACCTTTTCATTTAATTCAGACTTTTTAATCGGGGCCAATTGGCCAAGTAGCGAGGTAATTATGGCAAAGCGCTGCATGGTTTCGTTAACACACTCTGCTATTAAGCGTATTTTTGCCCGATTTTCATCGTCACTACTTAATGACCAAACACCCGATTTACTTTGTTTTACGATCCCCTTCTCGGCTAAAAACTGACATACTGCTTGTACTTGTTGCTCTGCGTCTTCTGCTGATTGCCACAAAAATAAATCGGTTTTGAGTAATTCGATTAACCGTTGAACTTGGCCAAGCATGCTGTTTTGACTGATTTTTGCATTGCGCTCTAATAAACGACAAACCAGTGAAGGCAATATAAAAGTGTGAATAATATTGTTGCGATAGTAGCGCAGCTCCAATATTGCACTTTCGGTTAAGGAAATAATGTCACCAAAACTGTCTTGGTTAATGGTCACTTTGTTCAATAATATTACATGCTCTAAAAGCTCTGCACCGGTTTCAGCGGGTATAGTTAACTCGGTGTGGTATGGCACAGCGCGCTGCAAAGCGATGAAAAAATCAAGCTGGCTTATTAACTCAGCTTTGGTTAGCGCTTTGTTTTCTGTTGCATGTAAAATCAGTGAAACTAAGGCAACGCCATTTAACGCGGCACATTGGTTGATTGAGGTCATAACTTGCTGGGCTAACAGATTAACGCTAGGATTTAACCATTGAGGCTTTTGTGGGTCAATGGGGTCTATTGCTTGTTTCCAGTCAGGTACCTGATTATTCAAAAACTGATTAATATTGATAGGTTCACCAAAGTTAACGTAGCCTTTGCCGTAATTGCGCAAATTTCGAATTGCTTTAATCACACCAAATATTGACTCGCCTTTCTTTTGGCTACCACTTAACTCTTTATGATAAGTACCAACTTCCATTACGTGTTCATAACCTAGATAAACAGGCACTAAGGTTAACGGTCGGTCGATGCCGCGCAGCATGCTTTGAATGGTCATCGCTAACATGCCAGTTTTTGGTGAAAGTAATCGACCTGTTCGGCTACGACCACCTTCGGAATAGTATTTAACTGGGTATCCACGTTCAAAAAGTAAACCTAAATATTCACGAAAAATCGTGGAATAAAGGCGGTTACCTTTAAAACTACGGCGAATGAAAAAGGCACCGGCTTTTCGAAAAATAGGTCCTGCTGGCCAAAAATTTAAATTGATACCTGCAGCAATGCGCGGTGTTACTAGGCCTTGTTGAAAAATAACGTAGGTAAGGAGTAAATAATCCATGTGGCTGCGGTGACAAGGCACGTAGATAATTTCATGGCCCTCTTGTGCTAAATTCCGTAAACGTTCAGCTTTATTCACTTCAATGCCGTTATAAAGACGGTTCCATAACCAGCCGAGAAGTCGTTCACCAAAACGTACGGTAACATCACGATAATCACCGGCAATTTCGTCCATTATCGCTAATGCTTGTTTTTTAGCTTCTGCTTCAGTGATATTTTTGCTTTTTGCTTCTTCGTTAATCACACGTTTTATCGCGGGATTAACGATTAAATTAGCAAACATCTGTTGTCGATGCATAAGCCTAGGCCCTTTGGCCGCAATAATTTGACGATGAAAATGAAAACGCGCAATACGTATTAATTTCCGCGCACTGGCTTCATTACTACCATGCTTATCCGCCATGTGGCGAAATGAAATAGCTTCGCTAAATCGCACCATGGTATGGCGGCCTAGAAATAAGACGATCAAAAATTTGCGTAACCAAGTTGGCGATTCTTGATCGGTTAAAAGTGTACCAACATTGGTATTATTTCTTTCTTTGGTCGGGGTGCGTCCCCAAATAACATTGGCAGGTATAAGTTGAGCATCTAACTTTTCATTATTGGCGTGAGCATTAAGCAATTCAAAGCCTTGCGCTATTGCTGTGGTTTTTTTTGCTTTGCGCCAATGGAATAATGTTGTAGGTTCTTCTAAAAAAAGTAATCTTGATAAAGTTTGGCCATCCACATCCACAGGCGCTAGGGGGTCAGGTAAGTTAGCTTTTTTACAAGCTGTACGTAGCGATAAAACATCACTGGCCGATTGATGACGTAATACATAAAATACCGGCTGCTCAGTGGTTAATTGACCTGAATTAATCATTTCGTCGGCAACAACTTTACAACGCACCAATATCTTCATCGGTAAACGCAGTAATAAATAAAATAATTTACGAACGGCTAACATCATGTTTTACTCAGCTTTATTTGACTGTCTATTGTAGCACTTAGCTTAATAATTGTCTCTTATACCCAGTAGAGTTATTTTGACTAAGTTCTCAATGCAATATTTTAATGGCTATTATACTCGCACTTCATTCTGCTTGGCGATGGGTAGTTTTTAGTTGTTAATAATTAACTGCTAAAAGCATTCAAACCAGGTACCATAATGAAATATAACGAATTTATTACATTAGGCCAAAATATGACCTAAGTTAGCAAATAGGATTTTTATGCAAAATAGCGAACAACCACCAAAAATTGCCATATTTGTTGATGTACAAAATATTTATTACACCACACGAGATACTTTTCAGCAGCAATTTAATTATCGAGCATTCTGGCAACAAATTAGTCAACAAGGTGATATTGTTTTGGCTAATGCTTATGCCATACAGCGCAGTGACGACCAACAGCATAAATTTCAAAAAGCCTTAAAATACATTGGCTTTGAGGTAAAACTTAAACCTTTTATTCAGCGTCGTGACGGCTCTGCAAAAGGTGATTGGGATGTTGGTATCGCGGTTGATGTGATGGAAATGGCACCGGAAGTGGATATTGTCATCTTACTTTCCGGCGATGGTGACTTTGATTTATTGCTTAGAAAAGTAATGCAACGTGACGGTGTAAAAACTCATGTATATGGTGTTACTGCTCTAACCGCGCAGTCATTAATTAATGCAGCGAGTGAGTTTTTTCCTATCGACCGTCATCTATTGCTTTAGTTGATGTTGTGCCTAGGCGACTTTCGGTTTTACGTTCATACTATAAGAACATTAGCATCGATAGTGGAAGATATTTTGTTATACAAGGTGATTTTAATAGTGACTTAAGCTAAATTTGTATTTATTGCTTGGGCTTAGTATTGTACTAGCAAAATTGATTTAGAAATAATTATAAAAAAGGAAAAATCATGTCAGTAGAAGCGCTATATAAAGTTATTTTATACCCTTTTATCAATGAGTCACTTGCTAGTTTGAAGGCAATGACGAATTTGGTTGGCGAGGCAGGTGAGGCTTTTGTAGATAACGTTGATGATTTTCGCTTTAAAGGCTATGCCGTATGTTCTGAAGTCACCGGTGGCTTAGACGGCGTTATAATGATGCATCATTATCCAGAAACAGCTATCGCAATTGGTAATTCAGTTTGTGAACATATGTTTGAAGAAAAATATCAATACACTGAAATAAATGAAGAGTTAAGTAATGCCTTAGCGGAATGGGGCAATACCATTGTGGGTCGCTCGACAGATTTACATGGCCGTTATAGTTTAGATTATAAATTTTCTAGCCCATACTTTGTTCACGATGTTAATGACATGGACAAATACTTAGCGGGTGTAACCGAAGTTATAACTGTGCCTATCACTATTGAAGGTGTAGGTCGTTATTATTTTAATTTGCTTATTCGTAACGTTGAATATCAATCGGTAGGCATTAAGCGAGAAGCCAGTACTGGTATTAGTAATCCTCACAGCAAAATATTACCGCTAGAAAGTAAAATACTTTTAGTTGACGACAGCGGCATGATCCGCAAAGCACTAAAGCGTTATCTATCTCAGCTAGGTTATAACAATGTTATTGAAGCTGACGACGGTTCGGTGGCAGTTACTATGGTACAAGAGCAACAACCTGACTTTATGTTTATGGATGTTGTAATGAGTGAAATGAACGGTGATCAGGCATTGGTAAATATTCGTGCTAATGGCAGCAATGTTCCCGTGGTTATGCTTTCTTCAGTCACAGATCAAGCGTTAATAAAAAGCTGTGAAAGTCAGGGGATTTCTGGTTTTATTTTTAAACCGATCCAAGCGGATACCGGTGCCGAAGTTATTAAAGACTACTTGAAAATAGCTTAAGTAATGTAAAGCTGGCGACGATTATTAAAGTCGAACTTTTTAATCGTCGCTTAATATTTACCATGGCTAACTTGCCAAGAAAAAATTTTATTGATGTAACCTTAAACCTTTCAGAGAATACTGCTGCGTAATTCACATTTAATAAGTTGTAATAGTTGCTGATAAATTAACTTAAAACAGTTCGTATAACTATCTCCCTGCCCCTTGCTAGTTAAAATTAAACAAGCGACATTGTTTACAGTCGATTAACTGAACAAGCGACTTGGATCCCTCTACAACATAAATCACCATCATTTTTTCGGCATAGAATTTAGCTGGGTTCACTTGTCAGGTGTAAGGTATTAAGGTTGTTCTTCATGTTATAGCTTGAAGTACATCGTAATTTATTACCTTAAAAAGGAAATAATCATTGCTTTAACGTGAGCTAGACTAAAAATAATTTGTTTAAAACCTAGCTACACTCAGAGGACAATTAGCTGATTATTAAGTAGTACTGACATATGCAACTAGCTCTCCATTTTAGTAGTAAGTAAAAGCTAAAATAGTCACAAAGGTTTAACTCACTATTTGTCGATTACTCTTTCCTAAATAGAAATCTTAATTACAGCTATTCGGCTAATTTTTACACCGTGTACGGCCAATAAAATGTCCCTTTTTTATAACTGATCTGTAAGTTTAAACCCCTTTGAAAGACACGGTAACAAACAAAAGTGAAAGCAATGTGCCCTTCAATTTCTAATGTTATTTAATTAATTTTTCATTCAATAATAAATTAATCCTAACTGTCCAAGAGATAAACTTTGAAGAATATCGCCCAGATAAATCATTGATTAAAATAAATAATTATGTATTATGTATTTCTTAAGAAGCAAGGACTGCTCAAAGACAAATTATGTCAATGGCTCCGCCTTGTCGTAATTTATCAATATAATGGAGTATAAAATGTTAAATAAAAACCTCACTGCGGCTTTAATAGCCCTGTCACTTATTGCTGGTTGTAGCAGCTTATCTAATGAACAAAAAGCCAACATTGATCGAGATGACGAAGTCGAGCGTATTATTGCCGAAATTGATACTGTTGGTTATGAAGTTGTTAAAGTCTCTCCGGGTATTGATGAATTTATAAACGGCTTGTCAGCTTTTGTGGAACAGCAAAGGAATGTTTCTGTTATGTATCGTGAGGTTGTTAAGCAACATCGTGATGTTACAAGTTTTTTAGCGGCTAATGAAGGCAAAACAGATCAGGAGTTATTGGCTGAAGCTAAAGAGTTTGATCTTCATTCTAAATCTGAAGAAGACAAAATCGGCAATAAATTAGCGGCTTATAACAAAGCTACTCAAGATATTTCAGAAGAAAATTCTAAATTAACGATTGAACTCGTGAAACAAGGTGTGCAATTGGGTTATTTAGTTACTCAATATGGTACTCAAATAGCACAAGTTGCTGCGATTAACACCGCAATGGGCTTTTTCAAGGACGATGATGCTGACGAAAAACTGACCGTTGCCACTGCAGTTATACGCGCTAGGGATCAATTGTCATTGCTTAATGAAATTAATGGCTTGATTTCAGCTGATCAAGAAGTTGCGGGTAGCTTAAGCAAATTACAAGAGCAGTTGGATGCACGCGGTTAATTTATTAGTGCTACTGATTATATTCTCAATCTCGGTTAAGGCATCAGCCTGGCCGAGTTGGGTGTATCAAGCAAACTGCAGTGCAGAATATTTCTGTGCTGTCGGCGTTGCTGACAATCAAGTAATGGCAAAAAAGTTTGCTTTTGATGATTTAAGTCAGCAACTTCAAGCAAGTATTAGCTCTCGATCGATTATCTCAGTTACAAAAAATGGTAATGAAAGTGATGCTACATTGTCACAAAAAATTGAATTGATAACTGAATCTATTCCATTAAATTTAGTTTCGGTAGCTGAAAAAGCATTTGAAAATAATCAAACTGCGTTATTAATCAAGTTATCTAAGCAACAGTTTTATAAAAATCTAACAGCGCGCATAAATACCTTCTTTGACAACATATCTACCTCTGCTCAATTAAATCAACAACCCTTATGGCAACAGCACGTTTGGGCTCAAAGGCAGTTAGCTCAACAGTCTCGAGTTGAAAACCATCTTGTTTTACTCAGTGCATTAAATGAAAAAAAAACAAGTTTTTCGGGGCTGTGGCAAAAGTTTAAGCACTGGCAACAACTAATACTAGCGTTAAAAAACAAAGCGATTATTGAAGTTCAAGCGCCTACAGAACTTAACGTAATTAGTACTAGTATTAATCGTAGTTTAACCGGCGGTGCTGGCACAGTTTATTGGTTACAGCCTTCGATTAAAACCAAGTCAGCTAAAGATGGTAGCGAGTATGTAGTTGAAGTTTTACTTTCACTTGAGTTACTGGAAAGTGAACCGCCGTATCGAGTTTTATTTACTAACACACTGAAAGAAAGGCACCGTGCATCCTCCATCAATGCAGCAAAACAGCGAGCAGTTGCCGCTATTGCAGATTTGATTGACCTATCGAAAGGCCAGGTATTGTTCGATACAGGTACTCAAAATAACACCAAGGAATATCTATAAAATGTTAAAAAAAGTTCTCACTAGTGCCCTAATTGCAACGCTAATCACTGGTTGTCAAAGTACAGGACCAAGCAGCCAAACAAAAAAAGTCACCGTAAAAAATCAAGCCTCGAATGCCTCCATCGCAAAGAGCGCCTATGATTTTTCTGATGATGACATAACCGTTCCTGCATATTTTGATACCCAAGGTTTGGAACGATGCACCTTCGATCGTCAAAAAGAAAGCGAAGGTTGTCCTCTGAAGAAGCCAACGATAAGAATTTATTTTGATAACAATGATGTTGCGGGAAAAGGTAAAGGCATAGAGCATTTAAAGCAGGTTAATAATTTAAAACTTGTCCAGATGCTTGAAAATCAATTAGCGGGTTTAAGTCGTTTTAGAATTATTACTCGTGATGATGAGGTTATAGGACAAGAACAAGCAACTTATTTAGCTGAACAGGGTGCGAAAGCTTATGCTAAACGCGCAGCGAGTCAAAAAGTTTTAGCGCCTGATTTTGTTGTGAAAATAGATACAACTAAAACAGTTGACACTTTCTATGCTCAAACTTCAGGTGTTATGGACTATACCCTTGAAATGACCTCAGCAGTAATTGACCCATTCACTAAAGAGAAAATGTCGCATCCGAATATTGGTAAGATCAGAGTTAAATCGGCTGATGTTGTTAAAAGTAAAGATGAGCTAAATGTTGTTATTGTTAGCGGCCGCTATTATAGCGGTTTTAACTTTTCTGATCCTCAAGTAGTACAGGCAATGATGTCTGACATGGCAAGCCGTGGTTTCGATATATTTTTAACCAGAATGCTAAGTGAAATGCCTGCAACAGCTCAAGTATTAGGGATTAAAGGCGACCAACTAAGCTTAGACCGTGGTCAGAATGCCGGCGTGCTCGTTGATGAAACTATGGTTATATTTCAATATGAAGCCGGTTTTGTTGAGCCTATTGGTGTCGCGACGGTAACGCCATCAAAGCAAAGTGCTAGTGGACGAATTGTTAAGTGGAAGAACAGTAAATTAGCCGACTCAATCAAAAATCAATCTAAATCTGGGATCTTCCGTCCGGGTAATGGCGTTAAAATTTTTGCTGTTTCTGTAGGTACACCCGCCAATTTTCTTGAGAATAGGACATGAGAAAATTAGCTCTATTATCGATGTTACTTAGCTTCGCCAGTTATGGTGAAGTTAAGGTGTTAGACAACGGTAATATTAGCACCTCTGCTTGTGCTTACGGCCGAGGACAAGGGGCAATAACACAAGCTAGTAATAATGCAGCGCTTGAGCTTGCACAATTTATCAAGGGTAATAAAACACTGGCTTTTGGTGATCACAGTGAAAGTATTGAGTCAAACCTTGATCAAGTTTATAGCAGGTCACGCGACACCATAATAGAAGGGCTTAGTAATGGCGGCATGCGACTTGATCTTGGCCAGCCATATTTACAAGGTAATGATACCTGTTTATCGGTGGCTATCAATGTTGAACAAACAATTGAACATGCAAATACGGATGATGCTCTAGAGTGGAAAGATGATAGTTCAACAGTCACTGTAACTGTAGTTGGTGAAGGTTGGTCTCAGGCTGGTGATTCTGCGCGTCAACGCGCTGAACAAGACGCGTTGCGCCGAGCTATTTCTCGCGTCGTTGGTATTTACCTCAGTCAAAATTCAGTGCAGTCATCTTTAACCTTAATGCAATTGAGTGATGATGGTGAACAAAATGCTGTAAGAGATTTGATCAGCCAGCAAATGTCTAGTCGTAGTTCAGGGCTGGTTAAATCGTGGCAATCTTTAGCATCGAAGAAATTGGATAAAGATGGTTTGCAAGTTACGTTGCAAGTGGTTGTTGAAAAGTCACCTTTGATCACACAGTCTAATGATTTTCTTACTCAAATTGGTTCGCCAAGAGTGAACGTTATTGCCGACGATAATTTTGAGCCAATTTTGAAAACTTGGTTATCAGAACAAGGAATTGAAACTGGATCTGGCGCTAGTTTAAAAGTGATTGCTAAGCACGAGTTACGAGGACCTGTGAGCAGCAAACGCTTGTCATTAACCATTGAAGTGCGTGATTTAGCCAATAACCTCTATGGTCAATGGCGTAACGATCCAAGTTTGGTGGCGCTACCTGATTCAACACACGTGTTAGATGACTTAACCCAGGTAACGTTTGAAATGCCCCAACAGTTGCAAAGCTTGCAACTGGCACTCAATAAAGCCTTTATCAATGTTGTGAGTCAAGGTGGTTTAGTTCGTGAAATCAAAATACGTTCAAGCTATCTATCACAACCTGAAAAATTACATGCCGTTATCTCTACGATTGGAGGAGTAAAAGATGTTGCGATTTTCAAGAAAAATAACTACGTAGTTGCTAGCCTTCGTTACTCAGGAGACACCGGTGAATTGGCGTTAATGCTGCAGAATTCTTTAGCAGCTATTAGCGAACCTTCTTTTCCAAATGGACAGGTCATAGACGACCAAACAATATTATTTAATTAAAGGAATACTATGAAATTTAAAATATTTACTTTGGCATTAGCCTTATCTCTACCGGCTTTAGCTAACGATGATTTCGATTTAACTGACCTTATTCCAGCAAAAGCAGGACAAAGCATTCCAAATGCCGATAAGGTAACAGTGAAGGGTGATGTAGTGGTTGGAACTGATGACGTTGCTGCCGTTGCTGTAGCGTATCAGGCATTAATCGAAGAAGAAGAAGATGGTATAAAAATGATTAAAGTGGGCTCTGGTATGGGGATCCTTTCAGTGGGTAGTGCAAGTTATCAAACCTTTAATAATCAAAATGCCAGCTTACTATCAAAGCGCGGTGCTTATAACAAAGCCTTGTTAATTGCAAAAAAACAGTTTGTTGCCAATATGAAAGGCGTTACTCTGGCTTGTGCTAATGTAGTATCGGCAAGTATGGACGTTATTGATAGCGGTAATGAAAGTGTCGCGAATACGGCAGATGCCCAGCAAGAAGCTTGTGTAGAAAGTGTTTCTGGTTCTTTAGCTGGCTATGTAACTTTTGATGTTAACGATGATATTGAAGAAAAATTAGTACGCGTTAGCTTAATTTCTACGCCAAAAACGCGTGCTCAAATTAGACATCAAGCCGGTGCAGTAGCAGTAACTACAGCTCCTAATGAAATTTTTAAACATATTATTAGTGATCTAAAAAGTGGTATTTTACCGCCGGTTGGCGCTAAAGTGTTAACTAACCCTGAAACTAATGAAAATTATGTTATGGGTTTTGGCTCAGCTATTGTCAGAGATAACAAAAACAAATCGATTGCTCGAAAGCTTAAAACTGTGGCAAAACGTCAATCTGAAACTCGTGCGCGTGCTGCGTTACTAGGTACTTTAAAAGGTGAACAGGTTTATTGGGACGGTAGTTTTGATGAGAAGCAAGTCGATAAAAATACTCAGTTTGACTACGATCCTGAAACGTTAGATCCATCACAAGTTGCAGTATTAGATGAAGAACAATCGACTTTTATCAATCAGCTTAAAGCAACAGATGATTATAAAACGCTAATTGCGGGCACACTACCTCCTGGCGTTTCAACCAAGAGTTTTGTTTCTACCGATGGTCATTGGCAATATACCGTGGCTATTTATGCACCTAGCCTAGAGAAAACGGCACGTGAAGCAAATAAAGAAATGAATTCTACGAACACTAGCCGCATAAAAACCACACATAAGATCAAGGCTAATGGTGGCCGCAATGAAAATGGAAAAAACTCTCAAGCAGCATCTGGCCAAGTAAGTAAATCAGGCGACTTATAATGCTCGCTGCAGCAGTGCTGTCGGTATCAGTTGTGGCGAGTTCCGCCGCAACTGTTCACCATACACCTTCTTTTAAAGTGATAAATCAAGCCGATACTGCTCAGGTTTTTCCTCTGAATGCTGACCTGCCTACTAGGTTGTGGGTAAAGGCTTGTCGTAAGGCATTATCTTATCCATTAAGGGTGCAAAAGCAGCAACAGCTGGCTGAGCAATTAAACCTCGCGCTATCGGATAGTATTAATTATGCCACTAGCCATTTAAGTAACTATCACGACCAAAAAATTGAAGGCGGCTTAAGTTGTAGTGGCACGATTAAAGAAACAGAACCTGAGTTAGGCAAGGCAAGGTTGGCACTGATGAATGCGTGGTGGGCTTTAGAACAAGGAGAAAATAGCTTTTTAAAGCCATTGTTACGACTATCAATGGTAAATTCGGCTACTAGAAATGATGCCATTGTCTTAATAGCGACTAAAACTGGCGGCGAAAAAGGCAAAGGGATTTTCGAGCATCAAGTTGACGGAAGCAATTTATTGCTTAATCAAAGTAAAGCAGCGTTGGCAAATTTTTGGATTGAGCAAGGTAGTTATCAGTCTGCAATCGACATTCTAGCGAACTGTGATAGTAAGCAGTGCTATCAATTGCAACGTAAAGTAAATACGCAAAAGGAATTACAAGATGAAAAAACGGCTGACGATCTGTCTAGCTATTTTTAGCTTACTACCGCCATTATCAATTGCCCATGATAACGAAGAGTCTTTAGAATTTGAGCAATATCTAGCACAGCAAGATAAAGAGTTTTCTGCTTATAAAAAAAATATAGATGAAGAGTTCGCACAATTTGTTGCCGCATGGAAGTTGGCTGAAGATGACTATAGAGCAAAAATTTCCCAGAAATGGCAACAACCATTACTACCAGGGAAAAAGCAATGGGTCGATTATTCAGCTGACTTAAATCAACGTACCACGGTTGATTTTGCTTCTGGGGCAATAAAGATTGAAGTACGTCAATCTTTAACATCTCAGCAAGTCACTATTTTAGCTGAACAAACCATAACAAAGCTCACTACCACATCGCTAGCTGATGCCTTAGCGAAAGACCCTGTTGTACAAGCGGTAAACAAACAATTAACCGAAGATAACAAGCAATTAGTGATAGCGAAAAGTTCACCTGTTTTGTTGGCTAAAAAGCATGTTGGTGAATTAGCAACAATATTGAGTAAAAGTGAGCAAAATAAAACTACCATTACCATACCATTAAGGCCCAGCTTACTCAGTGATAATGCACAGCGCTATTATCCTTTTGCTCAACAACAAGCAGAAAAGTGGCAAATACCGGCCTCATTAATTCTTGCCATTATCCATACCGAATCAAGCTTTAATCCTTTAGCACGTTCGCACGTCCCAGCTTTTGGTTTGATGCAAATTGTTCCTGGAAGCGCAGGTAAGGACGTTACTGAATTTTTAAATGGCAAAACCACGCTACTTAGACCTGAATATTTATATAGTGCAGAGCAAAATATTGAAGCGGGTAGCGTATATCTTCACTTACTGATGTCACGTTATTTTAAAGGAGTTACAGACAGTAAAAACAAACTTTATATGTCGATTGCTGGTTACAACACAGGTCCTGGTAATGTTGCCAGAGCATTGAGTAATACCACATCACTGAAGCGGGCAACTCAGTCAGCCAATCAGCAGACCTCAGAACAACTATATTTCAATTTAATTGATAATTTACCCCATCAGGAAACCGTCAACTATTTAAAGAAAGTTCTTAAAAGAACCTCTTACTACAATAATTTACTTATCAAGGAATCAATATGAACAAAATATCAATAGTGGCAGCTGCTTGCTTATTTTTAGGTGCTTGTAGTAATACTAATGAGCAAAAATCTATCATGCTTGAGTCGACTGATTCAGTGCCAAATTGGGTCTTAAACCCTAATGTTGATAACGCATTAGCCGCCGCTTCTTGTGTGCCATGGTCAGGTAACTTATCTATTGATAAAGCACAGAGTTTAGCAATGGCACGTGCTGAAATAGCACAGCAAATTAGTTTGAAAGTTAGTGTGCTCGATAAAATGTATCAGCGTAAGTTGGAAGCAGATGATAAGCAAAACATTGGCGGCACATTTGAGCAAGTGTCTAAGCAAATCTCGCAACAAACATTAGTGAACACTAAAGCTGCAAAAGTTGAATTTGCTAAAATAGATGGCAAGAAGCAGTTATGTACTTTAGTGACATTATCTGAAAATAAGAGTGATTTGTTATTTGAGCAACTAGTCAGTAAGTCGGGTGCTAAAATTGACCCAACCTCTAAAGCAGCTCTTTATGAAGAATTTAGATCGCAAAAGGCATCTAAAGAGCTTGAAGTAGAATTGAAAAAATTAAACTCTCAAGGCTAAACTGAAAATTAAATAAAGTAATAGATCATCCATTTAATTCATTTTTTCTTGTTATGGATGGTATTCAACAAACGATAAAGGAACTATATTATGAAAAAAACGTCGATAGCCATAATGTTAAGCAGTATTTTGCTAAGTGCATGTGGTGATTCAGAATCTAAAGATGAAGTATCTACACCTCCCCCTTCTGAAAATGTAGCCCCAACCGCTTCGTTTACATTGGCAAACGACTTACAGGAGCGTGCCGAATTTACAATAGATGGCGCAAACTCCAGTGATTCAGATGGTTCTATTTCCACATACAACTGGACAATAGACTTAGGACAATATAGTGGTGAAAATATTTCACTTAATCAAAACAATGCTAGCGCTACATTAGTTGTTGGAGAGATAGCAGAAGATGTTACAGCCACTATTACTTTAACTGTGACTGATAATGATAATTCAACCGATGAATTTTCAAGTACAGTAATTATCAGTGAACTTGATGTTGCTATGCTCCCACCTATGCCGATAGAGCCAGACCTAGGGTTAACAGGTACAGACTCAGATAACGACGGTGTTAGAGATGATTTGGAAATCGCTATTTATAAACTTTACCCACTTTCTAAAGACAATCGAGAGGTGTCACGTAATGCTGTACTCGTGTTTAATAATGTCCTTGTTACGGGTGATTCGATAGACGATCTAGATGATGGTGATGCATCCGAAAAACTAGCAAAATTAGCTTCTTGCTACATCGATCATACTGACCTAAATGGTCGTCATGAAGTAGCTAAAATAAAGGCACTGACCTTTGATACCGAGGAGCGATTAAAAGCATTCGAAAAGTACAAGGTTGGCCGAAATGGCACTGTACAAAGAACTGTAGAAGCGACTTTTGACGAATGCAGATTACCTCAGAACTAAGGATAGTATCATGAAAAATAGATCATTATTGTTTCCTGCATTTTTGTGTGCAAGTTTAAGTACACCATCAATTGCAATGCTAAACGGTTGTATTGACACAAACGAGTCTGATAAAAAAACAGCGTTTTATTTCGCAAACGGCATTCTAACATCGCCATTTGCCGCGAAATTTATGGCTAAAAAAATGAAAAATGCCTATAAAAGTCAATTTGAGTCTCTTCATGAAAATTCTTCTTATGAATTCTCCGATGCCTATAATTACTCGCAAGGTGCTCTCACTGACATTACACAAGTTCTGCAACAGAAAATGGACGAAGATGGAGCAGATGGAATTAATGGATATCAAATCTACGAACTTATTTCTTCGGGTCTTGATAACGATGCGATCCGCGCAGTATTGGCGGTTCGTCTCACGCCAAGCGCTCTTGCCGTATTTACAGATACCTTACTTGAAGAACTGGGTGAATCAATGACTCAAGCATCAGTAGAAGCAATTTCAGATCGTCTTACTGTAAACTCTGAGCATGTAGGACTTTATGAGGCTGACCTATTGTCTGGAAAACGTGTTCTTATTATGCCACACAGCCAAGGTAACTTATTCACCAACACTGCTGTAACTTCTGTTAAAGCCCGCCAGCGGGATAGAGCAGAAAGCATTGACTACTTTGGTGTGGCAAACCCAGCAGCCTCAACTGTAGATGGTGCGAGCTATGTTACAGCAGATGATGATAGGGTCATTGGTGGCCTGCGCTTAATTGAAAATGTATTACCGAGCAATATAGATAACGACCCAAGTATTCTCCCCGACTTTTTAGGAGGGGATTTTCGATCAATATCAAACCATTTAATTATTGAAGACTATTGGGATACGCGTTTAGCATCGAGGGAGGTTATTGACACCAACTTAACCCGTCTCGCAACGGATACACCTTTCCCAGTTCAAATTGCAGGAACAGGCTCTATCCGTGCATCATTATCATGGGGGGACCAACCTGATGTTGATTTGCATGCGTATGAACCAAATGGCGAGCATGTTTATTATTCGAATAAAACAGGTGACGATGGAATACTTGATGTCGATGATGTAAATGGGGAAGGACCTGAAAACTATACAGTATCATGCGAAAGCGTTAATGTTGGGACATACAAAATTGGTGTTAATTACTATAGCGGAAGTGCTCCAGAAACTGCAAAAGTGACTATATTCCTTGGTGATGGCAGAACAATCACACCACGAGAACTGACTCTTGAACAGTCTGAAGGCAGCAGTGGTAATGACAACCCAGAAATCATGTTTGAAGTGACTGTAGCTGATGATGGGAACGGCAACGCTGTTTATAGCGTGCAATAGAGTCATAATATAATAGGGAGCAGACCATCGCTCCCTATTATATTTTAAGGTTCTCATTGTTATCTTCTTGTATTAGCACCCTCATCTTCTGCCCCTAGAAATATACCTAGGCAACGCATTTTATAACTAGTATCCAGTGCAATGTTGATAGTAATGGTTAGGTGCACGGACTACAAAATATTCTATATTAAGTGGAGGAAGGTACGTCTTAACCACTTATCAAGCTGCCGATAAAACTTCAACGGCAGCAATGAGCATAAGCATGCCCTACGAACCTTCAGAAAATTTTAGCTATTAATGGTCTAATTATGATCGTGTTATTAACAAAAGCTTATAACTGCTTTGGGCTCTAAGTTGTCTTTATTTACTGAAAAGCTAATGTCAAATTTTAACCAATTTTTCACTTTTCAGTAAAAAGCACAGGAAATAGACAGTAAAGTCCCTAAACAGGCAAAGTTAATCAGTTCCGGTCGATGTTGAATATATGAGCTGGAAGTTGGATATACGTGTAAGTAATTAGACATAATTAGCTTCAAATACTCACAGAATATGCACAGGAGCATTCATCAGAAAGTGCTAATTATAGTAGGTGATTGCCCAGAGGCTTTGAATCTAAAGGGGAAGAATGGGGTGGCTAAAGGGACTTGAACCCTCGACAACCGGAATCACAATCCGGGGCTCTACCAACTGAGCTATAGCCACCACTGATATTACTTGAAGCGCCTAGTGGTAAGGCGCGAGGAGTATATTGTATTTATGCGTTGATTGACAAGAAAAATATTGTCTTTCGAGTAACTTTTCTTAAATTTTATGGTGTCTATTAATACTGCTCAGATGCTATGACTTTTATTTGCTTCCCCATCGAAAGGAATAATAACGCAAGGTGGCTAACTTAATCGCTTTAATACACTCGACGTTCGGCAGACTAGGTTTTTACATGAGCAGATAAAACGCTTTTTGATCGGTCTATTTTAAGTTTACCTGTTAACTTGCTACCATTAGGTAACGCTACCCATTTAAGTTGATAATTATGTCATTAGAGAAAATTTCTGCACAAATTTCTGATACTCAGCAAGGTGATGGTAAAAAAATGCCACCGGTTGAATTATGGGATCCACCTTTTTGTGGTGATATCGATTTAGAAATAAAGCTAGATGGTAGTTGGTTTTATAATGGCACTGTTTTTAAACGCTTGTCTTTGGTTAAGCTATTCGCGTCGGTTTTAAAAAAAGAAGATGATAAATACTTTTTAGTAACACCTGTAGAGAAGGTTGGTATTATTGTTGAAGACGCCCCCTTTATTTTAACACAATGGCAATGGTTAGATGACAAGAAAACCAGTATGGAAGTTACCACTAATTTAGATGACAGTTTTATCTTAAATGCTGATCACCCATTAGAAATTACCGAAGATGGTGGCTTATATGTCACGGTTAGACGAAATTTGCAGGCTAAGGTGCATCGTAATGTTTATTATCAATGGGTAGATTTAGCCAGTGAAGATGACATAGGCAAAGGCACTGAAATGGTATTCTTCAGTGCCGAACATCGATTTAGTTTAGGGCAACTTGAAAGCTAATTTAAATTACCCGTGAAAAGCGCTGTTGGTTTAAATGTTGTTTCATGTGCGCATCAAAGCTCATGCATATATTACGTATTAACAATCTAGCTTTTTGATCGACGCGGATTTCATCGGCTGTGTCGCTCATTAATCCGTCATTAATGAAGGTTTGGAGTAAGGGTAAATCTTCAGCAAAATATTCATCAAAATTAATCGCAAACTTCTCGCTAATTTTATTTTTGTCGACATAAAGATTACACATTAGTTCGCGAATAACTTCACCACGAATAATATCGTCTTGAGTTAAGCTTACGCCTTTTACGTGAGCATGCCCATGAGTTTCAATAGCTTTGTAATAGTCTTGTAAATCTTTGGTGTTTTGACTAAAACTGTTACCAATAGCACTAATTGACGATACGCCTAAGCCGAGTAAGTCGCAACTGCCTTTGGTGGTGTAACCTTGAAAGTTTCGGTGTAAATGACCTGATTTTTGGGCAATCGATAATTCATCTTCAGGCTTTGCAAAGTGATCCATACCGATGAAGTCGTAGCCAAAATCGCAGAGTTTTTCAATGGCAAGTTTCATTAAAGCGAACTTCTCATCTACGCTGGGTAACCATTCATCTTTGAGTTTACGTTGAGCGGCAAAGCGAGCAGGAATGTGGGCATAACTAAACAATGAAATGCGATCCACATCCATCTCATGGGCTTTGTTTAGGGTGCGAGTGAAAGTTTCTATATTTTGATGTGGTAGACCGTAAATCAAGTCGATGTTAATGGATTTGAAGCCAACTTGTTTAGCATGGGCAATAAAGTTTTCAATAAATTCAGTAGATTGTACTCGGTTAATAGTTTTTTGGACTTTTTCATCAATATCTTGCACGCCGATACTTAAGCGATTAAAACCTAAACTATAAAGGTGTTCAGCTAGGTTCATTTCTATTTCACGCGGGTCTATTTCAATACTCATTTCTACTTGCGCTGCAAAGGTAAACTGCTCTTTTAACAGTGCAACTAGCTTAGTTATTTGTTTGTGCCGTAAAAAGCTAGGCGTACCGCCACCCCAATGTAATTGTTTAACGGTGAAGTCTTTAAATAATGGCGCTCTGGAGGAAATTTCTTGTGCAAGAAACTCAAGATAAGTATCTGCTTTATCGCGATGGCGAGTGACAACTTTATTACAACCACAGTAATAACAAAGACTATGACAAAAAGGAATATGCACGTATATAGACAATTCACGGTTTGGTGAGTCAGCAACAGCTTGCACTAAATGTTCATGTTTAAATTGTTCATGAAACTCTAAGGCAGTTGGATATGAAGTATATCGAGGACCACTGGTGTTATATTTCTGTAATAATGCACTATCAAAAAATTGAGTTACTGGCATGAGTCTTCCCGCTTATCCATTTTACGCTATTATAGATAAACTAGCCGCGTAAACATTGATCAAGCTCAATTTTTACGCGGCTTCATGATGACTTTTTTGATTGAACCTCTGGTTTAGTGCTTATTTAAGCTGTTGTGTTAACCATTATAATTTATTTCATAAAAATAATTTAAGCGGAGGATTCACTCAGCATGCTATTACGTTCATTAGCGTATTGGTGAAGTAATTCGATATCTCGACGAATATCTTCTGCCATTTCTGATTCAAGTTTCATGCGCTCAAAATCTAGTTTCATACGAGATTGTTTATCTAGCTTTTTACGTGCGGCTAGAATCGGCATGTGCTTTATGGCTTCATAAAACTCGAATACGGCTGGAAATTGCACATTTAAATCTTGGCTTAACTTCAATGAATCCAGCAATACACTTAAGCGCCAACAGCCTTCTGCAATATCGCATTGCTCTTCTTTCATTGCGCGCACAATAATAATAACACTGGAGATTATTTTTTTATCATGTTGCTGCAATGCTTGCTGTTGAGCGGCCTTTGCTTGCGCTTGCTCAAGTGTTTGTTGTTTCAACTGGCGCAAGAGCTTAGTGGCTATTGCTGCTAACACGCCAATAATTACAATGGCTAATAATGTTAGGTATATCCAAGGATTTGATAGCATTAAAGTTACCTATTCAAATTTCGATAAATCACTGTTATCAAACTTGTCCCAGAGATCATCTTCAGAATCAGATTTTTTAGCAGGCGCAGCAATCTCTTCTTCTTCATCTAGACCTAGCTCTAGACTGATTTTTTCATGTTGTTCCATTAGCGTATTGAAATAGATAACGTCTTCTGGCGTTAAGGCTTCGTCAGCATCTTGCTTTTCGAGTATTTCAAGTAATCTAGGGTCTTGTTCGATACGGCCTAGTTGTTCTTCTAAGGTCTCACTGACTTCGACAACGCGAATTGCCGCTATAGGTGAGTTATCTTGAACTTTTTTAGCGGGTTTAACTTTAATCGGCGCAGCAACTTTTTTACCTAAATCAATAGGAGTTTTATTACCAATACGTGGATCTTTGTTTTTAGCTGAATTTTGATCATTGATTGCTTTTGGCGTGGCTTCTTTTTGGCGATTTCCCGCTTCGTTGCCATTTGTTTTCTTTGCTCGGCGAGGTTTTGGTTCTACTAATTTTTTTTTGTCATCTTTAAGGATGCCAATAGAGCCGGTGCCCGGTTTGCGTGATTTTTTAGTACGAGACATAGTAATAACTTAAAATAATGAACAATTAGGGCTATTTTACGACATTCCACGCTAAACAGCGATAGAAAGAAAAAAAGCGACGTTATTAGCGTCGCTTTTGGAGAAGAATGTGGCATAAGCCAACATATATAGTTCCGATTCTTAATTGGTTATCCTAACCTTATGATACAGTCCCTGTTAATCTGACAATTTCTGATCTTATTATTATTATATCCGTGCAAAATTATATTTTTTTCGGTCGTCCTGACACTTTTTTAAGCAATCCCTGATGCCCTCTTGGGCAAAATATTCAGTACTCATCCTGAGCTTAAGTAAACAATCCGTATTTTAAATTATGTGCTGCGTAAATTAACGCTTATGGCTTTCCGTGCAAATATTATCCGTTTTGTGTAGTGCTATCTATGTAGCTACCCCATACTTTACGTTAGTTTAGTAATGCATCAAGCTGTTTTTGCTATTGTTTATTGCCCTAAAATCAAATATTCAGCAAGTCATTGTTTTTAATTGTAATAATTTTGTTAATAAATGTAATTTAATTTTTTAGTTTTGATTTTTAATGGGCAATGTCTTACAAAAAAGGCTAAATGTGTAGGTGGTTTTTCTATTGCCCTTATTTACGAAGCTCTTCGTTAATAGGGGCTGTAGCGCTATTTTGTGCATTAATCGTCTTGTTGATGCAACCAAGCGGCATGTGTGGGTGCTTTTTTAGTTTTCGACCATTCTTCAACCATCAATGGTGCAACTCGTTTAAGTTCAGCATACTGTTCAACCGTACCGGTATTTGCCGCTAATTCTAAGCGATGACCATTAGGATCAAAGAAATAAATAGATTTAAACACACCATGATTTACCGGACCTAAAACGTCTAACCCATGTGCTTGTAAATCGCTTTTTGCTGAAACTAAGGCGTCAAAGTCTTCAACTTCTAAGGCAATATGTTGTACCCATTGTGGCGTGTTTTCATCGCGGCCCATGTCAGGAGAATTGGGAATTTCAAAAAATGCCAAAACATTGCCCATGCCAGCGTCTAAAAATATATGCATATAAGGATCTGGCGCTTTTGTTGATGGCACCTCGTTTTCTGCAATGGCGACAGTGAGTTCCATATTTAAATGTTTTTTATACCAATCAACCGTTTCTTTGGCGTCTTTACATCGATAAGCCACATGGTGGAAGCGTTTTAAATTAATCATAGTGTTATTACTTAAATTATAAATGAGCGAATCTCGAATGAGGTAATTTTTACCATAACTCGATAATGCACCCTAATTTTCCAGTTAGTTTAGTTGCTAAATGTTGTCAGCAATTACGTACGCTTTAGTTTACAAAGCAAATTTACTCGATTGATATAATATCCTGCCAGCGTTTGACTAAGTTTTCATCAACGACTTTAAACGCGATGCCAGCTAAAGGTGAGTCAATGACTTTCAATGTTGATGTTAGCAATTGATCGTCTCTAAAGAAGTGACAAATTAGTTCACTGTTGGCCGGTAGATGATCAAGCAAAGCTTGTATTGACTGTTCAGTAACTTTAACTTTATCTACCGCGATTAGAATATCGTTTACGGCTAATCCCGCATTTGCGGCCGGCGATTTTTCAAGCACTTGAGTGATTACTAGTCCAAATGCTTGTGCTTTATATTGTGCGCCTAAGTAAGCGTGGTAATGCGATGCAGAAGTCGTTTCTAAACTGTTTAATTTTTTGAATTTTTGTTTTTGTAGTTCGACACCATAATTTGCCAGATCTGCGGTTAAATCTATGCGCTCGTTGCTATATAAATAGTGTTTAAATGTTGATGAAATATCTTCACCGCAAAGCACGTTAGCAATGTTGATAAAATCGTCTTCACGGGTGCCGATATTAGTACGACCAAAATGGATCCATAATTCTCGCATCAAGGTATCTAAACTATATTGGTTATTTGATTTGCTGCGAATGGTTAAATCTAACCATAAAGCAATAATCGCCCCTTTGGCGTAGTAACTGACAATATTGTTTACGGCATCTGGACCTTGTTGATAAAACTTAGTCCAAGCGTCAAAACTTGAAGCGGTTATACTTTGTTTTAATTCCCCAACGCCGCGATTAACTCGAGTAGAATTTTTCGCTATTATTGCCAAATACTCATCGAAGTTAATTAAACCTGTGCGGAAAAGTGAAAAGTCATCGTAGTAAGAGGTAATGCCCTCGAAAGCCCATAATTGCTTGGTGTAGCTTTCTTGTTTTAAATCGTAAGGGATAAATTCTTTTGGTTTTATTCGACAAACATTCCAGGCATGAAAATATTCATGCGAGCACAGACTTAAGAAGGTTCTATAGTCTTCAGTGCGCTCAGTTGATGATTGTTGTGGGTTGGACAAATCGAAGCGACCCGCCTGTAAAATGGTAGAGTTTTTGTGCTCTAAACCACCAAAACCATTAGCGAGCAAATGGGTAATAAACCAGTATTCTTTAAAAGGCGCTTCACCAAATATGCTGATGTGATGTTGGCATAATTTGCTCAGATCATCAGCCAATCTTTGTGTGTCGCCGTAATGTTTACTGGTGAAAACTAAATGATGAACTACACCATCGACGGTAAACTCTGTGCTATCAAACTCACCTATCGCTACTGGGCAGTCAATTAAATGTTGATAATTGTCGGCAATATATCGCCCGAACTGGTACTTTTTAGTTTCGTTTGCTCGCGTTAATCCAGTAGCCACTCGCCATTTGCTATGCTCGGCTAACTTTGATGGCTGAATTGTTAGCTCGCATGCTAAGTCACTTAATTCATGAACTTGTAAAAAAGTCGAACTGCCATTGAAAAAACCACGTTGGCTATCTAAATAAGCCGTGCGAACTGATAGGTCAAAGGCAAAAATTTGGTAACGTACTTCAACCTGTTCATCGCTTGCTTGCAATGACCAAGTTTGTTTATCGATTTTGCTTATGCCAATGGCTTGTTGGTTGCTGTTAAATACGCAAATTTCGGTAATATTCTTGGCAAAGTCCCGAATCATATAACTGCCGGGTAACCAGGCAGGTAAAGATAAGGTGTAACTTTGACCCGGTATACTTTTAAAAGATAATAAAACCTCAAATAAATGACTATTTGGGGTAAGAGGGGAAATTTGATATTGGATCATATTGGCGCACAAATGTTGACTAGATATTTGTGCTCCAATGTAGCAGAGTTATCTGAATAAAACAGCTTGAAAGTCAGCCTTAGCAGCTAACTATTGGTATTAAATTTAATTTAAAATAACGGTTTTATCTTTATTGATACAGATGCGTTGCTCGGCATGCATTTTTACGGCATGGCATAAGGCGGTTGCTTCTAAATCGTGACCTAAATGTACCATTTGCTCAATGGTAAAAGCATGATTGATAGGTTTTACTTCTTGAACAATTATCGGCCCTTCATCAAGAACAGCTGTAACATAGTGTGCGGTAGCGCCAATGATTTTAACACCACGTTTATGAGCTTGGTGATAAGGTTTTGCGCCTTTGAAGCTTGGCAAAAAAGAGTGGTGAATATTAATTGCTTGGCCACGTAAGCTGTTACAAAGTTCATCTGACAATATTTGCATATAGCGAGCAAGTACCAGTAAATCGCCATTATATTGCTGATAAATATCTAATAACGCTTGCTCTTGTTGTGCTTTATTGTCTTTATTTACCGGTAAGTGATGAAATGGCACATTATGCCATTGTGCAAGCGCCTGACAGTCTTGATGATTTGAAGTAATAGCAACGATATTGACCGGTAATACGCCAGCCTTCCATTTAGTGAGCAATGAAACTAAACAATGGTCATCTTTAGAAACGGCAATAACCACATTAGGGAAGTTGGCTTTTTCCCGTAGTTGATAATTCATATTTAAAGGCTTAGCTAGAAGTTCAATAGCTTGGCTAAACTCTTCAAAGCTAACGGTTAGCTCGCGGTCATCAAAAGCAATACGTGAAAAAAATGTATCGGTATAAGGATCACTGTATTGGCTAGTTTCAGTAATAAAAGCGCCGTGTTGGAATAAGCTTTGGCTGACTTTTGCTAGCACGCCGGAAGTGTCAGGGCATTGCCAAGTTAGAATGTAATGATGAGTGTTTGTCATATGGAAAATTTCTGTGATTATATGCCAGCAGTTTGGCACTTTCTGGTCATTTTGATAAATACTTTTGTGCTATATGCTAATGCTATTTCAAGCAGATTCGTTTTCATCGCTAAGTTTGCTTTTGTGTTGAATATAAAGCGCTTCAACTTTTTCTCTAGCCCAAGGGGTTTTTCTGAGAAATTTTAAGCTTGAGTTAATGCTGGGATCATCAGTAAAACAGCGAATTTTTATTTCCTTGCCAAGATATGGGAAACCAAAATGTTCGACTAATTGTGTCACGATAGCTTTTAACGTTACTCCGTGCAGTGGATTGTAGGGTTGATGATCCATATTTTTGGCCTTAGCAATTTTAGTCGTTATTCTACCATGGCGTTGGCAAATAGTTAAAAAGCAAAAATAAAAAAAAACGACGCTAATGCGTCGTTTTTAATCGTTAAGCTAAATTTAACTTATTTCGTTGTACTTAAGGTTAACTAAAGTGAACTTCTAATGCTTCGCTGCCACGAATATGTAGTCCGTCGATAAAAATTTGCGGCACTGTGTCAGCGTTAGTTATAGCTTTAAACATTGTTAAGTTAACATCTTTGCCAACTTCTAATTCTTCAAATGTTAAGCCTTTTTCAGTTAATAATGCTTTTGCTTTCTTACAATATGGGCAAGAAGGCTTGCTAAAAACCGTAATAGCTGATGTTTGACAGTCTGACGGATTAATATGCTTTAACATAGTGTCAGCGTCAGATACTTCAAACGGGTCACCTGGTAAATCAGGTTCGATAAACATTTTTTCAATGATGCCATTTTTAACTAGCATCGCATAACGCCAGCTACGCTTACCAAAACCAATGTCAGCCTTATCAACTAACATGCCCATGGCGTCAGTAAATTGGCCGTTACCGTCAGGTATAAAACTAATGTTGTCTGCATCTTGATGTTCTGCCCAAGCGTTCATCACGAAAGTGTCATTAACTGACATACAAATAATTTCATCAACGCCATTTTTGAATAGTGTTGGTGCTAATTCGTTATAACGTGGTAAATGTGAAGATGAACATGTTGGTGTAAAAGCACCTGGTAATGAAAAAACTACTACAGTTTTATCGTTGAAAATTTCATCACTACTGCGCGTTGTCCACTCGTCGTTTGCTCTTAATGTGAAAGTAACATTAGGGACTTTTTGTTGCTCTTTGTTTTCTAACATAATGGCTCCGTTTATAGTTTCTAAAATAATGGTCTTGCTCGATATGTTGCTATTATTGAATAAATATGAATCCAATTAAAGTGATTAATTTTGTATTTTATGATTGATAAAATCGATTGATTAAGATTACTTTAAACATTGTCATCTAATAGTAAGAAGTTTTATTTTTGGTATCCAGATTACAACTAACTGTGGTGTAACTTCATGTCTCTGTTGATTTCGAAAATTTAACCAAAATGAATTAGCTACTAAAGATAGAAATAATTTCCTGTTTTATTACTGAAGTGGTAAATTAGTGTTAATAAAGTTGTATATACAATTTGAGAGGGTTGAATGTCAAACAGTTACACCTTATTTGAAGGCTCTGTGCCTTTACTCATCAGCATGCCGCATAATGGTGAAGAAATACCGGCAGATATTGCTGCAATTATGACAGCTAAAGGGCGTGAAGTTGCCGACACCGACTGGTATATGGACCGTTTATACGCTTTTGCGAAAGAGCTTGGCGCTTACATATTAATTCCTAAATACAATCGCTATGTTATTGACTTAAATCGTGATCCTGACGGTGTCGATTTATACCCAGGCGCTAATAACACTGAGCTTTGTCCGACCACAGCTTTTGATTTATTGCCTCTTTACCAAGAGGGATGTGCACCTACTACTGAACAAATAACTGAACGTGTAAAAAACTATTGGCTACCTTATCATCAGGCTTTAGCGTCAACCATGCAGGCAATAAAAACCGAGTTTGGTCAAGCGGTGTTGCTTGAAGCACATTCTATTCGCTCACATGTGCCAAGATTTTTTCAAGGTCAATTACCTGATTTTAATTTTGGCAATGCCGACGGTAAAAGTTGTGCGCCTGAATTGATTGCTACTCTGGCCGACTTAGATTACGCCCCATACACTATGGTATGTAATGGTCGCTTTAAAGGTGGGTACATTACGCGGGCATTCGGCCAGCCGAGTAATAATTTTCATGCTGTGCAATTAGAACTGTCGCAGCACACTTATATGAATGAGCAAGCCATGACATATAACGAAACGCTAGCGCTGCAAGTTCAACCTAAACTCCAAGCGCTAGTTAAAACGCTAATAACTTTTGCTTCAACTACAACAACAAGTAAAAACGCTACGGATTAATGGGGGGTATTAATGAAACTTTTTGTAAAAAAAATATTGTTAGCCGATGGTTGGGCGAACGAGCAAACCTTGACGATTGAACAGGGCGTTATTACCGACATTGCCGATGGTTATGTTACTGGCGCAGAACGTGCCAATGGCGTGGTTATTCCGGGCATGGTGAATTGTCACTCTCATGCTTTTCAGCGTGCTTTTGCCGGGTACAGTGAACAAGGTAGTGAAGGGCAAGACAGTTTTTGGACTTGGCGTCATATTATGTATAAATTTTTGGGGCAATTAACCTCAGAAGATGCGCAAGTTATTGCTAGTCAGCTTTATATTGAAATGTTGAAAATGGGTTATACCCGCGTTGCTGAGTTTCACTATCTTCATCATGATATTGACGGTCAAAACCATGAAAAACTAGCAACTATGGCACAAGCTATTTTTGCTGCAGCTAAGCTGTCAGGCATTGGTTTAACATTATTACCGGTATTGTATCGCTTCAGTGGTTTTGGCCCACAAGCCGCTACTGATGGTCAAAAGCGTTTTATTAATTCTGTTGAGCAATTTAATGACTTAGTCAGTGATTGTTTTAAGCTAGCTCAATTACAGCCTAATTGTAATGTTGGTATTGCACCGCATTCTTTGCGTGCTGTTGATAAAAACTCATTGTTATCGGCTGTTGAGCATGTTCGAGCACTCGATGCGCAAGCACCGATTCATATCCACATTGCTGAGCAGCAAAAAGAAGTTGAAGATTGCTTAACTCATTATGGTCAACGCCCTGTGCAGTGGTTACTCGACAATGCCGATTTAGATAAACATTGGTGTTTAATTCACGCCACGCATATCGATGAAAAAGAGCGCAAGGGCATCATTGCTAGTCAAGCAATTGCAGGTATTTGCCCAACGACAGAAGCTAATTTAGGTGATGGTATCTTCCCAACTGATGAATTTTTGATGGAGAATGGCACATTTGCCATAGGCTCAGATAGTCACATTTCGGTCAACCCAATCGAAGAGCTGCGATGGCTTGAATATGCACAACGTTTAAGTAAGCGACAACGTGCCATGTTAGCTAGCAGTGAGCAAAAATCTGTTGGGCTTAATTTATGGCAAAAAGCCGCCGCAGGTGGAGCACAAAGTACTAATAGTAATACTGGAGCACTAGCCATAGGCAAGCAAGCTGATTTATTGGTTTTAGATGATAGCCAATTACGTTTATTTGCTCACGATGATTTGTATTTACTCGACAGCGTGATTTTTGCTAGCCAGCAAAATCCAGTATTAGATGTGATGGTCAATGGAAATTGGGTGATCCGTGGCTCAGAGCATGCTTTAGAGCAGGTAAGCGCCGATAGTTTTGCTAATTTATTAGCCAGAATCTCAGCTTAATTTTCATGATTAATCAGTCAGCAGACGATTAGAACACAACCTAATCGTCTGATTTATTTGATAGTGTGCGTCTAGCTGTATTACCTACTAGGAGTAATACAGCTATAATAAATTGCTGTATTTGCTAATGGTATAGCAAACCTTAGTTAAATTATCGCGATGTAATTTTGGTGTTTGTTTTTTGCTTTTACAGTATTGCTCGTTAAAGATTTTTACTTTTTCACGGCTGCTGGTAATCTCAGCAACATAGGCTTTTTCTTGGCTAGTAAATTGGCCAAAATCTCGTGATAGGTCTTGATATATTTTATCTGACTTTAAACGCACTTTTGTATCAGTTGCATCTGAAAAATAACTAAGCGCCATCTCTTTTTGCTCAAAAAACCAGCTGTTTAGTTTTTCATTAGGATAATAATGAAAATATAACGCGCCAGCTACGATCAAGATCAATAATTTTTTCATACCATCCCTTATAATCTTCTATGCGTACAAATAACAAGCAAGTTATTGTTGTTATTGAAGCTACCACACATAGCATTATTGTTTTCTTAGACAAAATGTCATGAGAATAGTTCTAGGGTAATCAATTTTGTACCAACAAAGCAATATTTTGCTATTTTATTGATGGGTAACGCCGGCGAATCCGTTATAATTGACCGGTATTACCGAAATAAAGGATCCGCATTGAAATCAAAAGATAAAGACATTAAAGTTAGTCAGTATATTCCGATTAAAAATGTTCAAATTCATCCCCCTGCCAAAAGCGATGCCTATGCACCTCGCGATCAAATATATGTCCGTAAAGTAAAAGGTGTATTTCAAAAACTCCGTAAAAAAATGAATTTTTTCTTTTTGGCATTGTTTGCTGTTTTACCTTGGTTGCAATATGACGGACATCAAGCCATTTTGTTTGATATTGGTGAGCAACGTTTCACGCTATGGAGTGTCACGCTTTGGCCACAAGATCTTACATTACTGGCGTGGCTTTTTATTCTTAGTGCATTCTTACTATTCTTTATTACCACTTTTTTAGGGCGAGTTTGGTGTGGTTATCTTTGTCCACAAACCGTTTGGACTTTTATATTTATCTGGTTTGAAGAGAAAATAGAAGGCACAGCCAATCAGCGTAAAAAGCTCGACAGCCAAGCGCTAAACGTTAATAAATTTTGGCGTAAAGCGCTAAAACATTTTTGCTGGGGCTTCTTTTCTATTTTAACCGCACTTACCTTTGTCGGCTATTTTGCACCCATGAATGAGGTTTTTGTTGATTTCTTCACCTTTAAGGCTTCGTTTGCCTTGGCAGCAACGGTATGGTTTTTTGCTTTTTGTACTTATGGTAACGCGGGTTGGATGCGTGAAATTATGTGTTTGCATATGTGCCCATATGCCCGCTTTCAATCTGCCATGTTTGATAAAGACACTTTAACCGTTTCTTATGATGCCAAACGTGGTGAAAATCGCGGTCCACGTACTCGAAAAGATGTGCCAAAAGATGTGGGTTTAGGAGATTGTATCGACTGTAATCTATGTGTTCAGGTTTGCCCTACCGGTATCGATATTCGCAACGGCTTACAATATGAATGTATTAATTGTGGTGCCTGTGTTGATGCCTGCGACGATGTAATGGAGCGAATGAGATATGACAAAGGTTTAATTCGTTATACCACTGAGCATGAATTAGAAGGGAAAAAAGTTCATTTTGTCCGTGGTAAACTTATTGGTTATGCCATTGTATTGATTTTGATGACAAGTTTATTGATTTTTGAAATGGCTAATAGATCTCCACTGTCAATGGATATAATTCGCGACAGAAATGAGCTAGCAAAAGAGAACTTTAATGGTGATATTGAGAATGTTTATACCTTAAAAATTCTTAATAAATCACAAAAAGATAATCGCTATCGCCTGTCAGTAAAGGGTATTAATAATACTACATGGCATGGTGAACAAGAGGTACTTGTTAAAGCGGCTAAAGTATATACTTTACCAATTAGCATTTCGGTTGATCCCTACGAATTAGAAGGTTATATGACAGATATAAGTTTTGTTATTGAATTAGTTTCAGACACGGATGAGGTTAAGCTTGAACATGAAAGCCGCTTCTTTAATAAACGCTAATGTCAGTATTTGATTTTACTTCGTTATCGCCAGATTTAATTCTCGACGGCCTAGAAAGCACCGGCTTAACGGTTGATAGCGGTTTGTTGGCATTAAACAGCTATGAAAATCGCGTTTATCAATTTCATGATATGGATAAAACTAAATATGTTACTAAGTTTTATCGACCGCAACGCTGGACAGAAGCCCAAATTAGAGAAGAACATAAATTCTCATTTGAATTAGACAAAAGTGAGCTGCCATTAGTGGCACCGATGAAAATTGATGGCGAGTCTTTATTTTCGTATAAAGGTTATCACTTCGCTATATTTCCTTGTCGTGGTGGTCGTATTTTCGAGGTCGACAATTTAGACCAATTAGAATGGATGGGTCGGTTTTTAGGACGCATTCATGCCGTTGCGGCTAAAAAAAGTTTTACTGAACGTCCAACATTTAAAAGTGAGGAAATGCTTCAGCAAGCACAACTTATTATTGAAAAATCTAACTTTGTCCCCTCGAGTTTAACCTTACCTTTTTTCACTATTTTAGAGCAAGTGATTGCCATCGCAAGCCAACAGTATCAACCTAAATCACAGATTCGCTTACACGGTGATTGTCATGCCGGTAACATTCTATGGACTGATAAGGGACCACACTTTGTCGATCTTGATGATTGTAGGATGGGACCTGCTGTACAAGATATTTGGATGATGCTCAGTGGCGACCGTCAGCAGCAGTTATTGCAGTTAGATACCATATTAACGGGCTACGATGAATTTCATCGCTTTGAGACCAATCAATTGCCTTTAATTGAATCATTGCGTACTATGCGAGTAGTTAATTATATGGCATGGCTATGTAAACGTTGGCAAGATCCTGCTTTTCCTCATAACTTTCCGTGGTTTAATACTGAAAAATATTGGGAACAACAAATTTTGATGCTTAAAGAGCAAATGTCAGCATTGCAGCAGCCTCCGTTGAGCTTACTACCTTATTAAGTAGGTTCGGCACTATTATTTTGATTTATTAATGATTAGGAATTTTAATTTTATGAAAAAGTTAGTGAGCTTATTCGCTTTAATGTTATTACCAGTATTCGCATTCGCAGCAAATTATACTGAAGGCGAGCATTACACTAAAGTAAGTGAAGAAGTCACCGCGAAACAAGAAGTACGTGAGTTTTTCTCGTTTTATTGCCCTCATTGTTTTCAATTTGAACCGTTTATGCAGAAGTTAAAAACATCAATACCGGCCGATGCTAAGTTCGAAATGAACCATGTTGACTTCTTACGTGCTGCTTCACCTAAAGTACAGCAAATGCTGAGCAAAGCGGTTGTTGTTGCTCATCAAATGGGTTTAGAGAAAAAAATTATCAGTGCATTGTTTAATTACATTCACGTACAAAAAGCGGTATTTACTTCAGAAAAAGATATCCGAAACGTATTTGTGTTTAACGGTGCTGATGGTGAACAATTCGATAAGTTAATGAAAAGCTTTGGTGTTGTTAGTAAAGCTAATGCCATGAAAAAACAGCAAGATAACTTTGCGAGTAAAGGCGCTTTAACAGGAGTGCCGGCAGTGATTGTTAACGGCAAGTACCGCGTAGACGCTCAAGGCCTAGACAGAAACAATTTTGAGCAAGATTACATTAATCTTGTGAATCACTTATTAACCTTAAAATAAGTTAATAACCTGATGTAAAAAAGAGGCTGCGGCCTCTTTTTTATTAGCTAAAATTTAGCCGACAAGTCCAGCATAACCTCCTTAAGCAATTCCGGCTCACTTAATACAGTTCAGTAGGGTTTAGGTTTAGCTCAAGGTAAATTTACTGTGTGTTTTTTGATATAGATAGCTACTGAGCAACAGTGCGATAACAAGTAAAATAACACTGATAATTAATTGTTGCTGACCATTAACCTGTAATCCCGCGCCCATTAATGAAAATATAGTCATTTGTGGCAAAAAGCCGAGTGCGGAGCCCAAAACATAAGGTTTTATAGGTGAGCGTGCGGTGCCTGCAAGCACGTTAGTTAGAAAGTTTGAACCTGCGGGTAATAGTCGAATAATCAGGGCTTTTAAAAAAGTGTTGTGACTGAAGAAATGGCTAACTTTAGCTAACGGTTTTGGATAACTACGCTGCACCATATTCGCAAATAGTTTACGCGCTAAAATCAGCGTTACTATGCAGCCTAAAACTGCAGATATTGTTGCTAATAATGTGCCAAAGCCAGTTCCAAATAAAAACCCTGCGCTTAATGCGGCAATTTGTCGAGGTAAACCTAAAGCCATAGCAGGTGTTAGTATTAATGTGAAAGTTAAAGCGCCAAGCAGGTTTTTTGGGATTAAAGTATTTAAATAGTTTTGAATAACAATACTATAGTCACCGAGTAATAGCGTAGCTAAGGTCATGACCAAAAATAACGATATTAGGGTTGCGAAAACGGTTAATTTTAATGCTGACGTTGATTTAAACACTTAATGGCTCATTGTTCTTAGTAGTGCAGTTAAACTAACCCCGTTTTATTCTGCATAATATATTTTGTCACAAGCTACCGCTAGTTGAGTGCTTGTATGACCTTAGGTATTTAAAAAACAGCTAAAGAGCGGGGAAAACCGACCGCATTTTACGCTATTTTTTAAGTAAATATAAGTGTTCTATCTTTCAAGCTATAGGCTTAATAATCTAATATGATTTAAATGTTATGCATTAATCATTGGTTAAATCTTTTAAAATTTTAGCTTTTGCAACATTGAATTCATTTTCATTCAAATAACCTTGTTTTTTCATCATAACAAGCTTGTTTAAAGCAGAAACCAGGTTTGCAGAGCCGTCTTGGTTATCTTGTAGGTTGTTATTTGCTGATAGGTTATTTTCAGCAGAGCTATCGAGAGAAACGTCGATAGTTTGTGTTACTTGCGTCGAATTATCTTCAAGAATTTCGGGGTGAATTACTTGTTCAGTTACTGATTTTTTGACGACATTAACTACAGATTTTTTGCGATTTGGCTTAACTATAATTGTTCGCTTAGGGGTTACCTCTGGGCAGATAAATTGGGCGAAAAACCATTGCCAGTCGATAACTTTATTGATCACTTGCTGGTATTTAAGTTTAGTATGGCGAATGTTACCAATACGTAAGTAAAGACAAAACAGGTAACGATTTTGTTGATCGTCGGTGAGGCATAATTGAATGTTTCGCTGTTTTTCATCAATCATTTTTAACCTGTGTTCTTTCGCGAAAAAAGCTAAAACTTCATCTTCTAGATCATTAGAGAAGGTTGGTACTGAATTAACCGTGATGGTTGAAATAACCTCGTCATTTAATAATAATTCACTACCGGTGATTGATGATATGCTGATAACTTGTTCGGCGACATTGGTGTGGCGTTTATACAAAGATAGTGATTGTGTTGTAAGATCGACCTCAAAGTTGGCCCACTGTTCATGCAAAAGATTTTGTTTTTTAAGGCTACTTTTTCTTGAATACCAAAAATAGCTCATTAAAATAAACATAATGAAAAACAGAAAAGCAAAAAAGCTATTATAATTTGAAGCACTTATTGAGTTGTCACTAATAGCGACTTTACTCATGGTAATTTCAGGTACTTTAATAGTGTATAAGCGCTGTTGAGTATGTTCAAGCAGTAATAACTCGCCATTGTGCTTTTGATGCAAACTAAATTTTGCTTGCTCATTCGCATTATGTTTTATGAGTTTATGGGGAGTATCTTGCAGTAAACCTTCGCTATTAACTGTCGAATTTAATGCTATTGCTTGTAATTGCCAATCGTTTTCTATTTGCTGTAAATGAAGAGCTTTACCCCATAAATTTTTAAGTTCTCTACCATGGTAAAGCAAGGTTTTATGTTTTGTATTCGTTGCCGGTAAGTGTTTTTTTATCTGTTTTTGTGGGATAGCTTCACGCCAGTCATCACCTATTTTTGCTTCTATCAGTACATTAGCGTCGTGTTGGTTAAATTGCACAAGTAAGCTATAAGTACTTTTCTTTATCCAGTCAAAATGTTCGGTTTTTTGTCCAGCTATAAAGACAATTTCATTACGAATATCAACTGTCTTTGTAAAAGGGTTGTCGGCTGGAATAGTATAGTGTTGTAAACCATGCTTTTCTGGTTTTATTCGCAGAATGGCGCCAGCATAAAGTGCTTCATGTTTTAACGTATCACTGCGAGCAAGGGCAATAAAAAGTAAACCAAAGTCATCGTGCCAAGGTTCAATATAAGGATTAAAACTTAGTTGTTGAATATGTTCTTGCGGTTGTAAAATAGCAATACGCATTACTTCATTTTGTTGACTAAGTTTAGGTGTTTGGCTGTGTAGACTGGTAATTTGCCAGCGCATTAACACCGTATCGTAAGGAGTGCTGATTGTATTATTTTGAGGGGTTAATTTTGCTTTAGTTTTTTTGCTTGCTTCAGTATGGGCAGTATAAAAAGTTTGGTAACCATCACGGTCACGATAGTGAAAGTTTGGATCTAAAGTAATAGCCGTTAGTGCAATAATGTTAGGGTTTTTTAACGCTGATTTTAGATCAAAAAAAGCAGATTCCGATATTTCATTATTATTTAGTTGGTAAACCTTTCCTGCTTGTGTTGCTATGAAATATTGCTCATCATCGCCGATAACAGGCAATACACTAAGCCATTGGTCATTTTCTAATGCCGCTTTATCAAGGTTAGCTACTGCCGATAACTCTAGTTCATTTACCTTTTGTACTTCATCATGCTCAGCATATGCTGTTTGGCTAATCACGGCCACAAAGATGAAAATAAGATAAAACTTACAAGTTTTAAACCAGCTATTTTTGTCCATAAAGCAGCGAATTCCTTAAAAATTAATTATAGGCAGTTAAAGCTTAATCATTTGCAATTAAAACCGCTTGTTGCGCATCTATAAATTGGTTTTTATTCTTATTATTAAGATAGCTTAATTTTCCGTCAACTATTATTTGGTCATTTCTTTTTCCGTGCTCAGCAAGATAAAGCGCCTGCTTACCCCAAACATGGATCGGGCGCTGTATTGTTACTACATGATATTTATGGGTAATGGCAGAAAATATATGTTGCTGTGATTCTAAAATAATTTCGGTTAACTCTTTATTATGCTCGGTGGTCATAACTTTAATATCAGAAACTATATTACCACTACAATGAATCTGGTTAATGGATTGAGCATAACCTTTAGGAAAAGTTTGTGCGTAGCTCGCATGGATAATTTCACGGTTATTTTTCTTACTATTAATTAAGTAGCCTTGCAGTAGTATAATGTCACCTTTGTCGGCGTGAATCAGGGCACGTTCAACAATTTCGCCAATCACTTTCACCGTATGATAACTGGTCCATTCTTTAAATTTATTACTGGTTTTATCAAACCAACGACTATGTGTCGCCAAAGTAAATTCAGCAAAAGCAACAACTGGATTTGCTTGATAGCGAATGTCAGGCTTATTAACTAAGTTGCCTAGCAGTGTGACAGTGCATAAGTGATTTTGTGGTAATTCAGATAACATAGCGCTACTTGTGATTATTTTGCATAAGTGATTAGCAAGTTAGAAAGCATGGTTGCTGATAAATAGTGGTAAAAAAGTATTCAGTAGATAACTAGTTTAATAAAACGCAATCTAATGGCTATAGTATCAACTGACGATTAATTTCAGTATCAAATAAATTTTTTATTAATATCGCAAACTCTTTTATAAATGCTAATTGTTCATTAGTCACTGAATTGTTGACCACACCAGACAATATTTCTTGTAAGTCATAAACAATGGCGTCAATTTCTCGAATAATAGTGTTTCTTTGATTAAATGTTAATGCTTGGTTTTGATTACATAAGCTAATAATTTGTTCACTCATTTCTTGTTCTATCACCTCTAAAACCGAAATTTTGGCATCATTGGTGTTGGTACTATTTTCAAATAAGCTTAAATGAGCGGTTAAATATTCAATAATATGAATATAACCATCAGTATCGGTAACCATTTTTGTGTCTATCATATTTAATTATTACTCTACTCTACTTTACTCGTAAATTGAGGTGATGATCAAGCTATCTATTATTTATGGGAATTGATAGATTGCAGGTATATATTGAAAAGAAGGTATATGGTTTATACAACGTTGAATATTTAGTAGTTAAATTGACAAAAGCAATATCTGGATTCATGAGTTGGTGATAATTGACACCTATACCAGAGGGGAATAGGTGTCAGTATAAACTAAACCATTAAGCCGCAGCGTTAGTACTTTCAAAGATTTTATCAGCAGAAGCTGCAACAAAACCTGTGTACAATTCACCATTCTCCATGGGGTAGCGTTTGGCGAATTCGTAAAAACAGCTTGGAATAGCGACGGTTTTATCAGAGAATTCGACTAATACATGGTCGGCCATGGTAGATGATTGCTCTAGTTTAACCGCTTCATCACCCTTGATTTCACCGCCAGTGGCATTTAGCGTAAAGCCACCGGCTTTAACTGCGGCATTCACGGCTTCAATAGAATCGTAGTTTGATAAGTGGTTAATGCTTACCGTGAAATGGTTGGCGCGGTAGCCCCATGCTGCAACCCATGCTGCATATTCACTTTCGGCAAGTAGGTCTAAATATTCTTGATGGCTAACTTGCCAATGCGTACCTGAGTATAAAAAGCTTTCTATGTTAATATCCGCTTCGTTAATACTAGCGACCATTTTCTCGATAATTTCTTGCGTGCGCGGAGAAAATTTTTCTACTAATAGCTCACTGATGAATACTTTTGGTAAGTTAGTGTCTGTATGTTCAAAGTGCTTTGCGTAGAGTTTTTTTGCTTCAAAATGGTATTCACCGCACTCTGTATAACCTAAATTAAGTAAGTGTGTGGAAATTTTCGCAATATTTACTTTTGCAATATTAAAGGTGCGATAAGCAACGTGGTCGTTGATTAAGTCGTTTCCGTTACTTAAAAGTTGATGTACTTTGTCAGCTGACGGTGTAACTTCTAAATAGTTTTGCCAAATGTTGTTAAATAAATTTTTAACGGGAGTCATGTTGATTTCCTAAATGCATAATTTAAATTTGTGTCGATTTTTTCAAGTCGGCTGAATGGTATGCAAAGCTATTTACGCATCCTTGAAATAACCAGCGAGTAGGGTATTAAAAGAATATTTAGGACAGCAAGATGGATAACCACTCAGAATAGGCGGCTATATTTGATCGATATTTTTGAAAAAGCTGGGACGGATCCCAGCTTTTTTTAATGGGCAGTGATGTTTCATTACGATTAAAATTATACTGCTTACTTAATGGTTAAGCCAGGGCTTAACGTTGCCGGTAATGATACTTTTTCAGCTTCAACTGATGCTACTGGGTATGCACAGTAATCAGCCGCATAAAATGCGCTGGCTCTGTGGTTACCGCTTGCACCAATACCACCAAAAGGTGCAGCACTGCTGGCGCCAGTAATTGGTTTGTTCCAGTTTACAATACCTGCACGAATGCGGCGGAAGAAGTGAGTATATAGCGCTTCGCTGTCACTCAATAAGCCAGCAGATAAACCAAATGAAGTATTGTTCGCTTCATCAATCGCCGCGTCAAAGTCAGTATAACGGTACACTTTTAATAACGGACCAAAGTGTTCGTCATCTGGCATTTCAGAGATATTTGTGACATCAACAATACCAGGTGAGATAAAGCCCGTACCTACTTCAAGGTGCTTCATCATCACAATTGATTCTGCGCCAAGGTCTAATAACTGCTGTTGTGCGGCAACTAAACTTAACGCCGCTTTTTCAGAAATCATTGAGCCGATAAATGGTTGTTCTTCATCGTCAAAGTAGCCGATTTTAATTGCTTCTGTGCTGGCAACTAATTTAGCTAAAATAGCATCGCCTTGCGGGCCTGCTTCAATAAACAAGCGACGAGCACAAGTACAACGCTGACCGGTAGTAATAAATGCTGATTGTAAAATGTCGTGTACTACGGCATCAACATCACTGACATCTTTAACGACTAATGGGTTATTACCCCCCATTTCAAGCGCTAAAATTTTGCCGGGTTGGCCACCAAACTGTTCATGTAAAAAGTGTCCAGTAGTCGAACTACCCGTAAAGAACAAACCGTCAATTTGTGGGTGATTTGCTAATGCTTTGCCGGTTTCAACTTCACCTTGCACCATGTTGATAACGCCAGCAGGAAGGCCTGCTTTCAACCATAGTTTTAAGGTTTCTTCCGCAACCATAGGTGTTAATTCACTAGGTTTAAATACCACGGTGTTACCCGCAATAAGGGCAGGAACAATATGACCGTTTGGTAAATGACCCGGGAAGTTATAAGGACCGTAAACAGCAACAACGCCATGAGGCTTATGACGAATAAACGCTTTAGCGCCTGGCATAGGGTTTTCAACCGTGCCAGTACGTTCTTCGTTAGCGCGTACTGAAATGGCTATTTTACCCACCATAGCGCCTACTTCTGTGCGAGTTTCCCAAAGCGGTTTGCCCGTCTCAAGCGCGATAGTGGTGGCAAAGGCTTCTTTGTTTTCAGTCAGTAATTCAGCAAATTTAACCGCAATGGCAATGCGTTCTTCAATCGGCATATTAGCCCAAGCGTCGAACGCTGCACGCGCTGACATAACCGCCTCATCTACTTGTGCTGCAGAAGCGGTGTTACCCTGCCAAACTACTTGATTTTTAGCCGGATTTTTTGAAAAAATTTCGTGGCCTAAACCCGCTGTCCATTGACCATTAATAAGTTGTATATTGTGTGACATTATTTATTCCTCTGCGCGTTTATCGCGAGTGTTCAGTTTTGTTTAATGATTAATTTGAAACTAGGCGCACCCAGTCTCCTTCGCTAACCATTAACGCATCTGCAACTGCTTGTGAAATCACCACTTGATTAGCGGTTTCACGTAATAAAATTGGTGCTTGCGTTGCTCTAAAATTTGCAACTTCGCCATTACAAATAATATAGTTATTGTCGTTCGCTACATCACCAATTAAGACTTGGCACTTTTTACTCAAACGTACGGTTTTAACTAATGCTGTTTGGGTTTCAACCGTTGGGCCGCCATCAAAAATATCGACATAACCACGACGCGAGAAGCCTTCAGCTTCAAGCAGTCTTAACGCCGGCACTGTTTTTGGATGTACCTTGTTAATCACGCGTTGTGCTTCTGGGCTCAACAAGTTGACGTAAATCGGGTACTTTGGCATCAATTCAGCAATAAATACTTTTTTACCTATACCGGTCAGGTAATCCGCGGTCGGAAAATCAAGCGAGAAGAAGTTATCTTCTAGCCATTTCCAAAAAGGTGATGAACCGTCTTCGTCTGAAACGCCGCGCATTTCTGCGATAACCGTTTCGGCGAAACGTTCAGTATGTTCTGCCATAAATAGAAAACGAAAACGAGATAATAAGCGTCCGTTACGATTTTTGCGATGAGTCTCACTTAAAAACAAGGTGCAAATTTCAGAGGCGCCCGTATAGTCATTACATAAGGATAATGTTTCAACGGTATTATATATATTAAGCTCACGAGAGCTGTGCACAACCTTACCTAAATGGTAATGATAAAATGCGTCATCTAGACCAACCGCAGCTTCAATGCCACTGGTGCCAACAACCGCACCTGTTTCGGTATCTTCCATGACAAACAAGTAGCCTTCTTTGCCTGGCTCAGTAACTGAGCTAGCGAAAGAAACTTCTGCGTGAGAAATGCGATTTTTCAGCAGTTTTTCGTTGACCGGTAGTGATGTAAAACCGTGTCCTGACTCCACAGCAATACGATGAAGTGCATCATAATCATTGCTTTGAATAGGGCGTATAATAATCATAGAAAACTCTCAATGAGACGTTCAAACACCTAATGCTTTAAGGTATTTGAACGCTGTAATAATGAATGACTTATTTAGCTAATTTAGCTACGGCTTTTTCAAAACGTGCTAAACCTTCAGCGATATCTTCATCAGGAATAACTAATGAAGGGGCAAAACGTATAATGTTAGCGCCGGCAATCAGTGTCATTACACCTTCATCCATTGCGGCATTTAAAAACTCTTTTGCTCGGCCTTTGTATGCTTCAGTAAGTACAGCGCCAATCAATAGGCCTTTACCACGAATTTCGCTAAAGACATTGTATTTTGCATTGATGGCATTTAAGCCAGCAATATAAAGTTTTGCTTTCGCTTTAACGCCGTCTAATACTTCAACTGTGTTTACCGTATCAAATGCCGCTTCTGCTACAGCACAAGCTAATGGGTTACCACCATAAGTACTGCCGTGTGTGCCTACTTTAAGATGCTTAGCGATATCTGTTGTCGTGATCATAGCGCCAATCGGGAAACCACCGCCAAGTGCTTTTGCTGTAGTTAAAATATCAGGTGTAACACCTAAACCCATGTAAGCATATAGCTCACCTAAACGGCCAACACCCGTTTGTACTTCATCAAAAATGAGTAAGGCGTTATGTTCGTTACAAAGCTCGCGAACACCTTTAGCAAATTCATCAGTCGGTGAAACAACACCACCTTCACCTTGCAATGGTTCCATGACTACGGCACAAGTTTTGTCAGAAATAAGCGCTTTTAAACTGTCTAAGTTATTGTATTCAGCATGAGCGATATCGCCAGGCTTAGGACCAAAACCGTCAGAATAAGCTGCTTGACCGCCAACAGTAACGGTAAAGAATGTACGACCGTGGAAGCCTTGTTTGAAAGCGATAATTTGCGATTTTTCTGCGCCAAAGTTTTCAAGTGCAAAACGACGGGCTAATTTTAAAGCCGCTTCGTTTGCTTCAGCGCCTGAGTTAGCAAAGTAAACTTTATCAGCAAAAGTGCTGTCAGTTAATTTTTTTGCTAAGCGTAATGCTGGCTCGTTGGTCATTACATTTGATAAATGCCAAATTTTATTAGCTTGTTCTGTTAATGCGCCAACTAATGCAGGATGACAATGACCTAAACAGTTAACGGCAATGCCACCTGCAAAATCGATAAATTCACGATCTTGTTGATCCCAAACACGTGAACCTAAACCGCGAACGGGGATAACTGCAGATGGTGAATAGTTAGGTACCATAACATCATCAAATAATTCACGATTTACTGGGAAATGGTTAGACATTGTAAATTCCTCTTATATTTAGGATATTGTAATCAATAGTTGTTTATTAGCTTTGAGCGAAAACACGAGCAAAACTAAATGATTTAACCAGTGTTGCATTATTTTATGCAGAACTAATTAAAAATAGGCACGGATTATGACAGATAAAACAGACAGTGTCTTGTCAAAATGCGCTGAAGCCCTTGTAAAATAAAGGCTCGTCCGTTTTTATTCATTATAACTGCATAACTATTTTTGCCGTGTTTTTACGCACTGTGGCTAGTTATTAGCGTTTTATGTCAACTAAGCTGCTCTGCAATTGCTGGCAATGTTTCATAATTAATCAAAAATAAATTGTTGTGATTTAGATTTTGAGATGACTTTACCGCAGTTTATATGTAAGTGAGATAAATAATTGCAGTCGAGCTGCTACTGGAGGCGCAATATAATTTTTAAAACAGTACTGATTTGGGAGGGAAACAGGCGCTAATTAAAAATTAATTTTATATGGTCAATATCACTTTTCTTCAACAAGGCAATATCATTTTTGGTTAATTGCCCTGCTGTTAACAATATTTTTGCTTCATCTGTACTGATAAGGTCTTCTTTCGCTAGGCTTCTAAATGCGACATAGGCTTTGGCTTTAGTAACTAACTTAGCAATAGGGCACATGTGTTTGATGTCAATCGCGTAAGCAAGGTCGAACAAAGGTTCTGTAATTTGTAAACGATCAAAACGCATAAGCTCGACCATGTCTGCGGCCACTTTACTGCTACGTTGGAGTAACTGTTCGAGCAATAAATCTGGTGCAACGTCGAGTGTCACTAAAACGTCATGCAGCTTTTTATCTTTATTTTCATAAGCTGCACGAAGTTCCTCATTGTAAAGTTCACTATAAGTATTTAAAAATCCACGGGTAACGGCTAATAAACCTAAGTTACTTAACATGCCAGCGGTAAAGGCTGTAAATTCATCTAAGCCTTGTTCCTTCGCTAATAGCTGAGACGCTAGCGCGATAGATAAACTATCGTTCCATAGTTTTCTTTTCATTAGAGGGTAAGGAGCAGTGCTGGTGGGTAACCAATGTTTTAACATAAATGTTGGCATAACCAGTTTAAGATTATCTAAACCGACATAACTTAATGCTAAATTGGGTTCAGTTACTTGTACGTCTGAACGTTTACGGTATTGAGGCTTATTGACCAAATTGATTAATTCGGTGCATAGCCAAGGTAATGCTTTCGCCAATGGCGTAATGCGATTGATGCTAGCCGCTTTCACGGCCAGTATTTCCATAATAGAAGGTGCGGCATCTTCTATTTTAAGCACGTTCATGTAGAGGTTTTCTTTATTATCAAAATCTTTATTAACTTGGGCATTAACGCGCTTAAAAAATTTATTCTTCACCTGCGTTTTAAAGTGTTCTTGGCCGTGTGCTTGAATAATTTTGTTTTTGTTTGCTTCTTCTTCTACGGCAAGTAACTCACGTCGGCGGTTAAACTGCTCACTGTCTTGATGCTTAGACATACTTATTTTGCCATTTTTTTGGTTGGCAAAATCTTTACTAATCGCGAGACTCAGCACGCGACTATAGATAGGGTAAACTAATTTATTATTTTCAAATATTTGCATCAGGCCTTCATTATTAGTATTTGTAATCAGTTTTTAATTTGTGAGGTTAGCTAAGTTATCGGCCTGTTAGGTTATTTCATTAGGCACTAACATTATCATCTATTTGATTTGTATATTGGTCAATAAAATTTTGTAATAATTGATGGCCTTGTTCAGTTAATACTGATTCAGGGTGAAATTGTACGCTGGCGATAGCTAATTGTTTATGTTGTAGGGCCATGATTTCTTGCTGACCATTTTCAGTTACCCAAGCGGTTATTTCTAGCTCATCAGGTAGAGAATGTTTATCTACAATCAGAGAATGATATCGCGTGACCGTTAATGGCTGCTTTAAAGAGGTAAATAATCCCTGCTCATTATGGTTAATGATACTGGTTTTACCGTGCATTACTTTCTTCGCTTTAATGACTTTAGCGCCGAAGTGTTGGGCAATGCATTGATGTCCTAAGCATACGCCTAATATGGCAATTCGGCCTTTAAATCTTTCGATTATTGCGAGTGACAAACCGGCAGCATCTGGGTCGCAGGGGCCAGGTGAAATAACAATATATTGCGGTGCTAATGCTTCGATTGCATCTAAGCTGATTTCATCGTTTCTACAGACTTTAACTTCTTGTCCTAGCGCTTGAAAATAATGCACTAGGTTAAAAGTAAAAGAGTCGTAATTGTCGATCATTAATAACAAAGAAACACCTGCGTAAGACTAAATCGTAAAGCGGGCATTATTCTAATCTTTTATTGATCGCCATTCTACCTTTAGCTTGGTTTTGACCGTAACTGATATATTAAACGCCTTGATTTAGGCGTTGATAAAACGTTATAGACAGTACTTTTGATAAAATGCCGTTAATTGTTGCTGGGCTTTTTGATGACTAATTAAAGTAAAATTAACTTTTTCGCCGGGGCGCATTTGGCTTAAACGAAATAAGTCAGTTTGCATTACGGTGCCAAGTACCGGATAACCGCCCATGGTTTGTCGCTCTTTCATTAGTATTATAGGTTGTTCATTGTCAGGAAACTGCACCATGCCATAAGTCACTGGCATTGATAATAAACAACGGCTGCGTAACTGCTCAGAAAGTATTTTTTCGTTGGCTGATTTAGCGGGTGATTTTTGTGAACGCGAATCGCCAAGACGATAACCCATGCGGTTGCTATCAGGCGAAATAATGTAGTCAGTGGTTAAAAATCGTTGTTGTTGCTCGCTACTCATTTGTAAAAATAAACTGCTAGGCATAATCCGTAAAGTCAGATTTTGCTGCGCGTAAAATTGACTTGGTGCTTTGAATGGCTTGTTTGCTTCTTTTGGCTTATTTGTTTTTTCTAATGCTGACTCAGTTAACACTTTAGTTTGTGCTGAAAAATACAGTTTACTGCCAACTGTTAACTTTTCACCGGTAAAGCCTAAGGCCATTTCATTTATGGTTTGAGAGTAACTTCCTAACCAGGGTTTTTGTGCTTTTTGGCAGGTAAAACCGCCAAGCACTGCCAGATAACTATGCAACTCGGTTTTGGGCATTGCAAACTCTAGCATGTCGCCAGTTTGTAGTTGATAACATTGCCAGTTATTAACTGCGATATTATTGATTTTAGCTTGGCAGTCCGCTCCGGTTATCGCAATTATGCAAGCTGCTTTGGCTTCGAAACTGACTTGCCCAAGCGTAACTTCTATTGCGGCACAGTGGCTTTTTTTATTCTTTAGTTCGTCAATATTATGCTGATGTTTAATACTGATTTTATTGGCAGCTAATGTATCGTTAATAAGCTTGTTAGCGCTAAGAAAAGCGAACTCGTCGGCGGCGCCACTGGCACTAAATCCTAAGTGCTGTGCATTAAGTCGACCAAGATCTTGAATACTTGCCTGACCATTAATGTTAATAATTTCAAGGTAACCTTGGCTCATGTCTGTAAACCTTGTTGTATCGCTATAAATTCAGCTTTAGTGATGGCATAAAATTGTACATTTTGCCCAACGTTAATGGTGGTATTGAACTGACCATTTTTACTTTCATACATGGGTAATGGTGTTTGGCCGATAATATGCCAACCACCGGGGCTTTCAATCGGATAAATTGCACTTTGTTGTTCAGCAATAGCGATTGCGCCTTGAGGTACTTTTAAACGCGGTGAGGACTTTCTAGGTAAATGTAAGCTTTCAGGCAAGCTGGCTAAGTAACAAAAACCGGGCGTAAAACCTAATGCATAACCATGATAAGTTTCAGCGCTGTGCTGTTTAATTACGTCATCCATCGACATATTGCAGCGCTTTGCAACGTCGGCTAAATCCCATTCTTGCTCGGTATCGTAGTAAACCGGTATCTTAATGCAATCGCCATGGAGGCTTTTGACTTTTGGCGTATCACCCTTGTCTATTTCTAAACTAGCGTGATGATTTTTGGCGATGCTATTAATTTTGTCGATCATTTGCGTGCTAGTACTAAGTTGGGGGCTGAAATAAACCATTAAACAATGATAACTCGCCACCGTTTCTATAATTAACTCACCTAGTTGCTGCACAATCATAGCTTGCAATGTAATGATTTTATTATGTTGGGTAAGCGATATTTTCGCTTGCCAGCTCAGCAGTAAAGCGTTTTCAGCGACCACCTCAATCGTAAGTTGTGTACTATTTTCAGCGCCATTTGTATCACTTTCTTGGTAACTACTCATATTATTAACGCTGACCTTGCGCATTAATAGTTGCTCGCAAAGCTTTTAGCATTGCTAAGGCATTAGGCGTGTCACCATGAACACATAAAGCATCAATATGAAACTGTAAAGGTTGTTGGTGCTTGCTGAGTAAAGGTTGTTTATCGAGCAGCGCTTGGCAGCGTGTTACTACATCTTGGTTATTAGTTAAAACCGCGCCGGTTTCGGTGCGAGGTACTAACAAACCGTTATCTAAATATGCGCGATCGGCAAAGGCTTCATAATAGAGTGAAATATGATGTTTTTTTGCTATTTGATCAAATTTATCAATGTCGGTTAATGCTTGTATCATCAAAGATAGTGGCTTGATGTTACTTTGGTTTAGCTGCGCGATGGCCAGACAAACATCCTCAAATAAGTTTAAGTTTTTCATCATGTCGTTGTATAAGGCACCATGGGGTTTAACATAATCAAGCTGGGCATTTTCTACCGCGCAAAGTGCTTGTAATGCCCCTATTTGATATTGCACATTAGCGATTAATTCATCTTGCGATAAATCCATAGACTGACGACCAAAGTTTTCTACATCTGGATAGCTGGGGTGAGCACCAATAATCACTTGATGTTGCTGGGCAAGTTTAATGGTTTTTTTAATCGTTAAAGAATCAGAACCATGAAAACCACAGGCGATATTGGCCATATCAATTAATGGCATAATATCGGCATCGTTATTTTCTTTAAACTCACCTAAATCACAGTTTAACTTCATAATATGAACTCTATTTAATCATCACTTCTGTTACGGCGTTGTCGGGTAGGGTGACTAATCACAACATCGGTAATAGGCGTGCAACTGCAACTTAATATATAACCTTGCTGCTGCTCTTCGTCGGACAAACCATCTTGGCAAAGTTGCTCTACTTCACCTTGTTCTAATTTTACTTTGCAACTACCACACATACCTGCGCGGCATGAGTAAGGCAGTATTAAACCGGCATCTTCACCTTGTTCAAGTAGCGTTTGAATATTATTGCCGGTGATCGTTTTATTAAAACTACTAAATGTGACAACCGGTTTACTTTTCTTTTCGCTCAAGACGGGATCCTTTTTGAATTGGGTCATAGTGTCACTATTGCTGGTGTTTATAGCTGACTTGTTTTTAACAGTGAACACAGGGGCTACTTGGCGCTTTATTACTTCAACTTTATCACCACGTTTAATTTGGCCTTGATTAAGGGCAAGCAAATTTTGGCCAAATAAAATGTCGCCATTCGCTAACTGTCGATAGTTTTTTAGCGCCTTTAGAGGTTCTTGCTGAGGGTGCTTTTCAGCCGTTGCCGGATCAATAGTAGTAAAAATACAGCGCGTGCAGGGTTTCGTTATTTCAAATTCCACTTCGCCAATGCGAATATGCTGCCAAGTATCTTCTGCAAATGCATCACAATTAGTTACGACAATATTTGGCCGAAACTGCGCCATGGCTATGGTTGTGTCTTCAGGGTTATATTGGTTATTTAAGCTATCAAGCGATGCTTGTGAAATAAGCAATAAAGGGTAGCCATCTGCAAAACCCACTTGGCTATTTTTATTTTTTACAAAGCGTTGTGAATCTGCGCCGAAAAACAGTAATTGGCAAGGTTGGTTAAGATAGTCACTAAACCACTTATTTATGTTTTCTTGGCACTGCTGTGCATTAATCGTGTCTTGCCAAACATTAACCGAGACATAACTTTGGCAGAGATTATGATACTCAATAATCAAAACTGGCATATTTGGCGCGGTAACCCTAAGGCCAGTTGGCGTTAGGCTCGCTTGAATTAAACACAAAGTTGGCTGCGTGCGAGCGGTAAAAAACTCACCGGTTGGGCTAGCAACAACAAAGCGACGATCAAAGGCTAACCCGAACTCTTCAACCCAGCTGTTTGAAAGCTCAATGCCGGCGCTAGATTTAATAGGATAAATATGGATATTTTGTAGAATAGCCTGACTCATGAACTCCCTCAAATACTGCTAATGGTGATACTAATGGGCCTAATTTTTACCAGGAAGTAATTAATTATTTCCGTTAGTGTTAATCATCTTGATAGTGGGCAAAATGCATTGATTTTGCAATATGTATTTTTGGTGGATTAAGGTATATTGAGGCCATTCTGATTTAAATTTAAGCTCGCATTAGCATATGTAGTGTTCGAGCTAACAAAATGAGCTTTTATGCATCTTCATATATTAGGTATTTGTGGCACTTTTATGGGCGGTATTGCCGCTATTGCCAAGCAAATGGGCTTTCGAGTTTCTGGTTGTGACGCCAATGTTTATCCGCCAATGAGCACTCAACTTGAACAATTGGGTATCGAATTAAAGTCAGGCTATTTAGTCGAACACTTAGGTGACGAGCCCGATTTAGTCATCGTCGGTAATGCCATGGCACGCGGTAACCCTATGGTGGAATATGTGCTCGATAGAAAAATACCCTATACCTCTGGTCCACAATGGTTATTAGACAATGTTTTAAAAGACCGCTGGGTATTGGCAGTTTCCGGTACGCACGGCAAAACTACTACGAGCTCCATGCTGACTTGGATATTGCAATATGCAGGAATGGAACCCGGATTTTTGATTGGCGGCGTACCGCAAAACTTTGATTGTTCTGCTCGCTTAGGAAACGCTCCATTTTTTGTTATCGAAGCGGATGAATACGATACGGCTTTTTTCGATAAGCGTTCTAAGTTTGTGCATTATCGCCCCAATACTTTAGTGATCAATAATATGGAATTTGATCATGCGGATATTTTTAATGATATCAGCGATATTCAACGTCAATTTCATCACCTTATTCGTATGGTGCCGAGCAATGGGTTGGTGTTGTCGCCGAAAAATGAACCTGCCATTACCGAAACACTGGCGATGGGTTGTTGGACTCCTACGGAATATAGTGTTGACGAAACACATAAGTCATCTGGCTGGCACGCAGAAAAATGTATTGCTGATGGCAGTGAATTTATCGTGAGTTTTGAAGGTGTAAAACAGGGGCAAGTAAATTGGGCACTAATTGGCGACTTTAATATCGACAACGGTTTAATGGCAATTGCGGCCGCGCGTCATGCTGGTGTGCCTACAGCCGTAGCCATTGAAGCGCTAGCAAGCTTTGTTAATACTAAACGCCGATTAGAGCTTAAAGGTGAGGTTAATCAGGTTAGAGTATTTGACGATTTTGCTCATCACCCTACCGCGATTGCTAAAACATTGGCGGGTGTGCGGGCAAATGTTGGCAGCAGGCGCGTAATAGCGATACTCGAACCAAGATCAAATACCATGAAGTCAGGCGTGCATAAAGATACCTTGGCAAAATCGTTAGCTGATGCGGATATGGTGTTTGTATATCAAGGTGAGCAAGTGCAATGGTCAGTTGATGCTTTAATTGCCGATTGTACTCAACCCTGTTTTGTTGGTGACAATATTGCACAGATGGTGGCAGACATTGTGATAAAATCTAAAGCAGGTGATACGCTAGTCGTGATGAGTAATGGTAGTTTTGGCGGTATTCATGAAAAACTGTTGTTGGCACTTTCTAAGCTATAATAGCCAGTGAAATAATTATCGCTGCAAGTATGGCTGAGTGATCAATTTATCAGTTCAATCAGTATAGTAAACACGATGAAAGCAAGTTTTTGAGAACCCTTAAGGTGAATGTGTGCAGAATCAAGCAATGACAATTAATAACAATGGTGAATTTGATCAGAAAATAACCCTAGCCATCACGGGTGCTTCAGGCTCGGCTTATGCGCTGCGGTTATTGGAATGTTTAGTTGCGGCAAACTATCAAGTTTATCTATTGTGTTCAAGTGCTGCGCGTGTGGTGTTTGATACTGAAGTTGGTTTGAAGTTGCCGAGTTCACCCGATGCCGCTAGTCGATTTTTCATTGAAAAATTTAAAGCTAAACCTGAGCAAATTATCGTTTTTGGTAAAGAACAGTGGTTTTCTCCTGTAGCTTCAGGCTCTGCGGCACCAAAAGCTATGGTGGTTTGCCCGTGTTCGACTGGCACGCTTGCAGCGATCAGCCAAGGCATGAGTGACAATCTAATTGAACGTGCTGCGGATGTAGTAATTAAAGAGCGTGGGCAATTAATTTTAGTGCCGCGCGAAACACCTTTTTCAACGATCCACTTGCAAAATATGTTGTCGTTATCGCAAATGGGCGTAACCATTATGCCGGCATCACCAGGCTTTTATCATCAGCCTGAATCGATAAATGATCTTATTGATTTTATGGTTGGGCGCTTACTCGACCATTTAAATATCGAGCAATCAATTATGCCGCGCTGGGGTTATCAATCGTCCACTCATACCCATAGTAAAATTACTAACAACTCAGAGTAGAATAATCACTAAGTGATAAAATCTATTGTTGCTATGAGTCATGCAGATTTATTAATCTCAGATCGGGGTTAATAAATCTATGCGTAGTTACCTTTAAAATTTATATCGTCCAATTAAGATCTTTAATTGGCAAGCTTTAAGTGAATACCTTAAGTTAAGGCCGGAAACTATTCAGCATTTGCTGCAACTTTACTTTTTGCTTTGAGAATTTTAATATCGACACCATCAAGCAGTAGCATAACATCAGCGAGTAATCTTTTAAGTTCGGTGACTTCAGTGGGAATGCTTTTCTTTACTTTTTGTACGTAAGCGATGGCTTCACGATTTTGAATAACTTCCAATAAAGCCTTCAATGTTTCATTGTCATTAGCATCAATTGCCGGCAACTTCTTTTCACTTGCGGCATTGTAAAGTGAGTAGGTGGTAATTAGGCTTGCTTGTGCTTCTTTTAATCTTTCCATAAAAATCAGTCCTTATTTTTATTGTTATCTTATTTATCTACCATACTGAATAACAAAAAAATTGTCTATTTTTTCTGCATAATAGCCGTTATAAAGATAGATATTTAGAACGGGTGTTGAACGGCAAATAGCGACTATTTGTCGCATTCTACTTAAGTTTTCAATGCTGATGTGTTCTAGTAAGCTATAAAAATAATTTATATAGCTGATTAGGTTAAACATATGTCTAAATTTACTGCTCGCACTTCTTCACTCGCACTTAGCATTGCCTTGGTATTAAGTACAGGTCAACAAGCTTTTGCTGAAGATATCGCGGCTAAAACGTCAGAAAAAGCCAAAGCTGAAAAGTGGTCGGTCAATAGCCCACAAGGTAAGTTTACCACCGCAAAAATTGATGTTCGCCAAGGTACTTGGATGAATGTTGATATTAGCCCAGATGGTAAAACATTAGTATTTGATTTACTTGGTGACATTTACACCTTGCCAGTTGATGGTGGTGAAGCAAACGCGTTAATGACAGATATTGCATGGCAAATGCAACCTCGCTTTAGCCCAGACGGTAAACACATTGCCTTTACCTCTGATGAAGATGGCGGTGATAATTTATGGATTATGAAAGCAGATGGCAGTGCTGGTAAAGCGGTTAGCTCAGAAACTTTTCGTTTATTAAATAGCCCTGCTTGGTCACCTGACGGTAACTATATCGTCGGTCGTAAACACTTTACCGGCTCACGTTCTTTGGGTGCTGGCGAAGTATGGATGTACCACAAAACGGGTGGTAACGGCGTTATGTTAACTAAACGCCCTAACGAGCAGAAAGATTTAGGCGAACCGGCATTTTCACATGACGGTAAATACGTTTACTTCTCGCAAGATGCGACACCAGGCAAAACCTTTCATTACAGTAAAGATTCTGAAAAAGGCATTTATAAAATTAAACGTCTAGAACTTGAAACCGGTGAAATTAAAGTTGTTGTTTCTGGTAAAGGTGGTGCGATACGACCCGTGCCGTCACCCGATGGTAAGTACTTAGCTTACATTAGCCGTGACGATTTCCAATCTAACCTATACCTTTACGATTTGAAAAGCGGCGAAGAAAGTCTGATTTTTGAAAATTTAGACCGTGATATGCAAGAAACCTGGGCGATCCACGGTGTTTATCCCAATATGGCGTGGTTGCCAAATAGCACTGGCATGGTGTTTTGGTCTGGCGGACAAATCAACAAACTAGATCTCGAGAGTAAAAAGACCACGGTTATTCCTTTTCATGTAAAAACCGAGAAAAAAATCCAAACGGCGTTACGTTTTCAACAGGATATAGATCAAGATAAATTTGACGTAAAAATGCTCCGCGATGTTGAAATTTCACCTGATGGTCGTAAAGTGGTTTATGAATCAATGGGCCATATTTATGTGCGCAGCATTGCTGATGGCAAAGTTAAAGGTAAAGCCAAGCGTTTAACAAAACAAAAATCACACTTTGAATTGAACCCTAGCTTTTCTCGTGATGGCAGAACTGTAGTGTATAGCACTTGGAATGATAAAAAACTCGGTGAAATTCGCATCGTATCATCGCGAGGTGGTAAGAGCCGGGTATTAACTGAAGAACCGGGTAAATACATAGAGCCTAGCTTTTCTCCTGACGGTAAAACTGTGGTATTTCGTAAAGTACAAGGCGGTTACATTACTGATCCAACTTGGGGATTGAACCCCGGGGTTTATACCGTAAATGCTAAAGGTGGTACACCAAAACTAGTAACAGAGTCAGGTTTACTGCCGCATTTTGGTGCTAAAAATGATCGTATTTATGTCTTACGTAACGGCGAAAAACCACAACTGGTAAAAATTAATTTAAATAACTCATTAAACGCTGAGAAAGAACAAGTGCTTTATCAAGGTAAGTTTGCTACCGAATATAAGGTTTCACCTGATGGTAAGTATTTGGCATTTGCTGAACGTTTTAAAGTATTTGTAACACCCTTTGTTGAGCGCGGCCAAGTGATTGACATTGGACCGAAAGCAAAAAACTTACCGGTGAAGAAATTGTCATTACGTGCTGGCGAAGGCATAAACTGGAATGGTGAATCTAATGAACTTTATTGGAGTTTAGGGCCAGATTTATATCAAGCAAGTGTGGGTGGTTTATTTGATATAACCGACAATAAAGTCGTTGCTAAGACTGATATTGAAGACAATGACGCTGATAACAGCGAAGAGCAGGCGACAGAATCGTCAACACCTGAACCACTTAAAACTTATTTAGGCTTTAAAGAAAAGGCTGATAAACCTTCTGGTCGTATCGCTTTTGTTGGCGGTAAAGTTATCACGATGGAAGGTGAACAAATAATCGAAAACGGCGTTGTAGTTGTCGAGGGTAATAAAATTATTGCGGTTGGCAAAAACGGGCAAGTAGATATTCCGTCAAATGCTAAAGTTATTGATGTTACGGGTAAGTCGATTATGCCGGGTTTGATTGATGCACATGCGCATGGCCCTCAAGGTAGTAATGAAATTATTCCACAGCAAAACTGGAAAAACTATGCAGGTTTGGCATTAGGGGTAACTACGATTCACGATCCGTCAAACGACACCACTGAGTTTTTTGCTGCTAGCGAAATGCAAAAAGCCGGTGATATTGTCGGTCCTCGTTTATTCTCTACCGGTAGTATTTTATACGGTGCCACCGCCGCCGGTTATACTTCGCATGTTGATAGTTTAGACGATGCGAAATTTCATATTGAACGTTTGAAAAAAGCCGGTGTATTTAGTGTTAAAAGCTATAACCAACCGCGCCGTAATCAACGTCAACAAATGATACAAGCCGCGCGTGAAGCGCAAATCTTAGTCGTTCCTGAAGGCGGCTCATTACTACAACATAATTTATCTATGATTGTTGATGGCCATACGACGTTAGAGCATTCAATTTCGACCGCGAAAATTTATGATGATATTAAGCAATTATGGTCGCAATCTGAAATGGCCTACACGCCAACGATGGGCGTAGCTTACGGTGGTATTTCAGGTGAACATTTTTGGTATGACACCACAAACGTTTGGCAACATCCGCGTTTGAGCCAATATGTACCAAGCGAGTTCTTAGACCCACGTTCAATGCGTCGAACTAAAGCGCCACATCATCATTACAACCACATTAATGTTGCAAAAGTCGCGAAAGAGCTTCAAGACTTAGGTGTTGTGGTGAACTCTGGTGGTCATGGTCAACGTGAAGGTTTAGCTATGCATTGGGAAATGTGGATGATGGCACAAGGTGGCATGACGCCATTGAATGCTATTCGTACAGCAACCATTGCACCAGCACACACCTTAGGTTTAGATAGCCAATTAGGGTCGATAAAAGTCGGTAAACTTGCGGATATTTTAGTGGTTGATGGCGATGTGAGTAAAGATATTCGTTTGTCAGACAAAGTTATCTACACCATGGTTAATGGCCGTTTGTATAATGCTGAAACGATGAATGAAGTGGGTAACTACGATAATAAGCGTGCTAAGTTTTATTTTGAGAAATAGCGTTTAATTTTCTCGTAGCTCATGTTGATAAAGCCCGGTATTTCCGGGCTTTTTTATGTTCAGACATCCTGTCTTTCTAGGCATTAGTGCATCCAAGCACGTCGAAGAACGGTCAGTTTTTTATTCCTGGTAAAAAGTAGTACTTACATCAATGTAAGCAATATCGTAGGTTTATGAATGCACAGAGTGGCGATATCGTTTAAATCGTATTTAAATGATTAACTTGATTAGGCTTTTAGTTATACTTAAATTAAACAAAATATAAAAATTTAGTAATAGGGAAATAAGCATGGATAACAAAATATCAATTGGCATTAGTAGCTGCTTATTGGGTCACAAAGTGCGATTCGACTCTGGCCACAAAAACAACTCATATATTAATAATACCTTAAGTGAGTATTTCGATTTTATTCCCTTTTGCCCAGAAGTTGAAATTGGATTAGGTATTCCTCGTGAAACCATTCGATTGGTCTTGCTAGATGACAAGGTGCATTGTGTCGGTTCAAAAAATCCAGATTTAGATGTAACGGAACGGCTTAAAGATTGTGCTGAAGAGCAAAAGCCGTGGCAACAAAACCTTAGTGGTTATATCTTAAAAAAAGATTCACCTAGTTGCGGTATGGAGCGTGTGAGATTATATAAAGGTGATATGCCAGATCGTATTGGTGTTGGTATTTACGCACAAAAATTGATGGAAAACTTTCCAGATTTACCGGTCGAAGAAGAGGGTCGATTAGGTGATGCAATATTACGTGAAAACTTTATTCAACGGGTGTTTATTTATGCGCGTTGGCAAAAGCTGGCAGCAGAAGGGTTTTCATTACAAACCTTGAATCGTTTTCATGCCCAGCATAAATATATTTTTATGAGCCATAGTCAAGCGATGGCGAAAGAGCTAGGTCATTGGTTAGCACAAGCTCATGGTGAAGAGCCTAGTGAAGTGTTACCACAATACTTAACAAAAATGATGACGTTATTAAAGCTAAGAGCTAGTCGCAAAGGCCACGTGAATACCTTACAACATCTGCAAGGCTATTTAAAAAATTCTATCAGTACTGATGATAAAGCTGAACTCGTCGATATTATTGATCAATATCGTAATGGTTTGCTGCCATTGATTGTGCCAATAACATTATTACGCCATCATTTTCGACGCTTCCCACATGACTATATTACCGAGTCATATTATATGAAGCCACATCCAAAAGAGTTGATGTTATTAAATAGTTTATAAAAATATTAAGAACGACATCGCATTGATAACAACTTAGTTAAAAAAGCAATTTATATAATTTATTGGAATGAAGCGTTGAACATTGAAGTGATTGAAAACCCTGAAGCAGAGCTAATTGCATTTTTAGATGAAAAAATTGCTGAATTTAACTGGGCGCATTGGGAAGTGAGTGAGCGGAAAGCAATTGCCGTGAAGTTGAATGATGAAAATGGTGACGTTATTGCCGGTGCCGCAGGTCGAACTTTTGGTGATTGGCTGATGATCAACACTTTATGGGTTTCAGATACTTTGCGAGGACAGCAAGTGGGTAGCAAAATATTGCATAAAATAGAGCAAGCGGCTCAGGCTCGTGGTTGCAATAAAGTCTTACTCGACACCTTGAACTTTCAAGCTATGCCATTTTATGAAAAGCACGGTTATCAAGTGCAGTGGACGCAGCAAGGCTACCCCAAAACTGGTTGTAGATATTATATGATGAAGCAATTAAGTGTATAAATTCATCGTCAATTAGCTAAGCTGTGACAAAGTGAATCGTTAAAAATGGACGTTGTAAATGTATTCAGGTAAATGTTTGTGTGGCGCGGTCGAAATTTCAATTAAAGGTGGAATAAGCGACATTATTCATTGTCATTGTTCGCTCTGTCGTAAAAATTCAGGCACTGCTTATGCTACCAACGGCTTTGTTAATAGTGCCGATTTTATTATTGAAAAAGGTCAACAAGCATTATCTGCCTTTTCGTTAAAACCTGGACGAACACGTTATTTTTGTCAACATTGTGGTAGTCCAATTTATAGTAGTAATGAGCAAGATAAATTAAGAATTCGTGTACGATTAGGGATAGTTGATTCCGAGATTATTGAGCGGCCGATGTCACATAATTTTGTCGACTCGAAAGCTAGTTGGGAAGATTTTACTGCTGATTTACCCCATTATCCAACTTTCGAGCCTAGTCGAGTTAAATAACAATTGCAGGAATTAGCTCCATGAACATTGTTTTATTACTGAATAATGACATTGCCAGCAACTTAGCATTAAATTTATTAATGCCAGTATTACGGGCGCATAATATTCAGGTGTTTTTGTCTAGTAAAGTGGGAAGTAATTCCACACGCCCGCAGGCATTACAGGCGTTAACGCAATTTGAACAACACGATGTTTATCGGATTCTTGAACAGTTGCCTGACAGTACTAAAAAGTCGCTAATGTTTAAAACCTATGCTGAAATCACTCAGCAATACGGTGTTGCAATCGAAACTTTAAATCAGATAAATTCAGTAGATGGTGTCGAAAAAATTCAGTCACTTTCAGCTGACTTAATTATTTCTATTCGTTATGGAGTTATCTTAAAAAAGCCGATAATTGATTTGGCAAAACATGGTGTTATAAATTTACATTCTGGAAAGTTGCCTGACTATCGTGGTGTTATGGCTACGTTTTGGGCTTTATTAAATAGCGATGAGCAACTGTCAACGAGTTTACACTTTATAGATGACAGTACGATAGATACCGGCCGAGTTATTGCTCATTCAACATTGCAAGTGCAAGACAAGTCTTACCTTTGGCATGTGTTGTCTTTGTATATTGGCGGCTGCCAGTTGATTGAAAAAGCGATTAATTCGCTTGCTAGTGGTGATGAAATAGCGACCTTTGTTCAAACTCAGCAAGGTGATTATTTTACCTTCCCAAGCACTGAACAAATTACTGAGTTTACGACTGATTTTGGCGCATTGTATGATAAAGATGAAGTTGTTAATCTGCTTGCAACTTTAAAGATAAGCCCTAAGTTAAAATAAATAATCATAATTGAGAGGATACTATGAGCATAGTACGGGTTAATGAATTTACTGCCGCTGCAGAAAAGTCAGCTGAACTTTTTGCTTTTTTACAAGCATTAGTGCCTTATATCTCAGGTGCTGAAGGTTGTGTTTCTTGTGAATTATTAAAGCATCATGAGCATGGGGATCAATTTATGATAATTGAACGTTGGGATTGCATTGAAAGCCATCAGCTTGCTATTACTCATTATCCCCAAGAAGATATGCAAGCGGCAATGAGTTTATTTGGTGCCGCGCCTAAAGGAAGTTATTACAAGCAAGCGTAATATTAAATGCAGGCAATTTTTCCTATGATATTTATCATTATATTTGGTCTCACGATGATAGCGTTAAGTGTGTTGATGATCATAAATCCACAGGCTTTTTCGGATAGTATTATTAAGTTTAGCCAACAAAGATATTTTCATGCTTTCGAAATTATGAGTCGCTTATGTTTTGGTGGGATTTTTATTTATTACTCAGCACTGACGTCGGCGCCAACAATAAATGCGGCACTGGGTTACTTAATGATATTTGCCGCAATATTTTTACTGGTAATTGGCGCTAAGAAACACCGAAAATTTGCCTTGTGGTCAGCGCAGAAATTTAGCGCTATGTTTCGGTTTTGCGGTGTGTTCTCTTTTATTTTTGGTGGTTATATTGTCTACACCGCCATTTAAGATTCCACTACTGCCTGGCTAGGGTTCTTTCATTGATTAAATGGTGAGTAAAATGTTAAAAATTCTCTGGTTAACGCTCTTTTTTGTCGTCTTAACTTGGTCAGGTATTGGGCCAAAAGATCAATTTACTTGGTTTTTAGAAGTATTACCGGCGCTTATCGGTTTAGTGCTGATGGCGATAAGTTTCAAGCGTTTCCCGCTAACGCGTTTACTTTATAATTTTATATTATTGCATTGCATCGTATTAATGGTTGGCGGCCACTATACCTATGCCGAGGTTCCATTGTTCGATACCATCGCTAATTGGATGGGTTCTGAGCGTAATAATTACGACAAAGTAGGGCATTTTTTCCAAGGTTTTGTGCCCGCTTTGCTTGCCCGTGAAATTCTTATTCGCAAAGGCATTGTTAATGGTACCGCGTGGTTAAACTTTATAATTGTATCTATTTGCCTAGCCTTTAGCGCATTTTATGAATTGATAGAATGGTGGGTTGCCGTAGCTTCAGGTGAAAATGCTGAAGCATTTTTGGGTACACAAGGTTATATTTGGGATACACAGTCGGATATGGCATTAGCGTTATTAGGGGCAATTATTTCAATTATTGTTTTAGCTAAATATCATGATAAACAATTGGCCAAAATGAGTGTATCAGTAAAAATTAACGAGTAAGAAATGAAAGTAAATCAGTCACTATTAATGTTATCAATAATGATATTGACACTTTCTGCTTGTGGCTCTTTGTCACTTAGCAATAGAGGTGGAACAATTAAAGTTGAAAATAAACCCAAACAACCCAACGTGATCGTTAATGAAAATGTAAAAGATAATATGAAGAGTAACACTACAGAAAAAGATAAATAAAGCGGTAAGACCTAAAGCCTTAAAACTCATCTTTAGGTCTTGGTTTGCGGTTATGCTATTAAAAGTTTTACAGCGGCCGTTAATTTCTGATGCAACTCATCGTTAGTTAACTTAGTATTTTCCATGTCAAAGTTATCAAAAAAGCTTGGCACAGATAATGAGGCTTTCACATCTCCAGCAAAATAAGGCGCTGAACCTAATGCTGCGGCTAACACACTAGCTGCTCCGCCTGGCCCAGGAGATGTTGCTAGTAATAACATCGGCTTACTTTGAAAAAGTTTTTGATTAATCCGTGAGGTCCAATCAAATAAATTTTTATAGGCGGCACTGTAACTGCCGTTATGTTCAGCAAATGAAATGATAATGGCATCACTTTCACCTAGCTTATCAAAGAAAGCTTTTGCTGCTTCAGGCTGGCCTAGCTCAGCTTCTTTGTCTTGGCTAAATAGTGGTAATTCAAAGTCGTTTAAGTCGAGAACCTCTACTTTAATATTTGCCTGAACTTCAGTAGCTAAATACCCTGCATACTTGGCAAGTTGCTTATTGATTGATTTACTACTGGTGCTGGCACCAAATGTGACTATTTTCATATTTACACCTTATTAATACGGTTGTTTAGAGGGTTTTTAACGGCTTTTAATATCATTACTCTACAGTGTGACAAAAGTTAGGTAAAATAGCTTTAATCAAATGTAGAACTTACAATTATTTACTGCTCTTATTTAGGATAGCCAGTGTCAAGTTACGAAAAACGTCTCAACAAATATATTAGCGACTCAGGTTATTGTTCGCGTCGATTTGCCGATAAGTTAATCGAAAATAATCGTGTCACCATTAATGGCAAAGTACCAGAGCTTGGTACTAAAGTTGTTTCAGGCGATAGAGTTTGTATTGACGGTAATGAGATTAAAGCCAGCGACAGTAATCATACTGACCGTGTTTATATTGCTTATAACAAGCCAGTAGGTATTACCTGTACGACAGAGCGACATGTTAAAGGTAATATTATTGACGCTATTGGCCATACTAAACGTATATTTCCTATCGGCCGTTTAGATAAGCCATCAGAAGGCTTGATTTTTCTCACCAGTGACGGTGACATTGTTAATAAAATACTGCGTGCTGAAAACGCTCACGATAAAGAATATATCGTAAAAGTTGATAAGCCGATTAGTGAACGTTTTATTGAACGTATGTCTAAAGGCGTTCCAATTTTAGGCACCATCACCAAGACCTGCATTGTTAAACCTGAGAGTAAATTTGTATTTAGTATTATTCTCACTCAAGGTCTGAATCGACAAATTCGTCGTATGTGTGAATACCTTGATTATGAAGTTATCGAACTGCAGCGTTCGCGCATTATGCAAGTCGAGCTTGGTAAGTTGCGTCCAGGAGAATGGCGCGACTTAACTGCGAGTGAAATGGCTGAGATAAATACCGCGGTGGCAGGTTCTCGTAAAACCGCGCTCGATGATGACTTTATTGAGCGAGAAGCTAATGAAGATGATTTTACTGAAGTAGAAATTAATCATGACGCTGCAAAAGTCGACATTACAGATATTAAGCACGCCAATAAAACCATTACGTCTAAATCACCGGCTTCTTCACGCACCTTAACTCGTATCGATGTGAAAAAACCAGTAGCAACATCAACAGGTAAAAAACGCTTAAGTTTGAAAAAGAAAAATTAATTTTATCTGAATAAAAGGTCATTCGGTATTATGCATGTTGAAGAAAAATGGCGCTTAACTGAGCAAGAACAAATCTTTTTATTTATTGAAAAATATAGTTTTGCAACATTAGTATCTCCGTCTCTGCAGTCGAGTCATTTACCATTAATGTTAGATCGTAGTAATCATTGTTTAATCGGGCACTTTGCTCGAAATAATCCACATTGGCGTGAACTTGCTGAAGATATTGTTAAACAGCACTTAGTGATATTTAATGGCCCGCATGGCTACATTTCTCCAACTTGGTATCACAATAAACCTGCGGTACCCACATGGAACTATGCGGCAATACATATCAAAGGTTGTGCTGAAATACTCAGTGCAGATGATACGACACAAGCACTTGATTCGCTTATGCACAAATATGAACCTGAGTTGCTAGTTAAGCGTGATGTGGTAAGTGCAGATTATCAAAAAAAATTATCTAAAGGTATCGTTGGCTTTAAAATTTCAATCGATATTATTGACGCCAAAGCTAAGCTGGGTCAGCATCGCTCAATTGCAGATCAACAAGGCGTAGCTGCTGCACTTAGGAAATCTTCATCTGCTGATCATCAAGCACTAGTTGATTACATGCATGAATTAAAACTGGGCATAGGCGAGCCTGATAAAACTTAATATTTTTAACAGCCTATGCCACTTTAACCCTACTATCTACGCTTAATTTTTTAAATTCAATAAGTTTGCTGGCGAATACTGATCGGTTAATACTGGTGAGTTTTTCGGCCAATCTTGAGTTGTGGTTGTTGAAATCATTTGGCGGCTAATTTCAGTGATATCGACATTAAATGGTAATAATTTCTCGCTCAAGGCTTTAGCGCGTGCCGCTATAATATCATGGGTAGGCAAGGGCTTAGCACTGGCTAATATGATGCGATTACTGTTGTTACTATTTCTAACGTTAAAGAAATCGCCAAATACAGATTTATAAGTCGCCGATTCGTAAGTGTACAAATCACTGACCGAAAATGTATTTGCTGCTAACACACCGTTTTCGCTGAGTAAGTTTTTAGCTTCTTGTAAAAACTCTTGTGTCATTAAATGTTCGGGTATGTAGTCACCATTGAAAGCGTCGAGGATTATCCAATCGTATTTTTGTTTCTTAATCGACTCGCGTTTAACAAAAATACGTCCGTCTTGTGCCACTGCAGTAATATGGTCGTTTTCTAAAAAGCTAAAGTAGTTGCGTGCGACTTTAATTACCGCTGGATCAATTTCAACATTGGTAATGGTAGCCTTCGGATAAATGTGGTGTAAGGCATTCGACATAGTGCCACCGCCTAAACCAATAATTAAAATACGCTCAGGGTTAGGATTTATTAATAAACTCGAAAATAACATTTTGGTGTAGTTAAAAACTAAGCGTTGTGGGTCGTCCACTAACATACAGCTTTGCTGAGTTTTTGTGCTTCTCACATTGAACTTTAAGCAGCGTAAGCCTTTGTTCTCCTCGACTAATATGTTGCGATATAACGAACGTTCACTGTGGATAGTTTTGGCAATTACTTTCGTACTTAGGCCTAAGCTTATGAGCAAAGCACTGACAACACCGATAAGGAGAGTAAAAGATAATTTATTCATGTGCTGCTTCCTGCAGGGTAATCGAACTATTATTACTATTGTTTTTTTGCTGATTTACACGATTGAAAATCATCGCACTGACACCAAGCACAATAAGAGCAGTGCTAAACACCATAATGATGTCGTTAACCTCAAACAGTAAAACCAAATAGAAAGAGGTAATAATAGTACCTAGTGCACTGCCTAGCGTTGATACAAAGTAGAGAAAACCGGCGACTTGGCCACTTTTATCTTTATCGGTAACTAACAAGCGTACCGAGTAAGGTGAAATCATGCCCAGGATGACTGTTGGCACAAAGAACAAGGCCATTGACGCGAGGAGAGAGCCATAACGGGTATCTTCAACAGCAAGGAAAATAGCCTCCATTAACCATTCTGAAGAAAATGCCACTGGCAAAACAGCGATACCGGCAAAGATGAAAATTAGCCCGTAGCGATTTAAAGACGCGTTTTTTGTGGACAATTTGCCACCGGCTAAATAGCCAAAAGATAAACTCAGCATAAATACTGTGATTATACTGCCCCAAATATGCACACTACTACCGAAAAATGGCGCTAAAATTCTGCCGCCTAATAGCTCAATGCCCATAATGCAAAAGCCACTAGAAAAGGCCAGTAAATAAATTAGCGGGTTTTGCCAAGGCACATTATTATTTTTTTTATTAGTCATTTAACCTACTGCTTTAGATTTTCATTCAATTGAGATTAGTCATATTAAACATAACTTCTATCAGATGCTAGATACAAAAAAGGCTTGTTACAAAAAACAAGCCTTTAGGAAAGTCATCACGATTGATTCTTATGTCACTTTTTAGCTGATTTCTCTTTGGCTAATAACGGCTTTAAGAAACGCGCAGTATGCGAGCCTTTATGTTTAGCAACTTGCTCTGGTGTACCGGTAACTAATATTTCGCCACCACCTGCACCGCCTTCTGGACCTAAATCTATTACCCAATCAGCGGTTTTTATTACATCTAAATTATGCTCAATCACCACAATGGTATTACCATGATCACGTAAGCGGTGGATCACATGCAATAACTGTTTAATATCGTGGAAATGCAAACCCGTGGTGGGCTCATCTAGAATATAAAGAGTTTTACCCGTATCTCGCTTTGAGAGTTCTTTAGACAATTTAACCCGTTGTGCTTCACCGCCTGAAAGTGTTGTCGCGGATTGTCCAAGCTTGATATAACTCAAACCAACGTCCATTAAAGTTTGTAATTTTCGTCTTACGGCTGGAATAGGTGAGAAAAATTCAAAAGCATCTTCGATGGTCATATCTAGCACTTCATGAATGCTCTTGCCTTTGTATTTTACTTCTAAGGTTTCACGGTTATAACGCTTACTTTTACAGACATCACAAGGCACATATACATCGGGCAAAAAATGCATTTCAACTTTAATTAAGCCGTCACCTTGGCACGCTTCACAGCGTCCCCCCTTAACATTAAAGCTAAAGCGACCCGGTTTATAACCCCGTGAGCGTGATTCTTGCGTAGCTGCAAAAATATCACGAATGGCGGTAAAAATACCGGTGTAAGTTGCAGGATTAGAACGCGGTGTTCTCCCAATTGGGCTTTGGTCAATATCGATAACTTTATCGAGTAAATCTAAACCGATAACCTCTTTATGTGGCGCGGGTTCTTGTGTGGTTGCACCATTTAATTCAATGTGAGCAAGCTTGTATAAGGTATCGTTAATCAGGGTTGACTTTCCTGAGCCTGACACGCCAGTAACACAGGTCATTAAGCCATTTGGAATAACTAAATCAACATTTTTTAAGTTATTGCCGGTAGCGCCTTTAAGCTCAACTACATTTTTTTTATCAAACGGTATTCTGGTTTTAGGTATTTCAATGCGCTCTCTACCCGATAGGTACTGGCCAGTAAGTGAGTCTTCACACGCTAAAATATCGTCAACATTACCTTCGGCAATAATATGACCACCATGAACGCCTGCGCCAGGTCCAATATCAATAACATAGTCAGCGGCGCGAATAGCATCTTCGTCGTGTTCCACCACGATAACAGTATTGCCTAAATCACGTAAATGGATAAGGGTTTCTAATAAACGTTCATTATCACGTTGATGCAAACCAATTGACGGCTCATCTAAAACGTACATTACCCCCACTAAACCGGCACCAATTTGGCTAGCTAAACGAATACGCTGTGCTTCACCACCTGATAACGTACCAGCAGCGCGGGACAAGTTAAGATAATTTAAGCCGACGTTAACTAGAAAGCCTAAACGGTCGCAAACTTCTTTAAGAATCTTTTCGGCAATTTGTCCTTTTTGCCCTGTTAACTCTAATCCTTGAAAAAATGTTAAGGCGTCAGCAATGGCATATTCAGCTACTTCAGTTAATGGCGTATCACCAACAAATACATTACGTGCTTCTAGGCGTAATCGGCTACCTTTACAGTCAGGGCAGCTTTGGCTATTAAGATATTTAGATAGCTCTTCTCGCACCGCGTTAGATTCGGTTTCGCGATATCGGCGATCCATATTATTTAAAATACCTTCAAACGGATGTTTGCGAATAACAATATCACCACGATCATTCATGTATTTAAATTCAATTTCTTGTTTACCACTGCCTTTTAAAATCAGTTGTTGAGTTTTCTCATCTAATTCACTAAAGGGTAATTCTAGGGGAAATTGATAATGTTCAGCTAAGGCTTGCAGCATTTGAAAATAATAAAAATTACGCTTATCCCAACCACGAATAGCGCCACCGGCTAAACTTAATTCTGGGTTGGTAATTACGCGACTTTTATCAAAATATTGTTGATTGCCTAAACCATCACAAGTTTGGCATGCCCCTGCTGGGTTGTTGAAAGAGAACAAGCGTGGTTCTAATTCTTGCATGCTGTAGCCACATTTAGAACAGGCAAAATTAGCCGAGAAAACGAGCTCCTCTCTTTTAGGGTCATCCATAAAGCCGACTTTTACTGTACCTGAGGTAAGTGAAAGTGCGGTTTCGAAAGATTCAGAAAGGCGTAATTGAATGTCTTCACGCACTTTAAGGCGGTCAACAACCACTTCAATCGTATGCTTTTTATGTAACTCTAGCGTTGGTGGATCTGATAAATCACAGACTTCACCATCAATGCGGGCACGAATATAACCTTGTGCGGCAAGGCTATCTAATAATTTTACATGCTCACCTTTACGGTCTTGTAGCACAGGTGCTAGCACCATAACTTTAGTGCCTTCGTCGAGTTCTAAAACCCGATCGACCATTTGAGAAATAGTTTGTGCAGCTAGTGGTAGATGGTGATCCGGACAACGCGGTTCACCTACGCGGGCATAAAGCAAACGCAGATAATCGTATATCTCGGTGATAGTACCCACGGTTGAACGCGGGTTATGTGAAGTCGATTTTTGTTCAATTGAAATAGCAGGAGACAAGCCTTCGATATGGTCAACATCGGGCTTTTCCATCAAGGATAAAAACTGGCGAGCATAAGCAGAAAGTGATTCTACATAACGTCTTTGCCCTTCAGCGTATAAAGTATCAAAGGCTAATGAAGATTTGCCTGAGCCGGAAAGACCTGTGATAACAACTAGCTTATCGCGAGGAATATCTACATTAATATTCTTTAAGTTATGAGTGCGCGCACCCCTGACTTCAATTTTCTTCATAATGACTTTTTGACCAGTTAACGCCCGAGAATCGTTATACGAAATATTTGTATGCAAAGATCAGACTGATTGTAAATTACCTTATGTTATACCAAGATTTAACATAACGATTAACCATAAAACATTCACCAAATAAGGTTGTTTTTACAGTCAATTACACTAAACGTTGTTACTATCTGAGCATAAAGTTAGAACCGAACATTATCGCACAATTTTTAATCCTAATTCATCTTAAATCTCTGTTTTTGTTCATTCGGAAGCCGTGTTAAGATATGCCCGTTTATATGCCCGCTCCCAACAAATTAAGAGTTAACAACCTTCATGAGTGCATCCGGTTTAAATAGTATCGAGAAAAAGGCCGCCATATCGCTGGCGTCAGTGTTCGGCTTGCGGATGCTAGGTTTGTTTATGATTTTGCCTGTTTTTGCCATTTACGGTGAAGAACTTATCGGCTATAGCCCTATTTGGCTTGGCTTAGCGATTGGTGCTTATGGTTTAACGCAGGCGTTGCTACAAATTCCGATGGGAATTTTATCGGATAAATTTGGTCGTAAACCGGTAATTTTAGCGGGATTAGTCATATTTTTTCTCGGTAGTGTTGTAGCAGCAATGTCAGACACTATTTATGGCGTAGTGCTTGGTCGTGCGTTGCAAGGCACAGGCGCGATTGCCAGCGCAATATTAGCATTAGCGGCAGATTTAAGTCGTGAGGAACAGCGCCCCAAAGTCATGGCAACTATCGGCATGTTTATTGGTCTATCGTTTACTATCGCGATGATTATTGGCCCGATAGTCGCACAGGCATTTGGTTTAAGTGGTTTGTTCTGGTTTATTGCTATATTAACGATTTTTGCCATGCTAACCATCCAATTTATAGTACCTAATTCAATTAATACCGCGCCAAAAGGTGACAATGTTGCCCTGCCATCAAAACTAGGTAGCTTAATTCGTGATGGGCAACTGTCACGTTTAAATTGGGGTGTATTCATTTTACACATGGCGTTAACCGCTTGTTTTGTTACTTTGCCCAAGCAATTTGTCGCTAATGGTTTAGCGCTTGAACAGCATTGGCAGCTTTATTTACCGACGCTAATAGGCTCATTTTTTTTGATGGTACCCTTTATGATCATTGGATTGAAAAAGCAAAAAGAAACCCAAATGTTTAGCGCCGCTGTTGCCTTGCTAACGTTAGCTTTATTATTGCTTTGGTACCTGCCAACTAGCATGACAACATTAATTGTATTAGTGATGATGTTTTTTACCGCTTTTAATTATTTAGAAGCGACCATGCCGTCAATATTATCGCGCATTGCACCTGCCGGTGTTAAAGGTAGTGTGATGGGAATATATTCTAGCAGCCAGTTTTTAGGTGCTTTTGCTGGCGGTATTTTAGGTGGTTTTATTGCCGGCGAATTTGGTGAGCAAACTATATTTCTTGTTACCGGTTTATTTGCGCTAGTTTGGTTGCTGTTAACATTGGGCATGAAGCCGTTGAAAAAATCTAAGGCTTATAGTTTTTCAACCAGTATTATTAATGATGAAAAAGCACGTGAAATCGCACTGAAACTCAGTGAAATGCCCGGCGTAATTGAAGCAACTATCATGCATGAAGAAGCAGTTGCATATTTAAAAGTAGATGACAAAATCGCTGATCTTCCGAGCATAAAAGCCTTACTTAATGAATAGTAGTTACGCTTAAAGCAGTCATATCAAGCCGAAAAATGCGTTTTAATTCACCATAATGATGAAATCAGCAATACGCTTTTCGGCTATTTTTATATTTACTTCATCGTCTAGAACTTTTCCCATCATGCCAGCGCCTAAAGGTGACTCTGGCGTAATAACAACGATATTAATAGTATCGTTAACTAGAGTTAACTTGCAGCGATAACCGCCAGCTACTGGCGCAAGAAAAAACCACTGCTTTTTATCAATATCTTTTTCTAACTGTACGACTGAACCTATATTTATCTTCTGCTTAGGCTTTAACGCTTCTAAAGGGATATTTTGTAAGCGTTTGATGGCGTATTTAATTTCATCCACCCGCCTTGATTGGCCCTCTGCCAAATAACTTTGCTCGATAGCTAAGGTGTCGTATTGTGTTTCTGCCACGGATTGATCGTCGGTAGCGGCTTTATGAGCATTATTTGCTGCAACTAATGCGAGCGCTAATTCTTGTGTCAGCTGTTTAGTTACTTGGTTAATAATGATAGTTTTATCGAGGTAAATAAAGATTCTCCCTAATGCTGCTCCGTATTGCTTTAACGCAGCATACTGAGAATATAGTGAAAGTAAACCCGTGCTTTGAGCTATCTTACATTCAATCACTGACACCCCTATCTGACAGGTGTCAAAATAAAGCTTGAGTTTTACCTTAGTAGCAGATATTTTATATACTCATTGGTTCGACCAAAAAATATGAACTAGCTTTACACAATACCATTGCTATCAATTAGAATAACAACCAAAAAGTGACTTAATATGAATGATAATGCTGCCTTTCCACATTTATTAGCGCCATTAGATTTAGGCTTTACCTCCTTAGCTAACAGAACCTTAATGGGCTCAATGCATACCGGTCTTGAAGAAGAAAAAGGCGGTTTTGATAAACTCGCAGCATTCTATCAAGCGCGCGCAAAAGGCGGTGTAGGTTTGATTGTTACTGGCGGTATTAGCCCAAATTTACGGGGGCGTTTAGCGCCTATGGGTTGTGAGCTGAGTAAATTTTGGCACGTAGGTAAGCATAAAAAAATCACCGAAGCTGTTCATAAATATCCAACAAAAATTTGTTTGCAGTTATTACATGCAGGCCGATATTCGTATCACCCGTTTAGTGTTTCAGCCAGTAAAGTTAAGTCACCGATTAATCCTTTCACGCCTAAAGCAATGTCAGTACGCCAAATTAAAGGCACGATTAAAGATTTTGCCCATTCGGCAAAGTTGGCAAAAAGAGCGGGTTATGACGGTGTTGAAATTATGGGTTCTGAAGGTTATCTCATTAACCAATTTAGCTGTGTAAAAGTCAATAAACGTACCGATGAATGGGGCGGCAGCATTGAAAATAGAATGCGCTTAGCAATTGAAACTATTCGCGCTGTGCGAGCAAGTGCTGGTGACGATTTTATTATAATATTCCGTTTATCCATGCTTGATTTAGTTGACGGCGGCAATAGCTGGCAAGATGTAGTTACTATGGCAAAAGCGGTTGAGGCCGCAGGTGCGACATTAATTAATACCGGTATTGGCTGGCACGAAGCGCGTATTCCTACTATTTCAACTTCAGTGCCTCGTGCCGCATTTACTTGGATCACCGAGCGAATGAAAAAAGAGGTATCTGTACCATTAATTACCACAAACCGCATTAATACCCCTGAAGTGGCAGAAAAAATACTGTCTTCAGGACAAGCTGATATGGTGTCGATGGCGCGACCATTTTTAGCGGATGAAAACTTTGTCGCTAAAGCTGCAGCAAATAAAAGTGATGAAATTAATACCTGTATTGGTTGTAACCAAGCGTGTTTAGATCACGTGTTTAACCAGCAACGTGCGTCATGTTTAGTTAACCCAGTCGCGTGTTATGAAACCGAACTGACTTTTGAAAAAACAACGGCTAAGAAGAAAATAGCCGTTGTGGGTTCTGGCCCTGCAGGCTTAGCGTTTAGTGTTTATGCCGCGCAACGTGGTCATAGTGTTGAAATATTTGACCGTGGTAGTGAAATTGGCGGCCAGTTCAACTATGCCAAACAAATACCGGGTAAAGAAGAGTTCTTTGAGACCTTGCGTTACTTTAATAAGCAAATTGAATTGCTTGGTATTACACTACATTTAAATCAAGAACAAAGCGCAGAGCAGTTAGCTGCTGCCGGCTTTGATGAAATTGTACTCGCAACGGGCATTGTACCCAGAGCGTTGGATATAAAAGGTATAGATCACGAAAAAGTAAAATCTTATATTCAAGTATTACGCGATAAAGAACCTATAGGTAAGCGCGTTGCTATTATTGGCGCAGGGGGTATTGGTTTCGATGTTGCTGAATTTTTAGTTGAAGAAGAGTCGTTGACGACAAACCCTGACAAATGGTTAAAAAGTTGGGGCGTAGATAAAAACTATCAAGAAAATGGGGGTTTATCAGGTAACCCTGTTCAAGAAGCGCCAAGTCGTGAAATTTACCTACTACAACGTAAAGCCAGTAAAGTAGGAGCAGGTTTAGGTAAAACTACTGGTTGGATTCATAGATCTACATTACAAAAAAATGGGGTGAAAATGCTGGCAGGTATTACTTATCAAGAAGTTAATGATGAAGGATTAGTTATTTCTGTTGATGGTGAGCAACAAACCCTGAAAGTAGACAACATTATTATTTGTGCAGGACAAGAGTCTGAACGCAGTCTTTATAACCAGCTGCAAGCTCAAGGCGTAAAAGCACACCTGATTGGCGGGGCAAATGTTGCTGCAGAGCTTGATGCAAAAAGAGCTATTAGACAAGCAGCAGAACTCGCAGCAACAATATAACTTTAAATGCCTCACTCAAAAAATTAAGGTGTTGTTCAAGCGCTATAAAAGCTTGAATAGCACCTTAATTTGTTGGTTATGAGCAAAAAACAGGTCAATATAATTAACAATAGTGATAGTTTACGGCAATATAGTTAAAGTGTTGCGCATGCGGACATTAATATTTCTCAACTCGCAGAAGATCTTGCGGTACAATTAGCTCAGTTTACTTTGAAAAAATAGTTATCTAAATTGAATGAATAATAATAAAACAACTAATTTAGCCATCGTGCTAGCGGATAACCGATAATATGGTCACCGTTAATTCTACCGCTGGAATTGCCGCCACAGATATAGATATTGCCCACAGTGCAGCTGACTTTAAGCAACTACTATTGGCAGAAATTGCCCAAGCAAAATCACGTATTTACATTTCTGCGCTTTATATTCAAGACGATGCGGCTGGCAGAGAAGTACTTGATGCTTTATACAACGCCAAACAACAAACCCCAACATTAGACATTTGTTTGTTCGTTGATTTTCATCGCGCACAACGTGGTTTAATTGGTGAAAAAGAATCTGGCGGTAATCGTGACCTCTATTTAGCGCTTGAACAGCAACATAAAGTGTCGATTAATATTTATGGTGTGCCGGTAAAGCGCAAAGAATTACTTGGCGTTTTACATTTAAAAGGTATGGTGATCGACAACGTGCTGCTTTATACCGGCGCGAGTATTAACGATGTTTACTTGCAGCAAACCGAGCGTTATCGTCTTGATCGCTACTACCGCTTAAATAGCCAAGCGCTAGCGGATAATTTTTGTCAGTATCTTCAACGTTACTTTATTGATTCAAGTTTGGCACCGCTATTAAATCAGGGCGAGTTGCCAGACAGCAAAATAGTAAAACGCAATATTCTTCGTTTAACTAGGTTATTAAAATTATCAAAATATAGCCCGTTTAGTGCTGATAAAAATGCTAATAACCGTGCTGATATTCAAGCAGCTATGTTTGTAGGTTGTGGACGAAGAGGCAATCAACTTAATCGTGTCATTCGAGATTTAGTACGCAGCAGTCGTAACACCTTAGTAATTTTTACACCTTATTTTAACTTACCTAAGCCTTTGTTAAGAGATTTAGATGCTGCACTAAAGCGTGGCGTAAAGGTAACTTTGATTGTGGGGGATAAAAAAGCTAATGACTTTTATAACGCCGATGAAGCAACATTTTCAACGGTTGAGATTGTGCCTTATATTTATGAGCGTTTGTTAGCAACTTTCTTATCACGACGTCAAAAATATTTAGACAATGGCACTTTATCACTGAAGCTTTGGCAACACGATAATAATAGCTTTCATTTGAAGGGTTTAGTGGTTGATGAACGTTATCACTTGTTAACGGGCAGTAATTTAAATCCGAGAGCATGGGCACTAGATTTAGAAAATGGCATTTTACTTGATGACACAAAAGGCCAGTTGATAGAAAAATTTAATGCTGAATTTCAACGTATTACCCAACACACAAAAATAGTACGTAAGCTAACAGATATTGAAAGTGTAAAAAGCTATCCTGAGAAGCCGCGTAAATTACTGAAAAAATTGCGTATGACCCAAGTTGATCGCTTACTAAAACGTTTTCTTTAACGGTAACTTTTAGTTTTTTGTAGCAATTTTATAGGTTACCACTTAAAAGCATAATGATGTCATTATGCTTTTTTTATTTGTGTGTCGATAATTTTACTTGAGCGTTTGTAAGGGCTGCGGGAGTGGTAATAGGGTATAGAGTTCGGCATGTAGATACTCTTCCTCGTTAAGGAAGTATTGTTTTAATTTGTCATCTGCAACCAACTTGATAATTTCTTGGTCATAATGTTTTTGCAGCTTTTCGCCTTTAGATGAATGCGTAAAGGCCAAATATAATCGTTCTTCAGTCCCTATAACTTGGTGGCTGAAACGGTTTTCAGGGTCTGCTAAATATAAATTTGTACGATAGCAAATAGCGGCGTCAACGCGCTTTTTATCAATCAGTCTTACAATGTTATCTATGTATTCTACGCCATAAAAGCGACTTGTGATGGGCAAAAATTTCTGTAAGTCGTAATCTTTTTTACCCGCGATGGTGAGCCCTGCTAGGTCATTAGCTTCGCTTATGTTATGTATGTTTTTATCAAAAATTGCGTACAGCGGATATTCAATATCTAGGTGATGTTGAGGGAAAATTAGTTTGCGATTCGTGTCTTTATAGCTGCCAACAAGCACATCTGCTCGTCCTGTTTCCACTAAATTTAAGGCACGGCTCCACGTCGTAGAGATGAATTTTAATTGATATTGCTCGCCATACACGGCTCTGACAATATCCCAGTAGGTACCTGTACCATCAGCGTTGGTATATTCTTGCCATTCTTCGCTCGCCACTGTTAATACGGGTAAGGGTTGTGCTGCAAAGCAATGGCCCATGAAAAAGGCAGCGATACATATAATTATTTTATCCATAAAATATTAATTAGTCCCATTAAAGGTAGTTTAACAGTTCAATATTGCTGCAACTCTAAAATCATCATAGCTTTTTTTTTTGATAAAATGTTAAAGTAATTGGCCTGTTCGCAGTAAAGTCATCATACTAACTTGCGGTATAAATTTGCTGTGCTGGATTAAAGCTCATCCAAGACGTTAGCACGTATTTATTAGATGAAATAGGTATATTTCCTCGGTGCGTATGAGTAAACCCGCATGGAGCAATAATCATACTGCCTGCTTTAGGCTTAATGCTTTTATTTTGATAATAAAAGTCTGTTTCACCGCCTTCCTCAACGTCATTTAAATAAATTATAAACAGTAGCACTCTATGTAGCGCTTTGTTCTCGCCAAGTTGTGGAAAGATCTCTGAGTGCCAATAGCCATAATTACCTTTTCCTTGCTCATAACGTTGACCGTTTACCGGAGCTAAGTTAAACAAATACTTTACCAAGTTAAATAAGTTTGGCTTGCCTACTTCTTCAAAATTATCGACCGTTAATACTACAGGTTGCTTGGTTTTAGGGTGTTGAACCGTTAATGAAATACCGCCAATTAAGCTAAAAAAATATTTACCAATATAATCGGTAATATGCTCACCGCAGGCTTGTAAAATTGTTTGCAGTGCAGGCTGAAATTCAGCATGTTGATTGAGGTAAATATCTTGACTGAGCTTTTTAGTGGTATCAACACCGCTACCGGTTCGCCCCGCAACTTTATGTTTGCTGTTATCAAAGTCCAAAATAAATTTTTTACAAAACTCTGGACTTAATGCGTTGGGATATACTTCAATAAAATCTGTCATGGTTATATTCTTATTATTAATCTGAGCTTAGCATACAACAAACTGTGACTAATTTAATTACCTTGTTGAAAAATCTCTGTAGAATGTTGTGATAATTTTTATTTATTAAGTGCTTTTATGTTTATTGCAAACGAATGCAACAAGTGAAATATCAAAAAACATAATGCCTTGTTATTTATATAAAAATATTACAATACAACCATGTAGAGAATAATAATGATTAAAGAAAGTATAAAACCAAGATTTTGCGAAACTGATGGATTAGGTCACATCAATAATACAGTAGTTGGACAGTGGTTTGAAGGTGCTAGAGATCCAGTATTTAAATGGTTTACACCCGACCTAAACTTAAAGAATTGGAAATTAATTTTAGCTAAAACAACGGTAGAATTTCATGCTGAGCTGCAATATGGCGCTGATGTTGAATTAAAAACTTATATTAGCCGTATTGGTAATAGCTCGTTTGATGTTTATCAAGAAGCTTGGCAAGAAAATAAAAAGTGTGCCTCGGGTACGGCTGTTATGGTGCATTTTGACCATCAAACTAAAAAATCACAAAAAATTTCAGAGGCGACAATCAGTAATATGAAAGCGCATTTTATTGATTAATAAGCACAAGCAGTAGCCTCAATAATTTGTAAAACTACAACTTATAATCACGCAAGATTAGCCGTGGTAAAAGCCACAGTTTGATCTGGCAATATTTAAATTCAAGTAAGTAGTAATTTGCTTATGAGAGATAAAATATTTCAGAAAAAAATCGTGTAAACCTAGCGTAATTTTTTACCCATAGTGATAGAATCTGGTTATTGTTATTAAAAATAAATATTCTGAGCGAGCTGACGCTTAGGTAGTGTTAAATAAGTAAAGTATCACTTTACTGCAAATATAGGATTTTGTTCATGGCTGGTGTCAATAAAGTAATAATTTTAGGTAATTTAGGAAAAGACCCTGAAGTACGTTTTATGCCTAATGGTGGCGGGGTTGCTAACCTTACTATTGCAACTTCTGAAAGTTGGAAAGACAAGCAAACGGGTGAACAAAAAGAAAAAACAGAATGGCACCGTGTGGTAATGTTCGGAAAACTAGCTGAAATTGCCGGCGAATATTTAAAGAAAGGCTCTAAAGTTTATATTGAAGGTGCTTTGCAAACACGTAAGTGGCAAAACCAACAAGGCCAAGATCAATATACAACTGAAATTGTTGTTCAAGGCTTTAACGGTACTATGCAAATGTTAGATTCTCGTGGTGGTAGTGGTGCTGGCGCAGGTGGTTTTAATCAACAAGCTGCACCGCAACAATCAGGTGGTTTTCAACAACAAGCTGCTGCTCCACAACAAGGTGGTGGATTTAACCAGCAAGCGGCGCCACAACAGGCTTATAATAAACCTGCACAGCAAAGCGGTGGTTTTCAACAACCTGCTGCACAACCATCAAGCTCACAACAGTCAGGTGGTTTCCAACAACAGTCAGCGCCGCAACAGTCTGGTGGTTTTCAGCAGCAAGGTGGCTTCCAACAAAATGCACCTAAAGTAAACCCACAAGAACCAACAATTGATTTTGATGACGATATTCCGTTTTAATTTGAAATAAAACAGTTTTTGTAGGATAAATTATTTAAAAAAGGTGAGCTTATGCTCACCTTTTTGATTTAATATTTTGCAATTATTTAGTTATGATTGAAAAATTACTCAGCCACTAGCTGGGGTAATACAATAAGAATGCCAGATTGGTGGGATATTTATTAGTTTAAAATTTAGGGTACTAGGTTAATTGGGTTGTTAACCAAGCTTTAGCTGCCTCAGTTGAGTCAAAAATTTGATTTTTAAGTCCTGCTTGATCATAGACCTTCTTGAAAATACTTTTGGTTATTTTTGGTGAGTCGCTCAAGCCAGAATGTAAAGCAAGCGCTTTTGTTGGACCTTTTCGCACTAAATTTAAATGATAATCTAAGCCATTTTTGGTGGCTAAAGAGTCACCTTTTAATATGAGTAATATGGCAAAATTGTGATAATCAACGTCGTTTAAAATAATATTAGAAAGTTCTTGGTGCATTTGTTTAAAGAACTCTAAATTCCATGGCCCTGTAGCATCTATGGTAATGATGCTACCTTCAACAACAAAACTGCACTTACCGTGTGGAAAAAATTCTGCTTTCAAGCTAATGCCTCATATTTGTTGTTTATGACATAACTAATAGTTGTTTTAAGGCTATCTGTAAAGACGGATATTGAAACTTAAAATGATTATTGAGTAGTTTTGTTGGTAATACATTCTGGCCATATAAAATTAAATCTGCAGACTCTCCCATTAATATTCGCAATACAAAGCCAGGAACTTTGAACATACACGGACGCCCGAGCACAGCGCTCAAGGTTTCTGAAAATTCTTGATTACACACCGGCGATGGTGCGGTGGCATTTATAGCTCCAGACAGCGAAGTTTGGTAAATGGCAGCGAGTAAAACTGCAACCATGTCATCAATATGTATCCATGACATAAATTGCTGTCCGCTGGCAATGGGGCCACCAAGGCCTAACTTGAATGGGGGTAACATTTTTTGCAAAGCACCACCATTATTGGCTAAAACAATGCCGGTTCTGATAAGACAAACGCGGGTATCATCTGATTCAGCTTGTAAGGCTATTTCTTCCCATTTTTGGCAAATATGATGACTAAATTCGTCATGTATATCTTGGTAGCTCTCATCGATTTCTACAGCGCCTTGGCGACCATAAAAGCCGATGGCACTACCTGAAATAAAACTGTGTGGTGGTTTTAGCGCTGTTTGTATTTTTTCAACCAAGCTCTGGGTTATCTGCCAGCGACTTTGGCAAATAATATCTTTTTGTACGTTGGTCCATCTTTTGTCAACAATGGCTTCACCGGCTAGATTAACCACAACATCAAGCTCATTAAAGTTAACTTCATCAATTGAGACGATTAGTTCAACCTTATCAGGCAGGAGTTTAGCGGTTTTTTCGGGATTACGAGTTAGAACAATAATACGATCGGCATTCAAATGTTGGATCAGTGCTTGCCCTATTAGGCCACTACCTCCGGTGATCAAAATATTCATTATTGCTCCTTGTTTGAATCAAATCGTAATTTATTACTAGTCACTTTTTAAATATCTGTGCAGTTCGCTATGCATTTTGGGGTTCTGTCGTTAAATTAACGGTTTGTTATCAGTGCGTAATTAAGTATCTATGTAGTATGTATACAGACAGCTTCAATTTATGGATCACTTATAAACGATACTTCAGAGATAACTATAGCAGGGTAATGCGGTTAGAAATAAAACGTTGGCAATAAAAAAAGCTCCTGTAGGAGCTTTTTTTTACTAGGCGAGTCGAATATAAAAACTTACTTAGTAGTAGGTATCTTCTTTATTGTGCGCTTGAGGATCTTCAATAATCTCTTCAAAGCCGACTTCAAAACTGTTGTTACTATCGGTATTTGCCATGTAAATAGTGCGGGTTGAACCATCGATCCAAGTAACAGTGCCGCTACCTTTTTTACTGCCGCATTTCATACCAATATGTATGTCGTTAAATTCCATCGTTTCCTCCTCGTTTGTTGTCGAACATCGAACCGTGCTTTCGATTAAGCAAACTATGTTATTACTTAGAATATCTATTTTGATAATAGTTCAAATATTCTGCAGCTAACGTGCTTTTTTTCGACGGGAACGCTTTATTATAAAGAGAAAATTATTCAGATCTAGTCATTTTTAAGGTTTGGCACTAATACCTAAAACAGCCGGCTTGCTAGCCCCTGTTACCGCTGGAATGTTGCCGAAAATATTTTTATCAAATGCCAAGGCTAACCAGGCGAATGCCATGGCTTCTAATGAATCACTATTTATATTTTTTGTATGAGTATTCACTATTGAATGCCCGGTAAGCTTTTGATTTAATAGTGAAACTAAATAGTTGTTTTCTATGCCGCCACCACAAATATATACGTCAGACTTCGTACTTAGTTGATTGATTTCTTGTGCAATTGTTTCAGCAGTTAATGCGGTTAATGTTGCTTGAATATCGGCAGGCTTTAAGGTGCTTTTTTCTATGAATTTTGCCAACCATAGGGCATTAAAATACTCACGGCCGGTGCTTTTAGGGGCGGGTTGAGCAAAGTAAGGGTCGCTTAACATTGCCTGAAGTAAATTATGGCAAATGTTACCTGAATTGGCCCATTGGCCTTTTGTATCATATCGCCCTGATTGATGCTGAGCAAACCAATAATCCATCAAAGCGTTGCCTGGACCGGTGTCAAAACCTGTGGTTTTATGTGGTGTATTTGAGGGCAAAAAGGTGATGTTAGCAATGCCGCCAATATTAACTACAAAAACATCTTTCTCCGTTGAGCCAAAAATAGCTTGATGAAAAGCAGGCACTAATGGCGCGCCTTGGCCGCCTAAGGCAATGTCTTTCGTTCTAAAGTCACCCACCACACGAATATCGGTTAATAATGCTAAGGTTTGTAAACAGCCTATTTGCAAGGTAAAAGGCGTTGATATTTGTTGGTTTTTAACTGGGCGATGTCGAATAGTTTGCCCATGACAACCAATGGCCTTGATATCCGCGGCAGATAAATTTTCTTGCTGTAAAAATTTTATAATCGCTTGAGAAAATTGTTGCGCTAACTCGATATCTAGGCTGCCAGCACGGTCTATTTCATTGGCGCTAGTGTTGTATAAGCTCATTATTTTTTGTTGAGTGGCGTTATCGTAAGCTTGATAATAACTGGCGAGTAAATTGGCTCCGTTAGCTAGTTCCGGCTGATCATCAAATTCGACCAGCGCAAGATCAATACCGTCGGCGCTAGTACCTGACATTAAGCCAATATAACGCAATTTATTACTCATATTATTTTGTGTTACCTGTGCTTGATTGCATGGTGACCATCATATGGCGCGAACTAGATAATTCTGCAATACGTTGTTTCGATATTACATCAAATGCTGGTCTATATTTCTGACTAATAGGTTTAGCGTCAGGCAATTTCACCGTTCTAGGATTGCGATGCACACCGTTAAGTAAAAACTCATAATGTAAATGCGGCGCTTGCGACATTCCTGTTGAGCCTACGTAGCCTATAACTTGACCTTGTTTTACCCGTTCACCTTTTTTAACCGCTCGTTTAGAGAAGTGTAAATACTTGGTAACAATGCCATTACCGTGTTGAATAAAAACATAATTACCGTTGTATTTATTGTAGGTTGAATCGGTAACCCTACCATTACCTGCGGCTACTACCGGCGTACCTTTTTTAGCACTGTAGTCTGTGCCGTTATGTGATTTCCAACGCTTTTGAATCGGGTGAAAGCGGTTGCGCTTAAAGTTAGAGCTAATATAACGAAAACTTACTGGCGCTCGCAAAAACGCTTTGCGCATACTTCGGCCATCGGGTGAATAGTACTCATCGTCGGTAAAACGAATGGCTTGAAAAGATTCGCCTTGGTTGATAAATTCTGCCGCCAATATTTTGCCCGTGCCGATAAAGTCGCCTTCAACATATTGGTTTTCATAGATTACATTAAAGCTGTCACCCTCACGAATATCCATAGCAAAATCAATGTCCCAGCCAAATACATTCGCTAAGCTGATAATCTGACCATCATTTAAACCTGCTGAAGACGCAGCATTCCAAAAATTAGCTTTAATCGTGCCTCGAGCAATAGCTTCACGAATCTCAACGCTTTTGCTTTCTTTGTAGGCGTGATATTGCTGATTCTGTAAATTGACGAATAAAGTTTCATACTTTGAAAGCGGATACTCAAGTGAAACTAAGTTACCTTCATTGTCTTTACCGATACGCATAATGTCGCCGACACTGAGTTTCTTCAGTAACTCACTGTCATCACCTTCTGCGGTGATCACTTTATGGGTTGTAGTGGCATTTAAGCCATTGCGTTTAAATATTTTTGCCAACGAGTCGCCACTTTTTACTTCGACTGATTGCCAGTCTAATTGGGCAGCGTCTTCTTCAATATTACTGGGCAGAACCCGTATTGGCTCTTGAATAATATTTACGGCTTCGATTGGTTGAACAGGTAATTCAATATTAGTCAGCTTATCAAGGTTATTTGCTTGCTCTGGCATAACGACTTGATAGCGCTGACCCGCTTTAAATTCGCCATTACTACTTGACGTTACTTGCTTACTACTTTCTAACGGCACTATTAATAAAAATAACACTACAACAACGCATGAAGTAATAATTATTTTATGCTGTTTTGGTAAGGCAAAATATAAATTTTTTATATTTTTCAAAAAGCTAAGACCTATAAATGAAATTTTAATACGAAAACTGTCGTCTACTATAACAAAATAATATCGCCCTAAACAATGATAGGGTTTTCACCGCAGTTAAAATTACAGTAGAATTCGACAATAAATTATAAATATCAACCAAACTCATTGATTAATCCGTTTGGTCTATACCTCTTGTTGGAGCCTAGTAATGTCAGATGTAAGCCAAGCGTTTGAAGAGATAAAACGCGGTGCGGAAGAAATTCTGTTAGAAGATGAATTGTTGGAAAAGTTGAAAAAAGGAAAACCGCTAAAAATTAAAGCGGGTTTTGATCCAACAGCACCAGATTTACATTTTGGTCATACCGTATTGATAAACAAGTTACGTCAGTTTCAGCAATTAGGTCATGAAGTTATTTTCTTAATTGGTGACTTTACCGGCATGATCGGTGACCCAACGGGTAAAAATGTCACCCGTAAAGCACTAACTAAAGAAGATGTTTTAGCAAACGCTGAAACTTATAAAGAACAAGTGTTTAAAATTCTCGATCCCGCTAAAACTACGGTTGCTTTTAACTCTACGTGGATGGATAAACTGGGCGCTGCAGGTATGCTAAAGCTTGCTTCACGCCAAACCGTTGCACGTATGATGGAACGAGATGACTTTAAAAAACGCTACAACGGCGGCCAAGCCATTGCCATTCATGAATTTATGTATCCGTTAGTGCAAGGCTGGGATTCTGTTGCTTTAGAAGCGGATGTTGAATTGGGCGGCACCGACCAAAAATTTAATTTATTGATGGGTCGTGAACTGCAAAAATCTGAAGGGCAACGTCCGCAAACCGTGCTTATGATGCCTTTGCTAGAAGGCTTAGATGGCGTGCAAAAAATGTCTAAGTCACTCAACAACTACATTGGTATTACTGATGCGCCGAACGATATGTTTGGTAAAATCATGTCGATATCTGATGATTTAATGTGGCGCTACTATGAGCTGTTAAGTTTTAAGCCGATAAACGTTATTAATGGTTATAAAGAACAAATTGCCGCAGGCTCTAACCCGCGTGATGTGAAAATTGACTTAGCAAAAGAGTTAATTGAACGCTTTCATGACCATGCAGCAGCTGAAGCAGCTCATCAAGAATTTATTAACCGTTTTCAAAAAGGTGCTGTGCCTGACGATATAGCAGAAATTGATGTAGTGAGTGAAAATGGTGAAATTGCCATAGCTAACTTATTAAAAGAAGCCGGTTTAGTCGCAAGCACCTCGGAAGCTATGCGGATGATAAAGCAAGGTGCGGCTAAAATTGAAGGTGAGAAAGTTGTCGATAATAAGCTAGTGATCAGCGCTGGTTCAACGGCAATATATCAAGTGGGTAAACGTAAATTTGCTAAGGTTACTGTAAGTTAATTACGGTAAGACCCTATAAAATTTACTTTTAAATAAAAGCCAGTCAACGAGACTGGTTTTTTTATCAGCAGCTTAAATCAGTTTACTTAGCCTTCAGTTATAATAGTTTACCTATTTAAATAGGTAAACTATTTAAAAATTCGCTAGTATCAATCTTAAATTGGCAAGATTCCATCCACGCAATAGCATCTGCTGTTTCGGCAAAGACTCGTCGTTCATAATTAACTTCGCTTTTCGGGACAATATTTTCAAGTTGGATACTTTTCAATGCCGAGGGACTATAAATGTGACAGTCTTTGATGCAGCCATTGTCTTTAAAGCGCTGACAATGCGCAATGAGATGTGACTCTATATCCGGAACACCTAACTCCCAATTATCAAAAAAAGAAACAATAGCCCACTGTGTGCCTTTTAAATGTTGGGTTTTATCTTGAAATTCTTTGCTGTATTGAATAGCCGCCTCTTCATTCCAGCAGCCACTAAACCATTGCAATACATAATTATCTTTTACTAAAATTTGCCAGTCACCGTGTACTGCAAACATATGGACTCACTTATGTATCGATAGTTGTTTACTCTAATGACCATTACACGACTTTTTTAAGTTTAAGTAAAGTTGTAATTTACAACTAGCTAGGTAATCTAGTGTCATTATTTCTTGTTTGAGCCACCATGATAAATAGTAGATCACTTAGCTGCTTAGTATTAATAATCAGCCTTGTTTCTTGTTCATCTATAAACAGTGCTACCACGGCTTTTCGTGATGGCTTTGATTTTTCCACTGTTGAAAGCTATAGCACTTATGGCCGCAACTCGGCCTTTGGTGATTTACAAAACCTTAAAGATACTACCCGCAACACCATTGAACTTGCTATTGAACAGGGTTTTGATGAAAATGGCTTTCGCTATAAAATTTTAGAAAATGCTGACATTGTTATTGCATACCACGTGCTTAACCATAATTTTGCTGAACTTAACAAATATAATCAGCAAGTAAAATATTGTGGCTATTGTTTAAATGCAGGCAAAAACTCGCGCGTAGAATTAGAAAAAAAACTCCGCCCCGGCAGTTTGGTTCTCGATATTATTGACCCAAAAAGTCAGCGTTCGGTCTGGCGCAGTATTTATCCATTAGGCTTTAAAGAGCAAGACAACAGTCGTGAATTACAGGAAAAAATTAGTAACGCTATCGATACCATGTTGCGTGATTATCCTCGTGGTAAAAATATTAGCCAAATTCTTAACTTTAAAGGGGAGTTTGCATAATGGCGAAGTGGCTAGCTATTACGCTTTTTGCGATGATCTGTTTTATGGTGATTTTACTAGGTTTAGGTTATTTACTGTCAGAAAATGAAAAATCCACCGCAGTACTGAAAGATCAATTGGCGCAACAAACCCAGTTAAGTCAGAAAAAAACTCATCAACGTCAAAACCTTAGTGGCTACTCTAAGGCAGAGGCAGCTGCCGATGCAGCGCCAAAGCAAACGAATGCGGAAATAATGCAAACGTTTGAAATGACCTTAATAAACAACTTAACTTGCGTAACTTTAACGCAATGTCAGGTGGTGACCGTTAAATTTAAAAATATTAACTGTAAGCTAGCCAGCAATGTTATAGGTGCATCGCAACTTAAAAAAATAGCCACTAACACCATCACAATGGATAACTGCCCAATAGTAACCCCGAATAGCCAACTGGCTTGCCAGCAAAATATTTGCAGTTTAGTAAGTAGAGCTGATTAACTGTATTAGCTAACTTACCAAGCGCTTTATAGGCTATTTTTGTGATGCTATTTCTTCCTATTGGAGTATGGCAAACCCTAAAAACAATTACCTTAGTAAAATAGCTTTTATAATTGTCAGCAAACGAGCATATTTTAGGACTTTGGGTATATAATAAGGCATTGTTTTTAATAAATAGTATGTAATATGACTTTTCCCGACGACGAAACCGGCCAAGTTTTAGCTGAAATGCAAGCTGCAGGCATTAACTTAAACGAAATGCACCAAGTAGTGTTCTTTCAGTTATTTGAACAAGAGCTTCAAGCAAAAGCTATGATTGAGCATTTAGCTGAGCAAGCACCAGATATGCTTGTAACTATAGAGCCCGACGAATTACCTAATGTTTGGGATGTTAATTGTACTGTATCCATGATCCCTAGTTATGAAGCCATAGTTGCGCAAGAAGCTGAGTTTGAGTTGCTAGCGACAAAATTCAAAGGTTTTAATGATGGTTGGGGGATTGAGGCTTAGCTTAGAAGTTTCAGCTAGCCCAAACGTACTATTATTTTTGTAATGAGGCATTTCTTTTAAGTGTCTCATGCAAGCTTTCAAAATAACAAAATCACTTCATAAAAAACCTCTATTACAACCGTTAAATTACTCAATTACCAGTTCCCCATAGAATCAATTAAGCTTTATTGGAAAGTGATATTAACCATGCTTGATTGCTGTTTTATAGACAGTATTTTGATACTTCCACTCATGTAGGTAATGAAGAAAATTTTCTTATTTCGTCCTAAAGTGAAATGCATATTATACTTTTAAGTCGATAGTGGTAATAGGTACAAAGATTTGTTATTAATAATACGTAAATACGGCTATATGTCGTTTAACAGAACAAAATACAGTTGGCGCTTTCTCTTTAGTCTATCAACATTTTAGCCAATAAATTTTTGTCCATTAATTGGGCTAGATTACAAAATTAACATGGAGTATATAGCAATAATGGAAGTTAAAATATTCACGAAAATCATAAAAACTAAAAGAGGTTTTCTTCCCAACTCAGACACTTCATCAGATAGTGGTTTGGAAGCAGAGATAAACCTTTGGCTGGCTTCTAAACTAAATGTTGAAGTAAAAAAAGTGACTCAATCTCAAAGTGGTGGTTCATGGTTCCCGTCAACATTGGTAATAAGTGTTTGGTATGAACCGTAATATAGAAAGAAATAAACAAGGACACGTACCAGTAGGCTACGTTTCACTACACAATTGTAGCCAACCATTACTTAGCTTGTTATGTGGGCGTTATATATTTCTAAAGGGATAGGTCATTGTCAGAGTTAATTAGTCATACACCTGTTTGGGTTTTTATTGTATTTTTTACTCTACTAGTTTTGGGTTTCATCCAAACAAAAGAGCGCACTGTAAAAGTTAAGACGGTCTTTATTTTACCTGTAGCAATGATTATATTTTCATTTTTTGGCGTGTATTCTGTTTTTGGGCTTTCAGTTGCCGCTATTGCTCTATGGTTACTTGGCCTTGTCATAGCTTTAGTCCTAGGTTTTAAATTGGGTTATCCAAAACACGTTAGCTATTCACAACAAGTAGAAAAGTTAACTATTTCTGGTAGTAAAATACAGTTAATATTTATGATGGCTATTTTCTTTACTAAATACTTTGTGGGTTTTGCTTTTGCTAGAGACTTACCTCTAGTAAATGAGTTTATATTCCTAGTTGTAATATGTTTATTTTACGGTCTATTTAGCGGGATCTTCTTGTCACGTAGCCTAGTTATGTTCAACGTGAGTAAAGTTTCAGTGTAAATATGTACAACAAGTAATAAAGCAAGACAAAAGCAGTTGGCTTTACTCCTGCGTATTATTGTAAACAACTATGTTGCCCTTTAATTTGGCATTAACTGTACAGGAGGTTTAGTGAAGTATTTTGCATATGGTTCAAACATGTCACTTGTAAGACTTCAAGAGCGAGTACCAAGTGCTCAAAAGCTTGAAGTAGTTACCCTCAAAAACCACCAATTACGTTTTAATATGAGCGGTAATGATGGTTCAGGTAAATGTGATTCTTTTGAAACTAATAATAGCGAAGACATAGTCATTGGGGCTCTCTTTGAGATTAACGAAAATGAAAAATCAATTTTGGATCGAGCCGAAAGTTTAGGATCTGGTTACAATGAAAAGTTTGTCTTGGTACAGAATTACTCGGGTGAGACCTTCGAGGCATTAATATATTGTGCAATTAAAATAGACGCTTCATTAAAGCCTTATTCTTGGTACCTAAATCACGTAATTATTGGAGCAAGGGAGACAAAATTACCTGCGGACTATCTCGCTGTCATTGAGTCCGTTGAGTGTATAGTAGACCCAAATCAAAATAGAGAAGCAAAGGAACGCTCAATGTACAGTTAGTACACTGTTGAACAAGGGTGAAATACAGTTGGCTTTATGGCTTCGCCCAAACATTTTAATCACTCAATAAGAGCGTTAGACTTTGCTGCTATAAGCACTAATAATGTCATCAACGTTCTCGGTGCCTCCTTGTTGTACTCGCTTGTAGTGGTTGAGAGTTCTTGCTAAATACTGTTCAACTACACGTGTTTGTTTAACGGTATTTGATCGCCAAATGTTATGCCCTACCGGGTCAATGGGTTTATAGGTATCGCTTATTGTTGACACCAACATCACCTCGTAGATACGGCTATTATCCTCAACTAACACTTCATTTTTCAAACTGAGCTTTAATTCTATTAGCTTTTTACGCAGTGCAAATTGTTGGTTAACTGGGCAAAGTAGAAAATCAATATTCAAGTTTTGATGTTGTTGATGAATGTCATTGATGAATTTGATCATTAAGTCGCCACCTATGCCTGCAATAATGACTAGGTGTTTTCCTTGATATTGCTTCAGCGATAATTTCGCTACATTAAGACAGTGTGTTTGCCAATTTGAACGGGAGTTTTGGTAAAACTGCTGTAGCTTACTTTCTATACTCGTTATCAGCTCTGGCACAATATCAACAAAGTGTATATTTTGGGCTGCTTGTCTAGACAACAAACTTGCCCCTAAAAAACCATGATCACAGCAGCAATCCCATATATGGGTATAATCTGCAGTTACCATTTGCTCAATTTGCTGTAATCTTTTACTGAGTTTCAATGAAATAGCCTGTATTGCGACGATTAAATTATCGCATTGTAATGGTTTTATTTATTTTTGCGAGCTTGCTTTGCTTTAAAAAAACATTGAAGCTAAGCTCTACTGATGGCATGTAGTGCCTAGCTCAATATTTATTTTATTGTTTAAAAAAATTTTTGAAGTTAGAGTATCAGCAACCATCAACAACAGTAAAAACGAGTGATTTTTTAGGCTCGTTAGAGTCTTTATGTTTACTGAAAATCCAGAAAATTTTATCTATAACTCATCCATTGGCATTCACGCAGTATCACCCGATGGTATTATTGTCTACGCTAATGAGTGTGAACTCGATGTTTTAGGTTATGAAAAAAACGAATATGTAGGTCATCATATTTCAGAATTTCAGATAGATAGCGTTTGTTTAGCTGACATGATGGAGCGTCTAAGTCGCTTTGATATATTGAAGAATTATCCTGCAAAGGTACAAGGGAAAGCTGAGATTAAATATCTTATCTATAACTCGAGTGTATATGAAGAAAATGGCGAATTTAAACATACCCGCTGTTATGGAACTGAGGTTGAGAAAGTCATTTATGATGTGTTTTTAAAGCATTTTGATTTTTAATATGGCTTTTAGTCGCTACTATAAAGTGGTTAAAGTTAGTTTCATGATTATGCGCTAGGATAATAGAGGATCGTCCACAGTTTTGTGGTTTAGGTATTAAATTAATATCTCTTAGGGAGAGAATTTATGTTTACAGGTATTTTAGGTTTTCTGCATTTAATTATCGCGATATGGGCGATTCTTAGTATTTTTAAATCAGGTGCATCGACGGCAGAAAAAATTGTATGGGCATTAGTTGTACTTTTCTTCCCTATTATTGGTTTGATTATTTGGTTTTTAGCCGGGCCCAAATAACGATAAAATGAGATCATAGGTACTGATTTACTTATAGGGCTGAATTGATATTAGGCTAGTCAAATTGGTATCACTACTAATGTATGCTTAAGTACGTTTGAAACTATTAAATATAGTATTTGATTTTAAAAATCCCCCGCTAATTAATGTTCACATTACGGGGGATTACAAATTACATATTAATCAAGGTTATATTACTTAGGGCAACGGCTATTCTGCTTGTTATGAAGATTGCACCAAGGATTTTACCATTCGTGAATATCTATTTAGCTGTAAATAATGCCAATGGATTGCTGATAACGCGGATAATTGCCCCAATGCTCTTAATGCTGACCAAGCAGACAATGATAACGACGGTTTAGGTAATTTTTGCCATAGCACACTGGAGCCTATTACGAACCACAGTTCTAGTTGTGAGGAGACTTTGCTTCATGTTTTATTAGTCGAGCCAGAATTGACCATATCAAAATAGAAAAGAGACGTTGGGTAGCTTGATAGCCATCCATTTTTGGCATTTGACAATCCATTAAAAGCAATAAAAAAAGCGTTCATCTTCTTCCTCATAGTCAAGTATGGCTAGGCTTCTAGTCCGTCATTTACAAAGGTACGTTTTGCTAAATCATCTTAAATAAAACTTTTTACAGTTGCTACATTTGCTAACTAGTAAATCTCCAGCTAAGTTAATTTATCATTAAGTAAAAGGTTTTTGACAACTTATGTGGCAGCGGTTATGTTGAATTTGTATTTTATAAAGATGGGTTTTCTAGTGAGTCAGTTAAGAGATCTTTTATGTGAACTTAATTGATTTATAATGTTATAAAGCACGCTTGTAGAGTGGTGTTAACTTAAGGAATCGGGATGCCAACAAATAAACACAAACGAAAAGCTTCTGCTCATGCTACACCTAGAACAGTCAAAAATGCTAAATCTTCTGGGTTGATATCGTTACACCCAAAAATTTTTATTTCCATCGGTTTGTTTTTTGTTGCTTTAGGTATATATCTTATGGCTTTTGAAGCTCAAAGCAATGCTATGTTTGGTATTGCTATGCTATTGCTTGTTACTGGCACGGCAACAACCATTTATGCTAATTTTGCGGTGCCTAAGAGTAAATAGAATAGTATTTAAAGATTATATAGCCACTGTTAATAAGCGAAGCTGAGAGTCTATAAAGAAAATATTTGCGGAATATAAAGTATTTGCCTTGAAAGGCAATGTGCTAGATATAGCTATTGTTGTAGGCGGTGCTTTTGCTTCCATTACCAGTAGTTTACTGGCTAATGTTTTTGCGCCAACCAAAGGTTTATTTATCAGCGGCGTTGATTTGGCCGATTTGTTCTTGGTGCTAAAAATTGGTGTACAGGATGGCCCATATTTTATTAGCACTTGCCAATAAAGACGGTGCGGTAACACTCAGTTATGGTTTGTTTATTAATAGTGTCTGGTTTGCCTTCATCTTAGTTAAGGGGATCAATCGTATAAAGGACGCAGAGTCAAAGCAAGTAGGCAAGGCAACGAAAAATTGCCAGTTTTGTTATTCGGTTATCAATATTAAAGCGTCTAAGTGGCCACAATCCACAGCAAACCTAAGGTAAGCTTCCAAATTAAGCTAGTTTACTTTCCCCTCGATGTTTTGCCCCATTATTGTTTTGCTCTTGTTGAATTACCTGAAAATCGAATACGGTTACGCGTCAATGCCTAGTGGCTAAAGGCTACGCCATATATCAACAATAATCAGTCGAGTCAGTGAGCAATGTAAATTATGCTATTCCGGTTATAGTCTGGTTATTCATAACTAACACACTGGGTGTTAAGTTTAAAATGACACTACTACTGAACATATTAGTAACTACCGCTATGACTTTTAACGCATACCCTTTGTCACATAAAATTCAATCAGAAGCTATAAAATGTTTGTGCTGACTATCGCTTTTAGTTAGTACACTAACTATTAATTTTGGTAGGTTTAAATTTATTTCTAAGTTTTGATAGGTTGTTTTGTTTTTATATTCAAATAAATAAAATTTGAACTATAATTATAGTATGTACACTAAGTAATGTAGCAAGTAATTGCGTTGCATATAAAGTAAGGAACTTGTACGAAATCATCTTAAGTTATTATCGGCGTATGAGAGCGAAAATTCTAATGTTTTATTCTAATGTTTTGATGAAAATCAATTGTTAAATATAACGAACAAAGATGGAGAAAGTGATGTTAGTCAATTTGGAAGAGCTAAACGGAAGTACTATTCATGCAGTAGATGGTGAAGTTGGGCAGGTAACAGATGTGTATTTTGATGATAGACACTGGACCATAAGATTTATGGTAGTTGATATCCAGCCTTGGGTACCCTTAAGTGAAAAAACCTTGATAAGCCCTATATCACTGCTTGAATACGACATTAAAGAGCAGCAACTTAACGTTTCTATAACAAAAGATAAGGTTAAGAACAGTCCACAAATAGATGAACACGAAACAGTTTCCCGTGAGTTTGAAAAGAGCTATTTTGATTATTATGCCTATGGTTACTATTGGGTGGGGCCTGGAGCATGGGGTGAATACGCGTATCCAATGGCTTTGGTTAATCCAAAAACATTGTCAAAAGATAGCAGCGAAAGTGAAGATACTAAAACTACCAACCATCTTCGTTCAACCAATGAGATTACGCATTACGGTATAGATGCTTTAGATGGTAAAAAAGGTTATATCAAAGACTTTATTTGTGACACCGATAGTTGGTCTCTGCTTTACATTGTGGTTGATACCCGTGACTGGCTACCTGGCGGCAAAAAAGTACTGATCTCTCCAAAGCATTTAGATAAATTAAATTGGGAAGAAAAAACGGTCACCTGTAATCTTAGTTTTGAGCAGATAAAAGCATGTCCAGAATACTACGAAGACAAATTGAATGATGTTGAATATCTAGCAGAGGTTAAAAATAAACTCATGTTCAATAAGCAGTCAAATTAATTATATTCTCACAGTAATACGCCCATTATCCCATGGGCAAAAAAGTCAGTCGACGAAAAATTCTCAAGCTACTATTCTCAAGGTACTATTCTCGGGTAATTAAAGGATAACTAAATGCAAAAAAATGACGACAATAAAACATCTAAGAGTTACGAGATAACCGATATATTATATGGCAGTGAAACGGCCAAAGCATTGAGTAACTTTACCATTAGCGAGCTAAAAATGCCGCGAGCTTTTATTTGGGCATTAGCAACAATAAAAAGTGCATGCGCACAAGCTAACCACGAATTAGGATTGCTTGATGCCGATAAATCAGCTGCGATTCAATTTGCGGCCAAAGAAGTTGCTGACGGTTTTCACGTTAATCAGTTTCCAATTGATGTATTTCAAACCGGCTCGGGCACCAGCACTAACATGAACGTTAATGAAGTTATTGCCTCGTTAGTCAAGCGACATAGTCAGCAAGAAATTAATCTTCACCCAAACGATGACGTGAACATGGGGCAAAGCTCTAATGACGTTATCCCGTCATGTATCCACTTAAGTGCAGCAAAGCTTATTTCTGATGAATTGTTACCCTCACTACAACATTTAATTGATACCTTGGATGCAAAAGCAAGTGAACATCACAGCACGATTAAAACTGGCAGAACGCATTTAATGGACGCTATGCCATTGAGTTTCGCTCAGGAAATAAGTGGCTGGAGCAGCCAAATTAGTTATGCACATGATCAACTTAAAAATAGCTTACCTAGCTTATGCAAACTGGCTATTGGCGGAACCGCAATCGGTACAGGTGTTAACACACATCCTGAGTTTGCTGCGATTGTAACGCGGGTATTAACCCAAAGAACCGGTTTAAAGCTGAGCCCCGCGGATAATTATTTTCGCGCCATAAGTGCTCAAGACACAGCAGTACAGGTCAGTGGTATGCTTAAAACTACAGCGGTTAGTTTGAGTAAAGTCAGTAATGATATTCGCTGGCTTAGCAGTGGACCGCTAAATGGCTTAAATGAATTACAGTTACCTGAGCTACAAAAAGGTAGCAGTATTATGCCAGGCAAAGTTAACCCTGTGATCCCAGAAGCGGTATTAATGGCTTGTACTCAGGTGATTGGCAACGACACCACTATTACCTTAGCTGGGCAATCGGGTAATTTTCAACTCAATACTATGCTGCCTTTAATTGGTCATACTTTAGCGCAAAGTATTCAACTTTTAACTTCAAGCAATATAGCACTCGCCGATAAAGTGATTAAAGATATGAAAGTAAATCATTCTATGATTAATCAAAACTTGGCAAAAAATCCTATTTTGGCAACAGCGTTAAACCAGTTGATTGGTTATGACAAAAGCGCCGAGATTGCTAAAAAAGCGTATGAAGAAAAAAGAACGGTGTTAGATGTTGCGCTAGAGCTAACCGATATTAGTGAAACCGAGCTTATTGTATTACTCGACCCTAAACGGCTAACAGGAGGATAAAATTTAATATAACTGTTAGGCGAAAAAATTAGGCGATAAGGTTTATTTTCCATAGCCGATTAATAGCATTCTACAGGGTAATTTTTAACTTAAGTCTATAGGGTTTAATTAAGTTTCAACTCGGGGATAGCTGAGCTTAAGTTTTTTAGGTGAACTAAGCTCGCTGTTAACTTAGTTCACTAGCGATAATTAGCGCTACTACTTACTCTCTTCTTGCTCAATTATATCAAAAGCCGGCAAGGTTACGCGCCAATAAATGGCCGCTAAACGTAACGACAATGCGCCCAATATTGAGCCAATAATAGCGATATGCTGGGGTAAGTCAAAATATAGCAATAAGGTATATAGTGTGCCCCCTAAGATAGCGGCGGTAGCATAAATTTCTTTTCTTAAAATCATCGGAATTACATTACACAACACGTCGCGTATCATGCCGCCAGCAACGGCTGACATTGTGCCCATAACAATGGCGACAGGAACTGCTGCGCCGAGGCTGAGTGCTTTTTCGGTACCCAATACGGCAAATAAGGCTAAACCAAAGGCGTCTGAAACCAATAAAAATCGTTTGGGAATGCGCTTTGGGCAACGAATAAAAATAATAGTCAGTACTGCAGTAGCCAAAATAACATAAAGATAAACCGGATTTTCGACCCAAAATACTGGTGTTTGTAAAATTACATCGCGAATGGTGCCGCCGCCAATAGCAGTAACCGCAGACAACACCACCACACCAAAGGGGTCAAGTTGATAGCGCCCGGCCATTAATGCCCCTGAAAAGGCAAAAACAATAACGCCGAACAGATCAAGCCAATAAAGTAATTCTAACATTTGTGAACTTGCTTATTTTACTAGGGGTAAGTCAGCTGATTGCCATCCGTTCATATCGCCTTCTAAGTGGCGAAGGTCACTAAAGCCTGCAGCACGTAAATCATTTTCTGCGCTTATTGCTCGACGACCTGAGCGACAATGCACGACAACAGTTTGGTCTTTTAAAGCAATAATTTTACTGAGATTATCGTTAATTTGCTCGTGGCTGATATTAATTGCGCCAGCGATATGTCCTTCTGCAAACTCTTCAGCGGTGCGCACATCTAACACTACGGTTTTATTTTCAGGTGTGGCCATTAAGCTTAAAAGTTCTTGCTGTGAAATAGTGGCTGTTTGCTCTGCAAAAGTTAAAAATGCACCAACGCTTAATAAAATAAATAATGCTGACTTGATAAATTTCATGAGAATTCCTTATGATCTGGTTAAACGTATTTTTACGCTAATGCCAATAGTTTACCTGATTCGGTAAGTTAGCAAAGGCTTTTAATTGCTCGTAAAGAGCTTTGCTACTTAGCGCTAGTTTTATCTACTCAAACCAGAAATAGAATAGGAGATTACGGCGAGTAACATCACTAGTAAAATAAAGAGATATAGTGCGTAATTTATTCGTTTGCTGGCATGAATAATATCAGTGGCTTGCGGTTGTCTAGCGTGGTCATTAAAGCTGGTTTTACGGACTTTACTTCTGTTATACATAGCCACGCCGCTGAGTTTTATTTCTAATCCTAAGGCAAGTACATGCAATAAAATACTGTTGTCCGTTTGAAAAAACTTGCCTCGTATTAAGCGCCAATATAACAACGTATTCTGGCCAACGGTGCCGATCAACAGTAGCACAGCAAATAATCGTGAGGGCAACCATTGTAGTAATTTAACAATATAGTTAATCGCCGCGCCAAAGTGCACAAAGCGATATATTTTGATATTCCATGCGTAATGCATTTCTAACAATAAACGAAACGCTAACGCCGCTAACGGACCAAAAAAAAGAAAGTAAAATCCAACACATACTAACAGTTGTGAGCTACGTAATACTTGCATTTCTATACAGGCTTTGCTGATCCCTAACGGTGAAAGCTGTTCGGTGTCACGCAACAATAGCGGCGCCACTTTTTGTTTGGCTTGGTAATTGTTATTAGCGACTATCTCTCGAGCAATGGCTTTATTGGTTTTAGTTAAGCCAAAGCTGCCTAGGGCGAAGTAAAGTAATAACGCATGCCAAAGCCATTGCACTTCAATAAACACTTCAAATAGCCATAAAATTGCGATCAAGGGAACTAAAGTCACTAGTACGGCAATGAGGCCTGAAATATTTTGTTGGCGTGAACTATTAGTCTGTTTATTAACTTTATCGGCTAAACGTTGACAATAAAAATTGAAAAAAGCTAACGGTTGTTGAGTAATAAACTGGCCGATTATTGCTTTTAATGCAATCAACAATAACAAGGTGACTGCAGAAGAATACAAATAAGGGCTAGTTAAAATATTACTCAGATGTTCCATTAGTTTAATGACTTTCCTTTCAGGGCTTCTATCATGCTCATTACTACTTTAGACGAGTTAACAGAGGCAGTTTCTAAGTATGCTTCAAATGAGGTTGGTGACTCTTTACCTGCAATATCTGACATTGAACGAATAACCACAAAAGGGGTTTTGAACTGATGACAGGTATGAGCAATGGCCGCACCTTCCATTTCTACAGCAGCCATAGTAGGGAAGTTGGCTCTGGCTTTAGCAATATCGTCATCTTTGGTCATAAAGGTGTCGCCGGTGGTGATCAAACCCACTAACGTTTGTATATTTTCAAGCGAACTTATGCCCACTTTTGCTGCAGCAATAAGTTCAGGGTGAGGAATATAAGCCGGTGGATTAGCCGGTAATTGGCCTATTTCATAACCGAAAGCGGTCACGTCAACATCGTGGTAACGTACTTCTGAGCTAATAACAATATCGCCGACTTTGAGTGATTGTTCAAAACCACCAGCTGAGCCGGTATTAACCACATAGTCAGGTTGAAATTTATCAATCAGTATTGCGGTTGCTAGTGCGGCGGCTACTTTACCAATGCCCGATTGCACAATAACCACGTCTGAGCCATTTAATAGCCCTTGATAAAATGTGTATCCAGCATGGGTGGATGTTTGGCAATTTTCTAACTTTGCTTTTAAAATTGCAACTTCTGGCTCCATAGCGCCAATAATGCCTGCTTTCATTAACTTTAATCCTGTAAATATTTTGGCGACCACATAGCGCCAGAGTTTATGCGCGGATTATAGCGCGACTTGCCGGTAAAATCTTTTATCCGTATCAACAAAAAAGCAGACTTATAGGTCTGCTTTATATTTTATCTAGTAACCGATACTAATGAAATAAATAATATTAGTGAGGTAATGCAGCCATTTGAGCAGATGAAAGCTGTCCAGCCATGGCTGGCGTATCTTTGGCCAACATTGCTTGCGCCGCTGATGGAGACAATACACCTGATGATCTTGGGCGAGCTTTAACTAAAGGTGCTGGAATAATTCGACCTTTCACTTTTGGAGAAGGCAAATTGTTACCCAACATGCGACTGTTAATGCAGGCACGAATTTCATCGATGGTGTAATTGGGTTTAACTTTAATACGAATATGCGGAATGGCCGCTGCTTCAAGTGCGCCGCTAACAAACCAGTCTTTTTTCACTTTGTAGCCTTTACCTTGGGTGTCGACTAAATCAATCACACCTAGCAACTTCATGCTATCGCGATCACAAATAACAAAATCTAAATACTTACTATTGGCATTGTTTGTGGCGGTTTGGCCGGCTCGTTTTGATACGCCATTGCGAATACTCACTATATCGGCAAGTTTAACGCGATTGATAATACGGTACTTTGAGCCCATAGCTTGCTCAACAAGGTTTTGAAAGTTTTTTTCTGCGGGAGTGAACAGGGCAGTTTTACGATCGAAAGGAAAAGGAAAACTATTATCGTTTAAGCGGCTAGCAAGCATACCAACAATAACAATTAGGCTGATCATGGCAAATAGAATGAGTTCCATATACATCTCCGGCAGTTCAATTTATTGACGTTTATCTTAGTTAACTAGATAAAGCAAAAAATGCGCCAGAGATGATGTTATGAACTCGCCAATTAGTTAATAAAGTCTATTAGGGCTGAAGTCTCAATTAACCAACTGATTTATAATGATTTATTGTTGTTGATTTAGTTTGTGTTATTTCGGGTACTTAGTTTCTAGCGCCGTGTAAAGCTGTTGCTGAAAATCGTCAGCGCTGGCGTCAAGGGTATTAACTAAGTTGGCTAACACTTCGTTATCTTCTTCACCGTTCCAAATTTTAATATAGCTACCGTCTTTATAACCGTGATCTTGACGGAAAAAATTCAGCGTATTTTTACCAACATATTGACGAAATAGCTCATTTAAATCCATCGACATTAAGCGCATACAGTCAGCTAAAGCTAAGGCGTCAAAAGCCTTATCAGTAACGGCTGCTGAGGCAAGGGCTTCTAGAGCAATTTTGAAATCTTGCTCGCCACTGTTTTGGGTTAATTCATTGGCTAAAGTCTGGGTGATATCTTCAATTGAGTCGCCAGTCATTAAGCGTAAACTTAGGCCGAAATGGAAAATATCCACTAATTCTAACTGTACCTGTGCAACGTCAATTTCTTGGTGTTTCCACCATTTCCAACCATGGTGATCTAGCATTTCTGCACACTCAACCCAAATGGCACGATACCATTCATAATTGTTATCTCGCCAAGTTTCACTGACCCGTGAATTCATGGCATTTTGCATTGATAACATTTGTGTAATTTGGTTTTTTGCCGTGCTAAGTAAATCGCTCATGCTTTTCTCTATTCTAGTCAATTAGGTGGTTGATCAAGTTTTGATAGTGCAAGAATAAACTAATAAGCTTTACGGTTAAAGTATTGGGCGAATAATGGCATTATATAATCATTAAAAATTATCAGAGGTTTGGTTTTGACAGCTCAAGTTCCAACTAAAGTATCCAGCGAAGTACAAAGTGAAGCGTTGCGTATTGCCAAAGGCACGCAAAAAAAATCGCAAACTAAAGAGCAAACTAAGTTGATTGCTCAAGGTATCGAAAAAGGTATTAGTGAATATAAGAAGCAACAAAAAGTTAAGGCTCGCGATCGCGATAAACAACGTAAAAAATCCGTCGCGACGAAAGCGAGTGTTGAAGCAACAGATATATTGCCAACTAAAAGTATTAAATTAGAAAGCTCATCAAATAGCGTTAGAGCACTTTCCGTTTTACCATGGTTACTTTTGCTAACGAGCTGGGGTTACTTTCTTTTATTTTAAAAATTTTAAACAAGGAAGTCGCTTGAAAGGAAAGTTATTTTGAGCGATTTACTGAACTACAAGTAATGCACTTTGCTGTATTACTATTTTAATATTGATATCGCGCTCTTAGCCAAGCATTGCTGTTGTCTTGATGTTGACCAAAAAAAGAATATTCTTGCTCACCAAAAAACACGTTTGCACCAGCACTTAACAACCATTGATCATTATATTGGTAATTGACTGAAGGCTTAATGTAACCATCTTTATCGCTTGGTGAATAAAAAGTAAATATTGAATAAAGTAACGTTTGCTTCTGCGCACGATAGCTTAAGCGTAAGGTTAATAAATGACGATTCTCTGCTACTAATTGTTCAGGATTAGCGCTATTTTCAAGCCAAGCCTGATAATTTTTAGTGCGCTCTAGGTAATATTGCATACTCGCAGTGAAGTTTTTCGCTAATTCGTGCTCATAGCCAATTAATAATCTGTGTTGACCATTGGCTATTCGGTCGTTATTTCCATGCGTATCTTCAATGCTATTATAGCTAGCATATTCGATATTGACGATACCACCTTTAAACGGTGCTAATGCGCTAACGCCCCATGAATTTAATTTTGGAAAGTATGCTTGGTTTTCTACTTGTACTTTACTGCCCATAGGTGTTGGCCAAAATCCACGATAACCATAGAGTGAAAATTCAACAGCTTTAATACGGGTTTTTAAGCGTGCAGACCATTGTGCTTGACTAGTTTTATCAACGGTAAATGCATTTGCTGGCGCGACTATTTGCTGTGCTTGTGGTGAATAAAATGAGAAACGTTCACCAGTGATATAGTTATCTGGGGTAAATTCTGGTGTCCATACTAAGGTGAAATTAACCTCTTTATAAAACCAGTTACTTCTGAGGCTATTAGAAGGCGCTTTTAGGTATTCATCAGCACGACCAGAAAAAAATGACTGCCAATCTTTAGCAAACAAGTCATTTACAAACAAATAGTCGCCAGTGCCCCAGGTTAATACTTGTCTACCCGCTTTTATATCAACAAAACTAAATGGACTGGCGCTAATGCTCAGCTCTCGGGTTTGGAAAATAGTTTTAGCTAATACTGCGTCGTAGTAGCTATCAAGTTTGCCACTGGCTTCGAAAAATTTATGGCTATAATCGAGATTTATTCTTGCTCTTAGTTCGTTAAGTGAGGCTCCGTCTTTGACGACATTCGATTGTAAAAACTGCCCGTAAGCGGCCTCGACAAAACCGGTTAATTGCCAAGGCGACGGAGGAGGAGCTTCAACCCAAGCGTCGGCCCAGTCATCGTTATTCTCATTATTTGCGCTCACGGTTGTACTCACCACTAAAAGCAGAGTATTGAGCCCCAAGGCTTTAATCAACGATAAAGTATTAATATTTTATGTCCTCTTAGCTAAATAGTTAGCAATTATTCTAACCAAGCTTTCGGTGGTGTACGCATACTGCGCTCACTAAAAATATTATCAGGCAAACCCAGATTATATTTAACGTTACGAAATTGCATTTCGGTATAACTATTATTGCTGAGGTTGGTAATGCGTGATTTCATCACTGTGGGAATGCCGTCAATATCTTGCACTTGCAGTACGGTCATTTGGCGTATTGCTTGGTTGCTTTGATCGAAATAAATGGTTTCTGTTGGGAGAAAGTTTTGCTTATTTATTTTTACTGTATAGCTGCTAAATTCGACACTATTTTGATCTTTAGGTTTAGCGGTAATAGTGTAATTGGTTTTATCTTCGCTAACTAAAGTAAAATTATCTTCCTTAGGGTTACGACCCGAAACATCTTCATAATAAAAGTGCGAACCAACAAAAGACGTGCGTTTGTCACCAGCAGAAATACGTTTAACCAGATCGAGCGCCGGTAAAAACAACCAACGATTGTCGTCGCCTTTAAGTTGTTTTTCTACACGAAACACCGTGTCTTTGACATTGCTTGGTTGTGAGAAAAATACCAGCATATTTTGATCGCCAAGATCTTGTACATCTTTACGTAAAATAGTGAATTGTCGCATTTGGCGATTACCGTTTTCATCCACAATAATTATTCGCGCCTCAGCGCTGCCATCGTTACCGGCGTAATATGAAGCTAGATTCGCTTGATCGATAATATCTCGAACTGTTTTTGTTACTTCGTTATTTGTCACGTTTGTTGTGTTTGAATTATCTAAGGATAGTTCTTCGGCATGTAAGCCAAAATTAGTCACTAAAAGTAAGGTAAACGACAAGGCTATTTGCACGCTGCTTTTTACTGTTTGCATCATATAATTACTTACGTTAATGGTCATGATGGTTTCCTTTATGATTACGCTAATTTTTTTGTATTTTTAGTCTTACGATCACGAGCTAATATTGTGAGTATTGCCGGTAGTAACACTAAGGTAACTAATGCAGATAAAATCATGATGCTGGCTAAGAAAAAGCCAACGGTGATATAGGGCATAAGTGGCGATAACAATAGTGGTGTAAAACCAATGGCAATAACAATGGCATTGCGCGTGATGGCACGACTAGGCTCTTGAAACATCGCCTTTAGTGCTTTGCTTAGGCTTTGATGTTCAACTTCTAGTTCGCGCACACGCTGTATAAAATGTATGGCAAAATCAATTGATAATCCTAATGTTAATGCCGATAAAACAGCGATAGGCATATCATAAGCTTTGCCAAACCAGCCAACTAATCCGTAGATCATCGTGATAGTAAAAGTCAGTGGCAACATGGCCAATATGCCATATTTTATCGACCTAAAGAGCAGCATCATCATGATAAATACGATGACAAAAGACGATAGTAGGCTATCTATCATGCCGCTGACCATGGCGTCTTGCCAAACCACATTGAGGTATGATTTACCCGCCCATTGATGCTGCACATCGATAGGGGGTGGATTTTCATTAATGTAATTGTCTATCCAACTCACCACATTAGCCATGTGTTGATTATCGCCACTGGTCATTTGTAGCCATAAAAGTGTGCGTTGGTAATCAGGGCTAACAAAGTGCCATAAATCTTGCGGGCGATGAGAAGACTGAAATTGCAATAAGGTTTGTGCAACACCATTACTGGTGTTTGGAATCGCAAAGTCTTTATCGTCACCAGAATTAAGCTCGCGGTTCACGGTGCTAATAATATCGGTCAAACTATTTATCTTGCCGACATCACCTTTATTGACGACAGCGGTTTGCAATTTGGCCAACCAATTGAGCATTTCAGGGTCAGTAAATATTTTTTGGGCATTGTTCGCTTGCTCACTGACATTATAAAGTTGCTCAAGCCAAGGTTGTTCTAGCTCATTTGCACTAAATCGAAAATCATCAAGCTGTATTAATAAATCTTGTGTAAAGAAGCTGCTTTTTTCATTCGAATCAATTTTTAGCCATTGATTATAGGTTTCTGCAATCGCTATTTTTGTTTCACCATCATACGCCGTGTTAAGTATTTTGCTAAAGCTATCAAGGGCTTTTTGTTGTTGAGGGTTGTTATTACTAAACACTAGCCATGCATTATAAGTGCCGGCAAAATGTTTATTAAGCGCTTTGTCGGCGATACGAATTTCATGATCAGCTTTAAACCAATTTACCGGATTGTCATTAATAATAATACGGTTAACACCGACCAAACTAACAGCAAATAAAGCAATAAAAGTGATTAAAATAAGTTTGGTACGTTTAACCGAAAAAGCGCCCAGTTTTTCTAGACTGTTGGCCAATCGGCCTTTTTGTTCCATCAAGGCTACTGCGCGCTGTAATTTAGCTAAGGTTTCAGGCTTCATGCGGGCAATGTAGGCTGGGATATAAGTAATAGTTAAAACAAAAGCCAATAAAATACCGCTTCCGATAAAGGCACCAAAAACTTTTACTGGTGGAATCGGAGTTAACATTAGTGAGTAAAAACCGACGGCAGAAGTTATTGAAGTAAATAACATGGGTTTGTACAAATGGCCCATAACCTTTTTAATGGTTTTTGAGGCGTCATCACCGGCTTTAAAGCGATCGGCAAATTCAGATAAAATGTGTACCGAGTCAACAACCGCGATAGGCATAAGGAATATAGCAATCATCGAAGACATAATATGCACAGTAAAGCCTAAGCCTATTAAGCTCCCCATGATGATTAATACCGTTGCCATGGCGACTACCATAGGTGCAATAATCAGCGCTATATTGCGAAAGAAAAACCACAGTAATAAAAATATAGCTACGCCAGCCAATGGTGCAGCTACGCCCATTTGAACAAACATTTCATAACCAAACTGGTCTTCAGCGACCGGTAAACCCGTAATGTGAAAAGCCAAATTTTCTTGTTCAATTGCCGTTATGTTAGCGGCTAAAGCACGAATTTGTTCAGCAATAATATAACTTTGATCTTTGGCAATAATGGGAACATAAATCGAAACGGCTTTGTCGTCGCCAGACACTAACGTGTTATTCAACATAGGTAAGCGTTTAACTGCTTGTTGAATCTCCTGGCTTGCTTTTGCGCTAGTAGGGGCTTGTTTCATCAGGTATTCAAACAAAACACCTTGATTAACACCCTGCTCGTTAGTTAACTGACTAATATTGTCGACAACATTTAGCGACAATAAATCTTCTGCGATAACGCCATCAAGCTGAAGAATATCGTTAGTTAATTGCTCTACAATATTTAAAATTTCAGGCGTAAATATACTGTTTTTACTGACTAAACCAACGACGATCATATCGCGCATCAGAAATTCTGTTTTTATTTGATTATGAAATACCCGCGCCGGAGCATCTTGGCTAAGCATATTTTCAGGATCGGTATCAATGGCTATTTTGGGCAGCATCGCCACACTCAAAAGCGTGATGAGTAATATTAAGCTGTAGATTACTTTCGGTTTTTCGATGGCAAAGTTTAATAGGCGTTGATAGTTCAAAATACTTCCTTGGCTAGCTTATAATCATTGGGGCTAATGAATGGGTGATGCATTGAGCCGTTGGTAACTCTTCTAACATTAAGGTATATTAGATAAGTGTAATATACTTTTATATTAGCAGTATCTAATGTAATATCCAACAAGAAATAACCTTTCGTAATAAAATGACTTTTTACGATACACAATAGAGCGTTATAAATGACCGAGTTAGCAGCAATTGATATTAAAGAAATGCGTGAAAATGCCTCGCAGGCTGCCGATTTATTAAAAGCCATGAGTAATGAGCACAGGCTGTTAATATTATGTCATTTAGGTGAAAAAGAAATGTCGGTAAATGAGTTGAATAACTTTGTCGATTTAAGCCAATCAAGCTTATCGCAACATTTAGCCCGATTACGCCAAGATAACTTAGTCAAAACGCGACGTGAATCTCAGACTATATTTTATAGTATATCTAATCCTTCGGTGGTGAAGTTAATTAGCTTTTTACACAGTGAATTTTGCGCCAAGCCTTTATAAAAAACAACTAAACATCTCAGGTACTAAAGCATATAAAAAAAGTAATAGAACTGAGTCCTAGCCGTTACTAAATAATTTTTTTCTCACCATAGCGCGATAAGCTTTTGGCGTTATATTTAGCATTTTTTTAAATAGCCGTGTAAAGTTTGCTTGGTCTTGATAGCCCACCTGAAAGGCCACTTCTTGAATCGATAAATTACTCGCCGCTAATAATTCTTTCGCTGTTTGTATTTTTAATTGTTGCCAATATTTTGTGGCATTAATGCCGGTGGCGAGTTTGAATCTGCGCGTAAATGAGCGCTGACTAATGCCAAACTGTTGAGCAATCTCATTTAATGTTAATTCAGCGTTTAAATTTGTTTGCAGCCAAAATTGAATTTGGCTTATTAATTCGTCTGGGTGGCGATCTACTGCACCTTCTAAGTAACGTTGTTCTTCATAAGGCTTTCTAATCTCATGGGAAAAGTTTCGCTCCACTTGCTGTGCGGCATTTTGTCCGTAAATTTGAAATATAATATGCACAACAATGTCAGCTAAGGCATTTACACTGGCAGCACAATAAGTTCGTTCAGATTGGGTAATAAAAAAGTCTGGTTTTAAATCTACTTTTGGATAATCACGTTTAAACTGCTCAACATAGTGCCAATGGGTAGTGGCAGGGTGATAGTCTAAAATACCTGCTTCAGCCATGAAGCAAACGCCAGTACCACCACCAATTAAAGTTGAGCCGCTTCCCCAAATATCACTTAACCATTGTAACATTTTCGGCTGTTTAGCAATTGTAGGTCTAGGATTGCGCCATAAACTTGGAATAAAAGCAAAGTCAGGGCGTTGCGCATGGTCAATGTCAGTATCTGGCAGTAACTTAATTAAAGCTCGCGTAGAGATAGGTTTGATAGTTTCAGCAACCATTTGAATCGATAAACGTGGAGCACGACGATTTTCTTGCAAAGCCACTGCTTCACCAGCACGTAGCATTTCAACCGGCAGGCTGACACTAGTCGCCAGCATGTGATCATAGAGTAACAAGGCAATGTTAATGGTATTGCCTTTACTGCGCTTCAATTTTGCTTTCATGACGCTTTAATCTGCTTAAATTTTACTTGTTTGGCTATTTTGACACATTTTATGGCTATATATGAATATTATTTATTTGCGCTAACTCTTACACTGACAACATAAATATTTAGATTTGAATTTAAAGAGATTTTTCATGACTGCGTTACCGATTATAGTTGGCATGGGTGGCATTAATGCTGCAGGTAGAACATCGTTTCATCAAGGCTTTCGCCGCATTGTTATCGATAAATTAAATGCTGAAGTTCGCCAAGAAACTTTTGTTGGTTTAGCGACTTTAATGAACTTATTAACGAGCCAAGCAGGCAATTTAGTTGACGCTGAAGGCAATGTAGTTGAAAAGTCTGACGTTGAACAACGTTTCGGCGAAGAAATTTTGGCTGGTACTTTGATCCGCAAAATTGAAAATGAGCACTTTAATCCTGACGCGACACCATGGCAGCAAAAATTAACCATGGATACTGGCGAAAAAGGTATTAGTTTTGAAACCCGTGCCCGTGATTTACCAAGTCCGTTGCCGCGTTCATGGAAAATTACCGAATTAGAAGATAAACGCGTTCGTGTAGAAATTGCTGGTGAGATTGAAGTTAAACATGACTCAACCCGTGATAACCCGATTAAAGCCGCAGGACAATTTCCAACTGGTTTTAAACCAGCTAGTTTATATAACAGCCGTTATCAACCTCGTGGTTTACAAGCGACAATTTTTGGCGCAGCCGATGCAATTCATTCAACGGGCTATAGTTGGGATGAAATTGTTGACAGAATAAGCCCAGATGAAATTGGTACTTATTCAGCCTCAGTGTTTGGTCAAACTCAAGCAGAAGGTGTTGGCGGCATGATGCAAAGTCGCCAAAAAGGCGAACGAGTATCCACTAAAAACTTAGCGCTGGGTTTAAACACCATGTCGACTGATTTTATCAATGCCTATGTTACTGGCAGTGTTGGTACAACATTTACCTCTACTGGTGCATGTGCAACTTTTTTATATAACTTAAAAGCGGCAGTACAAGATATTCAAGCGGGCCGGATTCGTTTGGCGATTGTTGGTAGTAACGATTGTGCAGTAACACCAGAAGTTGTTGAAGGTTTTGGCAACATGAGCGCACTGGCTAATGAAGAAGGTTTGAAAAAAATTGATGGCAATGGTATTGCCGATCATCGTCGTACTAGTCGACCGTTTGGTGATAACTGTGGTTTTACTATCGGTGAAGCGGCACAGTTTATTGTGTTAATGGATGACGCGTTAGCGCTTGAACTAGGTGCTAATGTTTTAGGCTCAGTGGCTGATGTCTTTACCAATGCTGATGGCATTAAAAAGTCTATTACCGCGCCAGGTCCAGGTAATTATATTACTATGGCTAAGTCAGTTTCATTGGCTAAATCGATTATAGGTGCTGAGTCAGTTCAGCAACGTAGCTTTATCTTAGCGCATGGTTCTAGTACGCCGCAAAATCGTGTTACTGAATCATTAATTTATGATCGTGTCGCAAAAAGTTTTGATATTAATAATTGGCCTGTTGCAGCACCAAAAGCCTATGTTGGCCATACTATTGGCCCAGCAAGTGGCGATCAGGTGGCTATGGCGTTAGGTGTATTTGCACACAACATCATGCCGGGCATTACCACTATTGATAAAGTGGCGGATGACGTTTATAACGAACGCCTAAATATTGCGACTGAACATTGGCATTGTCAAAATATGGATGTTGCCTTTATTAACTCAAAAGGCTTTGGTGGTAATAACGCTACAGCAACCTTGTTTTCGCCAGCGATAACCTTGGCGATGATGGAAAAACGTCATGGTAGTGATGCCATGGAAAATTACCATAATAAAGCCAAAGTTGTAGAGCAGGCTAGAGTTAAATATCAAGCGCAGGCCGATAATGGTGAGTTTCAAATTATCTACCGTTTTGGTGATGGTACTTTATTGGATGATGACGTAACGCTTACCGATGAAGATATTAGTGTTAAAGGTTTTGCTAATAAAATAGTGCTACCTGTAAAGAACCCATTTGCCGATATGATTTAACCTTAACTAGCAAAGCTAGTTTGTCACAAAGCCCTGCAATTATATTGACAGGGCTTTTGTATTTAATGCACTATAAACAATCGCTAGATGAATATTATTCAAATACTCATCAATTTCTACGGCTGATAAAAATGACTTTACTGTAGGTAATGTAGCCTTAATTATGCAGCTTACATCATAGTAATTTAATAACGATTGAAGTGGTACATAATATATGGCTATCGCGCCTATTAAGATTGCGCTAAAACTTGACGAAGACATCGTTGAGACCAAAGCTAACCAAACACGCGCTATCATATTAGCCATAGCTTTAGGCTTGTTTGGCGCATTGCTCAATAGTTACCCTATTGAGCTTGCCTTTAGCGTTTCTTTAGTGATTGGTAATCTGGCGTTTATTCTTGCCGCTGCTTATCTTCGTCCTGCATTAACACTATTATGTGCGTTGATTTGTGTCGCGCCGTTGTTCATTATTTGGGGCCACCCTTTTGGTTTTATAACCTTCGGCTGTGAAGCACTTTTTGTTTCCTATATGCGGGGTCGTGGCTGGTATTTGCCAACAGCAGACTTTTTATATTGGCTTATTATCGGTATGCCACTAACCGCGGTGTTAATTTGGTTTAATACGGCAGAGTCACAAGGATACTTATTGTTTTCGCTATTTAAGCAAAGTATCAATGCAGTTTTTTATACCGCTTTGGCCGTGATCTTGATTTTTGTTTTCAGTGATAAACTCAATGGTTGGGTAAAGACACAGCAACCTCGGCTAGTAAAAAATCTTAAGCAATATTTACACTATATTTTATGGATTATGTCTGCTTTTTTTGTGATTGGCGTTTGCTTGTTTTTAAGTCGTAATTTAAATGATATACAACAAAAACAAATTGAAGATAAGCTTGATATAAGTAGCCAATATTTAGGCCGTATAGTAGATAACTATGTTGATGACCACAAAAAAGCTGTTGCACAAATAGCTAATGAATTATCTGCTATTGAGCCAAGTAGTTACAACGATGCGTTAGTTAGAGTTCATCAGCTGTACCCAGGTTTTATAACTATGTTGATAGCTAATAAAGAGGCGAATATAGTGGCTTCTTCACCGTTCTCTTTAATGAAAAATATAACTAAAAATGCTGTAAGTGTCGAAGACAGAGCTTATTTTACGGAAGCATTTTTTAATCAATCTATTTACGTTTCTCCCGTTTTCTTGGGTAGAGGGTTTGGCGCTGATCCTATTATTGCCATTAGTGCCCCAATTTATCTTAAAAATAATGATAAACCGACAGGGGTAGTTGAAGGGTCTTTAAACTTAAACCTATTTGAAAACGTTAATAGTTTTTCTGCGAACGATCGAGAGATTGAAGTTGTATTAACCGATGAAAATGACAATGTTATCTATGCAGAATCTACTTTAGCTGTGACTAAGTTGTCGAAATTTAATTACGTTTTAGAACATGTAGATATTACACCGCAATTAATGAGGATTGAGTCTCAAGGATCGAGTAGAGAACGTTATTTATACCGCAAAATAGAGTTAAAAAATGGCTGGAAAATATTTGTATTAATTGAACATAGTCAAATATTAAAGTTAATTGAACAGCAATATTTAACCATTTTTCTCTCGTTATTCTTAATCTTTATTTTAGTGGTTTTATTAGCAAACCAAATTGCTAATACTTTAAATAAACCCTTAGCCTTCGCTTTAAAAGAACTTGCTCATGGCGATGTTAAAGAAGGCTATAAAGCTATTCCTTATGATGATGCCCCTAGTGAATTTTTAACCTTATATAATGAATTACAACAATCGAAAGAACGTTTACTTAAGCATCAATTTATTTTAGAAGAAAAAGTAGAAAAACGAACTAAAGAGCTGAATAAAGCGAATAAAGCGCTGAAAGCATTAGCCAGTAAAGATAGCTTAACAGGTTTGTATAATCGTCGTTATCTGGCAAACAAATTTAGCGAATTACAATCGATACTATCGCGAAATAATGCTGCTATGGTAGTAGCAATGTTAGATTTAGATCACTTTAAAAAACTTAATGATGAGCATGGTCATTTAATGGGTGATAACTGCTTAAAATTTGTTGGTGAAGCGATGCAACGCAAATTTGATCGTCGTAGTGATATTGTTGCCCGTTTTGGCGGTGAAGAGTTTATTGTTGTTGCGCAATATGATGAACAAAATGGTGTGTTGAAAAAGCTTGAAGAGTTGCGTGAAGAAATAGTGCAACACTGCTTCCCTTATGATGCTCACCACTTTATTGGTGTTACTATTTCAATTGGTGCTGTAACCGCGAATGCTAAATTTTCTGGAAACATTGATGATTGGATCCGGCTCGCAGATGAACAATTATATGAAGCAAAAAACAATGGCCGCAATCAATTATCAACAAATCACTTAGCTAGCGTGAGTAAGAGTTAAGCTCGGTGTTATTATAAATATCACTTTAAAATACGGTAGACCGCATTTTAAAGTGAGCTATACAAGTTTATGCTTCTTTTTCTTGAGCGGTTAAAACAAAATCTAGAATGCCAATAGCGGCTTTTCGACCTTGGTCTATAGCGGTAACTACAAGGTCTGAACCTAGCACCATATCACCGCCAGCAAATATATTTTCCTTAGAAGTTTGTAATGCAAAGCTGGTATTGTCGGCAGCAATTACACGACCTCTAGCATCAACTTCTACACCAGCATCTTTCATCCATTGTGGTGGGCTTGGCATAAAGCCAAAAGCAATAACCACGGCATCAGCAGGCATGATGAACTCAGAGCCTGCAATAGCTTCTGGGTTGCGTCTACCTTTAGCATCTGGCGCACCCAGTTGTGTTTTGATAAATTTAACACCACAAGCTGAGCCGTTATCGTCAGTCGCAATATCAATAGGCTGAATATTAAACTGGAAATCTACACCTTCTTCTTTAGCATTTTGTACTTCGCGTGGCGAACCCGGCATATTGGCTTGGTCGCGGCGATAAGCACAAGTAACTTCAGTGGCACCTTGGCGAATAGAGCTACGTACACAGTCCATCGCGGTATCACCACCACCGAGTACTACGACCTTTTTACCTGAAAAATTAACATAAGGTTTGGCGTTTGCATTGCCATCTTCTTGTGAAAGTTTCATTAATTTCTGGGTGTTTGCAATCAAAAAGTCTAGGGCGTTGTAAACGCCTGGTGCAGATTCATGCTCAAAACCACCTGTCATATCGGTATACGTACCAAGGGCTAAAAATACCGCGTCAAATTCATTACTGATATCAGCAAAACTTATATCGACACCCACATTGATATTTAATCGAAACTCAATACCCATACCTTCAAGAATTTCTCTACGAGTTTGGATAACATCTTTTTCTAGTTTAAAAGATGGAATCCCAAAGGTCAGCAAACCACCAATTTGAGCGTGCTTATCAAACACAACGGCTTCAACGCCGTTTCTTGTTAATACATCGGCACAAGCTATGCCGGCAGGACCTGCGCCAATAATAGCAACACGTTTTCCGGTAGCAATAACTTGAGATAAATCAGGTTTCCAACCTTGAGCTATAGCGGTATCGGTAATGTATTTTTCAATATTACCGATAGTGACAGCACCAAAGTCATCATTGAGGGTACAAGCTGACTCACAAAGCCTGTCTTGTGGACACACACGGCCACACATTTCAGGCAAACTATTGGTTTCATGACAAAGGTCAGCAGCCTCCATTATTTTACCTTCAGTCACCAGCTCTAACCATTGTGGAATGTAATTATGCACAGGGCACTTCCATTCACAATAAGGGTTACCACAATCTAGGCAACGATCGGCTTGGCCTTCACTTTGATCTTCACTCAAAGGTTGATAAATTTCGACAAAATTTATCTTGCGCTGTTCTATCGCTTTTTTCGGCGGATCGATGCGTTTAACATCGATAAATTGATAAATATTTTTACTCATGAGTTAGCTTCTCCACTCGTGTTCTCATTATTGTGCCTGAACACGAAGTTCTGCAGATGAACGGCTGCGATGTCCCAAAAGGGTTTTAACATCAATGGCCTTTGGCTTAATCAACTTAAATAGTGGTGCGTATGTGGCAAAATTATTCAAAATTTCTTCTGCCCTTAAGCTGCCTGTTTCATCTAAGTGCTGGTTGATAATGCCACGTAAATGTTCTTGATGGATATTAAGTTCATCTATCGCTAACATTTCAATTGATTCATTGTTAAGGCGTATGGCCAAATCGTCTTGCTCATCTAAAACATAAGCGAAACCGCCGGTCATACCAGCACCGAAATTAACCCCAACTTGACCTAAAATGGCAACAATGCCGCCGGTCATATATTCACAGGCATGATCACCCGTACCTTCAATAACGGCATGACAGCCAGAATTTCTTACAGCGAAACGCTCACCTGCACGACCACAACCGTAAAGCTTGCCGCCGGTTGCTCCGTACAAACAAGTATTACCCATAATCATGGTTTTATGGCTTAAATATTCAACACCTTTTGGTGGCTTGATAGTTAATTTACCACCGGCCATACCTTTGCCAACATAGTCGTTGGCGTCACCTGTTAGCGTCATTTCTAAGCCACCGGCGTTCCATACACCAAAACTTTGACCTGCAGTACCATTTAAAAATACTTTAACTGGGTTTGCTGCCATGCCTTGATCGCCATGTTTACGAGCAATTTCACCAGATAAAGAAGCACCTACAGAACGATCTGTGTTTTGAATAGTTAAACGGTATTCACCACCGGTACTGTGAGCAATAGCGTCTGAAACTAGCGCTAGTAAACGCTGATTTAACTCACCTTTATCAAAAGGCTCATTAGTATCCGTTTGATGTAATGCGGTATCGTCACCAGCAACAACGGGTGCAATTATAGGGCGTAAATCTAGCTTTTGTTGCTTTGCGGTGATACCCGCTAAAGGTACAAACAAATCTGTGCGACCAATAATAGCCGTTAAGCTTTCTACACCTAAACTAGCTAAAATTTCACGAACATCTTGAGCTATAAATTTAAAATAATTCATGACTTGATCAGGCAAACCTTTAAAGAATTGTTCGCGCAGTACTTCATCTTGTGTTGCAACACCTGTAGCACAGTTATTTAAATGACAAATACGGAGGAATTTACAACCTAGAGTCACCATAGGAGCGGTACCAAAACCGAAGCTTTCTGCACCTAAAATAGCCGCTTTAACAATATCCAATCCAGTCTTTAGACCACCATCTACTTGTAAGCGAACCTTATGACGTAAACCGTTTGTTACTAATGATTGATGGGCTTCAGCTAAACCAAGTTCCCATGGGCAACCCGCATACTTAACTGAGGTTAATGGACTGGCACCTGTGCCACCGTCATAACCAGAAATAGTAATAAAGTCAGCATAGGCTTTTGCAACACCAGAGGCGATAGTGCCAACACCTGGTCCCGACACAAGTTTTACTGAAATAACTGCTTTGGGATTAACTTGTTTTAGGTCGAAAATCAGTTGTGCCAAATCTTCAATCGAATAAATATCGTGATGCGGAGGAGGTGATATTAAGGTAACACCAGGTACTGAAAAACGTAGTTTTGCAATCAAAGGAGTAACTTTATCGCCTGGTAATTGGCCACCTTCACCGGGTTTTGCGCCCTGTGCTACCTTAATTTGCAGCACATCGGCATTTACTAAATAGTAAGGTGTAACGCCAAAACGTCCTGAAGCAATTTGCTTAATACGTGAATTTTTTACCGTTCCAAAACGGCGTTCGTCTTCTCCACCTTCACCAGAGTTAGAAAAACCACCTAAGCGATTCATGGCAATAGCAAGTGCTTCATGTGCTTCAGGACTTAACGCGCCAATAGACATAGCAGCGCTGTCAAAGCGTTTAAATAGTTCGGTGTCGGCTTCAACAGCTGAGATATCAATCGCTGTTTGATCGTCTTTTAGGGCTAATAGATCCCGTAATGCGGCGGCTGGACGTTTGTTAACGTGGTCAGCAAAGATTCTGTAATCACTATACTCACCGCTGCGCACCGCTGCTTGTAACGTGCTAACAACATCAGGGTTATAAGCGTGATATTCACCACCATGTACGTATTTTAGTAAGCCACCATGACTCATTTTTTGATGCGGCATAAAGGCTTTGCGAGCAAGGTTAATATTGTCTTGTTCGATGTCTACAAAATCAGCGCCTTGAATACGGCTTGGCAAATCTGGGAAACAAAGGTCCATGATGTTACGATTTAGACCGATAACTTCAAATAGTCCAGCACAACGATAGCTTGCGATGGTAGAAATACCCATTTTTGATAAGATCTTCAATAGACCTTTATTGATACCTTCACGATAATTTACCACGGCTTGTCGGGCAGTCAGGTCAATTTGATTTTGTTCAACCAGTTGCTCAATCGTATCATAAGCTAAGAAAGGGTAAATTGCCGTCGCACCTAAGCCGAACAATACCGCAAATTGATGTGAATCACGTACCGAAGCGGTTTCAACAATAATGTTTGAATCACAGCGTAAATGTTTATCGACTAAACGTTTTTGTACAGCACCAACCGCCATTGCCGCTGGAATAGGTAACATACCTTTTTGAATCTTGCGATCTGACAACACTAATATAACGGTGTTTTTATCTCTTACTAAGGTTTCTGCTTCATCACACAAGCGTAACACTGCAGCTTCTAAACCTTCCGCCTGATCATAGTTCAAGGTGAGGGTGTCTGAACGGTAATGCTCAGGGTCAAGCTCACGTAATTGCTTTAATCCGGTATACATTAATACCGGCGTAGCAAATAAAATACGATCAGCATGGCCCGTAGTTTCATTGAAAACATTATGTTCACGGCCAATACAAGTGCCTAATGACATAACATAGCGTTCACGTAATGGATCAATAGGTGGATTGGTTACTTGGGCAAATTGTTGACGGAAGTAATCATAAAGTGAGCGCGGCTGACTTGATAATACGGCCATTGGCGTGTCATCGCCCATCGAACCTGTCGCTTCTTGCGCGTTTTCTGCTAATGCTTTTACAACTTGATGTATTTCTTCGTAGCTGTAGTTAAACATTTTATGGTATTGAGCGATTTCTTGATCACTAAAAATCCGTTGGCCAATCAGGCTGGCATCTAATTGATCGAAAGGGATTAAACGACGAATATTATTGTCTAACCATTCACGGTAGGGATGGCGAACTTTTAACTCATTGTCGATAGCATTCGAGTTATAAATTTTACCGGTGTAAGTATCAATGGCTAGCATTTCGCCTGGACCTACACGGCCTTTTTCGATGACTTCATCTTCGCCATAATCCCAAATACCCACTTCAGAAGCTAAGGTAATAAAACCATCTCGGGTGATAACATAACGAGCAGGTCGCAAGCCATTGCGGTCTAAGTTACAAGAAACGTGACGGCCATTAGTAACAACAACCCCTGCAGGACCATCCCAAGGCTCCATATGCATAGAGTTAAATTCATAAAAAGCTTTTAGGTCATCATCCATCAAAGGATTACTTTGCCAAGCAGGTGGCATTAATAGTCGCATGCCGCGGTAAAGGTCCATGCCACCAGCCATAAATAGTTCAAGCATGTTGTCTAATGACGAAGAGTCAGAGCCGCTTTCATTAACAAAAGGTGCAGCATCTTGTAAATCTGGTAGTAACGGTGATCTAAAACCGTGCGCGCGCGCGCGGCTCCATTGACGATTACCTTTAATGGTATTAATTTCACCATTGTGTGCTAAATAACGGAAAGGTTGTGCTAAATGCCATTCAGGAGATGTATTGGTTGAGAAACGTTGATGGAATAGGCAAATAGCGGTTTGCATACGAATATCGGCTAGATCCAAATAAAAATTTGGTAAATCTACCGGCATCATTAAACCTTTGTAAATTGTGACTAAGCACGACAAGCTTGCTACATAAAAGCGTTCATCAGTGATACGCTTTTCAGCACGTCGTCTCGCCATATATAGTCGACGCTCAAGATCTCGGTTACGCCAACCTGAAGGCGCATCAACAAAAACTTGCTCTATACCAGGTAAATTACCTTTAGCAATGTCACCTAATGTGCTGGTATCTGTAGGCACTATTCTCCAACCTACTAAGGTAAGTGTTTCACGTGCTAATTCTTCTTCTAGAATTTTTTTACTAGCATTTGCTTGAATAGGATCTGGATTGAGAAAAACCATACCAACGGCGTATTTTCGGCCTAACTGCCAGTTATTTTCTTCAGCAACAGCGCGAAAAAAACTGTCTGGCTTTTGCATTAACAAACCGCAACCGTCACCGGTTTTACCATCGGCAGCAATGCCACCTCGATGCTGCATACGGTCTAGTGCTTGAATGGCAGTCTTTACGAGTTTATGACTGGTCTCGCCGTGCTGATGGGCAATTAGACCAAAGCCACAATTGTCTTTTTGATATTTATGATCGTAAAGTTGCATTATCTTCTCCTAAATAAAGGCCTCGGTAGTTTGGTTTGATGAGAGTGGAATAAAGTCATACAAAAAGTGCATAAATAATCCGAAATTCGTACCGAGGAACCCCTTACATTAAACATTTACAATTGATACGTCAATCAGAATAGAGTAAATGCTCGTAACTTTTTTACGTGATTATTAATGGGAAGTAGAAATTAGTCTGATAAGTGCGCTCTTTATGTTATCAATTATGCAATTTTAAGGTGAATAAGCTGCAATAATAAATTACCACTTTAATTTATGTAATTTTATTACATTATTCAGTTATAAAGGAGCTAATGCTTATAATATTTTATATTCACTATTTATTCAGCATTATAATTGGTGGGGAGGGCTTTTTATAGCGTATTAGTGATAGTTAAGTATAGGACGTAAATCGTAGCAAGTTAAAGCTATACTTATTTCACATTGTGGCATCAGCACTTATTTTTGCAGATATGGATATATCAGGATAAGTATTATTATATATCTGAGATATTGAATACTATGGATAAAAAGGGGCAAAAAAAATCCCCAGCTATTTAAAAATAACTAGAGATTGTTACTTGTTCAAGCTTAAGTTATTTGATTAAGCTTTGTAGCCATCAACAATACCTTTAGTGGTTACACTTACAGCATCATGAGCATGTAAAGATTCTAAATGATTAATGCGTAACCAAAAGTCATCAAATTGTTCAGATGCATTCATGGTGTGTTGTAAACGGCGAGCCGCATCTTCACAAAACATTAAATTTTGACCATTTAAACGAGCAAACTCTTGTTCGTCTTCACGTTTTACTGCCGCTTGAACTGGTGTTTTAAGTGAGTTTTCAATTAAGTCGACAAGATCAGTGATCGGGAACTCAGTGGTAGCACTATTTAGTTTAACTTTAATTTCAGCAACAGAACGTTGGCTATGTGGTGTTGCCACAATACCTTCTGTTGTACCAAGCCATTCGTGCACGGCGGCTAAATCAACGTTAGCAGGGTCAACAAACTTTTCTTTAAAGGCTTGTTGGATTAATTGACGAGCTAATGCTGCTGAACATGGACAAGTTGAAGAGTAACGCACATCGAGAGAAAGCTCGATATCGAGTTTACCTTTATTTAAACGTCCGGTAACGGTAACAGGATAAGCTTTCCAGCCTTGTTTGCCACTGATAAGCGATTTACGACGCAGATGATAATCAAAACTAAATTTAACTTTGGCATTATCACTTAGTTCTTGGTGACTACTGATAAAACCGTCTAGTAAAGTTACTAAGCTTTGGTGATTTAAAACATTTGAGTTTGATAATTCATCAAGGAGTAAATATAAGCGCGACATGTGAATGCCTTTGGCTTGTGGCTCTTTAAGGTTGACAAACGCATCTACGTAGGCTGAAACCATACGTTCTGATTGGCCTTTAGAGGCAACCATGATAGGCATTTCAATGTTGCTCATGCCGACCCAATCCAAAGTACCCTCAGTTTGTGCTGTGGTGTGATTTGCTATATCAGGCATTAATGTTGGCATTTTGACTCCGCTATTCGCTGTGCACTACGTAAAGGGCTATCTATGGTAACTTCAGTACGTAGTAAAATTATAATTGGCATCACTATCGTAAAAATCGTGATAGTTTCTACAAATCCCATCAATATTGTAAAAGTGGAATATAATGCAGTGACCCTGAAAAAGGCGGCTATTTTGAACGAAATACCCACCAATAGCAATGTTTGTAACAGCGATGTTGATATTGTTCTAGTATATGGTAGTTGTATTTAATATCTGCTATAAACTGAGTATAAATACTTGGTTGTCATCTTGTTTACTGTTAACAATAGAACGGTCAACCAGAATTCGACCTAGCAAAAATTTGCAGTCGCTAAGGAAACTTCATGCCATCATCACAACACATAGACTTAACCTTAATTAAGGGTTATTTAGAAGCATTAGACCTAGCGGTTATACAACAAATGTTGGACTTATATATACAGCAGTCTGCATTGTATTTACTGGCTATTAATAGTGCAGTGGTTGATGATGATCAAAAGTCGTGGCAGGAACAGTGTCATAAAATGAAAGGGGCGGCAGCCAGTGCTGGATTAAGCCAAGTACATCAAAAACTTATCGTGTTAGAAAAATCAACTGAAGATTCTGAAACTAAAAATCAGCACCTGCAAGCACTAAGGTTGTTAAACCAACAAGCTATCGCTGAATTTCAACAATGGCTTGCTGAGCAATAGCCTGAATGGTTAAAAAAATAAGTAGATGAAGGATTCTTTCTGCGAAGGTTTTTTTAATCTACCTGACCAATAAAGCGATAACCTTCACCATGAATAGTGTTGATCAACTCTGGCGAACTTTCTACTGACTCAAAATGTTTACGTAAGCGACGAATAGTGACATCAACTGTGCGGTCATTCGAACGTAAATCTCGGCCAGTCATTTCTTTTATTAATTGCTGGCGAGTAACAATTTGCCCTGCATTAGCAATAAGTAAGCGCAGTGCACGATATTCACCACGCGGAATTGATATTTCTCTATTGTCTGGCGTCGTCATTTTTCGTGCATTACCATCTAGAGACCACTGATTAAAACTGATAAGAGCGTCGTTGTTTTCTATATTGCTCGCAGACATACGGTTTAATATATTACGAGCGCGAATAGTCAGTTCTCGTGGATTAAACGGTTTAGTTAAATAATCGTCAGCACCAATTTCTAAGCCCAAAATTTTGTCAATATCACTATCGCGACCCGTGAGAAAAATTAAGCCTAAGTCTTTGTTACGGGTTAATTCTCGTGCTAATAATAAACCGTTTTTTCCAGGTAAATTAATATCCATAATCACTAAGTTGATCAGGTTGTTTTTTAGTGCGCTTTCCATGCTATCACCGTCTATTGCTTCTGCCACTTGATAGCCTTCTGCTTCAAATAGATTACGTAGATTAAAGCGTGTGACGTCCTCGTCTTCTACTATTAATATATGAGGTTTTTGCATGTTAATTGTCCAGTTCTGTGTGGTTTAATTTTTTTTAATTATTAATCCGGTTGCTTTAAGTTAGCTCCAGACAGTTACCTTGCAATTATAGTCTATATCTAGACTAATAAATATTGGCTAATGGTATAGAAGCTCTAGTTAAAAAACAATCAATAGCATGATAATTATGCCATTTTATCGCTCTTTGAATACAGGCTACGCAGAACCGAATCAGTGCTAGCACATTGTTGATCTTTCAAGGTCAAATTTAGCTAAAGGTCAGTCAATAATCTAGTTAATAGGAAAGTTAATTTCAATGCTTGCACCATGACCTAACTCACTGCTTAACACTATTGAGCCCCCGAGTGCTTGGGTGACTAAATTGTAAACTAAGTGTAAGCCTAAACCACTGCCACCTTCACCACGTTTTGTAGTGGTAAACGGTTCAAAAACTTTATGCTTTATTGATTCATCAACCCCAAGACCGTCATCTTTAAAGAGGATGTTAAGTTGGTTGCTCAGCGGCATAACAGTTATTGAAATTCGACCATGATCTTTGCCTTCAAAACCATGAATGATTGAGTTCATAATCAAATTAATAAGAATTTGATTAATAGGCCCTGGTTTACTGTTAATCATTAAAGCATTAGGGCAATCAATATCAATAATATAAGGCAAACTTTGTAGTTGTGGCCTTAGGGTGAGTAAAACCTCTCTTAAAAGCTCCTTAACGTCGAAAGTGCGAAGGTCTTCACTTGATTGGTCTACTGCTACTTTTTTAAAGCTGGATATCAGATCGGCCGCACGATTTAGATTGCGATAGATAATGGCAATATTCTCGCAACCGTCTTGCAAAAACTTTTTTAACTGACTCGACTTTAATGTTTTATTATCGAAAGCATTTTTAATTTCGTCTAATCTATCCGCCAATAGTGTCGAGGCTGTTACTCCAAGGCCTATCGGCGTATTTACTTCATGAGCTACGCCTGCAACCATATCTCCTAGCGAGGCCATTTTTTCACTTTCAACCAGTTGGCTTTGAAATTGATGAAGCTTTTCTAAGGTAGAAAGCAATTCTTGGTTAGACTCTTTTAGTGCTTCGGTACGCTTATTAATTTTATTTTCTAATTCTTGTGAGTGCTCTAGGCTTTCCTGCTCTGCTGAGTCTAATTGTGAAATACGCTTTTCCATACGAGCAAATAAAATATTAATATTACGCGCTAAAATGTCTGCTTCTCGGTATGGCATAGCTTGGCATTTTTGTTTGAAGTTTCTTTGTCTTGCAGCAATTTGAACTGTGTTAGATAAAGCTAAAAATGGCGCGCTAATATAGCGTTCAAGTTGTAAAGCTATAAAAATGGCAATAAGGAATACCATGAGAACAAGAATGAAGCTGGTGATTAATATTTTATCTGTGATCTGTGTTATATGTTCGATGCTGGTCTGGAGATAAATATAGCCAACTGTTTTTTGTTTTACTCTAATTGGCTGTATGTACTCAAGATATTTCTCTCTAAACTTTGGTGTTTGTAAATTAGCTATTTCTTTCGATTTTTCTGAAATACCTGCGCGTTGCTGATTACGCTTGTAACTATAAAAAAGTTTGAGATTTTCATTTTCGTCAACTGATTGATAAATATGTATGAAATTTAAATTAGGAATGTGCTCAGGTAGTGAAAAATTATCCTCTAACGCCAGTCGTTCTGAATTAATTAAATAGCTTAGGCTTTGGTCTGTCAAAACATTAGCCCAGTGCTTTATTTTAATTACTTCACTGTTATTGTCATTTTTACTAAATTGTTGGCTGATTACTGAGAGACTTAATATAGCTAACAAGGTGAAAGCACCAATGATCGAGATCAGGCAAATGCGACGAATAGACCAAGTAGGCTGGATTGTTGGCATACAATACTTAACTCAATTAATTGTGACTATAAAATGATTGTAGAAAATCTTATGGCTTTGAACAATCATTTTGTCTTAGTTATTATTTAATCTTTGTTATTAAGATAACACTGATAAACAGCAAAACCTTTTTTAATTGCTAATGTTTTTGTTTTGCCGATAGCTTCTTGCATTATTGGCAAGTATTTCAAAAAACTGTTGGCGACAATGGTAATACAGCCGTTGCGGGCTAAATTTTGCTTGATATCAGCTAAAAATTGCTCAGTAGCGGCATAATGAGTTTTTACGCCTTGATGGAACGGCGGATTGGAGATAACAAAATCGTAGCGTTCTCGAACATCAGATAAGCTATTTGACGCAATTAATTCACCAGATAACTTATTTAAACTTAATGTTGTTTGGGCTGAATGCAATGCTAAAGCACTAACATCTACCAAAGTTAATTTTGTTTGAGGGTAAACTGTGCCTATATAAGCGGCAATAACGCCAGCACCACAGCCAAAATCTAAAACTTTACCTGCCATAATATCCGGTAAGTGCGCTAATAAAATTTCTGTGCCTGTATCTAGTGCGTTTTGGCTAAATACGCCGGGTAATGCGGCAATTTCTAGTGTTTTTTCTTGCACCTGTATTTGGTAATGTTTATAGAATTTTTGCAGTTCAAAGCGAGGAAGAGTGGTTTTGTATTCGCCAATAAACATTAAGCAATGGCGCGCGGAGTCAACTTTATTGCAATATTCTAGGTAGTCAATGCCGAGCTTTTCGGCCGACTTTACTCCACCTTTATTTTCCCCAACAATAACTAGGGTTGCATTCTCTGTCATCGACTCGGCAAGCATTTCTAGGGTAAAACTAAACTCAGCCTTACTTTTTGGAAAATGGATAATAGCCATGTCATGCTTAGTCTTGGCTACATACTCAACACAAAAATGTGCATTCACACGGGCATTTTGTATTTGCTGGCAAGTTTTGTATTCAGCATAATTTGTGTGGTAACTATCAATGTTAGCAGCGCTGTGTTGCGAGAGATACTGGGAAATAAACCCTTGATCTTCGATATTAACCAAAAGAGGTCTTGTAGCTGATAATGCCTCAATATTGCGGATCAATAATTGGTTAATGTTATTTATTGCCATGTAAAGTACCTGTTATTACGCTAAATTTTACTGATTTCAAGTAACGTATTCGTATGAATTTCATACATATGTGAGCCGTAGTTGTTTTATAAAAAACTTGTCATAATGAATTAAGCAACTTAGTGATAATTCATTAATAGATATTTTATTAATATGTCATAATGCCGCGTATTCTACGCGAATAAAATTATCTCGCCATCATATTAGTCCACAGGGAATTAACTATTTTTAATAAAATGTTATTGCGACTAAAAATAAAATGGCTACATAGCCAATTTAGATCAGGAATGTTGATCTTTCGCTATTTTATGGTTGGTCGCTTTTTGGGTAAAAAAGCCCAAGCCGAAGTTTATCTTTCACTCAATGACCCGCATAGTTTTATGTTAGTGCAAATGTTGTCACGTTTAGCAAAAAACTATCAAATTGATTTTAAAGTGCTTTTTATATGGGGTACTTTACCAGGCGTTACCATTAGCCCAAAACTTTACCGACAATGGGCGATTAAAGACGCCAATCTAATTGCTCAGCAAAATCAATTAGTCAAGATTACTGAAAAGCCCTCATTGGCCTTGTTAGCGACAGGTCAGCAAACATGGCAACTGCTGGTAAATAACATTGAAAATGCAGAGCAGGTATTTATAAACACATGGGGTAATCAGTACACTGAGCACTTTCAAACATCGACACCTACCATTAATCATCAAGTTAAAAATCAAACGCGCTTGCAAGCAAAAGGCCATTATGCTCCGGCAAATATTTTCTTTGCTGGCGATTGGTTCGTTGGCGTTGACCGGTTATATCATTTTGAAAATATGCTACAAAAATTTGCTTTAGTGGATAATGTGAGTGAAGAGTTGAAATCAAATATTCAGCTAGAAACAAGTGATATTTCATCGATTATCAGCAATGCAGTTACTGATATTAATACCGCTATTAACACCACCAACACAACTACTGCAAAGTCAGAGCCTTTGGTAATTTATATCTCTTTGCGCAGTCCCTATTCTTATTTGGGATTTGTTCAAGCTATTAGTTTAGCTGAGCGCAATCAAATCGAATTGGTGATTAAACCCATATTGCCTTTATTAATGCGCGGAGCCTCTATTCCGATTGTAAAACAAAAGTATATTTATCTTGATGCTATACGCGAAGCTAAAAAACTTGGTATTGAATTTAATGGTTTTGTAGATCCATTAGGTAGCGGCGTTATTAATGCCTATCGTTTATTTGCCTGGGCACAACAACAAGGTAAGGCTACAGAGTATATTTTAGCGTGTTTTCGAGCGATTTATGTTGATGGTATCGATTTGTCGAAGGCTAACAATATTGATGATTTAATGAAAAACTTAGCCTTAGATATTGAAGCTGCGAATGCTTATCAGCTGCAGCATGACTGGCAACAATGGGCAGATACCAATCAAGTTGATTTAACCAAGTTAGACTTATGGGGCGTGCCCTGTTTCAGCTATGGCGAATGCTGCTATTGGGGGCAAGATCGAATCCCATTATTAGAAGAAGAAATAAAAAATTTAAAATCAATAGGTTAGCTTTAAATTTCAATAGCAGTTTAGCCGTCTATTGACTATGCTTATATTTAAATGTTTTAATATCGTCGTCCCTTATTCCAGTGAGATTAATCGTAAGACATTAATCACCGCTAATAAAGGGCCAGAAGAGGAGCGTTAACCAGGTAATTATTGTGAAGAGATCAAACTCTAATGAGCAATAATGAGGGGGTATAACGCCGAGGCAATGGTATTTTTGATAATACTATTGCCGGTTGTTAAAGCTTAGTTGTTAATAAATAACAATTAAGCGCTATACCAAACAGATTAGTCTGATTGGTATTAGGTTGAATCCTTGCAACTGTCACCTATTAGGTGGAGAGCTTCTGGCCTTTGTAAAGGCCAAATTTCGTCCTAGAAATTTTGTCTGCACAAGCGCCTAAAAGTTCTCCGAACGACATGAGTTCGAGAGAAATGAATCAAAAAAAATCGATAGAAAATCATTCCATCACAGACCTACCATTGGTTTGGACTGCTTTGATCACGCCATTATTTGATGATGGTGCAATTGATTACAGCAGTTTACGTCAGCTAGTTTTACAACAAAATTCCGCCAACAATGGCATTTTATTACTGGGTAGCACGGGTGAAGGTTTAGCGTTAACCGCGCAAGAGCATTTAAGCATTGTTGAATATGTCTGTGCTATGTCTTTTAAGGTGCCCATCATGGTTGCCGTTGGGGGTTATAACCTCAACGAGCAACTTGTCTGGATAGAAAAATGTAATAAGTTATCAATAGATGCCTTCTTACTTGCCAGCCCAATTTACGCCAAACCGGGCCCAACAGGGCAAACGATTTGGTTTAAAAGCTTACTCGATGTCGCACACTTTCCTTGCATGCTTTATAACGTACCTTCGCGCACGGGTGTTGAAATTTCACTTTCAACCTTGCAAGAAGTGCAAAATCATAAAAACTGTTGGGCACTTAAAGAGGCGAGTGGCGATCTCAATAAACTGCTAGCCTATCGTCAACATTGCCCGAATGTTGACTTGTATAGTGGTGAAGATGCCATGATGCCTTATCTTGCTAGTGCAGGGGTGAAAGGTTTAGTGTCTGTTTGCGCTAACGTTTGGCCAGAAGCAACCAGACAATATGTCGCTATGGCATTATCTCATCAACATGATGGACTTTTTCCGCTCTGGCATAAGGCGATATCGGCATTATTTCAAGTGGCTAGCCCAATCCCAGTAAAAGTTTTAATGGCTGAACTGAAAACCATTAGCTCTTCAAAACTTCGTTTACCCCTATGTGAAGAAGAGATTTCAGCCCAACACGGCTTACACGATATCCATCAACAAATTCAACAATGGCTAGAAAATAACAGTAGCAATCTCTTAGCTCAGCATCATGCTTCAGATAGCTTTTTCAATGCGGTAGCCACCCAATCTTTAGCAACAACTAACTTACGAGAAATAAATCAATGACTTGGCAGCAAACATTAACAGACTTAGAAACCGGTAAAGTTCGTGCAGCAGAACAAAATAGCAAGGGTACTTGGCAAGTTAACACGTCAGTAAAACAAGCCATTTTAGCGGCATTTAAAGCCGGAGAAAATATCGAATTTGATGGTATTTACCAAGGCTTTGTTGATAAACATAATTTGCCTGCGCGAGAGTTTACGGTTGCTGATAAAGTTAGGATGGTACCTGGTGGTTCATCGGTTCGTCGTGGTGCTTATGTAGCACCGGGCGTTATTATAATGCCACCAGCCTATATTAATGTTGGCGCTTTTGTTGATAGTGGCACTATGATTGATAGCCATGCATTGATTGGATCGTGCGCGCAAATAGGCAAAAATGTCCATGTTTCTGCTGCGGTGCAAATTGGTGGTGTGCTTGAACCTATTGGTGCTAGTCCGGTGATCATTGAAGATAATGCCTTCTTAAGTGCTGGCGTTATTATTGTTGAAGGTATTGTAGTGAAAAAGGGCGCGGTATTAGCACCGGGTGTTTCGTTGTCGGCATCGGTACCTGTTTATGACTGTGTAAATAATGTGATATTGGAAAAAGGTGCTGATATTCCTGAAAATGCTGTAGTTGTACCAGGTACAAGACCGGTTACGGGGGCTTGGGCTGAGCAGCAAGGACTTAGCATGGCTTGTGCGCTAATTGTTAAATACCGTGATGAAAAAAGTAATGCCGCTTTAGAGCTTGAATCTGTACTGCGCTAGGAACAAAAATGACTGCAATGATAAATTATACACCTAGGCCAAACTGGCTTAGGGCGTCTGTACTTGAAGCATGTGCTAAGCACACTGATGTACTGAAAAATAGTGCTGAAGCTGAGCAAGATCAAGAAGGTTTTTTTCTTTACGATTTAGACTATCTTGAGCAACACTTGGCAATGCTGATGAAACAAGACGTTATTAAGCTTTGGTTTGCTGTTAAGGCAAACCCATTATCGCGGGTGATACAAACCTTAGCGCAGCAAGGATTTAACTTTGATGTGGCAAGTCAGGGCGAATTAACGCAAGTATTAGCACAAAATGTTAAAGCAGATCGCATTCTTAACACGGGTCCAGCTAAATCAAAGCGACAAATAAAAGCTTTTCTGGCCCAAGGTGTGCGTACTTTTGTGGTAGAGAGTTTGAACCAGTTACAATGGCTTAACCAAGCAGCTAGTGAACTTTCTTGCCAACCGCAAGTGTTGTTGCGAGTGCAATTACAGTGGCAAGAAGGAGAAAAAAACCCTTTAGGTGGTAATGAAGTTACGCCCTTTGGTTTATCTTGCCAAGCGTGGCAAACTATAAAAGTAAGCGATTTTCCTGCACTGAATATCAATGGCTTACACATTTTCCAATGGGGAAATATGCTGAGCAATGAACGTATGTTTGAGCTTTGGTCACAAATGGTAACGCCATTGTTGTCTTTGGCAGAACAATTAGAAATGACCTTAGAGGTATTAGATTTAGGTGGTGGCCTAGGTGTTGATTACCTGCAAACAGGGCAAGGCTTAAGCTGGCAACAAATTGTTGCCAGCTTAGCAAAAATAAAAGCTCGGGCAGGCGTTAGCGAGCTCTGGTTGGAATTAGGTCGTTTTGCGGTTGCAGAAATGGGCTATTACGTAACCTCAGTCGTTGACCGTAAAGAAAATTTTCAACACCAACAATTAGTGCTCGCTGGTGGTATTAATCATTTAATTCGTCCTGCAATTACTGAACAGCCATTTCCTGTGGCTATGATCAGAGAATCATCAGCAAGCCCGGTTTATTTTGATCTCCATGGTCCATTGTGTACCAGTTTAGATAAATTGGGCACCTTGGCGATTGCCAGTGATGTTGCGGTTGATGACCCATTAATATTTGGTTTAGCCGGCGCATATGGCTTTACCGAAAGTATGCCATTTTTCCTTTGTCATCAAATAGCGGCAGAATATGTCTTGCAGCAAGGTAAAATTGAGCAAATACGTGCAGCACAGCCCGCTGCTTGGTATTTACGCTAACGTGGTCAATAAATTAGGTCGATTGGTATAGGTTATTTATGAATTTAATTAGTAAAGAAGTCATGCATGTGGGTGAAATGGCCAGTGGTGCTGCGCTTACCGTGCCAGTTTATCGTATCAAAGGTAAACAGCGAGGGCCTGACGTTTACATACAAGCCAATATGCATGGCGCAGAAGTGCAAGGCAATGCGGTTATTTTTCAGTTGCTAGAGCAATTAAAAACCCTTGAATTAAATGGCAGTATTACACTGGTGCCTTATGCCAACCCTGTCGCTTGTAACCACAAAAATGGTGAATATACCTTAGGTCGATTTGATCCAATTACCGGTGTTAACTGGAATCGCATGTATCATTTTGACGAAAATATTATAGAGCCTTTTGCACAGGCGTATTTAACTGAGTCTGCTGTTGAGATTGAGCGTGCTTTTAAAGCCTTAATGCTGGAACAAATATCGCAAAAATTAAATCATAATATTTATGGTCTTACAACGGGTCAGCGTATTGCCTTTCAGCTACAACGTTTAGCACATCAGGCTGATATTGTATTGGATCTGCACACGGGGCCAATTTCTAGTAAGCACTTATATTGCCCTGAATATGCGCAAGTCAGTGCCAAATATTTTGACATTCCACATGTTTTATTTATCCCTAATGGTTTTGATGGCGCGTTAGATGAAGCAACATTTTGTCCTTGGTGGTGCTTACAACTTAAATTTGCTGAATTAGGAAGAGATTTTCCAATAACGAAAACTGACGCTAATCAAGGTAAAGATGCGGTGATCAAAGAAAGCTTTACCGTTGAACTGGGTTCGCAAGAGCAGATTGATTTAGACGTGGCTCATGATGATGCATTGGGAATTTTAAGTTACTTGCAGTATCAAGGGGTGATAAATAGCCATGATTACCATCCAAAAGTCATGATTAGATATAGCTGTATGCTAGAGAACTATAAAGCGCTTTATTCGCCGATGGGTGGCATGGTGGATTATTTAGCAGAGTTTGGTCAGCCTTTATCTGCAGGCGAGCCTTTAGCACGTATTCTTCGTATGGATAATTACGGTGACGGCGATCCATTACACTATATAAGTCTTGATCATAGTGTTATCCCTATTTTACATTTTGCTTCAGCAAGTGTGAATCAAGGTACTGAACTTTATAAAGTCTTTAGCAAGTATAGTGTTTTATAATGGCGAGTACTTTCTCTGTATAGCCTTTTGTATAATTTATTGTATAACCACTGCATGTAAAAACGCCTTGATTTAATCCACTTGGTATCATCCAGATGTTTTAAATTAAGGCGTTATTTTTATGCGGATATTATTTTTCTGCTCTTTACGCACTAGGCATTTAAAAAACTACGTGTTCTTTTAAATAAGCAAATAAATCACGGTAATGTTTTCCGACTTTTTCAGCCGTATGTTCTTTTTTAGCTTGGCGTACTAATTGTCTAAGCTTTTGTCTTTCCATATTTTCGTATTCGGCTAACAATGCTTCAATTGTGTCGTTGCCTTCAGCTATAAGGTCGTCGCGCAATTTTTCAAGTTTTTCAAATTTGACCGATTCTTGTTGATGTTTGTTGGCCATAACATCCATAGCTTGTTTAATCGGTTCAAGATCGGTTTCAGACAATATTTTTGCAATATGACGGACATGGCGGCGCAAAGCCTCATGCTTATTGGTGATTTTATCCGCCAGCAACATAGCGGCTTTAAGATCATCAGTTAGCGGCAATTTACTGCGTTGATGCTTCGACATTTTGACTATGACTAGGCCAAAATCTTGCAGTCGATGCATTTCTCGTTTTATTTCCGATTTACTCAGTAATTCTTCTTCTAATTCATCGATATCGTTGGCAGAGTGGGGCATAATGTTAAGTAATCAAGTGATAATTACCTATAGTATACAACAAAGCAGTAGCAGCAAAAACATTCCTGTTGTTTGTATCGATAAAATGTGAGAAATAATTTGCCCATGAGCGATTCCGATAGTATCCAAATGCAAATAGAACAAGTGAAAAATCGTGTTAATGACGCGATGAATATGGCTAAATCACTTGGAGCCGATGGTGCTGAAGTTGCAATGAGTCGCCAACAAGGCCTTAGCGTAAGTACACGCTTGGGCGAAGTTGAAAACGTTGAGTTTACCAATGATGGTGGCCTTGGTATTACGGTTTATAAAGATGGTCGTAAGGGGAGTGCCTCTACCGCTGATTTATCTGAAAAAGCCTTAAAACAAGCGATTGAAGCTGCGGTAAATATTGCTAAGTATACCTCTGTTGATGAATGCTCAGGTATGGCTGATAAAGAGTCGCTGGCTATGTCGCCGCAAGATTTAGACTTATATCATCCTAAGGTGTTAACAACTGAGCAAGCGATTAGTTTAGCGAAAGCATGTGAAGACACCGCCCTTGCCTATGATAAACGCATTACTAATTCAGACGGGGCTACGTTAGCCAGCTTTGAAGGTTTTAAAGTTTACGGTAACAGCCATGGCCAGTTAGTTGGGTATCCGAGCACTAGGCATAGTTTAAGTTGTGTAATGATTGCTAACGAAGGTGATGATATGCAGCGCGATTACGCTTATACCGTTAGCCGTGAATTTGATGCTATGGAAAGTGCAACTAAAGTAGGGCAACAAGCATCTAGAGAAGCTTTATCTAGATTAGGGGCTCGTAAATTAGCGACCACTAAAGTGCCGGTGATGTTTCGTGCTGATATCGCTAATACTTTGTTTGGTCATTTTATTGCTGCCATTAGTGGTGGAAATTTATATCGAAAATCTTCTTTTTTGATGGACTCTATTGGCAAGCAAGTTTTTCCTGATTTTTTAAGCATCAGCGAACGTCCTCATTTAAAAAAAGCGCTGGCAAGTGGTGCTTTTGATGCTGAAGGTGTCGCCACCCTTGATCGTGAAATAATTACCGATGGAAGTTTAGCGACTTACCTTTTAACAAGCTATTCAGCACGTAAGATGGGTTTGAAAACAACCGGCCATGCCGGCGGTATTCATAATTGGCAGCTCGGTATGAAAGGCGCTGGGCAAGGTGGCGATTTTGATGCCATGTTAAAAACCTTAGGTACGGGCTTGTTAGTTACTGAACTTATGGGCCAAGGCGTTAATGTGGTTACCGGCGACTATTCTCGTGGAGCCGCGGGCTTCTGGGTTGAAAATGGTGAAATAGCTTACGCAGTTGATGAAATTACCATTGCCGGTAAATTGCAGGATATTTTTGCTGGTATTGTTGCTATTGGTAACGATACAGATATGCGTGGCAGTATTCGTACCGGCTCTGTTATTGTTAATGAGATGCAAGTTGCTGGCAGCTAATAGCTACTGAACCTATTAGTGTAAGATCTAAAAAGCGAGCTAAGTAGCTCGCTTTTTTGTAGGTATAGTTCAATAAGGACAAGCGTTAAGGAAAGTTGGAATAATGACTCATGGCTTTAGTTAGCAAGTGCTCGTTACCCAGCGTTAGTTAACACGCACTAGTTACCTAGTAATAGGGTTGCGGTACCTAAAAATGCGAATATGCCGACAACATCAGTAACGGTTGTTAGGATTACACTACCGGCTAATGCAGGATCTATGTTCATTTTCTTCAACATTAATGGCACGGTAACACCGGCAATACCAGCCGCAGTCATATTCATTAACATGGCAAAAGCAATGATGGCACCGAGCATTAAGTTTTGCTGCCAAATAGCAACCACGGAGGCAATTAACACCGCCCAAATCAAACCATTAAAAAAGCCAATGGCCAGTTCTTTATAGAGGAGAATTCGTGAGTTACTTTCACCAACATGACCTAAGGCCATACCACGAATAACTAAAGTTAATGTTTGATTGCCTGCGACGCCGCCCATGCTAGGCACGAGAGAATTAAGCACAGCTAAAATAGCTAATTGATTTAAAATGCCTTCAAACATACTCGATACAGCAACCGCCATAAGTGCGGTAATTAAGTTTACGCCTAACCAGATAGAACGTCGTTGGGTACTTTTTAAGACCGGAGCGAAAGTATCGGCTTCGTCGTCTAGACCCGCCATACTCATCATGGAATGCTCTGCTTCTTCACGAATAATATCAACAACATCATCGATAGTAATACGACCTAGAAGTCGACCTTCATGATCGATAACGGGCGCTGAAAACCAATCGTAACGCTCGAATAATTTCGCGACATCAGTTTCGTTCATATCAGCGGTAATAGCTTCAATGTCTTTATCGATTAGGCTCGATATAATTGTTTCTGCTTTGGCAGTAACAATGGCTGATAAGGAAACGGCACCAATGAAATGATCTGCTCGGTCGACAACATAAAAAGAGTCGGTTGCTTCAGGTAATTCACCCCGTAAGCGTAAATAACGTAATACCACATCTACCGTCACATCAGGACGAATAGAGATGGTGTCGGTATTCATAATACCGCCGGCAGTATCTTCTTCAAATGAAAGTGCGGCTTCTACACGACTGCGATCTTGCCAGTCCATCGCGTTAAGCACTTCCTGATAAACACTGTCAGGTAATGTTCTGAAAACTTCGGCTAAATCATCAACATCCATGCCTTCTGCAACAGCAGCTAGCTTTTCTGGATTAATATTTTTCAGAATGCCTTTTCGAACTTCTTCGTTTAGTTCTTCGAGCACATCACCGTGATGATCGGCATCAATAAGCTGCCAAAGTGCCATACGGCTTTTAGTTGGAGATGACTCTAATAATAAGGCGAGATCGTAAGCGGGCATGTCTTGCAACAGTTTGCGGACATAGACAAACATACCACTATCGAGGGCATCATTAACCTGCTGAAGACGCTGGTGACTGTATTCTTGTTCAGAAACTTCCGGCATACATTTACCCTTTGCCGTTGCAAAACGAAAACTATCAGGGATTGTTGAATTTATTTTACAGTAGTTTCTTTGCTATTTAGAATCAACACAACATATAAAATGTAGCTAGCTGCATAAACGTGTAACACGCGGTGTCAATTTCAAACTTACGCTACTTTTGGGCTTTAAAGTCACTTTACATGACTTAAATTTCAACCAAAAAAATAAACAGACCCTATTATGAAAGACAATTATTAAGGTTAAGTTATACCAAAAAATAAATATTAGAACAAAAGATATGGGAGGTCGAGTGACTCAGGAGATAAAGACTATGCTTGAGTTATTTCGCTTGTTCTATATTCCCTAATATAGCGCTAAGTTGGCTAAATTATTATTTCTATTGGTATTGTTTGCTAATAATTATCCGCGTTGAGTTTACCGTAATTTCTCAGTTTTTGCAGCTTTTTTATCAACTTAAGCATTAGGTGAGTTAGGTTTAAAATTAAATTACTATTCAGCCTCGTTAAATTTGTCACCAAATAATTGGCAAATTTCTTCTAGGGCTTTTTCAGCCTCTTTACCAGAGGCAATTACCTTGATGGTTTTTCCTTGGGCGCCTGCAAGTAGCATAAGCCCCATAATACTATTTGCGTCTGCACGGTTTTGGTCTAATTCAATGGTGACTTTAGCGGTAAATTTTTGGCTTAATTGTGCAAGCTTAGAAGCTGCTCGGGCATGTAGTCCAAGTTTATTGATGATAAGTACTTCTCGGCTCAATTGCTTGCTCATGACAACTTAGGTACCTGCAACAGGTAAGTCACGGTGACGAGATTGCACATCTTTACGTTCTTTACGCATATTATTTGCTAGTAATTCGGCAATATATACCGAACGATGCTTGCCACCTGTACAACCAATAGCAATGGTAATATAACTGCGATTATTACGCTCTAAATGGGGTAACCAAGTCATCATAAAACTGTTAATTTGCCAAATAAATTTTGTCACAATGGGTTGGCTTGCAAGAAAATCTTGTACTGGCTTGTCTAAACCCGTGTAGTCTTTTAGTTCTTTATCCCAAAACGGGTTAGGCAAAAATCGCGCATCAAAAACATAGTCGGCATCTTGAGGCACACCATGTTTAAAACCAAAGGATTCAAATACCACCACCATAGATCCCGAGGTTTTACCCAGAATTCGCTCTCTGACTAAATCGGCTAGTTGGTGTGGTGATAGTTGACTAGTATTTATGTATAAGTTTGCTCGGGTGGCTATTGGCTCAAGTAGTTTTTTCTCTAAGGCAATGGCTTGGTCTAAGGCAATGTTTTGCTTGATCAACGGATGTAAGCGGCGCGTTTCACTGAATCGGCGAATAAGGTCACTATCGTCAGCATCTAAATAAAGAATGCTTAATTCGACAGCATTGGGCAGGTATTCAAATATTTCAGGGACATCGTTAGGATCTGCCGGGAGATTACGTACATCGAGACTTACCGCAACATTTTCATAATCATTAATCACAGTATGGGTTAGTGCGGGTAATAAATTTACTGGAATATTATCGACACAATAATAGCCTAAATCCTCTAAAACACGCAGAACAACACTTTTCCCAGAGCCTGAACGGCCACTTACAATAATTAACTTCATCCGTGTTTAACTCGCTTGTTGGATTAACTGAAACAGTTCTTGATTACTTTGGCATTTACGCACTTGCTTGCAAAATTGCTTCTCACGAAAAATTTTTGCAATGCTTTGCAGTGTACTGAGATGATTTTGGCATTCTTCTTCGGGAACGAATAAGGCGATAAAAATATCAACAGGACGATGATCTATCGCGTCAAAATTAATTGCTTGCTCTGTGGTAATAACTACCGCAATAGGTTGGGTAGAATTATCTAAACGTCCATGTGGTATAGCAATGCCATTGCCTATGCCAGTAGACCCCATTCTTTCGCGCTTAACTAAGCTTTCTAATAGTTGAAAAGTATCATGGTTCTGCAGTTTTTCGGCAGCCAAACTACTTAAATACTCTAAGATGCGTTTTTTACTGGAACCTGGTGCTGCACAAATTGTGCAGTCCAGGGTTAAGATGTCTTGCAACTTCATAAACTTCTAAAACCTAATACGAGGGTGTTAATGCTTGTTTATCTTGCCTTTATGCTTCAGAATTTGGCGATCTAACTTATCAGTTAATGCATCAATTGATGCATACATATCGCCATTCTCTGCCTTAGCATGAACTTCTGTGCCACTTAAGTGCACAGTAGACTCAGCAATCTGATTCATTTTTTCTACAGTTAGTACTACATGTACATTATTGATTTGATCAAAATGACGTTCTAGCTTTTCAAATTTGCCATTTACATAATCACGTAATGAGTCGGTAACATCGACATGGTGTCCAGTAAGATTAATTTGCATAAGCTTCATTCCTCTTTTTTGTGAATAAGACTGCCTACAATAGGCTTTTACGTTGATTTGATGGTGGTATAGAAAGTGACTCGCGGTACTTGGCAATCGTACGTCTTGCTACTTTTATACCTTGTTCTGCTAAAATATCTGCCATTTTGCTGTCGCTTAATGGCTTTGCTGGAATTTCGGCAGCAACAAGCTTTTTAATTAATTCGCGAATAGCGGTTGATGAACATTCGCCGCCATTTTCCGTACTTACGTGGCTGGAGAAAAAGTACTTGAGCTCATAAATGCCTCTTGGTGTATGCATGTATTTTTGCGTGGTAACACGAGAAATGGTTGATTCATGCATATCGACAGCTTCGGCAATATCATTCAGTACCATAGGACGCATGGCTTCAGGGCCATGTTCAAAAAATCCTTGCTGGCGTTGCACAATGCAATTTGAAACTTTTAATAGCGTATCGTTACGACTTTCTAAGCTTTTGATAAACCACTTTGCTTCTTGCAAGTTAGAACGAATAAACTGGCTGTCAGCAGACGATTTCATCGTTCGTGACATAGCGGCGTATTGCTGATTAACCGATAGTTTAGGTGCCGTATCGGGATTAAGCTCTACTGTCCAGCGGCCGTTTTTCTTTTCAACTGACACGTCGGGAATAACATATTGTTCTTCACTTTTTATCACGCTATCACCCGGACGGGGATCTAAGCTTTGTATCAGGCGAATAACTTCGCGTAATTGATCTTCCTTCAGGCGTAATTTACGCATCAGTAGTCGATAATCGCGATTGCCTAGTAATTCAATATATTCAGTGACGGCTAATTTGCTTTCTGCCAACCAAGGGGTGTCTTTAGAGAACTGATTGAGTTGAATAAGTAAACATTCAGGAATTGAGCGGGCGGCAACACCAACCGGATCAAACACGTTAATACGTTTTAACACCACTTCAATTTCATCAAGTTCTACATCGTCAATACCAACGCTTTCTAAGATCTCATCAGCTGAAACTGTTAAGTAACCAGCGTCGTCTATGGCTTCAATAATGGCAATAGCAATAGTTCGGTCAGTGTCGCTAAAGGGGGTTAGTTCCATCTGCCAAATAAGATGGTCTTGCAGTGAATCTTTTGTTTCACCTTGGTAGGTATAATCTTCTGATGCGTGGCCAACACCACCACTACTTGCTCCAGCACTAAAGTTATCATCCCATGTGCTATCGCTGTTCAGTTCTTCGGGAATATCAGTTTTTGCTAAACCTTCTGAGGAGCTTATTTCATCAATACTAGGTGCAGAATCTTCGCTACCATCAGAGGTGGCCATTTCTTTAGTTTCGCCAACACCTGCCGAGTATGCTTCTTCTAAATTGTCTGGGGTATTTTCTGAATTATTATCAAACGATTCATCAACTTCAAGCAAAGGGTTACTTTCAAGTGCTTCTTGAATTTCTTGCTGGAGATCCAAAGTTGATAATTGCAGTAGCTTGATAGCCTGCTGCAATTGCGGGGTCATCGTTAACTGTTGTCCGATACGGAGCTGCAGAGTAGGACGCATTTACGTTTTCTTTTCCCTGTTCAAATACATTATTGTTGTATCGCTGTAGTCTTTTACTCACTATAGCGTGAATTGTTCACCAAGGTATACATCTCTTACATGTTGATTTGCAAGTATTTGATTCGAATTCCCTTCAGCGATAAGCTCACCATGACTAACGATATAAGCATGCTCACAAACATCGAGTGTTTCTCGTACATTATGATCAGTGATCAAAATACCTATGCCGCGTTCTTTTAAGTGTAGGATAATTTTTTTTATATCACCTACCGAAATAGGGTCAACGCCTGCAAAGGGTTCATCCAGTAGAATAAATTTAGGATCCGCTGCTAACGCACGCGCTATTTCAACACGTCTGCGTTCACCGCCAGATAAGCTCATACCTAAGTTATCTTTGATATGGCCAATGTTGAACTCTTCTAATAAGTGCTCAAGTTTTTCTTCTCGTTCAACATCAGTAAGCGATTTACGTGTTTGTAGAATAGCCATGATGTTGTCATAAACAGATAACTTTCGAAAAATGGACGCTTCTTGTGGTAAATAGCCAATACCTTTGCGTGCACGTTCGTGCATGGGTAATAAGGTTAAGTCTTCATCATTCAAAACAATTGAGCCACTGTCGTTATTAACTAAGCCAACAATCATATAAAAGGAGGTGGTTTTACCGGCGCCATTGGGACCTAATAAACCAACAATTTGCCCAGCGGACACTTTCATACTGACGTTTTTAACGACTTTTCTGCCTTTATAGGCTTTTGCTAGGCCGGTTGCTGATAAGGTTGAAGTTGACATTTACTCTTGCTTGTCCTTTGATTTTTTTGGCAATTCAGTTTTATTTTTTGGCTGTAATACTGTTTCAACCTTAGCATTTTCTAGGCTTTCGGCATTGACATATTCAGTGTCGAAATTATAAGTGATTTTACTGCCGCTAACTTCACTGCCTTCTTGGCGAAGCAATGCATTGCCTGAAATAACCACGGTATTCATGGCAGGTTCATAACGAATTTCATTGGCTTGTAAGTTGATTGGACTACCATCTTGCAGCGTTTGTTCAAATGTCGCAGGTGAGCCTTTGGCAATATAAATTTTATTATTGCTTTGGTCTTGGGTGATAACCTGTACTAATTCGGCATGTATCTTTAGCGTGCCTTGAGAAATAATGACATTATCAATATAACTGAATATTTTATTTTTTAGATCGGCAGCTTGGCGCGAAGAAGATATTTTTATTTCTTGTTCTACGTCAAATTTTTCTGCGTTTACTACTGGCATTAATAATGCTAAAGCGGTAAGGCAAATAAAGTTATTTTTTAATTTTTTTATAAATGGTTTGCACATGTTCAGTCAATGTCATCTGTGTTGTGTTTAAGTCTACAATTAATCCTGAGCCATACATAGTAAATCCTTTACCTAATATTAAGATAGTTTGCTCTGAGCTGATAATATTAGTTTTTAAGTCCATTTCTAAATTTTTTCCGTGTACTTCCTGTATCAAACTTTCTTCATCAGTAGCGATTAAACGTACGCGATTTTTTAATTTTACACGATTGTTATTATATAACGTGCCTTCATCAGCGGTTATTTGCCAAGTAGGTTTGTTGTTCTTTGGGTATAAGGTATATTTTGGATATTCAAAGTGTGTGACCTCTAATTGAGCATAATGTTCCATTCGTTGTGCTTCAACATTATAAGATAATGCACCCGATGCTTTGTAAACATCACTGTTGAGGTTTTCAGCAATAAATTCTGGGTTATTACTACTGTCGAGGATATTACTGGTTTCTTTTTGTGCGCCATACCATTCAAGTAAGCCATAGGTGGTTAAAGCCAGTAGAAATAAGCTTATTGTCGCAAGGGTTATGCGATTCATACACTAGCACCTGTTGCATCGGCTAAGGTGTTTTGACTTTGCATAATAAGATCGCAAGTTTCGCGTACAGCACCAAAACCACCACGGATATAGGTTGTGTAATTACAGAGGTTTAAAATGGCAGGGTGTGCGTCATTAACTGCAATACTAAAACCGACATAGTTAAGACAGTCAAAATCTGGCATATCATCGCCGATGTAAGCGACTTGTTCAGGCGTTAGTTGCAAAGAGGCTATCATCGCTTTTAATGCGGGTAGTTTATTTTCTTCGCCTTGCACTATATGTTTAACATTTAATGCGCTCATGCGTGTTTGGACGATATTAGATTTTCTGCCCGTGATCACAGCAACATCAACTCCACTTGCACCTAGTGCTTTAATGCCATAACCATCTTTGGTATGAAAGGCTTTTAGCTCTTCACCGTTGTTGCCCAAGTAAATACGGCCGTCTGAAAAAACGCCGTCAATATCACAAACAAAAAGTTTAATCTTTTGTGCTTTTTGCCAAACACTCGGCGCAACTTTTCCGTATAAACTGTCCAATTTATAGCACTCCAGATTTTAATAAGTCATGCATATTCATGGCGCCAATAGGGTGATTATTATCGTCGACAATAATTAAACCATTAATTTTTTTGTCTTCCATTATTTTCAATGCTTCAGCGGCCAACATATCTTGCTTAGCAACAAGGGGATTTTTAGTCATTACGCTGGTAATACTGTCTTGGTGAATATTAATTTCTGCGTCTAAAATACGGCGTAAATCACCATCAGTAAACAGGCCTACTAGGCTATTTTTAGCGTCAACAATAGCGGTCATACCTAAGCCTTTGAGAGACATTTCAACTAAGGCATCTTTAATCTTAGCAGTTTCTGTTACGGTTGGCAGACGTTCATCTTTGTGCATTATATCGGCTAAACGTAATAATAATCTTTTACCTAAACTGCCACCGGGGTGAGATAAGGCAAAGTCGTCAGCGGTAAAACCTCGCGCATTTAATAAAGCAACCGCTAGGGCATCGCCCATGACTAAAGTTGCTGTTGTACTAGATGTTGGTGCTAAGCCTAAAGGACAAGCTTCTTGTGATACTTTTACACAGACGTGGGTATCGGCAAGTTTAGCGAGTGTGGAATCAGGGTTACCTGTCATAGCAATGAGTTTTGCCCCGATACGCTTAAGCACCGGAATAATTGCCAATACCTCGCCAGTTTCACCAGAATTAGAAATGGTGAGTACTACATCATCTGCTGTGACCATGCCGAGATCACCGTGACTTGCTTCACCAGGGTGAACAAAAAATGAAGGGGTACCCGTACTTGCTAATGTTGCGGCAATTTTGCCACCAATATGGCCAGACTTCCCCATACCAATAACGATGACGCGACCGCGACAGTTAAACATTAGCTCACAGGCTTGAGCGAAGTAGTCGTCTATAAATTGCGACAATTCTGCAATAGCTTGCTGCTCAATATTAATGACATTTAGTGCTAATTGTTTAAAGTTTTTCATTATTGTAGACCAATTGTTACGCGTTAATTTGACTGAAAAGTAGCACTTGATAGCCAATAAATACGGCTAATAATAGTAACCCTTTCGCGCGCGTGATGCGAAACTTTCCACCACGACTAAAACAAAGTATGAATAATAAGAAGGTGGTTGCTAGCATAAATGGCGCGTCGCGAACTGCAGCGGCATTATCAATATCGCCTGGGGAAATTAAACCTGCAAGTGACAATACCGCTAATATATTAAAAATATTTGAGCCAATAATATTACCTAAAGCAAGATCATCTTCTTTTTTAATAATGCTCATAATGCTGGCGGCTAACTCTGGCAAACTGGTACCTATGGCAATAACAGTTAAACCAATAACGAGATCACTTATACCAAACGCTTTAGCAATAAATACAGATGAGTCAACCAGGTAGCTAGCACTCAATGGTAGTAATATTATGCCAACAACTAACCAGAGTATGGAGTTTTTAGTACTGACGCCGTCAGGCACTTCTTGCTCTGCTTCTAGCACCATTTTATCGTCAATAGGATTTTCTTTTGCGCGCTTTAAGGTCACAAATAGCAAGGTAGAGATATAAAGTACAAAGCCAATAAGAAGAATCATGCCTTCAGTAAAGCTAAAGTTACTGTTGGCTAACATGTATGTTGCTATGGCGGTAATGACGAGAATTAGTGGAATTTCACGTTTAATGGTTGATGACGAAACCGATAGAGGGTGAAACAGTGCGGTTAAGCCTAGCACCAATGCAATGTTGGTAATGTTTGAACCAATGGCATTGCCAATAGCCGTATCTGGATTCCCTTGTAAAGAAGCGGTGGCGGCGATCATCATTTCAGGAGCCGAAGAGCCCATAGCAACGATAGTTAAGCCGATTATCATAGGAGAAATACCAAGATTTCGTGCTAATGCCGAGGCACCAAATACAAATTTGTCTGCACTCCACACTAAAATGACTAGTGAAAGTAATAAGATCAAAATTTGGATGAACATTCAAAACTCCTGTTTGGCTATGGTAAATAGTTTATTGATGATGAAATAGAAAGAGGAATTATAAACCATTGATGATAACCGATGACACCCAATTAATACTCATTTTGCCCACATTATGTCGTGCAATCAGCATTATAAGCTTTTTCTGATATTTTTGGCACGTTGATTCAACATTAAACCGTTAAAATAGCTTGGGTATTGCTAAATTTTAATGATGTCTACGTCTACCGTACGACATTTCATCTGATCTAGCGCCATGAATATCAATATATATCACATTTTAATTACACTTAATTACTTTTGGTTACTCTTTTACTGCTAAATATTTGTTAATTTGTAATGACTGGGGTGTTGCGCTGCGGTAGAATTCTGCTACATAAAACAATAATTAACAGTGATGTTATTCCAAGCGATATGTCCGAAATTTTAGTTGATATCAAAAACATGACCTTTAAGCGTAACGAGCGTGTTATTTATGATGGCATTAGTTTGTCTATTCCTAAAGGTAAAGTTACCGCGATAATGGGCCCAAGTGGTATTGGTAAAACAACGTTATTGCGCTTAATTGGTGGTCAAATTAAACCAGAGTCTGGGCAGATCCTTTTCGATGGCCACGACATTCCTAAATTGTCTCGTAGTGCGTTATATGAAATACGTAAACGTATGAGTATGTTATTTCAAAGTGGTGCCTTGTTTACCGACATGAGTGTTTACGACAATATCGCCTTTCCTATACGCGAGCATACTGAGCTATCAGAAGACATCATTGAAAAAATGGTGCTAATGAAATTAGAAGCGGTGGGTTTGCGTGGTGCAAGAAATTTACGCCCAAGTGAGCTCTCTGGTGGTATGGCGCGTCGAGCAGCATTAGCTCGCTCAATTGCGCTTGACCCTGAACTCATTCTTTACGATGAACCCTTTGCTGGCCAAGACCCTATTTCTATGGGCGTAATTGTCCGGCTCATTCATCAATTAGGTGATGCATTGGGATTAACCTCTGTGGTGGTTTCTCATGATGTCCCAGAAGCGATGAGTATTGCAGATTATATTTATATTATTGCAGAACAAAAAATTATTGGCCAAGGTACGCCGGAAGAAATCTACGCGCACACCTCACCTTTAGTGAAGCAATTTGTTAAAGGGGAAGCGGATGGCCCAGTGCCATTTCATTATCCTGCGGCGTCATATAGTGAAGAGTTAATGGGTCGAGGTGTTGAGAAGTGAAGCAGCTGCAAATATTGGGTCATACCATTATCGAACAAATCTCAGGCTTAGGTAGAGCTTTATTGATGTTAGCATCAGCACTCTTTCATATTCCGAATCCACGCAAAGGTTTTCCTTTGTTGTTGAACCAATTGTACTCCGTTGGCGTATTATCTTTAGTTATCATCGTTGTTTCGGGTTTGTTTATTGGCATGGTATTGGCTTTACAGGGCTATACTATTCTGGTTGATTTTGGCGCTGAAGCTAGCTTAGGGCCCATGGTAGCCTTGTCGTTATTGCGCGAATTGGGACCAGTGGTTGCCGCCTTACTTTTTGCTGGTCGAGCCGGGTCTGCGCTGACCGCTGAAATAGGTTTAATGAAAGCGACCGAGCAACTCTCTAGCCTTGAAATGATGGCAGTAGATCCTTTGCGTCGTGTTATTGCCCCGCGCTTTTGGGCTGGTTTTATCAGTTTGCCACTGTTAGCAGCTATATTCTCTGCGGTGGGTATTTTAGGTGCTCATCTAGTTGGTGTTGATTGGTTAGGTGTTGACAGCGGTACGTTTTGGTCGGTAATGCAGTCGCAAGTATCATTCGAAAAAGACATTTTAAATGGTATTATTAAAAGCTTAGTATTTGCTTTTGTGGTGACTTGGATCGCGGTTTATAAAGGTTATGCTTGTGAGCCAACCTCTGAAGGTATCAGCCGAGCAACAACTTCAACCGTAGTGCAGTCGTCACTATTAGTTTTAGGATTAGATTTTGTATTAACCGCGATAATGTTTACAAGTTAATCTTTGTAAAAAATTTATAGCGGTTATTTAGTTAAATATTATTTGAATTTGGTGGAAGACATGGTGTCGAAAAAAATAGAATTATTGGTCGGACTATTTGCTGCAATTGGTATTGCTGCATTGTTAATGCTAGCACTAAAAGTTGCTGATAGCGGTATTACAGGTACTGGTAACACGTATCAGTTATATGCCAAATTTGACAACATTGGCGGCTTAAAAGTTCGCTCGCCAATTAAAGTGGGTGGCGTTGTGGTCGGCCGTGTTAGTGCTATTTCGTTAGATAGAGAAGATTATACTCCCGTGGTGACTTTAGATATTTTTGCTGAGTACAATAACTTTTCAGAAGCGACTTCAGTGTCAATATTAACCGCGGGTTTATTAGGTGAACAATATGTAGGTTTGTTACCTGGCTTTATTCATACCTCAGTTGAAACTTTGCAACCCGGTGATTATATTGAAGATACCAAGCCAGCATTGGTCTTAGAAGAGCTAATTGGGCAATTTTTGTTTGGTCAAGGAAGTGGTGATTAATCATGAATGATACGATGAAAAGATTCTTTTTTTGTTTAACGCTTTTAACTTGTTCTACCTGGGCTAGTGCCGCAGAAGAGGTTGACAAAAAAGACCCTTATCAAATGATTAAAACGGTTGCCGAGATTACTTTTAAACGTTTTGCTAATGAACAAAGTGCAATACGTAAAGAGCCTAATCTGTTAAAGACCATAGTACGTGAAGAATTAATGCCTTATATAAATTATCAATATGCGGCATATAAAGTTATTGGTAGCAACTTTAAGAAAACTAATAAAGCGGACCGAGCTGAATTTGTTCCAGCATTTCGTGAATACCTTATTACTTCTTATGCACAGGTTTTTACTTTATACAATAACCAAGAAGTAGAGTTTGCACCGGCAAGAGATTTCTCTGATGATCGCGTGGTATCTGTTGCCACCAGTGTAATAGAGCTAGGGCGCGAGCCCATTAATATTTCATTTCGCGTGCGCAAGCATAAAAAAACTGGCGAATGGAAAGCTTACGATATGGTTGCCGAAGGTATAAGTTTACTTGATAGCAAACAAGCGGAATTAAGTAGTTTGATCCGTCAAAAAGGCTTGTCTCATGTTACTGAAATGCTGAAAGAAAAAAGTGAAAAAAGCATTGAATTCAAGTAATAGCAATTGCATTAGTTATTTAAAACGTACAGATAAAATAGCGTATTAAGGGTTGTTAATAGATTAAAATGATAGATGTCCAACAAGCAAATGAAAAAGCGGTTTTTAGTGGTGCCTTAACGCGTGCTACAATAACGCGTGAATTTGATAAAAAATACCGTCAATTAGTTGATCATGAGCGCATGATTATTGATTTGGCTAAAGTCAGTCAAATTGACACTGCAGGCTTAGCTTGGATTCTGTTATTAATAGAATTAGCAGCGAGCAAAAACTGTGATATCAAATTGGTTAATTTACCTGATGACCTATTAAAGTTGGCAAAGTTAAGTGCAGTTGATACCTTATTGCCAATAGAAAACACCTAATCTACACGCTATTTGGAGCAAAAAGTGGAAGTAAAAGATATAGAAAAGCTAATTACCGATGCAGTTGAATTAGACGAGATTCACGTAGCATTTGATGGTTCACAATGTAAAGTCATTGCCATTGCTGACTTTTTAGGTGAATTGAGCCGAGTGAAAAAGCAACAAACAATTTATGCACCCTTAGCAAAAGTTATTAATGAAGGTGTCATTCACGCGGTAACCATTAAAACTTTCACAACGTCTGATTGGCAGCGTGAAAAAATGTTTAATTTACCTCTTTAATTAACACCGACTTAAAAGAATATTCAATTGGACGCATTTAAAATTATAGGTGGGCAACCACTACACGGCGAAGTGACTATTTCAGGCGCAAAGAATGCAGCATTACCTATTCTAATGTCTGCATTGCTCTCGGAAACCCCGGTCACTTTTTCCAATGTTCCTAAACTCAATGATATAGAAACTACGATTAAGCTTTTGTCTCAATTTGGTGCTAAATGTCAGTGGGTTAGTGAGAGTAGTTTGATGATCGATGCTAGTAGTATTGACCATTGTCGCGCGTCGTATGAATTAGTCAAAACCATGCGAGCATCTATTTTGGTCTTAGGCCCTTTGCTTGCCCGTTTTGGTCATGCTGAAGTGTCTTTACCGGGTGGCTGCGCTATTGGTGCTCGACCGGTTAACCTGCATATTCATGGTTTGAAGTTGATGGGTGCAGATATAGACGTTGAAAATGGCTATATCATTGCTCGAAACAATGGTCGACTCAAAGGTGCGACTATTTTTATGGATACCGTCAGTGTTACGGGTACTGAAAATTTGATGATGGCGGCAGCACTTGCTGATGGCGTAACTATTATCGAAAACGCAGCACGTGAACCCGAAATTGTAGATTTAGCTAATTGTCTCAATGGTATGGGCGCCATCGTTTTAGGCGCAGGCTCTGATACCTTAACGATCACCGGCGTTGAAAAGCTACAAGGTGAAAGTTATTCAGTAATGCCAGACCGCATAGAAACAGGTACGTTTTTAGTCGCTGCAGCAGTAACGCAAGGTAAAGTCAGATGTTTAAATACCGATCCTAAAGCTTTAGATGCCGTGCTAAGTAAATTACAAGAAGCTGGCGCGTTAATCACCACGGGTGATGACTGGATTGAACTGGAAATGACTACTAGGCCAAAAGCGGTTAATATTCGCACTGCGCCTCATCCGGCATTTCCAACCGATATGCAAGCGCAATTCGTTGCACTTAATGCCATAGCTGATGGCACAGCAACGACAACAGAAACTATTTTTGAAAATCGCTTTATGCATGTGCCTGAATTACAGCGTATGGGTGCAAAAATAAGTCTTGAAGGCAACACGGCCATCAGTACAGGTGTTGAACACCTAAATGGTGCACAGGTTATGGCTACAGATTTACGTGCCTCTGCGAGCTTAGTAATTGCTGGACTAGTAGCGAGTACAGAAACGCAAGTTGATCGCATTTATCATATTGATCGTGGATATCAAAAAATTGAAGATAAACTGCAAGCATTAGGTGCAAATATTACGCGTATTAAAGCGAGTTAAATCTAGCGTATTTGCGCGTGTTAAGCGTTAAGCTGAATTAGACGTTAATTGTTTCATAAAAAATCCCAGCTACTTGCTGGGATTTTTTTGTGTAAGGCTAATTAAAAAGGGTAACTAAAAGCTCTTATATCAATTGATACTATTTGGGCACTTCAGCAATGGTAACTGGCAAGGTTAACAGTTGGTTATCGCGAGAGATCATAAAGTTTAATATGCTCCCTGGCGCGGCTTCTGCGACAACATCTAAGCCCTGTTTTGCATTCTGTAATCGAATATCGTTAATTTGGTAAACCACGTCACCAGATTGAAGTCCTGCTTTGAGGGCGGGGCTATTTGGCGTTATCGCACCAATAATAAAGCCTTTTAGGCTAGTCACAGAATCTTTTGCGTCGACACCAAGCCAACCACGCACTACTCGTCCATGCTCAATTATTTTCAACATAATTGTACGCGCTAATTGATACGGAACCGCAAAAAATATTCCCTGGATATTGAGATTAGGATTGGCCTGAGTAAACTTTCTTGAATTGATACCGACTAATTCGCCGTTAGAATTGATAAGCGCGCCGCCGGAATTGCCTTCATTAATGGCGGCATCCATTTGTAAAAATTGTAAGTAGCTAGTACTTAAGCCACTTTGCCCTGTTGCGCTAACAATACCTTGTGTAACGGTTTGGCCAAGATTTAAAGGGTTACCAATAGCTAACACCACATCACCAACTTGTGATGTTAATGTACTAATTTGTGGGATCACAGGTAAATTATTGTCGTGAACCTTTAATACTGCAAGATCGGTAAGCACATCGTAACCAATGAGTTCAGCATGAAGTTCTTGCCCGCGTTGCAATACCACTACAATTAAATCAGCACTTTGCACTACATGGTAGTTAGTTAGAATATAGCCCTGTTCATGCATGATAACGCCACTACCTAAACGGGTGACTTTACGCGATTGACGACCATAAGTTGGGTTAACTTGAATATCTTCAGTGTAAATATTGACTACAGCAGGGCCAGCTAACCGCACTGCTTTTGCATAAGAAAGTGGTTGTTGCTTTTGTTCGGTGGCAGTAAATACTTGCCAAGGTAAGATGTTATTCTCACGTAGCTCAGGTACTAATATCAACAAAACTACTGCAAACATGACACCGTAGCTGGCTGAACGAAGGATAAACTTTAGGGCATTGATAATTTTCAACAGGATTATTTTTATTAGTCTAATTTTTAGTAGATTAACATAAACCCATTGTGGTTATAAGGTCTTGTCTAGCTATATCTTTTAAAAGCGATTTTACAATAATTTGCAGTGCATTATCTGCTCATGGATATTATCTTTTAGGTTGCTGTTGATATATTTTAATGTCTAGCAACCTAGACATTAAAATATAAATTAGTTGAGTCTATGATTTTGATTAAAAAAATAGTTAATCTTCAGTATTAACCTCTTTAAGTTTATGAAATTTATTAAACTTAATAATAGATGTTAATTCATGACCGTATTCTGCTCCTTTTTCAGAATAACGATCTAACTTTTTAACTAAAGCAAATGGGTCATCTGTTTTCATTTTTAATTTTCTAAACTCTTTAAACGCAGTGCTTCGTGCAATTGTTCGATAATAATCACGAACTGACGCTTTTACTGATGAGTATTCTTTTACCCAAATCGTTTTATCACCGCGTTTTTGCAGTGCAGCAATTCTGGGTTCATCTTCATCAAATGACCAAACACCAAAAATATTATAGGCCTCTCTGAAGAATCGAGAAGTAGCCCAAGAACTTTCCATGGCGGCTTGTGCAATAGCGATACTTTTTGGGTGTGGCTTAAGTGCCATTAAAAGTTCTGCATCGCTTTTTGCTTTGTATTCCACTTTAAGTTCTTCTATTTCTTCAATATTATCACCAGATTTAAGTGATGCTGAAACGTCTTGATATTGTTCCATAAGTTCAGCGTATACTTCGTTTACTGCTGGAATAATGAGCTCTTTAAAACGCGCCTTTTTCTCTTGCACTGTCATTTTTGGCAAAGTTGTTTCTTGCGATGAGTAGAAATAAATAACGGCAGACAACAAGAATAAGGAGATTAACGCGATTAATATTTTAGATTGGAAAGAAGTTAATTTCATATAAAGCCTTTATTTGAAGTGTTAAAATATTAACTATAAAAAATAGGTTACGCTATAATAGCATATATATACAACTGCCCAAATACCGGGTAACTAACCTCGCGTAAGCTACCCTAAAATATAGGCCCTCTGTTCAGGTTATTTTTCTCATTTGTAATATTCTAATCTTTTAAAATAAGCTATAACCAAAGTCAGATAAAACCTTAAACTGATGATGGTGTGAGATTTCGAGCGATAAAAAAGCCTGTTGTTAGACAGGCTTAGTTCTTAGTGTTGAGTAACGTGGCTTTATAGATCAATGAAAGCCACTTGTTGGTTTCTACTAACGAATCATTAAGAACAATGAAGAGTTGTTGCGCTGAACATTCAGTGCAAAAACACCTTTATGATCATTTAAGTAGCTACGTAACTCACCTATATTATTGATACGTTGGCGATTAATGCCATTAATTACATCACCTTTACGTAAACCAACTGCGGCAGCAGGGCTATTTTCAGCTATTTCAGCAACTGTAATGCCATTGCCTTGGCTGTTATTTTCCAGTTCAGCACCATCCAGCATGCGATGTAAACTCGCTGCTTCTATATTTGCCATTTCAGACTTTTTCAACGTGACATCATAGGTCTTTTCTTTACCGTCTTTTCTTATCACGGTTATTTTTACAGTTTGCCCAGCGCCAATTGAACCAATTTTACCTCTAAGTGCGTTAAAGGTTTTAATCATTTTACCGTTAACTTTAATAATAACATCGCCAGCTCTAATACCGGCTTCATCAGCGGCTGAATCTGGAGTGACTTGTTCAACAAAACCACCTTGGCTAACATCAAGCTCCATTGCTTTGGCAATTTCACTATTGACACTGCGACCAGCAACACCTAAAACACCGCGTCGAACTTCACCAAACTCAATTATTTGATTTACCAGGTTTTGTACCATATTACTTGGAATGGCAAAACCAATACCGACATTGCCACCGTTAGGGCCTAAAATAGCGGTATTGATACCGATTAATTCACCACGCAAGTTGATTAAGGCGCCGCCTGAATTTCCGCTATTAATCGCGGCATCGGTTTGAATGAAATCTTCGTAGTTTTCAATGTTGAGACCGCTGCGACCTAACGCACTAACAATACCAGAGGTAACGGTTTGTCCTAAGCCAAATGGACTCCCGATGGCAACAGCAAAATCACCAACACGTAAATTATCAGAGTCAGCAATTTTTACTGCAACAAGATCATCTGCTTTTATTTGTAATAAAGCGATATCGCTAGCTTCGTCGCCACCAATTTTTTTTGCTTCAAGTTGGCGACCATCTTTTAAAGTAATTTGAATTTCGTCTGCATCATTTATTACGTGACTGTTAGTGACGATATAACCTTTGTCAGCGTCTAGAATAACCCCTGAGCCTAAACCGCGAAATTGTCGTTCTTTTTGTTGGCCTTTACCTTGGCGAGGATTACCAAAGAAAAATTTAAATGCATCGGGTACACGTTGTTCAACTTCATGGGTACCGCGAACTGATATTAGTACAACACCCGGAGTTACCTTTTCAAGCATAGGTGCAAGGCTAGGCATATTTTGCCCATTTAGCGATTGAGGTAATTCGGCTTGTACGGGTAAGCTTGCCATGGCAAGTGTAGAGGAAAGTAAAACAGTATTAATTAAAACTGATAAATTTTTCATATAACAGAAAACTCCTAATTAAAGTATTTAAAGAAACAGGAACAACTCGATGTTTAGTTAATGTTTAGCGAGTTAATCCTGTTACTATCACCCAATTAAAGACATGGAATAAAAAAATTAGTTCCTAATTATTGGTCTCAGAATTTGTAACACTATGTTTCTTGTCATCAAACAAGCCACTGGGGGCGCCGGAATAATCAAGAGGTGGCTCTGACGCTGTTTCATCATTTTTACGCACACTTTTGTTATGTCGCAAGTTCACAGTTTGTGCTAATTGTTCTTGTGTTTCTTTAGAGAAAAATGGCATGTTTTCAATGTTATCTGGTGTGGCTTGTTGCAACAGTTGAGTACTTTGCGCCATTTGTGCCATAGCCACTTGGCAAGTACTGTTCATTTGCCCAAGTAAATTGGCTGAGTTTTCAAGATGCTCTGCGACATCAAGTTTATACCGTGCTAATTCTGATTCACTTTGACTGGCTTTAGCCGCGAGTTTCTGTGTTTCTTGAGTAGATGAAAAAAGTATTCTGCTAGCAAAAAAACCGATAATTGCACCAACGATAAATAGCCCGAGTCCTAAAACAACATTCATATTTCTTTACCTTCATTGTATTCATGGAAAAAATTAGAGAAAATAACCTTCAATCCAATTTAATATAACGTGCTTCACGCTACTTTCCTAATGAATATATTTGCAAAAAAATATATTTCAAGTGTAGTTTGTGTAAACGTTATAAAAAAATAAAGTTAGTACTAATTAAACGGCTGTTAAATGATTAAATTATCTCCAATTGGCAAGTATACGCAAGATTTAACCCGCGATGATTTTCATTTTGATGCGGCACAAGAAAATGCCGTTAAAAATTTGCAACGCCTTTACGACGATTTAATTACTCAACCTTTACCGGTAACCGGTTTTAAAAAAGTATTAAATAACTGGAAGAGAGTTGTAGCGAAACCGGAAATAAAGCTGATAAAAGGTATTTATTTTTGGGGCGGTGTTGGCCGAGGTAAAACTTACCTTGTTGATACCTTTTATGATTGTTTACCATTTCAGAATAAAATGCGAGTGCATTTTCATCGCTTTATGCATCGTGTGCATGAAGAATTGAAATCGCTACAAGGGCAGTCAGATCCGCTTAAGGTTATTGCTAAACGCTTTGCCGATGAAACCTGTATTATTTGTTTTGATGAGTTTTTTGTGTCAGATATTACCGACGCTATGATTTTAGGCACTTTGTTTGAAGAGTTATTTGCCCACAATGTCACGCTTGTTGCTACATCAAACATTATTCCTGATGAGTTATATCGCAATGGCTTGCAGCGTGAACGCTTCCTGCCAGCAATAAAGTTAATTAATCAATGTTGTGATGTTATTAACGTGGATAGTGGTGTTGATTATCGACTGCGCACCTTAGAGCAAGCTGAAATATTTCATTACCCTTTAGATCAACAAGCCGATGAAAATTTAATGCAGTATTTTCAACAGTTGTCGATTGAAGCCGGTGAAAAGGGTAAGGTTATTAACATTAATAACCGCTCGCTAACCACGATTCAAGAGTCGGATGGTGTAGTGCATTTTGATTTTTCAACCCTGTGTGAATCTGCGCGAAGTCAGCGCGATTATATGGAACTGAGCCGCTTATATCATACAGTATTACTGGCAAATGTTACGCAAATGGGCGTTGATAATGATGATAGTACGCGTCGGTTCATTGCTTTAGTTGATGAGTTTTATGAACGCCATGTTAAATTAATTATCTCAGCGGAAGTCGCTCTAGAGTGTTTATATTTAGAAGGCCGCTTAACGTTTGAATTCAAGCGGTGTTTAAGTCGATTGCAAGAAATGCAGTCGCATAGCTATTTAGCCAGTGAACATTTACCTTAATATATTAATGATGAGTTATTCGCTGTTTAGCGGTTTTAAATTGAAATGGAGTTCATGTAAATGCTAACTAAAAAGATTATCCACTACGGCGCTGTTTTAATTGCGCTATTTACGTTAAATGTGTTGGCTGAGCCTGCTGATAACCCTTATAGAAAGTCTCTTGATATAACAAAAAAATATTTACCAGAGGCTATTGCTGCTATGTGGCAGAGCGAATATTTAGTGTGGCGAGCTCAATTGTTTAACTCTGCTTGTAGCCAAAATCAGCAAGCGGTAAAAAATACCATAAACTCAAGTTTTCCATTGTTTAATCAATATATTATTGATCAAGCGATAATTAATAAAACACTAACAGACGACAGCGAAAAATTAATCTTACAAAATAGTAACAAGTTGTATTATCTTATTTTTAGCGAGGTTTATGCGTTTGCTTATAAAAAGCGTTTGCAAATAATTAAACAGTATCACCCAGAAATCACCCTTGATTTATGCACGCATGCTAAAAAATCTTCACAACAATATCCGGCTTACGAGCAGGCAATAATGCCTTGGCAAACAACCAATCAATTAGAGGTAAATACTTGGCGGGCAGAATTGTTTTCAATGCGGACAGTGAACAAATATTTTATAAATGCCTTTATGACTAGGCAAAAGCCTTTTGCTAATATAATAGACGCAGAAATCTATGCCAGAATCCAGCAAGATGAAAAAGCCATAATTGCCTTTACTGATATTAGCGAGAGCTACAGATACGGCGCTTTGCTTATGAAAGAAATAGCTAAAGCGTACACAAAAACAAAAGGTAGAGAATTGCCCGATAAGCTTTGGCGGCCAATTTATGCTCAAGAAGCCAGTTTATTGGCAAGCCGAGCTTACAAACTGGCAACTGTCTCAGCCCTAATGCAACTTAAAGCACTTTATCCAGAGTTATCTCCACGCATTGAAGCTCATATGCTTAGCTATGTTAAATTACAATTAAGCACATTAGACCAGGATAAAAAACGATTGAGTAAAGCATTTAATGCAGGTTAATGCTTTTTTTTGATTATTTCGCTTTAGTGACAAAAAGATTAAAAAATAGGCGTGATCTTTTGATTATTGTTCTGTATAATCCGGCCTCCCTACGTTACAAAGCTTGTTCTTTTTCCAGAGGACTGGCAACGGACTCGATGCTCGAAGGGGCAATAGCGTAGTCTTTAACGGATAACTTAAGGTTTTCTTAGGTTATTATTTAAGTAACATTTATATAATTGGGTTTTTTAATGAAAACTTTTGTAGCTAAACCAGAAAGCGTACAACGCGAATGGTTCTTAGTGGACGCCGAAGATAAAACTTTAGGTCGTATCGCTACTGAAATTGCAAGCCGTTTACGCGGTAAGCATAAAGCAGAATATACTCCTCATGTAGATACTGGCGATTACATCGTTGTTATCAATGCTGAGAAAGTAAGAGTAACTGGTAATAAAGCGAAGGGTAAAATTTACTACTCGCATACAGAATTTGTTGGTGGTCTTAAGCAAATTAGCTTTGAAAAGCTAATCGAAAAAGCTCCAGAGCGCGTTATTGAATTCGCAGTTAAGGGTATGTTACCTAAAGGTCCTTTAGGTCGTGAAATGTTCCGTAAGCTTAAAGTTTACGCGGGTACTGAACATAAACATACTGCACAACAACCACAACTTTTGGAGCTGTAAGCAATGGCTGATAATCAATATTACGGTACTGGTCGTCGCAAGAGCTCAACTGCTCGTGTGTTCATGAAAGCTGGTAACGGTGCAATCACAATTAACAAACGTGACATTTCTGTATACTTTGGTCGTGAAACGGCTCGTATGGTTGTTCGTCAACCATTAGACTTAGTTGAAATGTTAGAAAAGTTTGACTTTAACATCACTGTAACTGGTGGTGGTATTTCTGGTCAAGCTGGCGCAATTCGTCACGGTATTACTCGTGCATTAATGGAGTTTGACGAAACTTTACGTAGTGCTCTACGTAATGCTGGTTTCGTTACTCGTGATGCTCGTAAAGTTGAACGTAAGAAAGTTGGTCTACACAAGGCTCGTAAAAAGCCACAATTTTCAAAACGTTAATTTTTACGTTATGTTATTTCAAAAACCGGCTTCTGCCGGTTTTTTTATGGCAAAAAATTATGTGGCATTACACTTTGCGGCTTTAAATTTCTCACTGAAAAATACTGGCTCACCATTGTTTATAATTTCAAAACTCATATCTTAAATAGCTGTTCTTGTTTAATTTTTATTTATAAGTAACAGGGTAATTTAACCATAAATACGAATAGTTTTTATTTATTTGACTTAGTGAGTATAAAAATTGACTTTTATTTGCATAAACCTGTGTTGAAAAGGTTAATTACCTTGTAAAAAACAAGGGTTTTCTTTATTATCAGAGCAATTTTTTTGTCGTTGATTTAGTCGATCAGCAATCTTCACAGTAACTAAGCACTTTTCTTAGTCACGTGTTGTTGTTTTAGCTAGATAATAATTGGAGAGTTTGAATGAGCAATGTGCCTGTTAACAATGGCCGTCGACGCTTTTTAACTGCTGCTACTTCGGTAGTTGGTGGTGTGGGTGTTGTCGGTGTGGCTGTGCCTTTCATTGGTTCTTGGAACCCTAGCGCGCGTGCGAAAGCTGCAGGTGCGCCGGTTGAAGTCAATGTAAGTAAATTAGAGCCTGGTCAATTAATTCGTGCTGAATGGCGCGGTAAACCTGTATATGTGGTTCGTAGGTCAGAAGAAATTTTAGCTGGCTTGAGTGCGCATAACGGGCAATTGAAAGATCCTGATTCAGAAAAACCGCAACAGCCAGTGTATGCTACGAATGAATTTCGCTCGATTAAACCAGAAATTATGGTGGCATTAGGCGTATGTACTCATTTAGGTTGTGCTCCAACATATCTCAAAGGTAACTTTGAGGAGCAAGTAGAAGGCGTGACAGATGGTTTTTATTGTCCATGTCATGGCTCTAAATTTGATATGGCTGGTCGTGTTTTTCAAAGTGTACCAGCGCCAACAAACTTAATGGTTCCTGAGCATTCATTCCCTACTGAAGGTACATTGTTGATTGGTGTATCTGGAGGAGAAGCATAATGTTTTCTAACTTAATGGCTTGGATCGAACAGCGTCTACCTTTGATGGACGCAATGAATAAACATGCCGCACAATACCCTGCACCAAAAAACTTTAACTTTTGGTATGTATTCGGTATTTTGGCGAGTGTTGTTTTAGTTAACCAATTGTTAACCGGTGTATGGTTAACAATGAACTACGAACCTTCAGGTGATGGTGCTTTTGCTTCTGTAGAATACATCATGCGTGATGTCGACTACGGTTGGTTATTGCGTTATATGCATTCAACGGGTGCTTCTGCATTCTTTGTGGTCGTATACATGCATATGTTCCGTGGCATGATGTACGGCTCTTACCAAAAGCCGCGTGAATTACTGTGGTTGTTCGGTATGCTAATCTTCTTAGTATTAATGGCTGAAGCATTTATGGGCTACTTATTACCTTGGGGTAATATGTCGTACTGGGGTGCACAAGTTATTATCTCTATATTTGGCGCTATTCCTGTAATTGGAGACGACTTAACACTGTGGATTCGTGGTGATTATGTTATATCCGGGGCGACGCTAAACCGTTTCTTTGCGTTGCATGTTATTGCCTTGCCATTAGTGTTAGTTGTGTTAGTTTTCTTACACATTTTAGCGTTACATGAAGTAGGTTCAAACAACCCTGACGGCACTAATATTAAAAAGCCTAAAGGCAGTGTTCCTCCTGAAGAGCAAAGTAAATTTGCCTTCCACGAGCAGTATACTAAGAAGTACGATATTGTTGATGCGATTCCGTTCCATCCTTATTACACGGTAAAAGATTTAGTTGCTGTGGTGATCTTCTTAATTATTTTCTGTGGCGTTATGTTCTTTGCCCCAGAAGGTGGTGGTTACTTTATAGAAGCGCCAAACTTCGAACCTGCTAACGGTTTAAAAACACCAGAGCATATTGCTCCAGTATGGTATTTTGGTCCTTTTTACACCATTTTACGTATTATCCCGGATAAGCTTTTAGGGGCTATTGGTATGTTTGGTGCGATAATCGCATTGTTCATGTTGCCTTGGTGTGACCGTGGTGTTGTGAAGTCTCTTCGCTATCGTTGTACTGCACACACAGTTAACCTTATCCAATTTGCTATTTGTTTTATTATTTTAGGTGTTTTAGGTACTTTGCCTGCGACGCCATTAAATAACATGATTGGTACCATTGCGAGTTTTGGTTACTTTGGATTTTTCGTTGCGATATGGATTTACAGTAAAAACGAAAAAACCCAGCCAGTTCCAGAGAGGGTGACAGGAAAATGAAAAAATTTATTTTAGCAGTTTTAGCTGTACTTCCTATGCTAGCAATAGCAGCTGGACCAAGCTTACAATTAGATGAAGCTAATAATGATTTACGTGACAAAGCCTCGTTAAAACGTGGTTTTGAAGCTTACATTAACAATTGTTTAGCCTGTCACGAATTAAAGTATCAGCGTTACAATCGTACTTTTGCTGATTTGGGTATCTCTGATGCAGATGGTGTAGCTAATTATATGTATACCGGTGAAAAAGCTGGTGATCATATTACCAATACTATGCCAGCTAAAGAAGCGGCTAAGTGGTTTGGTAGTTCACCACCTGATTTAACACTTGAAGCTCGCTTTAGAAGTCCTGATTACATCTATACATACTTGCGTTCTTTTTATGTTGATGAAAACCGTCCTTTTGGTGTTAACAACAAGGTGTTTCCAGACGTTGGTATGCCGCATGTTTTACAAAACCTTCAAGGTGTTCGCACAATGGATGAGCACGGTAACCTTTCTGAGGCTACTGGTGGTTCAATGACAGCAGAAGAGTATGATACTTTTGCTCGAGATATAACCAACTTCTTGGAATATACCGGTGAGCCAAATAAACTTGAGCGTGAAAGCATGGGTTATTGGGTTATTGGTTTCCTATTTATCTTGTTATTCTTTGCTTACTTACTGAAGAAAGAATACTGGAGAGATGTACACTAGTTATTAATGTTCCTTAAAACAGTGTAAACTTTAGACATTACTGGGGGCTTTGGCCCCCTTTGTTAGTTTTTTTAATTAAGAATTTTTTGGAGGCATTTATGGCCATAGCCGCAAACAAACGCTCTGTTATGACTTTATATTCGCATGCAGATGATATGTATAGTCATCAAACCCGCATTGTGTTGGCAGAGAAGGGTGTCGGTGTAGACATCCATTTGGTTGACTTAGCCAATTTACCAGAGGATTTACTTGATTTAAATCCTTATGGCACAGTGCCTACGTTAATTGACCGCGAATTAGCGCTTTATGAAGCGTCAATTATTATCGAATACTTAGATGAACGTTTTCCTCATCCACCACTTATGCCGGTTTACCCTGTATCTCGTGGTCGTAGCCGTTTAATGATGCATCGTATTGAGCAAGACTGGTACAGCCTAGCTAAAACTATCTACAATGGACCAGCCGATGCAGCAGCAAAAGCGCGTCAAGAATTGAAAGAAAGTTTGTTAAGTGTTGCCCCTATTTTGAATGAAGCACCTTACTTTATGAGTGAAGAGTTTAGTTTGGTTGATTGTTACTTAGCTCCTCTATTGTGGCGCTTACCTGTTATGGGTATTGAGCTAGATGGTCAAGGTTCAAAAGAACTAAAATCTTACATGTTACGCGTATTTGAACGTGAGTCATTCCAAGCGTCATTAACTGAGTCTGAGCGTGAATTACGCTTTGGCGCACCGGTTTAAAGACCTAATTCATGACAAGCGAAATGACATCAAGTAAGCCTTATATTGTTAAGGCTTTTTATGACTGGATTTCTGATAATGGTTTAACACCCTACATTGTTGTTGATGTAAATGTTTATGGTGTTATGGTGCCAATGTCTTATGTTAACGACGGTCAAATCGTCTTGAACGTTTCTCCATCAGCGGTGGGTAGCATCGTAATGGGTGAAGAAACAATTGAACTTAGTGCTCGTTTTGGTGGCAAGCTTGAACATATGAGCGTGCCTTATGGTGCTGTTGGTGCTATTTATGCGAAAGAAAATGGTGCTGGCACATCGTTAGCGATTGAACATCCATCGTCAGACGATATTGCTGAAGTGCCTGAGCAACCAAGCGTAAAAATGTCTTCGGTAAAAGCCGTTGACAGTAAAGCAGATACTAAAGTGTCAGATAAAAAGCAAAGTACTAAAGCATCAAAATCGAAAAAGCCTAGCCTGTCTGTTGTTAAGAAATAAACAGGACTCAGCAGGATTAAGCTGAGTAAGTTTAGTTAGAAAAACGATGTTGTGATAAAAAAAGGTAAGCATAATGCTTACCTTTTTTATTGTCTGAATAATAGTAGATTACTGTTAAATACAGATGTTCTCCTATTCGTTGTCGAGATTATAGCTTTGAGAAACAACGATCTGCAGCGGCTAAAGTGAATTCAATTTCGGCATCACCATGAGCGGTTGACACAAAGCCTGCTTCAAACGCTGAAGGTGCAAGATACACGCCTTCGTCCAACATCAAATGAAAGAAACGTTTGAATTTCTCGCCATCACACGCGGTCGCCTGAGCAAAACAAGTAATATTTTCTTCTTCAGTAAAGAAGAAACCAAACATAGCGCCAACATAATTAATTGCTAATGATACACCGTTGCGCTCTGCAGCAGCTTTTAAACCCATGGCTAGCTTTTCTGTGGCATCACTTAGTTGTTGGTGCTTATTACCCTTACAAAGTTCATTTAAAGACGCTAAACCTGCTGCCATAGCAATAGGGTTACCTGATAATGTTCCAGCTTGATAAACTGGACCTACCGGCGCAATGTAGTCCATTATTTCTTTTTTACCGCCAAAAGCACCTACTGGCATTCCGCCACCAATAACTTTCCCTAAAGCGGTTAAGTCAGGCACGATATTATAATGTGCTTGTGCACCGCCTAAAGCGACGCGAAAGCCAGTCATTACCTCATCAAAAATCAATACACTTTTATACTGATCACAAATGGCGCGCAACCCTTCCAAGAAACCTTCTACTGGAGGAATACAGTTCATGTTGCCAGCAACAGGTTCAACAATAATACAAGCGATTTCATCGCCGAGTTCAGCGAAAATTTGTTTTACTTCTTCAAGGTTGTTAAAGCTAACTGTTAAAGTATGCTTGGCAACATCAGCCGGAATTCCCGGAGAGCTTGGCACGCCCATGGTTAGCATGCCTGACCCGGCTTTTACTAATAAAGAGTCGGCATGACCGTGATAACAACCTTCAAACTTTAATATTTTGTCCCGACCGGTAAAGCCGCGCGCTAGTCGAATAGCGCTCATAGTGGCTTCAGTACCAGAACTGACCATACGTAATCTTTCCATTGAAGGTACAATTTCACGCACTTTTTCAGCCATGGTTATTTCAAGTTCAGTTGGCGCACCAAAGCTAAGGCCGTTTTGTGCCGTTTCAATAACGGCTGCAAGAATTGCTGGATGGTTGTGACCTAAAATCATTGGTCCCCATGAACCGACATAATCAACATATTTTTTATCTTCAGCGTCAAAGATATAAGCGCCTTGGGCCTTCTTGATAAATAAGGGGGTGCCACCCACGCCATTAAAAGCACGGACGGGGGAGTTTACGCCACCAGGAATAACGGCTTGGGCTTCATTAAATAATTGCTGTGAATTTTTAGTCATAATCTACTACTCGTTGTTAGCGTACCTGCTGATGAGGTTAAAATTAGTATTTGTTGGTGTGCCAGGTGACGGGCTTTTCATAATGACTTAGCCTGCTTTCAACTCCTAAACTTAGGGCAAATAAAGCCATACGTACCAGAACGCCATTTTGGGCTTGGCGGAATATGGCTAGATTATCTAAGTCATTTAAATCAATATCTAGTTCATTCGCTTCAGCACGAGAATCGCGCGGTAACGGGTGCATTATTACAGTGTGTTCGTGGCAATATTGCTGATAGATTTTCCGATTCAAACTAAAGTGACCACGATATAAATCGGCTTCATCTTTACTGGCAAAACGCTCTTGTTGAATGCGGGTTTGATAAATAACATCGCAGGCTAGATTACCTTCAATTTGATCTGTTATTACGACTTGGTGCCCAGCATTGGTTAAGGTAGCAACCACGCTATCAGGCATTTGTAATGCCTTAGGAGCAATCATAGTGACTTTTATATTGTTATATAAGCTGATCAATTTTGATAAAGAATGTACTGTTCTGCCATGTTTTAGGTCGCCCATTAACACAATATTTAAGCCATCTAGGCCCATATCGTAGCGCGCCATTTCTGACTGAATGGTAAATAAGTCGAGTAACGCCTGTGTCGGGTGTTCATTAGCACCATCACCGCCGTTAATTACTGGCACACTGCTACCTTTGGCAAAATCTGCAACTGAATGCATAGTCGGGTGGCGCATAGCTATGACATCCGAATACCCACTGATCACGCGTGCGGTATCAAATAACGACTCGCCTTTTGACAATGACGAGTTTTCTTGGCCAACCGTTTCTCTGACAAAACCACCTAATAGATTAAAGGCGGTACCAAAGCTGACGCGTGTACGGGTGCTGGGCTCAAAGAACAAATTACTTAATATTGCTCCATCGAGTACATGACAGCGTTTTTTTCGCATGGCGTAGGGCGCCATTAACGTTGAAATCTCTAAAATACGGGAAATACTCTCTCTATCGAACTGCGATACAGATAAGATATGGTTCCCTTCAAATTTCATCATAGATAATACCTACATTATAAAAATAATTACCGAGGCGAGTGTTTGCTACTTGCTACTTGATAATTGTATTTTCATTATATTAAATAGTGGGTTGTTGCTTTTTAAGCAACAGCGAAAATTTGCTGCGAAATATAGCACAAAAGTTGAATGCTGAGAATGTATTATCTGATTTGAATTAAGGATATTAACGCATTTTCAAACAAGATATTAAAAAGGTTTGACGTAGGCTAATATAACAATGATAAACAATACGATGACTGGTACTTCGTTAAAAATTCTATAAAATTTTCCAGAACGAGTGTTTTTGTCAGCGGCAAATGTTTTGACCAATTTAAAGCAATAGCCATGGTAAATCAGCAATAAAACCACTAGCATTATTTTTATATGCAGCCATTTAGCGGCAACAAACCATGGATAACCATATTGATAAATAATGGCAATACCAAGTAAAACGGTCAAAATGGCAAAAGGTGTAACAAAATAAAGTAAGCGTCGCTCCATACCCTTGAGGTGTTGGTGCACAAGAGGTTCAGTTGATTCTGCATGATTTACAAAAATGCGCGGTAAATAAAAAATACCAGCAAACCAGGCCACCATAAAAATAACATGGAATGCTTTAAGCCATAAAATGGTAGCCATTAATAGGTCTTTCCTTTTAATAAATAAGAGCGAATATAGTCAAATGATATTATTCCCATAATTTCATCTGGATTATCTTGATGAATATAAACCCCACCCGTTCTGGTTTTAACTAACAATAAATAAGCTTCGGCAAGTGTTGATTGGCTAGAAAGTGGCAACAGCGTATGCTTTTCTATTGTAGGTTCATCGTCAATGTTGGCCAAACTTTGCTGATAAAAAATAAATTGTGTCTGTTCATCAACCGTTATTTTACAAATAAGATTATCAAGTGGCGCTAAATTTGATAATGCCGTTGCAATAGTTTCATCATCTGGTTGCTGTAATAGCGTGATATTTTCATCCATTACGCCAATCACCCCGATACGCTGTAAGGACTTTTCTATTGGTGGTCGACGGTAGGGCAAGCCTTGAACTTCCAGCTGCATAATAAAAATTGAACGATTACCAAAAAATTGACCAGAGAAAACACATGCACTGGTGATAACTATCATGGCTGGGACAATAATTTCTATTTGGTTAGACATTTCAACTACACAAAGCAGGGCAGCTAAAGGAGCATTAAGTGTGGCGGCCATAAAACCTGCCATGCCCATCAACGCAAAGTCACTAGCAGAAATATCTCCAGTCATAAAGTAAGTTGCGATAACTGAGCCGCATGTTCCTGCGATGGCACCAATACCGAGTATAGGGCCAATAATACCACCCGGTATTCCTAGTCCAAGCGCAAAAATGGTCATCAGCACTTTTGCGACTAATAAGCCAAGCAATAGTTGGAGCTCTAGATTGTTTTGCAAAGAAAAATTAATGGCGCTTAAGTCGGTGCCCATAGCATAAGGTACGGCATAACCAAGAGCGCCGGTAATAAAAGCAGCGGTAAGTATTCGCGGCACAATATGAAAGCGAGCACTATGTTTGATCACTAATATTAGATAGCGATTAAACACAAAAGCGATAACACCCAACACAAGCCCTAGTAGAGCCAAAGCAAGATAATGGTCAGTGTTCAAAGTAATGGCGGTAAAATAGCCAAACTCATGAGTGGGGCCAAAAATTGTGCTCGTGGTCATCGATCCAACAATAGCAGCTATCATTACCGGTATAAAAATATGTACTTTATACTCTCTTAATATAACTTCCATCACAAATAATACCGCGGCTACAGGGGTATTAAAACAAGCCGCAATACCTGCCGCAATACCGCAAGCACTTAAACTACGAATAGCGTTATAAGGTAAATTTAATTTGTTACCAATATAACTGCTACATGCAGCACCTAAATGCACCGCTGGGCCTTCTCTACCAACGGAAAAGCCCGCGATAAGTGCGATTGCACTACCGATGAATTGATTGACGGTGTTTCGAAATGGCATAACGCCATTGGCAATTTTTAAGCGATGTAAAACAAAAGGAATACCACTGCGGATATACTTATAACCGGTAAGCCAGGCGAAGAAGAGAATGGCAACAGCGCCAATTATTGGTAATTGGAAACGACTTAAAGGGGTTAAGCTGTTATAGTCTTCTTTTTCGCTCAGAAAAAATGACTGAACGCCTTCAATGGCAAAAATGAATAGTACAACCAGCATCGCCGATGCAAAACCACCAATAGCAGCTAATAAACATAGTTGCCATGATGTTTGGGGTAGAGCAAGGCGCTTTTTTAGCTGAATTATTGTCTTCATATTAAGTTATTTTTATTGGGCATATTGACAGACACTGCGGATATCATAATACTTTTCAAATGAATTGGTTAGCAAAAATAAATTTCAGTACTGTAGTAACGCGCTTAGGAACATTTAGTTCGGCGATTTTACTCTTGGTCATTGTTGTCATTTTATTATTCTGTGGCTATCGCTTGGGTAATTTTTATCACGGCTATCAAACGCAGACCTTATCACAACAACAAACACGCTTAGACTTTATCTATAAGCAATTGGTTGAAAAGACCCAGCGCATAAATACGCTTGAAGTTGAGCTTGAAGTTGAACGTATGGCGAATATACGTAGCCAACAAACTTTAAAATCAATTGAACAAGAGCACTTCCAAGTTAAAAAAGAACTCGCTTTTTATGAAAAGGTCATGGCACCAGAGAAGCAAGCGAATGGTTTAGTCATTGACGGATTGAATTTAACAAAGTCAGAAAGCGCTGCACATTACCGTTTTCAAGTTGTTTTGGTGCAACAGTTATTGCGCAAACGTTACGCAAAAGGTTATATCGAACTTTCAATTGCTGGTAGCTTGAACAATAAGCCAACTAGTATTGCCTTATCTGAACTATCAACAGCTACTAAAAAAGATTTATCGTTTAGTTTTCAGTACTTTCAAATTATTAGTGGTGAATTAACACTACCAGAAAATTTTGTTCCTGAAACCATTAATGTTGCTGCAATACTGCCAAAAAGTAAGTGGCAAAAATACAATCGTATCGACCATAGTTATCCGTGGCTAAAAAGTATTGAGAATATTACACAGAGTCCACCATAATACTTGACTAAAACAGTCAAGTTTAAGATAATTGCCCTAGTTCATCCGTTTTAAGTTGAGTTTTATGTCAAATCCTGAATTACCTATTAAATTTTCCGACGCTGCAGCTACCAAAGTATTGTCTTTGATCACGGAAGAAGAAAACCCAGACTTGAAATTACGTGTATACGTTACAGGTGGCGGTTGCTCTGGCTTCCAGTATGGCTTTACCTTTGATGAAAAAGTTAATGACGGTGATATGACGATAGTCAAAAAAGGCGTTACTATGGTGATTGACCCAATGAGTTTGCAGTATTTAGTTGACGGTGAAGTTGATTATACTGAAGGCTTGGAAGGCAGTCGTTTCTTAGTAAATAACCCAAATGCGAGTACAACTTGTGGTTGTGGATCTTCTTTTTCGATTTAATCTACATCGTTAGTAAATGAAAGCCGACTTGATGTCGGCTTTTTTGATCGCTCCAGCTGATTAAAAAAAGTTTATAAAAGTAATTACTAGCGGGTATAGGAAGAAATTGTCGCTTAAACGCTAGCAATATTATTGTTGCGCTTTTAACGGGCACTATATCTTTACAGTTACTCAGTATTTGTTATTAGTGATATTAACTGACTGAGGGGAAATTATTGCAAGTTAATTACCTTTTATAGATACTTAACCACAATGGCAAAATGAATGAAAATAATCGATTTAAGGAAAAACATGATCACCAGAACTAAAATTATTGCGGGTACCTGCATAGCAGCTCTGCTAAGTGTTTGTAGTTTTATTGTTTCAGCACAACAATTAAACACCGAGCAACAAGCGCAATTAAACGCGTTGAAAAACACGGCATTGCAATCAGATTTATCCTACCAATTAATTGAGTCATTAACCACAGAAGTGGGTCATCGTTTGATGGGCTCGCAAGGTGATAAAAAATCAATTGTTTGGGCAGTTAACAAAATGAAAGCCCTAGACTTTGATAAAGTATGGACTGAAGAAGTCACGGGTAGCTATTGGTTACGTGGCAAGGCAGAAGCAAAAATTGTTGCGCCTTATCCCCATGATGTCGTAGTTTTAGCCCTGGGTGGAAGCATAGGTACAGCAAAAGAAGGTTTAACGGCTAACATTGCTCACTTTGAAACGTTTGCAGATTTAAAAGCAGCACCAGATGATAGTCTTAATGGCAAAATAGCCTTTGTGTCTTATCAAATGGAACGTCATATTGATGGTGAAGGATATGGACCTGCAGTAGGCACGCGAGTGGGTGGCGCAGTTGTTGCTGCTCAAAAAGGCGCTTCAGCACTTGTGATGCGTTCAGTAGGCACAGACAATAATCGCACAGCTCACACTGGTGTAATGCGATACAAAGATGACGTGCGTAAAATACCAGCCGCCGCCTTATCTAACCCTGATGCTGATTTATTAGTTAATCAACTCAAGCGTGGCAAAGACGTTAGTATGTATCTTAATATGACCGCTAAAACTAACGCTGAAGTTGTGGCTAAGTCGGCCAATGTTATTGGTGAATTTACCGGAAGTGAATTTCCAGAAGAAATTGTCGCTTTAGGTGCTCATTTAGATAGCTGGGATGTTGGCACAGGTGCTTTAGATGATGGTTTAGGTATTGGCATGGTGATGGCTGCGGCGCACCACATTGGGCAATTACCTAAACGTCCAAAACGCACCATTCGCGTTATTCTATTTGCTGCTGAAGAAGTAGGTTTATTGGGCGCGAAGCAATACGTTAAAGATCATAAAAATGATATGGCTAAACACGTTATTGGTGCTGAGTGGGATTTCGGCATAGGGCGCATATATAAAATGACCTCAGGTGTTGGCGCGCAATCGCTAAATGCAGTTCGTGAATTAGCGCAATATTTGGCCCCAATGGGTGTTGCACTTGCACCAGAGAACAATGCTAAAGGGCAATCAGATATGAGTGCATTAAGTGACGCTGGCATGCCAAGCATTGACTTTGCACCTGATGGCTCTAATTACTTTGACTATCACCATACTGAAAATGATACTTTAGACAAAGTTGAACCAGAAGCACTAAAAGTAAATACGGCCATTTACACTATGTATGCCTACTTTGCAGCACAAGCGATGGTAGACTTTAGAAAGTAAAAAGTAGAATAGTTAAAGCAATGGATTAGTTTATTGAGCAAATTAATGTTTCAGTAAATTAATCCAGTTTGTAATATTACCATGGTAAATTGTAGCGCTTTATGCTCAATTTAATTAAGTTTAAATGGTGATATTTTCATTGAATACACTGGCAATTGAATGCATTGCTAGCTTAGCGTTTTTATCACTTATCAGCCTTCCTGCAATAAAAACTCGATAATGCGATTGTGGTCGACATCAAAGTCTTTAGCTTTACCCCTAGAATAATAAAATCGGCTTCCTTAGCTAAATCAATATTTTTAGCCATGGTATATCGATGATATTTTATATTATAAAAACAACGTACTTTTGGATTAATAGGGTCGTCTTGATTGCGGCTTTCAACTTTTGCTAAGCGATTTCTATTAAGCTCAATCAATGTGCCGACAGGGTATAGTCCTAAACATTTAATAAATAAATCTACTAGCCTAGGCATGAGTTTGTCATCAAGCGCTAAGCCTTTTAATATACTAAATGCTCTAATTGGGCTGAAATTTATTTTGACTTAAAAGCTATTTTTATAGTTTAAATACCATGCCATTACTGGCCTTTTTATTAACATAGAGGTTTTTGTCGGCAGTTTTTAATAATTCGTCCATAGTTTCTTCGCCGCTGCTTGCCGCGGCACCACAGCTAATACTTATTGGCAAACGAATATTTTGATAAGGCATAGGATTATTATTAAAAAATTGACATAAACGGTCACTAGCTTGTTCCGCCTCCAATAGGGTTTGGCTGGCAAGTACCACCACAAACTCGTCACCGGCGTAGCGAAAACATTTATCATTTTCGCGAACTAATTCTTGTAGTTGAGTCGCGACATAAGTTAGTACCTTGTCACCGCAGTCATGGCCATAGGTATCATTTATGGCTTTAAATTTATTGCAATCGATAAACAGAACTGAAAAAGGTACACCGTAGCGGCGTTGGCGAATAAGCTCCTCACCAATACAAACTTCCATCAGACGTCGGTTAGCTACACCCGTTAAACGATCATAGTGCGCCATATATTGAAGCTGTTCTCGAATTAATACATTCGATAAGCAAAGGCTAACCTTGACCGCGAGTTGTTCTAAATGAAAAGTGCCTAAATCCTGATGAAATCTAGCAGAGGCTTTATCGGTAAATAATAAGCTACCAAATAATTTACCTTCTAATGATAAAGGCGTTAACGCAGCTGATTTTGCACCCGTGAGTAATGATTTGGGCACGATGTTATCCAACTGCTTAAGCTGATTGGTTAACATAGGTTTTTTGTCTACGTGCAACAGCGCTAATTTTTCAGCAGAAATTTGCGTAGTATTTTTTTGATGCCAATTAGATTGTAAATTACCATTAATTAAATAGCTTAAAGGCGTAGGTTCGGCAAGTAATAACGAAATGCCAGACAATTGAAACTTAGTTTGAATTAGCCCAAGTAAACGCTGCAGCAGTTCCTCACTTGATTGACAAGCCAGTACTTCTGTTTCAATTTCGAATAATTTACGGGCAATGCTTTCGTTTACTTTTGAATTTTCAATTAACTGATGAATTTGCGACATTTAACACGCCTTGACTACTCAGATTTTACTATTGTTATATTTTATTCTGTAGAGTGCAAGCTAAGAAAACCTATGCAACAATTTGACTAACGCTGAAGATATTAGCTTTCATTGGTATTATATTTGCTTAAAGTTAATCATGTTGAATGATTAAAAGTAATTTGGCTGCATGTGTCAATAAATTACTATGCGCAATTTGCTAAGTTATTTATGGTACCTGTCGATATAAACAATGACGTCACTAGAATTACATCCAAGTGCAAAGAGGCATTATGCAAAAACTACTCATCGCTATCTTATTTACAATAACCTATGTTATTAGCGCTTCTGCTGCTGAATTGACCGCTGTACAAATTTATAGTGATAACGTATTACTTGATTTAATAAAAGAAAACAAGCACTTAAGTCAAGTGGTTATTGATGATTGTCAGTTGGTGCAGGATATTGAAGCACGGGCGGTAAAATCTAAGATGCCTTCATATGAGTTTCTTTGGGGCGATATGCTTGCCTATGGTGTTTGTGTGAAAAAAGATGTGGCTTTAGGTTTACATTATATGCAAGCGTCAGCCGATCAGGGTTTATCAGAAGCTTTAGAGCAAATGGGTCGTTATTATCATGTTGGAAAATTTGTTCAAGTCGATATAAACCAAGCCATTATTTTTCTAAAAGAGTCGGCAGCATTGCATAACTTAAAAGCACAGCTTAGGTTAGCCGATATGTATTTAGCTGGTCATGGTAGCCCATTGGACTTCCCTCAGTTATACATGCAATTGCATCAATCAGTTACTGATGATAAAAAAGAGCATAAAATTATCGCTCAGCATTTAGCAAAACTAGCGCAAAAAATGCCCGAACGAGTAGTTAATGCCGCCATTAGCGGAAAGTATTAACCGCCTCAGTTGACAAATAGTTACAAAGCTTAGCTTTGTTAAGGTTTTCGGTTTTTATCTTGCTTATTGAATACCTATATCACTTAAATATACCCAAGCCTGCATATTGAAGTGGCTTGGGTATATAGCTAATCTGCGATATACTTAAAAAAAAACCATTATTGAATAAATGTGACCGAAAAAGACCCACACAAACAGCGCGAAGCTGACAAATATGACAAGCCAGTAGCGAGTCGTGAAATGCTATTGTCGCTAATCGAAAAATCAAACATCCCACCCACCTTTAAATCCCTTGTTAATCAATTGCAATACACTGATGACGATATGATAGTGGGCATGAAGCATCGTTTGCGCGCCATGGAAAATAGCGGACAAATTGTTTTTAATAAATTTAAGCAATATGCCATAGCAAACCGTAGTGATGTCTTAACGGGTAAAGTTATTGGTCATCGTGATGGTTTTGGCTTTTTCTCTCCAGATAATGGCGATAAAGATTTTTATATTTCTTCTTATGAAATGAAACGTGTTATCCATGGCGATATTGCAGAAGCAATATTATTGGATCGCACAGACCGCAAAGGTCGTAAAGAAGTAAAAATACTCGATGTTATAAAGCCACGCACCGCTGGTGTTGTTGGTCGTTTTTATGTCGATCATCATATCGCCTGTGTTGTGCCAGATGATGCCCGCATTCAACAAGAAATTGTCATTCAACCAGATAAAAAATTAGGCGCTCGCCATGGCGAAGTCGTGGTAGTTAACATTATTCAAAGGCCAACAAAGCGTTCAAATGCGGTTGGTGAAGTAGTTGAAGTACTCGGTGAGCATATGGCGCCCGGTATGGAAATCGAAATTGCCTTGCGTGAGCATGATCTTCCCAATCAATTTTCGTCAGAAGTTATTGCCGAAGTTAGCGGTATTGCTGATGAAGTTGAAGAGTCTGCAAAAGCACCTAGAGTTGATCTTCGAGATTTACCCTTAGTTACCATTGATGGTGAAGATGCACGAGATTTTGATGATGCGGTTTATTGTAAACCTAATCCCGATGGTGGTTGGACGTTATGGGTGGCAATAGCTGATGTTAGTTACTATGTGCGTGATAAAACCGCATTAGATGAAGAAGCAATCTCTCGTGGTAATTCAGTTTATTTTCCTAGTCAAGTTATTCCCATGTTACCGGAAAAGCTTTCCAATGGGCTGTGTTCATTAAATCCAGATGTTGACAGACTGTGTATGGTTTGTGAAATGAGTATTAGCGCATCGGGAGAACTCTCTGAGGCTAAATTTTATCCAGCGGTAATGCGCTCTAAAGCGCGTTTTACGTACAGTAAAGTGGCGACTATTTTAGGCGTAAATCCTGAGCAAAAAGACGAAGACTTCCGTGCAGAATTACGCACACAATATCAAGCACTGATACCTGATTTAGAAAACTTAAATGCCATGTATCACGTGTTAAGCGCCGCTCGAACAAAACGCGGTGCCATTGCCTTTGAAACGACTGAGTCGCAGTTTCTTTTTAACAGCGACAGAAAAATAGAATCTATCGTGGCAATGGTGCGTAACGACGCACATAAAATCATTGAAGAATGTATGATTTTAGCCAACGTCGCCACGGCAGAGTTTATTGAAAAACATAAAAAGCCCGGTTTATTCCGTGTACATGATAAGCCTAGCGAAGATAAATATAATAATTTTATCAGCTACGTCAACGAGCTTGGGCTTGACTTATCTTCTATGGGTGAGCGTAAAGCACAACCTGAGCCGAAAGACTATTGCCATATTTTAGAAAAAATTGCTGGCCGTCCTGATCAAGAGCTTATTCAAACCATGCTATTGCGTTCAATGCGCCAAGCGGTTTATCAAAGCGACAACATTGGTCACTTTGGTTTAGCATTACCATCATATAGCCATTTTACTTCGCCAATACGTCGTTACCCCGATTTAGTGGTGCATCGTGTTATTAAAGCGATTTTAAATGAGCAAGCTAAAGATCAAGCCAATGCTGGCGCGCATAGCTATACACCTGAAGCGGTAATAGAACTTGGCGAACATTGTTCTATGACTGAACGTCGTGCTGACGATGCCACGCGTGATGTCTCAGATTGGCTGAAATGTGAATATATGCAAGATCATGTTGGTGATACATTTACGGGTGTCATATCAACCGTGACCAACTTTGGTTTATTTGTGCGTTTAGCCGACTTACACATCGAAGGTTTAGTGCATATAACCTCGTTAGGTCATGACTATTATCACTTTGATGATGTACGCATGTGTTTAACAGGTGAAAATACCGGCGCTAAGTATCACATTGGCGATACGGTAGAAGTACAAGTGGCCGCCGTTAATCTTGACGAGAAAAAAATTGATTTAGCATTGGCCGGTGCAAATGCCGTTATAAAACGTGCTAAACCACAGGCAAAAAGCAAAAGCTCAGATAAACATAAACGCGGTAAGCGTAGCGCTGGAAAGTCAGCCTCACAAGACGCAAAAGCTAGTTTTGATGAAAAAGCTAAGCCAAGTAAAAAGCCTGTTAAAACTGCCGAAAAAGCTAGCGATAAAACGACCACTAAAGCGAAAAAGCGCAAGGCAAGAAAAAAACGCCCGGGTAAAAATGCCCGAAAAACAGATGATTAACTAATAAAGCTTTAGTTGGCTGTTGTGCTAAAAATACAATGCAAACTTACTTTTAAAGTGATTGATTAAATGAGAAAGAAATAAAACTTCTCACAAAGTAAAAGCTTAACTGGCTGACGATTAATAGATTTAGGATGAAGGTATCACAGTCCTAATGTCTCATAATTAACTGATTTAATAGAGAAAGAAAATAATTTTATGGCAAAGCAAGAAGAATTAGTATTTGGTATCCACGCAGTAAAAGCCCTGATTGAGCACGCACCTGAAAGATTTATCGAATTGTGGCTATTGAAAGGTCGTGAAGACGACCGTTTAATGCCAATTATTAACTTAGCGCAACAATACGGTATCCCTGCACAAATGGCGAGCCGCAAAGTATTGGATGATAAAAGTGAAGGTGATCAGCATCAAGGTGTTGTGGCTCGAGTTAAACCTGGTAAGGTTTTCACTGAAGCCGATTTAGAAGATATTCTTGCTGAAGCCGAACGTAAAAAACAAGCGCCATTTTTATTGATATTAGATGGTGTTACTGACCCGCATAACTTAGGAGCATGTCTGCGTAACGCCGATGCTGCCGGTGTGCAAGCGATTATAGTGCCCAAAGATAACGCTGCTCGTTTAACCGCAACCGTGCGTAAAGTTGCTGTTGGCGCCGCCGAAAGTGTGCCATTAGTGCAAGTAACCAATTTATCAAGAACCATGAAAGCCTTGCAACAAATGGGCGTATGGATTATTGGTACGGCGGGAGAAACAGATACTTGTCTTTACGATGTAAAATTAGCTGGCCCAATGGCATTGGTAATGGGCGCTGAAGGAAAAGGTATGCGCCGTTTAACACGCGAAAATTGCGACCAATTAGTTAAATTACCTATGGCTGGTAGTGTTTCAAGTTTAAACGTATCTGTGGCAACCGGTATCTGTTTATTTGAAATCGTACGCCAACGGCTAGTGGTTTAACTAACCGTTATATATATCTGCAGCTGAATTTGTCTTCATTTGGAGAATTCAGCTGAAACTTATCTTATATATGTATTTTCAAATACAGTCTTTAATTGTTCTTAGTTAATGGATAAGCCACTCAACCATCGAAATTCAGCGGATTTTAGCCTATTCAGATGAGTGCCAAAACCCTGCTAAGTGAATGAATACTAAGTTTAAAATTGAACAAATAAACTATATGAAGCATCTTCTTGCCTTTTTTGCTTATTTTCCCTACAATACGCGTCCTTAATTCAGCCTGAACTTTTGTTCCTTGCCTCAACTGGTGTTGGCTGAGCCAGACAATGAGGCTACAACCGTAAGGAGCTCGTAATGCGTCATTACGAAATCGTATTTATGGTTCACCCTGATCAGAGTGAACAAGTACCAGCTATGATTCAGCGTTACAGTGACATCGTCACTAATGCTGAAGGCAAAATCCACCGTCTTGAAGACTGGGGCCGTCGCCAATTAGCTTACCCAATCAATAAATTGCACAAAGCACACTATGTTTTAATTAACATTGAAGCGCCACAAGCAGCTATTGATGAATTAGAAACTTCTTTCCGTTATAACGATGTTGTTATACGTAACATGATCATGCGCACTAAAGACGCGGTTACTGAAGCTTCAGCTATGGCTGTTGCTAAAGAAGACCGTCGTGATGAGCGTCGCGAAGTGAAGAAAGAGGTTACTGACGCACCAGCTACTGAAGCATCAGATGTTGAAGCACCAGTTGCTGAAGCACCTAAAGCAGAAGAAGCTGCGAGCGAAGAATAAGTAACCTGTGACCAACTCTCTGTCTATGACTTCTTATGAATAGTAGCCAAGAGAATTGCTTAGTATTGACCGGACATGTGGTAAAACCACCTAAAACGTCAACTAGCCCAGCGGGTATTCAGCACTGTCAGTTTTCAATGGACCACAAGTCCATACAAAATGAAGCAGGCATGAACAGGCAAGCGTTTGTTCGGATACAAGTTGTTGCAACCGGCAAAGTGTCACAACACTTAACTCGTGATTTAATTGAAGGCTGTAATGTTAGAGTGACTGGTTTTATAAACCGTCATGAATCTAGAAACGGAAATCCGCTTTTAGTGTTACATGCCCAACAAATTGAAATGATTTAATTTAGGCTATACATATTTAACGGTGATTTTCACCTGAATAAAGTAAGCCATATTAGGAGAAATCCATGTCTCGTTTTTTTAGACGTCGTAAGTTCTGCCGTTTTTCGGCAGAAGGTGCTGTTGCAATCGATTATAAAGATACAGCTGTACTAAGAAACTATATCACTGAAAGTGGTAAAATTGTTCCTAGCCGTATTACTGGTACAAGTGCTAAATATCAACGTCAACTTGGTCGTGCGATCAAGCGTGCTCGTTACTTAGCATTATTACCATATACTGATTTACATAAGTAACCTAATAAGGGGTTTTGAAAATGGAAGTAATACTTCTTGATAAAATCGCCAAATTAGGCGGCCTTGGTGACAAGGTAACAGTTAAATCTGGTTACGCTCGTAACTTTTTACTACCAAAAGGCAAAGCTGTTTTTGCCTCTAAAGCAAACGTTGAGCATTTTGAAGCTCGTCGCGCTGACTTAGAGAAAAAATTAGCTGAGCAACTTAGTGCTTCTGAAGCACGTGCTGCTAAATTAACTGAATTAGCTGAAATCACTATCGCTTCTAAAGCGGGTGATGAAGGTAAATTATTCGGTTCAATTGGTACACGTGATATTGCTGATGCAATTACTGAAGCTGGTGTTGAAGTTGTTAAAGCTGAAGTACGTTTACCTTTAGGTAGCATTCGTGAAACAGGTGAATTCGATATCGTAATTCACGTGCACAACGATGTAGATGCAACAATTAAAGTTGTTGTTATTGCTCAAGCTTAATTGCTGCTAGTAATCGTGTAATGAAAAACCTGAATTCGTCATGAATTCAGGTTTTTTTATGCTCAAAATAATTGCTTCTATCAATTTGTTAAATTGGGAATAACCTTATTTAAAAGGATGAATTGCTGGAATAGCATTTATTTAAGCGCTTATTTCGGCCAGTAAAGTTAAGAATTGAGTTTATTTGCCGATAATAGAGTACCTATGTGTAATTAAAAATATATTAATGTATTTATCAACTACAATAGGCTTAATCTGAACGTTATATTTAACAGATCATCAAAGCGCTGTTATCAGTCTAATATAACGATTTACTCAGCGATGGAGTGCTCATGTTGTCGAAGGCTAAACTAATAGAAAGAATCAAGCTAAAAACGCTGTTTATTATGATGACAGTGCTTTATATCTTGGTTTGTATTTTTTCGGTGATAGCAGTTTATCAAGCGCAGAATACTCAGCACCAAGAGTTAGAATCATTAACACTCAATGAGCAACAACTAAATAACTATGCCATTACTACGGCTCTATCTAACGCCCAATTTGGTCGGTTAGTGTTAGAGAAAGAAAACGGCGCACGTCAATTAGCAATTGCGAACAGTCGTTGGTATTTAAGTTTTCAGCAGCCAATTTATCTTGTTTTTACCTCACCATTACTACTTTGTTTTACATTTATATTACTTGTTACAGGCTTGGTGCTGCGCAAAATATTACAACAACAATTAGCAATAATTCTTAAACCTTTACAACAATTGGAAAATTGGGCGAATCTCACGATAATTCAAGGCTTCGCTAATGAAGTTATTATTGACAAATCGTCGCAAGAAACCAGCGTTATTACTTCGGCCATTCATCAATTACAGCAACAAATAAGTGATAATGTTGCGAGTGATACAGCCTGGGATCAAAGTATTCGCTCCAGCGCCTTGCTTGATCAAGAAACTCGCATTGGTAACCGGGCATTTTTCGATAATAGGTTGCAAGCATTTCTTAAAGAGGAAGATGCCCAAGGTGCGGTACTTTTGATCCAATTTAAAGAAATAGAACTGATACAAAATTTATATGGCTACCAGCAAGCGATGTCACTTTTATTAACGCTTATTCAAGTCACTAAGCAAAGGTTACAGGGGCAACCAAGCTATTTTCTTGCGCGGCATAGTGATTATGAACTATCAGTATTACTACCCAGTGTCTTTATTCAGGAAGTTGAGAAACTAGCAGATCGATTAATAAAAAATTTACAAACTGTCGTGACCCCTATAGGTATTAATCAAGAAGAGTTTGTTCATATTGGCATCAGTTATTTTGGTTATGACCAAGTGCCTTATCAAATAATGTCAGAAGCTGATATGGCGTTGCGCTCAGCACAGCTGCAAGGTCCATCTCAATGGTTTATGTTTGAAGCTGGCGAGTTAGAAGAAGTTAAAGCGAAAGGGTCTTTAAAGTGGCGAACTTTTCTTAATGCAGCAATCAATGGTAATGGTTTCGTTATTTTTTTTCAGCCTGTTATCGCAAGCGATAGTGCTAAGGTTTTACATCATGAAGTGTTGTCTAAGGTCAGAGATAAAAATGGCGCTTTGATCAGTGCACGTGTTTTCTTTCCCATGGCAAAAAAATGTGGACTCACGGTGCCAATAGATCTACTCATCCTCGAGCAGGTTTGTCGTGTGTTAGCTTATGAAAAAGACCAACAAGACCATTGTAGTATTAATATTTCTATCGACTCGCTGTTGTCAAAAGGCTTTACTGACAAGTTTTTATCCGTAGCACGTGGTTTTCCTAAAGTAAAAGACAAGCTAATGATTGAAATTAGCGAATATCAGTTGGTTAACCATTTAGCTGAATTGCAGCCAGCGATAGCGGCTTTAAGTTGTGCCGGGGTAAAAATTATTGCTGATAAGGTGGGTCAGTACGTAGTTAGCGCAAACTATATTAATGTATGCCCAATATATGCGATGAAATTACACCGTAGTATTGTAATTGATATAGATAAAAAATCAGAAAACCAAGTGTTTATCCAAAGCTTGAAAACCTTAGCTGCGGCCAAAAATGTTCCGGTTTATGCTTTAGGTGTTGAAAAACAAGCCGAATGGCGTACTTTACTTCAATTGGGTGTCAAAGGTGGCCAAGGACACTTTTTTACTGAACCGGTGGCACAGGTAGCGAAGGCCATTCATCTTGATTAAGTAAACCTCGTTCAAACATTCCCGCTAAACCTTGCAGGCCACCCGTATGCAAAAGCACAATACGATGATGAGCTGGAAAATAACCAGACTCTATCAGTTCGAGGAGTGCTAAAATCATTTTTCCTGAATAAACTGGCTCAAAACCAATACCGACGATGTCACTAAAGTTACGTATTTTTTCTGCATCTTGCGGACTAAACTTGGCGTAACCACCTCGATGAAATTCATGCGCTATGCGCCAATTATGCGCATTTTTACTTCTGCTGGGTAATAAGGCCTTTACTTCATTTTCTAGGTAATCTTGTTGTTTTAGTACTGCAATTCCCAGTAAATTATGCTGCGATTTATCGCCGACAATAAGGCCTGCTAGCGTACCGCCACTCCCTACCGGTGTTATTAACGTATCAAACTCGCTTTGTTGGTTTAGTTCATTAATAACTTCAGCTACACCAGTTAACGCTAATGAATTACTGCCACCTTCAGGGATAATAAGGTGGTCAGGGTATTGTTGCTGTAATTGTTGTAAATAATGTTCATCATGGCGCAGGCGATAGCTTTTTCGGTCAACAAAAGATAGCTGCATGCCCCAATTTTTTGCCCAGGCTAAGGTGTAATTATCTTGATGATTATCTTCCCCTCGGATAATACCAATAACGGGCAACTGCTGCTGTTGGCAGGCAAACGCACAAGCATGAATATGATTTGAAAAACAACCGCCAAATGTAATAACGCCTTTAGCACCAATGGATTTTGCATGTAGTAAGTTGTATTTAAGTTTACGCCATTTATTTCCAGAAATAATGCCATCAATTTGATCGTCACGCTTAACTTGCACAGTTAATTTATGTTGAGTAAAAATAGGGTGTGTAATTGGCTGTAAAACTGATAAAGGAGGCATAAGTTTTGTAACTCAAAATAATGAAGTAATTAAAACACTTGCGCCGAAAATAGAATCAGCGATAATGGCTTTACGGTTGTAGATGAATAGATTAATAATATCGCTTAATGTCAATTATTACACGTATCAGAAATGTTTTCTCAAAAGTAAAATCCACTGATTTAGTCGGTGTATCTTTACGACAGCAATCCATTAGTTATTTTGCAAAAAAAACTAATGGAAATAAAAGTGATGTTGTTGATAATAAAGGCAATTCAACTTCAAAGGCACTGAAGGTTTTTTTAAAAGCTCAGTCGCTATCAGGGCAATGTCATTTGGTATTAGCGCACGCCCATACGCAAATTGTGCAGGTTGAAAAACCTAACGTGCCGGCCGCGGAAATGAATGCTGCTTTGAAGTGGCAGATAAAAGACTTAGTGAGTATTGCACCTGAGAATATGATTTTGGATTATTTTGATGGTCCAACTTTAGCTGGGGGGCATGAAAAAATTAACGTTGTTTGTGTTGCTAAAAATGATTTGATTGATCTAGTCACCACATTCACCGATGAACAGTTAAATATTAGCAGTATAACCATTGAAGAGTTTGCATTTGCAAGCTTATTACCATTGCAACAAGACGCAGTGTTACTGGTTTGCCAGCAGCCTAATGAAGAAATCAACCTTTTAATTATTAAAAATGGTCAATTGTTTTTTAGTCGACGTTTGCGTGGCTTTGCACAAATAGCAAATAAGACTGAAGATGAATTAAGCATGGGTGTTATTGACGCCTTAAGTTTAGAAATTCAACGTTCTACCGATTATTTTGAACGACAATTAAAACAAGCGCCAATCAAAGCGATTGAAATTTTACTACCTGTTGAAAAAGAAGCATTCTTAGCCCGTAAGTTGGCGGAGAACACCAATGTAGAGGTTAAGTTATTTACCATGCCTACTACGCTAGAAAGTTTACGAGGTAGTGCGGTGGCTATTGGCGCCACGCAGTTAAATTTTATGGAGCCAAACTAAAATGGCTAAACATTCAATCAACCTATTACAGGCTGACCTGCTGCCGGCACAAGCGCTATGGACACTTAATCGAGTTGTCACACTTTGGGTAACTGCTCTGGTTGTTATGCTTGCGTTAATTTTTATTGTTCAACTGCAAGTCAATAACTTAAATGCGGAATTTGCAACAATAAACTCGCTAAACAATGCTCAGGTATCAAAATTAGCAAAGTTAGAATCAGCCATTAGCAATAATCGCCAAGACACTAAATTGCTTACAGAGCTAAATACTATTAAGTTAGTTATTGCTAATAAAGAATATTTACATGAACAATTAACTGACCCAACAAAAACTTATAGTGCTGGTTTTTCTAGTGCAATGGCAGAATTAGCCGAATTACACGATAAAAACATTAGTTTGCAAAAAGTGAAGATTGGTAATGGTAATATGACATTCTCGGGCATAGCACGTACACCTGATGCCGTACCTAATTGGTTGTCTGGTTTCGAATCATCAACATTTCTTTCTGGTAAGCGATTTATTAATTTCTCTTTAACTGAAAATGAACAAAAATTAACTGAGTTTGTTGTTAGCTCTGCACCAAGTAAAGGAGAGTAGCACTATGACACAGTGGTCAACATACAGTGAAAAATTCAATAATACGACACCGCGAGAGCAATATTTGATTATTGCTTCGGGCCTAGTGGCGATAGTGTTTATTTTGTATAGTTTATTTATGGATGAATCGATTCAACGCATTGAAACGTTGAATAAGCAAGTTTTACAAACTCAGCAAAGTAATGCGAATATGCAGAGTTCTATTCAAGTGTTAGAGCAGGCATTGCGCGAAGATCCTAACATTGCCTTGCAGAAAGAGTTATTACAATATCAAGCTAAACTTGGCGGTATTGATGAGAAATTGCTCGCGTTAACCTCAGATTTAATTGACCCCATTCAAATGCGCTACGCCTTGATCAAGTTATTAAAATTGCAAAAGGGCGTTAAGTTACTTTCATTTGAAGTACTTCCCGCAAGCCCGGTATCTGATGACAAAGTGCAAACAGCAGCTAAAAATGACAATAAAAAAGATGAAATAGCAACTGTGCGGGTAGATGCAACGCAAGCGCATACTAAGCAATTACATTTATATCGTCATGGCATTAAAATTAAGCTGCAAGGACAATACTTTCAATTAAAAGATTATTTAACACAATTAGAGAGTTTATCTTGGAAGTTTTTCTGGCAAGAGTTTGATTATCAATTAAAAGCGTATCCGTTAAGCGAGCTAGAAATTGAAATCTATAGTTTAAGCACGTCTAAGGAGTTTATTGGTGTATAAAATCATCCTCGTTTTATTTGTGCTATTTATGTCCCAATATGTAAACAGCCAACAAGTTGATCCAACTAGGCCTTTTGGCGCAGTTGCATCAGTCAATAGCAGTGAAAAGAGAGCAGCTTTAGTTTTGCAGTCAATTATCGAAAGTAATAATAAAAGAAAAGCGATTATTAATGGCCAAGTACTTAATGTTGGCGACAAATATAAAGGCTTTGATTTGATTGCAATCAATGTAAATGGGGTGGTGTTAGATTCACCACAGGGTAGAATGGAATTATCATTATTTTCAGGTGTAATAGCGAACTCAAAATGAATAAAATAATTAAAAATAAAAAACACCAAATGAAATTATTATGCTGCTCAGCGGTAATCGTACTCGTGGGCTGTCAATCAGCACCTAAGCCACCAACCGATGTAACACAAGCGTTAGATGAAGCGATTGCACAATCGAATAAGCCAGCAGCACCTAAGCCGTTACAAGCTTTACCAAACTCTGTTCGCCAAGAGCTTATGCAAAAAGAAATTCAGCAAGCACGCCATGGTTTATTGGCAGAAAAACGCTTAGAAATTGCCGCCAGTGGTGTTGCAGCTGATCAGTTTTTCGCAGCTATTGTTGATGATTCATCATACAGTATCGCCGTTCATCCTGATGTTACAGGCACGATCACGTTAAATTTAAAAAATGTTACGTTAGATGAAACACTTGACGTAATTGAATCACTCTACGGTTACGATATTCGTCGTGAAGGGCGTGTCATTCAAGTCTATCCTGCGGGCATTCGCACTGAAACTATTCCGTTAGACTATTTGTATGTTAAACGCAGTGGTATTTCTAGCACTAGTATTAACTCTGGTGGCGTTTCTGAAAACGACCCTAATAGCAGTAATTCAAGTGGCAACAGCGGCAACAATAATAATGGCGGCAATAGCGGTGGCAACAATAATAATCAAAACGGTAATGGCAATCAGAGTAGTAGCAGTGGTGTAAATATTTATACCGAAAATGAATCTGACTTCTGGACTGAATTAAAAGAAACTTTAAGTGCATTAGTTGGTGATGAAGGTGGGCGCTCTGTTATTGTGTCACCACAAGCTGGCTTAGTTACAATTAAAGCACTGCCTGCTGAAATCGCCGCTGTTAAACGTTTTATTGAAAGTACTGAAGAGCACTTGCGTCGCCAGGTTATTATTGAAGCAAAAATAATGGAAGTCACTTTAAATGATGACTACCAACAAGGTGTAAAGTGGGACCAAGTATTAGGCCATATTCAAAGCACAGATATTGGCTTTTCAACGACGGGCAATATTGCGGGTAATGCTATTTCATCTGCCATTGGTGGTGTAACTAGCTTAAGCTTCTTGAATAAAGATTTTAGTGGTGTAATTGATTTATTATCCACGCAGGGTAATGTGCAGGTGCTTTCTAGCCCAAGAATTACTGCGACAAATAATCAAAAAGCGATCATCAAAGTTGGTGAAGATGAATATTTTGTTACTGATGTTTCCAGTACAACCACAACGGGTACGTCAACTACGACTACACCAGAAATTGACCTAACACCTTTTTTCTCCGGTATTGCTCTTGATGTAACGCCGCAAATTGATGCTGATGGCGAAGTTATTTTGCATATTCACCCATCGGTGACAATTACCGCCGAGCAAACGAAAACTATCCGATTAAGTGATCAAGATATTGTATTACCGTTAGCACAAAGCAGCGTGCGTGAATCTGATACTATTATTCGCGCTAAGTCAGGTGAAATTGTTGTGATTGGCGGACTAATTGAAACACGCAAAGTTGATATAGAATCTAAAACGCCTTTCTTCGGCGATATCCCAATTATGGGCGCATTATTTAAAAGTAAAAGTGAATCAGTTCAAAAGAAAGAGTTGGTTATTTTACTTAAACCTATTGTTATCGGGCAAGACACTTGGAAGAATCAATTGCAAGATGCACGTGCTTTGTTAAAACAATGGTTTCCAGAAGATGCGGATGCAAACGCCGCTAGTAATTAAGTTAACACATTATGTATTTGATCCACTTTGGCTTAAGGGAATTACCTTTTACTCTGACTCCAAATACTAGTTTTTATTTGGGATTAGAGTCTCATAATGAGGCTCTAGCGGTACTGCTTACAGCGCTAAAAACTGGCGAAGGCTTTATCAAAGTTGTTGGTGAAGTGGGCACAGGTAAAACCTTGATGTGTCGTAAATTATTAAATGAAATTCCTGAGCATTTTGTCACCGCTTATATTCCCAACCCTTATTTAAAACCAGATGAATTACGCCGTGCAGTAGCGGTTGAACTGGGCGCTAAACAGGCACAAAGTATCTCGGCTGAGCTTTTAACTCAACGTATTCAACAACGATTGTTGGAGTTACACGTGAGGGGGCATTCAGTGGTGTTAATACTTGATGAAGCACAAGCGTTGCCCTCGGAAAGTCTTGAGGCGCTGCGATTATTTACCAACCTTGAAACCGAAACTCGCAAATTATTACAAGTGGTTTTATTTGCTCAGCCTGAATTAGATGAAAGGCTAGCTGAAAAAGCATTTCGTCAACTAAAGCAGCGAATTACATTTTCTTATAAATTACGTGCAATGAATGCGCGTGAGGTTGACTATTATATTCAGCATAGATTACAAGTTGCCGGTCATAAGGGGCCAAATTTATTTAGTCGCTCCTTGGCAACAAAAGTGGCTAATGTCAGCGACGGCATTCCGAGGTTGGTTAATATTATTTGCCATAAAATGCTAATGCTCGGCTATGGTGAAGGCAGTTATAAGCTGACTAATAAACATTTAAACAGAGCCATACAAGACACCGAAGGCTTACAACAGAAAGCGCCACGAAAATTTTATTTAATTAGCTTGTTGATTGCTACAGTTTTGGCTGGCTTATACTTTTCAAGCAATATTTTTGGGATGTTGGTATGAGTGTAATAAACCAAATGTTAAAAGATTTAGACAAGCGTCAGAGCGATCAACAAGATGCTGCTAATGTTTCGGTACCTTTGCTAGCAAAAAGCTCAAGCACTAAATCAGTACTAGTGATTGTCGCTATAATTATTGTTTTTAACGTTGTTGGTATACTTGGATGGCAACTTTACAGTGAAAATAAGCAATTAAAATCGCAAGCACAACAAGAAGCGATAACGCTTGAACATAAACAAAAATTAGTAAATGCTCAATCAAATACAGTAGCTGCTTTAAACGCAGAAGCCGCAGTGGAAATACAAACGCTTCCTATTACGTCAACAGTAATAAAACATGTATCTGAAGAGGTTGATGATTTTGCAAAAGTGCCACAATCAGCCACCATAAGAACTAATATCAAAGATGACAATACGGTAACGAGTATTGTTAATAAAACAAGTAAACACAAAAGTTTACCCTCAATAGTGCCAGAAAAGCATGACCCGGTTGTTATTGTCGCACCTGTTGAAGTAACCAAGGCGGTTGTTAATGCTGAACAAGTTAATGAAACTGTTCCCGCTAAATCAAGTTTAACTATTTCCCGCACGCAATTATCACCACAAGCATTGGCAGCAAATAAAATTACTGAAGCTGAGCAAGCAATGGAGCGTAATGATATTGCCAAAGCTGAATCGTTATTTGAGGAAGTACTGCTAGTTATGCCTGAGCATGAAACCGCGCGAAAACAACTTGCGGCGCTGTGGTATGGTAAAAGGTATTATCAAGATGCAGTTAACCTCTTGTCGCAAGGTATTGCCTTAGCACCAAAAGCAGAAGAAATGCGTTTAATGAGTGCTCGAATTTACTACGAACAAGGTCAGGCTAGAGAAGCATATAAGATGTTAAGGCCAGTCAATAATAGCAATAGTAGTGAAATACAAATATTGTTAGCCAATGTCTCTGCAGAATTAAATGAGCATAACAGTGCTATTATTGCTTATAAAAAATTAATAACGCTTGAGCCTGATGTTGGGCGATGGTGGTTAGGCGTGGCGGTTTCATTAGATAGCCTTGGCATGTTTGTGCCAGCAAGAGACGCATATAAACAATCAATTGCACGTAATAATTTATCTACCAGTGCAATGCAATTTGCGCGACAACGCCTGATAGAGTTAGGAGAATAATATGGCAGCACCTAAATTAAAAATGCGTTTGGGCGATTTACTTGTTCACGAACACATTATTAGCAATGAACAACTAATGCAGGCGCTAAACAGCCAAAAAACCAGTGGTAGGAAACTCGGGGATACCTTAATTGAGTTAGGGCACATCACTGAGCGGCAGTTATTAGAATTCTTTGCGCAACAATTAGATGTACCATTTTTAGATTTAAGCAATCGCAGAATTTCATCTGAAGTCGCTTTATTATTGCCAGAAGTTCACGCAAGACGTTTACGCGCCATTATTATTGAAGATCAAGGAGACTCTGTTCTCATTGGTATGAGTGACCCAGCGGATTTAAGTGCCCTTGATCAACTAGAACAAATGCTAGCACCTAAACGTTTGAATCTAGCTGTTGTGATGGAATCACAACTCTTTAATGCCTTTGACGGTTTATACCGACGTACTGCAGATATAGAATCTTTCGCTAGCCAATTAGAGGAAGAATACGATCAAAGTAGCGACTTTGACTTATCCAATAATTTCCTTGAAGAAGGCGGTGATGCGACGGTTGGTAAATTATTACAATCAGTGTTTGAAGACGCCGTGCAGATGCGAGCATCTGATGTTCATATAGAACCAGATGAAAACTCGCTACGCATTCGACAACGTATTGACGGTGTACTGCAAGAAAATATTTTGAAAGAAAATAAAATTGCCTCGGCAATGGTATTACGCTTGAAACTAATGGCAGGCCTAGATATATCTGAAAAGCGCTTACCGCAAGATGGACGATTTAATCTAAAAATTAATGGCCATAATGTTGATGTTCGTATGTCAACAATGCCTGTGCAATATGGTGAGTCTGTGGTCATGCGTTTACTTGATCAGTCGGCGGGTTTGTTATCGCTAGATGAAACCGGCATGCCTGAGCATTTTGTTAAGCGAATTCGCCATCAAATTTCACGTCCACACGGTATGGTACTAGTTACAGGTCCTACAGGTAGTGGTAAAACCACCACCTTGTATGCGGCATTAAGTGAACTCAATAAAGCCAGTAAGAAAATTATCACGGTAGAAGATCCTGTAGAATATCGCTTACCTCGTGTTAATCAGGTACAAATTAATAGTAAAATCAACCTTACTTTTTCCAGTGTATTACGTACCGCTTTACGACAAGATCCCGATATTTTAATGGTGGGTGAAATGCGTGATCAAGAAACTGTTGAAATAGGTTTACGAGGTGCATTAACAGGTCACTTAGTGTTATCAACACTACATACTAATGATGCTATTACCAGTGCTTTACGTCTTTTAGATATGGGCGCCGCCGGCTTCCTAGTCGGTAGTTCATTGCGTGCGATTATCGCCCAGCGCTTAGTACGTAAAGTTTGCGATAGTTGTCGTCAGGTTTATCAACCCGATGACCAAGAATTGATGTGGCTATCAAACCTAGTTGATGAAAATATCAAAGAAATTGAGTTCAGTCATGGCCGTGGTTGTCAAACATGCCAACATACAGGTTATAAAGGCCGCATAGGTGTATTTGAACTGTTGGAAATGAATGAGCCTATGATGGCGGCTTTAAAGCGTGAGGATACTGAAGCGTTCACACAAGCAGCTAAACAACATCCAGGGTTTAGGCCTTTAGCGTTGGCCGCTTTTGATTATGCTAAGCTAGGTGTAACCAGTGTTGAAGAAGTACTGCGTTTAGTTGAAACCATCGATGTCACAGGATAAGCAATAATATTATGCCAGCATTTAATTATATTGGACGAGACGCCAGTGGTAGCCAAGTAAAAGGTGCTATAGAAGCGGCGAATTCCGCTGTGGTTGCGGAGCAATTGTCCCGTAGTCGCATTATTCCAATATCAATAGAAAGTGCAAAAATAGCCAATGCAGAAGCTACCCCTAATAATGTCGATATCAGTGAGCTATTAGGTCTTAATCAAGTTACGCTTGATGATTTAATCGTTTTTTGTCGACAAATGTATGCTTTAGTAAAATCAGGTGTTCCTATTCTTAGAGCCATAAAGGGTATGGCTGAATCAAGTACCTCGGTAAAATTAAAATCAGCGTTAACTGATATATCAACGCAACTAGAAGGCGGTTTTCCACTCTCTACTACTTTGCATAAACACCCAAAAATATTCACGCCATTATTTGTCTCTCTTGTTCACGTGGGCGAAAATACCGGTAATCTTGACGACGCATTTTTAAAGCTCGCTGGCTATTTCGAACGCGAGCAAGAAACCCGTAAACGCATTAAAACTGCCTTGCGTTATCCAAGTTTTGTGTTGATTGCGTTGGTAGCAGCTTTAGTTATTTTAAATATTTTCGTTATCCCCACTTTTGCTGACATGTTTACCAAGCTAGGCGCTGATTTACCCTGGTCAACAAAAATGCTAATTAGTAGCTCAAACTTTTTTCTAAATTATTGGCCTCATATGTTAGTTGCCAGTGTGGTTGGATTTTTTTCATTACGACATTATTTAAAAACCCCCACAGGCATGTATTTTTGGGATAAACAAAAATTAAAACTGCCAGTTGTTGGTGGCGTTATCGAACGTTCAATTTTGTCACGGTTTGCCCACAGTTTTGCGATAATATTACGTGCGGGTGTTCCAATGACATCGGGCTTGTCGCTCGTGGCTGACGCTGTCGATAATACTTATATGCAAGATAAAATTATGGCCATGCGCACGAGTATTGAAAGTGGTGAAAGCTTATTACGCTCGTCAGTTGCCAGTAAGTTATTTACACCTTTAGTGCTACAAATGGTTGCTGTTGGGGAAGAAACTGGACGTGTTGACGAACTGCTCGCAGAAGTGGGTGATTATTATGAGCGAGAAGTAGATTACGAGCTTAGCACCCTTACTGCGCGCATTGAGCCGATTATGATCGCGATTGTTGCTGCCATGGTGCTAGTGTTAGCCTTAGGTATATTCAGCCCAATGTGGGATATGATGTCAGCATTCCAAGGTAAGTAGCATTGTTAGCTTTTAGGATGATAAACCCATGACATCACTACAAGTTGCAGAAAAAAATGAAAAGTCACTCACAGAAATTCTCGTGGTGATTGTGCTTGTAGCCGTGTTGATGGCGAGTTTTATTTTTTATTTTTTTAAACAGCAAGAACAAATAACCCGAGCCGGTTTTGAATCAATAGCACAAGTTTTTTCAGCGCGAGTTACTGGTATTCGCGCTCAATGGTTTATGGATTTACAACCAAGTACTGTTAATGTTGAAAGTAGCCAAATACAAGCTGACGGTGGTCGCATGGTGAAAATTGAAGTTAACAAATCGGGGTGGGTAGATACCAAAAATGCATCTTTGTCATGCCAAATTATCTGGCAATATGTCATGGAAGCCCCATTATTATACATGAAAGAGCCTGTAGGTGCGGTGTTAGTTGAATATGAAAACCAAATAGTGCCGAATTGCCAATATAGTTTATCAAGTGGCGAGTATTTCACTTACCATCGCCATAATGGCAAAGTGAGTGAGGTTAAATCAGCATATTAAACGAAATTAACAAGGTGTTTTTACGGTCTTTTTTAAATATTTAGGTAAAATATCACTAAGTAAGTGACTTTGTTGGTATTTCGTTGTTAGAATAAAATTAATATAATAGTTAAGAGGTCGTTATGAATAAACAGTCAGGTTTTACCCTCATAGAATTAGTTATTGTGGTTGTGATCCTAGGTTTTTTGGCGGTTACCGCAATTCCTAAATTCCTCGACTTAACTGATCAAGCAAAACAAGCAAATATTGAAGGCATGGCAGGTGGTTTCGCTACAGCTGTTTCACTCGCACGTGCGCAATGGGAAGCTGAAGCTCGACCAAAAGATGTAAGTGGCAAAAATACAGTTGATTATGATGGCTCAAATTTAATTTTGACAACAGAAGCTACGGGTATTCGTCCAGGTTATGTTGTGTCAACGGTCGCTGGAGGTGCTTCAGGCGACACGCTAGATACTAATTTTACCTCGGCAAACTGTGTTGATATTTGGCAAAATATTTTTCAACAGCCACCACGTTTAACCGATGCTATTGCCACGTTAAATAGTGATCGCTCTATGGATTACTTAGCAGCTAAATCTGGTAGCGGTGCGACAACCTTATGTCACTATTATTTAAAAGAGACATTAAACAAAGATAGTAACGGTAGCTTTGCCGACCCAGGTGTGTCGACAATTACAGGTAACAGTTTTACTTACCAACCCGCCAACAGTTCAGTGATTGTTTATATCAACAATAATTAATTATTAATAATAAAGGTTTATGTTATGAAGAAGTTAACAAATAATAGTTTTAGTAAGCAAACAGGTTTTACCCTAATTGAATTAGTGGTTGTTATTGTTATTTTAGGTATTTTAGCAGCAACTGCTGCACCTAAATTTATCGATTTAACGGGTGATGCTAGAGGCGCGGTAATAAAAGGCGTTCAAGGTAGTGTCAATAGCGCAATTAATATGGCGCATGCTAAAGCACTTGTGAGTAATCAAACTGGTGCAACAGGTGAAGTGACAGTTAATGGTGAGGTTTTCGCGTTAGTATACGGCTATCCAACAGCAGCTGGTGCAGGCACTCCTGCTGGTACTGCAGGTAATGGCTGGGGAGTTAACAAGCTTATTGACTTAGACGACGGTACAGCTATAACTTATGCAGCAGGTGTATTTAGCCATAGCGGTACTACCGCATGTAAAGTTACTTACACGAATGCTTCTAAAACAGGCGCGGTAGTTACTCCGGCGAAGACAGCATTAGATGTTACCTCTTGTTAAGCTATTAAAATAATCATTTTAGAGGGAGAGCTATGCTCTCCTTTTTTATAGCCAGAATAACCTTTAAAGGCTAGCTTGTATTTAGAAAATGCTAAACTTGTTAGCGCGAGCTGTGGTTACAAAGGTTGAAAATGGCAATCTATTGTTAGATATATTATGCTTCATATCAATATATCAGCATCATTTAATGTGATAAATTGATTAACATCATTTGTGATTAAACAGTTAATCATCATGTTAGTCAGTAGTGTGATTTTTCAAGGTTGTATAAATGAATACCAAAGGGTTTACTTTAATTGAGTTAGTGGTTGTTATTGTCATTCTTGGCATTTTGGCTGCTACAGCTGCGCCAAAATTTATTAATTTGAAGGCGGAGGCGCAAACTGCGACATTGCAAGGTGTTAAAGCGACGATGCAAGGTGCGGCTGCTATGGTTCATAGTAAGTCGCTTGTTCAAGGTAATCATAAGGAGTCCACGGGCGCAATTAATATTGGCGATGGTGGCGGTTTTAGTAGCAATGGCGAAATTTTTGTTAGATACGGCTACCCTTTTGCCAAGTTAACTGATTGGAAACGAATTATTAAACTTGACGATAATTTTAGCTATCTTATTGTTAATTCAACATCAGAAAATACCTTAATTATTTACCGTAGTGAAAATTCGCAGCCTACCAGCTTTAATGACCCATGCATGCTTTATTACAAAGTTGCTAAAGATCAAAATACACCACCAACATTTACATTAAACAAGTGCGTTTAAATATTACGGACGAGTGAGGAAATGCAGTTGGCAAGTACAAAATCCATAATTTGCTCGCCACAAAAACTTTCTAGTGGCTTTACATTAATCGAAACGATTGTAGTGATTATTATATTGGGTATTCTCTCAGTAACGATAGCGCCTAAATTTTTCAACGCTAAAGGTTTTTCAGAATATGCTTATCGCACTGATGCTATTGCTAAATTGCGCTTAATTCAGACTAGGGCGATGCAACAAACGAATAGTAGTTATTGTCATAGTGTACTGGTAACCGACACCATACTAGGAACACCTGACAATTGTGGTTCGTCACTAAGTTTTGCTACACCATGGCAAGACAGTGCTTCAAAACTACAGATAGATAGTAGCGACAATATTACATTGTCGACTAATTTTGCTGGTAATAGTTTCTCATTCGACAGTATGGGGCGACCTTCTTGTGCTGCACCATGCATAATCACCATTAGTGGTGAACAAAGTATTAGCGTTCAGATAGAGTCAGAAGGCTATATTCATGCACTCTAAACAAAGCACACCTGCAATGCACATTTCATTGGCTAGAACTGCACAGCAAGGTTTTACTTTAATCGAAACCATTGTCGGCATCGTAGTGCTATCGATTGCCTTTTCAATATTCACCACGCTAATCTACCCGCTGGCTAACCAAAGCGCAGAGCAAGTGCATCAAATTAAAGCAGCAGAGCTTGGCCAGTCAATGATCAATGAAATACTGGGTAAAGCCTTCGACGAAAACTCAGAAATGTCAGGCGGATATTATCGCTGCGGTGAAGATCATAATAATGACGGTGAAATTAAAGCAGTAGACGGTGAAACTTGTACAGCCAGTGCGAGCCTAGGGCCTGATAGCGGTGAAACCCGAAAAAATTTTGATGATGTTGATGACTATCACGGCTTAGCCATTATTGAAGGTTCATTAGGTAACGATGACTCGTTAGCAGACCTATATATAGGTTACAAAGCTAATGTCCAGGTTATTAATGACAGTGATTATGATGGTGATAATGACAGTGCTGATAACAATTTTACGGCCAAATTCATAACAGTAACTATAACGACACCACAAGATTTTAACTTTGTTTTTTCTGTCTATCGGGTGAACTTTTAATGCGCAGCTTACCTAAAAATCAGCAAGGCTTTACGCTGGTCGAGCTAGTAACCGTTATTGTAATTTTAGGTGTTTTGGCTAGCAGCATTACCTCATTCCTACGTTTTGGCACTAAAAGTTATACGGATGCCACTGACCGTGAAGCGTTGATTTCAACGGCAAGATTCGTCGTAGAGCGGCTTAACCGTGAAGTAAGAAATGCCCTGCCTAATAGTATTCGTACTATCGGCGCTAATAATCAATGTTTGGAGTTTGTGCCAATAGATAAAAGCGCCATTTATTTAGACATTCCAGTGGCACCAGAGGCGGCAAGCAACAGTGTTGATGTGGTTATGCTAGCAGATTCACTTATGCCAACAACCCAATATGTTGCCGTTTATGCGTTAAACAGTAATGATATTTACAGTACTGCATCTGGTGTGATTGAAGCATTTTCTTCAGTAGACAATTCGGGGAATAAGCAAAGTCCATCAAAAATTAATTTCGCGAGCAACATATTATTTAACGCAGAGTCTCCCACCAGTCGTTTGTACTTTATCGACTTGCCGGTCAGTTATTGTGTGGAAAATAACGCCATCTATCGTTACCAAGGTTATAGCTTTGGCAATTATGACAGTGATGGCACGCCAGACTCTACTGCAACTCAGATTTTAATGGCCGAATATGTTAATAATTTTTCATCGTCTGGTAATGTTATACCGTTTCAAACTTTTCCGGCTACCCTGCAAAGAAATGGCTTAGCGTTAACAAGATTAAAGTTTGTCCGTAATTTAGAAACAATTGTATTTAATAATGAGATACAGGTGCCCAATGTCCCTTAAGCCAGCGTTTAATACAACTAAATTATTTGGTAAATTACAAAAGCGGCCATACCTAAAGCAGTATAATAATAAGCAAACAGGTAGCGCATTAGTTATTGCTATTTTTATTATTATTGTTTTATCAGCACTCGGTGCAGCTTTAGTTAATATGCTAGATTCGAGCCAAGAAGGTGTTGCCTACGAGGTATTGGGTACACGGGCTTACACAGCAGCACAAAGCGGTTTGCAGTGGCAGTTAGCTGAAGTTTTTCCGTTAAATAGTGATGCTGTTGTTTGTAAAAGCCAAACTGCTATTGACAGCATAACTCCTACTTTTAATAATTCACAGGGTTTAACTCAGTGTAATATCAGTGTTAGCTGTGTTGATTTTGAACGAGATAGCATTCGCTATTACACCATCACTAGCACAGGCGAATGCACCATTGATGGTGAAGTAACATCGAGAAGAGTTGCTGTCGAAGCGCGTAGCCTATAACCTTTATCAACCTCGAAAAATGGTATCAGCCCCTAATATAACTGTTGGTTTCTTTTACACTTTTGCGATTGTATAAAACCTCCGCTCTTAAATCTTACTGATTTACAATGGATTTATTATTTTGGCGCGATGCTTGCATTATTGTATTTAATTGCACAATTACTGCTGTTTTTCATTAGTTGAGGTTTTATAATGATCAAGTATTCATTCAAATTAATTACCGCGTTATTCTTGTTAGCTTCTAGTTCTGCTATTGCTGGACTTATTACAACAGAGCTTTCTGAAGATACCTATATTTCATATGGTGGTTATGATTGGACTTGGGCTTCGCCAGTAAATGTTACAAATTATGAATTATATGACTTTAATAATGGTAAGAGAGTTAACGAATTTAAATCCGCAGATTTCCATACTGGGTGGATGGAGATTGTTAATACCAATTCGAACCCTGACCTAGAAAGATTATTTTTAGAGCTAGAGTTGTCTAACTTTACCAGTAATAATGGTTTTATAATTAATTCAGTATCTTACTGGAACACAATTATTACTGAAGTTGATGTCGATCAATTTGGTGAGCGTTTAGGTAAAAAAAATGATCTAGGTAATGAACAATATTTTAATTACGAGACATTCTATGTTCGTGCTTCAGTTGCCAAAGTTCCTGAGCCAACCACTTTATTCATTTTTGCTGCCGGTCTTTTAGGCTTTACACTACGTAAGCGCAACGCAAAATAATTTGATCGTATATTTACAAAACCCGCTATATGCGGGTTTTTTATTGCTTATTAAACCACATAGCGGTACCTTTAATGATTTATAGCAGCAGTAAATTCGCTTGTTATAAGGCAGCGCTAAATTAACTCTGTGTTGAATTTCCTGTCTTTATTACTGTTGAATATTTAATTTCCATACCGTGAGTTTTAGCGCGAGTTTAGTTAGGCTGTAAAAATCAGCTATTTTGGGCATTTAAGGGTTGTAACACATGAAGTATCTTCTATTGCTGGTTGTTTGTTTGCTGTCATTTTCTGCCAGTGCTTTCGAAGATATTTTATATGATTTCAAAACCAGAACAACAGGTAACAATATCGTTGCCTATAAAGGCTCAACTAGTACACAGGTTCCATCTAGCTTAGTACTCGGAGCGCAAGTCTCTTCAGTTGAATACAATGCCTTAAAGGTGGACGATCAGAGTTATCAGCAAACTACAACCTCGACAAATAACCATTTTCCCTATACACAATTTGAAATATATATAGATGAAGATGAAACCGATATCACAAAGTTCACTATTTTATGGAACGGTTATGGCACAAATGACAACAACGGTAGGAAAGATGGCGTTGATTTCTATATCTGGAATTTTAGACTGAATAGTTATCAGCTTGTGGATAGGATAGATTCTACTAGCAATGAAATCTCACTGGGTGGTCAGGTAACCAGTTCTATGACAGATTACTTTGGTGGTACTAACCAAAATGCTATGGTTTTGTACGTAGTCGCCAGAGAAAAAAAGTCAGGAAACGTTCAGAGCTCTAATATTTATAGTGATTATGTGAGTTTAACGGTGACAGACCCACCCCCAGCTTTTGCCATGGCAAATTTTCAGTTTGATGAGTGTGCTTACACGGGCACAGGTAATGAAGTTATCGACCAACTGGGCAATTATTCTGGCACAAGCCATAATAATGTAGATACCTCTGTTGACGCACAAATAGAAAGAGCGCTAGCAATTACTAATGCTGCTCATCACATGCAAACCAGTATTCCTCTACCTAACAGATATAGCGTTTCTACCTGGTTTAAAAAGCCTACGGCTACTACGGGCAATCGTTATTTTGTGCTTGGCGCAATGGAAAATGGCAGCGATTTACTGGTCATAGATAGAGATAACGATTGGCGGTGGGCTATTTATAGTTCAAATCCTGCACAAGTTATAAACGGTACTTATAGTTTGAAAAATTTAAGTGATAGTTGGCACCATATGGCGCTAGTTTATAAAAACGGCCAAACTAATTTATACATTGATGGTGTTTTTATTGAAGCTATTAACCTTATTCCTACGGGGACATTAAAATATGTAGGTACGTCATTTGATGATTTAAGCACACCTGACTCACAAGGTTTTAGGGCTCCCTTAGATGAGTTTATTGTTTTCAATGGCGCGCTTACCGCCAATGAAGTAGCAACAATATATAACAATCAAAGAGTGGGTGCTAACTATGATGGTGGTGTTCGTGCAAGTCCAAACTGTGTAGCGTTAATTGCTCAATTTTCACTGGATGAAAGCTCGTGGAGTAGCGTTGCAGGTGAAGTCATCGATAGTGCTGGGAATTATAATGGTCAGGCGTTTAATGGTACAAATACGGCATTAGCTTCTCCCGCATTAACAGGTAACCCAGGTACTTGTGGTTATGGGGTGTTTGATGGTGTTGACGATTATGTTGAATTGCCTAGTTCATTTGAAAATCTACAAGACAACTTTACCATCGCAGCATGGATTAAACCGAGCGATTTAGATAGTGGTTCGAGGATTTTTATTGATGATGAAAATAATCAACAAGGCTATGGTTTTAGCTTAAGTGATGAGGCTAGCGGTATTGGAAATTTACGATTTTATTCGCGTGGTGTGAGCCCTGTTTTTATTGATACAACTTCTGTAATAGCGATAGATACATGGACATTTGTGACCGCGGTTCATAACAGTGTTAACAAAACTCGACAAATTTATATTAACGGTGTGGCACAAACGTTAACAGGTGGTGGTATTAGTCAAACCTATACAGGGTCTTGGGGTGTAGATACTGGACCAGCAAGTATAGGGGGTGAAACGGCCAACTCTTCGGAAACTGGCAGTAGTTTTCATTTTGCTGGCGCAATTGACGAAGTACATGTTTTTAAGGGCGCCTTGAATGCAAGCGAAATTAACCAGCTGTATACTAAAACTCATGCTTGTGTTGAGCCGGTTATTCATCATTACGAAATAGTTCACGACGGTAATGGTTTAACCTGCGCAGCTGAGCCTATAACCATCAAAGCCTGTACAAATAGCGCCTGTACAAGTGAAAGTACTGCATCGGTAAGTTTAGATTTTAATATTACTAGTCCAACAACGGGTATTGTCACTAAAGCCTCACCAACCTTTATCGGTAGCACCATAATTGATTTAAGTCATACAACGGCAGAAACTATTACTTTATCAATTAATAATACGAGTATTGCGGCCAGTAATGCTGTTGAATGTTCTGGTGTTGGTACCAGTTGCGATATGACCTTTGCCGATGCAGGTTTTAGGTTTCTTTATGGTGATACTAATAGTGAAACAATTGGCCATCAAACATCAGGTGTAGAGTTTGTAGAAACTTTAAAGTTACAAGCCGTTAAAAGTAATAATGGTGTTTGTGAGGGGCTTTTTAACGGCAATGTAAGTATCAGTCTTTCTCAGCAAAATGTTACTCCAGACTTGGCTTTTAACGCCGGATTAGCATTTCAATCTGGCGGCACTAATATCGCAAAGCATCCGCTATTTACCGACAATGTCAGTGTCAACTTTGGTAACGACAGTATTGCTATTATACCAACGCCTAAGTACTTAGATGCAGGTGAAATTCGTTTAAATGCAAAATACGCTAATGCTGATTTTACTATTGTTGGTAGCTCAAATGATTTTTGGGTAAAACCTGATAGTTTTGAAATAACTGCAACAAACTTAAATGGTGCTTTAAATGGGAATAGTGCCATAAGCACAACCATACACAATGCGGGTAATAATTTCGAATTCACTGTTAGCGCACTTAACGTCGCGGGTGGTTTAACACAAAACTATCGCCAAGCTGACGGACAATTACAATTAAAAGTATCGCGTATTGCGCCATTACTAAATGGCACAGTTGATGGTAACTTTATCTACGCAGCAGGGCAAAGTCGCACCACATCAACGGGCGCAATTTTTCAAAATGCCCTATTAACGAGTTTCACTGAGGGTGATAAAGGCACCGCTGTATTTAGTGGCGCTCAATATAATGAAGTGGGTGTTATTAATATTGATATACAAGATATTAATTATGGTGGTTTGGGTAATGTAAATGGTTTGATTGAAGCGGTAGATAAAGATATTGGACGCTTTACGCCTGCGTATTTTAAACAAAGTGTTAAAGCCGAGCACAAAGGTAAACTTGATGCTTATCACAGTGCAACAGGCAGTTGTGCGATTGCTGACTGGGCCTACACTGGTCAGCGTACGAGTGATGATAAGGGCGCTATTACTTATAGTCTTGAACCTAAAATAACCATTACAGCATACAATGCTAACGACGGAGTCACCAAGAACTATACTTTGGGCGAGCCTGAAGGTTTTATGAAATTGTTGGCAACGGGTGTTGATATTAAGCTACCAACACATGACGAAACACAACAAATAGTCGGCAGCCTTGCTGATAACCCTGTTGCTTTAACTGCGGTTATGTTGGCCGGTAATTTAAGTGCAAGCCTTGATGTTAACGGCAACTTTATCGCGGGTGAGTGGCTTTATACCTTTTCAAGTGATGACCATTTTAGTTATAACAAAAATGAAACAAGTTTTTTAGTGCCTTTTAATGCGCAAATACCTTTTGTTACTAACCAAATAGAAGATAGTGATGGTGTATTACTCAGTAGTAGTATCGATGCGACAGAAAAGCTATTGACAGATGGCGTAGAAATTCGCTTTGCTCGTATGGTGTTAGAAAACTCATATGGCTCAGAGAATACCAAGTTACGCGCGCCGTTAAATGTGCAAGTTTATGACGGGGCAAACTTTACCATAAATACCGATGAATCCTGCTTATCCACATTGATAGGTGATAAAAAAGCGGGTGCTAAATATTCAGGCAACATGAATCTTTGGGATTATCGTTTAATCGATATTGATACTGATGCAATACAGGTTAGTGATACCATAGCTAGTGTTTCAGGTGTTTTTAACCTCGGTATTCAGGCGCAGTTGTCATTCAGTACTCCAGGAAAGCAAGGTACACTTGAATGGGAATATGAAGTACCCAGTTGGTTGAAGTTTAAATGGGATAACGTCGATACAGATAATGATGGTAATTTTTACGATGACAACCCAAGTGCGATACTAAGCTTTGGTATTTATCGCGGTAACGACCGAATTATCTCATGGCGAGAAATCGCGAATTAGCTAACTAGCCAACTAGCTTAGATAGAGTGATAAATTAAGTCGTTCACAGTATTTATGAATTGCTGTGACTTTATCAGAAAAAGTTCTGATTGAGCTATTGAGTAACTAAATCAGCAGCGCGGCTTTTAATGCTTTCTAATAGTGCTTCTTCGGCTAACAATTTTTCTCTTACTTGTACTTTTAATAATTGTTCTTCAGTCCTATTTTGCAAGTTATCTGCATCTTCAAGTAAAGTTTTTTCATTGTCAAATGCTTGATTTTCAACGACGGATTGTAGGTTTTTTTCGCGTAATTCAATTATAGCTTGCCATTCTTTTTCTAGCGCAGACTCATCAATAGTTTTAATTTCGCTTAACTCATTTAAGTCTATATTATTTTTTTTATGGTCTGGGCTACAACCGGCTATTAATAAAATTACTAAGCTTATTTTGATTGTTGAGACGTTCATTCAATTTACCTTTCAAGTTTAATAACCCATTTACATGTTATTATTATTGTATAATAATAACCATGAAAAGCAGCAAGCTAAAGAAAAACAATTAAATTCAGGGCGTTATTTTGCACGGGTTTATTTATAAAAATAACTTAATTGTTATAGTGGTTGTTTAACTCATCGTACTGAGTTCTCGTATTTTAAATATATTCCCAATGTACAGTTAACAGTTTCAGATAAAGGTTAAGTCACACATGCAGCAGGGAACATTTGTTTCTTATATGAAAAAAATTATTATCATAGCCTATTTGTTTACTCGTTTTACATACGCTGATGCTTTAGCTTCATCAGCCATCACACTAATAGACTCGCAATATAATAGTACAACATGGGCAGCGGAAAATTTGCTTGACGATGATCCTACGACTCAGTGGATGTCAAGCAGCCAAAGCAATAATTTAAATTTTCAATTTTCAGCAAGTAACGGAGCCATGTGCTTTAATGGCTTTGAATTAACTAATTATGGCGGCGATGATCGTGGTGTAAATCAATTTGTATTATTGACCACGCAAAATGAAGCCCTAAGCGCAGATTCTGGTTCCGCGGGCTGGAAGCCCATGGTAGCCGATGAGAATCCTATTGGTTATATTGACTATTTAAGTTGGGCGCAAGGCGCAAGGCAAGTCTTTGTTGATGCACAATATAACAACACATCCTACTCAGCGAAAAATATCAACGATGGCAATCGTTCATCTCGTTGGTTATCTCGAAAATCCAATAATATATTGCAATATAATTTTGATACCGACTGGGATGGCTCTGCGGGTAACGGCATAACCATTAATGAACTCGAAGTTACTAACTATGGCGTTGACGATCGTTCTGTTAAGCAATTTCAAGTTGAAATTACCAACGATGGTTCAACTTGGCGGAAATTACAGGTGCCTGGTACTGCTGCTGGCGATGCAGAGTATATTTATAGTCGTTATCAAGATGGGGGAATTCTCGGTGCTGTCGACAGTCAGTATAATGCGACAAGCTATCATGCTGAAAATATGCAAGATGGCGATCAAAACTCTCAGTGGTTGAGCCGAAAAGGTAATAACACTATCGAATTTACCTTCGATCCCAACAACAATGGTATAACGGGAGCCGGTGGCGATACTGCAGATGTTTTTGCCATCGATAAAATTAATATTGAAAACTATGGTAACGATGACCGTTCAGTTAAGCAATTTCAACTTGCCGTTAAAACTTTAGCAAATCCCAATTGGCATAAAGTAAATGCTCCAGGCGCGATAATTGGCGAGGCAGATTATAATTTCGCCATGTCACATCATGGTGGCGCGTTAGTTAGCATTGACAGTGAATATAATTCAACAAGCTACGGGGCTAAGAATATTCATGACGGTGACCAAAATACTTTATGGTTAAGTCGAAAAAGCAATAATGAGTTGGCCTTTCAATTCGATGCCAATGGAGATGGTACGCTTGGCGCAGCAGAAGATCTTTTTATCTTAAATAGTATTTACTTGCGAAACTATGGCAATGATGACCGGGCAATTAAAGAATTTCAACTAGCGGTTAAAACTAAGGCTAATCCTAATTGGGCAAAAATTAATGTCCCGGGCGCAAGTATCGGTCAAGCCGATTACAATTTTGCGATGTCTCATCATGGGGGCACATTAGTCTCTATTGATAGTGAGTATAATTCCACTAGCTACGGCGCGAAAAACATTCATGATGGCGACCTCAATACCTTGTGGTTAAGTCGTAAAAGCAACAATGAGTTAGCCTTTCAATTTGACGCCGATGAAAATGGTACGCTTGGTGCGATTGAAGATTTATTCACCTTAAAGAGTATTTATTTAGTCAACTATGGCAATGATGACCGTTCGATTAAAGAGTTTCAAATAGCGGTAAAAACGCGTACTAACCCAAATTGGGCGAAAATTAATACCCCTGGTGCCACTGTTGGTCAAGCCGATTATAATTTTGCTTTAGCACAACACGGAGGCAATTTAATAGCGATAGATAGTGAATATAACGCAACCAATTATGGAGCTAAAAATATTCATGATGGCGATCAAAATAGCCTTTGGCTGAGCAGAAAAAGCAATAACACCTTGGACTTTCAATTCGATGTTAATGAAGATGGTATTCAAGGTGGCGCTGAAGATGTTTTTACCTTAGAGAGTTTTTACTTAGTTAATTATGGCAATGATGACCGCGCAATTAAGAAGTTTCAGGTAGAAGTTAAAACACTAGACAATAGTAATTGGACAAAGTTGCCCGTGTCAGGTGCAGGTGGAAATACCCCTGACTATAACTTCGCGTTAACGGCAAACGGTGGCAGTTTAACTGTGATTGACAGTGAACATAACTCAACTAACTATGGTGCGAAAAATATTCATGATGGCGATAACAACACGCGTTGGTTATCGAGCAAGCAAACCAATACCTTAGCTTTTAGTTTTGATAGTAATTTTGATGGTGTGATGGGCGATGCGATAAATGTTGATACTATCTCATTGATTAACTATGGCAATAACGATGTATCTATACAAACGTTCGAAGTTGATGTACAAATTTCTGGTGGTGCGTGGCAAGCTATTAATGCACCGGCAGGCGGCACTGTTTTTACTGCAGCTATGGATAGTAACCAACAAAACTGGGCAATTACATCACAAAGTAACGTAACCGCGCTTCGTCTTAGAACATTGTCAAATTACGGTGATGCAACATACACCGGCGCGACTGAATTTAAAATTTCGGGCACCTTGTCAGGACAGTTATACACCTATTCTGCTGCTATGCACGGTAATGGAGAAACTTTTAGCATAGCTGAAGCTGATCAACCGATTGACGTTACTGGCGTTAGGCTTCGTACCATCACAAATTATGGCGACCCTTCATATATCGGCGCTAGAGAATTGAAATTACAAGGTACATCTGTTACAGAGTCTAAAACCTTTATTGCCGCTATGCATGCCAATGGAGAAACCTTCACTTTTGATAGCGATGATGTGCCAGAAGAGGTAACCGACGTAAAATTAATTACTATCAGCAACCATGGCGATCCTTCTTACGTTGGTGCAAAGGAGTTAAAGTTACAAGGGCCATCTGTTACTGAAACGAAAACCTTTCTTGCTGCTATGCATGGCAATGGTGAAAGCTTTACCTTAGATAATGGAGATATTCCGGTGGAAGTTACGGATGTGAAGCTAGTTACCATCAGTAACCATGGCGATCCTTCTTACGTTGGTGCAAAGGAGTTAAAGCTACAAGGGCCTTCAGTCACTGAAACTAAAACCTTTATTGCAGCTATGCAAAGCACGTTAGAAAGTTTTCAACTTGATACTAACGACATGCCTATTGATGTTACCGGTGTTAAGTTAACCACCATCAATAACCATGGCGACCCTTCATTAATAGGCCTTCGAGAGTTTGAAGTTGTTGGTAAATCAGTTACTGCCGCGAGCACTTTTACCCTACCGATGAATTCAATACCATTTAGTATAGCTCTTGATAATGACGATACTGTTTCCGGTATTATTGGCGCTCGTATAGTGACTATTAAAAATCATGGCGATCCCTCTTTGACTGGGTTGGCCGACTTTAAGTTATTAGGTAACCCCATAACGCCAAGCTATATATTTACTGCGAGCAATATTACGTCAGTACAAAATTTTAATTTTTCGCCGGTAAAGGCCAAGATTTTTCGCTTTCATAGTATGAATAATCATGGGGATCCCTCTTATACTGGAGCCGCCGATTTTGCGTTAAATGACAGCTTTTGTGCTAATCCTGTTGCCCAATATTCAATGGATGAAACACAGTGGAGTGGTGTTGCTGACGAAGTAATAGATAGTTCAGGAACTCTTAATGGCCAAGCATTTAATGGTGCAACTACATTTAATGACACCTCTGCATTAACCGGCAATCCAGGTACATGTGCTTATGGTGTATTTGACGGAGTCGATGATTATGTTGGAATTGTAGATAACTCAACATTAGATTTACAGAAAGAACTGACTATCACGGCTTGGATTAACCCCCAAACCCTACCCAGTGCAAGCACCGACTTACACACTATTGTCTCTAAAGATGAAAATTATGAGTTTCACTTAAGCTCCACAGGCGAAATTTATTGGTGGTGGCAAACCAATGAATTTTCAACGTCAGGAGCCGGTATTACCACTGACAATTGGTATCACATAGCGATAACTTACAAAAGCGGCGAGCAAGTCATATATGTTAATGGTATAGAAAAAGGTACTCGAACTTTTACTGATGAGCTAATTCTAAATAATGATCCTTTACACATAGGACAAGCTCAAAATTACAGTGAACCTTCACGCTTCTTTGATGGCTTTATCGATGAAGTTCAGCTCTTTGATGTTGCGCTTACTCAAACAGAAGTTCAACAAGTTTATACTCAAAGTCATGCTTGTGCTGAGCCTGTTATTCATCATTATGAAATAGTGCATGATGGCAATGGTTTAACCTGTGCGGCTGAGCCCATTACCATAAAAGCATGCACGAATAGTGACTGTTCAAGCGAATCTACTGAGCCGGTAAGTTTGAATTTTAATATTACCAGTCCGAAAACAGGTATGGTGCTTAAAACCTCAGCAACCTTTACCGGTATCACCTCAGTTAATTTCAAGCATACCATTGCAGAAACTATTGTCTTATCTATTGATAGTGCAAGTATTACTGCCAGTAATGCCGTTGAATGCTCAGGCTTTGGTAGTAGTTGTGATATGAACTTTACTGATACAGGTTTCCAATTTTTGGCTGACGGTGTTTCAAATAATATTAATACGCAATTGTCTGGTAAACCTTCAAATACTGGTTTTAATAGCCAAACATTATCCTTGCAGGCAATCAGAACAGATACAGCTACCGGAGTTTGTGAAGCTGTACTGATTAGTAATGTTGACATTGAACTTGCTGCTGAATGTACTGAGCCCAGCACTTGCAGTTTAGGTCAGGTAGTTATTAATGATACTGCTATTACAACGCTCAATGATGCGATCTCACCATCGGAATATACAAAAGTAAGTTTAGATTTCGGTGATAATATCGACAACACCGCAAACATAGTCGTGAGTTACCCCAGTGCGGGAAAAATTCAGTTACATGCCCGTTATGATATATCAATTGAAGGTTATCCAACGAGTTATATGTTAGGTAATAGTAATCAATTTGTTGTTAGGCCACTTGGTTTGTATGTTAACGTGGACCCAAAAGAAGGTGATCCATCAGTATCGAGTAACCCCGCATCAGAAGACGCTAGCGGCAATATATTTAAAAAGGCAGGGGAGCAATTCAATACGACAATTACAGCCAAGCAATGGCAGCAATCTGATGATACGAATAACGATGGAATTGCTGACTTAAACGATGTGTTAAGTGATAACAATACGGCGTTTAATTTTATTTCTAATGTGATTTTAGAGCATAAAAAGGTCGCTCCAAGTAACGGCGAATTAGGAACGATAACTGGCGAAAGTTTTAGTCTACCATCGACCAGTACAGACACTAACTCTTTGAGTTGGTCAGAAGTAGGTATTATCAGTTTCACTGCTAAATTATCTGATACGAGTGGCAGTAATAATTATTTAGGAGCAGGGCCCTTAAGTAGTAATGTTCCATACGTTGGTCGCTTTACACCAGCCTACTTTAAACAATCAGTAAAAGAAAACCATCAGGGTAATTTTGATGCTTATCCATACATTGATGGGTTAGGTGTTTGTGCATTTTCTGATTGGACCTATACCGGTCAACGAACCAGTGAAGATAAAGGCGCTATTGCTTATAGTCTTTTACCAAAAATAACCATTACAGCATACAATGCTAACGACGGAGTCACCAAGAACTATACTTTGGGTGAGCCTGAAGGTTTTATGAAATTGTTGGCAACGGGTGTTGATATTAAGCTACCAACACATGACGAAACACAACAAATAGTCGGCAGCCTTGCTGATAACCCTGTTGCTTTAACTGCGGTTATGTTGGCCGGTAATTTAAGTGCAAGCCTTGATGTTAACGGCAACTTTATCGCGGGTGAGTGGCTTTATACCTTTTCAAGTGATGACCATTTTAGTTATAACAAAAATGAAACAAGTTTTTTAGTGCCTTTTAATGCGCAAATACCTTTTGTTACTAACCAAATAGAAGATAGTGATGGTGTATTACTCAGTAGTAGTATCGATGCGACAGAAAAGCTATTGACAGATGGCGTAGAAATTCGCTTTGCTCGTATGGTGTTAGAAAACTCATATGGCTCAGAGAATACCAAGTTACGCGCGCCGTTAAATGTGCAAGTTTATGACGGGGCAAACTTTACCATAAATACCGATGAATCCTGCTTATCCACATTGATAGGTGATAAAAAAGCGGGTGCTAAATATTCAGGCAACATGAATCTTTGGGATTATCGTTTAATCGATATTGATACTGATGCAATACAGGTTAGTGATACCATAGCTAGTGTTTCAGGTGTTTTTAACCTCGGTATTCAGGCGCAGTTGTCATTCAGTACTCCAGGAAAGCAAGGTACACTTGAATGGGAATATGAAGTACCCAGTTGGTTGAAGTTTAAATGGGATAACGTCGATACAGATAATGATGGTAATTTTTACGATGACAACCCAAGTGCGATACTAAGCTTTGGTATTTATCGCGGTAACGACCGAATTATCTCATGGCGAGAAATCGCGAATTAAGCCTTAACTTTTAGTCGTATTGAGCTAACTGGTGGCTTTTATGCAATTTAACCCTAGCTTGGCTTAGTGAATGTCAAAATATCGTAATATTTCATGATATTTTTGTCATTGAAATAACAAAAGTACTATAGTCTGCGGTATGATAGCGTGCTAATAGTACAAAATATCATTTGTAAGCTGATCTGTAGCTTGCAAATTCAGCACAATAATATTCCGGCAGCTTGTTGCCTAGGTGATGTTTAAAGGACATTTCGACAATATGTTTAAGAAATTACGCGGCATGTTTTCTAACGATTTATCAATTGACTTAGGAACCGCAAATACCCTGATTTACGTAAAAGACCAAGGCATTGTATTGAATGAGCCTTCAGTTGTAGCTATTCGACAAGACCGTTCTGGTGGCTCTAAAAGTGTTGCCGCGGTTGGTACTGCAGCGAAGCAAATGTTAGGTCGTACTCCGGGAAATATTGAAGCGATTCGTCCAATGAAAGATGGCGTTATTGCTAACTTTTTTGTTACCGAAAAAATGTTGCAGTACTTTATAAAACAAGTACACAGTAATAATTTTTTACGACCAAGCCCACGAGTTTTAGTTTGTGTTCCTTGCGGTTCTACCCAAGTAGAGCGACGTGCTATTCGTGAATCAGCTTTGGGCGCAGGCGCACGTGAAGTGTATTTGATTGATGAGCCTATGGCTGCAGCAATTGGTGCTGGTATGCCAGTATCAGAAGCAACGGGTTCAATGGTGGTTGATATAGGTGGTGGTACTACTGAAGTCGGCATAATTTCATTAAACGGTGTAGTTTATTCTTCTTCTGTGCGTATTGGTGGTGATAAATTTGACGATGCTATTATCAACTATGTTCGACGTAACTTTGGTAGTTTAATTGGTGAAGCAACGGCAGAGCGCATCAAGCATGAAATTGGCTCAGCTTATCCAGGTGAAGAAGTATTAGAAATTGAAGTACGTGGCCGTAATTTAGCTGAAGGTGTTCCACGCAGCTTTACTTTAAACAGTAATGAAATATTAGAAGCATTACAAGAACCCTTAACCGGCATTGTTAGCGCCATTATGGTTGCTTTAGAACAAGCGCCACCAGAGTTAGCGTCTGATATTTCAGAGCGCGGTATGATTTTAACCGGTGGTGGTGCATTACTTAAAGGCCTTGACCGTTTACTAATGGAAGAAACCGGTATTCCGGTAGTAGTAGCTGACGACCCATTAACTTGTGTAGCTCGCGGCGGTGGTAAAGCCATTGAAATGATTGATATGCATGGTGGCGATCTTTTCTCTTACGAATAAATACTAAATTAGCATTTATACAAGTTTAATTTATGAATCCTATCTTTAAGCATGGACCTGCCCCACAGCACCGACTTATATTGGTGCTGTTTTGCTCAGCAGCGTTAATATTTTTTGATCATAAAATGAATAGCTTCGAGTCCGCTCGAGGCTTTTTGCAATCTATGGTAAGCCCTTTACAATATTTAGCCACTGCACCTAAACAAATGATGAATTGGGCGGCAGAAAATATTGTTACCCGTCGCCAACTCATCGATGACAACGAACAATACAAAATCAACGAATTAGTCTTTCATGAACAGGCATTACAATTAGATATTGTTAAGCGTGAAAATGGACGATTACGAGCACTTCTTTCTTCACCTCTGCGCAGTGATGCTAAAAAAATGGTCGCTGAAATTCTTGCGGTTGATAGTGACCCCTATACTCATCAAGTGGTGATAAACCGTGGTGCGAACGATGGCGTTTATGAAGGCCAAGCCGTTATTGATGATGAAGGTATTGTTGGTCAGATTTTACATGTAGGTACATCGACTAGCCGCGTATTGTTGATCACGGATGTTACGCACGCTGTGCCTGTGAGAATAAGCCGAAATGGTGTCCGTCTTATTGCTACCGGTTTAGGTGTTATTGATCGTTTAACGCATAATCATGTCCCTCATAGTCAGGATATTCGCGTTGGTGACTTATTAGTTACCTCAGGTTTGGGCAGTAAGTTTCCTGAGGGATATCCGGTTGCTAAAGTCACCGCTGTTATTCAAGATGAGTCACGCGCTTTTTCTCAAATTCAAAGTCAGCCGGTGGCTAAAATTGATCGCTTACGTTATGTATTATTACTCTGGCCAGAGCAGAACAAGGTTCAACAACCTGATGAGCCCCAAACATTGCCAGCTGAAAAGGCAGAAAGTCAATGACCCTCGCTAGTCGCTTAATTATTCTATTGACATTTTTAGTGGCACTAATGGCCAGTATAATGCCGTTGCCTTTAAGCGTTGATGCTTTTCGTCCTGACTGGGTATTAGTAGTTTTGCTTTACTGGTGTTTGGCATTACCGTCACGCGTTAATGTTATTTCAGCTTGGGTAATGGGCTTTATACTCGATGTGCTATTAGGCTCTACTTTGGGTGTGCATGCTGGCGCTATGGCAGTTGCCGTGTATATTGTTGCCAGTAATTTTAAAAAAATACGTAATTTTTCTATTTGGCAGCAAGCCCTAATTGTTGGTGTGTTGTCAGCGTTATATCACTTAATTGTTTTTTGGCTACAACGATTTTTAACCGATGCGGTGTTTTTACCTAGCTATTTATATCCTGTGGTTACCACCATTATACTTTGGCCCTGGGCTTTTTTACTGTTACGTAAAATAAGACGAAATTTTCGAATAAAATAACATGTCTATTACTTTGATTTTGGCGTCACAATCGCCACGCCGAAAAGAACTACTACAACAACTTGGTTACGACTTCATCTGTTTGCCTGCAGACATTGATGAAAGCGTATTACCGACAGAAACACCAGAGCAATATGTCGCTCGCTTAGCGTTAGAAAAAGCTCGCGCAATTGCTAAACAACATGGTGAAGATGTCGTGGTACTTGGCTCTGACACCAGTGTTGTATTTGGCCAACATATATTAGGTAAACCGGAATCACTTACCGATTGTCTTGCTACTCTTAAAATGTTGTCGGGTAATTCTCATCAGGTTATTACGGCTATTGCGGCAGTAAAAGGGGAACGTAGTTCTGTTGTTGTGGTCAGAACTGAAGTAGATTTTAAAGTACTTACCGAACAAGAAATAAAGCACTATTGGCAAACGGGCGAACCACAAGACAAAGCTGGTGCCTATGGTATTCAAGGTGTTGCAGGGCAATTTGTTAAACAAATTCGTGGTAGTTATTCTGCCGTTGTCGGGTTACCTTTATATGAAACAGCAGAGTTATTATCCGCATTTGGCGTAAAATCCTCAATGACACAAGCATAAACAGGAATCGATATGAGCGGTGAATTACTTATCAATGTTACGCCAAGTGAAACGCGAGTAGCATTAATCGAAAATGGTTCACTACAAGAAGTTCATGTTGAACGTGAAGCTCGTCGTGGCCTAGTCGGCAATATTTATCTTGGTAAAATTATTCGCGTATTACCCGGTATGCAAGCCGCTTTTGTTGATATTAATTTAGGCAAAGCGGCTTTTTTACATGCCTCTGATATTAACTCCAAACTTATCTTAAACGACGATAATAGCAGTGATCAGGTACCTGATATTCGTAACTTGGTGCATGAAGGACAGCATATTGTTGTACAAGTGGTTAAAGACCCTATGGGTACTAAAGGCGCACGGTTAACAACCGATATTACCATTGCAGCGCGTTATTTAGTGTTAATGCCTAACACGAGTCGCGCCGGCATATCACAGCGTATTGAAGAGCCTTCAGAGCGAAATCGCTTGAAATCAATTGTTACGCCTTATTGTGGTGAAGATCACGGTTTTATTGTTCGTACCGCAGCTGAGGGCGCAGGTATTGAAGAATTGCAACATGACGCTGAATTCCTGCGGCGTGTGTGGGCAAAAGTTATTGAGCGCAAAGAGCGCAAACAAACCAAAGACCCTATTTATCAAGATTTATCTTTAGCATTTCGTGTGTTACGCGATTTTGTTGGTGTTTCTCTTGAGCGTATTCGTGTTGATTCTAAATTGACTTATGAACAATTACTCGAGTTTACTACTGAGTTTGTACCCAATTTAGCGCCTGTTTTAGAATATTACCCGGGTGAACGGCCTATTTTTGATTTGTTTGATGTAGAAAACGAAATTCAACGCTCATTACATCGAAAAATCGAATTGAAATCGGGCGGGTCTCTGATCATAGATCAAACCGAAGCTATGACCACGATTGATATTAATACCGGTGCATTTGTTGGCCACCGTAATTTAGAAGAAACTATATTTAATACCAATATTGAGGCAACACAAGCCATTGCCCGCCAGCTAAGATTAAGAAACCTCGGCGGTATTATTATTGTCGATTTTATTGATATGAATGATAAAGAGCATCAACGCCGTGTGCTACATAGCTTAGATGTTGCAATGGCCAAAGATAATGTGAAATACAGTTTGTCAGGTTTTTCTGCACTTGGTCTGGTTGAAATGACCCGCAAGCGAACACGCGAAAGCTTAGAGCATATTCTATGTGGTGAGTGTGTGGTTTGTCATGGTCGTGGTTATGTAAAAACCGTTGAAACCGTTTGCTTTGAAATTCTTCGAGAAATTGTCCGTGTGAATCGAGCTTATGACGCGGATAAATTTATTGTTTATACATCATCATCGGTGAGTGAGTCATTAGAGAACGATGAGTATCATAACCTTGCTGAGCTGGAAGTATTCATCGGTAAGCAGATTAAAGTACAGACTGAAACCATGTATAATCAAGAGCAATTTGATGTTGTTATGATGTAGTTGTTGCTTGAATGTACGCAAAGTAATTAGGAAAATTTAAGGGTGAATAAAGGTTTGATTAAAACTTAATGAGTGTTTCCACGGTCTCAAATAGCTGGCTTAATCGCCTGTATAAACTATTAGCAATTTTGTTAGTAGCTTTTGCCGTGTTGATCAGTACATTGCGCTTATTTTTACCTTATGCCCATAATTATCGTCAAAATGTCGAAGATTATCTAAATACCAGCTATAACAGCAATATATCTATTGGCTCGTTAAGTATGGGCTGGCGCAAGTCTGGCCCAACATTGATCACGAAACAAGTTGAACTCCTCTCCAGTGATAACAGCAAAATATATATTGATAGCTTAGAAGTTGAATTAGATTTTTGGCGCAGTATTCGCTCTGGACAATTGGTGACTGAAGACTTTGTAATTTCAGGGGCAGAATTAGCGTTCGAGCAAGTTACGCTGGTTGACTCAGCAGAAGACATTGTCGATGAAACCGGTGATGATACTTTATTAGATTCACTCTCCTCGATATTACTTGAACAAATCTCTCGTTTTTCCATTCGTGACAGTCACGTGCTTTATCATACCGTTGCTGGGGTGCGAGCTTTTACCATTAATGAAATGTTTTGGGCAAACGAAAATAATCGCCATAGAGCGAACGGTACCGTAATGGTTGATGGCCTGAGTTCTAATAATTTAAAAGTATTATTAGACTTTCAAGGCCCGAGGTTTCATCAGTTAAGCGGCCAAGCTTACCTAGAAGCCAATGAAATAGATATTACCCCATGGCTAGGGCGCGCTTTAGCGATTAAAGACGCCAACACTCACTCAGCGATAAACTTTAATGCATGGCTGCAGTTGTCAGCTGGTAAGCCTGACTCTATTCAGTTTGCGTTGGGTGACAATGAAATTAGTTGGCAGCATCTTGATAAAACGCAAACATTTGAGATTGTTGGTGGTGATATTGAAGTAAAAATATTCGATGAATTAGTGTTTAATGTGGCGTCTTCGCCTTTAACCATAAAACGAAATGGCGCCGAAACGAATAAAATATCACTGCTGGCCAATGTTAACGGTACTAATATTAATGCTTATATTAATGCGATAGAGCTGGCCAGTTTTGAAGGTGTATCACCCTTATTATCTGACGATGTTGGCCTTGAAAAATTACTGCTAAATCTCGCTACGGTTGGCCGAGTTGAAGATATTCACTTTCGCAGTAATCCGGATGATTTCGCCTTAACGGCGACCTTTAATGATATTGATAGCCATTTCAGTCAAGGTATTCCTGGCATTGATAATGTTAGCGGTGAATTAGTCTATGCTAATAATCAGCTGCAAATATCCTTGAGTGCTATTGATGGCGCACTTAATTTTGATAAACATTTTAAATATTCTATTCCATATACGCGCTTGAGCAGCTTGATCAACGCAAAGTTTTTAGCAGATAGTTGGCAGCTTTCGGTTGAAAATATAGCGTTTAACTCGCCACAAATAAGTTTACATGCCGACCTTAAGGTTAATAGTATAGAAGGTAAGCCCGTTACTATGGCATTACTAGCCAGTGTGAGTGACGGCGATGCTAAATACGCTGAATATTTCTATCCTCATTTATTAATGGGCGACAATTTAGTCAACTACCTTAACGGCGCTATTGTTGATGGTGAGATTAATCAAGCATTAGTGTTATTTAATGGCCCGCTACAAAGTTTTCCATTTAATAACCATGAAGGCATTTTTGTTGTTGACGCAGAGCTATCTCAAAGCATATTTAAGTTTGACCCGCAGTGGCCAACAATAGAAAACTTTGCCGCAAATCTTAACTTTACTAATAATAGTATGCTAATTACGGGTCGAGAAGGGACATTAGCAGGCATTGACGTTACCGGCGTTGAAGCCGCAATTGCTGAACTAGCTGGCGAGGGAGTGTTGACGGTTGATGCAAGTTTTACAAAAACTCAGCCGCAATTAGTCACTCAATTAATGAACGCGAGTCCAATGCAAGATTCGGTTGGAATTACTCTAGAACAGGTCGTTGTTTCTGGCCCCATCAATGGTGATTTTTCGTTGATATTACCGTTAAATAACCCCGATGCAGTGATTGCTAAAGGCCATGTTGTTTTTAAAAATAATAACGTGGCTTTGCAAGCGCCAAGCATGGACTTTAAGCAAGTTAACGGTCGCTTAGATTATTATAATGACGTGATAACAGCTTCGAATATCAAGCTAGATTGGCGTGGTATGCCATTAACGCTAAATGTTGAAGCGAAAAAAAAACCTGAACTTTATAGCGTTAATATTGAAACACTTGGTCAGTGGAGTAATACTCAGTGGCAAACACAATTACCTAATGAATTAGTGAAATATGCCAATGGAAAATTAGCTTGGCAAGGGTTGCTGGCACTAGAGCTAATTGGCGATAAGTTTTTTTACGATTACAAAATAAATTCTGATTTAAATAACTTAGCTTTAGCCATACCAGCACCTTTTACTAAAGCGACGGAACAACAAATCGCGGTTAGTATTCATGCGTTTGGCGATGAGCTAAATAGCACCATAAAGGCCGAAATTGGCGATAATATTAACTTTTATGGTTTACTTGAACATCAACAAACGCGCTTTTCATTGGCGCATATAGTGTTAGGTAAGCCGCAGTCATGGTTACCAACTTCTGGGTTTCATATTACTGCGGACGTAGAAAAAGCCAATTACGCACAATGGCAGCCTTTAGTGTTAGATATTTTGGCCGCGGTTGAGTCAGCCCCACCTGAGTCAAATTTATCGACAAACCCATTAGACACTGAACAAGGTGAGCAAAGCTTATTATCAGCACCTGACAAAATACATGGCAAGGTGACCAACTTAATGGTTTATGGACAAAACTTTCAGCAAGTAAATTTTGACTTCACACCTAACTCCGATAGCTGGTTGCTCAATTTAAATGCAAAAGAGCTTAGAGGGTCAGCAAAATTTTATCCAAACTGGCACCAGCAAGGGATAGATATTAATGCCGACTTTGTCCACTTGAAAAGTGCTGAAAGTGAATTGGTGGCGCAAGCGGGTATTGAAACTGTTGTCGAAACTACACAAGTCACTGATGCAAAAAAATCTATCAGCGAAGAGCTAGCAAAACCAACCACAAATCTTGAAACTGATATAACTGCTAGCGAAGTAATCAAAACACAGCAAAGTAATGCTGCTGAACCTGAGTTAGTCAATGCGGCTGAGCAAAAGATACTACCGCTGATTGACCACGTCAGTAATGCCGAAATTTTTGCTGATATTCCGCCACTTAAAGTGACGTGTGCAAGTTGTAAATATGATAATTATGACTTTGGTGATGTAAACTTTACCATAACACGAGAGCATGAAAATTCGCTTCTACTGAAAAATTTCACCGCTAAACGTGGCAATAATAATGTCGCATTTGATGCTAAATGGCAATTAACCCATGATGGTTCAGATACCAGTGTAACTGGAACTTTAGCGACAGATAATGTTGCTCGTGAAGGAGAAAATATAGGTTTCGTCTCGGTGATAAAAGATAGTGGCGTTGAGATGGATTATGATATTACTTGGCAAGGCGGGCCACATGACTTTGCTATGGCGACCTTAAATGGTGAGTTATCAACAGCCTTTGATGATGGCTATTTGGCCGATATTGATGATAAAGGCGTACGTGTTTTTTCGTTTTTAAGTTTGCAGTCTTTAGTACGTAAATTAAGTTTCGATTTTCGAGATATTTTTAGTGACGGTATGTTTTATAGTGAATTAAAGGGCAGTTTTACCGTAAAAGATGGTGTGGCATATACTGATAATGTTCTAATGAAAGGCTCAGCAGGTGATTTAACCATAGTGGGTAATACCAATTTAAATAATGGTGAACTTGATTATCGCATGTCGTATAAACCCAATTTAACCTCTAGTTTACCGGTATTGGCTTGGATAGCGACACTAAACCCAGTAACATTTTTAGCCGGAGTGGCACTTGATGAAGTGATCACTTCTACGGTAATTGCTGAAATTAATTTTGAAGTAACGGGCAATTTAGACGAGCCGCAATTTAAGCAAGTGAGTAGAAAAAATCAAAACATTAGCGTTGGTCGCTCTTCACCACCGAAAATAATTGATAAAATGCCAGAAAATTCAGCAGATACTGATGCTTCGGAGCAACCTGGAAATCAACCTCTGTAGTGGTTAACTTAGATAGTTCATGAATATGACAAATAAAACGATGCAACTTTGTGCAATACAAATGTCTTCAAATACAAGCATTGAAGATAATATTGCTGATATTGAACAGCAATTAGCGACACTAGAAAAAAACCAGCAACAACTGGTTTTACTGCCTGAATGTTGTTTGTTTTTTGGCGGTAAAGATAAAGAACAATTGCTATTAGCACGTGCAAACGAAGCGCCCAATGAGCTAAAAACTCGGCTGGGTGAACTAGCGATAAAATATAATGTTTTCCTTGTGGCAGGTAGTATTCCTGTTCTATCAAATCAGCAGGAAAAATTTACCAATAGTTGTTTTGTATTCTCACCCCAGGGCAAAGAATTGGGTGATTATGATAAAATTCATCTGTTTGATGTTGCGGTACAAGATAGTGAAAAAAATTACTGTGAATCGCGTTATGCCAAAGCTGGTGATCGTGTTAGCGTGGTTAATGTGGCTGGGGTCAATGTTGGTTTATCTATTTGCTATGATCTACGTTTTCCAGAGTTATTTCGACAGTTGTGCCAGCAAGGTGCGAAAATTATTACTGTACCCAGTGCCTTTACGCGCGTAACAGGTGCAGCACATTGGCAAACATTATTGCAAGCACGTGCGATTGAAAATCAGGTTTATATTGTTGCCGCAGGGCAAGAAGGTGTGCATTTAAATGGTCGGGAAACTTGGGGCCACAGTATGATCATAAGTCCGTGGGGCGAAATACTGACTCAGCTTGATACCGGAAAAGGTATTATTTGTGCTGATTACCAAGAACAAGAATTAGACAAGGTGCGTAAAGCTATGCCTGTTGCTACTCATAATCGTTTTAAAAATAAGTTGATGTCGTATGAATAATGTTGAGAGAGAGCTCTTAGCCAATAGTGAAATTGATCAAAGCATGCTAATGGATACCTTGGATAATATTTTCCAACGCAAAGTCGATTTAGCTGATTTATATTTCCAATCTAGTAGCCATGAATCTTGGATGTTGGAAGACGGAATAGTCAAAGAAGGTTCTTACAACATTGAACGTGGTGTTGGCGTTCGAGCTATATCAGGTGAAAAAACGGGCTTTGCCTACTCTGATGATATTTCGCCAGTAGCGTTGAAGAAAGCGGCGGATGCGGCTAAAGGTATTGCTAATGCTGAAAAGTCTGCACGCGTGCAAGTTTTTGATGGCAAAGTAATGCAGCAAAACCCTGAGCAGTATCGGGCAATGGATCCGTTAGCAAGCTTGCCACAAGAGCAAAAAATTACTTTGTTACATGAAGTAGAAGCGCATGCTCGCAGTGTAGATAAACGTGTTAAACAAGTTATTGTTAACTTGTCAGGTGTTTATGAAAAAATATTAGTCGCTGCTAGTGACGGCACCTATGCCACAGACATACGCCCATTAGTACGCCTTAACTGTTCTGTTTTAGTAGAAGAAAACGGCAAGAGGGAACGTGCCAGTTCTGGTGGCGGCGCACGTACAGATTATAGTTACTTCTTTGAATTGGATAACAATAAGCCGCGCTATTTAGCTTATGCCGAAGAAGCGGTTCGCCAAGCGTTAGTTAACTTAGTTGCTATTGATTCACCTGCAGGATTATTACCGGTAGTGCTTGGTGCTGGTTGGCCGGGCGTATTATTGCATGAAGCTGTTGGACATGGCTTAGAAGGTGACTTTAACCGCAAAGGTTCTTCAGCATTTTCTGGCAAAGTGGGCCAAAAAGTTACGTCAGATTTATGTACTATTGTTGATGATGGCACCATGGCAAACCGCCGTGGTTCGGTCAGTATTGATGATGAAGGTACACCAGGTCAATATAACGTACTTATCGAAAAAGGCGTGCTAAAAGGTTACATGCAAGATAAGCACAATGCCGGTTTAATGGGCGTAAAGCCAACCGGTAATGGTCGACGCGAGTCTTATGCACATTTACCTATGCCGCGTATGACCAATACTTATATGTTAGCAGGTGAGCACAAACCTGAAGATATTATTAAGTCGGTAAAAAAAGGCATTTATGCACCGAACTTTGCCGGTGGACAAGTAGATATTACTTCGGGTAAATTTGTTTTCACTAGTTCAGAAGCCTATTTAATTGAAAATGGTGAAATTACTTCACCGATAAAAGGTGCTACCTTAATTGGCAGTGGTCCAGAGGCTATGCAGAACGTTAGTATGGTTGGAAATGACCTGAAACTTGATGCTGGTGTAGGTGTTTGTGGTAAAGACGGCCAAAGCTTACCTGTTGGGGTTGGTCAACCGACCTTGAAAATTGATGAAATGACGGTGGGTGGCACGCAATAAGACGGTTCTTAATGTTGTAAACACTTACAAATAAAAAAAGCCCGCAAGGGCTTTTTTTATAATACCAATTTGACTAATTCAGTGTGTTACTTTTCATGTGCAGATAACTAATCAACTTGCTATCTGCTAGTTGAAAATTTAAGATTCTTTTAAACGAATACCATTAGCTTCAATGGTGATTTTTCCGTTTTTCATTAAATTACCCACCGTTGCCTTAAAGGTTTTTTTACTCACGCCTAAAATGCGCTTTATCAATTCAGGATCACTTTTATCATGCAAAGGACTAAAACCGTCATGTTCTGCAATATGGGCTAATAATATATCACTGAAGTCGTTTACTTTACCTTCACCTGGGCGGGTTAGCGATAAATCTATACGGCCATCTTCACGCACTTGCTTGATATAACCAGTTATTTTTTTACCGGTACGTAGCGGCTTAAATATTTCATTGTCGTAAAGTAAACCCCAGTGCAGGTCATTAATAATAGCTTTAAAACCCAAGTCGGTTTTAGTGGCAATAGTTAATTCAACTTTATCCCATTTTTGATATTCGGCAGGCCAAATGTCAATAAACTTATCAAGCTTGCTTGAGGCGACTAAACGATCAGTTTTTAAATCGAGAAAAATTCTGACCAGATAATATTTACCGGCTTCCATTGGGCTATGTTGTTGGTTATAAGGCACCAGTAAATCTTTAGGTAAGCCCCAATCGAGGAATGCGCCCATTTTATTTACTTGGCTAACTTTCAACGAGGCAAATTGGTCAACTTCTGCTAATGGCTTTTCAGTAGTTGCTACAATTCGATCAGCAGTATCAGCATAGATAAAAACCTTAACTTCACTACCCACTTGGCAATTTTCAGGAACAAAGCGATTAGGTAATAATATTTCACCTAGCTCATTTGCATTTAAATATGCGCCATTATCAGTGATTGCTACTACAGGAAGGGTGTTGTATTTGCCGATGCTTGCCATGTGAATTCTTGAGGTCAGTTAACTTGCGGCTATAATAACCGATCTGGCGGCAAGTTAACTATAACTTTCAATGCGTGGAGTAATTTTTATTTAGTTGCACTTGCCTTTGATTGAATATTTAACTTAGTTTGAATATATTCGCTATGCCGTAAATTCAGTAAATCAGCAATTTTACGGATAATATGCTCTTCAATGCTCGCGAGTTCACCATCGGCATAAGCCACCTGCCATAAAAGTTCTAACATTTTTATACGTTGTTCAAGGCTGTAACTTTCATTGATTTTAGAGGTAAATTGATAAAAGTCAGTCGCGTTTTCACAAAGTTCGAGCGAGTGTTTTATTATCTCTGTTACTTCATCATTCGATAATCGAAACTGGCCAGAGATAATATCATTTAGTTTCTGTTGTTCAGCCTTATCAAGTTGGCCATCGGCAAGCATGACCTCACATAATAATACGCTGCAGGCAATTTCTAAGCTTAACTCGTTGGTTTGCTGCTGACCGGTTTCGCCTAACGATTGAAAAAATGCACTAATTTTTGATAACATAAATTACCTCCTACTATAGATGATGACTCATCTTAATGTATTTACCTTTTGGTTCAAACGCTTAAAAAATTAATTCAATAAAAAACTATAACGGTAAGTATGTAAATATTAACTCACATGCACTAACTGATACCTATTGAGCAATAGACAAGTGATTTATCAGGAGATAGCTGTGCTAATACATTCTGTTATTAGTGATCTAATTTTACTTTTTTGATGTATTAAATTAAACCATTATTGTTCTATTTTTTAGTTACAGCTTTAAATATCAGAGCTAATTACTTAGTGAACTTATGATTAAGTTAATGTAGAGCAATAAAAAATTAGACATGAGTTATATCGACTAAATACTTTTACAAAAGTTTAATTATTAGTGAAAAAAACCAACATGTTATTAAATTTACAATGATGTTAACAGTAGATTTATTTTAATAGATAAATTAACAACGTCCAACTTGTTGTTATATATGGTTATTTTATTATAATTTATGGGCTATTAAAAAACGGCGCGGATTTTGTAACAAGCATTTACAACTTTGTTAGTTTTTGTAGGCAGTATTTTCTGTATCCTGTAGGCAATTAAACTAATAACTACAAATATTTAGACTTTATGAGGACGTCACAGTGACACGGAAAAAACAAATAATTATACCTATTGTCATTCTAATTGCCGGTTTTTTAGTATTTTTTCTATTTTCAAGTATGAAAAAGCCACCGCAAGAAAAAGCAGAAGTTGATAATACCCCTATTGTTGCTGTCGAGGCGATTACGCTTGCACCAATGACCCTAAAAGTTGATTCCTATGGGGTGGTTAAACCAAAATATGAAACTGAACTAGTTGCACAGGTTAGCGGACAGATTGTCGAGTTATCAGCAGCATTTGTTCGTGGTGGTTTTGTAAAAGAAGGTCAACTACTGGCGCGCATAGACCCTAATGATTACGAAGCGGCACTTATTGAAGCTGAAGCACAAATGGCATCAGCACGTGCATCTTTAGAGACGGAACGAGCACAAGGGCAAGTTGCTGAGCAAGAATGGAAGCAAATTACCGATGCCTCACCTACACAATTAAGTTTACGTAAACCTCAACTGGCCCAAGAAATAGCGCGAGTAAAATCTGCACAAGCAACTATATTGCGCGCGAAACGTAATTTAGAGCGCACAGAAATTAGAGCGCCCTACGATGCGATGATCGACAGCAGAAATGTAGGTTTAGGTTCTTTTGTTGGCACCGGCAGTATGGTTGGGAAATTGCTAGGTACTGCAATTGCTGAAGTACGCTTACCTGTGGCGGATAATCAATTACAGTTTTTGATTGATCAAGGTAAAGACGCAACGGTTAATTTGACCGGTACATTTGCTGGCATTGAAACAATATGGACAGCGAAAATTGCTCGTGACGAAGGTGTTATCGATAGTAAAAGTCGTATGAGTTATTTGGTTGCTGTAATTTTTGACCCATATGCTTTATCAGATAACAATCAAAAAACACCACTACGTTTTGGCTCGTATGTTAAGGCAAAAGTTTTAGGGGTAGAAATAACACAAGCGGCAAGTATTCCTCGTTATTTAGTTGAAAATAGCCGTGTTGCGATTTTGGATAATGAATCAAGATTACATTATTCAACTGTGAAGATTGTCCGTCAAGATGGTGAAAACATCATTATTTCAAGCGGTTTAGGCGATGGTGATAAATTAATAGTTTCTGCACTTGATTATCCTATTGATGGGATGAAATTGGCTTTGATTAGTGATAAAAAACCACAAGTTAGTGATAAAGACCCAGACGAAAATACTAGCGAGTCGCAAGTTGCACAAAATGACAGTGGTTCAGGGGAATAATCATGACAACTGTCACGCCTAAAAAAACGCCAGAAATTGACCACAGTATTGATACTAATACCGGAATAATAGCTTGGTTTGCTCGCAATAGCGTTGCAGCCAACTTATTGATGATTTTCATTTTAGTGGGTGGTTTGTTAACCATTCAAACCATCAATAAACAAATGTTTCCGCAACTTCAGATTAATTGGATTTCTTATACTGCACCCTACCCTGGAGCCGCGCCACAAGAAGTTGAAGAAGGTATAACCATTAAAATCGAAGAGGCACTTGAAACGGTTCAAGGCCTTAAACGAGTGATTACTTATTCAAACCGAAACTTTTCTAACGGTTGGTTTGAAGTTGAGCTAGATTACGATCCTCAAGTTGTGCTTGAAGAAGTAAAATCTGCAATAGATTCAATTTCTAGCTTCCCAGATGGTATGGAACGGATAAAAGTAGAGCGTCAAAAGTTTCGTCAAGAAGTCATGTACCTTAGCTTATATGGTGATCTAACTAACGGTGAACTCAAAGAGCTTGGTCGTAAAATTCATAATGAAATTCAACAACTGCCAATGATCAATATATCTGATTTATTCAGCGGTTTAGACTATGAAATCTCTATTGAGGTGAGTAAAGATAAGCTGAGAGAATACGGCTTGAGTTTTAATGATATTGCTAAATCAGTACGCAGTTATTCTCGGAACATGTCAGCAGGGCAAATTCGTGCAGAAAATGGTTATATCAACCTTCGTGTAGAAAATCAGGCGTATCGAGGGCATGAATTCGAGCAAATTCCCGTAGTAACTTTAGCTGATGGTACTCGCATTGTGTTAGGCGAAATCGCCACCATTATTGATGGCTTTGAAGAAGGCCTGCAATACTCGAAATTTAATGGAGAAAACTCAGTAACCTTATTTATTGGTGCGGCTGATAATCAAAGTATTACCGATATTGCCGATGTAGTTAAAAAATATGTGGAAGAAAAGTCAGCGGTATTACCTCCAGGTGTTAAGTTAGAAACTTGGGTTGATATGACTTACTACCTCGAAGGTCGCTTAAACATGATGGTCGACAACATGAAAAGTGGCGCTGTGCTGGTATTTTTAATGTTGGCGCTATTTTTACGTGTTCGTTTAGCTTTTTGGGTAATGATGGGTCTACCGGTATGTTTCCTTGGAACATTACTGGTAATGCCACTTGAGTTTGTCAATGTCACCATTAATGTTATTAGCCTATTCGCCTTCATATTAGTGCTGGGTATCGTGGTTGATGACGCCATAGTGATGGGCGAAAGTGCCCATGATGAAATTGAAGAACACGGCCATAGCACCGAAAATGTTATTCGAGGCGTTAAACGTGTTGCCATGCCAGCTACCTTCGGTGTATTAACCACTATTGCGGTATTTCTCCCTTTCCTTTTTGGTGAGGGGCCGTCTTCAGCGTTTGGTAAAGCCATTGGCTCTGTGGTTATTCTTTGCTTAATTTTTTCTTTAGTTGAATCTAAACTTATTTTACCAGCACATTTGGTGAAAATGAAAATGAAAGCCTTTAACCCTAAAAATCCAATTGATAGGTTGCGTGCATGGATTGATAGAAAGTTGAAGGCCTTTATTGAAAACGTTTATAGCCCAGCTTTAGCGGTATTTATTCAATATCGTTATGCGGTATTAATGTTTTTTATTAGCTTAATGCTCATTAGTGCCGGTTTGTTCAGCGGTGGTTTTGTACGTTTTGTTGGTCAACCTAAAATTCCACATGATTTTCCTCGAGTTACGGTAGAAATGAATGTCGATGCTTCAGAAAAAGCCACGCTGGAAACCTTGTTAAATATTCAAGGAGTTATTAACCGTATTGATAAAGAAATTGAAGCTGAATATGGCAATTCAATGATCTCTGATATGCAGGTTGATTTACGCAGCAGAACAAGTGGCCAACTTATGGTCAAGCTTGTTATACCTGAATTACGTCCGATGAATACTTTTGAGCTTGCCGATTTATGGCGTGCAGCCATTCCTAATTATCCAGGTGTAAAATCATTCACCATTGGTGATAATTTATTTGGTGGTGGCCGCGATGACGGTGATATTGCCTTTAGATTAGAAAGTAAAAATGATGCAGAATTACTGGCAGCGGCAAGAGAATTAAAAGTTAAACTTAATTTACTTAAAGGGCTTGGTGATGTTAACGATAGTCGCCAAACAAGTGCTAAAGAAGTACAGTTTGAATTGAAGCCACTAGCTTACAGTTTGAACTTAACCCTAGCAGACATTGCCTCGCAAGTAAGTTATAGCTTCTACGGCTTAGAAGCCCAGCGTATTTTACGTGACAGTGAAGAAGTGAAAGTGATGGTGCGTTACCCGCTTGATCAACGAAGCTCTGTTGGCCATGTTGATGATGTGATGATACAAGCGCCTAATGGTGCCGAGCTGCCACTATCTGAACTTGCTGTGATTACTCTACAAGAAGGTGTAACACGTATTCGTCGTGAAAATGGTAATCGTACGATTAATGTTTGGGCGAGTGTCGATGCTGAACAGGTTGAACCTTTTAAAGTGGCTAATGATATTAGAGATAATTTTATTCCAGAGCTATTAAAAAAATACCCGCAAGTTAAAAGTGAAGTAACGGGAAGTATTCAAGAAGAAATGGATGGTGCTGACAGCCAGTTGCGCGATTTCGTTATCTCATCAATGATCATATTTTCATTGCTAGCGATACCGCTGAAGTCTTATTCACAGGCGATGATGATTATGGTGGTTATTCCTTTTGGTATTATTGGTGCTGTTCTTGGTCACTTTATTTTAGGTATGGATTTAAGTGCCTTGTCAGTGATGGGGATATTAGCCGCTGCTGGGGTGGTGGTGAATGACTCCTTGGTCATGGTTGATTATGTTAACAACGCAAGAAAACGCGGTATAAGACTAAAAGATGCGGTAATGCATGCCGGTAATAAACGTTTTAGAGCCATCATGTTAACGTCAATAACAACGTTTATTGGTTTAGTACCTATCATCTTCTTTGAAGTAAGTGCACAAGCACAAATTGTTATACCTATGGCAGTCTCACTAGCTTTTGGGGTGTTATTTGCCACCATTGTTACCTTGGTACTGATACCTTGCCTTTATCTTATAATTGAAGATCTTAAAGCATTGTTTAAGCGTAAGAAAAAAGTGCCACAAGCTGAGTCGCCTGCGTTAGACAGCCTTAAAGGTGAAACCTCATAGGGACAATATTTAAATAGTTACTATTTAAATTAAAAGTAAATATAAAGCAGTCCCGTCCATGTATGGGTCAAGCTAAAACTAAAAAGCCATCACAATGTGATGGCTTTTTTATTAACTAATTTAGTGGAATTACTTAACACCTAACTCTTTTAGCCTTTCCAATAAATAACTGGCATGGGTGTGTTTTTCTGACAAGACCACTTCGTTCCTAGGGTGTAAAAATAAGGGTAAAGAGATGCGTGATTTAGCGGCGTTTTCACCCGTTGGATTAATTACCCTATGACTTGTTGATGGGAAATACCCTTGCGAGGCTTCTTGTAGCATATCACCAATATTAACAATCAAATGACCAAAGTCAGCTGGAACATCTAGCCATTCGCCATCTTGTGCTTGCACTTGTAAACCTGGTTCGTTGGCAGCGGGTAAAATTGTTAGTAGATTAATATCTTCGTGAGCTGCTGCGCGAATAGCGCCAGGTTCTTCTGTACCTTTGAGTGGTGGGTAATGCAGTATTCTTAACAAGGTATTAGGTGTGTCCATTATCATATTAGACAAGGGCTCAGAATAAAGTTTTGTGACTTCTGGTGGGCTATACTTTTCTACCCAATCAAGCAATTCGCTGGCAAGATCTGAAGCCATTTTATAATAATTAAGAATATCTGTTTTCAGTTGTTCAGGAATGCGTCCCCAAGGATAAACATGATAGTATTCTTTAATATCTTTTTTGTTATGACCTTTGGCGGTTTCTGAAATTTCAGGAGCAAAATAACCGTCTTGTTTTTCAGGATCAAATGCAAACTCTTGCTTTTCTTCTTGTGTAAAAAACACATACCAATCGTGATATATTTTATCTACTAAAGCCTGTTGAATCGGGTGATTAGTTAACACCCCAAATCCAGTGTTGCGCAGACTTTCAACAAATTTTTGTGCGGCGTCATCAGCCCTATAATCAACAACTTGTACTTGCATACTTTTCCCCTAATACAATAATCTTAATGCTAAATCTTTATTTTTACGTATTATATACCAAACTAAAAGGAAGTGAATGAATTCAATCATCGTAGGTGATGAAGACAACAATAACTCACCTTACTGTATATGATATGACTTGATGGGTATTGAGTTTGTAGTGACTTTACCTCACACAATCATTTTCGTTTTAATATAGCCATAATAATATGATGAATGGTAACGGCCAAATTATGCTAACCCTTTCATTATCGGCTATTAAATAATTTTTTTTAAAATAAAAGAGAAGTAGCATGATAAAAAATCTGGTTATAGTCGTTTCCTCAGTAGTGTTTTTTTCAGCATGTAGTTCCAACAATAATACCTGTGAGGATGTAACGTTAGCTTCAGAGCAAGTGCAACAATGTCAGGCATTACATAAACAAATTATCAATACCAAAAATAAACCTATATTGCGCACAGAGTTAGAACGCAGATACCAACAAGATTGTATTGATATTCGTTACTATCGAGACGACAAGCAGACTGGCGTTTGTGGTAACAAAGCTGAAGTAGCGGAATCGAAAAAACTTAATAAATAAAACAATGGCTTAGGGTAGATAAGTCGCTTGTTTTTTGTTACTTTGGCTTGTGTTTTAAAGGATTGGGGGCAGATAACTGACTCCATCATAAAAATTAACCGTGTAATATGGTGAAAAAGTTGACAGATTCATTAGACCCATTAAAGCCATTAGCTAATTCAAATACAGATTTGGCAAAAGAATCTATTGTCTTGCTGAATAAGTATCAAAAGCTTCAAGATCGCTACACAGCTCTATTAAAGCTCAATCAATTATCGATTGATTGTGCCGACCTTAATGCTCTCTTTGAACAAGTTCATCAATCTATTGCTGCTGTAATGAGCGCCAATAATTTCTATATCGTGTTATATGATCAAACATTATCAACTTTAGAGTTGGTATACCATGTTGATGAGAAAGACGAATTAGAGCTGCGTGTTTATCCACTCCATCACTTTGAAGGTTCAATGACAAATTTCGTCATTGAAAGCGGAAAAGCTTTATTGGCAACACCAGAAGTTGTTGCGCAATTAGAGCAAGATAAAAAGATTAAATCTGTCGGCGCAGAGAGTATAGATTGGCTTGGTGTGCCTTTGATACATGATGGTTTTGTTATCGGACTTATGGCCGTACAAAGTTATTCGGCCGAAACTCGCTATCAAGAATCTGAGCTAGATTTACTGGAGTTTACCGCTCAACATATCGTCACAGCATTGATACGCTTACAGGACAGAGGACGATTAAAAGCCGCCGTAGACGCACGAACACGAGAATTAATGCAACAAATCCGCGATCGTGAGAAAGCCGAGCTATTACAAGAGTCGTTATACCGCATTTCAGAGTTAACCAATGATCCTGATTTAGATATCGACATCTTTTACAGTATGGTTCATAACATAGTTGGTCAGTTGATCAATGCTGAAAACTTTTATATTGCTAAATATAATGCGGTAGATGAAGAGTTGTTTTTTGCCTATTTTCTTGATCAAAAACTTAATACTAACGATGAGCATTATCAGCCGCGTAAACTGTCAAATCGCTTCACTGAATTAGTATTAAGAAGTGGCGAAACTGTGTTGCTTGATCAGCAAGCTATGCTAGCTTTACATCAACAAGGTAAAACCATTAAACCAGGCGCTAATGTAGTATCGTGGCTTGGCGTACCATTAATTCATTCAGGTGAAATGCTGGGTGCTATGGTTTTACAAAGTTATCAGCAATCAATAAATTTTTCTGAGCAAGACGCTGAGCTTTTACGTTTTGTATCACGGCATGTGGCATCAGCGATGAATCGCCGCACAATTGCCAACGATGAACGCAAAGCTCATGAACTTTTAGAATATCAAGTAAAACTGCGCACCGCCGCCTTAGAAGATGAGATAAAACAGCGGAAAATAGCCGAAGAAAAACTTCAACATGCTGCATCACACGACATTCTAACGGGCTTACCTAATCGAGCGGTATTTATAAACTTATTAAACCATGCCATAGCATGCAATAAACGCCGTCCCGAATTTAAATTTGCCGTTTTGTTTCTTGATTTAGACCGCTTTAAAGTGGTGAATGACAGTTTTGGACATCATGCCGGTGATAGTCTCCTTAAAGAAATTTCTACCGCGTTAATTGACGTAGTGCGAGACAAAGATACCGTAGCGCGTTTAGGTGGCGACGAATTTGTTATTTTGGTAGAAGATATCGAGAGCAATGAAGGTACATACGAAATAGCTCAACGAATAACAGCATTAATGTCTTTACCGTTTACTATTGAAAATCAGTCAGTTTTTATTGGCACCAGCATAGGTGTATTATTTAATAATGAGCGTTATAAAAGTGCAGATACCATGCTCAGAGATGCCGATATTGCAATGTATCACGCAAAAGATAAAGGTAAAGGGCGCTTTGAAGTATTTGATTCAAGCATGCATAAAAAAGTGCAAAATGCCATGCTACTGGAAAATGACATTAGAGAAGGCATTGATAATAAAGAGTTTATTCCGTACTTTCAACCGATAGTAGAAATGAGTGGTGGTAAAATAATTGGCTTTGAAGCCTTGGCGCGATGGCAGAGTGATAAACGTGGTTTTGTTTTCCCAAATGACTTTATTCCGTTAGCAGAAGAAACCAATTTAGTGATAGCGATTGATTTACAAATTTTAGAAAAATCATGCCAACAGCTTAAACTTTGGCAACAACGTTTAGGGTTAGACCACCTTTATGTTAGCTGTAATTTGTATTGTAATCACTTTTTCAGTTTAAGTTTACCGCAAGACATTCAAACTATAATTGATAAAACTGGCGTGCAATCGCATCAAGTTCGTGTCGAATTAACCGAGCGAGCGTTGTTAGAAAATAGTGATATTGTGCTCGACAATATGCGGGCATTGAAAAAAATGGGAGTGAAAATATTGCTCGATGACTTCGGTACCGGGTATTCAAGTTTAAGTTATTTACATCGTTTCCCTATGGATGTTTTAAAGATTGACCGCTCCTTTATTAATAATGTGCACGAAAGTGGGAATCATCAAGCGATAATTAAAACCATTATTGATTTAGCCGCTAATTTAAATATGTCAACGGTTGGAGAAGGTATTGAAAACGAAGCCGATGCTGAACTATTAAGAAACATGGGCTGTGTTTATGGTCAAGGGTATTATTATTATAAGCCTTTACCAGGCGATGAAATTGAAACTTTTTTACTCAATAAAAGTTAATCAACAGCTTTTACGATTTAATACCATAAAAACCCGCTAATAATTTTTTATTAGCGGGTTTTTTAGATCCCATTGAAAATAAAACCTTTTAAACGTGACTCATGTTTTCGCTGTGTTTCAAATGAACTAACAACAGAATGTGTTGGCGCTTTTACAATTTTTACGGTAATTTATTCTGTATATTAAGTTATTAACCATAAAATTGACTGATAATGACAAGTAGTAAGCCCAAAACCTTAGATCGTATTGATTTAACTATTTTAGATGCGTTACAAAAAAATGGTCGAATTTCAAATAGCACATTGGCACAACACGTAAATTTAAGTGCTAGTCCCTGCTTGGAGCGTGTAAAAAGATTAGAGCAAGAAGGCTATATCGAACGTTATGGTGCTTTTTTAAATGCCAGCAAATTAAACTGTGGTATGACTGCTTTTATCCAAGTGACGCTTGATCGCACCACCGCCGATATTTTTAATAAGTTTCGTGCACAAGTCATTGAGATTAAAGAAGTGGCAGAGTGTCATATGGTGGTAGGGGGCTTTGATTACCTACTTAAATTACGTTTTGAAAATATGGACGCCTATCGATTGTTATTAGGTAATATTGTGGAGTTGCCAGGAGTATCTCAAACACATACTTATGTGGTTATGGAGCATGTAAAAAGATACTCGGGCGTGCCCATTTTCGATTAACTATTACAATAATGCAAAGTTATATTAACACCCTCTGATTGTTGCACTGTCTGCTTTTCGTATGACGAACTAGTTTTTTAACATAACAGTCGATATAGTGTCTTGAGATGTTTTTATTAGCTGCTTTTAGTTATCTATATTTCTAAACAGACTGATATGTAATTATAAAAATAACCAAGCCAAACGGTTCTATTAATTGCCCAATTAGCGAGTAATTAACCAGAGTAATTGGTACAAGTTAATGAGAAACCATGAATATACTCCCATCAAAAACAATCAAAAAATTTAGTCTATTTACCTTTGCCACTATTGCCTTAATAGCCTGTAATAAGCAGCTACCTGCGCCCGAACAAATGGCGCTTGAAGAAGTGCCTAGCAAAGTGAATGCCGAAAATATTAAAGCGCATATTGAGTTTCTTGCTGATGACACCCTACAAGGGAGAGATACCGGCAGTAATGGTTATCAAATTGCGGCCAATTATGTAAAGTCATATTTTATGCAACTGGGTTTGACACCAAAAGGTACCAATATCGGTAGTGACGAGCGAGGATTTGAACAAGAAGTTCGTTTTCGTAAAAGCTACCTTATTGACGGCTCTGCCAGTGCCATAATTCATGGCTTAGCAGGCGATATTGAACTTGATTATGTAACCGAATTTTTAATGTCTGGTTCAAGCTTCCAAAATGAAACCGCTATTACCGCCCCTACAGTGTTTGTTGGTTACGGCGTAATATCTGAAGAGTTTGGTTATAACGACTATGAAAACATTGATGTTAAAGGCAAAGTTGTTGTTGCGTTATCGGGCAGACCAGACGATTTACCTTCTGAAGAAGGCGCGCATATTGGCTCAGGCGCAGAGAAAAGTCGACATGCAGCAGAGCATGGTGCTATTGGTTTTATTACTATTCATACCCCAAAACGTGAAAAAGTGCGAAGTTTTGAAAAGTCAGCACAATATGCAAATACTCCACGCTTAAGTTGGCTTACCAAAGACGATATTCCGTTCGGTAAACAACCTGAAATTATTGCTGGCGCTTATATTGCGCAAGATGCCGCGCAGGCTTTATTTGAGGGCGCAGCAATGACTTTAGCGGATGTTTTTACCGCTGATACTAATAATAACGCCATTAACAGCTTTGCCCTGCCTTATCAGGTAACCTTGAAAAATCGATCGCGTTATGAACAAATCACTAGCCCCAATATTATCGCAGCCGTTGCCGGTAGCGATGAGCAATTAAAAAATGAATATGTGGTATTTAGTGCCCACCTTGACCACATAGGCATAAGCTCTCATGGCGACGATGAAGACACTATCAATAATGGTGCATTAGATAATGCATCTGGTGTTGCCATTCTACTTGAAACAGCTCGTTTATTAGCACAAATGCCAATAAAACCAAAACGGTCAGTATTGTTTGTTGTTGTTACTGGTGAAGAAAAAGGTTTGCTAGGCTCAAGCTATTTTGCCAATAACCCAACGATACCTGTGACGCAATTAGTCGCCAATGTGAATTTGGATATGCCGTTAATTTTATATCCATTCGCCGATGTTATCGCTTTTGGCTCTACCCACTCAACTTTGGGACAAATTGTTACAACTGCGGCAAAGAAAATCGATATAGAACTGAGTGATGACCCTATGCCAGAACAGGCACTTTTTACCCGTAGCGACCATTACAGTTTTGTTAAAGCTGGCATACCATCGGTATTTTTGATGACAGGCTTTAAATCAACAGATGAAAATATTGATGGTGGCGCAGTATTCGGGGACTTTTTGAAAAATCATTATCACCAACACAGTGACGAAATAACGTTACCGATAAACTACCAAGCGGCGGCAAATTTTGCCTTGGTTAATATGATGATAGGTTTGGAAATTGCCAATCAAGCGGAGCGTCCAAAGTGGCATAGTGGTGACTTTTTTGGTTTAACCTTTGCGCAATAATGAATGCTAATAATTTTGACTAGGAATCGTTAATCCAGTAGTTAAGTACTTAAATAAGGAAGTATTAATTGATGAATGCTCTTGAATATGCCCAGCAGGCAAATGGTTCTTTTGCCTTACCCGACGCGTGTTTTAAAATAAAAGCTTTGATGGAAGACGATGACTCGACCATAGAAGACTTTGCCAATGTTATCAGTGTTGACCCTTCGATGACATCGCGATTATTACAAATTGCCAATAGCGCTATTTACAGTTTTCCCGGTGAAATAAGTACCATTTCACGTGCGATTACTATCATAGGTACGCAAGCCATTTATAACATGATGTTAGTTGATGTTGCGGCGACAGCTTTTAAGCACTTTTCAAATCAATCTATCGATTTAAAACGTTTTTGGCAGATGAGTGTTTTCTGTGGTTTAGCAACGAAAAACTTAGCCATTACCGCTGGCATACGAGATATAGAACGCTTATTTGTTGCGGGCTTACTCCAAAATTTTGGCGAGCTTATTGTTGCGAAAATTTCACCTGAATTAGCAAAGCAATGTGAAGCGTATAATGCAGATATATTGCCTTGGGAATTACAACAACAGTTATTGGGCTTTACCTACACTGAAGTTTCTGCTGAGTTATTAAAAATTTGGCAGATCCCAGAAAAAATAATCTTACCTATTCGCCACTATAATAATGCCCATAACATTCAAATCAATAAAGATGTCAAAGTACTCTACTTAGCATCAAGATTAGCCTTAGTAGAATGTCATCCTGAGGTCTTTAGTTATGATGATAGTATTGATGCCGCACTTTGTGAGACCTTGAAAGTATCAACAGGTGATCTAGAAAACGCCGCAAATTTCGCGAAAATAGAAACGGAAAATATTCTCAATATTATGAACGCAAAGTTTTATTGATAATACGACTTAACAGGTGCAATAAATATTATACACTTGGCTAACTATTGGCTGTCTGCTAAAACAAGACTTTACTAATAAAGCCTGCTAGCATCGGTCAGTTAATCGAACAAGTTACCTCAATAAAAACGGGCGCTATGTATATAATTATTAGCCCTAATAAATTACAAAGAAGGCACTTATGAGTACAGAAAGAGAGCATTTTAGTTCCCGCTTAGGGTTCATTTTAGCCGCTGCAGGTTCAGCAGTTGGTATTGGTAATTTGGTCGGCTTTCCTGTGAATGCGGCTAAAAATGGTGGCGGTGCATTTTTATTAATGTATGCACTTTTTGTTTTCTTTATTTGTTTACCCGTGATGGTTGCCGAAATGGCGGTTGGTCGGAAAACGGCAAAAGAACCTGTCGGGGCTTATAAAACCTTAAGTGGCGGTAGTAGAGCTTGGGGCGCTGCTGGTTTTCTTGGCGTGTTAACCCCCTTTATGATCGCTGTTTTTTATATGGTACTAACGGTATGGATTTTTGGGTATATCGTTTTAACATTAAGTGGTAATTTAGATTACTTAGCCAGCAGTAATGGTTTTGGTGAGTTTGTTAATAGTCCATATTTATTCGTGGGTATGGTGGTAGTCGCCGCCATTGTTAACTTTATACTGGTTGCCGGTGTTAAAGACGGTATCGAAAGGGCGTCAAAAATATTGATGCCCACCTTGTTTATTATGCTACTGATTATGGTGGGCTATGTTTTAACTTTAGATAACGCACTTTTAGGTGTTAAGTTCTTCTTAATTCCTGATGTATCTAAAATTACGCCTGCGGTGATTAATGGCGCGTTATCACAAGCGTTTTTCTCCTTGTCTTTAGGCATGGGTATACTTATTACTTATGGCTCTTATATTGACCGTAAAACCGATATTGTTGGTTCAGCAAAGCTTGTCGCTTTAACAGATACCGCGGTTGCATTCACTGCCGGTTTAATGATTTTACCAGCGGTATTTTCATTCAATCCTAATGTTAACCCAGCGGAATTGAGCGATAGTTCAGTATCGTTAATCTTTACCTTTTTACCAAAAATATTTTTAGCGTTGCAAACATCAATTGGCTATATCGGAGCAAGTTCGGTAGCGGCGTTCTTCTTTATTCTAGTGTTTTTTGCTGCTATTACCTCGTTAGTTTCTATTTTAGAGGTGCCAGTATCTTATTTAGTAACAGAGAAAAAACACAGTCGTAAGAAAGCCTTATCGATATTATTGATGACTGCCGGGGTATTAACTATTTTTGCAACGTTATCATTTGGTATGGTGTCATATTTTACAGAGTTTACCTCTTATGCTGGTGGAACTCGCTCATTTTTTGATGTGATTTATGATGTTTTCTACGATACTATTTTACCGTTAAATGGCTTTTTATTATGTGTGTTTGTTAGTTACCGCTGGAAAAGATTGCAGTTATCTGAAGAACTAGCGTTAGGCAATGCAAACTATAAAGGTTCATGGGTTGAGAAGTATATTAACTTCTCGTTAGGAACGTTTATTCCGGTGATAGTATTTGGTATTTTTATCAATACCGTTATGCAGAAATTCTTTGGTTATAGTATTTTTGGCTTTTAAATTGTTTTCTTAAAAGACCTACTTATAACCAATAAAGTAAGTTAATTGATACTTAAGGCCGGATAATTTGTTATTATCCGGCCTTATTTTTTTGTAGCTAGAGTTTCTTATAATGATTGAATTTATCCAGCCATGTGACTTCAGTGAAAGCCAGCGACTATTTCATGGTCGTGGTCATGCATACCCAGAACTGTCTCATGTTAATGTTGACTGGTTTGAACCCGTTATTTTGATCAGTTTATATCAGGAAGTTGAACCTAGCTGGCTAGCAGAGCAAGTTTCTCATTTACAGGATTTGACCGATAAATGCCAATCGATTCAGGTACAATATCGTTGTCGTAAGTTTGCCCCGTGCGAATTACTTTGGGGGCAAGAAGTCACCCATTTATCTGCTGTAGAGCATGGTTTAAAATACCATCTTAGTTTAGGTAAAGCGCAAAACTCTGGCTTGTTTTTGGATATGAGAAATGGTCGAGAGTGGGTTAAAAATCACAGTTTTAATAAGCGTGTATTAAACTTATTCTCATACACTTGTGCTTTTTCTGTCGCGGCATTAGCGGGTAATGCGAGTAAAGTGATTAATGTTGATATGAGCAAAAGCTCATTGGCTAAGGGACGAGAAAATCATCGATTAAACCAGCAAGATCTCAGTAAAGTGATCTTTGAAGGTGTCGATATTTTTAAGTCTTATGGCCGTTTGAAAAAACATGGGCCTTATCAACTGTTAGTTTCAGATCCGCCATCTTTTCAAAAAGGTAGCGTTGATATTGAAAGAGATTATAAGAAAATTATTCGTCGCCTGCCCGAACTTATGTCAGATAATGGTGATGTGTTGTTGTGTTTAAACTCTCCAGACCTTAATGTCGAATTTTTAATGGCAGAAGTCGCTAGAGAATGTCCTGAGTGCGTATTTCAATATCAATTGAATGCCCCTGAAGTGTTCAAAGAAGCTTATGAAGGTAAAGGTTTAAAGTGTTTATATTTTATATATAAACCAAGCTTATAATCGCTAATGTTCGCTTGAATTATTTTGTTATTCAAGCAAACAACATAACTATAATTTTTACTTGCAACTAATTCAGCACTACACGTGCGGCTAACAAAATCAAAAAGCACCCGGTAATTCTATCGACAATATGACTATTGCTTTTTAATTTTTCTAAAATCGGCCCACGTGACATGGTAAAAGCAATAATGACATACCACAGCATATCAATGATGCCGACGGTTGCTGTCATCACGCCTTTTTGTAGCCAACCTGCATCAGGTTCAACAAACTGACTGAATAAGGCTATAAAGAAAATGGCTAATTTAGGGTTTAAAAAAGCAATGAAAAAACCATCTCGCCAGCCATTTATACTTGGATCTAATGCGCCACCTTGCTGAGCAAATTGGATGTTTTGTTGTTTGCTCATTAACGCTTTAATACCTAGGTATAAAAGAAAAGCTGCGCCAGTATATTTTATGGACGCGAACAACATAGGTGATTGTACTATTAATATCCCAATACCGGTTGCGGTTATCGCTGCATATAATGTAACACCTAAGCCGTGACTGATGGCGGTGGCATAACCTTGGCGTGCACCACCATTTAAGGTGTTTTTAATCACTAAGGCGAGGCTAGGGCCGGGAGACAAGGCACCAAGAATACAAATAACAACCAGTGATAACCATAAATGAAATTCCATAATTTGATGTGCCTTAGACTGCTCTATCTATTAGTCTGCATGTTATCACTAATGTTGAGTTTTAATACGAAGAAAACTGGCAAATCTTGGCACACCTCGTTGTGTTTTACCAATGTATTTATAAGTTATTACGCTACCTACTTTAGGTGGGTACTGGCGCTGTTGATCAGAAAAACCAGTACCTATTTTAAAGATAATACCTTCAGGGGTTTGTACTTTAATTGCACCCAGTAAACCATGATATTTACCTTTTCCTGGCATATGCGCTATGACTAACGCTTCAGCGTCCTGATGTTTTTTTAGTTTTAACAAGTTCTTGCTACGACCACTTTGATAGTGAGCAGAAGTAAGGTGCAGCATTAAACCCTCGCCGTTATTATGGATAACGTTATCTAAGAGCGCATATAAATCAGCATTGTTTGTTAATTTTATTTGTTGAATCATCGTTAGGTGAGCAGAATTACTTTCTTGCATCAATTGCTTCATGGTGGTAATTCTCCTGGTAAAATTATCTGTTTGTTGAGGTAAGTCAAAGATCATCAGTTTAAGGTCTTTCCAACATTTACCGTCTGAATGCTTGCGCCGAACACAGGCGCTGATTTGTTCAAATTGCCCACGTCCACTCCATAGCTCACCTCCCATAGCAATTTTAGGCCAGTTTGCAACAAACCATGAGGGAGGTGATAACACATTACCGTTGCGTGTTAAAAGTTGTTGTCCGTTCCAGTATCCGCGAACACCGTCTAGCTTTTCACTTACCCAGTAATCTTCAACAGCAGCACCTTGATGATATTTAGTGGCAAGTTGTAATTGAGGCTTTTGCGGTTTTAATTGAGATGTGGTTGCTTGCTGGGCAAATGCGCATGGCAATAGGAAGAGTACAAAGCTAAAGCAAAAAAATTGTTGAGGTGTGGTTATTTGAAACATCCTTGTTCCTTTTCAGTGTTTAATCCCAAGCCATCTATAGGAGTATCTTGAGGTGGGTTGAATATAGTATAGAAGCATTTTAGCGAGACGAGTTATTCGTTTGGTTAGATGTTTAATACCTGTTGTTAGAAAAACGACTATTTAAAGTCGAAATTTTCTCAATGTTGACTACACTTTTGCATGAAATGGTATTCAATGGATGATGATAGATGAAACGGATAATTCTTTTTAGCCTCATGTTAATGACTTTATTATCTGCGTTTTTAGCGACAGCAGGTAAAAAACAATGCCAAGGCTATCGCAATAAACTCGATAATATTCAAGCACAGCAACGTCAAGCAAACTCACATAAACGTAGTAATAGCTTGGCAACTAAGGAAACTAAAGCACGCGATACATGGTGGCAATGTGAAACGGGTAAACTTAAGCCCAAGTCTAAGAAAAAGAAAAAATCAAAACCCAAAAAATCCCATAAGAAAAAACCAAAAAAAATTAGTAGTCCACCTAGTGATCACAAGCCATATAAAAAAATTAAACCCTTAGTACCTTTTGCCAGCAATAATCCTGTGGTAATGCGTTCAAAATATCAAGGTGAAAAATTACAGGCTTGGCTGACATTCTATCAACCAGCGAAAATGTGCGCTCGCCCTAAATCAACGCAACAGTTTGCCGCATGTGTTGAAGACAAACGTCTCCAGCAAACGGAATTTGACAAAAGCTATTAGCCTTGTGTTTGTAATAGTGGCTAATATGTTGTCTTTTACACTACTTTATTATCATGTTTTTAAAGTGAAGAAACTTTATCTCTTTGATAAATAGTTATAATTTTTTTGGAACGACTTTTGCTTTATCGTTAGCTAAACAGATAATTTAATAGCTTATAGGCTTTTATATGCAAAATAATATAGCAGAAAAAATAATGCGAACAGCACGCACTATGTTAGGTTTTTTATGTTTATTGATTGGCATGATATTTATATTATTGCCCGGTCCTGCAGTGCTATTTATACCGCTCGGGTTAGCCTTGTTAAGTTTGGAATACGATTGGGCAAAAGTGTGGCTAAAAAGAAGCCAACGTTATTTTCGTCAGGCGGCAGTCAAAGCTGATCAAGGTATACATTGGTTGGGAAGGAAATTACGCCGATAATCGCACAGCTTGCTGAAAGGTGCATTACTGACAATTTAAGTTACTAGTTTAAGTTCAAGTAACGATTTTAATGAGTAATTGGCTTTATCAGCATTACTCATTTTTATCACATCCCAGTAGCGGCTAATTTCGGGTTTAATTATTTTTGCGCGATATACTGCGCTTTAGAATTATTATAATGCGCAACAATATTATCTATTGTCTCTTGGCAATAGTCTCTTAAGCCACTTAGTAACATGAACTTTTTACCATGCCCAATCACCTTTTCTTCTGATACTAAATCAAATGCTAAACAGGCGTTACCGCGTTTGCCTTCGATGGCTAAAGTGGTTGATGATAAACGTAATGTGATGTCTTTAAAATCAAGATTATCAAGATGAATAGACATACTTTCATACATAACCATAGGGCGAGTTGGGTTGATCATAACCTTATTTTCTTTCATTAATTCGACAAGAATATGTGGAAAAGTATGGCCTGAAAATTCAACATAAGCACGGGTTAAAGCTTCAATTGATTGGCTGTTTTTGGTGCAATTACCAGCAACCGACATATTCAAATATTCTTTTTGCTTATCGTCGATAATACTCGCAGATGTTTTTATTTCTGTTGGAATATTTAACGCTGTTGAGTCTGTTACCATGCCAGAAAATTTAAAGCTCATTTCTTGGTGCAATCCTGCACGCTCTAATATCAATGAAAACAGCAAGTCACCAGGAACACAAAAACGTTTGGCGTCAATATCATGTAAGGGATTAAAATCATCAGCAATTTGTTTAGCAAAATCACTCGCCTGTTGACGTGTGAAACTAATTTTATCATCCGTAATTCGGCAATAATTCTCTAAAAACATGGATACTTGTCATCACTTTAAGCTATTAAAATCGGCGCTATTCTATCAGTTAGCCTTGCTGAAATCGAAGGTTATTAATATTTAAATCACTAAGCAGACCAGTAATAATAAGGCCTTTAGAGGAATATACGGTTAAATATCTGTTTTATTAGTTAATGAATAATTATTAACGAGTTGTTCCTTGTTTTGCTTGCTCAGTTGTTTAAGTTGATATTCTCGACGACTTGCTTGCTGGCGATTAATCTGAGATTCAGCATAAGCTAGAGATACTGGGCGGCGCATTCGGGTATATTTTGATCCCTTTTTGTTGCATTCGTTATGCTCAAGAACACGTCGCTCAAGCGAGGTGGTAATGCCAGCATAAAGGCTATTGTCGGCACAACGAAGAAAATAAACATACCACATAGTAATAAAGTCTGATCAAAGAGCTAATAAATCATTTTCGCAATTTTTTTGTCGATATTCGAGATAAAAATGAATTAATACTGGCTGCTAGTTAGCGATTTTTATACTATATAGGGTCTTAAGAAATAATAGGTTGAACTATGTTACAAACAGGAATAGGTGCGCTGCGTAAAATGCGTGCGGATTTAGCGGCAGATGGTACGGTAAATTATCGTATGGTGGTTGGCGAAGAAGAAGTTGAGCTAAATTCACTTATAGGCAAGCACCTGACACTGAATTTTAGTGGTCATATCGATTGTCAGCATTGTGGCAGAAAAGTTAAAAAAAGTTACTCTCAAGGCTATTGTTATCCTTGTATGCAAAAACTTGCGCAATGTGACATGTGTATTATGAAGCCAGAAACTTGCCATTTTGAGCAAGGTACCTGTCGAGAGCCAGAATGGGGCGAAAGCAATTGTATGATCCCTCATTATGTTTATCTCGCAAATACTTCGGGCTTAAAGGTTGGTATTACTCGACATACCCAAATTCCAACGCGCTGGATTGACCAAGGGGCCACCCAAGCATTGCCTATTTTTAAAGTGAGCACTCGCTTACAATCAGGGTTAGTAGAAATTGCCTTAGCTGAATTTATTGCCGATAAAACTAATTGGCGGGCGATGCTTAAAGGTAGCGCTGAAACACTAGATTTAAAAGCTGTTGCTGAAGAGTTGAAGCCTAAAATTGCAGAAAAATTGGCAAGTGTTAGTCTTAAATATGGTAGTGATGCTGTAACTGAATTGGATGAAGATGTTGTTGACCTGCATTTCCCTGTTAAGCAATATTTAACAAAAATTTCATCTTTTAACTTTGATAAAACGCCTGAGGTTTCAGGTGTTTTAATGGGTATAAAAGGGCAATATTTAATTTTTGAAACTGGGGTGATTAACTTACGTAAATTTACTTCGTATCATGTCAGTTTGCAGGTAAGTTAATTATTTTTAAAGGATAATTAATTTATATAGGCTAAACTGAATTTACTACACGAAGGTTTACTTTTAGCTGAGTTATTTATAGCGATAAAAGAGATTTTAGGATCATTATGATGAATGTGAACGACTATGCACAACAAGCCAGTGAAATATTTGTACTTTCAGATTCTTTTGTCCGCATAAAAGAGTTGATCGATAATGAAGATTCGACGATTGACGACATTGCCGATGTTATTATTCTGGACCCTGCATTAACTGTAACCATTTTAAAGCTCGCGAATAGCACATTTTTTAATTATCCTGGAAAAATTGATACCATTTCGAAAGCCGTACTCGTGCTAGGGATCACTGAAGTTTATAACTTAGTGATCGCTTTTTTTACTAGTCGTGCGTTTAAAGAGCTAAATGTAGCGCAAGACTACTTAGATGATTTTTGGTGTAAAAGTGTTGATTGTGCACTGATTGTTAAATATGTTGGGGTTTCACTTAAGATCCCAAATGCGGAACGTTTGTTTATAATAGGGTTACTTCATCACTTGGGCGAGCTTGTTGTTCAGCAACTGTCTCCAGAAAAAGCATCAGCCGCTAACAAATTTACATCCACCGAGTTACCCTGGGATAAGCAACGACAAACACTGGGTTTTTCTTATGGAGAATGCGCTGCAGAGCTTTTAAAGCAATGGCAATTACCTTATAGCATTATTGAACCTATTCGTAATCAAGATAATAGCGACTTTGCCTATAGCACAGATGAAACTAAACTACTGTATCTATCGAAACGCATTATGTTGAGCCAATTTGATTGTAGCTCGCATGCTATTGAGTTGCTATTAACCGAAGATGCTTTACAGCAGTTACCTATAGATGAAAATATTTTGCAAGGTGCCATTAATTTTTGTGATCTTGAGCGATTAAGTATTTTATCCGTTATCAATCCAGGTGCTGCGACAATTTTTTAATGTTGAGTCGTTAACCACTTTATACCACCTACATTAATTCAAATATTTATTGATACCGGATTAGTTTTAATCGCTAATCTATAAGTAAAGTGAACCTAAACACTTTGTTTTATTGGCACTTTTGATCCCGCTCATATTTAAGAACGTTTCTTTGTCACATTCTTATAGCATTCCTTGAAGTAGAGGATGTTAGATAAACATAGCTTTAATTCAGTGTGTTTAATCATTGAACACTGCTCTAGCCTATTGAAGTTACCCCTACATATCACACCACCTATATTGTAATCACTTTTTTGCTAAAAACATTGCACCAGTAGCTTACAAATCAATTTCATCTGCACTGCCATGGTGCGGTTGTACTACTTGTGAAATATTTATGTAATTGTTTTATAAGACATATTCAGCTTGGCATAAAGCTTGATATGTATTAGATAATAATAATTAGGGATATAAAACATGAAACTAGTAAGTGCAATCATAAAGCCATTCAAGCTTGATAATGTCAGAGAGGCAATTTCTGAAATAGGTATTGAAGGGCTAACAGTTAGTGAAGTAAAAGGCTTTGGTCGCCAGAAAGGACATACCGAGTTATATCGTGGTGCTGAATATCAAGTAGATTTTCTCCCGAAAGTCAAACTTGAAATTGCGGTAAACGATGAGGTTGTGCAACGGTTAGTTGATGCGATAGCAGAAGCTGCACATACCGGTAAAATTGGTGATGGCAAAATATTTGTTTATGACCTTGAGCATGCCGTACGAATTCGTACTGGTGAACAAGACGTAGAAGCGATATAGGAGCAAAATCATGGAACAAAATATTTTTCAACTTCAGTACGCAATGGACACCTTTTATTTTCTAATTTGTGGTGCGCTAGTAATGTGGATGGCCGCTGGCTTTTCAATGTTAGAAGCGGGTTTAGTTCGCGCTAAAAACACCACAGAAATTTTGACGAAAAACGTCGCACTCTATGCTATTTCTTGCATGATGTACTTATTTGTTGGTTACGACATTATGTATGGTGGCGGGATGTTTTTATCAGGAATAGAAACGGTTGACCCTGCTAAAGTTTTAGCTGACTTTACTACTCGTGAAGATGGTTTTACCGGTGCAGCCATTTATTCAGCGGCATCTGATTTCTTTTTCCAAGTGGTTTTTGTCGCAACTGCAATGTCAATTGTTTCTGGCGCAGTAGCTGAACGTATGAAATTATGGGCGTTTTTAGCCTTTGCCGTAGTGTTAACGGGTGTTATCTACCCGATGGAAGGAAGCTGGACTTGGGGCGGTAATGCTGTGTTTGGCATGTATACCTTATCTGAACTTGGTTTCTCTGACTTTGCTGGCTCAGGTATTGTACATATGGCTGGAGCAGCAGCGGCATTAGCAGGTGTTTTACTGTTAGGTGCACGTAAAGGTAAATACGGTAAAAATGGTCAAATAAATGCAATACCGGGTTCAAATCTACCTATGGCAACCTTAGGTACATTCATTCTATGGATGGGCTGGTTCGGCTTTAATGGTGGTTCAGTATTGAAACTTGGCGATATTGCTAGTTCACACTCAGTTGCTATGGTTTTCCTTAATACTAACGCCGCCGCAGCTGCAGGTGCAATAGGTGCTTTAGTGTTTGCTAAAATACTATTTAAAAAAGCAGATTTAACCATGGCGTTAAATGGTGCATTAGCTGGTTTAGTGGTTATTACTGCTGAACCTTCTACACCAACGCCTATTCAGGCAACTTTGTTCGGCGCTATTGCGGGTATCGTTGTTGTGTTGTCAATTATCAGCTTAGATAAAATAAAAATTGATGATCCCGTTGGTGCTATTTCAGTACACGGTGTAGTTGGTTTACTCGGCCTATTACTAGTACCTATTACCAACAGTGGTTCAAGTTTTAGTGGTCAGTTAATTGGTGCTGCAACAATTTTTGTTTGGGTGTTTGTTACGAGTTTTGTTGTCTGGTTCGTACTGAAAAAAGTAATGGGCATTAGAGTCAGCGAAGACGAAGAATATGAGGGTTGTGATCAAGCTGATTGTGGCATGGAAGCTTACCCTGAGTTTACCCGTGGCTAAATCATTTAAGTGAATTAAGTTGCTATAAAACTGTAAAACCTGTGTATTAACCTACACAGGTTTTTTATTTTTATCTGATTGATAGCTCCATAAGCGTGCTGGAAAATAGCGAAGGTTATAAATATTTTTCAAAGTTTACTGCCATTAGTCATAAACTGTGTAAAATTAAGCTATTAATCGATATATTTATTAGTGGATTGTTAGATGGCAAGAGAGCAGTTTGGCGTTTGTGCGGAGCCTAGTCTTCACGGTTATTATTTATTATTTAATGCTTTAGATGATAAAAATTTATTTTTACGTAAAGCGCTATCTCGTTTGCCGGCCTTATTTGATAAATATGCTGATCGTTTTTCAGAAGCTAATTTAGCGGGCGTTATTGCTATAGGTACCAACTTTTGGGATGAATTATACCCACAAGGCCGGCCAAAGCACTTACGACAATTTCCAGAAATGGCGGTTGAAGATCGTACCGCGCCAGCGAATAATTATGATCTTTATATTGAAATTCGTGGTGATCGAGCCGATGTAAATCACATTGTTGCGACAAAAGTGTGTCAACTATTGGCCGATAGCGTTGAATTGGTCGAGCAAGTACGAGCGTTTCGCTTTTTAGATGGTCGAGACTTAAGTGGCTTTGTTGATGGCACTGAAAACCCTCAAGGGCATCATCGTCGCCGTGTTGCACTGATTAATGCAGAACAAGATGCCGAGTTTGCTGCGGGCAGTTACTTACATATTCAGCGTTATCGTCATAATCTAAATTTGTGGAATTCATTGGAAGTAAAAGATCAAGAAGATGTTTTCTCACGGACTAAAGTTAATAATGATGAGTACTCAGAAGAGAATAAAGCGCCAACATCACATATTAAGCGAGTGAACCTAAAAGATAGTGAAGGCAATAGCATTGAAATATTACGACAAAGCATGCCTTATGGTGATATGAAACTACAGGGGTTGTTCTTTGTTGCCTATTGTCACTCACCTGAACCATTCGAATTAATGCTTAAAAGTATGATTGGTGGTGATGCTCATGGACATAGTGACCATCTGCTTAAATACACCCAAGCTGAAACCGGTGCAGCCTTTTTTGTGCCGAGCTTAAATGTTTTGGCGCAGCTTGGTGAGTAATGCCGCGCTTTAGTTTCAACGCTATAGTACTTAAAAGATAAACATTATAGCGTTGAGTAATACAAAATTTTCAAGCCAATGCTTACGTTAAATTTTTCAAAAATAACGCTTCAAGTCTAGAAATGGTTTGTTTAATGGTTTTGACATCAGTTGGGGCAATAAAAATAGTATCATCACCCGCAATCGTACCGAGTACACCATCACTTTTACTTAAGCTATCAAGCAAGCGGGCTATTAATTGAGCCGCTCCAGGACTAGTTCTAATAATGATCATCACGTCATTGTGCTCTATATCGAGTACAAGTTGTTTAAGTGGGCTTTTAGCGGTGGGCATACCTAGTTCTGCAGGCAAGCAATAAACCATTTCCTGGCGGGCATTACGCGTTCGTACTGCGCCAAACTTGCTTAACATGCGTGATACTTTAGATTGGCTAATATTCTCAAAACCTTGAGACTTTAAAGCTTCGGCAATATCACCTTGCGAACTAAATTGTTCCTGATTTAATAAATCTTTGAATGCTTGTACTAACGCTTCTTGTTTTTGTTGTCCGCTCATATAGGTCCATGAAGTAATAAATTATGGTCGACTATTATTGATTTATAATACCTATTTTATACCTAAGTATTATTTCATAATTTTTATTATACGTTATCCTTATAAGTCAATACAGATGAATAATCATTGTTTTTTGGCCATTTATGCTATATCTTTTGGCCGACAAATTTTACGTAATTACTCAAATCTTCGGAGACATCGAATGAAAGTTGCTGTGCTAGGCGCTGCTGGCGGAATCGGCCAAGCGTTATCTTTACTATTAAAAACTCAATTACCTGCAGGTTCTGAGCTATCTTTATATGACGTTGCACCAGTGGTTCCAGGTGTTGCCGTTGATTTATCACACATCCCAACAGCGGTAAAAGTTGCTGGTTTTGGTGCTGACAATCTAGCTGGCGCGCTAACAGGTGCTGATATTGTAATTATTCCCGCGGGCATGCCACGTAAACCAGGTATGGACCGCGCAGATTTATTTGCTGTTAATGCTGGTATTATTAAAACCTTAGCAGAAGGCATTGTTGCAAGTTGTCCTAAAGCGTTAGTGGGTATTATTACTAACCCAGTAAACGGTACAGTGCCAATTGTTGCTGAAGTTTTCAAAAAAGCGGGTACTTACGATAAAAACCGTGTTTTTGGCGTAACAACTCTTGATGTTATTCGTTCTGAAGCTTTCATTGCTGAATTAAAAGGCTTGAACGTAAGCGAAGTGAAAATACCGGTAATTGGTGGCCATTCAGGTACCACAATTTTACCACTTCTTTCACAAGTTGAAGGTGTTACTTTCTCTGATGAAGAAGTTGCAGCGTTGACGCCACGCATTCAAAATGCGGGTACTGAAGTTGTAAATGCTAAAGCTGGTGGTGGTTCTGCTACGCTTTCAATGGGCGCAGCTGCTGCTCGTTTTTGTTTATCTTTAGTTAAAGGTTTACAAGGTGAAGACGTTGTTGATTACGCTTACGTAGAAGTTGAAGGTGGTGATGCGCCATTTTTTGCTCACCCAGTACGTTTAGGTGTTAATGGTATTACTGAAATATTACCATACGGCGAGCTAAGTGCTTTTGAAGAAAAAGCAAAAAATGACATGCTTGCAACACTAAAAGCAGATATCAAAGAAGGTGTTGATTTTATCAACGGCTAAGCTTTATAAGTTTTACTTTAAAAACCGCGTTAATCGCGGTTTTTTATTGTCTAAATTTTCTTAAAGTCAGCGTTATCTTAATGAAGGGAATATTCATAAAGGTCATCATAAGCCATAAATAATGGATAACAGTAAAGTTTGAAATGACAAAATAGTAATTAACTCAAGATATAGGTAAAATGTGGCTAACTTTATTGATTATGACGGTATTATGACCAGCTCTTTTAGTTACCAAACAAACTTTATTTTAGACAAATCTCATTTTAGTGAATGCTTTGACGAATCTGTTCAAGCACAAACATTTATCTCTTTATATCAAAAAGGAGCGTTATTGGTACTGGTTGGTGCAGCATTGGTGATGTTCTCAGAACTAAATCCTTATGCGGCGTGGTTTATTTTTTCTTTGGGTATATTGGAGATTGTTAGTAGCCACTATAAAAAATCGTGGTGGGTTGCACGTCAGATGTTAAGTAAAGTAGCCAAAGCTGAGGTCAGTTTACAAATCAACGAAGAAAGTATTCACATATCGTCATTCTATAATGATAACAATATGCAATTTAGTGATATAGAGCGATTAACTCCCACAGATAATGGCTGGCTAATAAGCCATAAAGGCAATAGGCACTATATTTCTAACCGTTGCCTTGATGAACCCAGCAAGGCTTTTTTAGAAGCTAAAATTAGTCACTAGCCTAAAGATAGCGCTTATTGCTTGTTTTTATCAATTTATATCAACTGTTTTTATAGAAACTTTATAAAAGTTGAATGAGAATAGTTCGCAAAAACCTTGACAGAGTTCGGTATCTTCATTAGTCTTGCGGCATATATAAATTCATCAATTTTATAATTTTTCAGGCGGGCTTCATGTTGCATAAAATCTGGTTTTCTTCTTTTGTTTTCGTCGCACTTTTAGGTGCAAGTATTCATGTAGCAGCAAATGACGATGTGAATGTTTACTCTTACCGTCAACCGTTTTTGGTTGAACCTTTATTTAATGAGTTCACTAAAGAAACTGGCATTAAGGTTAATGTAGTTTTTGCAAAACAAGGTATGGCTGAACGACTGGCACGTGAAGGTGAATATAGCCCCGCTGATATTTTATTAACCACTGATATTAGTCGTTTAATTGAATTAAAAGAAAAAGACTTACTGCAAGCAGCTGAATCTACTGAGCTGACTGAAGCAATTCCAGCGCAATATAAAGCATTGGACAATACTTGGTATGCGCTGACGACACGCGTTCGTAATATTTACTCAGCAAAAAGATTAGGTGAAATTGATTTTAATTATGAAGACCTTGCTGATGAAAAGTATCAAGGTAAAATTTGTACTCGCAGTGGTAAGCATCCTTACAATGTTGCATTAGTCGCGTCTATGATCGCAGAACACGGTGAAGCATACACGCTAACCTGGCTACAAAAAGTTAAAGCTAATTTAGCGCGTAAACCCCAAGGTAGTGATCGCGCACAAGTGCAAGCTATTCACCAAAACTTATGTGACATATCATTAGGCAACAGTTATTACTTTGGCAATATGCTAAAAGATGAAAAACAAAAGGTCTGGGCTGACGCTGTTTATATTAATTTCCCTAATCAAAGTAATCGTGGTGCCCATGTCAATATTTCTGGAATGGCTATGGCCAAATATGCGCCTAATAAAGCTAATGCATTGGCTTTAATGAACTTTTTAGTGTCAGCGCCTGCACAAAAAATGTATGCAGAAACCAATATGGAATATCCAGTGCGTCCAGGAGTCGAACCTTCTAAATTAGTGGCTTCTTGGGGGCAATTTAAAGCCGATAATTTATCACTTGAAACTATCGCTAAACAAAGAAAAACCGCTTTGATTTTGCTAGATAAAGCACAATTTGATTTATAACCATTATCATTAAGATCGCAACTCGTGCTTACCGGTAACAAAAATACCAGTTGGAAGTTTTTCAGCTGGTTTTTTGCCTTAGCATTAATGTCGCCAATTGTGGTGATGTTATGGGGGAGCATTAATACCTCTAGCGATCTTTTTACGCATTTATGGGCTACGGTATTACCTGAGTATATTCGTAATACGTTAGTGCTTGGTGTATTGGTGGCTTTGCTGTCATTTTGCTTTGGTGTACCGGCTGCCGCCCTTATTAGTCAAACTAATATTGTTATGGGCAAGCAGTTAAGATGGTTACTGATGTTACCTTTGGCAATGCCTGCCTATCTGGTGGCTTATTTATATACCGATTTATTTGATTATGCCGGCCCTGTGCAACGTTTATTACGTGCTTGGTTTGATTGGCAATCTCCCAATGATTATTACTTCTTTGATATTAGAACCATAGGCGGTGCGGCGGTTGTTATTGCACTGGTATTGTTTCCTTACGTCTACATGCTGACACGTACTGCTTTTGAGCAACAAGACCGAAACCTGTTAAGAGCAAGTCGGTTATTGGGCTGCACGGAGCGACAAAGTTTTTACCAAGTGGCCTTACCTTTAGCTCGCCCAGCCATTGCGGTGTCATTAGCACTCGTCACCATGGAAACATTGGCCGACTTTGCCACCGTGCAATACTTTGCTGTTAATACCTTAACGACGGCTATTTACGATACTTGGCTGGGTTACAGCGATTTTGCCGCGGCAAATGCCATAGCCAGTGTGCTGATGCTGTTTATTTTATTTATCGTGGTTGCCGAGCAACGGGCTAGAGCAGGACAACGCCATCAATCTAGCCGACCCAATACAGAACATGAGCGCAAGCAACTCTCTTTTGCTCAGCAAATAATTGCCAGTATATTTTGTTGGTTTTTAGTTTTTTCTGGTTTTTTGTTACCGGTTATTTTATTGCTAGCAATGGCTGTCGATTATGCCGACTACAATCAGCTTGTTGCCTTAATAGCTACGGGCAAAAACAGTATCAAAATTGCGACTTATAGTGCCACCATCGCCACATTAATTGCACTAATGCTGGCTTTATTTCAACGTTTACATCAAAGTCGCGCTCGTATGATACCACTGCAAATTTCTGGTTTTGGTTATGCCATTCCAGGTACAGTGCTTGCTATGGCGATGTTAGCCACTTTTGGCCCATTAGATCATGCTATTAACGACGTTGCCAAAGCGTTTGATTTTAAAGCCCCTGGGTTAATTCTATCAGGTACGATATTTGCCATCGTTTTTGCCTTTGTGGTGCGCTTTTCAGCCATCGCTAATGGCACAATTAACGCAGGTATTGGTCAAATCCCTAAGTCACTTGATTTAGCGCCAGGAAGTTTAGGTGTAAAAACCCTATCGACTATTTTTCGTGTACATTTACCGCTATTAAAATCATCTATTCTAGTGGCTTGGTTGTTAGTGTTTGTTGAAGCCATGAAAGAGTTACCTGCGGTATTGTTATTAAGACCTTTTAACTTTGAAACATTAAGTACCCAGATATATCAGCTTATTTCTGATGAACGCTTAGAACAAGGCGCGTTAGGCGCTATCTTAATTGTGTTGTTTGGTTTATTACCTATTATTTTTCTTAACCGCCAGAAGGACAGCAAGTGAAGCCACTTATTAATATTGAAAATTTAGCGGTTGAATTACAATCAAAAGTAATTTTATCGCAAGTTGATTTATCACTGCAAAAAGGTGAAATAATAGGGCTTGTTGGCCCCAGCGGTTGTGGTAAAACAACCTTGCTTAATACCTTAGCTGGTTTTATTGCACAAAGTGCTGGCACCATCGAAATTAACACCAGTGAAAATCAGCAAATCAAAATAAGTATTGCTAACATGCTGCCGGCTGAAGAACGTAATATCGGTATGATATTTCAAGATTATGCGTTGTTCCCTCATCTAAGTGTTAATGAAAATATTTGCTTTGGCCTGAAAAAACTAACCAAAGCAGAACAAGGTAAGCGCTGTGAAGAATTACTGGCTTTACTCGAATTAGCAGAGTTTGGGCAACGTTACCCACATCAATTATCTGGTGGACAGCAGCAGCGAGTCGCTATTGCTCGTGCATTGGCACCACAGCCTAGCTTACTGTTACTCGACGAGCCTTTTTCAAATATCGATGCCAGATTACGTAACGAGTTAATGATTGAAATTAGGCAGTTATTAAAGCGTTTAGGTATGACCGCCATTTTTGTTACTCACAACAAAGATGAAGTTTTTACTTTTGCTGATAAAATTGCGGTTATGCACCAAGGTAAAGTATTACAAATAGGTGCACCTGCACAGGTTTGCCAACATCCTAATAGTTGGCAAGTGGCTGATTTTTTACAGCTGGGGAGTTGGCTGCCGGTCGTATTAAAGGCGTATAAAAATGATTTACCTATTTCTAGCTTAATAGGCCAATTAGCCAACTGTGCTCTCGTTAACACTTTAGTAGATAAAAGTAGTAACACGACACTTAATTACCAATTACTTGTTAAGCCTAATGATATTGAGTTATGTCAGCAACAGCCTGATAATGTCATCGTCGAACATATTGGTGTTACCGAGCAAGGCTATCATTATTTATTGAGCAGTATTGAGCAACATACTGCCTTAGCCTTTTCACACTTGAGCTTTTATAGCCAAGAACTTTATGTATTAGGGGATAAGTTAGCGATTAGGTTAAAGGGAGAGCGTTTTAACCTATATGCCGTTCATAAACACCACTGATAGCGCAACTTCACCGTTATTGTCGCTAATTTGTGACACTAAAATTACTTTTTTAGCTAAAAATAATTAATTTCTCAGGCTAAATTGGGTAACAGATCCACAAAAGCCCACAATTTCATTCACTTCCCTCAAAGCCTTTATTTTATAGGCACTCAGCGTGATCGATTTACGAAAACTTTGCTTGACATAAGTTCGCTTTACTCACTAAACTGTATCAATGTGGGAAAAAGTGGGAATTAGTGGATCACAGGTGATCCCAAAACAATAAAGTGGATTATGTTCAGAGGCACTAGCGCAATAACGCTCGACAGCAAAAATAGAATTACGATGCCCACGCGGTATCGCGAGGAGCTCTTTGCCGATTGCCAAGGAAAAATGGTCTGTACCGTGGATATTCAGCATCCATGTTTATTGTTATACCCGCTACCCGAATGGGAAGAAATAGAATTAAAACTTTGTGGATTGTCGAGTATGAATCCACAAGAGCGATTATTACAACAAGTGATATTAGGTAATGCCTCAGATTGCGAAATTGATAAAAGTGGCCGCTTATTAATTAATGGACCACTGCGACAACATGCGGGCTTGGAAAAGAACTTGATGTTGGTCGGTCAGTTGAGAAAGTTTGAAATCTGGAATGATAGCGCTTGGCAAAACCAAATGCAGCAAGGCATTGCGAAAATTCAGTCAGGTGAAATAGAGCTCACTGACCGTTTACTTGATTTATCTTTATGATAAATCGTTGAATAAAATAATGATAACTAGATGGCGTCGATAAACTCATAATGCAACACGATAATGCACATATTTCAGTTCTGCTTGCCGAGTCGATTACAGGACTCGCTATAAAACCAGAAGGTACTTATATCGACTGTACTTTTGGTCGTGGCGGTCACTCAGGTTTAATTCTTGAAAATCTAGGGCCAAACGGGCGCTTGATTGCGATAGACAGAGATTTAACAGCAATAGCCGCGGCAGAAAAGTATGCCGATGATCCGCGCTTTATTATCGAACATCATGGTTTTGCTGATTTACAAATGATTGTTGATAAGCATGAGTTAACTGAAAAAATAGACGGTATTTTATTAGACCTTGGCGTTTCATCTCCACAGCTTGATGAAGCAGAACGCGGCTTTAGTTTTATGAAAGATGGCCCGCTTGATATGCGTATGGATACTACGCGTGGCCAAACAGCAGCCGAATGGATAGCGGTTGCTGATGTTGAAGATATTACATGGGTGCTACGTACGTTTGGCGAAGAAAAACATGCTTGGCGCATTGCTAACGCCATTGTTGATGAACGTGAAGTAACACCGTTGACACGCACTGGGCAATTAGCGCAATTAATTAAGAAAACTGCACCACAAAGAGAGATGAAAAAGCATCCTGCAACACGCAGTTTTCAAGCAATTCGTATCTACATCAATAGCGAGTTAGAGCAAATTGAGAAAGTATTGGCGGCATCTTTGTCAGTTCTCGCCACTGATGGTCGCTTGGTCGTCATAAGCTTTCACTCACTCGAAGACAGATTAGTAAAACAGTTTATGAAAAAGCACTCGCAAGGTAAAAAAGTACCACGCGGTATGCCCATCAGTGAAGAAGAATTAAATAAAGGTAAAAACTTGAGCTTAATTGGCCGCAAGTTAAAGCCAACAAAAGATGAAGTGGAAGAAAATGTGCGCTCTCGCAGCTCAGTACTTAGAGTGGCACAGAGGCTAGCGCGCTAATTATGGCGCTTTAGTATGGCAACCCAAAAAGTTGTGTTAACACTTGATATTTGGCATGACATTCAACGCCATTTAGTTATCTACGGCATTTTATTATTGGTTTTGCTCTCAGCGTTTTCGGTAATTTACTTTACCCATTTAAATCGACAGACAACCAGTAAAATTGAAGTGTTATTAACCGAGCGCGATGCCTTAGAAATTGAATGGCGTAACTTGTTACTAGAACAGAATAGCTTAGCCGAGCATAGCGCCATCGAAAGCAGCGCAGAAAAGCAACTGAATATGACAAGGCCAGATGCAAGCTCGGAAATTATTATTAAATTACAATGATTTATTACCACGAGTAGGGCAATGAAAAAACCAGCACAATATAATCCTAAAACAGTAGCATGGCGTTTTTACGTTGTGATAGCTGCTGTTGTGCTGATTTATGCTGGTTTGATGGCGCGTACTGCTTATATTCAAGTGTTTGAACCTGACATGTTAAAAAAGCAGGGCGACAATCGTTCACTGCGTACCAATACTAAAACTGTACAACGTGGCTCAATTGTAGACCGCAATGGTCATGAATTAGCCATAAGTGTGCCGGTAGAAACCGTGTGGGCAGATCCAAAAATAATTTTTGATACTAATGCTCTGTCAATGACAAAGCATTGGCAGGCGTTGGCTGATGTATTGGGTCAAGACGTTAATAAGCTAAAAGTTAGGGTCACTAAAAATCCAGGTAAACGTTTCGTTTACATTGAACGCAAAGTCGCACCGGCAATGGCCAAGTATATTCAAGAATTGAAAATCCCTGGTATTCATTTACGTAAAGAATCTAAGCGTTTTTATCCTGCGGGTGAAATAAGTGCCCATCTTGTTGGTTTCACCAATGTTGATGACAAAGGTATTGAAGGGGTTGAGCGAGTTTATGATCAATTGCTAACCGGTGAAGACGGTGAGAAAAAATATCGTAAAGACGCCAAAGGTCGCAAGATAGAAATTTTATCAGTAAAAGCGTCAACACAACCTAAAACAATCACTTTGAGTATCGACCAACGTATTCAAGCACTGGCTTATCGTGAGTTAAAAGGCGCGGTTAAAGCATTTAAAGCTACATCAGGCTCAGCAGTGGTTACTAATGTTAATACAGGTGAAGTATTAGCACTGGTTAACAGCCCTTCTTATAACCCAAATAATCGCTCTGGTGTTGCTATACATCGCTTTCGTAACCGCGCTATTACTGATATTTATGAGCCGGGTTCGACCATGAAACCGCTAACAGTATTAACGGCCTTGGAATTTGGCAGCGTAAAAAAAGACAGTATTATTGATACCTACCCTGGTTGGATGCGCTTAGGTGGCAGTCGTGTTTCTGATCCTCGTTATCTTGGCAAAATTACCTTATCAGAATTATTGGTTCATTCTTCTAATATGGGTACCACTAAGTTGGCTTTATCAGTCCCAAAAAATTACCTGATTGATAAATTTTTTGACGCGGGATTTTCTGAAGAAACCGGTACCGGTCTTGTCGGTGAAAGTTCAGGCATGATGCATGACCGAGCGCGTTGGTCAAAATTTGAATTAGCGACATTATCATGGGGTCACGGGGTGGCAATTACCCCGATTCAGTTGGCGCGTTTTTACACAACACTAGCGAATGGCGGTATTAAAACACCCTTAACAATTTTAAAACAAGACGCGCAATCGCTAGCTAAGCAAAAACATGAACGTATTTTTTCTGCTAAAAATAGTCAAAATGTCGTGGAAATGCTAGAAAATGTTGTTAATCAACATTATACGGTAGCAAAAGTTGATGGTTACCGCGTAGGCGGTAAAAGCGGTACAGCGATTAAAGCGTTTGCCGGTGGTTATGGTAATGACTATGTTGGTTTATTTGCTGGGGTAGCACCGATTTCAGATCCCGAAATTGCGGTGGTGGTGGTGATTGATGATCCTGGTGGCGATTTATATCATGGCGGTGAAGTGGCCGCGCCAGTTTTTTCCCGAATTATGAAGGGCACGCTGCGGCTGCTCAATGTACCGCCCGATGCGAACACGCGAGTGACCTCTGTGAAAACAGAGCAAAAAGTTGAAAGTATACCTAAGGAGCGTGACCATGTTTGATCACGCTTTAGACGTTTCTAACGCACCAAGAAACTTTGCCGCTATTGAAGCGGTTTTAAGCTTTGGTAAAATTACGCTTTCATCGAGTGATACCTCACAATTAGAAGCGCAATTCAAAGCAAATTTTAGTCAGCAATCAGTCTCTGAGAAAGCTAACTTAGTTAACGACACACGAGCATTAAGTGCCGGTGATGTATTCTGCGCGGTTATTGGTAGCTTACGCGACGGACGTGAATATGTTGCACAAGCAATATCTGCAAATTGCGCGATGATATTGCAAGAAACCACTGCACTATCAGAGCATGGACAATTGACATGGTTTGAACAGGCGTCTGGTTCTCAAACACCGGTATTAAGTTATTTCCAGCTTAACGATAATTTATTTAATGTTGCAAAAGCGTTTTATGGTGAACCACAAAAGTCATTAAATATTATTGGCATTACTGGCACCAATGGAAAAACTAGCACTAGCCAAATTATTGCTAACTTACTCGATTATTGTCAGAAAGATTGTGCTGTTATTGGCACCAATGGCGCAGGCAAACTAGCGCAATTGCAAACCATTGAAAACACTACGCCCGGTGCGACAGAGTTGCATCAATTATTGGCGTTGTTTATTGAACAAAATATCACTGATGTTGCGATGGAAGTGTCATCACACGCCTTGGCGCAAAAACGCGTTAGTGCGACATTATTCAATACCGCCGTGTTTACAAATTTAAGCCGCGATCATTTAGATTATCATCAGACCATGTCTGCATATGCCGCGGCGAAACAGGAAATATTTACTGGCGATAATAAGCAAGTTGCCGTAATTAACGGCGATGATAAGCAAGCGCAAAGCTGGCTAGAAAATTGGCCAAAAGCACAAGCGGTTGTGGTTTATGGTCGAGATAAACATATTGCTGAATATACCTACTTCGTACAAGCTTTGAATGTCAAACATCATGCCAACGGGGTTAGTTTTCAGCTGGTTACCGAGCAGGGTGAATGTGAAATTAAAAGCCAGCTGTTAGGTGACTTTAATGTTGAAAATCTTCTGGCCGCCATTGCTGTGTTAATGGTCGAAAACATTGACCTTGCTACTATTGCCAAAGCAATCACGCAACTTGTACCCATTATTGGCCGCATGGAAGCATTTTCGTCATCAGGAAAACCTACGGCTGTAGTCGATTACGCTCATACCCCTGATGCATTGGCTAGCGCGTTAGATGCTTGTCGCTTACATTGTCACGGCAAATTATGGCTAGTATTTGGCTGCGGTGGCGATCGTGATGTGGGCAAACGAGCACTAATGGCTAAAGTGGCTGAAAGTAAAGCTGACAGAATTATCATTACTAACGACAATCCTCGCAGCGAAGACCCTGATGCCATAGCCGCAGATATTATTGCAGGCTTAGGAAAAACAACCCGCTTTGATAAAATATTAGATAGAAAAACCGCCGTTTTAACAGCATTAACACAAGCCGCTGCCGATGATGTCGTGCTTTGTGCCGGAAAAGGTCATGAAGACACCATTATTTTTGGCAATGAAAAACGCCATTATGATGAACGCGCTGTAGTGAAAGAATTTTATACATCAAAAAAAGAGGTAACGGTATGATCTCGTTAACCTTAAACGAACTATCAAAAGCTATTAATGGCCAATTAATAGGTGAAAATTTAACAATTAACGCCATTAGTACTGATAGCCGTGCATTAAAAGCCGGTGATGTTTTCTTAGCATTGCAAGGGCCAAACTTTGATGGCCATAAGTTTTTAACGCAAGCCAGTGAACTCGGCTGTAGCGCTGTTATTGTCCAAAAAGCACAAGATGATCTTACTATTTCGCAAATCGTCGTTGAAGATACGCATAGGGCATTAGGCGAAATTGGCGCTTATGTAAAAGCAAAAGTAGCGCCTAAAACGGTTGCGATAACCGGTAGCAGTGGTAAAACCACCGTAAAAGAAATGGTTGCTGCGATTTTAAATCGCTTAGGCAATGTACTGGCGACAAAAGGAAATTTTAATAACGATATTGGTGTGCCACTGACTTTATTACGATTAGAAGAAAAACATGACTTTGCAGTGGTGGAATTAGGCGCTAATCACATTGGTGAAATTGCTTATACCTCAGCACTGGTTAAACCTGATGTCGCCATTATTAATAATATTGCTGCTGCTCACTTAGAAGGTTTCGGCGATTTATGTGGCGTGGCGCGCGCAAAAGGTGAAATTTTTTCTGGCTTAAATGCTGGTGGTGTTGCGATATATAACCAAGACACACAGTGGGCTGATAAATGGCAATGGCGCTTAACGGATAAAAAAGTGCTGCGATTTTCCTGTAAAGACATCGCAGATTGTTACAGTCATCAAGAAGTTTTAGATGACAATGGCTGTGCGAATTTTACCTTAACGACCCCAATTGGCAGCGTTGAGATCGCACTAACTGTGCCAGGACATCATAACGTCTGCAATGCAGTGGCGGCAGCGACTATCGCATTAGAGTTTGGTGCGAGTTTAGGAGATATTCGTTTAGGCTTAGCTGAAATGGCTGAGGTTAAAGGGCGCTTGAATTTACATCAACTTGATAGCAACACTAAATTAATTGACGATACCTATAATGCTAACGTCGAATCAATCAATGCAGCGTCAGACTTATTGGCAAGTTATTCAGGTCGTAGAATTCTTATTCTAGGCGATATGGGTGAATTAGGCGGAGAAGCTCGTCGTTATCATCAACAAGTTGGCGAACATGCTAAAAATAAGAATATTGACGATTTGTTGACCTTAGGCGTATTAAGTCAAAATGCTTCTGATGCCTTTTATCAAGGACAAGAGACACTGGCTCAACATTTTAGTAGTAAAGATAAATTATTGTCACGATTACAGCAGTTACTTCAGGGTGAAGAACAGCAAGTGACTATTTTAGTAAAAGGTTCGCGCAGTGCTCATATGGAATACGTAGTAGCTGACATTATTCAATGGCATAACAGTCAGACTATGCAGGAGCAGGCATAATGTTACTTTGGTTAGGTGAGTATCTCACCCAGTTTTATTCATTCTTCAATGTTTTTTCTTATTTAACATTTCGAGCCATTATATCAACGTTAACCGCGTTGATTATCTCGTTATATTTTGGACCTAAATTGATCCGCGCTTTGCAAAATATGCAAATAGGCCAAACGGTTCGTGATGACGGTCCAGAAAGTCACTTAGTAAAATCTGGAACGCCAACCATGGGCGGAATATTAATACTGGCCTCCATCGTAGTCAGCGTTTTATTGTGGGCTGACTTAACTAACACCTATGTTTGGGTCGTATTGTTTGTTTTAGTCAGCTTCGGCTTAATTGGTTTTGTTGATGATTACCGTAAAGTTATTCGCAAAGACGCTAATGGCTTAATTGCCCGTTGGAAGTATTTTTGGCAAACCGTTATTGGTTTAGCCACGGCAATTTTTTTATATCAATTTTCTCAAAGCCCTGAAGAAACCACATTACTTATTCCATTTATTAAGGACGTGTTGCCACAGTTAGGCTTGCTTTATATCGGCTTAGTATATTTCGTTATTGTTGGTACTAGTAATGCAGTTAACTTGACCGATGGTCTTGATGGCCTTGCCATTGTGCCGACCATTATGGTCGCAGGAGCTTTCGCCGTTTTTGCTTACATGACCGGCCATGCTAATTTTTCTGAATATTTACATATTCCCCATATCGCTTTAGCGAGTGAACTTGTTGTTGTTTGTACCGCCATTGTCGGTGCTGGCTTAGGATTTTTGTGGTTTAACACTTACCCTGCGCAAGTATTTATGGGCGATGTTGGCTCGCTTGCCTTAGGTGCTGCATTAGGTGTTATCGCTGTATTGGTTAGACAAGAATTAGTGTTATTTATTATGGGCGGTGTTTTTGTTATCGAAACGCTGTCGGTAATTTTACAGGTAGGCTCATACAAATTACGTGGTCAACGAATATTTCGTATGGCGCCAATTCATCATCATTATGAGTTAAAAGGTTGGCCCGAACCAAGAGTGATAGTGCGCTTTTGGATAATTTCTTTAGTGTTAGTTTTGATTGGCTTAGCCACTCTGAAATTAAGGTAAAAATAAACGCGTGAATAAACAATTGCAACAGTCGGTAACGACGCAATTAGCAAATAAGCGAATCGTGATCTTAGGTATTGGGATCACGGGATTGTCGTGCGCGCGTTTTTTACATCGTCATCAAATTGAATTTGCGGTAAATGATAGCCGAGCAATGCCTATTTCTCCGGGTGATTTTAAACATCAATTTGCTGAGAACACTTTAGTGTTAGGGCAATGGGACAACGCACTGATCGCCCAAGCAGATGTTTTAATTGTGAGTCCAGGTATTGATATTACAGCACCTGCGATTAGTGCTGCCATTAGCAAAAATTGTGATGTTATTGGTGATATCGAACTGTTTTGCCGATTAAGTGATACGCCGATACTAGCGGTTACTGGCTCGAACGGTAAATCGACGGTTGTTTCAATGTTAAATTATGTCGGTAACGCCTTAGGGTATCGCGTGCAGTTAGGCGGTAATATTGGTTTACCTGTATTAGACCAAATTGACCAAGAAAAAGTAGACTTTATTGTTTTAGAGCTATCAAGTTTTCAGCTTGAAACCGTAAAAAGTATGAAGGCACTTGCAGCAACCGTATTGAATTTGAGTGATGATCATTTAGATCGTCATAAAACCATTGAAAATTATGGCGCTATTAAACAAAGCATTTATAAAAATTGCACATATGCACTCTATAACCGCAATGATAATGCCACTAAACCCAATGAATGTTATATCAACAGTCAACAGTTAAGTTTTGGCAGCGAGCCAGCACAAATTGGTAGCTTTGGTCTTGCTGAACTCGATGGCGAAAGCCATTTAATGTTAGGCGACAAAGCATTATGCACCTTGGCTGAATTACCATTGCAAGGTGTTCATAATGCCTTAAATTATTTAGCGGTATTAGCTTTAGGTAAGTGCGCAGGTTGGGACTTAACCGCGATGCTAGCAAGCTTGACGACTTTTAAAGGCTTAGCACATCGCTGTGAAGTAATTGAAACAAACGACGGCATTCGTTGGATTAACGATTCAAAAGCCACCAATGTCGGTGCAACCTTGGCCGCGATTGAAGGTTTATCTCCAACTTTGCACGGCAATAAATTGATTTTAATTGCTGGCGGTGATGGTAAAGGTGCCGATTTTTCGCCGTTGACCCAAGCATTAACAAAACACGTCGAGCATTTAATTACGCTAGGTAAAGACGGGCGCGCTATTGCTTCGTTGCGATTAGCAAGCCAAGCAGATAAAACTTCGCACGTTGATTCATTATCAGCAGCAGTATCACTTGCCAGAACACAGGCGAGAGTTGGCGATATGGTTTTACTTTCACCGGCTTGTGCCAGTTTAGACATGTTTTCAAACTATGTTGAACGTGGTGTGGTGTTCATAAAGTCAGTGTTAGTCAATAAGGAGAGAGTTTAATGTCAGTCTCCTTTGCTAATTTGTCACAGTGGACTTTGCCACAATGGTTGCAAGTTGAGTCACGTTCGGTTGCTACCTTTGATCGTAGTTATGTATTGCTTGCACTTAGCATGTATATGATCGGATTGATTATGGTGGCCAGCTCTTCAATGCCGATTGCTGAACGCTTATTTGCTAATCCATTTCATTTTATTGTCCGTCATATGATTTATATCGTGTTAAGTCTGGGCGTTGCTGCCGTTACTTTGCAAATTTCGATGCATCGTTGGCATCAATACAGCAGTAACTTATTGTTACTCGGTATTATTTTACTTGTTGTAGTTTTAATTGTAGGTCGAAATGTTAATGGTTCTACTCGTTGGATTGGCATTGGACCGATAACGATACAAGCGGCAGAGCCAGCGAAACTATTTTTCTTTTGTTATTTATCGGCTTACCTCGTTAGGCGACGTGATGAAGTGATGGAAAACGTTAAAGGCTTTGCCAAACCTTTACTTGTTTTTGGTGTGTTAAGCGGTTTGTTATTAATGCAGCCTGATTTAGGCACCATTATCGTCATGTTTGTTACTACCTTTGGTTTGTTGTTTTTAGCGGGTGCTAAGTTGTGGCAATTTATTGCTATTTCAGGGGTTGGTATCACTTTATTGTCAATGTTAGCGTATTTTTCTCCTTATCGTTGGGCGCGAGTAACCGGCTTTCTTGACCCATGGAAAGATCCATTTGGCAGTGGCTATCAGTTAACACAATCATTGATGGCTTATGGCCGCGGAGAAACATTTGGTCAAGGCTTAGGTAACAGCGTACAAAAATTAGAATATTTGCCAGAGGCACATACCGATTTTGTAATGGCTGTGCTAGCTGAGGAATTTGGCTTTATCGGTATTAGCGTTATATTGCTGTTAAGCATGACTTTAGTTTTTAAAGCCCTATTGCTCGGTAGAAAAGCGGTTAATCAGGAAAAGTATTTTGAGGGCTTTTTTGCCTACGCTATTGGCATTTGGTTTTGTTTCCAAGCCGCGGTTAATATCGGCGCAAGTGCAGGCATAGTACCAACCAAAGGTTTAACCATGCCTTTGATTAGCTATGGTGGTAGTTCAATGATTATCATGACTATGGCGGTGGTGATTTTAATCCGTATTGACCACGAAATTAGAATACAAAGTATTCAAGCAACTAGTCGCACGACTGGTACTCATAAAGGCACTAAGAAGAAACCAAGTAAATTGAAGAAAACAAAACTTATCGAGGGCGACAATGACTGAACAAACAAGTCATGAAATAAAGCGCCCAACGCTGCTAGTAATGGCAGGCGGAACCGGCGGGCATATATTTCCAGGTATTGCGGTTGCTGATGCATTAGTGAAACAAGGTTGGAACATTCATTGGCTTGGTACTGCTGAGCGTATGGAAGCGGAACTGGTGCCGAAAAATGGCTATCCGATATCATTTATTAATATGGCCGGTGTACGAAACAAAAGCTGGCAAACGTGGTTGAAAACACCATTCAAAATTATGCAATCTGTACTGCAGTCTATTCAAATAATGCGCAAGGTTAAGCCTGATGTGGTTTTGGGGATGGGCGGTTATGCTAGTGCTCCTGGTGGTGTAGCGGCATGGTTGCTGAGTATTCCGTTAGTGTTGCATGAGCAAAATGCTGTTGCAGGCATGAGTAACCGTTTTCTGTCCTATATAGCAACCAGAACGTTAAGCGCGTTTCCTGGTGCATTTAGCAAAAGAGTCACCTCAAAAGTGGTCGGGAATCCATTACGTAGCAATATTATCGCCATTAAAAATGTGATGCCTGAACAACCGGCAACAAGTAAAAAAGTATTAATCGTTGGTGGCAGTTTGGGGGCGAAAATACTTAATGATGTTGTGCCGCAAGCAATGAACCAGATAAAAGTACAAAGTATTGATGTTTGGCATCAAACCGGCGGTGGTAACGAGCAAACAGTGTTAAAAAGTTATCAAAATTACGGCCTGCCAGAAGAAAAGGTCAAAGTAACAGAGTTTATTGATGATATGGCCGCAGCCTACAAATGGGCTGACGTGGTAATTTGTCGAGCGGGTGCATTAACCGTGTCTGAATTAGCAATGGCAGCAAAGCCGGCTATATTCGTGCCCTTGCCGCATGCGGTTGATGATCATCAAACCAAGAATGCTATGTATCTAGTTAATTGTGGTGCGGCCAAACTAATCGCGCAAAAAGAATTTAACGGTACAACACTTGGGCAAATGCTGAACAGTCTGTTCATATCTGACAAAGTTGTGCAGCAGATGTCGAAGGCTGCACACAATGCTGCCCATGCTGAAGCAACTAACCTTGTTGCATCAGCATGTATTGAGGTGGCTAAAACATGAGTAAAGTAATGACCACAGAAATAAACAGCAATACGGCATTAAACCATGCCAACAACAGAGCACCAGAAATGCGCCGTGTTAAAACTATCCACTTTGTTGGTATTGGTGGTGCAGGTATGGGCGGTATTGCTGAAGTATTACTAAATGAAGGTTATCAAATTACTGGCTCTGATATTGGTGAAAACCAAGTGGTTAAACGACTAACAGCCTTAGGTGCAAAAATTACTATCGGTCATCACGAAGATAATGTTAGTGGCGCCAGTGTTATTGTGGTTTCAACTGCGATTAATGCTGAAAACCCTGAGTTAGTCGCTGCACATCAACAGCGCATACCTGTAGTGCGAAGAGCTGAAATGTTAGCCGAATTAATGCGTTTTCGCCATGGTATTGCCATTGCAGGCACCCATGGTAAAACAACCACAACCAGTTTAATTGCCAGTATTTTCGCTCAGGCAAATTTAGATCCGACATTTGTGATTGGCGGATTACTTAACAGTGCCGGCACGAATGCACGTTTAGGTAGCAGCCGTTATTTAATTGCAGAGGCTGATGAAAGTGATGCGTCATTCCTACATCTTCAACCTATGGTTTCGGTGATCACTAATATCGATGAAGATCATATGGAAACTTATGAAGGTGACTTTGAAAAACTTAAAGATACCTATATCGAGTTTCTACACAATCTACCTTTCTATGGCTTAGCCGTTGTTTGTTTAGATAATCCGGTAGTGCGAGAAATATTACCGCGCATCGGTCGACAAGTTATTACCTATGGCTTCTGCGAAGATGCCGACGTTCGAGCAACGCAATATCAACAATCTGCCGGTATGAGCTCATTTGTTGTTGAACGAAAAGACAGCGCCCCATTAGCAATTAACGTTAACTTGCCGGGCGAGCACAACGTGCTAAATGCTCTAGCAGGTGTGGCAGTTGCCATTGATGAGGGTGTCGCTGAAAGCGCTATTCAGCAAGCTTTACAAAATTTTGCGGGTATCGGTCGTCGTTTTGAAAAATTAGCTACTTTACACACTGAGCAAGGTAAAATGATGCTGATTGATGATTACGGTCATCATCCAACAGAAGTCAAAGCTACAATAGCGGCAATGCGTAATGGCTGGCCAGAAAAAAGATTGATCATGGTATTTCAACCACATAGATATTCTCGTACGCGTGATCTTTATGAGGATTTTGTTGAAGTATTATCAGAAGTCGATTGCTTATTTTTACTTGATGTTTATGGTGCAGGCGAAGCGCCAATTGCCAATGCCGACAGTAAAAGTTTAGCGCGTAGCATTCGTCTACGTGGCCAAATAGAGCCAATTTATGTCAGTGACAGCGATAAATTAGCCGAATTAATCGCTGCACAATTAAAAGATGGCGATATGGTTATTACTCAAGGTGCCGGAAATATTGGCGCCATTGCACGTAGTTTAGCAACAGATAAAAAGTTAACGGTGGTTAAATCATGAAGCCTTTAATTGAGCAAAAATTAGCTGTTTTATATGGTGGTACATCAGCAGAAAGAGCGGTGTCACTTAATTCTGGTATCGCGGTTTCCAAAGGCTTAGAAGACGCTGGTTTTAATGTTCAGCTTATTGATACTCAAGATTATTGTCTGAGTGATTTGGTAAAACTTGATATTGACCGTGTGTTTATTGCTTTACATGGCCGTGGTGGTGAAGACGGTTGTGTGCAGGGCGCGCTGCAATATATGAATATTCCTTATACCGGTTCTGACGTATTAGGTTCTGCGCTATCGATGGATAAAATTCGCAGTAAACAAGTTTTTCAAGCATTAAATCTACCAACAGCTGCTTTTGAAATTGTTGATAAAGCCCATTATCGGACGGTAGATGCGGCGAAAATTTTACAACAGCTAGGCAATGTAGTCATGGTTAAGCCTGCTAATGAAGGTTCAAGCATTGGCATGTCTAAAGCCAATAATGCCGAAGAATTGCATCAAGCACTTATTGCTGCTTTTAATTATGACCAACAAATTTTGGTCGAAGCTTGGGTGCAAGGTCCAGAGTACACTGTAGCCATTTTAGGGCAAACGCCGTTACCGGTTATCCATATGGAAACGCCGAACGATTTTTATGATTACGATGCTAAATATAAATCTAACACTACACAATACCACTGTCCGTGTTCACTTTCTGTGGAAGACGAAGCAGAACTGCAATCTATTGCCTTAAAAGCATTTAATGCCACAGGCGCAAAAGGTTGGGGTCGTGTAGATGTTATGCGAAACGCCCAAGGACAATGGCAGATATTAGAAGTTAATACAGTCCCTGGTATGACAGAAACTTCATTAGTACCTAAGGCCGCTAAGGTTCACGGCTTAAGTTTTAGTGAATTAGTAACAGAAATTGTCGCGATAAGCGCAAAAGGTAGTGCGTAACGTATGGCAACTGCAATAGAAAAACAGCTTCCTTTAAAGGAAGAAGTAGCAAGTTTACACTGGTCATTTTGGCTAGGCGTTTCGTTTTTCGTTGCTGTTATTGTCGCTATATTATCGTTCGGAATTTTTTTGAATAAACGTTTAAGTTCTGAAGAGTCAGCGCCTGTTACGTCAATTTCGATCGCTGGTGAAATGCCTTACACCACACGTTTAGATATTGAAACGGCAATAGAGCAAGTGAACTTAGGTAATTTTTTCAACTTAGATGTAAATGATGTACAGAAAAAAGTGGCAAAGTTACCTTGGGTATATTCTGTTTCAGTACGAAAAAAATGGCCAGATGAATTGAAAATTTATGTTGTTGATCAAAAACCTATTGCCCATTGGAATGGTGATTTTTTGATTAACGCTAATGGCAAAGCCTTTCAGGCTGACGTACAGCGTTTAGCGGTAAAATTACCGGCATTTTTTGGTCCAGAAGGTAGCGAGCAAATAGCCTTAGAAAATTTTAGAAACCTGAACAAACTATTGGATTTTAGCCAATTAGCCATTGATGAATTAGTACTGACCGAGCGTTTTGCTTGGCAGTTTATCTTAAATGATGGAGTTACCATTAATTTAGGACGTGATAGTCGTGTTGAGCGTATACAGCGTTTTATGGACATTTATCCAGAAATTAAATTGAATAAAAAGGAGGGTCAACAAGTTGATTACGTTGACCTGAGATACGATACCGGTTTAGCCGTTGGTTGGAAAACCGCGGATAATAAAGAAAGAGTTTAACCTTAATGTCAAAAATAACTGAAAGAAATTTAGTGGTTGGATTAGATATTGGAACGTCAAAAATTTCAGTAGCTGTTGGTGAAATAACGCCTGATAACCAACTCAGTATCGTTGGTGTTGGTAATCAACCGGCACGTGGCATGGACAAAGGTGGCGTCAATGATTTAAACCTGGTAATTCAGTCTATTCAGCGCGCTATTAATGAAGCGGAATTAATGGCCGATTGCCATATTACCTCAGTATACCTTGGTATTTCTGGTAAGCATATTAGTTGTCAAAATGAGAACGGTATGGTGCCCATTAATGACAAAGAAGTCATGCAGGATGATGTTGATAACGTTATTCATACTGCGCGTTCAGTGCCTATTTCAGCTGAGCGACGCATGTTACATGTGTTACCACAAGAATACAGTATTGACTGTCAAGACGGCATTAAAAGCCCAATTGGGATGTCAGGCGTGCGAATGGAAGCAAAAGTTCATATCGTCACTTGTGCAAATGACATGGCAAAAAATATCGTTAAATGTGTTGAGCGCTGTGACTTAAAAGCTGATCAATTGATTTTTTCAGCACTTGCTTCTAGCTATGCCATTTTAACTGATGATGAAAAAGAGCTAGGTATTTGTGTTGTTGATATGGGTGCAGGGACAATGGATATCGCAGTTTTTACCGGCGGCGCTTTACGCCATACCGCAGTAATTCCAGTAGCGGGTAATCAAGTCACTAGTGATATTGCGAAAATATTCCGCACCCCGTTAAGTCATGCTGAAGATATTAAAGTGCAATATGCTTGTGCATTGCGCCAAATGGTTAGTATGGAAGAAAACATTGAAGTACCGAGTGTTGGTGGACGTCCGGCACGTTCTATGTCACGTCATACATTAGCTGAAGTCGTTGAGCCTAGGTATCAAGAATTATTTGAATTGATACAAGAAGAATTACGCGAATGTGGTTTAGAAGATCAAATTGCTGCGGGTTATGTTTTAACCGGCGGTACATCAAAAATGGAAGGTGTAGTAGAGTTTGCAGAAGAAGTTTTTCAAATGCCAGCGCGCGTAGCACAACCATCTGATGTATGTGGATTGAAAGAGTATGTTAACGACCCAACATACTCAACGGTTGTCGGCTTATTGCATTACGGCATGCAAGCAAGTCAGCAACAAAGCAATGAACAAAAGAAAAGCGAGTCAGTTGGTAGTATCGGCTCAAAAATACTGGCTTGGTTTAAAGGCGAATTTTAATTAGCGGCATTAGCGGTTAGTTAAAGGTGTAAAAGAGTTTTGGTGGAACAAAACGTAATAAAAATCGGAGATAATAAAATGTTTGAATTAATGGAAGATCACAACGAAGAAGCAATCATCAAAGTTATAGGTGTTGGTGGTGGAGGCGGAAACGCGGTAGAACATATGGTATTACAAACCATTGAAGGTGTTGAATTTATTACCGCAAATACCGATTCACAAGCACTTCGTAATTCGGCTGCGAATGTTACCTTGCAGTTAGGACACGATGTAACTAAAGGTCTTGGCGCTGGCGCTAACCCTGAAATTGGTCGTCGAAGTGCAGAAGAAGACAGAGAAACTATCAAAGAAGCACTTAAAGGTGCAGATATGGTGTTTATCGCCGCAGGTATGGGCGGAGGCACAGGAACAGGTGCTGCACCAGTTGTTGCTGAAATTGCAAAAGAAATGGGCATTTTAACTGTTGCTGTAGTCACTAAGCCATTTCCTTTTGAAGGCAAAAAGCGGATGAATTACGCTGATCAAGGTATTGAATTTTTATCAAAAAATGTCGATTCATTGATCACTATTCCAAATGAAAAACTATTAAAAGTATTAGGGCCAGGTACCAGTTTGCTAGATGCTTTTAAAGCAGCAAATAATGTTTTATTAGGTGCTGTTCAAGGTATTGCGGAACTTATTACTCGTCCAGGACTCATAAATGTCGATTTCGCTGATGTTAGAACCGTAATGTCTGAAATGGGTACGGCAATGATGGGCTCAGGTACAGCATCAGGTCCAGATCGTGCAGAAGAAGCCGCAGAAGCTGCAATTTCAAGTCCTTTACTGGAAGATGTAGATTTAGCAGGCGCTCGTGGCATATTGGTCAACATTACCGCCGGTATGGATATCAGCATTGATGAGTTTGAAACGGTAGGTAACATGGTCAAAGCTTTTTCATCTGAAAATGCCACGGTTGTTGTTGGTGCGGTTATTGATCCTGAAATGACTGAAGAATTACGAGTAACGGTTGTTGCAACAGGTATTGGCGCAGATCGTAAGCCAGATATTACGTTGGTTAACCCAACGCCTATCGCAGAACCACAAGTGGTCGGTGGTGATTATATCCCTAGTCCACAGCCAGAGCTTTCAGCGAACCCAGTTACTATGCCGGAAGCGAATGCTCAAGCGCAAAAAGTGGCAGCAACAGAGCTTGATGATTATTTAGATATCCCTGCATTTTTACGTAAACAAGCAGATTAATATCTGTTAATAAAGTTAAATAATAATGCTTAAAAAGTTGGAATATTGATTTTGTTAGGCTTTTTTGATATATTACGTCTCCGCTTAATTCAGTGGCGGCTAATTAATGCAAAATATAGGCTTAAGAAGGCTATTTATGATTAAACAACGTACGTTAAAAGACAGTGTCTCTGCCATTGGTGTAGGGCTACATAAAGGTGAAAAGGTGCAGATCACTCTCCGTCCTGCGCCTGCTAACACCGGTATTATTTTTCGCCGAGTCGATTTAGACCCCGTTGTCGATATCCCCGCGACTCCGGAAGCTGTTGGTGAAACTACCCTTTGTACGTGTTTAGTGAATGAGCAAGGTGTTCAGATTTCCACCGTCGAACATTTGCTCTCTGCTGTTGCAGGTTTAGGCATTGATAACCTTATTGTTGAGGTTGACTCGCCTGAAATTCCAATCATGGATGGCAGTGCTTTACCCTTTGTATATTTAATTCAATCAGTTGGCATTGAAACGTCAAATGTTGCTAAACGTTTTTTACGTATAACTAAAGCTATTCGTGTTGAAGAAGGCGATAAATGGGCTGAATTGAAACCATTTGAAGGCTTTCGAGTTAATTTTGCTATTGAATTTGAACATCCGGTTATTTCTAATACTTGTCAAGCGATGAGTATGGATCTTTCGAGTTGCTCATTCATCAAAGAAATTAGCCGTGCACGTACCTTTGGTTTTATGAAAGACATTGAGTTTTTACGCTCTCATAATCTAGCCTTAGGTGGCAGCTTAGAAAATGCCATCGTGTTAGATGAATATCGTATGCTTAACAAAGATGATTTACGATATGATGATGAATTTGTAAAACATAAAATTCTTGACGCTATTGGCGACTTGTATATGGGTGGTGTCAGTATTTTAGGTGAATTCAATGCCTTTAAATCTGGCCATGCATTAAATAACATGTTGTTACGTGAAGTATTTAAACAAGTTGATTGCTGGGAGTGGGTGACGTATGAAGATACGATTGAATCGCCTATTCAATTTCAAGAGATTAACGCAGCAGCTTTTTAATACGATTTAGTTGATAATTCCGAAAAATTAAAACCAGTCATGTACTGGTTTTTTTATGGCTATTAATTAGCCTGTACTCTAGAAGGTGTACTTGCAACTTAGAATGAAATAATCGATTTAGCACATTAAACAAAGGCTATAGCAAGCTTAACCTGATTGGTATAAGTTTCATTTTCTGCCATTATCAATGGTTTTAACGTTGGGCATGAGATAAAAGACAGTATTGAACAAATCTTACTTATCCAGAGTTAAAGTAATTTACGTATTGATTGCAAGTATATGAATTAAAAAGTAGGGTAGAACATTAATTTTCAACATTTCAACATTTCAACATTTCAACATTTCAACATTATTATACCAATTCCATTAAGTTTGTGATCTTGTTATAAGAAGGAACAAATAAATCAAGACGATCAATTGAATAATATCTGGCTATTGGGATTGAGCGTGCAGGTTTTTAGTTTCAGACAAAACCTAAGTACTCACATCCATTTGAGCAACGCAGGCTTGGTGTATGTTAACCAGCACAAGAGGCACTAATTTAATGGAATTGGTATTACTGGACTTTATTGGGCGAAGTATTACTTGACTTGAAAACACTTACATAAAGGATTATGACAATGGAACAACGTTCGCTAGGTTTTTCAACTCTGAATTTTAATATATTAATGCGACTGACGATGGTTGGTGTTATTGCTTGTATTGTCTTGGCAATTATTTTATTAAATGGTTTTAAAGCTGATGCTTTGCAAAGTATTGAGCAGCAAAGTAATGAGCAAATTCAGCGCACAGTGTTAATGTTTATGGTTTCAACTGTAAAATTTAATGATGAATTTACCCGTGAAAGTGATGCCGATAAAAAAGCTATTATTCATAGCAACTGGATAAAAACCATTGAAGCAGTCGATACTGCCATTACCCATGATTTTGGCGAAGACATTCCACGGGTTAGGTTATTTACCGATGAAAAAGCCCTTAATTTAACCTCATTTGGTAAGTCCGTCACAGCAACTCAAACTGCCTTTGAAAGAAGCGCGATCGAACAATTTTCGCAAGGAAAGTTAAGCGCAATCACGACACTCAGTGATGACTATTATAAAATATCTATACCACTAATGAGTAATATGCATGATGGCTGCGCAAGTTGTCATAGTATTCCAATATCTGAAGAGAAAGTGTTAGGCGGCCTTGCTGTCGTGACAAATATTAAATCTAAAATGATACAAGCCCATGATTGGGCATTAAAAATGAGTGGATTAGTTTTTGTTATTTTTGCGATTGTTATTGCCATAGTATACTACTTTCTATATCACAATGTTTCTCGTCCCATAGCTAGCTTAACAAAGCACACACAAGCGATGGCAGACAAGTTGAAACAAGGGAAGCTAGTCGCTTGGCAAGACCAAGAGGCTAAGTATGAAATAGGACTGTTGTCGTCAAACATTCAAACCTTACAAAGTGTGCTTTATAACGTGTTAACAGATATTAAAACTCAAGCCAGTGATGTTGATGAACACGCAAAAACGACATTGGTGATCGCCGAAAAAGCCCAAAAGAATATTTTTACTCAGCGCGCAAATATAACTGATATTTCTAATGCCATTGCAGATTTAGAGCAAGTAAGTAGCGACGTTGCTGTTAGTGCTAACAATACTACCTCAACCACGCAAGTGATTACTCAGGGGATAACTGATAGCTATGAGAAGATGCAAGAAACCTTACAAGCTATTCATTTTTTATCAGACAACATCCAAGAAGCCAATGAAGTTGTAGGCCACTTATCAAAGCGCAGCGAAAGCATTGGTAGTATTATCAGTACGATTGATAGCATTGCTGAACAAACTAATTTATTGGCCTTAAATGCCGCTATTGAAGCCGCACGCGCTGGTGAGCAAGGTCGAGGCTTTGCTGTTGTCGCAGATGAAGTGCGAACATTAGCGCAGCGCACACAAACCGCTACTCGGGAAATAAATCAACTCGTAGGTGACTTACAAACTGGCAGCCAACAAGCAAATGTAGTGATGAAAAATAGTAGAGGAAAAGCCAAAGATACGGTTGATAATGCGCTGCAGGCAAGCGAGAGTTTGCAACAAGTAACCAAGCAAATAACCACGATTAATGAACTCAATGAGTATATTACCAAGGCCGCAGATCAACAATCATTAACCATTACTTCTTTAGCTAAAAATATCGAAGATATTTCTTTAATTAGTAGTGAAGTATTATCAGGTGCTGAAGAGACAGTGACACAGACGCAAAAATTGGGTGTTATTTCCAATAAACTCGATAATTTAATTGAAATTGAATAAATGGTCCAATTTTAACCTTTAAAGAATAGGCGCTGGTTGAGGCGCCTTTACTCTGGTTATTTTTTCTCAGCGTGAGCGGCTAATTTCTCTAGTTTTTTTCGTAAACTATCGGGTGCGGTTTCAGCTATTTTTAATAATTGTGCGGCAGTTGCTGCTGAAATTGTCGAATTAATGGCGTTAGGTATAACAGTTTTTTCCGGCACTTTATTGCGAAAAGGGGTGATTTTAATTTCTACCTGATTAAACACATTGTCAGTAACTTGGGTTAATTCTCGGCAAATATTCATTCTTTCGAATTGCAAACGTTGGCTCCAAACGGCAGAGTTTACCTCAATAATAATAGCATTAGCCCTGAAATTTGCTATTTTCCAGACATCTGCTGGTAGGTCGGGGCAAATTTGTCGTACAATGTCTGACAATACTGTTAAAGAGTTGGTTTTTGCGGCTATTTGTGCCAAAGTGCCTGACGTTGAATTAAACAGCGCTGACATGTCTATAGGGATTCTAGATTTTCTTGCCATGAGTCAGCTCTGAACTAAACGATGAATGAATTATGAGTTTAACATTACTATACCGTGGAAAGAACGTTAGATTTTCAATGAAGCTAAATAAGCTACATTGGCTATCTGCACTTGCTGCCTTTGCCTTGATTTCTGGTTTTATTGTTCATTTAATTGCTTCTGCAGATGATGTGCCACAAAATCCGACATACACAATGTCCAGCCTTCCCAACATTGATGATCCTAAAGTAAATAGCCAAGTAACGGCAGTAACCATGAAGTTGGCGGAATTACAAAGCCAAGTACTGAGGTTAAATGCCTTAGGTGATCGCTTAGCAGAAGAAGCTAGCATTCCAGATAATGAGTTCAATTTTGAGCAATCTCCCCCAAGTGGCGGACCCATGATTGATAGTAACGACAATAAGCAAGAAAGCTTAGATGAATTACTACACAATATTACTACTTTAGGGGAAACGCTAGGACATGAAGAAAAACAATTAAAAATGCTTGAATCTGTCAGTTTTGGACACCATATAGAGAATACACGGTATTTATCTGGTCGACCAATTACTAAGGGATGGTTGTCATCGTATTTTGGTATACGTAAAGACCCTTTTAACGGTAAGCCTTCAATGCACAAGGGTGTAGATTTTGCTGGCAGTGAAAATGCTGACATTATTGCTACGGCTTCAGGTGTTGTGAGTTGGGCCGGTGATCGTTATGGTTATGGTAAATTAATTGAGATTAATCATGGTGATGGCTTAAAAACTCGCTACGGCCACAATAAAGTAGTTAAAGTATCTGTAGGCGATGTTGTTAACAAAGGTCAAGTTATTGCGAAGATGGGTAGTACAGGACGCTCAACAGGGCCACACGTACATTATGAAATTTTACGTAATAACCGACAAATAGATCCAAAAAAATTCGTTTATCGAAAAGCAAAACAATAATTTTTGCTCGAATTTCAGTTGTTTAAAATATAACTGAGATTACAATACTAAGTAAGTTTATGTGATCGGCTCTGCCGATCATTTTATTTTCAGTTGAAGATATTCTTCTCAATATGGTTTAACACGATGTTTGTAAATTTAATGACGAAACTGTTTGGTAGTCGAAATGATCGATTACTTAAACAAATGCAGAAAGAAGTAACTAAAATTAATGCGCTAGAACCCGTTTTCGAAGCACTCAGTGATGAAGAACTAAAAGCAAAAACACCTGAGTTTAAAGAACGCGTTGAGCAAGGAGAAGAGCTTGATACTATTCTTCCTGAAGCCTTTGCGGTAGTACGTGAAGCGAGTAAACGTGTATTTAGCATGCGTCATTTTGACGTGCAAATGATCGGTGGCATGGTACTTAACTCTGGAAAAATAGCAGAAATGCGCACCGGTGAGGGTAAAACACTTACCGCTACCTTACCAGCCTACTTAAATGCCCTAACCGGTAAAGGTGTGCATGTTATCACGGTGAATGATTACCTTGCTAAACGTGATGGTGATTGGTGTCGTCCATTATTTGAATTTCTAGGCATGACCGTAGGTTGTAATGTTGCGGGGATGGCTCCAGATGACAAGCAAGCTGCTTATAATTCTGATATTACTTACGGTACAAACAACGAGTTTGGTTTTGATTACCTGCGTGATAACATGGCTTTTTCTCCAGAAGAACGGGCTCAAAAACCGTTAAACTTTGCTGTGATAGATGAAGTAGACTCGATACTGATCGATGAAGCGCGTACACCACTCATTATTTCTGGACAAGCAGAAGACAGCTCTGAACTCTATCGTAATATCAACCTCGTTGTACCAACATTAGTGCAACAGGAAGAAGAAGATAAAGAAGGCGAAGAAAGCACAGGCGACTTCACCATTGACGAAAAAGCCAAACAAATTTATCTAACCGAGCTGGGTCAAGTTCATATCGAAGAAATTATGATCGAAAAGGGCTTAATGCAGCAGGGAGATTCACTATACTCAGCAGCAAATATAACCTTATTACATCATGTTATGGCTGCGTTGCGTGCACATAAGCTATTCCAAAAAGACGTTGACTACATTGTAAAAGACGGCGAAATAGTAATCGTTGACGAACATACAGGTCGTACGATGGAAGGGCGTCGTTGGTCAGAAGGTTTACATCAAGCTGTTGAAGCAAAAGAAGGTGTAGATATTCAAAATGAAAACCAGACACTTGCGTCAATTACCTTCCAAAACTTTTTCCGCATCTATAATAAACTGTCAGGAATGACAGGTACTGCCGATACAGAAGCATTCGAGTTTAATCATATTTATGGTTTAGAAACCGTAGTAATTCCAACAAACCAGCCAATGGTGCGTAAAGATTTACCTGATTTAATCTACTTAACGGCTGAAGAAAAATTTGAAGCGATTTTAGAAGATATTAAAGATTGTGTTGAGCGAGGACAGCCAGTATTGGTGGGTACAATCAGCATTGAAACCTCTGAATTTTTATCTTCATTTTTAAAGAAAGAAAAAATCAAACATAAAGTACTTAATGCTAAGTTTCACCAGCAAGAAGCCGAAATTGTTGCTGATGCCGGTAAAATAGCTGCGGTAACCATTGCCACTAATATGGCGGGTCGTGGTACCGATATTGTACTAGGTGGTAACTTAGGCACAACACTTGAAAAGCTTGATAACCCAAGCGAAGAAAAAATTGCAGAAGTTAAAGCCGCTTGGCAAGAAGAGCACGACAAAGTCTTAGCTGCTGGTGGTTTGCATATTGTTGCAACAGAGCGTCATGAATCTCGTCGAATAGATAACCAATTACGTGGCCGCTCGGGTCGCCAAGGTGATGCTGGTTCAACCCGTTTTTATCTATCAATGGAAGATGGTCTGATGCGAATTTTTGCTTCAGAACGTATTACCAATATGATGCGTAAACTCGGCATGGAACGTGGCGAAGCCATAGAACATCCTTGGGTAACTAAGAGTATTGAAAACGCACAACGTAAAGTTGAAGGTCGTAACTTTGATATTCGTAAGCAATTACTTGAATTTGACGATGTTTCAAACGATCAACGTAAAGTCATTTACGAACAACGTAATGAATTAATGGATGAGGCAGATATTGCTGACGTTATTAAAGCAATCCGTGCTGACGTAGTAAACGGTTTGATCGCCCAACATATTCCACCACAATCATTAGAAGAAATGTGGGATGTTACTGGCTTAGAAGAGCGCTTTAAAGGCGAACTTACGCTTGAACTTCCTATTTCGAAGTGGCTGGAAGAAGATAGCAATTTACATGAAGAAACTTTACGTGAAAAAATTCTAGATGAAGTAGATGCAAGTTATGCTGCCAAAGAAGAAATGGTGGGTGCTGAGGTTTTACGTCAATTTGAAAAAGCAGTTATGTTACAAAGCTTAGACTCGCATTGGAAAGAACACTTAGCGGCAATGGATCATTTGCGTCAAGGTATCCATTTACGTGGTTACGCGCAAAAAAATCCTAAACAAGAATTTAAACGTGAGTCTTTCGAATTGTTTGCTGAATTGCTCGATAACTTAAAATATGACGTTATTGGTATTTTAAGTAAAGTTCAAATTAGAGCAGAGTCTGATGTTGAAGCGGTTGAAGAGCAACATAGAAAAGCTGATGAAGCGCCAAAAGAGTTTAAGCATGAGTCAGCTTCTGAACCAGAACAAGCGGCAATGCCACGTGTTGGGCGAAATGAGCCCTGTCCATGTGGCTCAGGTAAAAAATACAAGCAGTGTCACGGTAAATTAACCTAAACATTTCGCGAGTAAATTGTTTGTTATGCCAGTCAATTGACTGGCATTTTTATATTCAGACATGCTGTATTTCCAAGCATGATCAGTTTTTTGTAGATAGGGCTTAGGCCGGAGCCGCTCAGCGTCTATGTAGGCGATTAACGCAATGGACTAGCAGTTATTTGCAGCGGGAATACACTTTTAGATAGGTAGTTAGGTTAATTATGAAAAAAATAGTGCATGTCGCTGTTGGGGTGATCAAACACAAAGATAAGTTTTTTCTGACTAAGCGATTAGCGGATAGCCATCAAGGCGGAAAATGGGAGTTTCCAGGTGGCAAAGTTGAAGAAAATGAAACTGTCCATCAAGCGCTTCATAGAGAGTTAAAAGAAGAAGTTGCCATAGATACGCTAACTTGCACATCGCTAATGCAAATCAGCCATGATTACGGCGATAAAAAGGTACTACTAGACGTATTTGTTGTTGATAACTTTACTGGTGAAGCAAAAGCTTTAGAAGGACAGCAATCTGGTTGGTTTACTTTAACTGAATTTGAAGCGTTAAACTTTCCGGCAGCTAATAAAGCGATTATTGAAAAGCTGCAACAAAACTATCAGTCATCATAATCAGTAATTTTTAATAGAAGTCACTACCAGTAAATGTTGTAAACTATTCGCTGCAACAATACCTAAAGTATTACCTTTAGGTGATTTTAGACGTAGTTATTACTCAGGGTCAACAAAGAATTTATTATGCTGTAAAAACTCAGCTTCTAAAGCATCGAGCATTTCTTCATTTAAGTCGACTGCACCTTGTACGGGTTGACTAATTTTATGATTTTCGTCGGCCCAATCACCAATATCTATTAACTGACAACGTTTACTACAAAATGGACGGTATTGACTCTCTTCTTGCCAAATCACTTCTTTTTTACAAGTGGGACAAGCTACTTTTAGTGCCATAAAAATTATTACTAGCGGAAAATTGTAGAGACATTATAAGAAATATTTAGCTAAGCAGCTAGATATTGTTTAACTTTCGATAGAGCAGGCTAAGCTAGTTAATCTAATACTGAAAACTATTAGCATCGTGCTAACTGGAATTTTGTCGCTTGTTTGGAATATTTTCGTCCAGCTTCATTACATGGCATCATAAAACGGATAGAGTAGCGAAAACGATTGCCGCTAATGGTTGGGTAAAAAGGTAAATTATCAGCCACTTTAATGCGGATTAATATTAAACCTTCACCATTATCTTGGTAAAATCCGCTCTCGGTGGTTATTTCTTCGAATGCAGCTCGTTGACGAAGAAACATCAAGTTAAGCGATAAAGCGGCATTAATTTGTTCAAGTAGCGATAACCAGTGGCGGCATTGTGCTTCAACTTCAGTGCTAGGTTGGTTTAACCAAAACTGTAATTGTGGAAGATCAAAAAGTGAACTACCACCTTGAATAACAAAGCGTTGCTTTAAGCCAGTTAAAAATTTATCAGATTTTAACTGTAACCACTGGGCGTTATGCACTTTTAATTTACTGGAAAGTTCGACTGTCTTTTGTAAGTTGTTTTCAAGGGCTGCGTTATCAATATCTGGGTTTTGCGACCATATCACTAAATTTTGCTCTAACTTTTCTAAATCTTTAATCAAATCCCCACGAATATCATTACGTTCTAAAGTATCTAAAATGGCAAATAAAGCATTAAAAAACACACTGTGACTGGTGATAATATTATAGTGTAAACAGTCTGTCGCTTGAGCAAATAGTTGCTCGAGTTTTAAATAGTTACGTATACGCTCATTAAGCGGATGTTCATACAATATTGCAGTCATATTTTAGAAACTTTGTCGAAGGAAATAGCGAGCCATACCTTTATAGTAACCATAGCAGGGCAAAATGGCGAATTGTTTTGTAAAAACACGTGTTTATAAGGGCTTATTTATAAAGGGCTATTTATCAAAACTGAGCGCGAGTGAATGGTATTTTTGATCCAAACTTATCACCTGTTGGCGAATATTATCTAGGCTAGCATCTTGGTTGTGGATAATGTCATCAGCAAAGCTCAGCCGCTGTTCGCTCGACATTTGGCTAGCAATGATGCGCTTGATCTCTGCTGCTGAACTTGGATCGCGCGCTACCGTGCGAGCAACTTGGCTTGCTTCGTCTACATTAATCACTAATACGCGGTTAACTAATTTCTGCAAATTATTTTCCAGCAGTAACGGGGCGACTAATATGCAATAGCTGCTTGTTGCCTGTGCTATCTGGGCGAGAATTTCTTGTCGAATTAAAGGGTGTAATAAACTATTTAACCAAGCTTTATCATCAGCTTCACTAAAAATACGGCTGCGTAGTTTAGCTCTATTGAGCTGGCCATTACTCTCAATAAAGTCAGCCCCAAAATAAGTTTTAATGGCAGTCAGTGCTTTACTGCCAGGCTCTACAACAATACGGGATGCAATATCAGCATCAATAATATCAATACTTAACTCGGCAAACATATCGCTTACCGTAGTTTTACCGCTGCCTATTCCGCCGGTTAAACCGATTATATATCTAGACATCACTAAATTCAGTCATAACTGGTTCGTAAATAACTAATCCAAACATAACAAAATAGCCTAAGTTAGCGTGCTTAGGTACCAAGACCAAATGCCATTACCCCAAAGCAAAGTAATCCAACCCGCTAGCGCTAAATATGGACCAAACGGAATAGCTTGTTCTCGCTGATGATTCTTAAATACCATCAAGCTAATACCAATTACCGCGCCAACGGCTGAAGCCATTAAAATCAACAAAGGCAGTAATTGCCAGCCTAACCATGCGCCAAATAGAGCTACTAGCTTAAAGTCACCATGTCCCATACCGTCTTTGCCAGTAATTAACTTAAATAGCCAAAAAACGCTAAATAAGCTCATGTAACCGGCAACTGCGCCTATAACAGCGTCGTGTAACGGAACAATTGCCCCATTAATGTTGACCAATAAACCCAACCATAATAATGGCAGAGTTATTTGGTCAGGCAATAACATGTGATCAACATCAATTAAGGTTAAACAAATTAAGCCCCAAGTTAACACTAACAGCATCAGCGTGGTTAAGGTAACACCGTAATTTGCAGCGATAACAACACTTAATATAGCCGTTGAGAGTTCTACTAATGGATATCTAAGCGATATTTTATTCTGACATTGGCTGCATTTTCCACGTAAAAATAACCAACTGAACACGGGAATGTTTTCGTAGAAACGAATTTTATGTTGGCATTTAGGGCAGCTAGAACTTGGCGTTGAAAGCGTAATAGAACTATCGTCAGATTTTATCGGCTTAGCTAACTCATCAGCTAAAAATTCTCGACATTCACTTTTCCAACCTTGTTCTAGCATTTTTGGTAAGCGGTAAATAACCACATTTAAAAAGCTACCAATGAGCAAAGAAAAAACAAAGACAATACCGTAGAAAAAAGCCGTAGAATTTGTCATAAGGGTAATAAAGTCAGTCAAAAGAATAGCCTCGAAATATATGAAACATTAAATAAGTTAAATGCTAATAGGATAAGTTTAAACGATAAAAAAACGATGACACGCATCGTTTTAATTTATTGTTTAAAGCTAGCGTCTATTGTTAGGTTTTTTACACCACCATACCAATTTGAAATATTGGTAGGTACATAGCAATAATTAAACCGCCAATAACCACACCAAGCACTGCCATAATCATAGGCTCTAGCAGGGTTGTTAAGTTATCAACAGCATTATCTACCTCTTGTTCATAAACTGTGGCTACTTTTGCTAGCATATCGTCGACGGCACCCGACTCTTCACCAATGGCGACCATTTGAATAACCATATCAGGAAAAATAGCACAATTACGCATAGCTAAATTCATTTGCATACCCGAAGTTACTTCAGCGCGGATCTCTAAAATAGCATCACGAAAAACTGCATTACCAGAAGCGCCTGCAGCAGACTCTAAAGCGTCGGGTAAAGGTACACCAGCAGCAAACGTTGTTGAAAGTGTTCTGGCATAACGGGCAACCGCTGCTTTTTTTAGTACATCACCAACAACAGGCAGTTTTAATATTTTTTTATCGACACTATCACGAAAGCTCTGGCTGTTTAAATGCGCTTTTTTATAAAGGTAACCAGTAAGGAAGATAGCTCCAAGGCCAAAAAACCAATAAGCTTGCATAAATTCTGATATGGCAATAACCAATTGGGTGAATGCAGGCAATTCTGCACCAAAACTAGCAAATATTTCTTGGAAAACTGGTACAACAAAAATTAATAAAATGGCGGTTACAACAAAGGCAATAACTAATACAGAGATAGGATAAGTCATCGCTTTTTTAATTTTAGCTTTTAACGCTTCAGCTTTTTCTTTATAGGTAGCGATGCGTTCGTATATAGTTTCCAGTGAACCTGACTGTTCGCCTGAATTAACTAGGTCACAATATAAATCATCAAAATACAGTGGGTGTTCACGTAAACATTCAGAAAGCGGGATACCCGATTGTAATTTGTTACTGATAGTCCCTAATAGTTTTTGTACATTGCCATTGTTATGGCCAGAACCGATCATTTCAATAGTTTGTACTAAAGGTACGCCAGCGGCTAGCATGGTAGCAATTTGTCGGGTAATAACGGCGATATCAACCGGTAAAATTTTCTTTTCACCGCTCATACCAAATAAAGGCTTAGCTTTTTTATTGATTTTACCTGGGGTTATACCTTGCTTGCGCAGTTGGGCTTTAAGCTCCAAAATGCTGGTGGCATTGAGTTCGCCACTAATTTTCTTACCTTTTCGGTTTAGCCCTTGCCATTTATAGACATCAAGCGCTTTAACTTTACTTTTTCTATCTTTTGTTTTTATCGTAGAAGAAACTGCCATTCACTTAACCTAATTTTGTAGTGTCTAGAAAGAAGTTAGTCTTAACTTTAGGAATAAAATACATTATTTTTTATTACAGTTAGCTTATATCTATTGTTTACACTTGGCAATTTTTATCAAACTAAGCCTAATCATGCTAAAGAAGGAGTGATCAAGCGCATAGATAAAAGGGTTAAGCGTTAGTAACTCGATTAATTTCTTCTAAACTAGTTACCCCTAATGCCGCTTTTTCTAATCCAGACTGTCGTAAATTGTTGTAACCTTCACGCTGGCATTGAGCCGCAATATCTAAAGAGTTCGAACCTGTCATAATTAAATTGGCGGTAATATCGCTAATTTTTATTACTTCATAAACACCGACACGACCTTTATAGCCGCCAGTGCAAAGATCGCAACCAACGGGTTTAAATAATTTTATTTCGGATAGTTGCTCAGGTAAAAAACCTTGAGCTAACAACTCACTCTCAGGAATATGTTCTTCCTCTTTACATTGCATGCACAAACGTCTAGCTAGTCGTTGTGCGATAATAATGGAGACTGAACTGGCAACGTTGTAAGAAGGTACACCCATATTAAGTAAACGGGTTAAGGTTTCTGCAGCAGAGTTAGTATGTAATGTAGATAACACTAAATGACCGGTTTGTGCGGCTTTAATAGCAATTTCTGCTGTTTCTAAATCTCGTATCTCACCGACCATAACTATATCGGGATCTTGACGTAAGAATGAGCGCAATGCACTGGGGAAGGTTAAACCAGAACGAACATTTATTTGTACTTGGTTAATACCATCTAAGTTAATTTCAACCGGATCTTCCGCGGTTGAAATATTACGTTCTTCGGTATTTAAAATATTTAAACCGGTATAAAGTGATACGGTTTTACCTGAGCCGGTTGGCCCGGTCACTAATATCATACCTTGTGGTTGTGCTAGCGCGTCCATGTAAATTTTCTTTTGTGCTGGCGCATAGCCCAGCATGTCAATACCTAACATGGCACTTGACGAGTCAAGAATACGCATTACAATTTTTTCACCCCACATCGTTGGCAGGGTACTAACACGAAAATCAATCGACTTCTTTTTAGATAATGCTAGTTTTATACGGCCATCTTGTGGTACTCGGCGCTCAGCAATATCTAACTTCGACATGACTTTTAAGCGTGCGGCCATTCGAGATGCAAGGGATACAGGAGGTTTGGCAACTTCGTTTAAAATGCCGTCAATACGAAAGCGAATACGGTAAGACTTTTCATAGGGTTCGAAATGTAAATCAGACGCACCTTTACGAATGGCGTCGAGTAATATTTTATTAATATAAACAACGATGGGTGCATCATCTTTATCGCCATTACCACCGATATTGTCTTCTTCTTGGCGTTCATCTTGAACATCTATGCCAGATAATTCTTCCGCGTCCATATCTGAGATATCAAGAGCATCGCTGTCTTGTTCTAATATTTTCTCAATACAGTTGCTTAACGCTGTTTCACTGGCAATAACCAACTCAGTAGAAAAACCCGTGTTAAATTGAATTTCTTCCAGGGCATCAAGATTAGTAGGGTCTGACATGGCAACAAATAAAATTTTACCACGCAAATATAACGGCAGGGCATTGTGTTTACGAATTAATTTTTCGTTACGAACACCTTCAGGCACCAAGCTGCTATCAAAATTATCTAAGTCGATTAACGGGCAGCCAAAACTTCGACACAGCGTGCTGGCTATGTCATCGGCATTAATGCTTTTATCTTCAACTAAGTATCGTATAAAAGGTTTATTTTGTTGAATAAAATCTGCACTAATTTTTTCCGCTAGATCACCAGGCACAATATTATGCTTAGATAAGGCGGAAAGTAGGCTTGATTGTTGATGAAGTCCTTTCATAGATCTCTTAATAAAACTATTAATAACTGCAAGTTACAGTGTAACTATTTTAGTTAGGAAAAACAAAAAACAATTCTTATTAATTTTTAGGTATAAAAAAAGCTCCTAAAGGAGCTTTTTATTAAGATTCTAAGTGTTACTTACAGAAGCCTGAAGTTGCACAGCCACCGGTTTGAGCCCATGTTACTTGACCAGCGGCCATAGTTGGAGTCAATAAATAAGTATCGGCAACCTTAATACCGTTAACAGCATTAGGTGTTACAGTAATAATACCTGCACCCGTTACTGTTAATGTGTTTACACTCGCCGCACCAGTTGCGCCTAACGCTAAAGCTGCAATTTCTTTATTGTCGGTAGTATTACAGGTAGCTAATGCAGAACTAATTTGTGCACAAACTTCAACGGCTGATTTAACACCTGTTGCTGATTGAGATACTTCAGTATAAGCCGCTTTTGCTGTGTATGTTTGGTAAGCAGGTAATGCTACCGCGGCTAAAATACCGATAATCGCAACAACAATCATCAATTCAATTAGGGTGAAACCTTGAGCTTTTTTCATTGTATTTAGTTTTTTCATCGTTATAAATTCCATTCATTATTACGGGGGCTGAATTGATATTGCGATAAAATTTACCAAATGTAAAACATTGTTACGCTTTTTTTTAAGTTTTTTTTAAGTTTTTTACAATTTATCTCTCTTTTTACGCTTTAATTGCTAAATTTCATCTGCTTTTAAAATTAAGCATGGATATTGTTTTGATTAGTATCAAGTTTTAAGCCTTAAGCTGTCTGTAGAACGAAAACAGCGCACTATGTGGGAATTGTTTTTAACTGAAGTTAGGGCTATTTTTAAGCTCTCAGCCATCAGCTATCAGTAAATGAAAAAACAAGTCGCTTTAGAGATTGTTGTTTTCACTGAAAGCTTTGAACTGACAGCTTAAAGCTGATTATTTATGGCAGGGTTTTGATTTAAACAAAGCGCATCGACAGATCAACCGCTTGGATATGTTTGGTTAATGCACCAACAGAGATAAAGTCGACGCCGGACTTGGCATAATCTTTTAACGTGCTTAACGTCATATTGCCAGAAACTTCTAATTTAGTGCTACCGGCTGATATTTCGGTGGTTAGCTTAACGGCTTGTTCGATCATTTCGGTGCTAAAGTTATCTAGCATAATGATGTCGGCACCTGCGTTTAGTGCTTGAGTTAACTCAGCGATACTTTCAACTTCTACTTCAACGGTTTTGTCCGCATGATTAACACGCGCTGTGCTAATGGCTTTGCTAATACCACCACAAGCGGCAATATGATTTTCTTTAATTAAAAACGCATCGAATAAGCCAATTCTATGATTAACACCACCGCCACAAGTTACCGCGTATTTTTGCGCGCTACGCAGTCCAGGTAAGGTTTTACGAGTATCAAGTAATTTAGTAGTAGTACCTTCAAGGTGTTTTACGTATGAGCTAGTTACTGTTGCAGTACCTGAAAGACTTTGTAAAAAGTTTAAAGCGGTGCGCTCGCCGGTTAATAAAATGCGGGCATTGCCTTCCAATTCAAAGAGTGTGGTGTTGGCTTTTACGTGTTGACCATCGTTTACATACCAAGTGATTTTGGTTTCAGTATGGTAAATACTATCAAGCTGTTTAAATACTTCATTTACCCAAGCTACACCACAAACAACACATTCGTCACGACTGATAATGTTGGCTACTGCTTGGTTTTGTGCCGGAATAAGTTCGGCTGTAATATCACTACTAGCGGCGAGTTCGTTATAGGTATTTACGCCTAAGTCTTCACATAATGCCCAAGTTACGGTTTTGGTGATGTCGTTTAATAATGATGCTGGTAACATTTAAAGCTGCTCTCGTAAAATTAGTTGTTTTCCGGTTTGGCTAAATTCTACTCTTTTTAGGGCGCTCATGCCCAACAGAATTTCATCAGCAGCCATACTCGGGTTAATATTGGCCGCGACATTATATAGGTAGATATTGCCAATGCGTAGTTCATTTATCTCGGTTTGGTAAACGGTAATAGTGCCATTAGCGGTTTGCACTCGCATCTGCTCTTGAGCTTGCAGGGATAAGGTCTCTGCTATATGTGCTGGAATTGAAACGTGTGTTGCACCGGTATCAAGTAAAAAAGTGACTTGTGTGCCATTAATTGCGCCATTGGTCACATAATGCCCCTGCCGGTTTTGCTGCAACATAACTTCTGCTTTACCATTAGCCTGCAATGAAAGCTTGGGTTCTTGATTTGGGTTGTATTGCTCGTCCAACAAGTCTTGAAATACAAACACTAATAAAGCTATGCCGATAATCCAAGCTATCCAGACAAAACCTTTGCCAAAGCTTGCTGTAGTGTCATTTTTTGTCATACATGTCCAACGGTTAGATTAATATAAAATCTTGTTCTAATGATAACTTTACTATGTAATAGTGCATTGATAAACAAACTGTGAATTATTGTATGTCATTTCTGCAAGATGACCGAAAAAATATCCCTGAACTAGCGATTAAAAATGGCTGGCTAACTGATGTCGAAATTCAAAAATCTAGCCATTGTGAGCCTAGAGTTGAAAATGAAACGGTTAATTTATTGGTTGTGCATAATATTTCATTGCCACCAGGGAAATTTGGCGCTAATCATATAACTGACTTTTTTCTTGGTAATTTAGATCCAAACATTGACCCTTACTTTGAAGGTATATATAGCATACGTGTATCAGCGCATTGCCTTATTCAGCGTGATGGCAATATTGTGCAATATGTTTCTTTTAATGATAAAGCATGGCATGCGGGCGTTTCGACTTACAAAGGACGAGAAAAGTGTAATGACTTTTCAATCGGTATTGAGCTGGAAGGCACAGATGATATTTCCTATACTAAAGCACAATACCAGCAACTTAGCCGCTTGAGTCAATCTTTGATTCGCGTTTATCCTGAATTGGAAAGTAATATAGTTGGGCATTGTGATATAGCACCGGGGCGTAAAACGGATCCTGGCGAAGCGTTTGATTGGCAATACTATCGGGCTTTATTGGTCGGGGAAAACTGACAAATAAGCTGAGAAAAAGCTATCAGCTTTCAGTAAAACAAACGGCAGTAGTGAGTTGGCGATAACTGACAGCTTAAAACTTAAAATTTACTTAATATATGGATAATTAAAAATGAGCTTAATTAGTTTGTTAATTGCACTGGTTGCTGAACGCTATTTGTCTTCTAGCGCTTGGCAATTTGATACTTTATACCAACGATATATGGCAGTGATTAAGAAAACTAAATTGCTTGCTAATTATCGAAATTTTGCGGTTTTAAGTTATGGGGTAATTTTTATTCCTGTGCTTGGTTGTTATTTTTTATTAGGGCAAATTGACAACGCTTTGCTTTATTTAATAGCATCAACATTAATACTGATTGTTTGTTTCGGTTGTATGAAAACGCGCGACACGTACAAAAGTTATTTGGTTGCAGCTTTTAAAGGTGAATTGACCAGTTGTGAGTTGCACCACTTGCAACTGCAACAAGATAAAAACATTGCTAACATGGGATTTGGTCAAGCAATGGTTTGGCTGAACTATCGTTACTTTATTGCCGTTATGCTATTTTTCGTGTTATTTGGTCCGGCTGGTGCATTGTTTTATCGCCTATTAACCACGGTTAATGAATGTTCAAATGATCAAGAAACTACCACGGATGAACAGAACGACAATGCCGAACTCGATACTAAAAATAGACAGGATACTTGCCAATCCAATCAGCAATTATTATTTTGGGTAGATTGGTTACCCGTTAGGCTTGTTGCTTTTGGTTATATGTTTGTTGGCCACTTTTCGAAAGCCATGCCGGTTTGGATCGAAAATTTATTTGAGTTTGAAAAGCCGCCCAGCAAAGTATTAATAGACGTTGCTCAAATGTCTGAAGACTTTATGGTCGATGCTGATGATTGCACTGCTGAACCTTGTTTATTAGTTAAACTAGCAAAGCGGACATTGTTACTATTTTTAGCAGTAATCGCGGTATTAACCCTGACAGGCATACTTTCCTAAGTGATTTATTTAATAGCAGCACCTCTTAGTTAACAGTGCTGCTATTGAGTAAATCCTTACCTGAGTAAAGTTATTAGCCTTAATTTAATTAGATAAAGCACTACGTATAACTAAGGTGCTTAATACGCTCTTTTTGACTCTACCTGTGTTAAGTGCTCGTATATGCCTAAAATTTAACAGCTACGAATGTAATACGACTATTATTTCCTGCAGATTGCGTGCCCTTCTAAATGCAAAAACTTACTGTAAAAGTAATTCTGAATTAACCACACCTTAATACTATTGAGCAAATTATTGTATGGCTAATACAGTACATTGCTAATACTGAACTCTGTCCCATTGTAATCGCTGTATTCCATGTTCAATATTACTTTGCTTTTAATGCAGTAGTATTAAGTCTCCAAGGTCTATTCCACGAAGTGAAATCGAAAAAGTTTATTATGCTAAGAAAGTAACCGCTATATTATTTTGCACCTATTAGCTTTAGTACCTGATTGAGTTGCTGTTTCATGCTACTCCTCTACTGTTAAAGGAATAGCTTTATAGAATTACTAGTTGTCGATAAATTGCTCACTGTATTTACAACGCCATATTCATTTGTTACATTACAACTGAAAAAATCAATTGGTAAGACCAATTTACCATGTGAATTTTTAATTGAGTTAATGAATTTAGATGCAATATATCTGAATAATAAAGGGTTTTAAATGTCAATTCCGAGTATTAAAAAGCCGGTAAAGCAAGCTAAGTTGTCAGATGTTATTTTGGCTCAGCTTGAGACTATGATCCTAGAAGGTAGTTTAAAGCCTGGGCAAAAATTGCCAGCAGAACGAGAACTAGCCATACAGTTTGATGTTTCTCGACCGTCATTGCGTGAAGCAATGCAAAAGCTAGAAGCAAAAAATTTAATTACTCGCCGCCAAGGTGGCGGTACTTTTGTCAGCGATAAAATTTTAGGTGGGCTGTCAGACCCTTTGTTTGCTCTAATGGCGAACAATAAAGAGTCACAGTTTGATTTGTTAGAATTTCGCCATGGCATTGAAGGTATGTCAGCTTATTATGCTGCAATGCGTGGTACACAAGCTGATTTTGATGAAATTCAACGTAAACATGACAGCATAGGTACAGCGCAGTTAGAAGACAGTTACCGCCTTGAAGCTGAATCCGTTTTCGATTTTTACCTCGCTATATGCGCCGCTAGCCACAATGCGGTTATTTTACATTTAGCCCATAGCATGGCGCCGTTGTTGATTGACAATATTGAGAAAAATTTAACTATTTTGGCTAAGCGACCTGATGTGTTCAGCCAAATATCTGATTATCGTACGCGTTTAATGAGTGCGATTGTTAGTGGTAAGCCCCAAATCGCCTGGGGTGCTAGCCATAGGCATTTAGCCTTTATTGAAGAAGTGCTATTAAAAATGTCGCAGGAAAACAGTCGTATGGAACGTTCTATACGCAGAATGAAACGACCGCAGGTCGATAGCAATTAACCAAATTAATTATCGATTAGAGACAAGTTACTCAATCGAATTGGTTTGAAAAAATTAAAACGAGTTAAGGATATCTGCTTAAAAACAGCTATCTTTAAACCACTAAATTTACTTAACAAACAATAATTGGAGACTAAGTAATTATGTCTGAGCTCCCAAATCTAGATATTGATTCAATGGAAACCCAAGAATGGTTAGAATCAATGGAGTCTGTGTTAGAAAATGAAGGCCCAGAACGTGCCCATTTTCTACTTGAAAAGTTAATCGATAGAGCCCGTCGTAGCGGTACTCATTTACCGTTTGACGCCAAAACAGCTTATGTAAATACCATTCCACCTGGCTTAGAACCGCATATGCCGGCTGACCAAACAATAGAGGCCCGTATTCGTGCGGCTATTCGTTGGAATGCTTTAGTGTTGGTATTACGCGCCTCTAAAAAAGATTTAGATCTTGGCGGACATATTGGCAGCTTTGCGTCTTCTGCAATGTTATATGATGTCGGTTTTAACCATTTCTTTAGAGCCGCTTCTGATAAAGATGGTGGTGACTTTATTTTTGCTCAAGGTCATATTTCTCCAGGTATTTATTCTCGTGCCTTTATGGAAGGACGTTTAACTGAAGATCAAATGAATAACTTCCGTCAAGAATGTGATGGTAAAGGTTTATCTTCATATCCACATCCGCATTTAATGCCCGACTTTTGGCAATTTCCAACTGTTTCGATGGGTTTAGGTCCACTACAAGCTATTTATACTGCTCGTTTCTTGAAATATTTAACCGATCGCGGTATTAAAGACTGTTCAGGCCAACGAGTTTATTGTTTCTTAGGTGACGGCGAAACTGATGAACCTGAATCATTAGGTGCTATCGGCTTAGCGACGCGTGAAGGTTTAGATAATTTAACATTTGTTATTAACTGTAACTTACAGCGTTTAGATGGCCCTGTTCGCGGTAACGGTAAAATTATTCAAGAACTTGAAGGCACATTCCGTGGCGCAGGCTGGGAAGTGGTTAAAGTTATTTGGGGCTCATACTGGGATGCGCTAATTGCACGCGATACTTCTGGTAAATTATTGCAACTAATGAGCGAAACAGTTGATGGTGAATACCAGAACTGTAAAGCTAAAGGTGGTAAATACACCCGCGAAAATTTCTTCAATAAATATCCTGAAACTGCGGCACTAGTAGCTAATATGTCAGATGAAGATATCTACCGCTTAAACCGTGGTGGCCATGATCCAGTTAAAGTTTACGCTGCTTACAAACGTGCGATAGAAACCAAAGGTCGTCCAACAGTTATCTTAGCTAAAACAGTTAAAGGTTTCGGTTTAGGTGCATCAGGTGAAGCATTGAATATTGCGCATAACGTGAAGAAAATGGACGTTGATTCGCTTAAGCATTACCGTGACCGTTTTAATATTCCGGTAAGCGATAATGAGATTGCTGACTTACCTTTCTTCAAATTTCCTGAAGATAGTGAAGAATTTAAGTATATGAAAGCGCGCCGCGAAGCATTAGGTGGTTCATTACCTGCACGTCGTGTGCAAGCAGAAGAATCGCTTGATATTCCAGCATTAAAAATATTTGAGCCTATTTTAAAAGGTTCAGGTGAGCGTGAAGTATCATCAACAATGACTTTTGTTCGCGTACTTAACAGCTTATTAAAAGACAAGAAAATCGGTAAGCGTATTGTGCCAATTATTCCTGACGAAGCGCGTACTTTTGGTATGGAAGGTTTATTCCGCCAAGTCGGTATTTATGCTAGCGAAGGTCAAAAATATATTCCACAAGATGCTGACCAAGTTGCTTATTACCGTGAAGATAAGAAAGGCCAAGTGTTACAAGAAGGTATTAACGAACTAGGTGCTATGGCGTCTTGGGTTGCTTCTGGTACGTCTTACTCAACCTGTAATGCAACAACAATTCCATTTTACATTTACTATTCAATGTTTGGTTTCCAACGTGTTGGTGATTTAGCATGGGCTGCTGGCGATAGCCAAGCACGTGGTTTCTTGTTAGGTGCTACGGCCGGTAGAACAACACTTAATGGTGAAGGTTTACAACATCAAGATGGTCATTCACATGTGCAAGCGGGTTTAATCCCTAACTGTGTCACTTATGATCCAACTTACGGTTATGAAATTGCGGTTATCGTGCGCGAAGGTTTACGTCGCATGTATGAAGAAAATGAAAATGTTTTCTTCTACTTAACGCTAATGAATGAAAACTATCAACACCCTGCTATGCCAGAAAATAAAACGGTTGAAGATGAAATCATTAAAGGTATTTACCAACTTGAACGCGTTACAGCTAAAAAATCTAAAGCGAACGTGCAATTAATGGGCTCAGGTACAATTTTGCAGAAAGTACGTCAAGCAGCACAAATTTTGTCAGCTGATTACGGTGTATCGAGTGATGTATATTCTGTCACTTCATTTAATGAATTGGCACGTGAAGGACAAGAAGTTGCGCGCTGGAACATGCTACACCCAGAAAGCAAACAAAAAACAGCCTATCTTTCTAAGATAATTACTGCAGATAAAGGCCCAGCCATTGCAGCAACTGATTATGTTAAAAACTATTCTGACCAAGTGCGTGCTTATATCAATACCGAGTATCGTGTATTAGGTACTGACGGTTTTGGCCGTAGTGATAGCCGTGACAACTTACGTCAACATTTTGAAGTTGATCAAAACTACATTGTTGTTGCTGCACTTTATGAATTGGCAAACCGTGGTGAGATTAAAAGCAAAGTGGTAAGTGAAGCAATTAAACGCTTTAACATTGATGTTGACAAACTTAACCCGCTTTACGCGTAATTAAGACTAGATAAGGAATTAAGAAATGTCTGATATTGAAAAAATTCTAGTCCCTGATGTCGGTGGCGATGAAGTTGAAGTTATCGAAATATGCTTTGCAGTTGGTGATAGTTTAGAAGCTGACGAAGGTATTATTACGGTTGAAACCGATAAAGCATCAATGGATATTCCAGCCCCGTTTGCTGGTGAACTTGTTGCCCTATCAGTTAAAGTTGGCGACAAGATCAAAGAAGGTGATGTTATTGCCGAAATGAAAGGCGCTGCAGAAAGCAATGCTGAAGCTGAAACAGAATCTACAGAAGTGCCTGCTGAAGCAGAGTCAGAGCCAGAAGAAAAGGCTGAAGCATCTACTGCTGAACCTGCAGCAGAAGAAGCGCCGGTTGTGGCTGGCAGTAGTGAAATTATCGAAATAGCCGTACCTGATATTGGTGAAGATGGCGAAGTTGACGTAATCGATGTGCTAGTTGCTGTTGGTGATGTTATTGAAGCTGAAGATGGTCTAATTACCTTAGAAACTGATAAAGCCACCATGGATGTGCCATCGTCACATGCCGGGACGGTCAAAGAAGTTTTAATCAGTACTGGTGATAAAGTTAAGCAGGGTTCTATTGTTATAAAGCTTGAAACATCTTCGGGTGCGCCGGCTGAGACTGAAGCGCCTGTTGCTGCTCCAACTGAAGCACCCGAAGCTGAAGCTACACCAGCGCCAGCTGCTAAAAAACCAGCGCCTGTACCTCATCATCCGCAAATGGGATTAACCAATGCTGGTGCTATTTATACTTCACCTTCGATTCGTCGAATAGCGCGTGAATTTGGTGTTGATTTAACATTAGTTAAAGGCTCTGGACGTAAAGGTCGTATTTTAAAAGAAGATGTACAGTCATATGTTAAATATGAATTGTCCCGTCCGAAAGCTAATGCCGGTAGTTCAGTAGCATCTGGAGAAGGTGGTTTACAAGTTGTTAAGGCTAAACAAATTGATTTTGCTAAGTTTGGTGAAGTTGAAACGAAAGCGCTAACACGCATTCAGAAAATCTCTGGACCATTCTTACATCGCAACTGGGTAACGATTCCACATGTTACACAATTTGATGAAGCTGATATCACTAATGTTGAAGCATTCCGCAAAGAGCAAAATGTTATTTGTGAAAAACAAAAGCTCGGTTTTAAAATCACGCCATTGGTGTTTATTTTAAAAGCGGCGGCAGACGCGCTTAGAACCTTCCCGGTATTCAACTCAAGCTTGAGTGAAGACGGTGAAAGTTTAATTCTTAAAAAGTATATTCACATTGGTGTTGCGGTTGATACACCTAATGGCTTAGTTGTACCGGTAGTGCGTGATGTTGATCAAAAAGGCATTCACCAGTTATCACGTGAATTACTTGAAATTAGTATGAAAGCACGTGACGGCAAGTTAAAAGCGACAGATATGCAAGGTGGCTGTTTTACTATTTCAAGCCTGGGTGGTATTGGCGGTACGGCCTTTACGCCAATCGTTAATGCACCAGAAGTGGCAATTTTAGGTGTTTCTAAATCAGAAATGAAACCTAAATGGAATGGTAATGATTTTGAACCTAAACTCATGTTACCGTTATCTATGTCTTACGACCATCGTGTAATTGACGGCGCATTAGCAGCACGCTTTACTGTACATCTGGCAGGAGTAATGAGCGATATTAGAAAGCTCATTTTATAATTTGCCTTGATAAGTCAGTAATATGACATAAAGTTGGTAGAGTGAAAGGAATGAGTTAATTTTCACTTTACCAACTTTTCGCTAATTAAAAGATAGCGATTCTAGTGCGGTTTAAGTAAAATCGCCGACAAGTAAGATATAATGAAATGCTGAACATATTAACGGTTAACACTTTTAATCAATGCTCGGTATATATAGGCTGGTAAACCAGCAATAAATACATCAATTTTTGAGGTTAGCATGAGTAACGATATTAAAACTCAAGTAGTAGTTTTAGGTGCGGGTCCTGGTGGCTATTCAGCAGCATTTCGCGCAGCAGATTTAGGTTTAGACGTTGTATTAGTTGAAAGCCGTGAAACGCTGGGTGGCGTTTGTTTGAATGTGGGTTGTATCCCTTCAAAAGCACTTTTACACGTAGCTAAAGTTATTGACGATGCAGCAGCAATGGCATCTCATGGCGTTACTTTTGGTGCACCTAAAATTGATTTAGACAAAATTCGTGGCTGGAAAGAAACCGTTGTTGGTCAATTAACCGGTGGTTTAGGCGGTATGGCTAAAGCACGTAAAGTTAAAACGGTATTTGGTTACGGTAAGTTTACTTCAGATAAAACTGTTGAAGTAGAAGGCGCTGATGGCAAAACGACTATCACGTTTGATAATGCAATTATTGCTGCCGGTTCATCAGTGGTTGATTTACCTTTTGTACCAACTGAAGACCCACGTGTTATCGACTCAACAGGTGCTTTAGAGTTGCAAGACATTCCTGAAGAAATGTTGGTACTTGGTGGCGGTATTATCGGCCTAGAAATGGGTACTGTATATAGAGCTTTAGGTTCAAATGTTTCAGTTGTAGAATTTGCTGATCAATTAGTACCTGCTGCTGATAAAGACATAGTGCAAATTTACACTAAGTACAACAAGAAAAAATTCAACATTATGTTGTCAACTAAAGTAGTTGCGGTTGATGCTAAAGATGACGGTTTATATGTTACTTTTGAAGGCAAAAATGCCCCAGAAGGACAAGTACGTTACGACAAGATTTTAGTTGCGGTTGGCCGTAAGCCAAACGGTCACTTAGTTGCTGCAGACAAAGCTGGTGTTAATGTTGATGAGCGTGGCTTTATTAACGTAACCAATGAACTTCGTACTAACGTTAATCACATTTTCGCGATTGGTGATGTTGTTGGCCAACCTATGTTAGCCCATAAAGCCGTACATGAAGCGCATTGTGCTGCTGAAGTTATCGCAGGTAAGAAACATACTTTCGAACCTCGTTGTATTCCTTCAGTTGCTTATACCGATCCAGAAATGGCTTGGGCAGGCGTGACAGAAAGCGAAGCGAAAGAGCAAGGTTTGAATATTGAAGTAGCTAACTTCCCTTGGGCTGCTTCTGGTCGTGCCATTGCTTCTGCGCGCACCGAAGGTAAAACTAAGATGATCTTCGACAAAGAAACTGGCCGTGTTTTAGGTGGTGCTATTGTTGGTATCAACGCTGGTGAAATGCTAGGTGAAATTTGTTTAGCGATTGAAATGGGCGCAGATGCTGAGGATGTTGGTTTGACTATTCATGCTCACCCAACGTTAAATGAATCGATCGGTTTAGCTGCAGAGATTTTTGAAGGCTCAATTACTGATTTGCCGAACGCGAAAGCAGTTAAAAAGAAAAAATAATTTTTTAATTTATCATTTAAGTTAATCAATTTAAAAGCCAGCAAAAATGCTGGCTTTTTTGTGCGTTAATTTGGCTATAGATCTACTGCGCGACTATACTGAGTATAAAAGCTTAACCTTGATTTATAAGGAATTATAATGATGAAAAACATAATATATATACTTTTCTCGCTATCATTAACAGCATGTTCAAGCCATATCGAAACAGCTAATGGTGCCTCTCAGTGGGACTTTGATCATCAAATACAATTTAAACAAACAGATTTAAAAGGCGGTAAGCACCATCTTCAAGTTATTGCTAAGCAAAATACTGAGTTTAGTAAGTTGGCCACTTTTTTAATGCGTCGGTCGTTACGAATATGTAAAAGTTACGGCTTTAAAATTGAAGTGTTAGAAGGGGTTGAGCGCTTTGATGATAAATTATCATTTCCTAATATGATTATGCCTTCATTATCTGCGAATATTGAATGCCATAATCCGTAGTGTTTTGAATGTTTTCTACAGTCAGTAATAAGTAAAAATAAAGTAAGTATAGATGTACTGAGGTGTTAAATTAATTTTACTGCTAGCTAATATCAATTTAGTGAAGACATAAAAAAGGTGACTTATATTAAGTCACCTTTTTTCGTATTTAACCTTCAGTGTTCTCTCAACTCTTGATTTAAGTACTGAGTCGAACACTTAATCTAGCTAACGTTAACGAGCAATGTTAGTTAGAACGCAAGGTAAAGCTTATACCATGTTAATCGGTACGTACTTAGTGCTCATCTCTTCTGTAGGAGGAGCGAAGCGAGTTAAGTCAATACCTTCAACAGCGGCTTTGTATTCTTCGATTGTCGGGAAACGACCCAGTACCGATGAAAGCACAACTAAAGGTGTTGAACCTAATAATGACTCACCTTTTTTCTCAGCGGTATCGGCTACAACACGACCTTGGAATAAGCGCGTTGATGTTGCGATAACCGTATCGCCAGGTTCAGCTTTTTCTTGGTTACCCATACATAAGTTACAACCAGGGCGCTCTAAATACATGATGTTTTCGTACTTAGTACGTGCAGCACCTTTCGGGTTAGCATCATCAAATTCAAAACCAGAATATTTACGCAAAATATCCCAATCGCCTTCTGCTTTAAGTTCATCAACAATGTTGTAAGTTGGTGGCGCTACAACTAATGGCACTTTAAATTCAACTTTGCCATTTTGCTTTTCAATGTTACGTAACATTTGAGCGATGATTTGCATGTCACCTTTGTGCACCATACAAGAGCCAACAAAGGCTAAGTCGACAGTTTTTCCGTTGTAGAATGATACTGGGCGAATAACATCATGGGTGTAACGCTTAGATGCATCATCGTTGTTTACATCAGGGTCAGCAATCATTGGTTGGTCGATAACGTCTAAGTCGATAACAACTTCTGCGTAGTATTTAGCTGCATCGTCAGGTGCTAGTGCTGGACTAGTGCCTGATTTAACTTCTTCAATACGCTTGTCAGCTAATGCGATTAAACCGTTAAGCGTTTTTGCTTCGTTTTCCATACCCTTGTTGATCATGATTTGGATACGGCTCTTAGCAAGCTCGATTGATTTAATTAAGGTTTCATTATTTGAAATACAGATTGAAGCTTTTGCTTTCATTTCTGCAGACCAATCAGTGAAGGTGAATGCTTGGTCAGCCATTAAAGTACCAATATGTACTTCGATGATACGACCTTGGAATACGTTTTCACCACCAAACTGTTTAAGCATTTGTGCTTGTGTTGCATGTACAACATCACGGAAATCCATGTGACCTTGCATATGACCTTTAAAGGTAACTTTAACAGACTCTGGAATTGGCATAGCCGCTTCACCTGTCGCCAATGCGATCGCAACAGTACCTGAATCGGCACCAAATGCTACACCTTTAGACATACGAGTATGCGAGTCACCACCAATGATAATAGCGCGGTCATCGACAGTAATATCATTTAATACTTTATGAATTACGTCAGTCATCGCGTGGTAAACACCTTTAGGGTCACGCGCTGTGATTAGACCAAACTTGTTCATGAAGCTCATGAGCTTAGGAATGTTCGCTTTAGCTTTGTTGTCCCATACAGATGCTGTATGACAACCAGACTGGTATGCGCCGTCAACTAAAGGAGAGATAGTTGATGCTGCCATCGCTTCTAGCTCTTGGCAAGTCATAGGGCCTGTAGTGTCTTGTGAACCAACAATGTTTACTTTAACACGAACATCTGAACCTGCATGAAGGTCGGTTTCAGAAAGAACACCAACAGCATTTCTGTTGAATATTTTTTCAACGGCAGTAAGGCCTTGACCTGCATGTGAAATTTCTTTCGAAGCAGCATAAACAAGTTTAGTTGCTACACCTAAAGCCTCAGAGGCAAAAGTTTGTAGTTTTTTACCAAATACAACAGCGTAAGAACCACCTGCTTTCATGAATTCCACTTTTTGTGGAGTGAAAGCTGAAGAGATGTCTGCTAGCTCTTTATCACCGTTTAATAACTTCTTCGCTTTAGTATCAATCGTTAACACAGTGCCGGTAGCAACTGAGTATGCTTCTTCTAATACGGCATCGCCATTGTCGTCAACAACAGTGTTACCGTTTGCATCGACTTTCTTAACCCAGTTTTTAAGATCAAGACCAATACCACCAGTTACATCAACAGTCGTTAAGAAGATTGGAGAAATACCGTTAGTACCCGCAACTACAGGAGCAATGTTAATAAATGGCACGTATGGGCTTGCTTGTTTACCGGCCCAAAGTGCTACGTTGTTAACACCAGACATACGAGAAGAACCAACACCCATCGTGCCTTTTTCCGCAATAAGCATGACTTTTGCTTTAGGGTGCTTAGCTTGTAATGCTTGTATTTCCTTTTGTGCTTCAGGCGTGATCATACACTGGCCGTGTAACTCACGGTCAGCACGAGAATGCGCTTGGTGACCTGGAGAAAGTAAATCAGTTGAGATATCGCCTTCACCAGCAATATAAGTTACAACTTCAATTTTTTCTTCAATGTTAGGCAGCTTGGTGAAAAATTCAGCTTCTGCATAACTTTCTAAAAGATCTTTAGCAACGGCGTTGCCTGCTTTAAAGGCTGCTTCAAGACGAGCTGTATCAGCATCGTATAAGAATACTTGAGTTTTTAATACGCTAGAAGCTGGTGTTGATAATGCTGAATCGTCACTTAATGCTAGATCAAGTAGCACTTCGATAGATGGACCACCTTTCATGTGTGATAGTAGTTCAAAAGCAAATTCAGAGGTTATTTCTGCTACAACTTCTTCGCCTAAAATGATTTTTTTCAAAAAAGCGGCTTTTTGACCGGCAGCACTTGTAGTACCTGGTAACGTGTTATAGATGAAGAAATTAAGTGAATCAGCTCTGTGCTCATGGCTTGAATCTTTAATTTGTTCGATAATTTCTGCTAATAATTCAGCACCATCAATTGGCTTAGGTGCCAGGCCTAGTTCATTCTTACGATTTTCAATTTCTGCTATATATTCTAAATACAGGCTCATTAAATACTCCCTCTAGCTATAGTATGCTAATAATAGTTATTAGCAGGACAAATTATACCCCCTAGTTTACCTGATTTTTTGCCTGCGACGAATCATTAGATTAAATAAGCGTTATTCACACAAATTATAGCTAATAGAAGTTCTAGTTATAGTGGTTATATTGCATTAGAGGTGGCATTTTTTCATTGTAAATTTTAATGAAGAACCCATTTTAGAAAAAATCAGATTAATGACCTACTATAATCGTCAGTGCATAATCTCTGTGATACTTTCTGTCTGTAGCTCCCACTAATTTAGAAAACATAATTGAACGACTACTTTTGAGGTGCTTTTTATAAAAAAAGTTATAAAAATTGCATTTTATTGTGGTTTACACGGCTAGAAAATTAATCTTTACCTAGTTTATTTTTAACTTTTTTCATATGTTCACGGAAGCTTTTATCGAACTTAGACTCACCACAGCTAAAATATTGCGTTGATGAACCTTCACTTAAACCGTAGGCGCTCATATCTTGTGTAATAGAGCATGTGCCATCATCACCCTTGGTAATCTCTATTCCTGCGCCCATGTTTTTAGTGTTTTTTTCGCGTTCTTTTTCTTCATCTTTTAACGGTACCGAATGAGGAACCGACTTTGTGTTGGTATTAAAGACTGAAGGTGGTTGATAGCTTTGATAAGGATTATTTGTCTTTGGAATAGAATTTTTATTCAGTTGACTGCGAAGCTTTTGTAATTGGATGAATCTGTCTAGTTTTCTTTGTGCGGGTTCTGGCAATGGTTTTGGTTGTGATGTTTTAGGCAGCGTTTCAGGTAATTCGATGACTTTACTTGCCTCATCTTTAAATGATTGTAATGGAGGCTCTTCAATAACATTTTTTGTGCTTACGGACGTTGATGTTTTCTTAACAGTAACTTTCTTAAGGTCTTTTATTGTGTCAGGTGTGGCTTTAGTTATTAATTCTTTTTCGGCTGGTTTTTCTTCAACAGTATTTTGCTTAGTTTTTTCTAAATTAGGCGCATAATAGATGAAGCTTTTTATCGGTGGTTTATTAGATATTGTTTTGTCTATTATTGATTTGTTCGACTGAGTTATAAGCATAACAAAAAGTATCAGGCCGTGTATAAGTAGAGAAAATATTACAGCGGTGTAAGTTCCTTTTCGCACAATGATATCAATATCAGATAAATAGAAGGTAATTTATAGACGCGATAGCACGATGTAAGTTCAATTGAAATTCAACTCAGCTTCTCACTTTCTTTAAAATAGTCTCTAGTTTACCTTGGTCAGATAAGACCTTTAAGGCTTTTGACAAATGTGTGATTTTTTCGGATCGCAATAGTCATATCGGCTTGGCCATTTATAGAAGGGCAAAGCATCGGTCCAAAGGGCAATATATAAAACTAACATTTATGTTTAATTGGGCAACCAGTGCATTAGCGATATTAATGTTTTTACCTATAAATATCCAGTCAACAAAATTAGAAAATGGTGGCTCAATATGCTTTGCAACAATAACATCGGGTAACGGTTGAACTGCTACTTTAAAAGGTATAAAAAGCAAAAATAGAGACAACCCAAATTAGGATGAATCAGCAGATAATTGTTTTGAATTAAACGGTTTTTTGCTAATAAAAAATTATGTTTAATCGTTGTGAGAAAAAATTTCCCTATTCTGCAGCACTAAATAACTAATCTATTTATTAATCTTCGTTATCTCGTGTTAAAAACTCTGGTTTTGCTACAATTAAGTTATGATATTTATTAAAACAATGTCCTAAATGAATAGAGTAAATTTTCTTTAAAGTATGGTGGTTTCTTAGGCTAACTTTATTGCTTTTAAATACGATTGAAAGCACTGCTGCTAATACTAAGTGAAAATCACCTAACCAAAAACCAAGCGGGTTTAATAAATCAATCTAAGCGATCAGGTTATATAATCCAATGGGTAAAAATAGGGTTTCCCCCTAAAGATTTTTCGGAATGAGGTATTTATGGAATATCAATTTATAGATGATCCAATCACTGGTGGTGCTATCGCTAAATTTTCACTTGATCATGAAGTTATTGGTCCATGGTTAGAAGTTGAAGTGGGCACTGATGCAGTAAAACTAGAACAATTATTAACGGCTATGGCCGAAATAGAGCAAGAGAAAAAATCTGAGGTCACAATAACCGGTAACGAATACACTGTGGTTTTTAACCGTGGAGATGTAACAGTACAAACCAATGCTAGTATGGACGGAATAGAGGTATTGCCAGATTCATTAATTGAAGAAGATATTGATTTTGATCAGCAGGATTCTTCATCTTGTGGACGTGAAGACTTTCGAGAAATTTTATTGTCTTGGGCAAAGTTCGTCGGGAAAAAGTAGTTATACAGAAGTTACCTTGTTTTTAACTTAAAAAACCATTACCAACCGATAGCGCTAAGCCAATTTATAATTTCTGTTGTTAAGGTGTTTTTAGGGTAGTAAGCGGTTACTTGATTGTTTAATTGCTTTTGTCGGTAATAAACTTTCAGCTGCCTCTTAGCGGCATGTTTTCTGATGACAGCGTTTGCTAGTACTAAGCGGTGATCGCGCTTTAAATATAAATCGAGTATTGGGTAATCTGTTATCGCTAGTTGTTGCGCTATTTTGTCGCTTGCCGGTATTGTCGGCATATAGCTACTAAGCATAACAAGCGCACCAGGTGAACCCACTAAATCTTGTTGATAAATGTCGAGCAAGACAGCGCTATGATTACCTTCTGCGACAACAATAATTACCCCTGGATAAGTTTTGGCTTTTTCAATAACCGCAAGCATAATATTGGCAAATTTTTTGCTGTAGCTTGCTAACACTTCAATATTTTCAGTGCTGCGCTCTTCAACTGTTAATGCTTGTGACGGATAGTTAGTTGGCTTATTTGGCGGATGCAAGGTGATGGTTGTCCAGCCATGTTGCGGCATATTTTTACGTAACTGATTGAGGGCGTTAGGCGTTGCGATACTTTGTTGCCAATCAGGAATTAACACCATCACGCCTTGATTAATTGCTGTGGTGTTTTCATTAATTACCGTTAGATAATTGTCATTACCGACAAGTAATGGTGTAATTTTTTCTTGCGTTAAGTAATGTTTAATATCTTGCTGTTGTTGTTGAAATGAATCAACAGGAGGGTTAATAATAACGTGGTGTTGATGTTCATCTTCAGTGTCTTTTACAGACTCAGCGTCAGTTTTTTCAACCTCGGTTTCAGTGCTTTTAGTTGCTTCAGATTCGATGTTAGCCTTTTGCTCAGTCTTTTCTGCTTGCTCTTCTTGGGCTGGCTCAAATGCATGAGCGCTGTTAACCAGTATGGTCGATGCCACTAATGTGATGAAAAAAAAGATGGGTTTTATTTTCAAGCGCATAAAGACATTTTCCTCAGACAGATAATTGATTAACAAGCTGGTTTTACCAAACGCGATATAACGTTATTATCGACGATAGCGCACTTTTCTTTAATTAACCTCTACAACTTTTGGTGTTAATCAAAAGGGCAGGCTTTTGTGAATGTTAAAGTTTGTTCTGTAACTGGATGCGTTATTTGTAGCATTTGAGCATGCAATTGCAAGCGATTACTACTCGTTAACGCTTGCTCGTGAGCATAAAGTCTGTCACCTAATATCGGATGACCAAGAAATAGCATGTGCACTCGTAGCTGATGTGAACGTCCTGTTACCGGTGTCAGTTCTACTAATGTTGTTATTTGGTTGTCATCATTTTCGCGATAACTTAATACTTTGTAATGGGTTAATGCGGCTTTTCCCTGCTCATGATCCACTTTTTGTTTCGGTCTATTGGGCCAGTCACAAATTAAGGGTTGCTCAACAGAGCCTTGAGCTTTTTCAACTTTACCAAAGACACGAGCAATATAACTTTTTTGCGTTAAGCGTTTTTCAAACTGACGGCTAATAGCAACATGAGCGGGTTTATTAAGGGCCATTAAAATAATGCCCGATGTCGCCATATCTAATCTATGTACTATCGTTGCTGTAGGCAGCACTTTTAATACTCTATTTTGTAAACAGTCTTGATGCTCAGGTAAACGGCCAGGTACGGTGAGTAAACCGCTCGGTTTATTGAGCACGACAATATCATTATCTTGATAAACAATATCAATATATGGACTCATTGGTGGCTGATAAATAAAGTCAGGGTTAGCACCCATCTTATTTTTTCCCTATTGAACTTTCAGTTAATTCAAGCGAAAAGGCTACACAATATGCGTAGCCTTAATATTTTTTACTCAGTGCTTAATTAGCTAGTTGCTAACCACAATTAAACGTACAGCTTCAAACTGAATTTGTGCTTTTTCAATGTATTCAGCTAAGGCATTTTTCTGCATCAGAATAAAGTCTATTTCCTGCTGACGTACACTAGGGTTTATTGCTTTAAGCGCGGTTAAACGTTGATGTTCTTCATCCATCGCCACTTGCATACCAGCAAGTGCTTTTACTTGGATGGATTTAATTTGCTGCTCTGCATGGGCCTCTGCTTTGGCAACTAACGGCGCAACTTGGCTTCTCAGCGCCTTAACTAATTGCAGCGCCACTTGTTTTTTCACCGGAGATAATTGTTGATCTAAAACAGATTCGCTGACTTTATCCGCCAGATCATTGCCGCTTTTGTCGACTAATATGCGAATAGGTGTGGTAGGTAAGTAACGGCCCAGTTGCAAATTACTTGGTGCGATAGCTTCTAAGGTAAATATGCACTCTAAGAAAAATGTTCCTGTTGGTAGTGAGGGGTTTTTCAAGATACCAATGCTGGAGTTACCTATCTCGTCAGAGAGTACGAGATCCATAGCACCACGAACCATAGGATGATCCCAAGTAATAAGCTGATAGTTTTCAACAGCTAATGCGGTGTTACGATTAAATGTAATCGTTGTGCCGTCTTCCGGTAAACATGGGAAATTGGTACACAACATATGCTCAGAAGGTTGCAGAGCAATGGCGTTATCCGCTTTATCATCTTGTTGAATGCCAAAAACATCGAGTAACTGAAACATAAATTGTGGTAAGTGAATTTGCTGATCGAGCTGTTCTATTTTCTCAACTAACGCATGTGCCTTACCTTGGCCAGAAGAATGCAGCTCAAGTAATTTATCACGACCTGTTTCTAAGTCTTTTTTAATGGTTAAGTGCTTTTCATGGCTTTGTTTGATCAAATTTTGCGCTTCGTTAGAGTCCCAACTGGCGCTAAGCGCTAGGTCAAATAAACTTTCACCAAAGGCGTTAAAAACCGCATGGCCGGTAATACAGGTATGTTCAAACGCGTTTAATGCTTGTTTATACCATTTAAACAGTAAACTCTGCGCAGAATCTTCAAAGTAAGGTACGTGAATTCGAATAATTTCTGTTTGACCAATACGGTCTAAACGGCCGATACGTTGTTCCAGTAAATCTGGGTTGCGCGGTAAATCAAATAACACTAAATGATGAGCAAACTGGAAATTACGGCCTTCACTACCAATTTCAGAACACAATAGCACTTGGGCGCTATCTTCATCTTGAGCAAAGTAGGCGGCAGCACGATCACGTTCAAAAATACTTAAACCTTCATGAAATACTGCTGCGCGCATGCCTTCTTTAACGCGTAATGCAGTCTCTAAGTCGATTGCTGTTTGCGCATTTGCACAAATAACTAATACTTTTTCTTTTTTCAGTGACTGTAAAAGCTCAATTAAATAATCGACACGTGGGTCAATATCATACCAATCTTCATGACTGTTTAAACTGAACAATGTTTCTGGCGTAAAAATAAGTTTTGCTTGTGCTTGTGACTTTAAATCTTCAGCAGTGCTTGATAATAATAATTCATTGATCGCGTCTTGATAGGCTTCTGGCATTGCCAGTGGCGCAGCATGCAATTCACGACCAGGGAAACCTTTAATAGTATTTCGACTATTACGAAATAATATACGGCCGGTGCCATGACGATCCAATAATTGATCCAGAATATGTTGGCGAGCATTTTTTTGCTCACTTTGTTCTGAATGATTTATAGCCGAGATATGTTCGCTGACATCAGCTTCGTGTAACAAAGTGGTTAACGTTGTTAGCTGCTCATTCGTTAATGGTTCATCGGTGATCAAAGTATTTGCCGCATCAGCCACTTCAGTATAATGCAGTTCTTCTTCGGTGAATTTTTTATAGTCAAAAAAGCGATCAGGGTCAAGTAAACGCAAGCGAGCAAAGTGACCTTCATGACCTAACTGATCAGGTGTTGCTGTTAACAATAAAACCCCAGGAATGGTTTGTGCTAACTGTTCAATGCATTGATATTCAATGCTGGCATTATCTTGTTGCCAATTTAAATGGTGCGCTTCGTCGACTACCATTAGATCCCATTCTTCATCAATTATCGCTTCATACCAGCGTGGATTTTTGGTAATAAAGCCAAGATTAACTAGCACCAATTGTTCTTGGCTAAATGGATTTTCACCGTCACCATTATCTGAAGTTTCTTCACAGCGACTTTCATCAAAAATACTAAACGGCAAATTAAAACGGCGTAGCATTTCAACCAACCATTGATGCATCAGTGATTCAGGTACAATAATAAGCACACGTTTAGCTCGGCCTGTCACCAACTGTTGGTGAATAATTAAGCCGGCTTCAATGGTTTTACCTAAACCCACTTCATCGGCTAATAAAACCCGAGGTGCGAAACGACTACCGACTTCTTCAGCAATATATAATTGATGCGGGATCAAGCTAACACGGCCACCGCTAAGGCCTGTTAAATCAGATTGTTGCTGGCTAAATTGGTGCTGTAAGCAATCTTTACGTAAGCGAAACCAATCAAGGCGATCAATTTGCCCGTTAAGTAGGCGATCATGAGGTTTATTAAATTTAATGAAATGATCAATCATCATCTCTTTTAGTGAGCAAGCTTCGCCTGTGTCTTTTCTAACACCAAAGTAGGTCAATAAATTATTATTCTCTTCAAAAGATTCGACGGTAAGCGACCAACCTTCATGACTTGGAATATTATCGCCAGCATTAAAAATAACGCGCGTTAAAGGTGCATTATCTATGGCATATTGTCTTGCATCCCCTGTAGCCGTAAATACGATAGTAACAAAACGACCTTCGACAGCGGTAACTGTACCTAGTCCTTGATCTGACTCACTATCACTAATCCAGCGTTGTCCAGGGTAAAATGACATAGAAAAAAACTCCAACTCAATAACTCGTGTAAAAAAATACACGTCAAAAAAAGGGCGCTATAGTATCGTTAATCATAGAAGTGATCATTAAATAAATCAGCAAAATAGTACTTTTTTTACTTAAAGTTTATAGAATTTAATTATGTTTTCACCAAGAGAACATTCTCAGCGCAATAATGACTGATGCTGTTTAGCGTTTTATCAGCAAAAAGCTACTTGCTTGCCTAAAAATAAACTGTAAAGTGGTTGTAAGCTTAATGGTAAAAGCTGTTTTTATAGTTGTATAACCAATTTTAAAAACTAAAAAGTAATTAAATTATTTTGGCTAGATGAGTTATCAACTTTTTGTGGTTTCTAGCAGCTGTTTTTTATGAACAATGCTGTGGAGCCTTCAACTTGGGAAAGGACTTGCATATGACAGCAAATAAAATTATTTATGTTTTAGATACCAATATCTTATTACACGAACCCTTCGCCTTCCTCTCATTCAAAGAACACGATGTTGTAGTACCCATGACGGTATTAGAGGAATTAGATTCTATTAAAGACCGCAACAAAGATGTTAGCCGTGATGCGCGAGTTGCCATCAGAGCGCTTGAAGACACCTTAGTAAATGCGACACCAGAACAAGTGCTTTCAGGCGTTAAATTACCGCAAAATGATGACCTGCACCCAAGTGGATGTTTATCCATTTTTAACGATTATGCTTTAGACGCAAGCAAGGTGAAATTGTCTTTCAATGAAAATGATAATCGCATTATTAGTACCGCTATTTATTTACAAGCACAAAACCCAAAAAATAAAGTCGTGTTGGTAACAAAAGATATCAACATGCGTTTAAAGGCAAAAGGCGCTGGACTTGCTTTTGTTGAAGATTACCGCACTGATCAACTGATTGATGATATTCAGTTTTTAACTAAAGGTTACCACCAATTTTCAGGCGACTTCTGGCAACATGTCAAGGAGTGTGAAAGTGAAACAGAGGGTCGCAACACTACACACTATATCAAACGTGATTTGTTACCTAATTGTTATATGAATGAATACCTGATTGATGAAGGTGAACACTTTGCAGGTAAAGTAACTGGGTGGGATGATGAAAAATTAGCGATAACCGATTTGAGTCGTGAACGCTTAATGGCAAAACAAGCTTGGGGAATTCATCCAAAAAATATTTATCAAGGCATGGCAATGGATGCCTTGCTAGACCCAACCATTGATTTAGTTATTCTAACCGGTCCTGCTGGGTGCGGTAAAACCTTACTTGCCTTAGCTACGGCGTTAGAGCAAGTCATTGAACGCGGGTTATACGATAAAATTATCGTCACGCGCAGTACCCCTGAAATAGCAGAATCAATAGGCTTTTTACCGGGTACCGAGGAAGAGAAAATGGCGCCTTGGTTAGCGGCAATAACCGATTCTTTAGAAGTGCTACACAAGCAAGATGAAAATATGAACGGTAGTCTTAACTATATTATTGATAAAGCGAATATTCAGTTTAAGTCGGTCAATTTTATGCGTGGTCGCAGTATACAAAACTCTCTAGTGTTACTCGATGAATGTCAAAACCTAACCGCTTCACAATTAAAAACCATAATTACCCGTTGCGGCGAAGGCACAAAGATAGTTTGTTCCGGTAATTTAGCGCAAATTGATAGTAACTATTTAACCGCTGTAACATCTGGTTTGACCTACATTGTTGAACGCTTTAAAGACTTTTCGGGTAGCAGTACCGTCAATTTAAATGGTGTTGTGCGCAGTCGTTTAGCGTCATTTGCAGAAGAAAATTTATAAGGAATAGCTTTGCGGTGATGTTATACCTGTTGCAGCTATATCGCCGTGAACCTTTTCAGTACTAGCCTCAATCACTACTTTGATTTAATATTAAGGCATAAAGTTAAACTTAATTTGCTATGAGTGAAGTCTCAACACACTTTAGGTTTATATAATAAATAGGGCTTATTAGTGTTAGCAGAAAATTCAAAAGAACAACTTTTTCAACGCTACAATAAATCGGTGATCGTGGTTTTTTCAAGCATTATGCTACTGACCTTCATTATTACGCTTTATAATTATTATCTCGCTCGTGAAGCTCAACGAAATTATAAATTAGCGGAGATAACCGAATATAGCTTTCAGCTCAATAATAAACTTACCAGTACCTTAGAAACCCTGACAGGTATGCGGGATTTAGCCGAATATTATTTGCGCTTTCCTGCTGAGATGCCAAGCAAAATTCCATCTTTACGGCAGGAAGGAAAATACTTTTACCTCAATAAAGTACGGCAACAGTTAAGCACCAGTGATCGTATTATGAGTGGGAATATCACAGGTATTGGTCGTATTGATCAATTTAATCAATCATTTAAAAATGAGTTGATTATGGCGAATGCATTAACGCCGGCATTTGTTACAGCGCAGAAGTCGATCAAAGAAGCTAACTGGCTATATTATATTTCATTGCGACGGTTTGTTAATTTATATCCTTGGGTGCCGAGAAGTATTTGGCAATATAATGATAAAAGCTTAATCAATGATTTAGTACCTAAAGTCAAAGCCGCAAAACTTAAAGGCGAAACATTTTGGTCTCGCCCTTATGTTGACTCTGCCGGGAAAGGTCTTAATGCGGCTTTGGGTATGGGGGTATATTTAAATAATGAGATGAAAGGTGCGCTATTAATTGATATCAATATGGCAGGTTTATATAGCTATTTGCCAAATGTCAGCGATGAAGATCATGGCTACATTATTGTTGATAAGCATAGCCATGTTTTATTGCATAAAAACAATGCAAATTTAACCTTGAATATGGGCACGGCATTTAGTGACGTAGCACCGGAACAATTAAACCAACTTAGTTATCAGTCGTTATTAAATATAGGGCCAAGCTCAGAAGTTGGTGACTGGGCTGTACAGCAAATAAAGCTGCCTATTAACGATTGGGTTTTATTAGAATACCATCGAAAAAACATTTACTATGGTGCGATTAATCAACGATTTATCACTATATTTATCGGCATTTTTTTCGGTTTGTTAAGTTTGTTAATCGTCGTTTATTACGTTACGTATCGCTCATTTATTGCACCATCGAAAAAATTTATTAGTCACATTGAATATTGTTCAGTTGGCGACCCCGGTAAAGTCAAACCCTCTGAAGAGTGGCGTCATTGGTTTAAAATTGTTGAAGATTTATTTGGCGACAATCGCAGTTTAATGCAGCGTTTAAAAGATCAAAACAATGAGTTAGATCTGAGAGTAAAAGAAAAAACTCAGGCCTTATTATATAAAAGTGAGCAACACCAACGTGACTATGCTCTTTTGCGCTCAGTCATGGATGCTATTCCAGACTATATTCTATTTAATGATCAACAAGGCCGTTTGATTGGGTGTAATCAAGCGGTTGAGCAACTGGTATTACAAAAAGAAGCTGATATTTTAGGTAGCCAAATAAATGATTTTATTGCCAGTGATATTGGCGAAAAAGTTGCCCAGAGTATTGGTAAAAATCAACTCGATAATTCAGCTACAGTGCATCATCAAACCGTTACTACCGAGCATAATACCTACGAAATATATCAAGCTCCGTTTTACAATGAACATAAAGAACCCCTCGGCAGTATTATTTTAATTCGCGATGTTACTAAGCAATTTGAGATTAACCAAGCCTTGCAGCGCGCGAAAAACCAAGCTGAAGAAGCCAATCAAATTAAAAGCCAATTTTTGGCGAATATGAGCCATGAAATTCGCACACCCATTAATGCCATTCAGGGAATGTTTTTTCTGTTACAGCAAAGTAGGTTAAACAAAGTGCAAGACCAATACTTGGGTAATGCACAAACGGCTTCAAAGACATTACTTTATTTAGTGAATGAATTGCTTGATTCGGCAAAAGTAGAATCAGGAAATATGTCAGTACATAAAGAACTTATCGAACTGGAAAACATAGTATCGCAAGCACTTAATTTAAATATTGCCGCATTAGTTGGTAAAGATTTAAGTTTAAGTGTCGCCATTGATAGCCAAGTGCCATTGTACATTCATACAGACACTATGCGTTTAGTACAGGTGCTGAGTAATTTACTTAATAACGCGATAAAGTTTACAGAGCGAGGCGCAGTATCACTTAGCGTATCATTATCTAGCACGATTAACGGCTTGGCTGATACGAATAATATGTCGATTTTATTTAAGGTGAAAGACACTGGTATTGGCATAGAGAAGTCAAAACAAGCAGGGTTATTTGAAGCATTCAAGCAAGCTGATGAGTCGATGACCCGGGTTTATGGTGGCACTGGTCTGGGATTATCGATATGCCAACATATTACACAGTTACTGGGCGGTGAAATATCCATTAGTAGTACTTTTGGCCAAGGCGCTGAGTTCACTTTAGCTCTACCTATTGAAATGTCGAATAATGTTGCTTTTGACAGCGGTTATTCTGAGCGATGTTTGACTCAATTTAGGCCGCAATTTTCGACCAGTACTGTGATTAATTTTGCGGTAAATATACCGGAAAAATTACGAGAAAACTTTACCGACATTGCACAACCCATTGTGGATATTTCTCGTCTTAAAATGCTGGAATCTGTTAAGGGTCAAGCACATAAAATATTATTGATTGATAGCAGTCACTATCCACAAGGATTTACGACAACTGAATTGGCTGTAATACAGCAAGAAGTTGCTGTACTTGCGTTATGTCAGCCGGTGGCAAGCGTTATTGCCTTTGAATTACTTGAACAACTCAATCTACATAAGATTAATTACCTACTGCTACAGATGCCTTTGTATCGTGATGTTATTGCCAAGTTAGCCAAAGAGCTTTGTCGGGTTTCATCAAATGAAACTCTAAATGATCCGATATTAACTGATAGTGCTGAAGTTGATACTACACAGCCAGCAGCAAGCCTAAACGGGCTGAAAATATTATTAGTTGAAGATAATCTTGTTAACCAGTTGGTGGCGAGTAAATTATTAGAATCGATGCAGGGCAATGTGGTTATTGCGCAAAATGGTCAAGAGGCGTTAGATAAACTCCCATTAGACAACTTTGATATTATTCTTATGGATATTCAAATGCCTGTTATGGATGGCTTAACTGCAACTCAACATATTCGCGCCCAAAAACAATATAACAGCTTACCTATTATCGCCATGACAGCGCATGCGCGTGAAGAAGATAAGCAGCAATGCTTAGCGGCCGGAATGAACTTACATATCTCTAAACCCATCAGCCTAAATATACTACGTGATAGTATTTTGTCGCAATGTGTCGATATGGGCCATTAATGTAGTCTTTATTAATCGCTAGGTTCGGCAAAAAATGCTTCAGCATAATAGCGGCCATTGCGTATGGCAAATTCAGAGCTTGCAGACAACTCACCAACACGCATCATGGCTGGGCCCGTTGGCTCCGCCAAAATGTAATCTAGGCCATCACGAGTAATCGTTAGTTCGCCACCTTTGCTTGGCGTGTTAATGGCGAGCAGGGCGTGATTGTCGATAAAAACTAACAGCATTTTCATACGGGGCATTAGGGCTCTAAAAATAGCAGCGGTAAGGGTTACTTTACTGTCACAATCGCCTTGGTTTTGCCAGAGAATTTGCAGTGGTGGATTAAAGCCAGCACCTGTTGATGTAACTCTCGACTCCAAAGTTGAATAAGGAATACTTTGGACAAACCCAAGTACATAATCACTGACTATTCTTACATTTTTATCGGAAACATTGTCTAGAATAAGATTTTTCAAAACGGAAAGGTCAGTAACTGAGGTTTGAGCAAAGCGAACGTGATCGGGCTTAATGGCTAAGTTGTTATCATAAGAAACAAATTGCGTATAAAAGTTACTCGCTAAATGCTCTTGCATGAAGTCTTTTTCAAGTTGCGCTATGGTTTGATAGACTTGGTCAAGTGCTGATTGGTTTTTACTTTTCAATTCAATTTGGAAATTATCATCACGGCCTATAAACTTTACCTTTACATTATCTATAGGGTTTTGAGTGAGTTTTTGTCTGATTTTTTGATCAATATATTTTTTGGCGTGTATCGCTTTGTAACTTTTAAAGTTTCTAAAACGATCAAATATTTTTACTTTTTCTAACGCAAAGCTCAACGATTGTGGTTGTTGGGCTTGATCTAGCCATTGGTAGTTAAATTGCACATACTCATCTGTCGTTTGTTTATTAAAATCGAGCTGTTTCGCCCGAGTTACAATAGGCAAACATAAAATTAAAATAACTACAGCACCAAGAAATTTCACCACTTACCTTTATCGCTAAATATCAACCTCTCAAGCTTATACCAATTGAAATAAATAATCGATCATTCTGCTCAGGACTGAACACTCACTATCTAGGTTACTTGCAATTACACACAGCAGTTATTGCTAAATAATATGCTGCTGCATTGTCCTTCTCGTATGATAATTTCTCGTTTTAGCTTTACTTTTACTGTGTTTAATATATATTCAAACAAGTGTTTTAATTAATTGTTTAAATTACCTGTTCGGAGAAAATAATGGCTGATTATCAAGTGCCTTTGAAAGATATGAATTTTTTGTTATACGACGTATTTAATGCCGATAAATTATGGCAGTCATTACCGGCGTTAGCTGAACGGGTAGACCGAGATACTGCAGAAGCAATTTTACAAGGTTGTGCAAAAATTGCCGAACAAGAAATAGCGCCATTATCACGCAACGGTGATGAAGTAGGTGTTACTTTTGATGCTGGAAATGTCACTACGGCACCTGGCTATAAAGAAGCCTTTAAAACTTATGCTGAAGGTGGCTGGACTTCATTAGGCGGAGACCCTGACTTTGGTGGCATGGGTATGCCTAAAATGTTGACTGCATTTCATGAAGAGATGTTATGTTCGGCTGATATTTCATTCTCTCTTTACCCTGGCTTAACAGCTGGCGCAGGCTTGTCATTGGCAAAACATGGCAGCGAAGCATTAAAAAGCCGTTATTTAACTAGAATGTATGCTGGTGATTGGGCAGCAAGTATGTGCTTGACTGAAGCACATGCCGGAACTGATTTGGGCATGATCAGAACGAAAGCAGTACCACAAGCTGATGATAGTTATTTAGTCTCAGGTACAAAAATATTTATTACTGCGGGTGAGCATGATCTGACTGAAAATATTGTCCATTTAGTGTTAGCTAAATTACCTGATGCACCCGATGGTCCACGTGGCATTTCATTGTTTTTAGTGCCAAAATTTCTTGTTAATGACGATGAGACTATTGGGGAAAAAAACAACGTAAGCTGTGGTTCTATCGAACATAAAATGGGTATTCATGCTTCAGCTACTTGTGTAATAAATTTTGATGGCGCCAAAGGTTATTTAGTTGGCGAGATAAATAAAGGCCTAGCGTGTATGTTCACTATGATGAACTTTGAACGTATTGGTGTTGGTATTCAAGGTTTAGGTGCGGCAGAACGCTCGTATCAAAATGCCTTAGAATATGCCAAAGATAGAATTCAAGGGCGTTCATTATCAGGTGTTAAGTCACCAGATGCTCAAGCTGACTCGTTATTAGTGCATGGCGATGTGCGTCGTATGCTATTAAACATGAAAGCATTAAATGAAGGCTCGCGTGCTTTATCCACTTATATTTCAATGCAGTTAGACATTGCGACATATGGTACAGGTGAAGCGCAAGAAAAAGCAGACCAACTGGTTGCATTGATGACACCTATTGCCAAAGCATTTTTCACCGATCTTGGTTTTGAAAACACAGTTGCAGGACAACAAGTTTTTGGTGGTCATGGTTACGTAAGAGAATGGGGCCAAGAGCAATTAGTGCGAGATACCCGTATTGCACAAATCTATGAAGGCACTAACGGTATTCAAGCCATGGATTTATTAGCGCGTAAGGTGGCAGGTAGTAAAGGCAAATTCGTGTTGGTGTTTCTTGAAGAAGTTCGTGCTTATATTCAAGAAGATAAAATTGAGGCTATGCAGGAGTTTACTAAACCTCTTGCTAAAGCCACAGATGAGCTTGCTGAGTTGACAGAATACTTATTGACGGCAGCACAAGCCTCTCCAGAAGAACTAGGTTGTGCAGCGAATGACTATTTACATGTTTTTGGTTATACAGCAATGGCTTATATATGGGCTAGAATGGCGGAAGTGTCACTTGCAGCTAATGATGATAAAACTTTCCATGAAAGTAAAATCCGTACGGCTCGTTACTTCTTTGCTAGATTATTACCGCGTTGTCAGTCGTTGATCATATCAGCGAAATCTGGCCAGAGTGCAGTGTTTGATATTGCCGAGGAGCTTTTTTAAGCGACTTGCTTTATTGCCCATTAAAAAAGCCAATTCCTTAACTTTGAATTGGCTTTTTTATTATTTGAAGCTAAGTTTTATAACCCATCACCTTCTTAGTTAATTTACTACTTGGACCCTTAGAGGGCTTATGTAAAGTAATTACATTGTGTTATTTCTCTAGCAACATCATCACACTTTCTTTTACTAATAAATTTACTGTGGGAACAAGCGAAACCGCTGCCTCATGAGTGATAATTAAACCCAACTTAAGATAATTTAAGCTTTAAATTAGATACTTTTATGCTTTCAAAAGATAGAATGTGTAAATTGTTCATTAAGATAGATAAAACTTTTAATTTCCTGGTTAAGATAACGTTTCAGCATTTCAAATTGTTATAAGTAAGGTTGCACAATAAGCTGCTTTAAGCCTGTTTATGTTCTCAGTAATGCTAGATATTTAGCTATTTTCGACTTTGACAACCTTGAATTTGTTAATAGTAGCTAACGAATAAATTGAAATTTTTAAACACACGTAATTAGGGAGAAACTCCGTGCGTATTTTGAGCGTTTTACTCGTCATTATTTTAGCAGCATGTAGCAGTATGGAAGATGAAGTTGAGGTCGAGGTTGCTCTACCTGTATGCGATTTTGAATATTCTCGTTATCAAGCAACGGTAACGGGCTACTGCCAAGAACCTGCTGCAGACCTTCCAGAATCATTAGACGTTATTCATAAGCGTATAACGATTAAACCGTTAGATGAAATTTCTGAGGTGTTTTGGTTTAACAAAAAAATGAAATACTCGCTAATAAAACAAGAAGCTACTGCCCCGCTTATTTTTATTATTGCAGGTACTGGAGCAAGTTACGATAGTGCGAAAATGGTCAGCCTACAAAAAAGTTTTTTTCAACAGGGTTATCATATCATTTCAATATCATCGCCAACGTATGCTAATTTTATTGTTAACTCTCCTAACACTAAATACATGCCGGGTGATTTAGCGCATGACGCAGAAGATTTATACAAAGTAATGAATTTGGTTTGGGCACAAGTTCAATCGGAAGACGAAGTGGAGGCATCATCATTCTCTATTACCGGTTACAGTTTAGGTGGTGCGCATTCGGCATTTATAGCGTTACTTGATGAAGAAGAGCAAGTGTTTAACTTTGAAAAAGTACTGCTGATTAATCCGCCAGTAAGTTTATATAATTCAGTGAGTATTTTAGACCAATATTTTGACCTACGTAATAACCGAGAAGCCTCGGTGGCAATGTTCGATGAAATATTTGCACGCTTTTCGAATATTTATTCAATGCAACGATCTTCAACATTTGATCAAAGCTCAATATATAATTTATTTAAAAATGCAGAGTTGACTGAAGATGAGTTAAAACTGCTCATTGGTGCCTCATTTAGAATGTCGTCATCAGATATGATATTTGCCATAGATGTTAGCTTTAATACCGGTGCTATCACCTATAAAAACCACACCATAGACAAACTTGAGAGTTTGACCCATTCAATGCAACGAGCCAGTGATATTACTTTTGGTGATTATTTTGATCGCGCTATGCTGCCAAGGGCTCAGCGCGAAGATGCTAATATCACAAAAGCGGATTTGATCCAACGTTACAGCTTACATGCGATTGAAGATTATTTAAAAGCATCAGATAAAATCTACCTGGTGACCAGTCAAGACGATATTATTTTACAGGCAGGCGAGGTGGAGTATTTGCAGTCAATTTTTGCTGAGCGGGCGAAAATATTTCCTCGTGGTGGACATTGCGGTAATCTCGATAGATTGAGTTTTGTTGAGTATTTACAGGCGACTTTCCAAGGAGAGAGAAATTAATGCCAGCGTTTTCAAATAAGTGTATTAATTATATACCCATAATATTTTGTGTTTTATTAGCTGCTTGTTCTTCAGTGCCCAAATTGGAAAGTGGGGCGGTAGCACCAATAGTTGAATTACCTGAAGATCGCGAAGAGCTCGGACTGTTAAGTGCATATAACGATCCATGGGAAGGATTTAATCGTCGTATGTATTATTTTAATGCTAAAGCCGATGAATACGTTTTATTACCGATAGTTGATAGGTATAAGCAAATAACCCCTGATATTGTTGAAACAGGCTTAAGTAATTTTTTTAATAATTTGGGTGAAATATCGACTTTCATTAACTCGTTATTGCAGTTTAAATTTTCAGTGGCAGGTGAAACCTTTGGGCGCTTCACACTTAATTCAACGCTAGGCCTAGCGGGATTAATCGACGTCGCAACTCCTATAGGCTTTGCTGAACAAAATGAAGATTTTGGCCAAACACTTGGATTTTGGGGCGTAGGTTCTGGGCCTTATTTAGTGTTACCTTTATTGGGGCCTTCGTCACTGCGTGACGCCACCGGATTAGTCTTTGACGCATTAGCTGATCAACAATCTATGGATGTACTTGGCATGAAGTCTGATGAGGAACTCTACCTTTCACTGGTTAATAGTATCGATGCTAGAGCCAGATTGCCGTTTCGTTATTACGCATCGGGTTCCGCATTTGAATATGAATACTTGAAATTACTTTATAAGAAATACCGTGAAATTCAGGTGGCTCGTTAGCCTAGATTAAGGTTCAAGCTTATACTAAAGTAATTCAGCCTGTGTGCAGCTATACATAGGAATGTGGTTCGGCTATAACAATGCGTTGTAGGTTTAGCTATTTTATCAATTAAAGGTATAATCACGCCTCATAAATTTTCTAGGAATGTCTTTTGTTAGCTGTAATTCGTGTCATTTTGATGACTTTAGCTTTAGTTTTCATCTCTCTATGCTCTATTTTGTTCTGTTTGATCCGACCATTTCATCGCGACAATGTCCATCACACAGCTAAATACCTTGGTAAAGTTTCAAAAATTTTAGGCTTAGAGGTTGAAATTAGAATACCTGAGTCGACAAAAAATATTGGCCCAGTGGTCTACATTTGTAATCATCAAAATAGTTATGATATTTTTACTGTCCCTGCTGCAGTGCAACTCGGTACGGTCAGTGTTGGTAAAAAAAGTTTAAAGTGGATCCCCTTTTTTGGTCAAATGTATTGGCTAACCGGTAATATTTTAATTGATCGAAAAAATAAAAATAAAGCAATGAATACCATAGATATGACCGCCAACAAAATCCGTGAAAAAAAATTGTCTGTGTGGTTATTCCCAGAGGGCACACGTAGTTATGGTCGTGGTTTATTGCCTTTTAAAACTGGCGCGTTTCGTACTGCAGCAAAAGCAGAGGTGCCGATAGTGCCGGTTTGTGCCAGCAACACCCATAAAACCATCGACTTGAATCGTTGGGATAACGGTAAAATGATTGTTGAATTTTTACCACCAGTATATTTATCTAACGAAGATAAAGACAAAATTCGCACTATAACCAATAAAACGCACAGTGATATGTTGGTTAAAATTAAAGAATTAAGCTTAGAAACTGGCCATGAGCTGCCAGTAGTAAATGACAAAAAATCACAAAATAAGCAAACAAGTGAGAGCAAGTAATGATTGATGAAGAATTGCAACAATGGAAAGAGCACACGGAAGAATTAATCGCCGTGTTGGTTGAAGATGGCACGAATGAAGAAGTTCACCATACTATTGAACATCACTTTTCGAGTGTTGATTTTGATATTCTAGAAAAAGCAGCGATTACAGCATTTAAAAGTGGTTTTGAAATTGAAGAGCCAGAAGAAGCTGAACTGGAAAATGGCGAGAAAGTTTTTGCTTTCGACATTATTACTGAACAGGCTTTAGACTTTGATATTATTTTTGATGAAACAAAGAAAATGTTCGAATTAGCAAAACAATGCAAAGTTGATTATGATGGTTGGGGTACATATTTCGAAGAATAATTATGACCAATTGCATTAAGTAAGTGAGCGATTATTGATTTCAATAGTAAAAATTTTGAATAAAAGGTTACCCGATGGAATGGTTAAATACTTTACTACGGCCTGAGACGTTAGCGCTATTAATTCCGATTGTAGCTATTATTGGTGCATTTTCAGTCTCGGCGCTAAAAGCACATCACCGGCATCAAGAGCGTATAGAAAAAATTAAAAATGGCTTTAATCCTGATTCATAAAAAAACGCAAAGTGCTGACACTTTGCGTTTTTTTTTATTGGCTAGTCTGCTATTAGTGCGAGTTAATTAACCTTAATAACTCGTTTTTACAGGCTTCTCACCCATATCGTCAGCCAACTCTTTTGGCATATAATTTTCATCATGCTTCGCTAGAACTTCACTTGCTTCAATCATATTGCCATTAACTAAAACGCCATTAGCGACAATACCTTGTCCTTCACGAAATAAGTCAGGCAATATGCCGTCATAGGTAACGGTAACTGTTGGATCTGTCTGTGAGAAGCTAATAGGCATTCTCATATCGGCTAATTTAAAGCTTACTTTTAAACTCTCACTATCCCGATGGACACTACCCGGAACGACTAAACCACCAATACGCAAGCGCTGGCCATTAATCGCTTTAAGGCCACTATCTTCTTTACCTTTATATATCTCAGAAGGTTTATAAAATAAATCAATATTTTGACTTAAGGCATACAAAACAAGCCCAGCTACAACACCTAAGCCTATGATCAATGAAGTTACTATGGTTAATCGTTTCTTACGACGGGGATTCATGCTGCTACCTCTTAAATATTATTACTGATGTCAGTACTGGTTTGTGCTTTTTGCAGCTCGGCCGCTTGACGTAATTTTGCTTCACGCTTAATGCGCTGGGCTATTTGTTGTTTAATTTTTTTATGGCTATTAATACTAAAAAAAACCAAAAGTGCTAAGGCAATAATACTCACGCCATAAGATAACCAAACATAGAAACCATAACCGCCCATATCTAGAAAAGCACTGATACTATCAAACTGCATGTGTTTGCTCCTCAGTAGTCACTAGTTCTCGTACCCAAGGTCGCATACTGTTGCGATTTAAAATTTCTGTGCGAAAACGCAGACATATTAAGGTGGTTACTAAAAAAGCAAAGCCGATAAAGCAAACTAAAAATGGCCAAAACATATCGGCAGTCATCGAAGGTTGACCTAATTTACTTACCGTTGCACCTTGATGCAGTGTGTTCCACCATTCAACGGAATACTTAATAATTGGCAAGTTAATTACGCCAACTAAGGCGAGAATACCCGCTGCTTTTCCGGCTAGAGTTTTATCTTCAAAGGCATTATGTAAAGCCATAACACCTAAGTATAAGAATAATAATATCAGTTCAGATGTAAGCCTAGCATCCCAAATCCACCAAGTACCCCACATAGGTTTACCCCATGCCGCGCCGGTTAACAGTGCGATAAAAGTAAAGGTCGCGCCGATAGGTGCCATAGCCGCCGCTGAGGCGTCTGCCAGTTTTAATTGCCACACTAAACTGGATAATGCGGCAATGGCCATGCCTAAATATATCCCCATCGACAACATCGCCGCAGGCACATGCAAATAGAAAATTCTAAAAGTATCGCCCTGTTGATAATCTGCAGGGGCAAAGAGCAAGGCCCAGGTAATACCTATGGTTAAAAACGCAAAAGCAAAGCGTGCACACCAAGGTAGAATTTTACCGGCAAAATGATAGCTAACCTCAGGATTTGCATAAGGGTGTAACCACTTCCACATCATATTAATTTGTACTCACTTTCAGCGCTGCGCTAACAGCAAAGGGGGCCAAGGTTAACGAGGCAAAAAATATTGCCGCGATTATAGCAAGTTGTCCGCTATAAGGTAAGTTCATTGCTGCAGTGTCAATTGCACTGGTAGCAAAAATGAGCACGGGAATGTAAAGCGGGAGCACCAGTAAGCTTAAAAGCACGCCGCCTTTTTTAATGCCTACGGTTAAGGCAACGCCAATTGCACCTAACAAACTTAATACCGGGGTGCCTAATAATAGTGTCAACATGAGTGCACCGTAGCTACTCTCATTTAAATGCAGTAATACTGCTAGTAATGGCGCGATGAGTATTAAAGGTAATCCGGTCAGTAACCAGTGGGCAAAAATTTTGGCCAGTACTAAAATAAATACCGGATGCGGGCTTAAAAGCATTTGTTCAAGTGAACCGTCTCGGTGATCTGACTTAAATAGCCTATCCAGTGACAGTAATGTTGCTAGTAAAGCCGCAACCCAAATAATGCCGGGTGCAATGCGTGATAATATTGTGCTTTCTGGACCAACACCTAACGGAAAAAGCGTTACCACAATAACAAAGAACAATAATGGGTTGATAATGTCGTCGCGATGACGAAAAGCGATCATTAGATCTCTTTTAACAATTAAAGCAAAGGCCGCACGGTAAGAAAGTTGTGTCATGAATAATTACCCTAATAAAACCGATAAGCTAAAGTGACTTTATTTACTCGCTCTGCGGGTAATGAAAGATCTTGATGGGTAGTTAATATGACACAGCCGCCATTATCGGCATGTTGTAAAAATAGTTGTTCTAATTTTTTAACACCTAACTTGTCTATAGCGGTGAAGGGTTCATCCAAAATCCAAATTTTAGCATTGCTTTGCCACAAACGCGCCAAAGCAATGCGGCGGTGTTGTCCGGCACTTAAATGAGAAGCAAGCGCATCCTCAAAACCCAATAAGTTAACTTCTGCTAATGTCGTTTCGGCTGTGTTGCTAGCTAAACCATGCAAAGCAAGATTAAACTCAAGGTTTTCTTGGGCGGTCATTTCGTCTTTAACGCCGGGTAAGTGCCCTAAATACAGTAAATCTTGATGGAATACTTCGCGGTATTGAGCAATATTTCTATCTTGAAAATAAACGCAGCCGTCATAAGGCTGAGACAGACCCGCAAGAATACGCAATAAACTGGTTTTTCCTGCGCCATTCGGCCCCTCAATTTGCAAAATATCGCCCGCACAAACACTTATATTAAGCGCTTCAAACAACACACGCTCTTCACGAATACATGTTAAGTTATTGGCACTTAACAAGCTATTCGCATTTGGTGTATATACTTTGTTTTCGGTGTTTTGCTTTGACAAACTTTTTCACTTAACTGTTACATGTAGGTATTGTTAAACGTTGGTATGGGGATAATAACAACGATTAGCTTTGATTTATATTTCATACATTGACACTCATCGCTGCACGTAATGCGTATGATACTATATCGTTCAATAAAGGCTAGTAACAGATTTTCCGTACATCTTTCTTACATAAGGCATTTTAAATTTCGTTAAGTGATCAATTCATTAATTCAATTCGTATAACATTTTAATTAAATTATTAGCATATTATCAGCAAGATGGATAATTCCTTTGCTTAATGAATTACGATAATATGTCACAAGAAAGAGGACTTAAAGGAAGCTTATGAAAAACTTATTAGTGATTACCCTTATTGCTTTAACGGCTTTTAGCGTTAGAGCACAGGCTGAAGTAGATACGACTAAGAGCCTTGAGGTTGACGAGTCATCGCAATGCTTAGCATTTATGCAGCACAGTGAAAAAAAGCTTCATGCAAAAGAGATACTTGATCTTTGTCAGTTCACGGCCGGAAAAGCAATATTAATAGTAAACACCGCAAGCCATTGTGGTTTTACACCCCAGTTTAAAGCGCTTGAAAGCTTGCACAAAGAATATAAAGAAAAAGGCTTAGTTGTTATTGGCTTTCCTTCAAATGATTTTTTTCAAGAAGAAGATGAGGAAAAAGATACGGCTGACATCTGCTTCGTTAATTATGGCGTAACATTCACCATGTTATCGCCTGTGCATGTATTTGGTGATAAAGCACATCCTATTTTTAAAAATCTAGCCGAAAAGACTACAGCACCCAAGTGGAACTTTTATAAGTACTTGGTTAGCGCCGATGGTAAAATAGTGAAGCACTTTAATAGTCGCGTAAAGCCAGATTCAGAAGCTTTTGTTAACGCTATCAACGAAATACTATAGAGAAAGTTTATGTCAAGATATGCAGGGCAAAGCAAAAAAATTCATGATTGCACCGCAAAAACGGGGGTGTTGTTAACGAATTTAGGTACGCCTGATAGTCCAACGGCAGGTGCGCTTAGACGATACCTGCGTGAATTTTTATCTGACCCACGTGTCGTAGAAATTCCTCGCTTGATTTGGATGGTGATTTTACATGGCATTATTCTTAGGGTACGGCCAAAAAAGTCAGCTAAGTTATATGAAAGTATTTGGACGGAGGAAGGCTCGCCTTTATTAGTTATTAGCAAGCAACAAAAGGCTAAAGTTGAGAAAGTTCTCACAGAAAAATATGGCGATAAAGTGATCGTTGATGTCGCCATGAGATATGGCAATCCTTCTATTGGCAACGCTTTAGAAAGCTTTCAAGAAAAAGGGGTTAACAACATTATTGTTCTGCCGCTATACCCACAATATGCTGGCCCAACAACCGGAGCCACCTTTGATGCAGTGTTTAATAAAATTAAAACCTGGCGCTGGATCCCAAGTATTCACTTTCAAAGTAGTTATCATGATAAGCCCCTCTATATTAAAGCATTAGCGACAAGCATTAACAATCATATAGCCGTTCATGGTAAACCTGATAAGTTCGTATTCTCTTACCATGGTATGCCTAAATATTTTTTAGAGCAGGGCGACCCATATTATTGCTTCAGCCATAAAACTACCCGTTTAGTCGTTGAGGAACTTGGCTTAAGTAAAGATGATTATGTGATGACCTTTCAATCCCGTTTTGGCAAAGCAGAGTGGCTAAAACCCTACACAGATGAAACTCTGGCAAGTCTCGCTGAAGCAGGCAATAAACATGTAGCTATTATTAGCCCAGCATTTAGTGCTGACTGTTTAGAGACTTTAGAAGAGTTAGTACACGAAAACAAAGAAATATTTATTACGGCGGGTGGTGAACAATATCACTATATTGCCGCACTCAATGATGACGATTCGCACATCGACGTTATGCTTGATTTAATAGAGCCACATATTGTTTAGTATATTAATGCGTACGTAAGCTAAATTTTTTAGCGATAGAAACAAAAAAACGAAACATAAGTTTCGTTTTTTTTATTTGAGCTTTAGTTATGACTAAAGCTTAGTTAGCACTTTAGATTAAGATGCAACTACGTTTTCAGCTTCAGGACCTTTTTGGCCTTGTTTTACGCTAAAAGTTACCGCTTGACCGTCAGTCAAAGTGCGGAAACCGTCACCAGAAATTGCACTAAAGTGAACAAACACGTCAGCGCCGTTCTCTTGCTCGATGAAACCAAATCCTTTAGATTCGTTAAAAAATTTTACTTTACCAGTTACTGTAGACATACTAACATTTCTCGCAGGTCAAAAATTAAAGTTTAGCCAAAACGGCCATATACGGAGTAAATGCTCTCTACCTAAAGTAGAGATAGGTTTCCAGTAACACATATTAAAGCGTCTAGGCTGATCATTGGTCTATTGACCAGAAGATCTCTCCTTATCCCGAAACGCAAAAACTCAACGCGAGCGCATAATAACACAGTAGAATTGAGGAATCTCTAAAAAATATGAAGATTAGCCGACTTTTTTATGACAAAAAAGCCAGCTAAGATGCTGGCTTTTATCATTTAATTTAAATAAGTTATTTAAATTTCAGCTATTTGCGCTTTCTGGTCAACCATTTTTATCAAGGTAGATTCAGCTTCGGCTAACTTAGCTTTTTCTTTATTTATTACCGCTTCAGGTGCTTTGCCAACAAAACTTTCATTGTTAAGCTTGGCACGTACACGGTCTGCGTCTTTGGTTAACTTCTCAATGGCTTTGTCTAAACGGGCTAATTCAGCATCTTTGTCGATTAAACCTGCCATGGGTATGAGTATTGATAAGTCACCAACAACGGCTGTTGCAGAAGCAGGGCCATTATCATCATCTGCTAATACGTTAATACTTTCTAGTTTAGCCAAGGCACTAATAAACTGTTCATTTTCAGTTAAACGGCGTCTGTCGTCAGTATTAACATGTTTTAGTAGCACGGGTAATGGTTTACTTGGGGCTATGTCCATTTCGCCACGAATATTACGAATGGCAACTACAAACTGTTTAACCCACTCTAAATCATCGATTGCAGTTTGGTCGCACTGGCTTTGGTCAAACTGAGGAAAGCTTTGTATCATAATGCTATCGCCAGTTTGCTCAAAGTTTGTTAAAGGTGCAACGCGTTGCCAAATAGTTTCCGTGATAAACGGCATAATAGGGTGCATTAAACGCAGTAATTTTTCTAAAACGTTAACTAAGGTATGACGAGTTCCACGCTGTTGGGCTTCGCTGCCTTTGAACAATATAGGTTTAGTTAATTCTAAATACCAGTCACAGAATTGATGCCAAGTGAATTCATATAGTGCTTGCGATGCTAAATCAAAACGGAACGATTCAAAAGCTTCATGTACAGTTTTCACTGTTTGTTGAAATTGCCCCATAATCCAGCGATCGGCTAATGAAAACTCCATTTCGCCAGCAGATTCATTCGACGAAGAGCGGCCGCAATCAAATTCTTCAGTATTCATTAAGACATAACGGCTGGCATTCCATAATTTGTTAGTAAAATTACGGTAACCTTCAAGACGTTTCATATCCCAGCTAATATCGCGACCGGTAGTTGCTACAGACGTTAAGGTAAAACGTAATGCATCAGTACCATGTGCTTCAATACCGTTTGGATATTCTTTCTTGGTCAGTTTTTCAATTTTAGCGGCCAATTTAGGCTGCATCATATTACCGGTACGTTTTTGCAATAAGTCTTCAAGAGAAATACCATCAATCATATCTAATGGATCAACAACATTGCCTTTTGATTTACTCATTTTATCGCCATTTTCATCGCGAATAAGTCCGGTCATGTAGATTTTCTTAAACGGTATTTGCGCTTTACCATTTTCATCTTTGTTAAAATGCATGGTCATCATGATCATGCGGGCAACCCAGAAGAAAATAATGTCAAAACCGGTTACCAATACATCAGTCGGATGAAAGGTTTTTAAATCTTCAGTTTCTTTTGGCCAGCCTAATGTAGAGAAGGTCCAAAGTGCAGATGAGAACCAAGTATCAAGTACATCATCATCTTGGCTTAGCTTCATGTCGTCGCTAATGGTGTTATTAGCCCGAACTTCTGCTTCGGTGCGGCCGACATACACTTTACCATTTTCGTCATACCAAGCCGGAATACGATGTCCCCACCAAAGTTGGCGTGAAATACACCAATCTTGAATATTGTTCATCCAAGCAAAATACATGTTTTCGTATTGCTTAGGGACAAATTCAATTTGACCATCTTTAACAGCTTCAACGGCTGGGCCTGCTAATTTTTCAACACGTACATACCATTGGTCTGTTAGTAGGGGCTCAATGATGACGCCTGATCTATCACCATAAGGTGCTACTAAGTCATGCTCTTTTACTTCAACTAATAAACCTAATTCTTCGAACTTAGCAACGATGGCTTTACGGGCAACAAATCGATCCATGCCAGCAAATTCTGCCGGTAATTCTGTGTCGTATGCATTACACACTTCACCTTTAGTATCATAGATTTCAGCGCTGGTTAATATTGCAGCGTCTTTATCAAAAATGTTGATTTGAGGTAATTGATGACGTTTGCCCACTTCATTATCGTTAAAGTCATGAGCCGGCGTTATTTTTACACAACCCGTGCCTTTCTCCATATCGGCATGTTCATCGCCAACAATCGGAATTAAACGATTAACTAAAGGCAATAATACTTGTTTGCCAATTAAATCTTTATAACGCGGATCTTCAGGATTTACCGCAACACCCGTGTCACCTAATACTGTTTCAGGACGAGTGGTGGCAACGACTAAATAGTCAAGACCATCTGCGGTTTTCGCTCCGTTAGCTAATGGATAACGCAAGTGCCACATGTGGCCTTTTTTATCTTTATTTTCTACTTCTAAATCTGAAATAGCAGTATGGAATTTTGGATCCCAGTTGACTAGGCGTTTACCACGATAAATTAGGTCGTCTTCATATAAACGCACAAAAACTTCTTGTACGGCTTCAGACATACCATCATCCATGGTAAATCTTTCACGAGACCAATCAATAGAGTTACCTAAACGGCGCATTTGCTTACCGATTGTGCCACCCGATTCTTCTTTCCACTGCCAAATTTTATCAATGAAACCTTCACGCCCATAGTCGTGACGGGTTTTATCTTCTTCTGCGGCAATTTTGCGCTCTACGACCATCTGCGTTGCGATACCTGCATGGTCACAACCGGTTTGCCACAAGGTATTTTTACCTTGCATACGTTGGTAACGAATCAAGGTGTCCATTATGGTTTGCTGAAAAGCATGTCCCATATGCAAACTACCCGTTACGTTGGGTGGTGGAATAGCAATGCTGTAGCTGTCGCCTTCACCCGTTGGGCTAAAGTAACCTTGTTCTTCCCAACTTTTATAAAGGGATTGTTCAATGTCAGAGGGGGTAAATGTTTTTTCCATCAGAGTTTCCGTCAGAAGATTTTTAACTGGTTGTATCGATAGTTTGCGGTGCGCTTGCAACTTGGTGAGCTACATTGTAACCCCATTGGCGACAAGTACGAAAACGGTTTCGAGCTTGTTCTTTTAGGGTTTCATCGGCAGGTACAAAATCTATCAGATGCGAAAATTGGTTAGCGAAGTTGGGTACCTCGCTAGTTAAATTAATTAAAACCGCACGGCGGTTTTTTGGTGGCTGCCAGCTAATTTCGACAGCAGCACCTTGCTTTGGACCTTCACCAATTAAATTGTGGGGTACAAAACTATCAGGATCAAAAGCCCATAACATTTCGTCGATATCATGCGCGCTTTGTTGATCTTGAGTATAAATAAATACCCGCTTATTTTGTCGATAAAAGTGAGCAGCTTGCAGGCAAGCATAATGCAGGTGCAACTGTGCTTCAGTTACACCTGTGACTGCACTTTGCTCTTCTATACTGTAGAACATTGCTTGGGTTAGCATGACGTTATTCCGGGTATAAATTCACTGAGAACTATTCGCCTTGCTCAGCGCCAGCGCGATTTAATAAAAATTGCGTTAGCATACTTACTGGGCGGCCTGTTGAGCCTTTATTTTTACCGCTGCGCCATGCTGTACCAGCAATATCTAAATGCGCCCAATGATATTTTTTGGTAAAGCGAGATAAGAAACATGCGGCAGTAATTGTGCCTGCTTCTTTGCCACCTAAATTGGTAAAATCAGCAAATGGGCTTTCAAGTTGATCTTGATAGTCATCCCATAACGGCATACGCCATGCTCTATCACCACTTTGCTCGGAGGCATTTAATAGCTCGTGCGCCAATGGATTATGAGTACTAAGTAAGGCAGTTGCATGTGCACCTAACGCTACAACACATGCGCCAGTTAAGGTGGCAACATCGATAACAAGTTCAGGATCAAAACGTTCAACATAGGTTAGTGCGTCACATAATACTAAACGGCCTTCAGCATCGGTATTTAATACTTCAACAGTTTGACCAGACATAGTGGTTAATATGTCACCAGGACGGTATGCGTTGCTGCTTGGCATGTTTTCACAGCCAGCTAAAACGCCAATAACATTTATAGGTAATTGAAGCTCAGCAAGGGCATGCATAGCACCTAAAACACCGGCAGCACCACCCATGTCATATTTCATTTCGTCCATGCCTGCGCCTGGTTTTAATGAAATACCACCACTGTCAAAGGTTAACCCTTTACCGACTAATACTAGAGGTTTCGAATCATCGCCAGCACCATTATATTTAATAATGCTCATCAGTGACTCATTCACAGAACCACGGCCTACGGCTAAATAAGAGCCCATGCCGAGTTCTTCCATTTCTTTTTCGCCAATCACTTGCGTAGTGACATTATCGTAATCGGTACCCAAAATTTGTGCTTGTTCAGCCAAATAGGCAGGATTACAAATGTTTGGCGGCATGTTAGCGACGTTTTTACAGGTAGTTATACCTTCAGCAATCGCTAGCGCATGGTTAATTGCGCGTTCGCCAATCGGTAATTCACGACGCGTTGGCACATTAAATACGATTTTACGTAACGGACGACGAGGCTCTTCTTTACGAGTTTTTAAACTGTTAAAACTGTAAAGACAATCTTGTGTTGCTTCAATAGCTTGACGTACTTTCCAGTAGGTATCACGGCCTTTAACATGTAATTCAGACAAAAAGCATACAGCTTCCATTGAGCCGGTTTCATTTAGGGTACTAATGGTTTTACTGATAATTTGACGATATTGGCGTTCATCTAACTCACGCTCTTTGCCACAGCCCACTAATAATACGCGTTCACTCAGAATGTTTGGCACATGATGCAACAACAACATTTGCCCAGACTTGCCTTCAAGGTCGCCACGACGTAACAGGTTACTAATATAACCTTCACTAATTTCATCTAGTTGCTCAGCGATTGCCGACAAACGACGTGGTTCGAAAACACCGACGACAATACAGGCGCTACGTTGTTTTTCCGGACTGCCACTCTTTACACTGAACTCCATGATGTCTCCTAATTTGACTCAAATGCGTATATTTTATAGAAAATATACTAATAAGCTTGCTAAAAACAGTAAATAATCGCTAAGCTTGCTTTTAATTGTATTCGGCTAAAGGCTATAATTATAGCCGGATTGCACAGCATTACCTGTTAAGCTTACAATTAACTTAATGCTAAAAATGACAAGTTTACGCAAAAAATGGCTGTATGTCAGAAAAAACTAAGTTTTTATAGGATCACTTTGTGATTATATTTCGTTATTTACTCAAAGAAGTTGCTAAAACCCAACTTGCGGTATTTCTTGTCATTATGACAATATTTATCAGCAATAAATTCGTTCGCGTACTTGACGATGCCTCGGAAGGGGGTATTCCAGGTCATTTGGTGATGACATTTATTGGCCTGAAAATACCTGATCTTGCTGGCATGATTTTACCACTGAGCTTTTTTCTTGGGGTTTTATTGGCGTATGGTCGCATTTACGCTGAAAATGAAATGACAGTATTACATGCCTGTGGTGTAAGCGAATGGTATGTGGTGCGCGTTACCTTAATATTAGGTTTGGTTACGGCCATAATTACCGGCATATTTACGCTTTATTTGTCGCCGATGGCGGCAGAGTATGAATACCAAGTTAAAGATCAAATAGCGGCAGACTCAGGGTTAAGCTCACTTATTGCTGGTCGTTTTCAAACCACAGGTAATAAAAAGGCAGTAATCTTTATTCATGATAAAAACCGTGATGACAATACTTTTGAAAAGGTTTTTGTTGCACAGTTGCCTAATGAAAACTCGCCAAACACCAGTGTTATAGATTCTAGTCTGGTTTATGCCGCAACAGGTCAGGTTGTTGAAGAAGAAACGGGCTCGCAGCGTTTAATCTTATCAGCCGGCACGCGTTATCAAAATGATATAAAAAATAAAGAATTTCGCCAAGTTGCATTTGATAAATATTATATTCAAATTCAAGATCAAAAAGTGGCGCACAAACGCCGTAAACTCAGTGCCATACCAACCGCAGAACTTTACCAAGACCAATCGCCTGAAACGAGCGCCGAAAGCCAATGGCGAATCGCCTTTCCATTAGCCTGTATTATTATGACTTTGGTGGCAGTGCCGCTGAGTGTGGTTAATCCGCGCCAAGGTAAGTTTGGTAAAATGCTACCAGCACTATTATTGTTTTTAAGTTACTTCTTGTTGCTGACAGCGGTTCGTTCCGGCATAGAAAAAGGCTCTGTTCCGCAATATATTGGCTTGTGGCCCGTGCACTTTATTGTACTGATATTAGGCTTTAGCCTGCTGGTGAAAGGAAGAACGAGTGGCCGGAAAATTAAAGCGAAAATCGCTAAAAATAAGGGTGCTGCTTAATGCGTATTTTAGATATGTACATAGGTCGCGTTATTGCCTCTACGACCTTTCTCACCTTAGCGGTATTTGTCAGTTTGAGCGGCATCATTAAATTTGTTGAACAAATGAAGTCAGTCGGTAAAGGTAATTATGATTTATCTCACGCTGCGCTTTATGTGCTTTACGCTATTCCGCAAGATGTCTCGTTATTTTTCCCTATGTCGGCGTTAATTGGCGGCCTAATTGGTATGGGCATGATGGCAAGTAGTAGCGAACTGATTGTTATGCAGGCAGCAGGGCTTTCTCGCCTTGATATTATTAAATCAGTGATGAAATCAGCCTTGTTATTAATTGTCGTCAGTATGGCGGTTGGTGAGTGGCTTGCCCCTCAAGGTGAAGCTGCAGCGCGACAAGTGCGTGCTCAGGCAATTTCGGGGGGGAGTTTAATCTCATCAACCGGTGGTACATGGGCCAAAGACGGTGACTACTTTGTTCATATTGGTGAAGTACAAGATCAAGGTTCTTTAAAAGACATTCAAATATATCGTTTTAATGAGCAGCTTAAACTGTCAAGTTGGGTATCGGCCAGTAGCGCAGTTTATCAAAAAAATGCTTGGCAATTACGTAATGTTATTGAAACCAAGATCAGCGCGAAAGAAATTAGTAAAGAAAGCCAAGATATAATGTCTTGGAACTCAACCTTAACCCCTGATAAATTAGGTGTTGTAACAGTAAAACCAGAGTCTTTATCACTTAGAGGCTTAAGTGATTATTTAGATTATTTAGATGCCAATAAGCAAGATAAGAGTCGATATTTGTTAGCATTTTGGCGGAAAATAGCACAACCCATTACGTTGGCCGTTATGTTATTAGTGGCGCTATCTTTTATCTTTGGTCCATTGCGCTCGGTATCAATGGGAGCAAGAATTATGATGGGTGTGGCAACGGGGATTTTATTCTTTATTGTCAACGAAGTGTTAGGCTCGCTCAGTTTGGTCTATCAACTACCCGCCATTTTTGGTGCTTTTATGCCAAGCGTTATTTTTGTCAGTATTGCTTTATATCTAATGAATAGGCGCGCGAGTTAGCAAGACTATATAGTTTAAATTTTTGAAATCCGAGAAGAATGCCTTACTGCATTTTCTCGGTTGTTAAAGTATTAAATTAATTAGAATAGTTAAAGCCTGCCACGATTTGCTTCAAGGGTTAACAGCACCACCTCAGTATTCGTTAGCCTATCTTGAAGACTCAATTTATTTTTTCTATCAACTAATACGGTAAAATTACCTAAGCCGAATAATGTTGGCAATAAGCGTTTTAAAGCCGTAGTTATAGTGATTAAGCTACCATCTTGATTTTGCACTTTTAAACGCCACGCTTTCATCCCCAAAGTTTGTCCACTTTTAGACCAAAACCAGACAAAGAATAATGACACCCAGCCCAGCTTCCAAAGTTCATTTGGCCACAGCAACCAAGGTGTATTTCTAATGGTATCGCTTAAGTGCTGATAACCTTGCAAATCAAAAGCGCCAAAATGAACCATTAAGGAAATAATTAAAAATGAAGCTGCGCCAGCGGTCATGTAAACAGCAATTGCGATTAAAGCATCATACAACCATGAAGCTAAACGACGTCGGAAGCCTGCACGAGGAAAAGATGAACTAGAAGTTAATGACATAGCCATATCAATAGAAAAATTTGCGCTAGTTTAGCAAAAGGCATATAAAAGTATAAGTAAGAGAGCGTAATATTTAATTATTATTCATATTTAGATAAACGAATAAGAAATATTAAGTTCTAGATTACAATAGGATGTTTAATCATGACCACATTTGCACCACGTAGCTCGTTGGAAATAACGATAGAAGACAACCTCATCTTGATTCAAGCGCAAGGGCCGTGGAATATCGAATACTTAGATTATTTGCACCAACAGTTGCGATGGGCGGTTACCCAAATTGATCAAAGTAATTATGGTGTTTTATTAACACCCAAAGGGGAAGCCATAAGTGTTGAAGCAGGCCTTGAATATCATGTTAATTTTATTCGCAATAGCAAAACTAAAGCTGTGGCCTTAAACTTAGCGCATTGCACAACATCACAGTTAGCAGAAAATTTATTTTCTAAAATATATCGCGGTGCAGGTATCAAGCATGCATTTTTTGATAATGCCTTTGATGCCAGACTATGGTTGGAAAAAGAGCTAGCATCTACTACTATTAGCTCTTCATGAACAAATAAGCAGCACTCAAGCGAGAATAAAAGAAAAACTATTGCTAACAGAGTTATTTTTCGTATAATGCCTGCCTCTTCAGTAATGTTTTTACATTCTTTGAAGATATAATAATTATGACGTTATAGAATAGAAATACTACTTATTGTTCCTTGCAAAGATTTACTAAAAATACTGACAGCAATTAGTCATTATTAAGTAAGTTAATAAGATAAAAATAGTTTACAAAGAAATCAGGTTTTAAAGTTGAAAAATGACTTCTTTGCAAATTGCAAAATGGGCGTAAAGCCTTTGCCAGCGTGATGAAATTGGTATACATGGGGGATTCAAAATCCCCTGTCGAAAGACGTGTCGGTTCGAGTCCGACCGCTGGTACCATCATTTATAAAGCCCTGATTCGAAAGAGTCGGGGCTTTTTTATGTCCGAAAGATTATATTAAAATAGTTGATTCATAAACCGCTATAATATGCGTGTTTATCAAATGGTATTAAAAAGGCTTTTACATGGCAGCTACAGCGCACGCACTTCACATATTGGTTAAGCACAAAGAAATTGCAGAAGATATTATTAAGCAGTTAGGTAAAGGAGCGAAGTTTCAAACCTTAGCTAAAAAATATTCGTCATGTCCGTCGGGTAAAAAGGGCGGTGATTTAGGCGAGTTTAAACGCGGTCAAATGGTTCCTCAGTTTGATAAAGTAGCATTTAACGGTGCAATATTGGAGCCCCACTTAGTTAAAACTAAATTTGGTTGGCATGTCATTAAAGTACTTTATCGGACTTAATTTACAACTAGTGTTTATTTGAACACCATTTTTTTTCAAAAGTTATATGTCGAGAGGTGTGTCGGTTCGAGTCAGTCTTTCAGTGCCTTTATTAGAAGCCCTGTTCTTACTCTAACGTCTGCTGTTCTTACTCTAACGTCTGCTGTTCTTATTCTAACGTCTGCTGTTCAGACTCAGGAGCCAATCGAGTTGATTTATAATCGATTTTAGAGTTTATGACCCCTGTAAGCTCATTACTGTCGTTCATATTCGATTTTTTAATCGTTCAATATAAACGGGCAACGGATATTTATAGTAATTTAAATTTTGTTTTGCCAATCAGATACACCGTATTTTTCTAAAATAGTATTCAAAATCCCCTTATGGCGAATTAAGGTAAGTCCATCATCAATACTATTAATTACTTCAGGAAGAACTGTTGGAGAGTAACCTAAAAATAAAGGTACAAAACCACCTTCACTACGAACATATATTAGATCAACAATATTATTTTTATTCACTTCATATTGAATATTATATCTAGAATCAAGAAGAGCCGATATACGTCCTTTTTGTAACATCTCAATATTTTTCGTTAAAGGAGAATCACCAGTAGCTTGAAAAATATTATCAGAATACTTTAACTTTAGACTGTTAATGTATGGACCATAGTCATAGCCTTTAATTATCCCTAAAGTTTTACCTGAATTTAAAAAAGCGTCTAAATCATTAAGTTGATTAGGCGACCAATCAACCTTTTTATTGATGTAAAAGTCATTTTGCCAACCACCGAAATATTGGTTACTCCTTTGTAATTTGTGATCTGTAATGTGAGACTCTGTTACAGCTAATACAATATCTATTTCAGATCTACTAGCCATTATAAGAGAGCGTGATAGAGAAATGATTTCAATATTAACAGTCATTTCTTTTGCTTTGGCTATTTCATTTAAAACCTCAACTAAAATCCCTGGAGCTTCCTTATTATCACAGATATAGGGGCACCAAATGTCAGAAGCTATATGTAACGTCTCAGCTCGAATATTGGAATTTGAAATTAATAATAAAAATAGTAAGTTGTAAATTTTTTTCGTTAACATTTATTGACTACTCCCTTTATAAGATGATTCAGCACAGCACTATAACAGCAGCGAAAATAATGTTATGAACAGATAAAGCATATTTTAACAAAGTATCAAAACTTATCTATATGGAGTGAGTAAAACTATAGGTTACTTTAATCAAAAACCAAGCATCAGTAAAAAGCGAGCTAGAGGGGTGCCTTAACCAATTAAGTTCACTTTGTGCGCATTGCTGACATTATTATTGCTAAGCCTTACAATACAATACCTAATGTATTGGCTATTACACCTAATGAGAATAACCAAATAACACTTTAAAAAATCATTCGATTTTCATTTATGTTATTATATAGGCGAGTTTTATATAGCTCATTTGATAAATTGCCTAACGGCAATCGTGATTTAGTAATGATACTAAATCATTTTTTCTTAGAAAAAGTCTATCAATCGCAATGCCTTAAACTGGCCTGCTTTGCCTGATTTTACTAAAATAAAGACTTAATTATTGGTCGCTGTAATCTTATTTAGGATAAATTATGTTAAACAAAAAACACATTCTCGCACTATCTATTCCCTTACTATTACTTACAGCTTGTGGTGGTAGTGACAGTAGTTCAAATGATGAAACGCCATTACCTAGTTTTTCTCTTGCAGTTAGTGATGCCCCTGTTGATGATCTTTCTGAAGTTGTTGTTTGTTTCAACCAAATAGAACTTAAAGGTGACACAGATATTACCTTTACCGTGGGCAATGAAAGCGGCATGATTGCATCGAATGATTCATGTTTAAATAATAATAATGAAATAATCCCTGATACTGTAGGCATTGATTTACTTGCTTATACAGGAAGTGATTCGATTACTTTAGTTGATGGAATATCTATAGCAGCAGGTGATTACACTCAAATGCGTTTAATCATGAGTGACGGCTCTTATGGTATAGATGCGCTATCAGGCGAAAAAATCAGTGTCAGTGTGCCCTCAAACGAACTTAAACTCGATGGTTTTACGGCAACTTTAGGTGGTACGGTTGATTTCACGTTAGAATTTGATTTAAACAAAGCCATGACTAATCCTGTAGGACAAGCGGGCTACTTCCTTAAACCACGCGGTGTCAGATTAGTTAATAATAACGAAGCAGGACATATAGAAGGTAGTGTTTCAGAAACGCTATTGATTAATAACCAATGTACTCCACTTTCAGATCCGTCTTTAAGTATTGCTAGTATTTATTTATATGAAGGTCCAGATTTAGCAATGGATACATTAGCTGATGTTGATGGTGTTGAAACCAACCAACCACTTGCAAGTACTTCTGTTACCTTTGATAGTGAACAAACCGCGTATAATTTCGAAATTGGTTTCGTGAACGCGGGTGACTATACCATTGCCTTTAGCTGTGATACTGAAGACTCTCCTGAAGTTGATGATGAGGTAACTTTCATTAGCGCTCAAAATGTGAATGTCGTTGCAGGTAACACTGCCGCACAAGTTAGCTTTGAAGCTCAATAAATTCGATTGAGATGCTCTTATAATAATATAAGGGCATCTCTGATTTTAATTGCACTTTATGAAAATAATTAAATACCGATTAAACCATAGACAACCAGCTAACTATCCTCCCTAGCACAAAAAATAATCCTCAATTTGAACGTTAGGGATAAGAAAAATAATCCGAAACCTTATTTCAATGTTAATGCCTAATGTTTGCAGTGTGGCAAAAGTGATCAATGACAAGGTTGAACACATCACAAATAAATTAACCTTGTGTTATTTCTATTTTAAATACTTTTGACATCATGGCGTAATAAACAAAGGGATTAACTAGGACATCGATAGTTAATTGTAAATCTTGGGGCAGCGCTTAAAACTAGTAACTAGCAGTTCATGTGTCATTTGGATTAACGGTGAAAAAGCTAGTGCCATTGCTAAAGCAGTTCTTAGTTATACCCCCTCAAGCTTGCTAATTATTGAACAGATTAGCTATATGTATTATCTTTCCTAAGTATTATAGTTATAGTGTCTATAGTTCACGAAAATAGGAAATCCTAGATGATAGCGCTTAGCTCAGTGTTTAGACTTGTCTTTGTTTGTGTTTTAGCATCTCTGTTAGTCGCTTGTGGCGGTGGCAGTGACCCTGCATCTAGTGAACCTTTGCCAATTACTGTAATCCCGCCTCCCGACGTTTCAATCAGCGCTAATGCGGCATCAAAATTTTTAACCCAAACTAGTTATGGTCCAACGTTAACTGATATTAATAAGCTAAGCGAACTTGGCTATGAAGTTTGGCTTAATGAACAATTCACGCTGCCAGTTTCTTCGCATTATGATTACTTACAAGGTTTACCAGAAATTACGTGGGCCGAACATGTAAAAACATGGTTAGCAATGTCAGTTACCTCAGAGGACCAATTACGGCAACGTATTGCTTTTGCGCTTAGTGAAATATGGGTTGTTTCCCATCATGGCGTTGATTTTCCATCTAAGGAAGTTGCCGCAGGCGCACTGACAAGTTATTACGATTTGCTTTTGCATAACGCATTTGGCAATTATCGTAATTTAATGGAAGAACTTACGTTGAATCCTGTAATGGGTGAATACCTCAGTATGAAAGGTAATCAAAAAGCTGATCTTGCTAAAAACATTCTTCCCGATGAAAACTACGCCCGTGAAATGATGCAGCTTTTTACCATAGGCTTGCATGAACTCAATATGGACGGCTCTCAAAAACTGGATACACAGGACTTACCCATTCCAACATACACTCAAGACACCATTGAAGAAATGGCTCGTGTCTTTACAGGGTGGCATTTTGCTAACGCGCTCAGTTTAGCAAATGGAACAAACGATGTGCCCGACTTTATAACGCGTATGGCCGTCATTGAAGATTTTCACGATCGCGGTGAAAAAACGGTATTGGGCGGGGTAATAATTCCGGCGCAACAAAGTGCTGAAGAAGATATGCAAACAATATTAGATATTGTATTTAATCATCCTAACGTAGCTCCTTTTGTGTCAAAACAATTAATTCAGAAGCTAGTGACAAGTAACCCGTCATCAGCCTATATTGAAAGAGTTGCCAATGTATTCGCAAACAACGGTGCTGGGGTACGTGGCGATATGCAAAGTGTGGTTGCGGCTATTTTACTTGACGATGAAGCACTAACAAGAACGACCAGTAGTGACAAAGTATTTGGAAAACTCAAAGAACCTATTGTACGCATGGTTGGCATTTGGCGTACGTTTAACGCGTCGGCCTTGAGCGGTAGATATTCTTTAACCTGGTTTACAGAATTTATGGGGCAATCACCATTAGGCGCTCACCATGTATTTAATTTTTTTAGCCCGTCATTTACGCCACAAGGCAGTTTTCAAGAAAATGGTTGGGTAGCACCAGAGTTTGAAATTCATACTGAAGCAAATATGACAAAGATGATTAATTTTTATCAACGTATGACATTTAGCCAAAACAATATTTATAAAACTAACCCAGACACCGATGAAATTTTACTTAACTTAACCTATGAAGCTACCTTGGTTTCAAATGTTGATGCATTACTTGATCACTATAACTTATTGTTGTTTGCCGGTGAAATGAGTAATGAATTACGCACCATAACTCAAAATTATATAAGTACGTTAATAAACGACAAAGAGCCGGGCAGAGCTTATGAAGCTTTGGGTATTCTGGTAGCGGCACCTGAATTTTTGGTTCAAGATTGAAGTGAGAGACCATTATGAAAAATTTTAATCGCAGAGACTTTCTAAAATTAGGTACAGCTTCAATTGTTGGCTCTGGTTTATTGAACTTCCCACGAATGACATACGCACAAGAAGCATTAGGTGATTATAAAGCCTTAGTTTGTGTGTTCATGCATGGTGGAAACGATGGATTTAATTTAATCGTGCCCACAGATAACGATTCATATGCAGAGTATGCGCAATCACGACAAAATTTAGCGGTTGCACAAAATTCTCTGCTACCCATTAACCCATTAACCACTGATGGCAGAGCATTTGGTTTACATCCTAGTGCAGCTCCATTGCAAAGTTTGTTTGCAGATGGAAATATGGCGATTATGGGTAATGTAGGGCATCTGAAACAACCCACTACTCGTGACATGATTTTAAACAAAACCGCAACATTACCCACCGAATTATTTTCACATAATAACCAGCAAGATCAATGGAAAACAGTTAATTTAGATAATAATTTATTGTCTGGTTGGGGAGGCAGAATTGCTAATACATATGCAGATAAGCAAGCCGAGCCATTGTTAACCGGCATTTCGATGAATAGTCGTAGCCCGTGGTTGCGTCACCCAGAGAATCTTGACCTTGCAATATCAGCCGATGGTTTTGATGAATATTGGTATGTTAGTAAAGGCGTTGGGTATGAAAATAAACGCCGAACAGCTTATCTTGAAACAATTTATAAAAACTACAATAACGCCTTTAGAAAACAAATTGCTGACACGCAAAAACGTACTTTAGAACTTGTTGAGTCGGTTGGCGGGATTTTAAAAGCCACTCCTCAACTTACCACAGTATTCCCCGAAGATAATGGCTATGGTTTAGCATCACAGTTAAAAACGGTTGCCAATATGATTGCCGCCCGAGATGCTTTGGGCATGTCTCGCCAAATATTTTTTGTGGAAATGGGAGGCTTCGATACGCATGACGACCAAAATAGAGATCAACCCCTGCTTTTTAGTACGTTATCTCAGTCTTTGAAAGCCTTTTACGATGCCTTAGTTGAAGTAGGTGCTAGCTCAGAGGTTACTACATTTACTGCTTCGGAATTTGGCCGAACGTTAAGTAGCAATGGTGATGGCACTGATCACGCGTGGGGCAATCATCAATTAGTGATAGGTGATGCAGTTCGCGGTGGCGATATTTATGGTGCTATGCCAAGTTTAGCTATTGGTGGTGTCGATGATTACAAAAGCCGAGGCCGAATTATTCCAACAAGTTCTGTTGAACAATATGTGCAAAGCATGTTGAGTTGGTATGGCCTTACCCCATCGCAAATTCAAACTGTATTACCTAATCATGCAGCTTTCGATTTAAGTAAAATCAATTTAATGATTTAGTGTTGTCTATCAATACATAGTGTTCACAGGATTGCTGTTATGTAATAGCAAAGCTAACTACAATAACTAGCGGCAATAATAAACCCTTCTCTTTATATGTTGAATGCTTAAAGCTTGGGGGAAGTCGTCGATGATTTGAGTCCAGAAAATTAACGCTAATTTTAAAACCTTTACTTCAAAAAACTAAAAAAAATACTGATTCTGATGTTAGTTAGCAGGATAAATGCGAACTAAATCTAGCAACTTGTATTGAAAAACATAAGTAATTCCTAATTATATTGTAAATTTGACGGTAAATTGTCGTAATATAGACCCACTGAAAACTGAACACTATATGGAATTAATTTATGGCTGAATCTAGCACCGAAAGTACAACTGATCAGGTGATCAAAACCTTAGATCCTGCAAGCTTACTGAAAAATGAAATTGACCAAGTCGGCCGTATATATAATATTATTGTAGAGTTTTTTACCAATTATAGTTTTCAATTAATTGGTGCGTTAATCATTTTGATTATTGGTTTCATTTTTGCGGGTAAAATAGCTAACGTAGTCCTTCGATTATGTGAGCGACATAAGCTTGATGTTACTTTAAGTCGTTTTTTAGCTAATGCCAGTAAAATGTTGATAGTGGTAATGATCGCGATAATCGCTTTAGGTAAATTAGGCATTAGTGTTACGCCATTTATTGCTGCAATAGGTGCTATTTCATTAGGTGCGGGTTTAGCATTACAAGGGTTGCTGTCTAATTATGCTGCCGGCTTTAATATTATTATTATTCGACCTTTTGTTGTCGGTGATACTATTACCGTGCAAGGTGTTACTGGCCTAGTTAAAGAAGTATTATTGGCATACACAATTTTAACTGATGAAGATAATGTTGAAATTACTATTCCTAATAAACATATAGTTGGTGAAGTGTTACACAACTCAAAACATGACTCATTATTAGAGTTAAGTGTCGGCATTGATTATAGCGAAAACCCATTAGAAGTGGTGGCCATGCTCGAAGATGTTATTGGCAAGTTAGATATTGTCAGTAAAGCCCGTAAACCCTTGATTGGCATCGATGCCTTTGCTGATAGTGCTATTAATATTGCGGTGCGTTTATGGACCCCAACTGAAGGCTTATATAGCGCTAAATACAAAGCTTATAAAGAGATTTATCTCGCGTTAGATAAAGCCAATATTAAAATTCCATTCCCACAACGCGATATTCATCTTATTAAAGATATAGCTTAGTTTCTATGCAATGTAATGTTTGTTAATTATGGCGTTAAATAAGGCAAGACTGGATCGGTTTTTGGCACAATATTGTCAGGTCAGTCGCAAAAATGTGCGACTGATGTTGGCGCAAAATAGGGTGTTGCTCAATGGTGTTATCGCTCATGATATTGATGTAATTATTGATACTTTTAGCCATGTAACATTAGATGGTAAGGTGATTCAAGAAAATTCAGCCTATTATATTATGTTGAATAAGCCTATTGGCGTGGTCAGTGCCACCCGAGATACAAAGCATAAAACGGTGCTTGATTTACTTGAATACCCGTTTAAAAATGAGCTACATATTGTGGGGAGACTTGATCTTAATACTTCAGGTTTGGTGCTAATGACCAATGATAGTCGTTGGTCGGAGCGTTTAACTTTACCTATGAAAAAAGTAACCAAACGATACATAGTGACTTTGCAAAATAAACTAAGCGAAGAATATGTCACAGCTTTTGCCGAGGGTATGTATTTCGCGTTTGAAAATATTACGACAAAACCTGCAACATTAATTATTCTTTCTGATTATCAGGCCCAAGTTGAGCTTGTTGAAGGACGTTATCACCAAATTAAACGCATGTTTGGTCGATTTCGCAACCCTGTTATGGCTTTGCATCGATTTTCTATTGGGAATTTACAACTTGATAGTCAATTGCCTTCAGGGCTAAGTAGAACGCTAACGCCGTTAGAGGTTAATAATATTGATAAATAGCTACTGTATGCTTAATTAAAAATATCTTAGTTATTAATTAAAAGCACAGATGAGAAAATATTACTGAAAAACATGAGTATTAACACGTTAATAAAAACAACAATAAGGAATAAAGATGATCAAGTATATTATGCTGATTATTGTGCTGGGCTTAATCGTTAGCTTCTTCGTACGCAATAATGCTAACCGTGAAGCAGCGAAAGTTAATTTATTGGAATCTGCTGAATTTTTGCAGAATAATAAAAAAGTCGATGGTGTGATTGAAACAGCTTCTGGCTTGCAGTATCAGGTATTAAAAGAAGGGCAGGGTGACGTTCATCCAAAAGCCAGTACAAAAGTTAAAGTGCATTATCATGGCACTTTACTTAATGGCACGGTCTTCGACAGTTCTGTTGAGAGAAACGAACCGATAAGCTTTGGTTTAAATCAGGTAATTAAAGGCTGGACCGAAGGTTTACAACTCATGGTGGTAGGTGAGAAAACCCGTTTATTTATACCCGCAGCACTCGCTTATGGAAATAGTGCAACAGGTAAAATTCCTGGTGGCTCATTGTTGATATTCGATGTTGAATTACTTGCGATTAATTAATAAAAACAGATTAATTAATTGTAGAAATTGAAGTTAAAGAGTTTTTAATACAGTTTTTAAAAAAGGCTCTCTGTTATTAAATTCTATATCTTTTAACCACTTCAAGTGCTGAATACGGTATCTTGAAGTGGTTTTTTATATTCTACTCTTCTCTGAATGCCTCCGCTGAAAGGTGGTGGCGATTGAGTAGCTTATAAAATTCGGTACGATTTCTTTGCGCTATTTTTGCCGCTTGTGAAACATTTCCTGCAGTTATTTTTAATAATTTGGCGAGGTAGTCGCGTTCAAACTTATCTCTGGCTTGCACAAATGACGGCAAAATAGTGGTCTTATCGCGTAGGGCATTTTTTATCAACATTTCACCTATTAAAGGCTCTGTAGATAAAGCGACAGCTTGCTCAACAACATTTTGCAATTGCCTAATATTTCCTGGCCAATCAGCACTGATCAAAATCTCCATTGCTTCTTGCGAAAAACCGGAAATATTGATGTGGGATTGGTCTGTTGATTTACTTAAAAAGTGTTGAGCAAGTAATGGAATATCTTCTCTGCGTTCAGATAAAGGGGGTAATTCAAGCTCAACAACATTGAGTCGGTAATACAGATCTTCTCGAAATGTTTTATCAATAATGGCTTGCTGTAAATTTTTATGCGTCGCTGAAATAATTCTAACATCAACTTTAATCGATTGTGTGCTGCCTACCGGGCGTACTTCTCGCTCTTGCAATGCTCGTAAAAGTTTTACCTGAAAACTTATGGGCATATCACCAATTTCATCTAGAAATAGTGTACCGCCATCGGTTGCTTGAAATAAGCCGATATGATTTTTTTCAGCACCCGTAAATGCGCCTTTATTGTGGCCAAATAATTCAGACTCTAGCAATTGTTCAGGAATAGCGGCGCAGTTAATGGCAATAAATTTTTGTTGATGCCTCGGACTCGCTAAATGAATAGCTTTTGCCAAGAGTTCTTTACCCGTGCCACTTTGGCTATGAATAAGTAAACTGAAGTCGCTTTTTGCCACTTGTTTACTTTGTTGTAAAAGCGATTCCATAATGGTGCTTCGGCTAATAATTTTGTCACGCCATTGATTATCAGCCTGACTATGGTTTAGTTCAGCTGGTTGTAACCGAATAGCCTGTTGTACAATTTCTAGTAACTCTTTACTTTCAAAAGGTTTGGTTAGAAAACTAAAAACGCCTTGTTTAGTGGCGTTAATAGCGTCAGGTATAGTGCCATGAGCGGTCATAATGATTACAGGAATATGGGGGTGCTTAGCTCTAATTTGCTCAAATAGCGCCATGCCATCCATGCCTTCCATTTTTAGGTCGCTGATCACCAATTGTGGATGAAAGCTCTCTAGTCGGCCTAAAGCAATTTTGGCATTTTTTGCAGACTCAATTTGATAGCCTGCTGCAGATAAACGAATACCGAGTAATCGTAATAAGCTAGGGTCGTCATCGACGATAAGAATTTTACTGTCCGTTGCAACGGCAGCTTGATTAAGATTGGTCATGAGTATTTCTCGATACTTATTTATAGCTAAAATATATTGTTAAAAATATGGCTTAAGTTGATCTTGAACGCTAGTTTGCTTAAATACAAAAACGCTTTTCATTACTTGATTACTGATCTCTATTATCAATAGCTTGTTCAATATTTTTTAGTTGTTTAATGGTTTGTTCTAATAATCTCACTTGTTCAATTAAATGTTGTTGCTGTTGTATTGTACTTTTCTTCTGCTTGATTGCCCGCTGTTGCTGTTCTTGTAATTGTTTTTGCTGTTGCGCAAGTAAACGATTTCTCATCAATAAAAGTTGATTTAATTGATCGTTTAATAAAGAGAAAAAAGCCTGTTCACTTGGCTCGATATTAGCGAATGCGGAATTGTCTTCTTCACTATTTAGTTTATTTAACAAAGATTTAGCGTTGAAGCTATTGTAAATAGGTGACTTGGGAAGACTATAAAGGAGTAGCAGCTTAATTTGCGCGTCAAAGTCAACTTGGATGATTTTTCTCTCCTGACTTTCAACGTTTTTTTGCTGCTTAGTAATCTCTTCTGCAAGTTGCTGCTGGCTAAGTTGTTGCAACGTTAGGTAATACTCACCATAGCTTGTGCTGCTGTTATCATATTTTTTAGTCAGCTGGCATCCTGATAACAGTAGTAGCGTTATGCTCAATACTAGTATTGTAGTTTTAAGTTGCTGTAAATTAGCCATTAAACCTGTTCCTCTTGGCGAAAAGCACGAGGTAAAGTGATTTTTATGCTAGTTCCCTGTTGGTCGCTTTGCTTATTCAAAATTTCAATATCGCCATTGAGGCGCAATAATAGTTCTTTTACTATGGTCAAACCTAAGCCACTGCCTTTGATTAAACTGTGTTCAGGTGGTGGGCCTTGATAAAATGCATCGAATATTTTGCTCTGATTTGCTTGAGCAATTCCTATGCCTTGATCGCTAATAATGAGATTGAGATGTTCATCTACTAGCGTTGATGAAATATCTATGATGCCTTCATCGGGTGAGTACTTTATCGCGTTGGACAATATATTATCGATAATAACAGCCACCTGTTTACGGTTACTTAATAGAGAAATATCGTTTAAATCATGATTAAAATTAAGCTTTTTACGTTTAACATCTAATTTTCGGTCTGCTATTACTTGATATATTACGTCATTAACCTGCATCGGCTCTGAATCTTGTAAACTTGTTGAGTCGAGTACAATATTAAAGTCGAGTAAGTCTTCAATATGTTTTTGTAAACGGAAAACGCTGTCTTTAATAATGTGAGAAATTTCCTGTTGCTCGGCATTTAGCTCACCCACACTATTATCATAGAGCAGTTCAGTACCTTCTCTAATCGCCGCTAGCGGCGTTTTTAATTCATGTGATATATGGCGAATAAAGCTCGACTTTTGTAACTCTAATGCTTGTAAACGCGTACGCATGCTTTCCAACGCTTGTGCTATTTCTTGAATTTCTGGTGAACCTGCTACTTTAATTTCATGATCAAAGTGCCCTTGTTGTAATCTAAAAATATTTTTTGTGAGTACTTTTAACGGACTTGTTATTAAGAAAATGAATAGACCAGCAATAAGAATGCTGATAGGAATAATCACTAAACTCTGGATCATAATATCACGAACGGCTTGCGCTGCTTGTTTAATACTTGTGATATGCGAGGTATGAAGCTCATTACTACGCTGAGTAATGAGCTCATATATGGCATTAAGGGCAGTAAACTTAATCTGTATCGGTTTGATTATTGTGCTATCAGTTGCTGATTTTTTTTCAGCTTCTGGCATGGTGATTTCAATAAGCGCCGTAACAGTTTGTGCGTATTGAGTGACCAATTGCTGTAATTTTGAATCCTCGCTAGTAGCAATCAATCGTTGAGCTAAGTTCAATATTTGCCTACTTTGTTCAATATAACTTGTTGCCAAAACAGGATCACGTAGTACTAAGTATTGCGCAGCACTGCGCTCCATTTTAATTTGACTGCTTTTAAGTAATTGCTGCTGATCCAATACTTTAGTAATACCCGTAATTGCACTGGCACTTTTGTTAGCAAGCGTATTGACTTGTGATGCACCAAAAATTAAAGCAATGACCAGTGGCAAAGCAACTAAACCAAAGCCCAATAAGGTTAATGATTTTATTGATAAGCCTTTTATCGATAAGCTTCTGTTATGCGCTCTACTTCCTAGTGTAGTTGAATTACTCACAATGCGTGCTATGGCCTTATTTCTTAATAAATACCCTTGTAGTGTTAGCTAAAAACGCTAATAAAACAATAGTGTCTCAAAATGGAGACAGCTTAAACAGAACCAATCATTTAACTCAAGCTATTGATTTGGTTGGGTTTATTTTGCATGCACTTGCGTTCATAGCTATTTGTAAATTATTGAACAGATTAGTTGTTGCTAATTGGTGACATATGTTGCAGAGCTTTTAATTTAAATTTATAAAAATCAGTGACTTATGTTTTGGCATGAGATGTGCAAGGTGTTCGTTGTATGTGGCACTAGCCATGGTTGGCATATTCGTTTGATGTGCTTATTAATCAATTAGAAGGATTCAGATATGAATAATCTTAGTTTAAAAAAATTGTCTATTACTGTTGTTGTAGCTTCTCTTGTATCAAACTTTGTTTTTGCTCACAATGATGTTACCAAAGCACTACCTAAAGTTGCTGAGCCAACATCATCTTTTTCTCAGTTAGTCACAGATTATGATGCCGATAAAAGTAACACCTTAAGCGCAAAAGAATTAGCTGAAAACGTTAAATTAACAAAAGTATTCGACCAGCTTGATGTTAATGGCGATAAAGAAATTAATGAAAAAGAATTTAATCAATACTTAGTCTATATCAAAAAATCTTTGCTATAGTTGTTTATTTATGAGCTAATAGCTCGTTTTTTAGACTGTTGACGTTATTCCCAACCAAGCAGTCGATATTTTTACTGAATTTAAGGCCCCCAAAATGAATGATCAGTCTTCCTCAGATACTTTGTCCCGTTATGTTCAAATTGATAAATGGATTTTTGAAGTAAAATCAGTACGCGCAATACGCGTTGATGATTTTGGTAAACCCTATTCTGCCGTAGCTAACTTTGCCTTAAATGGTAACAGTGCGTACATTGATGGTTTACTTACTAGGGAAGATGATGATTTTACACGTGAAGATTACCAAACCTTCGTGAAAATGAGTCAGCAATTAGGGCTAGATACCGTTAATTTTGACCGTTTTAAGCAAAAGCAAAGAGTGTCGGATATTGTTAAAGTACCGCCATTGCATAGTATTAAACCTGAGTTAAAGTTAGTTAAAGTATAGTAAATAGATCATATTAAGCTTTAGAATGGTGCTTTAACTTATTTGAAAGGGCTGTCAAATGAATTCAGTTAAAGTTGATAATGGTTACATTACACCATCTAAAATTATTTGTGTCGGCCGAAATTATGCCGCACATATCAGCGAACTCGGGAATGAAGTTCCTGATAATATGGTGTTATTTATTAAATCTAATGCTGCCATTGGCGAAAAGCTAGAGTCTTATCATCAAGAAACCTTACATTATGAAGCAGAACTTTGCTTTTTGTATCAACAAGGTAAGTTTTGTGCGGTTGCTATAGGTTTAGATTTAACCAAAAGAGTATTACAGTCTCAGCTAAAGGCCAAAGGCCTGCCTTGGGAACGTGCTAAAGCTTTTACCAGCTCGGCACTTTTTAGCGACTTTGTTACCATAGATACAATCGATGAACATCTGGCGTTAGAACTTATTATTAATGGCGAATGCCGACAAGCGGGTTCGATAGCTATGATGCTACATTCACCGCAAGCAATATTAGATGAAATTCAATCCTTTCTAGTTTTAGAAGATGGCGATATTGTCATGACAGGTACGCCTGCCGGTGTTGGTGAAATTGTAGCCGGTGATGTTTTTGAAGGGCGAGTACTGGCTCGAAACACTGTGTTAGTAACAAAAGAGTGGCAAGCTGTTTAGTAGGTAGCTCGCAGATAAAATCTCACATAATTTTTGTCAAACTATGCGATAATTAGACCAAATCAATCCCTTAAACTTCCCCTTATGAAACGTATCATTCTCTATACCATGAGCAATTGTCCACATTGCCAAACGGCTAAACGTTACCTCGAAGATAAAAACATTCCTTTTCGTACATGCAATGTAAAGACGCCAGCAGGGCAGAAAGAGTTTTCTAAATTGAACTTACGAGGCGTTCCGGTATTGAAAATAGGCGATCAAGTACTTAAAGGTTTCAACATTAAAAGCTTTAATCAACTTTATCAAGCTGACTAATTCCAATATATTTATACTAATGCAATTAAGCCTAGTGCTTGAATTATTGAATTTGCATAGCGATAGAAATAAACTGGTTGAGTAATTTATGACAATCGCTATTTGTATCTAAACTGTACTGTATGATTATTGGTCGTTCATCTGCTGTTTTTGTGATAGCTTAAGATAAAGGCCAAACAGACTCTCACCTTGGATAATCTATGAAAAAAGCTTTGCAATTTTATTGTGCAACTTTAATCATACTATTGTTAAGTTTTCCTGTAGCTACAATAGCGGATGATCGTGTTAATTTTATTAACATGGATCATCCCATATATCTAGAGCCTTGGCAGTCTTATCAAAAACTCGTCGGCTTGCAGTTAGCGGCTCAATCATATGATGAACTAACATACCTTTGGTGGTTATTGCGTAAAGCCCAAGCAGAGAACCTCATTTACTTCTATGATGATTTTAATCGCACGGTTGAACAAGCTAACGCCTTAGTTAACGCTAAAACGCCTTTAGCTATTCAAGCGCGTTTAAGTCTATTTCAAGGTCTTATCCATCGTAGACAGGGCAATTATAGATTATCTCAAGAAGCACTCGTCAAAGCTTTAATGCAGGCGAAAGAAGTTAAATTAAGCAGCTTGTACATATTCACAAAGCAAGAACTTGCCTATACAAAAACCCTTACCGAAATATTTGACACTTCATTAGACGATATTCAAGAAGCCTATGTCGAAGCATTTGCCATAAAAGATCAGTTTTTAATTGCCTCCATAAACGAAACTTATGGTGCTATTTATGGTTACTTAAATGACTATAAAAAATCCATTGAGTATTATCAAAGAGCTTTTGAAGCCTATCAAAATTTAAAATACCCAGCCCATATTGCCGAAGCTATTTATGGGCTAGCATCAACCTATCGATATTGGCAGAAATATGATTTAGCCATTGAATATTTTGAAAAATATAAACAACAAATTGGTTATACCCCCAATTCAAATATTAGCTTTTTTGCAACTTATGGTCTTGGTATGACATTAGCTGAAAAAGGTGATTGTCTTGATGCTATTGCTGTTATTGATGAGGCATTAGCCCTAAAAGGTGTTATTGATTACAATGCCGAATTATATAAACGTAAAGCAAGTTGTTTAATTACACTAGCGCGACTCGAAGAAGCTGAAGAGGCACTGTTTAACGCGGCAAATATTTTTGCCGATATTCCAGAGTTAATAGGAACAACCTGGCAACTTGAAGTGATAAAAATATCAAGTGAATTAGCGTATGCGCGTGGTCAGTTCGGTATTAGTTATGGCATGCTTAAGCAATATCATCTTGAATATACAGCATTATTACTAAAAAATTCATCTGATAGATTGCTAAAGGTGAGGGCGAGAATGGAAGGCGAACGTCAGCAAATAGCACAAAACCTGGCAGAGAAACTATCAGAAGTTGAAATGCTCGAACTAGAGAAACGAAAAAACAGCAGTATATTACAAATTTATTTTAATATTTTTATCATTTGCGTAATCCTGATTGTACTCATTGTTATTGCCGTACAGTACCGAACAAATAAAAAAATGCATTTATTATCAATAAAAGACTCTTTATCGGGTTTATTTAATCGACGGTATATTTTTGATTATCTACATACGGCTGTATTAGCTAGTCATCCTGAAAAGATGAAATTGTCGGTTATCTTAATTGATATTGATGACTTTAAAAAAGTAAATGATAATTACGGTCATCCTATTGGTGATGAAGTCATCAGAAAGATTGCGGCAGTGGGAAGAGATATTTTTCGCCAAGACGATATTTTTGGGCGCATTGGAGGTGAAGAGTTTTTGTGTATTTTACCTAGAACAAATATTATTGAAGCAACAAAAATTGCTCAGCGATTTTTAGCTTTAACTAACACATCAGCAATGATTAAAGGCCATAAAGACATTGTAACTGTTAGTATTGGCATTGCAGCATTTTCTGAGCAATGCCAAGATGTAAACCAATTATATATCAACGCCGATCAAGCACTTTATCAAGCAAAACACTTAGGTAAAAATCAAGTTAATGTTTTTTAATCCAAAACCATCATTGTTACGTATAACAAGTAATAAATAATTTAAACCCAGTACTAATTGTTTGTAAATTGGCTATAAGGTTTATTATTGTTCAAGGTTAAACGTAATATCAAAGTTCAAGCATTTGTCCATTATGAATAGTTTAAATAGGCTCTCAGAAGCCATAATTTTGAGTTTACAGGATTATATTAATAAACGTGGGTTTCGTGCATTAATACACTTTGAACTAGAAGGGTGTTATCAAAAACCAATTGGTAAGAAAATAGATTATAGGCAAGTGAATAAGCAATTATTAGCGCTGGGAATTGACGGCGAAGTGGTTGCTGAATATTGGAGTAACCAGTGGGAGTATGTTTCAATTTTTAATGGCCAAAGCCCATTAAAAGAAGCGCAAAACTTGCATCGTGCTATTTATGTACTACCAAAACTTTTTGCTGAACAAGGGGTAACAAAAACCCTGATAAAGCCTGTGGTTTGGGCTGGTGATTATGGCAAGTTAGCTGCTGGATGCGAAAACATTTTTAGTGGCGATAACCGTGCTGTTCACATACCGAACGCGGTACAAATTAATGTTAGTGTGCAGGATTTAATCGGCAATAATTTACTTGTTTCGGGTAGTTTTGCTGAATGTTTGCAGCAGCATTTTTTACGCACAAGTTTAGCTTGCTGCTTAATTTATTTACCCGAAGAAGAAGCTTTTGAGCGTTTAGCGTTAAAGTCGAAATATGGCTTAGCAGAAGAGTTGTGTTCGCCAGTAGATATTTCCGGCGGTCATCAAGGCAGTATTGCGTTATATCGAGATATTGGTAAACACAATCAAAAAATGGGGGTTGAACCACTAATATATGATGATAAAAACAATGTCATTATCAGCGAAAATAATTGGCATAAAACAACCCGTATTGAGCATAGGCTAGGTGCATCTAGCGAGCATTATAACCCGTATTTGAACGTGATTTTCGCCTTGTTGAACGTGATTGACGCTATTGATGATAGAGAAAATAACCAACAAGTGCAGAGCGAAGAATATGGGCAATTACCCAGCTCGTTACATGACCAACAGCATCATATAGGTGCGATTACATTATTTGCCAATAATGACTGGTTCAGCCGAAGTATTGATAAAGCGCTCAGTGCGACAAACTATCAAGGCGAAAATAATACTCAGTCAAGCACCGGGCAATTATTAAAAGATAATTATTTAAAACAATTTCAACGGCCTAGTATCATACTTTAAAGCTTTAGCTTTTACTCACTACGCCAAACTATAATGATATTTAGTGAAAATTACATGATAAATCAATTAAATACGCCAACACTTGATGGCAATTCGATAGCAGAAAAGCGACAAGAGTTAACCGCGTACTTTAAAAATACTTGGTCGACCTATGAGTCATTGTTCTCCCTTATTAATAATGACGATGCTTACTTCTTAAGACCAGAGTCGTTAAGACATCCGTTGGTTTTTTATTTTGGACATACTGCGACTTTCTATGTCAATAAATTGATCCTAGGAAAATACATCAATCAACGCATTAACAGCCGATTAGAGGCTATTTGTGCAGTTGGTGTCGATGAAATGAGTTGGGATGATCTCAATAGTGAGCATTATGACTGGCCAAACGTTGATGAAGTTAGGACTTATCGTGAACAAGTATACAACCTAGTGTTAGATTTGATTGATACCATGGAGTTGAGTTTGCCGATCAAGCAAGACTCGCTAGCATGGATCATTTTGATGGGCTGTGAGCACGAGCGCATTCACCTTGAAACATCATCGGTTATTATGCGTATGTTGCCATTAAAATGGCTAACAAATACTGAACAATGGCAGCCTTGCTTGCATTCATCGGTGGCACCAGAAAACGAATTAATTCCGGTTAAGTCTCAAACCTTATCTTTGGGCAAAAAAGCACAAGACAATACTTTTGGTTGGGACAATGAATATGGTCACCAATCGGTAGATGTTGACGACTTTAGTGCGGCTAAATTTTTAGTGTCTAATCATGAGTACATGGGCTTTGTTGAAGCGGGCGGCTATCAGTCAAAGCAGTTTTGGTGCCAAGAAGGCCTTGCATGGTTGGAGTTTACCCAAGCTAAAATGCCAAGGTTTTGGTTTTGTAGTGCTGGCCAATATTATCAGCGCAATTTAGCAAGCGAAATGCTATTACCGTTAGACTGGCCAGTAGAAGTTAATTGTTTAGAAGCGAAAGCGTTCTGCCAGTGGCGACAAGAAAGTACGATAGGTTTTACTCGTTTGCCCACTGAAGCACAATGGTATTGTCTTAGAGAGCATGTTGGTGGTGATCAACACCAGTGGCAAGAGGTGCCAGGTAATATTAATTTAGCCTACTATGCCTCTTCATGCCCAGTTAACCAGCACCAAAATGGCGATTTCTTCGACGTTATTGGTAATACTTGGCAATGGACTGAGTCAGCAATTGATGGTTTTGCTGGTTTTAATGTTCACCCATTATACGATGACTTTTCGACACCAACTTTTGACGGTAAACATAATCTAATCAAAGGCGGCTCTTGGATGTCTACAGGTAATGAAACCTTGACCTCTTCGCGTTATGCCTTTCGCCGACATTTTTATCAACATGCAGGTTTTCGTTATGTAGTGAGTAATCAACCGAATAATTCACCAGTAACGGTTAATAAATATGAAACAAGTAAAGACATTTGCCAGCAACTTGAGTGCTATTTTGGCGTGAATGCCTTGGGTTACGAAAATTACGGCCAGCAAATAGCACAAAAAGTGGCAAGTGTAATAGCGGCTGAAAATGCCAGCACTAAGCGTTTACTTAACTTAGGTTGTAGCGTTGGACGCGTAGCATTTGAACTTAGCCAGCATTTTCAACATATAGATGCTGTAGATTTCTCAGCGCGCACCATTCAATACGGCGTGCAATTGCAAACTGGCGCAAGTGTTCGTTATACCAACACTATTGAAGGCGATATTTGCCAATATAATGAAATAACTTTGGCTGACAAGGTTAATAATGTAAATGGTAAGCGGATATTATTTAGTCAAGCTGATGGCTGTAATCTTAAAGATAATTTTGACCACTATGACGTTATTTTGATCCAGCATGCTTTGGAACAAAGCTATGATCCTAAGCGCTTATTGGCTAATGCCGTAAGTCGGCTGAACCCGTCAGGTATACTGATCATTCTTTCTGATTACAACCATAAGTTGCAGACAACAGAAAAATCTAAATGGCTCAGTGGTATGAAAGTTAATGGCGAAAATTTATCAGGTATTGATGCGTTAACCCATCAGCTTAATGCTGACTTTGAACCGGTTTCTATAAAGGAATTAACGCGAGTTGTTACAGATTCAGCGCGTAATTTTAATTTATCTCACTGTCAGCTCAGTGTTTGGCGAGCTAAATAAGTTGACTACTTATATGCGCATCAGCATGATCATTGACTTAATAATGGATATCTAGTCGATGCCTACTTACATGTTACCCAAGCACATTGCTTTTAGTCAGAGCCTAGCAAGCTATGTTAAATACAATTTAAGTGATTCGACCGCACAAGCTTTGACGCTTGAACAGTTATGTCGGCTAAGTACTGATAATTTTGATGCTGCTCAAATTGCTGGTATTAGTAACACACTTTTGCAGTATTCGCCGGTTCAAGGCGATGTGCTTTTACGGCAAGAAATAGTTGATTTTCATAAAAATTTAAACTGCCATAGCCGAATAATCGATGCTGAAAGCGCCGTAACATTTTGCGGTGCACAGGAAGCACTATCGGCCATTTATCATACCGTGTTAAGTGCTGGCGACGAAATTATTGTACTAACACCAAGTTATCCTTCTTTGGTGAACATGGCAGAGTTGATGGGGGTTACTGTTAGAGAAATCGCACTTTGTGCTGAAAATAACTGGCAAGTAAACATTGAAGACTTTAATCAACTCGTGAATGAGAAAACCCGGCTTATCGTGCTTAATTCTCCGCATAACCCAACCGGCAGTACAATTGATACCAATCTCGCCAATCAAATATTGCAATTGGCACAGCAATATCATTGTTATTTGTTAAGTGACGATGTTTCGCAAGCAAGCAATTACCACAGTTTAGCTTTAGCGCATCGTTATTTAGATTACCCAAAAAGTATTGTGGTTGGTGTTATGTCTAAAAGTTTAGGCTTAGCGGGAGTTCGTATTGGTTGGGCTATTACGACTAATAATACTTTACGGCATAGTCTCATTGCTATTAAAGCGGTTAATTCTATTTGCTGCTCTAAAATAGATGAAAAATTAGCATGTCTAGCATTAAAAAATAGTAAAGATATTTTAGCTCTCAACAATCAAGTTATTCTCGACAATATTACGCTTTTCTCGGCACTTATTGCCAGACATCCAGAAAAATTAAGCTGGCAAGCACCTCAGGCTGGGATCCTTGCGCTAGTAGAGGTTAGAAATATTACCTCAATAACTTCTTGGTCACAAAAACTGGCCAAGCAAAGTGGAATTTTAGCGTTGCCAAGTGAGTTGTTCGGGCTTAAGGGGAATTACTTTCGTTTAGGGTTAGGCCAAAGGAGTTTTGCTAAAACATTGGTAATATTTGAACGTTTCTTGCTAGAGAACTAATCTGAGTTTAACTCTTGTTAATACTTAATATTTAGAATTAATATTTACTGTGTCTCATATCTATATAAATTACATAGGTTGAAGTTTATACCGAACTTTAACCTGTATAGTTGTCGTCATAAATATAAATTTACGCTAGATTTTTTTGAATTAACGTACCGATACAAGTACACAGCTAGGTTAATTATTCGCCGTATTTAGGCAATTATAGTACGTAGAAAAATATCATAAAAAAATGACAAACAGCGGCAGAAAACACAAAAAAATGCCAAATAGCATGGCTATACTTTTTATTTTTTCTAACATAAAAAATAGTACCCAAACCATATATAATCCCACCCAAGGCGAGTAAAAACATACCTTCAGGCGCCAGTTTATCGTTTAATTTATGTATAAATGTTAGTGAGATTAAGCCTAGACCTAAATAAGTTGAGAGTGATAATTTTTTATATTTATTACCAAAATTAACCTTAAAAGCGATACCTGCAATGGCTAAGACCCAGATAATTGCTAACACGGTAGGGCCAATGTCATCAGCTAATGTCACTAGCATCAGTGGCGTATATGTGCCGGCAATTAATAAATAAATCGCACAATGGTCCAATAATTTGAAGATGCTTTTTGCTTTTTCATGTAATAACGCATGATAAAGTGTTGAAGCGCTAAACAACAAAACTAGGCTAGCACCATAAATACTAAAACTAATCACTTTAAGCATATCAGCTTGTATCCAGGCTAAAGTCACCAATAGTGTTAAGCCAGCAACGCTAAGTAATGCTGCCACTCCATGACTAACCGCATTGACAATTTCTTCTGCTAAGCCGTAATCTTGAATTTGCACGATATATATATACTCCTATTTCAGTGTACACGTGTACTCTGATGATGGTAACAAACCAGGAATTGGAATGCTAGTGGTCTGACCTTTAGTGCTGTAATTGGCACGTTAATGTATACTATTGTCATACCAATCTAACTAGTTTGTGAACAATGATAAGTAAGAATGCTCGATGATTTATTTTAATGGGAATTATACAATTTCTGAAAAATTAATAACTGAGCAAGTACATTTAATTAATGTATTTTAGAAAATATTGGAATGACAGAGAATGTACTAAAAATAAGTCTATAAAAAATTGGTGGGTTCGTTTGATATTTTAAAATTGCAATAAGCGTCATTGAAAAAACAATGGATTACGCTAGAAAAAGCAAGGCAATATTGAGTACAATCATAGGTAAATTTTGCGTTTATATAAACGAGCGATATATAAACGCAAAGTAAGAATTACAATGCTAGGTCGATAACCATTTCGCGTAACTCATCTTTTGAAATAGAGTTATCATGATTTTTATCAAAGCGATTGAATATGGTTTCACACATTCGAATGCCTTTATCTTGCAATAAGCAGTCAATCAATTCGACAAATTCACTTCTATTAATGACTCCGTCCTTGTCTTCATCAAACACTTCAAATAGTTCATCTACCCACTGATTTAATTCCATCAGTCATCCTCTTATTTGGCGATTAATTCCTATAATAGACTTTATCTTTATTTGACGAATATGTGAATGATTAATTCTGTTATTTCGTGTTTTTGACGTATCAGTCTATTTTTATATCGTTAAATGAATTACCAAAATCAAACTTAATAGGGTTAGGGTATTTTAAGCTTAATTAATTTATAGCCTAAATATGAAATAAGATAAGGATGACTTTAACCAGGCATACTATTTTACTTAGCTTTTCGATACTTAAATCAATGCTCAAGCTAAGTATATTCTACTGACCATTTAGATAAGGCTGACAGTGTTAGTCATTAAAAATAAATTTAATTGAGAATTTTTTTAAAAAAAGTGTAATAAAGTCGTCAATGCTCAGACTAAGCAGTTAATATTTTAAAAGGAAGATAAAATGAAGATAAATTGGAAAGCTTTGTTTGGTGCGAGTTTACTCATTGCGATAAGCAACAGTAGTGTTGCTGAAGATATGGTAAAACAGCAACTGACATTAGAAAGTTGCCATATAAAAGGCATTAGACAACAAGTACAGTGCGGCACTTATGTCGCCCCTGAAAATTATGCTAAAGCTGATGGCACAAAAATAGATATAAATTTTGTGGTGTTACCGGCGATAGATAATAGTACAGAAAAACTGCCATTAATGTTTCTAGCTGGCGGGCCTGGTCAGGCTGCTGCTGAGCTTTCGGCGCAAATTTATCGTGGTTTTAGTGAAATCAGAAAAACGCGTGATTTAATTCTTATTGATCAACGTGGCACGGGAAAATCTCATCCATTACAGTGTGAAGATTCATTGGAAGTGGACCCCTACACTAGCTTGCCAGAAGATTTTTCACTTGCTGATATTGAACAATGTATAGCACAACTTAAGGGCGACTTAAGTCAATATAATTCAGAAAATGCTATTCGAGATTTCGATGCGGTTCGAGCAGCATTAGGTCACCAACAGGTACATATTTACGGTGGCTCTTATGGCACGCGTGCTGGTTTAGTTTATATGCGTATGTTCCCGACATCGTTAAAGAGTGTAGTTCTCGACAGTGTTGGCCCTATTGAAGTGCCCATTGGCTTATTTGGAAAAAGCGCCGAACAGTCTTTTATCAAGTTAATTGAAAACTGCCAGAACGAAGAAAGCTGTGCGACACAATATCCTGAATTGGCGAAAGAATTTACCGCCATTACTAATAAACTATCTCAAGCGGCAGTAACAGTAGAAATTGCACACCCAAGGTTAGGTACTAAAACTGCTTTCACCATTAGCAAGGATAAATTCATTTCAAGTATACAAATGCAATTGTACTCGATGGAAACACGGAGCTTAGTACCGTTGTTAATTCATCAAGCGTATTTAGGTAACTATATGCCATTAGCCGGTATTATTGCTCAAAGCGAAGGTGGTATGGGTATATATATAGGTTTGCATTTAAATATTGTTTGCAATGAAGACTTTCCAAAAATATCTGCCGACATGAAAGCCGTTGATGCTGATAATAATTTTGCTAAAGGAATGAGTTTAGTGATGGTTGGTAAAGCTTGTGCTGCTTGGCCAACGTATCAACCTAGTGCTGATTTTTATCAAACAGTTACCGCTGATATACCAACTCTTATTATGTCAGGAGAGTTAGACCCAGTTACACCAGCGAGTAACGGCGAAAAGTCTCACGTTAATTTACCTAATAGTCATCACATTATTTCTAAAAACAATGCGCATATAGTGGCTTCTACAACTTGTGGTATCAAAATTGTGAATGAATTTTTAGACAAACAAACGCCAAAGGAACTTGATGAATCATGTCTTGAAGAAATTCCTGATGAGTCATTTATGGTGGGTTTAAATGGTGGCGTAGTACCTGACTTATCGCCAAACGCTATGCCAACCCAAGCAAAGGAATAAATCATGATTGAAGTTAATAATTTACATAAAAGTTTTGTCAGTAAAAAAAATACGGTTAAAGCCTTAGATGGCCTATCTTTTACTGCAAAAGATGGCGAAATAACGGGTATATTAGGCCCAAATGGTGCTGGTAAAACGACCTGTTTACGCACGCTTTATGGTTTGCTCCGTGCCGATGAAGGCTACGCGACTATTGATGGGATTAAAGTAACAGAAGAACCTATTAAAGCACGAAAACTCTTAGGTATTTTCCCTGATAAGTTTGGTTTATATGAGCGACTAACTGCTTATGAACAAATTGATTATTTTGCCAGTATTCATGGCATGACAGGTGCGAATAAGCATGCCGCCATTGAGCAAATTCTATCTGATTTGGAAATGACTGAATTAGCGCACCGCAAAACGGTGGGGTTCTCTCAAGGCCAGCGCATGAAAGTGACTTTAGCTCAGGCTTTAGTACATCAACCGAAAAATTTTGTGCTGGACGAGCCAACCCGTGGTTTAGATGTCATGAGTACACGAGTTTTGCGCAACCATTTAGCTAAATTTAAAGAAAAGGGGCACTGCATTTTATTTTCTTCTCATGTTATGCAAGAAGTTGCTGCCTTATGTGATCGAGTGATCATCGTTTCTAATGGCAAGTTAGCGGCTCAAGGCACGCCACAAGAGTTATGTGATTTAGCTGGAGAGAAGTTATTAGAAGAAGCCTTCGTTAAATTAATAGGCTCAGATGAAGGAGTAGCAGCATGATACAATTGAAAGCCTTAATGGTGAAAGAATTTAAAGAAGCCTTTCGCGACAGGCGCGCATTAATGGTGGCGATGAGCATGGCCTTGTTGATGCCAGTTATGATTATGGTGATGTTAAAAGTAGCCATTAAAGAAGCCGTGGATAACCCCGCAGTATATGTAAAATATAGCGGTGAGCAACATGCGCCAAAACTGATTAAAGCACTAAAAGACGAGAACATTTTATCTTTTGCTGATGTACCTGAAGATGAAGAGCGTAACTGGAATGAACGCAACATTGAATTGACCATTCCTGACACCTTTATTGAAGATATGGCTGCCGGTAAGCCAATTGAATTAACCTTGCGCGCAGATTATAACGAGAAGTCGTTAACCTCTCCTATTCGTCGGATTAAAGATGTTGTTAGCGAACACTCGCTACTTATTGGCTATAAGCGGTTATTAGTGCGCGGTATTGATACTAAATTATTGCAACCCATTAAATTGCTTGAACAAGATACCTCGCTACCTAGTAGTAATGCAGTGATGATCTCTCTAATTTTAGGTGTTTATTTAATGATGGCGGCGTTTATGTCAGGTTTGCCAGTTGCTATTGACTCAAGTGCTGGCGAACGAGAACGTAATGTTTTGGAAATGTTATTGTGTCAGCCGGTTAGTACCTTAAAAATAGTGCTGGCGAAATTGAGCTGTGCCAGTTCAATTGCCATTATCTCTATTATATTAATGCTGGTACTTACCTCGGTAGCGATGAACTTTGTTGATCTAACGAAAATAGGCGCAACCTTTAATATTGACGCCAGTACCTTTGTTATTTTGTTATTGCTATTGGTACCTATTTGCTTCCTCGCGGCCTCACTACAGCTATTATTTGCCTTTCAGGCCAAAAGCTTTAAAGAAGCACAATCTACGGTAACTATGTTGATTATGGCGCCAAGCTTTATTCCATTTGCGTTAATGATGATGGACGATAAACCGGCTTGGGTTGAATGGATGCCTATTTCTGGTCAGTCATTGTTAATGGAAGACGTGTTTAAAGGTTTACCCATTGACTGGAATGCATTGCTATTTACCAGTGTGGCGACTATCGCATTAACTGTGGTGTTGGTCTTAATCTTGGCTAAAAGATTAACGTCTGAAAAAGTAGTGATGTCTTTGAGTTAGAGAGTGACAGTAGGATTGTATAAAATGAATAACCCAGTAGAATTAGTCATCCAAAAACAAGACTGTTTTAAAACGGCTAAACATAAACTGGGTTATTCATTGAGCAATCAAGAAATATTTATTAACTGGATTTCTGAACATGAGAAACTCCTGCGTCATATTATTAACGGTTTTGAAGCCGTTCCTGCAATTCAAGAAGAGCTTTTTCAAGAAATTGCCTTAAATATATGGCGAGCTTTACCTAGCTTTCGCGCTGACTCAGCCGCCAAAACGTTTATCGCTCGAATTGCTCATAATGTTTTAGCAACGCATGTTGCTAAAGCCGTTAAAACAGTAAAAACAGAGCAAGATTTTCAGTCTGTAGATAGTATTCAATCGAGTAATGAAGCGGTAGGGCATGATACCTCGGTTTGCCCGCAACTCACACCATATCAGTCACTAGATCAAAACCAAAGACAACAACGCCTTGCCCAAGCCATTCGTCAGTTGAAGCTTGAACAGCAGCAAGTAATTACCTTGGCGCTAGAGGGGATGAGTTATCAAGATATTGCTGACGTGTTAGCAATATCTACCAACTTAGTTGGCGTTAGGCTACAAAGAGCAAAGGCAAAATTGATGCAATTGTTGGAGGCAGTATGAGCGAAAAAAACGATAAAGTTAAAATGGCGATCGAAAGTGAGCAATCAACAAGCGAACGTGTCTCTACAGAAACACTGGTGGCTCAAAGAGAAAAGCAAAGTACTGATGCGCCTGAATTACTAGATGATACTTGGGCAGAGCTCACTCAAGATTGGCAAACACAACCGACTGTAAAAACAGATATTCTAGCTTTAGTGAAGCGTACACGGCGCAGAACTATTGGTGCAAAATTTTGTTTCGCGCTAAATATTATTGCAACCATAGCTTTATTTATTGCATTTTTATACGGTGTTTATAATGGCGAATGGGGAGAGCCTCTTAATATTTATCTTGGGCTCGGCAGCTTACTGTCATTAATTTTCGTTTATTTTGAAACTAAGATCCGTGTCGCAACATGGTCACAACTTTGTGACAGTCCTGAAAAAGCTATAGATAATGCGATAGCTAGTAGTAAATCATCAATGCAATACATGTGGATTACAAAAATCTCATTTTTACCTTTTTTACCGCTGATTAATTGGTTTGTGTATACCTCAAGTCAAACAAGTAGCAAAGCTGTTTTACCGGCATATTTAATGGCTAATGGCTTTATGGTTATTGTCTATATTGTAGTTGACTACCTACATAGACAACGTAAGCAAGAATACCAAAAGCTATTAAAAACTAAATCAGTATAAAAGTCAGGTTTAATTGTTTTAGTGGAATTATATTCATGCCCATATCATTATTCCTGTATTAAATTTGTTGTTTTTGCGGTTTCAAGTCAGTATATTAGTTTGAACTATTTATTGGAGTGAGTGATAAAAGTTTTTATCACTCACTCCAAAGTATATTTGATTGCAAAATGAACTAACAGAACGCGGTTTTTGCGTGTACAAATACGACAAGTTCAGGCAAAATATGCCGCAATTAATTATGAACTAACGCCACCCCAGTATTGCTAATAGCAGACTATTTGAGGATAAAACATGTTTACACGTGATATGAATATTGCAGATTTTGATCCAGAACTTTATCAAGCAATGAGCAATGAAGTTGTTCGTCAAGAAGAACATATTGAACTCATCGCTTCGGAAAACTACTGTAGTCCACGTGTACTGGAAGCTCAAGGTTCACAACTAACCAATAAATATGCTGAAGGCTACCCAGGCAAACGTTATTATGGTGGTTGTGAGTATGTTGACATTGCAGAGCAACTTGCCATTGACCGTGCAAAAGAATTATTTGGCGCTACTTACGCTAACGTGCAACCACATGCAGGTTCACAAGCAAACTCAGCAGTTTTTCAAGCCTTAGTGTCTCCCGGCGGTAAAGTGTTAGGCATGAGCTTGGCGCACGGTGGCCATTTAACACATGGCTCACATGTTAACTTTTCTGGTAAGTCATACGAAGCGATTCAATACGGTTTGCACCCTGAAACTGGCGATATTGATTACGTTGAATTAGAGCGTTTAGCAATAGAGCATAAACCAGAAATGATTATTGGTGGTTTTTCAGCGTTTTCTGGTGTGGTTGATTGGGCCCGTATGCGTGATATTGCCGATAAAGTAGATGCTTATTTCTTTGTAGATATGGCTCACGTTGCCGGTTTAGTTGCCGCGGGTTTATATCCTAACCCAGTGCCACATGCACATGTTGTTACTACCACTACACATAAAACATTAGCTGGCCCACGTGGTGGCTTAATTGTTTCTGGTTGTAATGACGAAGCGATTTATAAAAAATTGAACAGCGCGGTTTTCCCAGGTGGCCAAGGCGGACCATTAATGCACATTATTGCTGCGAAAGCCGTGGCATTTAAAGAAGCATTAGCACCAGAGTTTAAAGTTTATCAGCAAAATGTTTTAGATAATGCCAAAGCTATGGTGGCGGTATTACAAGAACGTGGTTATAAAGTTGTGTCTAACGGTACTGATAACCATTTATTATTACTGGATTTAATTGATAAAGATATTACCGGTAAAGATGCTGATGCCGCTTTAGGTCGTGCTCACATCACAGTGAATAAAAACTCTGTACCTAATGACCCACGTTCACCGTTTGTAACTTCTGGCCTACGTTTAGGTACACCAGCAATTACTCGTCGTGGTTTTGGTGTTGAAGAAACCAAAATAACCACTGGCTGGATCTGTGATATTTTAGATGATATTAACAACGACGCCGTTATCGCTAAAGTACAAGCAGCTGTTAGTGAGCTATGTGCTCGCTTCCCTGTTTATAAGTAACTATTCTTAGCAATACGAGAAACGTTTTTTTGCTTTATTCAACCTAAAGTAAATAACTAAAATGGCCACATTAGTGGCCATTTTTTTTGACTGTTTTTTATTGAGTAAGATATAGTGCTAATAATCGTAAGATATTTCGCTTAATGAGCTGTTTTCAATTAAAATACCGGCATTAAATAGCTCATGATCTTTATACCAATTGGTATTAACAATGGAATTTATCAATGTATTGCCCCTTTTGTTCAGCTAACGATACTAAAGTTATCGACTCACGTTTAGTGTCAGACGGTCATCAAGTGCGTCGTCGTCGTGAATGTTTAGCGTGTCATGAAAGATATACGACTTTTGAAACTGCCGAGTTAGTGATGCCACGCATTATTAAGCGTGACGGTTCTCGCGAACCTTTCAACGAAGATAAAATGCGTAATGGCTTATTACGTGCGTTAGAAAAAAGACCGGTAAGCACTGAAGAAATGGAGTTGTCGATTAATAAACTTAAATCGCAACTACGCGCAACAGGCGAGCGCGAAGTGTCCAGTGAAATGCTTGGTACTATTATTATGGAACAGCTGAAAAGTTTGGATAAAGTAGCTTATATTCGTTTTGCTTCTGTTTATCGTTCGTTTGAAGACATTAAAGAATTTGGTGAAGAAATCGCGCGTTTAGGCGATGATGATTAATTAATACCATTGGTATAGCTAAGCGCCATAATGAGTTAACCCTGAGTCCAATAATGAGCAATTTTTCGTTACAAGATCACCAATTTATGCAACGCGCCATTTACTTGGCAAAGCGCGGGCATTTTACCACACCACCTAATCCTCGTGTTGGTTGTGTCATCGTGCTCAATGGCGAAGTGGTTGGTGAAGGCTTTCATAAAAAAGCAGGGCAAGGGCATGCAGAAGTTTATGCACTAAAACAAGCCGGCAGCAAAGCTAAAGGTGCTACTGCTTATGTCACGTTAGAGCCTTGTAGTCACTTTGGTTTAACCCCGCCATGCGCAGAAGCACTGATTAAAGCAAAAGTAGGTCATGTTATCGCCGCTATGGTTGATCCTGATCCAAGAGTATCTGGTCGTGGCCTTGAACGCCTAGCTAACGCAGGAATTACTACCGAGTTTGGACTGCTTGAACAAGACGCTCGAGCATTAAACCCTGGTTTTATTAAGTTGATGACCACTAAATTGCCTTATGTACGCTGTAAATTAGCCGCAAGCCTAGACGGAAAAACTGCGATGGCCAGTGGTGAAAGTCAGTGGATCACCTCAACTGAAGCTCGCGCTGATGTTCAACTACTTAGAGCTCAAAGTTGCGGTATTATTTGTGGCGCAGGTTCAGTTATTTTTGACGATGCTAAAATGACTGTGCGTTGGAATGCTCTAGGTGAATTAAAAAACACTTATGCAGAATCAGACATTAGACAGCCTGTTCGTATTATTATTGATGGCAAAAATCGTCTAACCCCCGATCTAGCTATCTTCAAAACGACAAGTAAAATATTATTAATTCGACATACTATTGAAAACAGCCAAGCTTGGCCGCATTTTGTAGAGCAAGTAGCAATAGCTAAAACCGCAGAAAGTGAACATATCGATCTGCGTTTATTATTAGCTTACTTGGCTCAACAAGGGTTAAATGACATATTAATTGAGTCAGGTGCCCAGCTTGCAGGCGCATTTATCAGCGCAAACTTAGTTGATGAACTCGTGCTTTACCAAGCGCCAAAATTGCTCGGCAATGACGGTAAAGGTTTAGTTAATATGCCAACGATATTGCAGTTATCTGATGCTAAAAGCGTTGATGTTGATGATATTCGTATGGTGGGTAAAGATATTAGAATAACGGCAAAGTTTAGTCGTTAACCGGTAAAAAGTTTCAATTTCAATATAAATCATCAGCTATACAGAAGACGAGACATAAAATATGTTTACAGGGATCATAGAAGCCGTAGGGCGTTTAAAATCTATAAATAGCTCAGGTGACGGCGCACGCATCTCCATAGATACAGCAGCATTAGACTTATCAGATGTTAAATTAGGCGATTCAATTGCCACCAATGGTATTTGCTTAACGGTTGTTGCTGTGGATAACACCAGCTTTAGCGCCGATGTGTCTAGCGAGACTTTAACGCGTACTGGTTTAGCACATTATCAAATGGGTGATAGCGTTAATCTTGAAAAAGCAATGTTACCCACCACGCGATTTGGTGGCCACATGGTCTCGGGTCATGTTGATGCGGTGAGTGAAATTAGCGCCATAGAACATAAAGGCAATAGCATAGATTATTGGATAACTATGCCTGCAGAACTATCTGCCTATATTGCAGAAAAGGGCTCAGTGACAATTGATGGTACAAGCTTGACGGTAAATAGTTTAAGCGACGAACAATTTCGTTTAACGATTGTCCCGCATACCACAGGTCAAACAATTATCAGTAAATACAAAGTGGGCACTAAAGTTAATCTAGAAGTAGATTTAATTGCCCGCTACATAGAAAGATTACTTACCAAGCAAACTTCCGACAAGCAAGAACCGTCTGGTGTTACGCATGCGCTATTAGCGCGCAATGGTTTTATTAAATAAAGAGGTTGTCATGAATTTACACACGCCACAAGAGATTATCGACGATATAGCTCAAGGTAAAATGGTCATCTTAATGGATGATGAAGATCGAGAGAATGAAGGCGACTTCATTATGGCGGCAGAAAAAGTTACGCCTGAGGCGATTAACTTTATGGCAACACATGGTCGTGGCCTTATTTGTATGCCTATGTCGGCTGAACGTTGTGAGCTTTTAAAATTACCGTTAATGGTTGATAAAAACGACGCGCAATTTACCACTAATTTCACTGTTTCTATTGAAGCGGCTGAAGGGGTAACAACAGGTATTTCTGCAGCTGATCGTGCCACTACTGTTTTAGCAGCCGTTGGTAAAAATGCTGACCACAATTCGATTGTACAACCGGGTCATATTTTCCCATTAATTGCTAAAGATGGTGGTGTATTGAATCGTGCTGGCCATACTGAAGCCGGTGTTGATTTAGCACGACTAGCAGGCCTTGAAGCAGCGGCTGTTATTGTTGAAATTTTAAATGAAGACGGCACTATGGCGCGTCGTCCAGACCTAGAAATTATCGCTGAAAAACATGGCATAAAAATGGGGACGATTGCAGATTTAATTGAATATCGCAATGCTAACGAAACCACCATTGAACGTATATCGCAGTGTAAATTACCCACCGCATTTGGTGATTTTGATTTAACCGTATTTAAAGACACTATTGATGGCCAAGCACACTTTGCCCTGACCAAAGGTGAAATAAAGCCTGAAGAGCCAACGTTAGTACGTGTGCATTTAGAAAATACCTTCAGAGACTTATTATTTAGCCAGCGTGAAAGTGTAGCTAAATGGCCAATGGCTGATGCTTTGGAAAAAATTGGTAAAGAAGGTGGTGTATTAGTCTTATTAGGCAAGCACGAGTCACCATTAGAATTGATTGCTCAAGTTCAAAAATACGCTAAGCTTGACGCCGGTGAAGCTGTTAAAGAAGTTAAACGTCATGTTGGTTCACGCAACGTCGGTGTTGGCTCACAAATTTTAGCTAATTTAGGCGTCAGTAAAATGCGGCTATTAAGTTCACAAACAAAATATCATTCACTTTCAGGCTTTGGCTTAGAAGTAGTGGAATATATTGCTGAGTAACAATATCTTTTAGGCTAAAATCGCCAGGCGTTGATTTTTATGTGATTGTGGTTTAGCTATTTCTAAAAAAAAGCGATTTGAATGCCTTCAAATCGCTTTTTTATTATTACAGGAATTTATTAGGGCTTTAGGTTAGGCGATAAATTGCTTTATTTTCTCAATAATCCCCTGGCTATCTAGGCCAAGTTCTTGATGAATTTCAACTTGTGTACCGTGTTTAATAAAGCTATCTGGTAAGCCAATATTGAGGATTTTTTTCGCGATACCTTGGCTTAAAATAAATTCATTAACACCAGAGCCAGCGCCACCGGCAATAGCATTATCTTCAACCGTTACAATACAGTCGTGACTGGCACATAAGTCTTGGATAATTAATTGATCTAATGGCTTAACAAAACGCATATCGATTAACGTGGCATTGAGTGATTCAGCGGCGATATTCGCTTGTGCTAATGTGGTACCAAAGTTCAGTATTGCCACTTTAACTTCAGCATTGCTGTTATTTTCGATTTCACGAATAACCTTGGCTTTACCAAGGTCAATGGTTTCATTGATTCCTGGTAGCTCAGCACCATTGCCGCAGCCGCGTGGGTAGCGCACGGCTGCAGGTGTATTTAATTGATAACCAGTGTTGAGCATTAGCTGACATTCGCGTTCGTCAGATGGTGTCATTATGGTTATGTTAGGAATGCAACGCATAAAACTTAAATCAAATGCGCCTTGATGAGTTGCCCCATCTGCACCGACAATGCCTGCTCTATCTATAGCAAATAATACTGGTAAGTTCTGAATCGCAACGTCATGAATAAATTGATCATATCCGCGCTGTAAAAAGCTCGAGTAAATAGCCACAACGGGTTTTTGTCCGCCAATAGCTAAACCTGCAGCAAAGGTCACCGCATGTTGCTCAGCAATAGCAACATCATAATATTGCTTGGGGAATCGTTGGCTAAACTCCACCATACCTGAACCTTCACGCATAGCAGGTGTAATAGCGGCAAGCTGACTATCTTGTTCTGCAACTTTACATAGCCAATCGCCAAATATTGCCGAATAGGTTGGTAAACTTGGCGCACTTTTAGGTAGGCTGGTTTCTGTGTGATCAAACTTAGGTACCGCGTGGTACTTTATCGGATCTTGTTCAGCCTGTTGGTAGCCTTTACCTTTTTTAGTGGCAATATGCAGTAACTGCGGCCCTTTAAGGTTACGCATATTGGTAATGGTATCGACTAAGCCATTTACGTCATGGCCATCAATTGGGCCAATATAGTTAAAACCAAGTTCTTCAAAGAAAGTGCTTGGCACAACCATGCCTTTTAAGTGCTCTTCTGCTCTACTGGCTAATTCTTTTATCGGTGGAATGTTCTTAAGTATGCGCTTACTACCCTCACGTATGCCGGTATATATACTGCCAGAAAGTAATTTAGCTAAATGATTGTTTAAAGCGCCAACATTTTCTGAAATCGACATCTCATTATCATTTAAGATAACTAACATATCTTTATTGATGTCACCAGCATGATTTAAGGCTTCAAATGCCATACCAGCCGTCATAGCGCCATCACCAATAACAGCCACAACTTTACGACTTCTCGCTTCCTGCTCTGCTGCAACTGCCAGGCCTAAAGCCGCGGAAATTGAGGTACTTGAGTGACCCACACTGAGCACATCATATTCGCTTTCTTCGCGCCAAGGAAATGGATGTAAACCGTCTTTTTGGCGTATAGTATGTAATTGTTCACGTCGACCCGTGAGTATTTTATGAGGGTATGCTTGGTGTCCAACATCCCACAGCAAGTGGTCAAATGGTGTGTTATAAACGTAATGTAAGGCGACAGTCAATTCTATTGTGCCTAAACCCGAGGCAAAATGGCCACTACTTTTACTGACTGAATTTAGCAGATAACGTCTTAACTCTTCGCTGGTTTTTGTTAATTGCTTTTGATCTAATTTTCGCAAATCATCAGGAGAATTTATGTTGGCCAGTAAAGGGTATTCAGCTAGGTTTATAGTCATATTATTCTATTAAATTTAAAAATTAATTTTTGCGACTGACAATGAAAGTCGCAAAGTCGGACAAGCTTTGTGTATTGTAGGGCAAAGTGGCTAAAGCTTGAAGCGCTTGTTGATATAAGTTTTCTGCTTTGTCTTGTGCGCCTTGTAAACCTAGCAATGCTGGGTAGGTACTTTTATTGGCGGCAAGATCAGAACCTGCGGGTTTACCAAGCTCTTCTTCTGTTGATGTTATATCGATAATATCATCACGTACTTGATAAGCTAAGCCAATAAGTTTGGCATAAAGTGCTAATTGTTCTTTATCATCTGCTGTTGCGTTATCACTACATTCTGCGGCCATCTTCACTGAAGCTTCGAGTAAAGCACCGGTTTTTAAGGAATGTAAGTTTTCTAATTGTGCTAGTGAAATCGCTTTATTGGTTGCGGCTAAATCTAGTGCTTGGCCACCACACATACCTTGATAACCAGCCGCATTAACTAGATAGCGTAATAAATTAATGCGTTTGCTGTCGACTGCTGCAGAAAAATCATGATTGGCGATAATATCAAAAGCTAAGGTTTGCAGGCTATCGCCAGCGAGAATAGCGGTTGCTTCATCAAAGGCTTTATGACAGGTTAATTGGCCGCGGCGTAAGTCGTCGTCGTCCATTGCTGGTAAGTCGTCATGTAAAAGTGAGTAGGCATGAATACATTCTATTGCGGCGGCTACACCGTCTATATCACTTTGCTGTGCATCTAATGTTGCGCCTGTAATATACGCTAAATATGGCCGCATACGCTTGCCACCAATGAGTAAGCCATAGCGCATGGCGTCTAATAATTTTTCATCATTAAGTGATAAGCTTTCGAGCTTTTTTGTCAGATAATCATTAATGCGCGTTTGCACATCATCAATATGTGCAAGTTTAGTCACTGATGTTTGTCTCGTCTGTATTAAATTTTTCTAATTTGGCTTGACCATTTTTTTCCAACAAAATATTAATTTGCTGTTCAGCACCTTTAAGCTTTTCTTGATTGTGTTGGCTCAAGTGAAGGCCGCGTTCAAATAAGGTCATTGAGTCTTCAAGATTAAGATCGCCTTGTTCTAAATTTTGTACAATTGTTTCTAATTCAACTAATGATTCTTCAAAGCTTAAATTTTCAATTTTTTTTCTGGCCATGGACTTTTTTAGCGTGATATGAACTCTAGGCGCAAACTTACCTTAGCTGGAGCGCTGGGTCAATTAATGATGAAATGATGTTGATATAGATGATATTAATATTATCTTCTTAAGTTATTGACAATATGGGCGATAATAGAGCTATAACTAAAAATATAAGTATTCGCGTAAGACCTATTCATCAGGTATTATCAGCGTAGTAATACCAATTGGTATAAGTATAGCTAAGAAAAATTATCGGAGGCATTTGTGGATTTAGCAACGTTAATAGGCATAGTCGGTGCAATAGGGTTACTCGTTATGGCGATGTTACTCGCCGGTGACATTGGCATGTTTATAGATGCTCAATCAGTGATCATTGTTTTTGGTGGCTCAATTTTTGTTGTCTTAGCCAATTATAATTTAAGACAGTTTTTTGGTATGGGGAAAATTATTGGTAAATCCTTCATGTTTAAATTGGAAAAACCTGAAGAGTTAATTGAAAAATCAGTAGAAATGGCTGATGCCGCACGTAAAGGCGGTTTTTTGGCATTAGAGGAAGCTGAAATTTCTAATGCTTTTATGCAAAAAGGTGTTGATATGTTGGTCGACGGTCATGATGCCGACGTGGTGCGAGCAACCATGCAAAAAGATATCGATCTCACGACAGAGCGTCATGAAACCGGCTCTAATATGATGATGGCACTAGCCGATGTTGCCCCCGCGATGGGTATGATAGGCACCTTGATAGGTTTGGTTGCTATGTTATCTAATATGGATGACCCCAAAGCGATTGGTCCAGCGATGGCAGTGGCACTGCTAACAACCTTATACGGTGCATTTTTGGCGAACGTCATTGCTATACCTATTGCGTCTAAATTAAAGTTACGTTTGGCAGAAGAAAAAATGAATCAAGAGTTAGTACTTGATGCCGTTTTAGGTATTCAAGATGGTCAAAATCCGCGTGTTATTGAAGGCTTGCTGAAGAACTACCTTGCTGAAGGTAAGCGAGCTGTTGATACAACTGAAGAGTAGGGGAGTCAATTATGGCAGATAAATGTAAATGCCCACCCCCAGGATTACCACCATGGATGGGCACATTTGCCGATTTAATGGCGCTATTGATGTGTTTTTTCGTCTTACTTTTATCATTTTCCGAAATGGACGTATTAAAGTTTAAACAAATCGCTGGTTCAATGAAGTTTGCTTTTGGTGTGCAGAACAAAATAGAAGTTAAAGACATTCCTAAAGGCACCAGTATTATTGCTCAGGAATTTCGCCCAGGTAAGCCTGAGCCAACCCCCATCGAAGTTATTCAACAACAAACTATGGAAATGACCCAACAAATGTTGGAATTTCAAGCCGGTGACGAAACCTCAGCAGGTGGTCGCCAAGAACAACGTGGCGCTGAACGTGGAGGCCAATCACAAAGCACTGCAGATGCAATGTCGACAGAGGCAATACAGCAAGCAAAAGATGAACTAGAGCAAGCATCACAAGAACAAGTGAACGAGCTGGTGAAAAAAATAGCGGATCAATTAGAGCAACAAATTCAAGACGGTGCGATTGAGTTAGAATCACTCGGACAGCAGGTTATCATTCGTATTCGTGAAAATGGCTCATTTCCCTCTGGTTCAGCATTTTTACAACCGCAATTTAAACCCATTATGCGAGAAATTGGTTTGTTATTAAATACAGTGCCGGGTGAAATTATGATCTCTGGAAATACCGATAATCAAGGTATAAGTTCTGAGTTATTTACTTCTAACTGGGACTTATCAAGTAAACGCGCGGTGGCTATTGCTCATGAAATTATTAAAGTGCCAGGTTTTGACCAATCTCGCTTAATGGTTGTTGGCCATGCAGACACACGTCCTTTAGTACCTAATAATAATCGCTTAAACCGTCGAAGAAATCGCCGTGTTGAAATTGCGATTAACCAAGGTAAAGCGAAAGAGACAGATCCTATTTCTATTAGGTAACGATAAATATCGCCTTTATACAAAAGCAAGCTTAAGTAAGGAGTACAAATGATGTACTCCTTTTTTTATGGCTGTGCTTAATATATAATGCGCGCCATTCTAAGTGTGGGTGTTATTGTTAATGAAATTTATTGTTAAGTTACAGGCTGAAATTACGATTAAAAGCCGACCGGTGCGTAAGCGTTTTACTAAGATTTTAGAATCGAGTGTGAAAAATGTTTTACGTCGTGTTGATGACCAAGTTACCACACGAATGAACTGGGACAATATTGAAGTTAATACGACCAATAACACGCCAGAAAACCGTTTGAAATTGATTGAAACTTTACAATCAACGCCAGGCATTCCGATGTTTCTCGAAGTACAACAAACCAGCTTTACTGATCTTCATGATATTTATGAAAAAACGTTAGCGGTTCATGCCAAAAGTATTGAAAACAAAACATTTTCTGTTCGAGTAAAGCGTACAGGTAAGCACGACTTTAATTCTATGGAAGTTGAAAGGTATGTCGGTGGTGGATTAAATCAACAGGTTGAATCTGCTAGCGTTAAATTATCAAAACCCGATGTTACTGTATATTTAGAAATTAAAAATGAAAATTTATTTATTGTAACAGAGCGCCACAAGGGCATGGGCGGCTTCCCGATTGCCACGCAAGAAGATGTGTTATCACTGATGTCAGGTGGTTTTGACTCAGGTGTTGCTAGCTATCAAATGATCAAGAAAGGTGCTCGTACGCATTATTGTTTCTTTAATTTAGGTGGTGCTGCTCACGAAGTGGGTGTTAAGCAAGTTAGTTACTATTTATGGAATAAATTTGGTGCATCACATCGAGTGAAGTTTTTCGCGGTAGATTTCGAGCCGGTAGTCGCCGAAATTTTGGAAAATATTGACAACGGCCTAATGGGCGTTGTGCTTAAACGTATGATGATGCGAGCTGCAGAAAAAATAGCCGCAAAAATGGATATTCAAGCTTTAGTTACCGGCGAAGCAATAGGACAAGTATCTAGTCAAACGTTAACTAACTTAAATGTTATTGACCGTGTAACAGAAACTTTGATTCTAAGACCATTAGTCGCCTACGATAAACAAGATATTATTGATATAGCGCGCCAAATTGGTACTGAAGATTTTGCCAAAACCATCCCAGAATATTGTGGTGTTATTTCTAAAAAACCAACGGTAAAAGCGGTATTGGCGAAAGTTGAAGCGGAAGAGGCCAATTTTGACTTCTCAATTCTTGATAAAGTTATTGCCGAAACTCGCATATTTGATATTCGAGATATTGGCAAAGAAAGTGAAGCAGAAATTCATGCTGTTGACACCTTAGATAACATTCCGGCTAATTCGGTAGTACTCGATATTCGTAGCCCTGAAGAAGAAGATGACAACCCTTTAGAGTTAGACGGCGTAGAGATTATGCACTTACCTTTCTACAAGTTGACCACTCAATTTGGCGATTTAGATAAGTCGAAAGATTACTTACTTTATTGTGACCAAGGTGTAATGAGTAAATTACAGGCGCTATATTTATTAGGCGCAGGCTTTACCAATGTGAAAGTGTATCGCCCATAAATAATACCTTCGTCTATAAAGTAATAGCATAAAGGTTATGTAACATTAAAAAATCAGTTGTCATTTCAATTTTTATTATACATCTAACGCTTTAACTTGCTGTATTAACTTTTCATTGTTGGTCACATCAATGCCTGCTTTTCTAGCCAAGCTGACTATGTAGCCATTGATATATTTAATCTCAGTTTTACGTTGCTGGAGAATATCGCTACGCATAGAAGAGCAATTTTTGGCGGTACTTTGCGCGACCTGTAATATTGTTTCTTTTAGCTCGTTAAACTCAAAATTAATATTTTCATGAGCAGCTACTGCAATAATTTCTCTAATTAATTCAGTAATTACCGGGATGAATCTTTTATCAAGCAGCTGACCATTATCAATATTTTCAACAGCAGTTATCGGGTTGATAACACAATTTATGGCTAATTTAAGCCATTGCTTTTCTTTAATGCTATTTGTAAACGCCAATGTTGGTAATGCTTGCGCAAGTGTAGCGGTAATGTTCTCTCGAATTAATGGTGACATATCGCCATTAATCAGCCCCAAATCATGATGACCTAAACCCGTATGCTGGGCATGAAAAGGTTTATTTATTTTACAACCATGGGTGGTTAATAACGCTAAACAAGCTTGACTAAGTGTCGATAAATCATGATATGCGCCCATGCCGTTGTGACAAAAAATAATTATTGTCTGAGTTGATATTTTATTTTTTATAGCATTAATAGCCGCTTTTACGTGATAAGACTTCACGCAAACCAATATTAATTCTGCCTCAGCAAACGTGGCATCATTAGCAATAGTTATTGGAAACTGATCACTTTGGTTTTTAATGTCGGTAAACTTGTATTTGTTGGGGATAGATATTGTTCTTGAAGAGCAAGATATGCTGACTAAATTGGTCGGTGATTTAGCCAAGTGATGATACCAAAGCAGGCCAATAGCGCCCTGACCAACAATAACAATATTCATTATGCTGACTTATTGCCTGAACGATTTCGGTACATCAATATCGACCATCTAATTATACCAAATAATGCAATACCGATTAAATCAGAAATAAAATCACTCACTTGTGCACTGCGAAAACCTAAATAATATTGACCTAACTCAGTGAGTACACCATAAAAAGCGACGGTTAACATGGTATTAAATAGCGGCAGTTTTAATATACTGTGCAGCACCCAAGTTAAGCAGAAAAAACTGATAATATGGCCAATAGAGTCGATTTCTGTACTGCGAAAAACTAAGCGCCTAAAGTCGACAGAGCTAAAGTATAGACAAAAAAATAGTATGACAAAAATGCCAAGAATGGATAAATGATAGCGACTTTTCATTGAGGTGTTGGTAATCGTACTTTACAAAATTAGATGATATTTATCATATCAGGGCTAAGCAACGAAAACTATCACTGTTCTATGGTGTTAAACGCATTACTTCAAAGCAAAGCGAGTTATTTGTTATTATCGCCATTGGTATTAATTTCATATATTGATAATATATGACTAATTATTGTTAGATAGAGAATCGTCATGCCTTCAATGGATATTGTTTCCGAAATAAATTTGGAAGAAGTAAAAAATGCTACAGAAAATGCTAATCGTGAATTAGCCACTCGTTACGACTTTCGCGACGCTGCAGCAAGCTTTGAATGGAAAAGCCCTGCAGTGACTATGAAAGGTGATTCAGATCATCAATTAAAACAAATGTCAGACCTACTGCGCGGACAATTAGTCAAAAGAAAGGTTGATGCTAAAGCGTTAACGTTAGGAAGCATTGAAAGTTCGGGACGAAACTATAGCCAAGTAGCCACTTTCAAAGAAGGAATAGAGCAACCTGTTGCTAAAAAAGTTGTTAAGCTGATCAAAGACAGTAAGTTAAAAGTGCAAGCTTCAATCCAAGGTGAACAAGTGCGTGTTACGGGTAAAAAACGTGACGATTTGCAAGCTGTGATGCAGTTACTCAGAGAAACAGAATTAGAACAGTCGTTTCAGTTTAATAACTTTAAAGATTAAACATTAAAGGTTGAAGGTTAAAGTATAGGTATTTACTAAAACTGACCGCTGCATATATACGTTTTTTAAAAGAGGCATTGGCCTCTTTTTTACTTTTAATGTCTCTGATAATCATAGATAAAAGTAAATTCACTTTCGACTGTAATTTAACCAGTACTTAAATCTTTACGGTGCAAATATGAATTAAAACACCTTTCATGGCGTTTTTTCATAAGAAACGCTGTTTTTTTCCTGATACTTTAAGTAAATTAGCTTATTCAAATAATAATAATGATGGTTTTAAATGGCTGCTTCTAGAGGTGCGTTCAGTTCTCGTTTTGGTTTTATCATGGCTGCTGCGGGTTCTGCCGTAGGGTTAGGTAATATATGGGGTTTTCCAACACAAACCGCAAGTAATGGTGGCGCGGCATTTGTGCTGGTTTACTTAGTGCTTGCCTTTTGTTTAGCATATCCCGCTTTTATGGCGGAGTTACTGATAGGGCGTTACGGACAAGCCAATGCAGTGACGTCACTACAGAAAATATCTCGAAATATTTTTCACAAACGCTTTGCTTTTGTTGTCGGCTTTGGCGGCATTATTTGTGCAGCACTAATTTTAAGCTTTTATGGCATTTTAGCGGGTTGGATGATGTCATATGCTATTGAGCCTGTTACGTCTTTATTAGGCTTTAATGAAGCTTCAAGCTGGCTTACATCACAATCTACAGAGCGTAATTTAATTTTTACCGCTTTATTTATGATGCTCACTATCGCGATAATTCGCCGTGGTGTTGAACAGGGCATTGAAAAGTGGTCTAAGCGCTTAATGCCTATGCTAATAGGTTTGCTGATTTTATTGATCATCTATGTCTTTACTTTGGATGGTTCAAAAGAAGGCTTTGCCGCTTATTTAAATCCTGATATTTCTCGTGTATTTGAACCTGATTTATTAATCAGCGCTTTAGGGCAAGCATTCTTTTCGTTGTCATTAGGTACCAGTGTAATGGTGATTTACGGCTCTTATATTTCTAAGAAAGAAAATTTAGTGACCTTAGGCGCACAAGTTACCTTGATTGACGTTTCAATTGCATTCTTAGCTGGATTATTAATTATTCCATCTATGTATGTAGCTCAAGCACAAGGCGTCGCTATTTTCGATGCTGATGGTGGTCTCATTTCTGGTCCTAATTTAGTTTTTGATGTGCTACCCACGTTATTTAACGGCATGGGGTCTATTGGCTTATTTGTTGGCTTTGGCTTTTTTGTTTTAATGTCTATTGCAGCGTTAACATCAAGTATTTCAATGCTAGAAGGGCCAGTTTCATATGTCGTAGAGCGCCACAATATTGAACGGAAAAAAGCGACCACTTTTATTGGCCTAGGTATTTTTATTTTAAGCGCTTTAATTGTGTTTAATTTTGATGTGCTTTTTGGTTTAGTTATTTCAATTTCTACGGTTTATGGTCAACCGCTTATTGCGATGTTGTGTTGTGTATTCGTTGGTTGGATTTGGTTCCGTAACGACATTTTGACTGAACTTAAGCAAGGTAATGATATGGTTGAACATTCGTTATTTTGGAAAATTTGGCCTTGGTACACTAAATTTGTTTGCCCAACAGCAATCGGTATTGTTTTCTGGCATTCACTGTAAGTTTTTACCATGAAGTTTAGAATAGTTTAGGAAAGTTTGGTCAGCAAAAAGGGAGCTAATTTGCTCCCTTTTTGTTTTTTAGTCGCCACTTATTGATGTTTAAAGTACTTTATAGTTTAGGCCACTGTTGCTGCCAAGGTGGTGTGAGTTGTTCTATAATCTCAAGCGTTGACGTATTATGAAAAACAGTACCTGTGCTTGGCGGTAAGCAATACTGATATTGCCTATCATTCAAGTTAAAGCTTAAAGCAAAGGCATGTAAGTAGCCCCTATCTGTGTTCATACAAGTGTTGTAAAGCGGATCACCCAGTATAGGTACACCTATACTATTAAGTGCTACTCTTATTTGATGAGTTTTACCTGAATGAGGTTTGATTAAATAGAGTCGTTGTTTCGGGGCGATGCTGTAAGATAAAAATTGACTGACCGCTGGATTATCCATGGTGCGTAGTAACTTCCACATACCTCTTCGACTTTTTTCCATATCACCTTTGATTAAGCCTTGTTTTCTTTTCGGCTTACCTTCGGCGATAGCTAGATAATATTTTTCAACCTGATGTTGTTCGAACAGTTGTTGAAATGCTCTAACGGTAGCACTATTTTTAGCAACAATAATTAACCCAGAAGTCATTTTATCTAAACGATGAACAGGATATAGCTCGGTTAATGAAAATTGTGCTTTTAGTTGGGTTTTTATTTGAGAAAATAAGCCACTACCGAGATTATCTTCATCATGAAAGCCTATGTCTTGAGGTTTATCAATGACCAAAAAGTCAGCTTGATGATCGACAATGGTTAAGCTTTGCTCTGTCATTAAAAACTAAGCCCGATAAAGATGTAAATGATCAACGTTAGTATCCCTCCGACTAAGGTATAAGGTAATTGTGTTTTAACGTGTTCAAAGTGATCACAGCCACTGGCAATAGAGGCAACCACTGTGGTGTCTGAAATAGGTGAAGCATGGTCACCAAAAATACCACCACCCAGTACTGCAGCCACTAAAAACTCAATAGGCAAGCCACTTTGTTGTGCGATAGGCACCGCAATGGGAATGAGTATCGCAAAGGTGCCCCATGAAGTTCCTGTCGCAAATGCCATAATAGCAGCCGCAATAAATAAGATTGGCGCCATTAAAAACAAGGGTACTTCAACGTTAATTAACTGGCTGACATAAACGCCAGTACCCAGGGCTTTAATGGCGTCGCCAAAGGCAAACGATAACACTAAAATTGCCACGGCAGGCGACATGTATTTAATACCGGTAATGATGGTTTTAAAGATAGTAGAAAAAGACATGAGCTTGTGACTCATTATTAACAGTACCAAGAATACTAAAGCTGTAACCACCGACCAAAATACAGAAAAAGCGCCTGAGCCTCTTCGTATATCGCCGTTACCTGTATACCAAAGTAGCACAAAAGTGCCAATTAACAGCGTAAGCATAGGTAGCCACATAATATGTGCTGGAGCAACATGGTCTACCGTGTTTTTTTGCTTTTCTTGTACAACGGATTCAGCATGCTTTAATGGCCCGAAAACTCTGCCACTAAAAGCGGTGTAATAAGCCAGAGCAACAGCAATAATAGCGTAAAAATTATAGCCGATGGTGCCGATTAAAATACCCACTGGGTCATCAAATGAATAACCATCTAGCAAGCCAAGAACATAAGCTCCCCAACCATTAACTAAAAATAGAATACTGATAGGTGCACAGGTTGAATCAACCAAATAAGCCAGTCTAGCTCGGCTAAGCCCATGATGATCAAATAATTTTTGACTTGCCATGCCGGCAGTGAACATACTCAAATTAGTATCGGTGAAAATGGTGGTTCCGATCACCGTTGGTAAAATACTGGCTTGTCGGCTATTTTTCACTAAATTTAATGAAGCAAGGTGGTTAATAAAACCGTTTACTGCACCTGACTGATTCATTAGCGTCACTAATGCACCAATTAATAAGCTGAAACTAACAATGTAAACGTTACCTAAAGAGGAAAATACTCCAGCAATGCCAAATGTTGTGCCAGTTATACCGTCTATGGGGTTGCCATTTGCTATCATTAAATAACAAAGTATTACGCCACACAAAAGTGCGAAAAGTGCATTTTTTCGCCAGATGGCAATGACAATAGCAACAAGCGGGGGAAGTAAGCTAAAAACACTGTCTTGCATAGTAAACCTTTATTATTTTATGTCAGGGGCTTTTGAACTTTTGGCAATAACGTAAAAGATCAAAAGCCCCTAACTTTACCGTAAGCTCATGAAATAAGAAACTCTATGCTTGCAGACATTAAGTTAAAAATTATAAAGAAAAAGAAATATACTTTGCTTGAATCGGGTCAATACTTGGGTCGATAAGGATAAATGCCGCAACATAGCATATATTTTATCAGTTAAAGGTGGTGAGTTTAAAGTGAGTTATCTAAAATTAACACCTCGCTTACTACCTTTTTTATTCGTTCTAGCTCATATTTAGATAATAATAAATCACTGTAGCTATTGAAAATTGACATTTCACCCTTAAATAACAGTTACTAGCTGGCGTAACGCATCAGGAATAATTTTGACATTATCATTAAACGAATATATCAAGGCTTTTGCTCAAGAAAAGCATCAAACTTCTTTGAGCCAATTGGGTCGAGGTATAGAACGTGAAGCACTTCGAGTGTTGCCACAAGGACGTTTGTCTGAACGCGCGCACAGTGAACGATTAGGTTCAGCGTTAACACATCCCAATATTACCACTGATTACTCAGAAACCCTGATGGAATTTATCACCCCTGTTAGTCATAAACCTGAAACGGTTATTGCCCAACTTGAAGATGTGCAAAAATTTACTTTAAGCCAACTTGATGGTGAGCTTTTATGGCCAATGAGTATGCCGTGCTTTGTTGATGACGACGATAAAATACCTTTAGCGCAATTCGGAAAATCTAACATAGGTAGAATGAAAACAGTTTATCGCCAAGGTTTAAAAAATCGTTATGGCAGCATGATGCAGGTTATTTCAGGTATACATTTTAATTTTTCATTTCCGAAAAGCTTTTTTCAATCAATGCAAGAAGTTGAGCACAATACTGATGGGCTTGACGATTATATTTCTGATAAGTACTTTGCGCTATTAAGAAATTACAAACGCTTTTGCTGGCTGATCCCTTATCTATATGGGAGTTCACCGGCTATTTGTGGTTCATTTCTAAAAAATAAACCCACAGATCTGCCGTTTAAAAAAACGGATAAAGGTTACATGTACCTTGATCATGCTACTTCTTTGAGGATGAGCGATTTAGGTTATACCAATAGCGAACAGTCGTCGTTGCAAATTTGCTATAACAATTTATCGGGTTATTTAGATGGGGTGAAAAATGCCATCAATTTACCTTCGAAAAAATTTGAAAAAATTGGCATCAAAGTCGATGGTAAATATCAGCAACTTAACAGTAATGTATTACAAATAGAAAATGAATTATACGCACCAGTTCGTCCAAAATGTGTGGCTAAGGCCGGTGAAAAGCCGTCAGAAGCGTTAAGAAATAGAGGTGTTGAATATATTGAAGTTAGGGCGCTCGATGTTAACCCTTTTTCAGCAACAGGTGTTACGGTTGAACAAGTTAGATTTTTAGATGTGTTTCTTACTTTTTGTATGCTTGAACCCAGCCCAATACTTAACTGCGAAGCACAAGCAACCAGTGAAGAAAATATGGATGCAGTGGTAGTAAGAGGTCGTGATCCGACATTATTGTTACGTGACATTACTGGCGACAATGCAGAAAATAGCGCAGCAGAAAAATCTGTTAAACAATGGGGCAATGAAATCTTTGCTAAAATGTCTGATATTGCAACCTTGTTAGATCAAGCAAACGATAGCCAGTTATACAGTCAGGTACTTAAGGCGGAAGCAGCTAAAATTAGCGATGCGAGTTTAACACCTTCAGCACAAATTTTAGCGGCCGTGGTAAATGAAAATCATTCCTTAACAAAACTGGCGCTAAGTAAGGCCGTCGAGTATCGTCAACAGCTTTTGGCCAATGACTATCAAGAGTTCAGCGAAGAATACTTCACCAAATCAGTAGCAGACTCATTACAAAAACAGTCAGCGATTGAGCAGGGCGATAAAGTGGATTTTGATACTTTTTTGCAAGACTATTTTTCTTGAGAATAATGTAGTTTTTAATATCAGCGCGTCACGTTTAACCATACTCTTGTATCGACGCTCTGGTAACCTTTCCATAAATAGCAGGCAAAAAAAAGCGCGTTAGGGTAACGCGCTGCAAATAACAAGAAAGCAGTCCAGGGAGTGGTAGCTTTCAAAGATTTTGACCCGTACACTTTTGATTAGTTCATTTTTTATGCAATTAATTTATCCTTTCTTCCTTAATGAAAACTCATCAGCTTTTTATCTAAATTACTTCATTGTTTTATCGAGCATATTTCTTATCTGTTTAACTCTATTTCAAGTTTATAAGTGTAAGTCTATCGTTAAATCTAATAAATTTAGCGCAAAATAAAGCACATTTATTATTTAATAAATGTGAAATAAAATATAAAACACTATAAGGGAATAACGCACTTATTCACTATGAGTATTGAAAATAAAAACAGTTCCTGAACCTATATAAACTTTATATAGTAAAGTTTATATATTTGAAGTTCATGTTGTTACAGTCTTTTTCTCCTATCTATCAAAATTAAGTGTTTTTAAAGCTCTTTGGCTAAAAGTGTCATATATCACGACTTTAAATCTGAAAAGTGATAAATATTCTGGCATGATATTAACCATTCAACACTAAGTAATGGCATTCATGACTTTTTTTAAAACACTTATTATTTCTGCGTTGGCTTGCTTTACGTTATCGAGTTGCGCCACGAGTCCTCCAAAAAATCCTGAAAATCTTTGTGAAATATTTCGCGAGCACAGAGATTGGTATTTTGCTGCCAAAGAAATGCGTGAGCGTTGGGGTGTACCCATTCATGTACCGATGAGTATGATGTATCAAGAAAGCTCATTTAAAGCCGGTGCATTGCCTCCTAGGGACTATGTTCTTGGCTTTATCCCTTGGGGTCGTGTAAGTAGCGCATATGGCTATTCACAGGCAAAAACTATGACGTGGGAGGACTACGTTAGAGAAACAGACAATTCCGGTGCTGATCGTGATGACTTTGAAGATGCTATCGATTTTATGGGGTGGTTTATTTTTAAAACTCAAAAAATTAATAAAGTGTCTAAATGGGATGCGTATAACCAGTATTTAAACTATCACGAAGGCTGGGGTGGCTTTAAGCGTAAAAGTTATAAGCAAAAAGCTTGGCTAAGTAAGGTTGCCCGTAAAGTTGATAACCGCGCTAAACGCTACAGCGGTCAGCTTAAAAGCTGTGAAGAAGAGCTTGATCACGGTTGGTTATGGCGCTTATTTTTTGGTGACTAACTAGTATACTATGGCAGAGGCTAACAAGTTTTTAGCCTCTAGCTAGTACCAACATTTTACTCTATTCAACCTCATGCCTCAAACTTACACTTAGCGTAGAAATGTCTTGTTCTGCAGATGTTTTATCATAGTCTTCTATTTCCATCTTCTGTACCCAGTTATTACTAACTATCATTTTTTAACACTAGAAAGTAGTGACCATGTTAGTTATTTTGTTTGAACTAGCACGCTAATACAAACTTTTCTGTTGTGGCTAAACATTCCGTTGTTGTTAGGATTAAATAAGGTATGAAAAGCCCATTGATAATTTATTTTAAACAAAAGCCTATTTAATAAATGAGTATCGTCTTCTCTAATTTTTTCTGCTGACTTTTTTGGAGGTAAATACTGCATACTTCTTGCCAAAGTTAATAAAATTAGCATTATTTTTTAGCAACTCAGTGTGAGTAAGGGCTAGAAAATAAGTTAGGTGTTTTTTAAAAAAAACTTGGTGTTTTTACGAAAAATTGATTGCAAAATTCAAAGCTTAATTCTTAGAGGGTTTGCATTTGTTATCCACAGAAATTGTGGAAACATGATCCTCAGATCTAAAGCTGTGTATAACTTTGTTATTAACTTTGCGTGATGATTATTCTATCCACAAAATGCTTTTGAAGTAGTGCAGAATTTGTTTATGCATAAATGATGTTTACTTAGTGCAGAGCGTTAAGTGAAATGGATAATTGTTAAAGTAGAACGTTATAAAACATGAGTTATTCAGGGACATAAAGAAAAAAAGCACCCTTGATTAACTATCAAGTGTGCTTTTATATAAACTGTTACTTAGCATTAAATTACTACGATTTTATACCGTCATAAAAGTCGGGCAAAATTCTAACCGTTTTGATCATATTGTCTTTCACTTCGATAATTTCAAGCGGGTAACCAGATATTCTAACGCTTAAGTTTGCCTCCGGAATATCTTCAAGGTATTCCAAAATTAAGCCATTAATCGTTTTTGGCCCATCAGTTGGGAAGCTCCAGGTCATTTCTTTATTCACATCACGTACGGTTGCACTGCCATCAACTAAATAACTACCGTCAGGTTGAATGTTGACTTCATCACTGGTTGTCGGTGTCATGGTTGTGGTGAAATCACCAACGATCTCTTCAAGAATATCTTCTAACGTTACTAAACCTTGAATATCACCGTATTCATCAACCACTAAGCCTATTCGCTCTTTTGCGTGTTGAAACTTTAACAGTTGTACATTAAGTGGTGTACCTTCAGGAATAAAGTAAATTTCCCGGACAGCGCGTAACAACGTCGCTTTGGTAAATTGTTCTTTCGACACTAATCGTAAAGCATCACGCATATGAACATAACCCACAACGTCGTCAATATTGTCACGATATAATAGCACTCGAGTATGGTTCGATTGCGTTAGTTGCTTTTGGATACGCTTCCACTCGTTATTAATATCGATACCAACAAGCTCATTGCGTGGGATCATAATATCTTCAACGGTGACATTTTCTAAATCGAGTATGCCGACTAGCATATCTTGATCTTGAGATTTCAATAATGCACCAGACTCATTTACCACAGTACGTAATTCTTCAGAGCTTAAGCTGTGCTGCTCTCGTTGTTCTGAACTAATACCTAATATGGCTAATATGCCATTGGTGATCCAATTTACCGCGATAACGAATGGGTATAGAAGCTTCAGCAATAAAGTGAGGATTAATGAACTCGGAAAAGCGACTTTTTCTGGGTACAGTGCGGCCAGTGTCTTTGGTGTTATTTCGGCAAAAATTAAAATAACTAAGGTCAGTAACAAACCTGAATAAAACACACCTGCATCGCCGTATAATCGTTGCGCTATTATGCCGGTAATCAGGGTCGCAAAAATATTGACTAAGTTATTGCCAATCAGGATCAAGCCAATTAATTTATCTGGTTTTGCCAGTAATTTACTGACACGTTTGGCGCCGCGATGATTTTGCTTTTCTAAGTGTTTTAACCGATATCGATTAATCGACATCATGCCCGTTTCAGAGCCAGAGAAATAGGCTGATATGAATATGAGTATGCCGAGCACGACAAACAGCATATCGGTAGAGATGTTATCCAAAAAGGGATCCTATAAATAAATTGTTACTAATATTACATCGCAAATTTGGAAATGTAATACAAAGTTCTCTTATACGCTAAAAATTATAATAAGAGAAATTCTTTCACAAATCGACTACCAAAATAAGCCAAAGTAAGTATGAAGGTGGCAATTAATGTTAATGTCAGCACGCGTTGGCCACGCCAACCTTGTTTAAAATGTCCCCACAAGGTAACAAAGTAAATTGTGCAGGCAATAAGAGATAAAATTGTTTTATGGGCATTCTCTTTTGAGATCATACCATCAAGAAACAAAAAACCTAACACTTGGCTAAGCAATAAGCAGATGCTACCTAACAGTAAAATAATGAATAATTGTCGTTCAACTTGCATTAAAGGTGGCAAGTGATGAACTGCTTGGAAGTTTTTACTTTTTAATTTCGTATTGATATAAGCAACTTGAAAGGCATATAAGGTCGCGATAACTAAAACACAATAAGCAATAAGGGCGAGAGTAATATGGCTTAACATAGCAATTTTATCAGCAACAATTTCCATGTTGCCTATGGGCGAAATGAAAATCATACTGAGTTGCCAAATACCAGCAAAGCCATAAACTACCGGTAGTAATAAATTAACCTTGAAGCGTAAAGCGACCGTTGAAATAACTAAGCTAATAATTAAACTGACCAGCGAAACTACATTAGGTAGCGAGAAGTTTAGGTTGTTATGAGTAAATAAAAATTGTGAGCTGCTTAGTACATGAAAAATGATCGCTAAACAGGCAAAAATTAAAGTAATAATTAAATTTGGCCCTTTAGGGTGAAACAAACGAGACAAAATTGATATCGTCGCTAAGCTGTAACATACAAAGGCAGTAAATGAAGTGATACTTGAAAATTCCACAAAGGGCTCCGAAAAATTAAAAACTGCTTACAAGTTAATAAATACCATTAGTTAATATTCACTCTGCGATTCTAGCAGAATAGCTTACAGACTCCATAACTATTGCTCACTTTATATCAATAGTTTACGCAAAGATTTAATAGCTACAAATGTTAATATTCCGCCACCCCTGATACCAAATCAAAATTGGCACAATTTTAGAAAGTTTTTCATAAATTCTTCACTGTTACTGAACGCTATTCCTGCTTTTTTATTTTATATAAGGTGTACCATTACCTTAAAAGCATAACTTCTACTTTCGCTAATTAATTGTACGGGTATAATAGAGCTAATTTTTTGCGCAAAGTTAATATTTGAGTCATTTATGTTTGAAAATCTTTCCGATCGTTTAACGAAAACACTAAAAAATATCAGTGGCCGTGGTCGCTTAACTGAAGACAATATAAAAGAAACTTTACGTGAAGTGCGGATGGCCTTATTAGAAGCCGATGTCGCTTTACCGGTTATTCGCGAATTTATTGCCAAAGTAAAAGAAAGTGCTGTTGGGCAAGATGTTTCGAAAAGCTTAACGCCAGGGCAAGTGTTCGTAAAAATAGTTCAAAAAGAACTAGAATCTGCGATGGGCGATGTTAACGAAGCGCTTGATTTAAAAGCAGTGCCCCCAGCTGTCGTGTTAATGGCGGGTTTACAAGGTGCGGGTAAAACTACCTCAGTTGCAAAATTAGCGAAATTCTTAACCGAGCGTGAAAAGAAGAAAGTATTAGTGGTGAGTGCGGATGTTTATCGACCAGCCGCGATAAAACAACTTGAAATGTTGGCTACTGAAATTAACGTTGGCTTTTTCCCAAGTGACATTAAACAAAAACCAATCGATATTGCCAACGGCGCAATTGACCACGCGAAGAAAAACTTTTTTGATGTAGTAATTGTTGATACTGCCGGCCGTTTGCATATTGACGGCGAAATGATGGCTGAAATCCAACAGCTACATGCCGCCATTAATCCGATTGAAACTTTATTCACCGTTGACGCCATGACGGGTCAAGATGCTGCCAATACAGCGAAAGCATTTAATGATGCTTTACCGTTAACTGGTATTATCTTAACTAAAACTGATGGTGATGCCCGTGGCGGTGCGGCGTTGTCTATTCGTCATATTACTGGCAAGCCAATCAAGTTTATGGGTGTTGGTGAGAAAATTGAAGCCCTAGAGCCATTTCATCCAGACAGAATAGCATCACGCATATTGGGTATGGGGGATGTACTCTCTTTAATTGAAGAAGTAGAGCAAAAGGTTGATCGTAAGCAAGCCGAAAAACTGGCTAAAAAAGTAAAAAGTGGTAAAGGTTTTGATTTAGAAGATTTTCGTGATCAACTCGTACAAATGAAAAGTATGGGTGGCATGATGGGTCTAATGGATAAGTTGCCAGGTATGGGTAATATGTCGGAGCAAGTTAAAGGCCAAATGGATGATAAAGTCACTATCCGTATGGAAGCTATGATTAACTCTATGACTAAAGCAGAACGACAACGTCCGGATATTATTAAAGGCTCACGCAAGCGTCGTATAGCGGCAGGGGCAGGCACACAAATACAAGAAGTAAATAAGTTACTTAAACAATTTACTCAAATGCAAAAAATGATGAAGAAAATGTCAGGCAAAGGCGGCATGCAAAAAATGATGCGCTCAATGAAGGGTATGATGCCTCCAGGTGGTGGCATGGGCGGTGGCCCGTTTGGCCGTTAATTCAATACGCTAAGCATTAATTCATTATCTAAAAAGGTAGCTCATTGCTACCTTTTTTGTTTTCTGCATTAAAACTATTCAACGCTTATATCAAGGTAGAGCTTTACTGCATGATCATGACAATAGCGAATTAAAACGCTGTTATTTGTTAAATCCTAAATAAAATTTCAATGCATTGATATTCTTTCTATTGAGTATTTTTTCACCTAGGGCAGTTAACATTGAACCAAATACCACCAAGCCTGCGCCGATATAAGCGAGTACATTCAAATGTTGAGCTTGGAATGTGCTTGGCCAGATTTGCTCAGCGATAGTAGCGAAAATCACCGTTAATAATGGCGTAATCGCTAAAGTGGCACTGACTTTTGCCGTTGGTAAATATTCTAATGATTTAGCAAAAGTTCCATAGGCAATTAGGGTATTTGCACAGCAAAATAATAACAGGAGTAATGCGGTATTATCTAAAGTTGTTATTTGCAAAGGGCTGGCAAGTGGTAAAAAAAACAATGCGCTTAATAAGTAAATACACCACATTATTTGGTTTGAGCTGTAATAACCTAACATTTGTTTTTGAATGATGGCATAGGCCGCCCAAGTTACTGCAGCGCCAAACATAATAATAAAACCGAGAAAAAAATCATGGTTATCAAGACCCGTGTTATTAATGAATTGTTGATTGAAAAATAACAACAAGCCTGAAATAAGTATAAAGGACCCCACCATTTGACCGCGACTAAAATGCTCTTTCATCAAAACAACACTACCAAGTAACATGAAAAATGGCGCCATTTGAATAAGCATTTGTGCAGTTTCGGCTGGAATATAATGCAAAGAAACGAGATATAATATGTAGTTTAAGCTTAATAGTATGGCGGCAAATAAAAGCCGTTTCATTTTACTGGTACTTTTAATCGCTGAACTGGGTATTCTATTTTTTGCACATAACAATAATGTGACGAAAAATGCAGCAAAGGCGAAGCGGTACCAAGTAATGGTATAAGCGTCCATTAACACTAAAACAGATTTTAGCGCCAGGGGCAAAATACCCCACATAATAGCCGTGATCATGGCTAGCGTTAATCCTTTTGCACTACTGTTTGCAAGTTGAGTCATTCGATTTCCAGCCAGAAAAGGCTAATTAAGCGTAGCTGATGTGACGCTAAGTTATAAAAGGTGTGGAGGACGAATTATATCGTTATATTAATAATAGCGGTACTAATTTGCGAAATAATTCATCTAACACTCGCTTTAGGTTGCTTTGTCAGCAGAAAAGCGTAAAATACGCGAGCTTTTCTGTCGCTGAGGCGATAGAAATGTCTGGAAAATTCGTTTTAACACTTAAATTATATAGAGGACGATATGGTTACCATTCGTTTAGCTCGTGGCGGCGCAAAGAAGCGTCCATTCTATCAGGTTGTTGTTGCAGATAGCCGTAACTCTCGCGATGGTCGTTTCATCGAGAAAGTTGGTTTCTTCAACCCTACAGCGCAAGGTCAAGCGGAAAAATTACGTTTAGACCTAGACCGTGTCAACCATTGGGTTGGTCAAGGTGCAACTGTATCTGATCGTGTGGCCAAATTAGTTAAAGATGCTCAAAAAGCAGCTTAAATTAAATTGGTAGGTTTTAGGAGTTTGTTGTGGAAGTAATTGGTAAAGATGTCACCTTAGGTAAAGTAGGCGCAGTCTACGGTATCAAAGGTTGGTTGAAAATTCATTCATTCACAGATGACCATGAAGCCATACTAGACTATTTTCCTTGGTCTTTAAAATTAGGAAATAAGATTCAATCAGTAGATATTACCGATTGGCGCAAACATAACAATGGTCTTGTTGTTAAAGTTGCAGGAATTGATGATCGCGATGTAGCCCAAAAGCTTGTTGGTTCAGAAATTTTTGTCAGCGAAGAGGCGTTATCAGACTTACCGGAAGGTGAGTTTTATTGGCGTGATCTAATCGGCATGGCAGTTGTTACTGACAAAGGTTACGACCTAGGTCAGGTTTCCGACATAATGGAAACGGGCGCTAACGACGTACTGGTTGTTAAAGCTAATCTGAAAGATGGCTTTGGGAAGAAAGAAAGGTTAATTCCTTACTTAATGGACCAAGTTATACTTTCGATCAGCGCTGAAGATAAACAAATTTGTGTTGACTGGGACCCAGGTTTCTAACTTGAGTAATAGTGTATTAACAGACAAGCTTAGCAATAAGAAAATCTGGATTGGGGTGATAAGCCTTTTTCCTGAGATGTTTGACGCAATTACTGAGTATGGGGTGACAGGCCGAGCGATTCGTAATGGCTTAATTGAGTTTCACACGTGGAACCCAAGAGACTTTACTCGTGATAAACATCGTACTGTGGACGACCGACCTTACGGCGGCGGACCAGGGATGCTTATGATGGTTCAACCATTACGTGATGCTATCCAAGCTGCAAGAAAAGCTGCAGATGAAGATAGCAGCCCTGATCTTATTAAAGAAAAGGGTAGAGCGAAGGTTATTTATTTGTCGCCGCAAGGACGGAAATTGGACCAAGCTGGTGTACGTGAATTAGCACAACATGACAGACTGATATTTATAGCAGGACGTTATGAAGGTATAGATGAGCGACTAATTGAGTCAGAAATTGACGAAGAATGGTCGGTCGGAGATTACGTATTAAGTGGTGGGGAATTACCTGCTATGAACGTAATCGATGCCGTAGCACGCTTTGTGCCTGGAGTATTAGGACATCAACAATCGGCCGAGCAGGATTCATTTTCTGACGGTTTATTAGATTGTCCACATTACACTAGGCCAGAGGTTATGGACGTTTCGGTTAACGAGGCAAAGTCTGTTCCTAAAGTGCTATTAAGTGGTAATCACGAACATATTAGGCAATGGCGCCAATATCAGTCGTTAGAAAGAACGTGGACTAGAAGACCAGAACTATTAACTAACCTAGCTCTGACAGCAGAGCAGCAAAAAATGTTAACAGCCATTAAAGCTGATAACAAAAATGCTACTGATGACTGTGAACCCTAGGAAGAAGGTATTATGAGTAATATTATTAAGCAGCTTGAAGCTGAGCAAATGAAAAAAGATGTACCAGCGTATAGCCCAGGCGATACCGTTGTTGTACAAGTAAAAGTTACAGAAGGTGATAAATCACGTCTTCAAGCATTTGAAGGTGTTGTAATTGCTATTAAAAACCGCGGCATCAATTCTGCATTCACTGTTCGTAAAATCTCGAACGGTGTTGGTGTAGAGCGTGTATTCCAGACACATAGCCCAATCGTTGATTCAATTGAAATCAAACGTCGCGGTGATGTTCGTCAAGCTAAGCTTTACTATCTTCGTGAGCGTTCAGGTCGTTCTGCACGTATCAAAGAGAAATTGGGCAAAAGATAATTCCTCTTTAACTAGAGTAATATCTGCTAATTTTTTAGTAAAGAAAGATGATGAAGAAAGCCTGTTTGGGAAATCAAACAGGCTTTTTTGTGTTGTTTTTTCTAAATTCCTTAACTTATCCCTCAAATACTCTGCAAAACGGGGGGAAGACTGGTTTTACCAGTTGATAAATCAATGTAACTTATGGACTTTAATAATAAAAAAACGATTAAATATTGAATATGTAACTAAATGTCTGTAAATTTGTAACAGAAATGTTAATGGACTAAGTGTTTCTCAAAGCTATATATTTAAAAATAATAATAATAATAATAATATTCGGAGAACTCCATTAATGCGTGCGCTACTTTTTTTTAAATTCATATTAATCTTCTGCCTTTGGTCATCGTTTGCATCAGCTTCATTAATTGAAAGAAATTATTTAGGGATTGCTGGTGGTATTACTTATGACAGTGAAACCAATTTTGAGTGGCTAGATTTAACTTTTACTCGCGAGCTAGAATTAGCTGAATATCAAGACTATTTAGCTAATTTAGATGCAGGCTGGACGTTTGCAAGTAGTAAATTAGTGAGTGTATTACTAACTAATTTTGATTTCTCTTTTGATAAGAGTGATACTAATAGTTATGGCACAGTAACTGATTATTCTGAATTTTATACACACCGCAAGCCATCAACAGACTTTACTCAGCATGTCAATCAAATGACTATACTAGGTGAATCGCAGGATAGTGAGTCTAAATATTTTGGTATTAAAGGCTTTACCAGCGATATGCGTGGAGACTTCTACGAGCAATATATGGCTTATTACACTACTAATGGTAATACCGGAATAGTTTCAGCGGGGGACTATATTAGAACTCCCAAGAAAGATATGTTTGAATCATTTTTTACCTATAGAGAAGCTGTCGCTTTTCAACCCACAGCCATAACTTCACAAGCAGTCACAATAACCGCTATACCAGTACCTGAACCAACAACTTTAGGGCTATTTTCTTTGTTCTTATGTTTTATGGGCTTTCGTAAATATAAAAGCTAGCCAATATAAATTTATATAACGGCTCAATCATTCGGTTGGGCTTCTTTCTATCCTTTTGATTTTAATATCTTGTTTATTCTAAAACTAAGTTTTAATGTGTTTTCGACATTTAAATAATGTAATTTTTGTAGAGAATTAATATGCAAGAACCATTGGTATTCGACTTTAGTGGTGTTTTCCAGTGCCAAAACTTACGCTATGATGTTGGTAAGTTAAAGTAGCACGATAGTTAAGCCAAGCCTTTGCTGAACGTGTCGACAAGCCATTAAATATTTAGACTTCAAGGATTAAGCATGCAAGAACTAAAAAGCCGTTATCCCGTATTAGCGCAGGCAAAAGCCCACACTTATATTGATTCTGCAAAATATGATGCTATGTATCAACAGTCAATTGAGCAACCCGATGTTTTCTGGGCTGAACAAGCTGAAGAGTTTCTCGACTGGTATAAGCCATGGGATAGTGTCTCTGATGTTGATTTGAAATCTGCCAATATTAAATGGTTTTCTGGTGGTAAATTAAATGTTAGCTATAACTGTATTGACCGTCACTTAGTCAGTAAAGCTGATGAAACTGCCATTATTTGGGAAGGCGACGACCCGAGTGAAGATAAAAAAATCACCTATCAAGAGCTACATGATCATGTGTGTCGATTTGCTAATTTACTAAAAGCACGCGGCGTGAAAAAAGGTGATCGTGTGTGCATATATATGCCGATGATCCCAGAAATTGGTTACGCCATGCTAGCCTGTGCGCGCATAGGTGCAGTTCATTCTGTGGTATTTGGTGGTTTTTCAACTGAAGCGATTCGTTCACGTATTATTGATGCCGACTGTAAGGTGGTTGTTACTTCGGATGAAAGTCTCCGTGGTGGTCGTGTTATTCCGTTGAAAGTAAATGTTGATGCAGCCGTTGCCGACTGTCCAAATGTTCATTCCGTGATTGTAGTGCAACGCACTGGCGGAGACGTGGCTTGGAACAACAAAATTGATGTCAATTATCAAGAAGAAGTCGCCAAACTACCAGCAGCTTGTGAACCTGAAGTAATGGATGCTGAAGATCCACTATTCATTTTATATACCTCAGGTTCGACAGGCACGCCTAAAGGTGTTCTGCATACTTGTGGAGGTTATATACTTTACGCCGCAATGACCCATAAATATGTCTTCGATTATAAAGAGGGTGAAATTTATTGGTGTACGGCTGATGCGGGTTGGATCACAGGTCACTCTTATATTTTTTACGGACCATTAGCTAACGGTGCGACAACGCTGGTTTTTGAAGGCGTGCCTACTTACCCTGATGCTGGTCGCTTTTGGCAAGTGTGTGATAAGCACCAAGTGAATATTTTTTATACTGCACCAACGGCTATTCGTGCATTAATGAGTGTGGGTGATAGTTTTGTTGAAAAAGCAGATTTATCATCGTTGCGCATTTTAGGCACCGTGGGGGAGCCCATTAATCCTGAAGCATGGCACTGGTATTATGAAGTCGTAGGTAAAAATAATTGTCCTGTGGTTGATACTTGGTGGCAAACAGAAACTGGCGGTATATTAATTACTTCGCTACCAGGTGCAGTTGATATGAAACCGGGTGCAGCAGGTAAACCGTTTTTTGGTGTTAAACCTGCTTTATTTGATAAAGATGGCAACACCCTTGAAGGTGAAAACCAAGGTTTATTAATGATCACAGGTAGTTGGCCTGGGCAATTACGCAGTGTTTATGGCGATCATGAGCGCTTCTATCAAACTTACCTAAGCCAATATCCGGGAAATTACTTTACTGGTGATGGTGCAAAACGTGATGAAGACGGTTTCTACTGGATAACGGGTCGCGTTGATGATGTTTTAAATGTATCTGGCCATAGATTAGGTACTGCTGAAATAGAAAGTGCTTTGGTATTGCATCCAGCAGTGGCTGAAGCTGCTGTCGTTGGATATCCACATGAAATTAAAGGCCAAGGCGTTTATGCTTATGTCACTTTAATGAATAACGCGACAGAGTCTACTGAGTTGTTAGCAGAGCTAACTGAGTTTGTTGCTAAAGAATTAGGGCGTTTCGCTAAACCTGACTACATTCAATATGCTCCAGGATTGCCTAAAACCCGATCAGGTAAAATTATGCGCCGTATTTTGCGTAAAATTGCTGAAAATGACCTTGATACTTTAGGTGACACTTCAACGCTAGCAGATCCTGCAGTTGTTGAACATTTAGTTAGTAATCGAATCGTTCATAGCTAAAGAGATATGTTGTTGAGATAAAAGCGCCGAGAGGCGCTTTTTTTATCCCTTATTATTTAACAATAGGGCTGTACCTAAGTAAATTATAGTGTAATATAAACGGTACGAATTAAGTAAACTTAAGCTTACAGTTAGAAAGGCGTAAAAAGTGCACAATCTGCAATATCGATATTATTACCTCCCATACTTTAGCTAGTCGCTTTTCTAGCGACCTTGTTATTAGCATAAAATAGCTGCTAGCCGAAAATACTTTACTTAAAAACTTATACTTATTGCTTTATATTCAGGAAAGAACCATGTCAAAATCAAGTTTAACGACGTCCGACGCAAGCCAAATACCTAAAAGCAGACTGAACGATATTCACGTCAATGCCGAAGAAATCTTAATTACCCCAAATGCTTTACGTGAAGAGTTACCGCTGCCAGAAGCTGGCCGTGTTTTTGTTAAAAACGCTCGAAGCATCATCGCTAATATTATTCACAAACAAGATCATCGTTTATTAGTGATTGCCGGCCCTTGCTCAGTTCATGATCTTGATGCTGCAAAAGCTTATGCGCGACAGTTGAAGGTATTACACGATAAATATCAAGATAGTTTATACATAGTTATGCGAGTTTATTTTGAAAAGCCACGCACTACGGTTGGTTGGAAGGGACTGATTAATGACCCGCATATGGATGGTTCATTTGATGTAGAAAGTGGCCTTCGTAAAGCGCGTGAATTATTGATTTATTTGACCGAGTTAGGTTTACCATTAGCTACTGAAGCACTAGATCCTATTAGTCCTCAATATTTAGCTGAACTGTTTAGTTGGTCTGCCATTGGCGCGCGTACCACAGAGTCACAAACACATCGTGAAATGGCCAGCGGTCTGTCGATGCCAATAGGTTTTAAAAATGGTACTAGTGGTGGCCTTGGTGTTGCTATTAATGCTTTGCAGTCTGCTGCCTCTTCACATCGTTTTATGGGTATTAATCGTCAAGGGCAAGTTGCACTGATTAAAACCTCAGGTAATCCTGATGGGCACGTAATTTTGCGCGGTGGTAAAAAGCCTAATTATGATGCCGATAATGTTGCTTTATGTGAAGAAGAGTTAGCAAAACAAAATTTAGAACCAGGTATTGTAGTTGATTGCTCTCACGGTAACTCTAATAAAGACTATCGCCGTCAACCGTTAGTGGCTGATAATGTTTTCGATCAAATTTGTGCGGGCAATAAAACTATTATTGGTATTATGTTAGAGAGTAATATTAACTCAGGTAATCAAAGTTCAGAACTACCATTTGACCAGCTGCAATATGGCGTTTCTGTTACTGATGCTTGTATCGATTTTGAAACGACAGAAAAGCTTATCTCTGATGCTAGTGCTAAGCTTGAAGTCGTTTTAAAACAACGTATTAATTAAGTCTTGAGTGAATAGGAAAAAACACCAGCAATGAACAACAATTCTACATTTGAAGAAAAGTTAGGTGAATTGCGCAATGAAATTGACGAAATTGATTGTCAACTCGTTGCATTATTAGCCAAGCGTCGCGCTGTTACCACGAAAGTTGGTTTATTAAAAAGCGCAGAGGGTATGCCGATTTTCGCTCCTGAACGTGAAGCTAGTCTATTACAGCTTCGCCGCCAACAAGCAATAGAGGCCGGCTTATCGCCAGAATTAATAGAAGATATTCTTCGACGCTTGATGCAAGACTCTTATATTAGCCAAGATGCTAGTGGTTATCGTTGTGTAAATCCAGATTGTAAAAAAGTAGTTGTTATTGGTGGTGAAGGGCAATTAGGACGAATATTTGTTGATTTATTTACGCGTTCTCATTATCAAGTGCAAACCCTAGAGCAAGCCGACTGGCCAAATAGTGCTGAAATTTTATCTGAGGCTAGTCTAGTGATAGTAGCCGTTCCAATTAGATTAACGGCCATGGTTATCCAAAAATTAGGGGCATTGCCTGAAAACTGCATTTTGGCAGATGTTACCAGTATTAAAGAAGCGCCACTGTATGAAATGATGAAAGTACATGCTGGCCCAGTTGTCGGCTTACACCCTATGTTTGGGCCTGATGTAACGGGTTTAGTTAAACAAACTATTATTGCTTGTGAAGGGCGCTTTCCACAAAAGTATCATTGGTTACTCGAGCAATTTAGAGTGTGGGGGGCAAAAATTCACCCTGTTGAGGCACATACTCATGATCAAGCGATGTCTATGGTGCAAGTAATGCGACATTTCTCAACTATTGCCTACGGTTATCACTTAATGGCTGAGGGAGCTGATATAGCACAGTTGGTGGAGATGAGTTCACCCATTTATCGTTTAGAGTTGATTATGGTAGGGCGTTTGTTTGCGCAAAACCCTATTCTTTACACTGATATTATATTCGCTAATCAGGACAACATTGCTATGATGAAGCGTTTTGCTTATCGTTTTTTAGAATTATTAGAAGACGTGCAATTAAATGATAAAGAATCTTTCACTACCATGTTTTCACAAGTGGCTGATTGGTTCGGTGATTATGCTGATATTTTCATGCAAGAAAGTAAAGAGATGTTAATTAAAGCCGACCAACTTAAAAAACATTAAGCAATAAAGTAATGTTCACAAGTAGCTGGTTATCTTATAAATTGTTATAGTTTTCTCTGCAGAAAAGTGAATCGATATTGCTTTAAACGAATTAAATAAATATTAATAAAAAAGTTAAAACAAGGAATGAAATGAAGAAGTTTCCAGCTATTCTATCAAGTATTATTCTTGTTGTTCTTTCTGCCTGCGCGAATAGTCAAGTGGATAAAACGGCTATGGCTATTGGCGAAGTTAGTCAGCAGCAATTAATGAGTGAACATAAGTCTTTTCAGCAAAGCTATCAAACATTTCAGTTGTCTGATAATGAAATTGCTGAAATTAAAGGTTGGCCAAATGATTTACATATAGAAGTTTATTTCGGCTCTTGGTGCCATGACAGTCAGCGTGAAGTGCCTAGATTTTTTAAAATGGTTGCCGAAAGCCCAACACTGTCTAATCGCTTAATTGGACTCGATTATGAAAAATCAGAGCCTAACGGCTCAGCAAAAAAACACGATATAAAATACACCCCAACCTTTATTGTTTATCAAGGCGATAAAGAAATTGGTCGTATTATAGAGCGTCCTAATGTGTCACTAACGGCTGATATTTCAGCCATGTTATAGCTTTGTAATCTTGTAATTTTGTTTTAAGTAAATAACCATCTAGATTGAATCTAGTAATGAAATCGCAGCTGAAGAGTCATCAGTGCGATTTTTTTGATCATGGTTGACGGGTCAATAATGCACTTTATGTCAATTGGATTAACTATGGCTGAATGATCTTTTTTAGCCACTATCAGCCTCTATTTATGCTACCAGAGAGTAGACGATAATATTAAATTAATTAAAAAGATATCAGTTAGATGAAACGAAGTTGAGGCAAAGCTAGGCAAGTAATCATGGTTTGTTGATAAATTAATCGAGGGGTGTATTCGATGTTAATGAAGATAAATATTTCTGGTTGGGTATAACGAAGCTATTACTTTTCACCATTTTACATATTGGTCAAAGTAATAGCTTTAATATAACAACAAGCTATTTGGAGCTGCTAAAGTAAGAGCTTAACAAACTAAAACTTAATGGCAATACCGACAGCAATTGAACTATCTATCCATAATGAATCGGTGAAGTTTGCACTGCATATTTCTTGTTGACAAAACATAGCATCATCTTCGTCAATTAGCGTGGCATAGGCCCGTAATTCTGTCACCAATGCCATGCTTTTAGAAAATTCATAGCGTGTACCAAAGGCTACACTGGCTGAAGGATAAACTTCTTCGCTACCTTGTTCGGCATCAAAATAAGCGCCACCAAAACCTAAACTCAAAGTTGTTACATAGTTTTGCTGACGGAACAGAGCCACGCCATTAAAATGTGCATAAGTGATATTTAGTTTATTGTTGTCTTCATTTTGGCCGATAAAATCATAACTAACACGATTCAAAAGTATTTGGCCTTGGCCATTAACATTCTCTTGCCATGCAAATCCAACAGCAATGTTACTGCCTGAGTCAACATTGATATCGCTATCATCACTGGCAACCAAATCAGAACTAAACATTTGCCCACCCATAACGCTGATTTCATATTGGTTTGCTATCGCTGCATTGGAGCATAACAAAGCGCAGAGAATTGCTAGTGGTTTTAATGGGGTATTCACTTTCATTACGACGTATCCTATGGTTTGTTATTTTTATAAACCTAGCCAAATTCTGATACTGATTTCGGCTAGGGCTTTACCATTAAAAAATTAAGATTATCCAAATAAATCAGTCAATTTTTTCTTCGCTTTTTCTTTTAGTTTTTCTGTAGCACTATCAGTTAACTTTTTCTTTTGTGTTGCTTTAGCTTGTTGCCAAATTTTAGATAATGCTTGTTTGACAATCTCACTACCTAATTGACTGGCGGGTAAACCGGCATCACCGCCCACATTACTTAACGTTATATCCGCTAATGTAGCATTATGCTCTTTATTACCAAAGGCACTTAAATCAATCGTTAGAGCGGTTCCGGCAAGAATAATTTTACTGACTTTTATTCTAGGTTCATTACCACTTGTTGTATCGGCAGCACTGGCATCATCTTTAGGTGTGTTACGCTCGATGGCATCTAAAATATCTTGGATATTAGAACCACCAGTTTGGGTAAATTGGACAAAAGCTTGTGGAGATTTGATCACGATGGCATCAATAATAATAGGTGATGAGGTTAAGCTTTCTAAATTAATATCAAGTGTTACTTCTTCTAAAGCAAAGGCGTTAGGTTGGCTATAGGCTTTGGGGTTAGCTAAGTTAATACCTAAAATACTACCGGCGCCGCTAGTAAGCTTAATATCAACCGCTTTTACTGTAACAGCCTGTTCTGTGACTTGTGTGCCAACTGTTTCAATTTGATTTTTAATATAGTCATTTAATGAGCCGTTGGCTAAAAACCAAAGAGCTCCACCACCAAGTAATAATAAAATAACAATAATTGAGGCAATAATTTTCACGAGTTCAATCCTTAAAATGTAAAATATGAAGTAATGGCGAATACTCACTATTCTTCATTTGGCATATATATAACTAAATTATATCTTAATAATCACAAAGTTAATTGTTTTTTCTAATTTTGCGACCAAAGCCTTAAATCTTAGGCTAAGTTGTATCGAGCGTTTACCGTATCTAGGTTATAGTAATACTACTGAAAATTTTCGCAAATTTAGAGAGCTTTGTTTATGTCTGCAGCTATTAGTCGTCGCTTACCTTTGTTATTACTCGTTGGTGTGTTAATTGCCTTAATTGTTTACTTGCAGTGGCCTGAAGAGGCAACGACCAAAGAAAAATATCAACGGGTTGTGTCGGTAAAAACGGCAAAGATAGTGCTGGCTGAATATAAAGATTCCGTAGAAGCTGTAGGCACTTCACGGGCAAACGAACAAGTGTACATTACCAGTAAATATTCAGATTTAGTGGATGAGGTTTTATTTCAAGACGGTGAAACCGTTAATAAAGGTGATGTTTTAGTTCGCCTTAATAGTCGAGAAGAGGCCGCTAAAGTTAAAGAACTCCAGGCTAACCTTGCTGAATCTGTTTCCCAACTGAACCGCTTTCAAGATTTGTATAAACAAAAAGCAACATCTCAGTCGCTGGTTGATCAACAAGAAGCAAAAACTAAGGCTATTTCAGCACAGCTGCTCAGTGCAAAAATAAAACTGGCTGAATTTACCATTAAAGCACCTTTTTCAGGCATTTTGGGCTTTCGTGAAATTAGTCTTGGTGCCTTGATTAACGTTGGTGATGTTATTACCAGTTTAGATGACTTGAGTATTATTAAAGTTGATTTCTCAATTCCAGAGCGCTACTTAACTACTGTCTCTATTGGCCAACGCATAGAAGCGACAAATACAGCTTACAAAGAAAATGTATTTATTGGCAAAATATCTTCGATAGATTCTCGTATCGACAGTGTAACTCGCACCTTGAAAGTACGTGCTGAAATCCCCAATACTGACCATAAATTACGTGCAGGCATGTTGTTGAATTTACAAGTAGTGCGTAAAGTAGAGCAAATATTACAAGTACCTGAAAGTGCGGTTATTCCGATTGAAGATCAGCATTTTGTTTTTGTCGTAGAAGCAGGTAAAGCTATTAAAAAGCAATTAGAAATTGGCCGCCGTTACCGAGGTTTTGTTGAAGTTGTTGGTGGTGTAGATGCTAATACTGAAGTTGTGGTTGAAGGCGCTTTAAAATTACGCGATGGTTCTGCAGTGAACGCGCTGGAGAATAAGTCGTGATTTTATCTGATCTCTCGGTTAAACGTCCAGTATTTGCCACGGTAATAAATTTACTATTGATCACTTTTGGCATTGTTGCCTTTTTAACTTTACCTCTGCGAGAATACCCTGATATTGACCCACCAGTGGTGAGTATTAATACTTCATATCCTGGGGCGTCTGCAGCGATAGTTGAAAGTAAAATTACGCAAATACTTGAAGATAGAATTAGCGGCGTTGAAGGGGTTAAATCAATAAACTCTACCAGCCGCGTTGGCCGTTCTAGTATCTCTATTGAATTTGACCTTGATCGTAATATTGACGCTGCAACTAATGATGTGCGCGACAGAATTTCTCGGGCATTAAATAACTTACCTGAACAAGCTGAACCGCCTGAGGTTTTTAAGGCAAATGATGACGAAAGTGCCATTGTTTGGTTTGTTTTACAAAGCGATGTAATGAGTACATTGCAGCTAACTGATTATGCTGAACGTTATATTGTTGACCTGTTTTCTGTGGTTGACGGCGTTGCGCGTGTACAGGTTGGTGGTGGAAGAACCTACGCCATGAATGTGTTGCTAAACCGTAAAGCAATGGCCGCCAGAGGCGTCACGGTTAATGACATAGAACAAACCTTGCGAGCCGAAAATGTTGAATTACCGGCAGGAAAAGTTGAATCAATCGATCGAGACTTTTCTATTCGAGTTGAACGTAGTTATTTAACCGAAGCTGATTTTGCCACTATGGTGGTGGCGCGTAATGATAATAAATCTTTAGTCTATCTGGGTGATGTTGCCAAAATAGCCTTGAGTGCAGAAGATGAAGAAAACATGTTTCGTGGTAATGGCAAAAACATGGTGGGTTTAGGCATTATTAAACAGTCAAAAGCCAATACTCTTGAAGTGGTCAAAGCTGCTCGTAAAGAAATGATGTCGGTTCGTGGTGGGCTGCCAATAGGTACAACAATTACCAATAGTTATGACTCATCAGTGTTTATTCAAGGCTCAATTGATGAAGTTTATAGCACACTCGGTATCGCCATGTTAATGGTGGTATTGGTTATATTTTTGTTTTTGGGTAATGTTAGAGCAACCCTTATTCCAGCGGTTACGGTGCCTGTGGCGCTAATTGGCTCTATGATGGTGCTGTCGTGGCTTGGTTTTTCAATAAACTTGCTAACCTTACTGGCAATGGTGCTGGCCATCGGCTTGGTGGTAGATGATGCTATTGTTGTACTGGAAAATATTTACCGGAGAATTGAACGTGGACAAACTCCATTACTAGCTGCATACGAAGGTGGTCGAGAAGTCGCGTTTGCGGTTATTGCTACTACGTTAGTGCTTGTTGCCGTGTTTGTACCATTGATATTTTTATCGGGTAACGTTGGGCGATTATTTACAGAATTTGCTATTGCGATAGCTGCAGCGGTAATTTTCTCTAGTTTAACTGCATTATCTCTCACCCCAATGATGTGTTCAAAAATGTTGAAGCATAAGGAGCGTAGCTCATCGTTTGGTCAAAAGTTAGATAAAGGCTTTGCTAAACTGGAAGCCGCTTATGGGCGCTCTTTAAAAGCTAGTATTCATCAACCACTGATGATCTTTCTTGTTATTATTTTGTCGTTATTTGCTGTTTACGGTTTATTCAATCAGTTACCTTCGGAATACACGCCTAAAGAAGACAGAGGAAATTTCTTTGTTATGATGCGTGGTGCTGAAGGGGCAAGTTATGAAAATAACGTCAAAAATATGCAGCAAATAGAAGAAAAATTATTGGTACATCAAGAAAGTGGTGAACTCGACCGAGTTATTGTGCGAGTACCTGGTTTTGGTGGCACGGGTGGTATTGCTATTGTTGGTATGCCAGCCTGGAAAGATCGTATTACCAATACATTTGAATTTATTAATAAAATGAATGGCGAACTGGCTCAAGTTACTGATGTTAGAGCCTTTGCTATGATGCGCAGTGGCTTAAGTGGCGGAGGTTCTTCATCACCCGTTGCCTTTGTATTACAAGGTAATACTTATGAAGAATTAGCGAAATGGCGTGATATTATTATTGCAAAAGCGCAAGAAAATCCGAATTTACACAGTATTGATAGTGACTACAAAGAAACCTACCCGCAATTACTGGTTAAAATTGATCACAACAGGGCCTTTGATTTAGGCGTATCGGTTGGTGATATTGGTCGTACGTTGGAAACTATGTTGGGACAGCGTAGAGTCACCAACTTTGTTGAACGCGGTGAAGAATATTATGTGGTTGTGCGCGGCGAGAAAACTGATTTTTCAAACCCTAAAGACATTGATAATATTTTTGTTCGCTCCACTGTCAGTAATAAATTAATACCATTATCGAATTTAATCACTATTGAAGAGAGTGCAACATCATCGCAGCTCAATCGTTTTAACCGTCTCCGCAGTGTTACAATTAGCGCAAATTTAGCCACAGGCTATGCACTAGGCGATGCTTTGGAATTTTTGAATGGTGCGGTTGCTGAACATTTACCTGAAGAAGTACAAGTAGCTTATAAAGGTGAGTCACAGTTATTACAAGAATCAGGTAACTCTATTGGCTTTATTTTTATTCTAGCCCTTGTTATAACCTACCTAGTTTTATCGGCTCAATTTGAAAGCTTTATTCACCCTTTTGTTATTATGTTAACCGTACCATTAGCATTGGTTGGCGCTTTAGCTGGCCTTAAGCTCATGGGAATGAGCCTGAACATATACAGTCAAATTGGTATTGTCATGTTGATTGGCTTAGCAGCGAAAAATGGTATTTTGATTGTTGAATTTGCCAATCAGTTACGTGACAAAGGTATCGCGTTTGAAGAGGCGTTAATTGCTGCTGCCACACAACGCTTAAGACCTATCGTAATGACCACCTTTACGACAGTCACCAGTGCTATTCCATTGGTATTAGCGGTAGGACCTGGCGCTGAAAGCAGAATGGTTATCGGTGTGGTGATCTTCGCTGGCGTATCTCTGGCCAGTATTTTTACTTTATTTGTTGTCCCCGGTGCTTACTATTGGCTGTGTCGAAATACCGGTTCACCGAAAGTTATTACTCAAGAAATTGAAAAGCAGCAAGCCCAAGCAGCTATAGATAAAGCTTAATTAAATAGCGCCAGTCGTTAAAAAGCCCGTATACAGATATGTTATACGGGCTTTTTTATATATAGGTTATTAATCCTGCTCTTAAGTTTAATAACTTTCACTCTGATATTGACACTAAAAAGGCATAACACTCGCTTGTACGAAAACCAGACATCTTGATTAAAAAGTATACTTGAGATATAAAGAGGGAAAATAATAATAATAAATATGGAAAATATGGATGTTCAACGTTAATAAAAAACTCTGGTCCTTTAATTTTGGCTGCCTAATCGCAGGCTCATTCGTTTGGCTAGTTCATCTTGGCAATTTAGCTCCTGTACCTAGCATGCTTCACCCTCATACTAACTTTATGCTTGATTATTACCCGGGGTCAGTTACTGCTGTTACCGCCAGTATCGTTAGCTTATTGTTGCTGTTTTTTATGCGTAAAGCTTTTAAGTTGTGTGCCAGTGAACATACTTTTTGGCTGATATTACCGACGATGTGCTTTATTACCTTAACTTTGTTAATTGGTCAGTATATGTTTTCGTCGCTTATGTTTGCTGCTATTCCGACATTATTTGTTTTAACATTTAGTGCGGTTATTTTTCGATTAAAAAACCGCAAGCAGTTAGTATTGGTAACCTAATATTAGGTTTAGTGGAATTAAGCGCTATCATTAATCCTAAGAAAAAAAAGAAGTGAAATTAAGGGCAGTTTAACTGCCCTTAATTATGCCCAGAATAAATACTTACAAAAGTGCGCTGCTCGGGACATTAGTTGGGCTAATGTGTTCGATAGGGTAACAGCCTAAAATTTTGATGAAATTTGTTTGTTCAGTGATTTGAGTAATCGCTTCTTGCAACGCTAAGTGCTTCAAATTTGCCTCTACATCCACATAGAACATTTCTTCCCATGGACGTCCTTGAATGGGGCGAGACTCAAGCTTACACATGTTAATGCCTTTGTTTTTTAACACCAACAAACACTCAACTAGCGCACCAGGTTTTTGGCCAGTAGCAATAATTAAGGTGGTTTTTGCAGGTATTTGTTCAGCAACATCAATAGGTTTACGAGCAACTAAAATAAAGCGACTATGGTTTTCGGTTTGGTTGGCAATAGATTTTTCCAAGGCATGTAATTGATATAAGTTACCGCCTTCTTCACTTCCAATAACAGCCACACTGTCGTCTTGTAATTCATATGCTCTTGCCATGGCATCAGCTGTACTTTCACAGTATTCAATACGAATATCGCTTTGTTTATCAAGAAAGTTACTACACTGTGCGAAAGGTTGACCATGGGCATAAATAGTTTTAATTTTATTAAGTTTGGTATTTACTGCGGTTAGTAAACAGTGCTCAATGGGTTGTGTTATTTCGCCTACAATTGACAAGTTGGTATGTTGAAGAATGTCATAAACTTCATTGATACTACCCGAACTCGTGTTTTCTATCGGCAACATGCCATAGTCAACCGAGCCAGATTCAACTTGTTGCATAATCTCTGAAAAGCTTTGGCAACCGCTTTCGATAATTTTTTCTGCGCGGCGAGAAAAATAACGATGACTTGCTAAATAGCTATAACTGCCTTTATCACCAAGAAAGGCAACACTCACTGCTGGCTCTTGCATATTAGGGTTGGCTAGAGTTTGTAAGTAGGCTTGCTGATTTAGCACTGAGTCTTCAATAATGGTTTGAAAAACACTGGTTACGTAATGCGCATCTAAACCCAGCGCTTTACCTTGTGTGATCAAGCGGATCAGTAATTCTTGTTCGCGCTGTTGATCTCGAACTGGACGAATTAGATGAGCTTTGCTTTTAGCAACATTTAAGGTTAAGGCGCGGCGCTCAGCAAATAGTGCAAGTAGTTGTTGATCAAGAAGAGTAATTTTCTCACGTATTTTATTTAAATCTAATGCTTCGTTCACCGCGTTTTCCTAATAAGTTATGAGTTTAATTGCTGCAATTATGAAATTTTAATGATGCTTTTAATTGTTTTTACTTATTGCTATCACTGAAAACTAAAAAACCTCCATTAGGAGGTTTTTTAGTGAATGCCAAAACCTAAAGCGCGCTGAGAGAAAGAAAGCGTTAAAGAAATAAGTTGGTTTTATCATTTGCATAGCTTTACTTTAGCCACCATCACGCAAGAGTACAACCGTTTCTTTATGCCGATTTATCTCTAAATGAATAAAAAAGGCTTATAGCGTGAATTTAGCTATAAGTAACTCAACAAAGTAAGTGTTTTTAAAGTGCTATGTTGCTTTACTTATCTCCGGCTTGGTTTGGCTAAATACATAAATAGATAATAGTAAAAGAACTTATAATACCCACGGCCCATATTAAGCTGCGAAGAACGCCAATGTTGATTAAATAGGCAATGTGATAAAGCACCCTTGCGACCACATGTGTTATAGCAACCTGTTCGATAAAAGCGCCAGTATTTTGTGTTGCAATGGCTAACAACACTGCAGGAGCAAATATAATCAGTGACTCGAAGGCATTTTGATGTGCGGCAAAAGCTCTAGCGCCAAAACCTGTTAGTTCAGCTTGTTGGGCACGAGGATGGTTGTTGTCGTAACCACCCAATTTGTTCATGGCGACAGCAACAGGTATTTTGGCAATATAAGGTAATAGTGCAGCAATAAATAAACATATAATCAAGGTGGTCATAGTCGTTCCTTAGCTTGTAAAGTGTATGTCTTGGTTCGTTAGTAACTTAGTAAAGTCAGTTTGTACTTGCTTGGGCCGGGTAAAAAGCTAGAAACTTCACCTTTTAGCCAGCTTTCATGGCCTAAACCATAATATGGGCTCCAAGGATGGCCTGACTGACTCGTAGGCATATGAAAAATTCCTATTTCTTCATGGCCAGGAGAAACTGCCATGCGCTGCGAAGCTCCAAATGACGGTCCTTGTACTCGTGGCATATAACTATCACCAGGTAATGCTACTTCAGGCATATCAAGCCATTGACCGATAAATGGCACAGCGCGACTCAAAGGGTGCTGTATTTTGCTGATATTTATCTTGCCCCAAGTCGCCTTTGCTAATGTGGTTGACTCAGTCATTTCTGTTAATGTTTTCTCAAGACTGACTTCGAATAAAACAGCCCAACTTTCGTGACTACGCCAGAGAAAATTTTCTGGTTGTTGATTAATTAATTGCCACAAAGGCGTTTCTACTTGGTGGCGAATAGTATGAAAACTGTAGTTTTCATCAAGCTTAGTCATATTTTCATTGAAGATATCAAAAACCTGATCTCTGATATTTAATCTGAAATTACGAACCAAACGGTAGGCAACAGAATCTGTACTGGCGGATAAGTTATTATCTTTGATGATATCTTTGACTTCATGCCATTCCTGATGCTTTTCTAACATAGCGTCAGTGAGTACTTTTGATAAGATAAAGTCTTGCCAACGTAATAAAAATTTGGCGCTGTCATCAAGGGCAATATTGAGCAAGGCTTGTTCATCAAACGATGTTCTAGCTTCGAGATTTTGCTTTATTTGTGAAGACCGTGCACCTATGGCATAGCCACCATTACCTATTTTTTTTAGCATATCGTCGCCTACAACACGTGAGTTGGCGGTCCATAAGCGTGAATTTTTTGGGTTGATAACTTGTGGGTAATCTTCAGGTGGTAACAGATCTAGCCATTTGTTTTCGCCATTGGCCCAAGAGGTGGGTGTTTCACCAAACATTGCGCTGCGTTGTGGTATCGGGCCCATAATGGTCCAGCCAATATTACCTTGTTTATCGCCCACCATTAAGTTTTGTGCTGGCATGCCCGCACGTGCTGCAATAGCAAGAGCTTGTTGAACATTTTTCGCTGTTTCAAATTCAGTTATTGCCATATTAACGGCGGCTTTGTCATGAGCAATCCAACGATAAGCCAGTAAATTCCCTTGCGAATCTTCACCAATTACGGGCCCCCAAATAGTGTCGGTAACTGTTATATCGACAGCTTCTTGACCTTTTACCGCGATAATTTGTTTACGTTTAATAAAGCTTTGATAACCATCAGGTGTTAAGTATTGGCTTTTATCGGCATTGGTTTCAAGCTCTATAACATCGCTCCAATCACCATAGCTGTTGGTGAAACCCCAAGCGATATGGCCATTGCTGCCAATAATAATGTTAGGTGTGCCTGGTAGCGTTGCGCCAGTTACTTTTACGTTAGTATTCTCGACATCTTTATATTCAAAAGAAGCTCTAAACCAAGTGTTAGGCACTCTAATGCCCAAATGCATATCGTTAGCAACGATGGCACTGCCAGTGGAACTAATAACACCGCCAACGGCCCAATTGTTCGACCCTGGGAACTCTTCATTTTGTGCAGGTTTTGCTCTGGTATGCGGAGGCGGCATTGCGCTAGCGAATGATTTATTGCGTGACTGATTATTGGAATAAACAGCCAAGTATTCACTAGATGCTGAAGGCCAAGGCGCTTTAGGTAATGATGATGCGGGAAACTCAGTGCCATCTATGGCGGCATCCCAACGGCTACCTTGTGGATTGAGAAATGCAAATACTTCTGGGCTTAACACTGAATGCAATAAACCTAAGGTACGCTCGCGTTTACCGTCTTGATATTGCAAGTCTATATACATACTAAGTACGGTTAAAATAGTGTCTTCTTCTTGCCACTCAACTGGCTCTTGGCGTAGTAGTAAATATTCAAAAGGCGCGGCTTTAAGGTATTTTAACCCTTGATTTACGCCGCGGGTGTAGGCTTTTAAAAGGGCTGAGTCAGTTGCAGACAATTGTGACACTATGCTGGTAGCACGTTCACGAAAACGATGACGGCGGATTTCACTGTCATAATCTATTGCTGCTGCGCCAAATAAGCTGGCCAGTTCTCCGGCTGAATTACGGCGTAATAAATCCATTTGAAAAAAGCGTTCTTGGGCATGAACAAAGCCAGTAGCTAGAGCAATATCTACACGATTACTGGCTTTAATGGTGGCAACACCTTGTAAGTCACGCTCTATTGTGGCGCTGGCAGATAAACCAAAAAGTGTTTGCTTACCGTCTAATTGCGGTAAAGCACTGTCTATCTGGCTGTATATCCAGGTAGTCAAAGTCGCGATCACTAAGAAGAGAATAAAAACTATGCCGATCAGAGTATTTTTAAAATGTTTCATTAGGGGGAGCAAAGTAACAATATAGATAAGTTAGAGTACCTTAAAACAAATGAAGTTTGAATCTTGAAGTTCATCCTAACCATTGATTTGTATTTATATATGCTTGGTTAATCACATGGATTGGTATTATTTGAATGACAAAGCCTATTTTGGGTGAAACTCGCTTACTGGTTTTATTTGCGTTTACGCTTTAGACTATTTGCTAATCAAAGGATTAAGTTAATGTTAGAGATCAGTTTACAATGACGAATTCCGCAAATAATAACTTTGCCATCATAGTACTAGCTGCTGGGCAGTCTTTTCGATTAGGGCAGATGAAGCAATTAATTAGCATCAAAGACAAAAGTTTAGTCGAATGGCAATTAGAGCAAGCGTTACAGGTTTCAAGTCAGGTTTATTGTGTGTTAGGTTTTAATGCTAACCAAGTTCAAGCCCGTATCGGCCATTTACCCATAAAAACTATTATTAATAGTAAATTCTCAGACGGCATGGCGTCATCGATTTCTGCAGGTGTTGCAGCACTGGAAACTGATATAAAAGCGGTTATGATAGTGTTAGTTGACCAATGGCAGTTAACTTCACGTGATTTGATTCTTCATCAAAAATTTTGGCAAGAATCACCTCATGCTATTGTTGTTGCACAAGACTTAAATGTAGTAGGGGCAAGTGGCGAAGAAAAAATTGGTCCGCCAGTGATATTTTCACAACATTACTTTGCAGAATTAACACAATTAACAGGTAAACAAGGCGCTAAACCGTTACTTGAAAAATACCAAGATAACATATTAAAAGTACCACTTGCGCATGCGTTTTTCGATATAGATACACCTGAGCAATTAAACAATATGTATAAAAAACTGGGTATTACAGCATAAAGTAACTAGCATGAGTAAAGGCTAATCTATAACTGTGCTAACGAAAGCGACGTTAAATAAACTAAAGGAAACGATTGCATGATCACCTTAACTATCAACGGTAAAGAACATCAATTTAATGATGATGGCGATATGCCATTGTTGTGGGCACTGAGAGATATTTTAAAATATACCGGTACTAAATATGGCTGCGGTAAAGGCTTATGTGGTGCATGTACCGTGCATGTTGATGGCCAACCTATTCGTTCATGTGTTATGCCAGTGTCGGCTGTGGCTAATCAAAAAATCACTACTATTGAAGGGCTTTCAGAGCAGGGCGATCATCCTGTTCAACAAGCTTGGCAAGATTTAAATGTACCTCAATGTGGTTATTGTCAGTCAGGTCAAATTATGTCAGCAGTTGCCTTATTAGATCGCGAGCCTAATCCAAACGATAAAGATATCGAACTTGCCATGAGTGGCAATATTTGCCGCTGTGGTACTTATCAACGGATCAAAGAAGCGATTCACCTAGCCGCAGACTTAGCCACTGAAGTAAAAGGAAGCTGATCATGAAACACATTGAAAATGTTAGCCGTCGCGGCTTCTTAAAAAAATTGGGTATCAGTTCTACCGCTCTAGTGCTTGGAGTTCAATTACCTGCAATGCTCACTATTCCAAAAGCTTTGGCTGGTGTTACAGGCTCAGATAAGTTTTCACCCAGTGTTTATGTGCAAATAGGCGCTGATAACATTGTAAGTATTGTGGTGCATCGTTCGGAAATGGGTCAAGGGATCAGAACCAGTATTCCGATGATTGTTGCCGACGAACTCGGTGCTGATTGGCAACAAATAGCGGTTGTTCAAGGCTTAGGTGATAAAAAATATGGCAGTCAAAATACTGATGGCTCGCGCTCAGTAAGACGCTTTTATCAACCCTTGCGTGAAGCTGGCGCTGCGGCGCGTATGATGTTGCAAGAGGCTGCAGCAAAGCAGTGGCAAGTAGATGTGAGTGAAACAACGGCCGTAAATAGCACGATTGTGCATGAAAAAACTGGCCGTGAATTATCTTTTGGTAGCTTAGTTGCTGCAGCGAGTAAATTAGTATTACCAGAACAATCAGCATTGATTTTAAAAGACAAAAAAGACTTTAACCTGATTGGTAAATCTGATGTGGCATTAGTTGATGGTGAAAAAATTGCAACGGGCGCTACCACTTACGGGTTTGATGTTGAATTAGACAATATGCAATATGCTGTAATCGCTAGACCCCCAGTATTAGGCGCAAAAGTTAAATCATTTAATGGCGATGCTGCAAAAGCAATAGCGGGTGTTATTGACGTTGTGCAATTGCCTGACTTAAAAGAGCCTGCCGTATTTAAACCATTAGGTGGTGTTGCTGTTATTGCTAAAAATACTTGGGCAGCAATAAAAGGCCGCGAAGCGTTAGCCATTCAATGGCATGAAAGTGAGCATAAAAGTTACAACAGTGCACAATACAAAAAAGCATTAGCTGACAGTTGTGATAATCCTGCGAAAATACTACGTAGTAAAGGCAATGTGAGTAAAGCGCTATCTGAGGCTAAACAAGTGATTGTCGCGTCATATTATGTACCGGAATTAATCCATGTACCTATGGAGCCGCCAGCAGCAGCAGCACACTTTCATGATGGTGTTTTCGATATTTGGGCTTGTACCCAAACACCACAATCGGCACAGGGCACTGTTGCCCAAATCACGGGTGTAGCACCAGAAAATGTCAATATTAATGTAACTTTGCTTGGAGGGGGCTTTGGTCGTAAATCTAAGCCTGACTTTATTGTTGAAGCCGCCATATTATCGAAGCAGTTAAATGTGCCAATTAAAGTGATGTGGACACGCGAAGATGAAATTCAAAATGGCTATTATCATGCGGTAAGTTATCAAAAACTAGCAGCAGGTATTGATGAAGCTGGCAATGTTACAGCATGGCAACACCATGTTGCAGAACCCCCTATTGGCTCAACCTTTAGTAAAGGTGCAGATTTAATCGGTTCAGAAGCAAGTTTAGGTTTTATTGATATGCCTTACGATATTGCTAACATCAGTTGTGCTATCGGTAAAGCGCCAGCGCATACGCGTATCGGTTGGATGCGTTCAGTAACCAACATAAACCATGCCTTTGCAGTAAGTTCATTTATTGATGAGCTTGCACAGGCAAAAGGCTTAGACAGTAAAAACAACCTATTAGCCATGCTTGGCGCCGATCGAAAAATTGATTTTTCCAAAGAAAATGCTGAATACGGAAATTATGGTGAAACACTAGAGAAGTTCCCCGTTGATACCGCACGCATGAAAACCGTGATAGAAAAAGTAAGTACTATGGCAAAATGGGGCAGAAAACTCCCCAAAGGCCGTGGCCTTGGTATTGCTATGCATCGAAGCTTTGTTAGCTATGTAGCCTGTGTTGTTGAAGTATCAGAAAATAGTGACGGAAAAATTAAAGTAGAAGATGTTTGGATGGCGGTAGATTGTGGTTTAGCGGTAAATCCTGAACGTATTCGCTCACAAATGGAGGGCGCGGCTATTTTTGCTTTATCGTTAACATTCTTTAGTGAGCTAACCGCGAAAGACGGCGTTATTGAGCAAAATAACTTTGACAGTTATCAAGTTGCTCGTATTGGTGATGCGCCGACCACGCATGTTGAAATAATCGACAGTGACGCACCTCCAGGTGGTGTTGGTGAACCGGGTGTTCCACCTATTGCCCCTGCGATTTGTAATGCTATTTTTAATGCCACAGGTAAACGTTATCGAGAATTACCATTAAAGCAATATGGTATTGTTTAACTACATTATCGATTAGTACCACAGGTTAACGCTTAGATAATCATTGTTAAATACTTTAAAAAGCAGCAATTTATGCTGCTTTTTTATTGAATGCTGTTAAATAGTAAATGAACTGATAAAATAGCACCAATATAGATACTTAATTAGCATTCTACAGCAGGAAAATAGATGGCTTCTTTACAAGACCAGTTGCTAAAAGCAGGTTTAACTACCAAGCAGAAAGCACGACAAGCAAACAGTGATAAACGCAAAACAGGCAAGCAAAAACGCAGTGGCGTTAAGGTTGATACCAGTTTACAAGAGCAAGTAAAACAAGAGCTTGAGTTGGCGAAAAAAGAAAAGCTAGCGCGCGATATCGCTTTGAATAATGAGAAAAAGTCAGCATTAATTGCCAAAGAGCAACAGCTGAGAATTCTACAAATTTTGCAACATCACCAAGTCACTAAAGTGAATGGTGAAGCAGAATACAATTACACATTTAACAGTAAAATTAAGAAATTATTTGTTGATAGTGTAACGCATAAAGCCTTAGTTAATGGTCGTTTAGCCTTATGTGGTATTGACGATAAGACTTACATTGTTACCTCAGAAACGGCAGAAAAAGTCGCAAGTTTAGATAAAACCGTTATTTTGGTGCAAAACACTAAAGTTGCCGAAGATATTATTGCTGAAGATGACCCTTATGCAGAATTTCAAATTCCTGATGATATGATGTGGTAATTTAATCATTTCATTCTTTTAGTTTATTTACTTAACCGTGAGCACAAACCCTACTATGTTTTTAATTCGTTGGCCGATTGGCCGTTTAATTTTGTTATTAAATTTTATATTTTCTCCAAGTGCGCCAAAGCGCTCAGCACAGCTACAAAAAGAAGTGGATGCAAGCACAGCACACTTAAGCTTGTATCAACTACCGGCTTGTCCATTTTGTGTAAAAACGCGCCGTGCTATGAAGCGATTAGGCTTAAATATTGAACTACGTAATATTAATCAAAATGAACAATATCGCGAAGAGTTAATTCGCGAGGGTGGTAAAAGAACGGTGCCTTGTTTGAAAATTACTAATGAAGACCAATCAGTTACTTGGATGTATGAGTCAAGTGAGATTATTAACTACTTAGAGAAGTTTTCTAGTTAAGCTACGCTTTTACTTTACTGATTTGGTTTTCTTAAGAATTTTTTTACCTCTTTATGGGTCTTCTTATCATAAGTTATACCAAATCGATTAAGTAAGTGATCTATTACTTAATCTGATTAGTATAATTAGCCCTATTAGAGGTAAATATGTTAATCAAAACTAAAAAAAGCTATCAACTGTCTGAACAAGCAGTAACAGATGAATCTGTTTATCACTCTAGACGCGACCTGTTAAAAAAACTCGGTTATCTTGGTGCAGGAAGTTTACTGGCGCAATCGGCTACAGCAAACGCCAGCGCACTAAATTTCTTTAGCAGTAAAAAAGAAGTGCTGTTTCAGCGTCAAGCCTTAAAATATCAATCTGCTAGTGAATCTTCGCAAATATTAACCCCCGAAGCTAAAGTTACCTCTCATAATAATTTTTATGAATTTGGTACCAACAAAGGTGATCCGGTCGAAAATGCCCAAGAGTTCAATGTTAACCCTTGGCAATTAAGTATCACTGGCGAAGTCGATAAACCTTATACCCTAGGTTACGATGATCTATTTAAACGCTTTCCCTTAGAAGAGCGTATATATCGCCTGCGTTGTGTTGAAGCATGGTCAATGGTTATTCCTTGGGTAGGTTTTGGGTTAGCAGAGTTAATTAAAAAAGCTTCGCCTAACTCACGAGCAAAATATGTTGCCTTTGAAACCTTATATGATCCAAAGCAGATGCCAGGACAAGATAGTCGCCGTATTGGTGGCGGTGTTGAATATCCTTATGTCGAAGGTTTACGTATTGATGAAGCCATGAACCAACTGAGCTTTATGAGTGTCGGTTTATACGGTAAAACCCTACCGGCGCAAAATGGTGCACCTATTCGATTAGTCGTGCCATGGAAATATGGCTTTAAAAGTATCAAATCAATTGTTGGCATTAAATTAGTTGAACACAAGCCACCGACCACATGGAATAGATTAGCCGATAATGAATACGGTTTTTATGCCAATGTAAATCCTGAAGTAGATCATCCTCGTTGGAGTCAAGCCAGTGAAAGGCGCATAACGACCGGTGGCTTATTTGCGCGTAATCGCATTGCCACTTTACCATTTAATGGTTATGGCGAAGAAGTTGCTGCTATGTATAAAGGCATGGATTTAAGGAAAAACTATTAGTGCAATCAGCTGTGAACACGGCGAGTAAAGTGTCTTTTAAAAGTGTTTTTTTAGGTCATCGCGTATTGTTACTTAAAATTACTATTCACATGATGGCTTTTTTACCGTTATTAGCATTTTATTTGTTGGCATTTACTGACCAACTTGGCGCAGATCCTGTAGAAGACGTTATTCATTTTACCGGGATTGGCGCGTTTAATTTATTACTTATCTCCCTTCTGATAACACCGATTGCGAAAAAATATCGCCAAGGCTATTTATTACAAACCCGGCGACTAGTCGGCTTGTATAGTTTTACCTATGCATTGTTTCATTTGCTGAATTTCTTAGTTTTTGAAGTGCAATTCGATCTTGAACTATTCTTTGGTGAAATTATTGATAGGCCTTACATTACTGTGGGGATGGCCGCGCTAATCATTCTTTTTTCTTTAGCGGTAACGTCAATAACTGCACTTAGACGGAAAATGGGCAAAAACTGGCAGAAGCTACACAACTGGGTTTATGTCGCCGTTTTACTGATTGCATTACACTTTTTTTGGTCAGTGAAGTCTGACATTGTCGAGCCGATGATTTATATTGCTATGGTCGTATTTTTATTAAGCCTGCGCAAAGATAAAATTAAGCGTTGGTTTAAAAGGTAGCACTTTCCCAATAGGTACAAAAAAGCGAAGGCATTAACCTTCGCTTTCTATTTTAACTATGACAGGCGTTATTAACCTATTCGGTATTATTCGTCTCGAGAAGTTACTTCAAGTAAGTGATAACCAAATTGAGTTTTAACTGGGCCTTGTACTTCATTTAATGGCGCTGTAAATACAACTTCATCAAACTCTTGTACCATTTGGCCGCGACCAAAAGAACCTAATGCCCCACCTTGCGCTTTTGAAGGGCAATTTGAGTGTGCTTGTGCGATTGCTGTAAAATCTTCACCCGCTGCTATTTGTTGCTTTAATGTTAGACATTGCTCTTCAGTATCTACCAATATATGACGTGCTGACGCTCTTAACATTTTATTTCCTCTATTTATTACTTTTAAAATTACCCGTGGACTTTAGCGTATTTTTTTTGAGAAGAGAATAGTCAAAAAAATAAATAGTGTTACTTAAAGTAAACGGATGTTTTTTTATATAGCCGACATAATAAACACCATAAATATTAAGCGTATATATGTGTTATTAAAATTAGTTGTCGAGTTAAATAATTAATTGAAATGTAGCTTTGTGATAGATTTAGTTAATGAAATGCAGCTATAATTTCATGCAACCTTTAACTTCATAAAACCTAACAATTAATGAGCTTTGGCATGTATTTACCAAATTTAAAACATTTGCGCTATTTAGTGGCGCTGCACCAACATCAACACTTTCATAAAGCCGCACAAGCTTGCTTTGTTAGTCAATCAACGTTAAGTAGTGCAATTTTAAAGCTTGAACAACAACTCGGCTGTCAACTCATTGAACGTGACAATAAGTCATTTTTATTTACTAGCCAAGGCAATGCATTTGTTGAAAAAACCCGTAAGTTACTTGTTGATGCTAATGACCTAGTTAACAGTGCTAAGCAGCAGGGACAAACAGATGGTGGGGTATTTAATATTGGTTGTATACCCACAATTGCACCTTATTTATTGACTGACTTAGTACCAGCATGCCAGCAAGCGTTAAAAAATTTACTGATTTACTTTCGAGAAGACACCACAGATAACTTATTAAATATGCTAAAAAATGGCGATTTAGATGTGGTTATTCTTGCTCTACCCATAGCGCAAAGTGGCTTTGAAAGCCAAGTGGTTGGTAAAGATCATTTCTTCGCCGCGGGAGATCCTAAATTAATGGCAAAATTTAGCGAAAAACAAGATTATCAATGCCTTCCAGAACAAAGTGTGTTTTTGCTCTCCAATGAACATTGCTTAACAAAACATGCCATATCTGCGTGTAAATTATCGGATACCAGCCGAATTAACCCCTTTTCAGCCACAAGTTTAGCAACGCTGGTGCAGATGACCGCTTATCATCAAGGTTTTACTTTTTTACCTGAAATGGCGGTTAAAAAAGGCTTTTCCAAAGCTGAAGGGTTAAAGATTGAGAAACTCTCGGGTAATGTTTATCGAGAAATTGCCTTAATGCGACGCTCAACCAGTACAGAAACCCCGATATATCAAAAGATTTCAGCGATATTAATAAATTTATTAAAATAATTTCAAACTATTTTAATCCTCAACGCTACTTTTAATATAAGACAGTAAATTAATAGGAAATTGCGTGTTTGAACGAAGCGATGAAACGCTAGTAAAGTAAGCGCTTAAAGGTAAAGTCAGCTTGGGTTACCTTAGTAAAACACTATGAGAAAAAATTATATAGCTACACCCCACGTTTGGTGAGGAATCCTGATGATGCCTTAGATATGATACAAGATGTTTTTATGGCCGTTTTTCGTAACTTAGCGTCTTTCGTGGTTACAGCCCATTTAAAGGCTGGATGTTTAAATTGCCCATTATCGTTGTATTGATATTAATGAAACCGTGACCCAAGCGTGAAATTTAGAGATATGGTTTGAGTTAAGAACAAGTATAAAAAAGCACAGAATAAAAAAACCGCTAACGAGCGGTTTTTTTATGTTGTTGATTAAATGCAAGTTGTTAGCATAAATTTAAATTTTACTCACACTACAATCATTTTTTAAATATTTATTGTCATTTATAGCGATTAAGCTGACTTTTTTGTTTGAATCTTTTTCACTGATATTCTCATCTTTACTGTCAGTGCCAGTAGATGAAAAATCGAAATAGGCGAGTACTTGCTGCAACTTGTCATTAAATTTAGCGGCAAACTCAAAGATGGAATTTTTATTATCAAATTTACGTGGTACTAAGTTTACAAAGTCAGCAACTTGAATACCATGCAAAGGTTGTCGGGACATTTGAGTCAATGATTGCACATGAGTGTTATGGTGTTTTTGGAATGCTTCGCTGGTAATACTTGGGTAGGCGTAGTTGTTAGCAATATGTTTTGCCGTTAACTCTAGATTAATGACGACATTATTTACAGTTGAAGTACACTGAGGTTTGTCTTTCACTTCTGCTTGGATCGCTGAGCAATATAAACCCACGATTACAAAAATTGAACCAACAAAGTTAGGTTTAGTTTGTCTTATCATTTTGTGTTCCTCATCACATATCCATCCTGTCTCTATCCTTGATATCGTCACTGTACCATCATGTTACAAATTAATATAGATAATGGCTTGTGATTACGCGAGAACAATAAGTTAGGCGGTCTAATTTATCAGACCGATAACGTGATTTGATCAATAATCATTTATTTACAAAATAAATTGTACTGAATTAGCCATTTTAAGCAATAAAAAAGGCCTGTATTCATAAGCAAAAACACTCATGAATGCAGGCCTTTATTTTCATAAAAATACTTACATAGTTTTAGCTTTAGCTTTAAATAAAAGTCTATTTTTATGCAGTAAAGGTTCAGTATACCCGTTAGGTTGCTTATGACCTTGAAGCACTAATTCTAGCGCGGTTTGAAAGGCAATACTGGTGTCAAAGTTACTCGACATAGGAGTATATTGAGCATCATGTTGGTTTTGCTTATCGACAACTGCGGCCATTTTTTTCAAGCTTGCTAGCACTTGTTCTTCTGTGCAAATATTATGTTGTAACCAATTAGCCATATGTTGACTGGAAATTCTCAGTGTTGCGCGATCTTCCATTAAGCCAACATTATTAATGTCAGGCACTTTTGAACAACCTACGCCGTGGTCAATCCAGCGCACAACGTAGCCTAAAATTCCTTGTGAATTATTGTCTAATTCATCGGAAATTTCTTGCGCTGACCAGTGGGTGTTCTCTGCTAAAGGTATGGTTAAAATATCGTCAACGTTTGCAGGTACACGTTTTATCAGTTCTTGCTGTAATTCTAATACATTAACTTTATGGTAATGCAAGGCGTGCAAAGTAGCGGCTGTTGGCGATGGTACCCAAGCGGTATTTGCACCAGCTTTAACATGGTTGATTTTTGTTGCTAGCATATTGGCCATTTGATCCGGTATTGGCCACATGCCTTTACCTATTTGTGCTCTACCACTAAAACCACAAGCTAAGCCCACATCAACGTTATTATCTTCATAAGCCGAAATCCATTTAGTTAACTTAATATCTGCTTTTCTGGCCATAACACCTGCAGCCATCGAGGTATGAATTTCGTCACCGGTTCTATCAAGAAACCCTGTATTGATAAATACTACGCGCTCTTTTGCCTGATAAATGCAAGCTTTTAAGTTAACACTGGTACGGCGTTCTTCATCCATAATACCCATTTTAAGCGTATTACGAGGCAGTGTTAATAGGTCTTCAACACGGTCAAACAATTCATTCGCAAAAGCAACTTCTTCAGGACCGTGCATTTTAGGTTTAACAATATAAACCGACCCTTTATCACTATTTTGTAGCGTATTTTTTTGATTCACGTCATAGCTTGATATTAATGAGGTGATGACTGCATCCATAATGCCTTCAGGTACTTCATTATTTTGCTGGTCAATAATGGCATTGTTGGTCATCAAATGGCCAACGTTGCGCACAAACATTAAGCTTCGTGCTTTTAATTTACCTTGCGTACCATCAAGCTTTTGATAAGTTTTATCTGGATGCATTAAGCGGGTTTGCTGTTTACCTGATTTTTCAAATGTTTCAGATAAAGTACCTTGATTTAAACCAAGCCAATTTTTATAGGCAACCACTTTGTCTGCTGCGTCAACAGCGGCGACAGAATCTTCACAATCCATTATGGTAGTGAGTGCAGACTCCATAGAAATACCACTAACACCGGCGGTATCACTTTTTGCAATCGTGCTGTTTTGATCAAACTCGACAATAAAATGTAAATCGTGGTGTTTAAAAACTAGCTCATTAGGTGCAGGCTTCTCTCCTGTGAAACCGATCAATAGTTCAGCTTCGGCCAAATAGGTAGTTTCGCCATTACTTAGCTCAACTTTTAGATTACGGTCAACAATCTGGTAACTTTGTGCATTATGGTGAGAGCCTTTAACTAAAGGGATAGTTTGATCTAAAAAGTCGCGAGCAAAAGCAACAACCTTAGCGCCACGGATTGGATTATAAGATCCTGTTTTTTCACTGCCATTTTCTTCAGATATCACATCTGAGCCATATAAGGCATCGTATAAGCTACCCCAACGAGCATTTACCGCATTTAAGGCGAAGCGAGCATTCATTACCGGCACTACAAGTTGAGGACCTGCAATAGTGGCTAATTCTGCATCAACATTTTCTGTTGATATGGTGAAGTCTTCAACCGGTGTTGCTAGATAACTAATACGCGTTAAAAAATTTTTGTAGTCAGTAAAATCAAAGCTTTCAGCTTGGTGTTCTTGATGATAAGCCGTTATTTGTTGTTGCAGTGATGTACGCTTTAACAAAAGGTCTTTATTTTTCGGTGCTAACTCGGCAATAAGTTTTGCAAAGCCAGACCAAAACGTATCTGAAGCTAACGTTGTACCTGGCAGAACTTGCTGGTTAACAAAATTATATAGCTCTTCTGCTACCTGCAAATTTGCGATTGAAATTCTTTTTGTCATAGGACACCTGTGTTGAAAGTTTGGCAGTAATACCAATTCATTGACGAAAAAATAATACCTGCAATGTAGAAATATTGTCTATCTGTTGCAATAGGCATTAGTTAAAAATACCTAATCCTTAAACCATGTATTTCTTTTTTATGCTTGTAAATAAAGTCAATTCATTATTTATTATGGTCAAATAGTATATAGCTTTCACTTTACTTTACCTTTATTCACCATATTGTTTATTATTATCCTTGTTATTCATACTGCGAATGAATCATTAATAAAAACTATAACAATTTTTATACAATCAAGCTAAAACCTCGATAAAATTTATACCGACTTAGTTTTTTTATAGTATATGCCAAAGCTCTAAACGCAAATTTCGCCCTGAAATAACAAGGTTAATAAGGCTACAAAAGACTAGCTAAAAAGCTAATGATAAATGGGCTGATGAGTGCAGTAATAACAGCAGAAACAATTAAAGCCAATGAGCTATAAGCCGCATGCTCGTAGCTAATATTACTGACAGTTGCGGTACCAATTGCATGGCTGGCAGCGCCAATCGCTAAGCCTTGTGCTTTAGGTGATGTTACCTTAATAAATCTTAACCAAGGAGGTCCAACTAAGGCACCAAAAAATCCCGCGAGAATAATGGCAAAAGCGGTAATGGCTGTATTGCCATCTAATTGACCGGCGATGGCGATGGCAATGGGCGTTGTAACCGACTTTAGTGATAGTGCAACGGCAATGGTGTAATCGCCGATTAACAGCATGGTAATAACAAAACTACTAATAATGGCAATTAATGCGCCAATGAATAACACCAATATAATGCTTTTCCACTGCTTTTTTATTGTTTCTAAGTGCTGGTAAAGCGGAAAGCCTAATGCCACAACGGCGGGTTCGAGTAAGGCATTGAGTAGCCAAGAATTTGTAAAGTAACTGTCAAAACTAATATCCTGCCAAAGTAAAATAGCCATAATAACTAAAATAGTAATTAGCATGGGCTGTAACCAGATTGCATTTAATTTACTTTGCAACATCGCAATAAGCTGGAATAAAGCAATTGTACCTGCAACTACGAAAAATGAAGACAGTATATGGTTGTAGAGTAGATCCGTTATTACCATTAGTTTGGCTCTTCATCGATAGCATATCGCTGATAATGTAAGCCAACAAGGGTAAGCAATACAAAGGTGGTGACAAAGGTAATAGCGACTATGGCGATACCAAATTGTTTGATTAAGTCAAAGTGATTGATAATGCCAACACCTGCAGGAACAAAACACACGCCCATATGCTTTATGCACCAAACGACAGTACTTTTAATATGTTCAGCATTAAACAGACGAAAATGTAGCGTCACGGTGAAAATTATCAAGCCGTATAAACTAGCAGGTAATATTGGCGCAAAATAAGAGCACAACTTACCAAGGGCAAGGCAACTAAAAATTGCAAAGCTACTATACAAAGCATTGAATGTTTTTTTCTTAAACGTGCTCACACTCACTTCGACCATATTCTATATTAGCCTTCATTGGCGGCTTCGATAACCAACTGTCTAAACCATATGTGACTCGCGTCATGATGTAACAACGGGCTCCATATCATTTTTAGTTCTATATCAGGAATATCAAATGGTGGTTCAAGTACCGTATAATTAGCATCGTTTTTATGAATTAATGCTGCTCGCGTTGGTAAGGTTGCAACTAATTCATCTTCAAGTGCTAGTTGCATTGCTACGTGGTAATTTCGGGTAAATACTTTAATGTTACGCTGTTTACCTATACGTGCTAAAGCTTCATCAACCCAACCTAATTTTTGTACATCTTTTGGGTCCATACCGACACCGACACCAAAACCTGTTTTAGATACCCAAACATGTTTAGCACTAAGGTAAGTATTGAGATTAAATTTTTCAACGATTGGATTATTGGCACTTAATAAGCAAGAAAATGAATCGCGCCAAATGGTTTTTTGATGAAACGATTGTGGTAATTCATCAAAACGGTTAATCGCCATATCAATCTTACCCGCTTCAACATCATGAAAATTAACATCACTGGGTGTCATGATGTCGATAGTAACGTTAGGCGCTATTTGATTGATACGCTTCAATAATCTTGGTAATAACGTAGAGGCCGCATAATCACTAGCCATAAGACGAAAAACCCGCTGGCTATTGAGCTCGTTAAATTCTTCTTCCCCTTGCAGCGCTTCTTCTAGCTCCAATAAAATTTTACGAATTGCCGGCGCTAAGGCTCGAGCACGTTCGGTAGGGACCATACCATCAGATGTTCTGACTAAAATAGGATCGTTGAACAGCGTACGCAGTCTTTTTAGGCCATTACTCATCGCCGGTTGAGTAATATTTAACTGACCAGCAGCGCGAGTAACATTTTTTTCTCTGAGTAATACATCAAGATAAATCAGTAGGTTTAAATCAATTTTCGAGATATTCATAAAATTAATAATCTAGAACATAAACATAACTTAGATGTATGTCATGGCTTATAGTGATAATCAAGTAAATTTAATGAGAAAAATAAATAAATTTCATCATAATTATTCTAAGTAGTTAACATGCTTAGTTGTTACTAACTGAATTCATTATATTATTTACCTTTATCTTTTAGAGTTAATACACCACTATTTACCTTGTGAATGGTAAGGATGCTAATTATATATTTTGTTTATTTGTGATTGTTGGTTTAGTATTTGTGTTGTCCGGTGTGACAGCTTACATAAGCAGTTACATCATCAAGAATATAAATACTGTCAGTTAATACTTTTGGAGAAAGTGATATGTCTAATTATCAAAACGCAATAGAAGCAGTTAAAGCAATTAAAGAAAAAGCTGGCAGTTCTTGGGATGCCATTAATCCTGAATCAGTAGCTCGTATGCGAGCGCAGAACAAATTTAAAACAGGTTTAGATATTGCGCAATATACTGCAGATATTATGCAACGTGATATGGAAGCATACGATGCTGACAGTTCTAAGTACACTCAATCGTTAGGCTGTTGGCATGGATTTGTTGGTCAACAGAAAATGATTTCTATCAAGAAACATTTTGATGGTAAAACAGACCGTCGTTACTTATATCTTTCTGGATGGATGGTTGCAGCACTACGAAGCGAATTCGGTCCTCTTCCTGACCAATCTATGCACGAAAAAACTTCGGTAGCTTCTTTAGTTGCAGAACTTTATACCTTCTTACGTCAAGCTGATGCGCGTGAATTAGGCGGTCTTTTCCGCGAACTAGACGCAGCAGCTGAAGGCGACAAAGCTGCCATTCAATACAAAATTGATAACCACGTTACTCACGTTGTTCCAATTATTGCTGATATCGATGCAGGTTTTGGTAACGCTGAAGCAACTTACTTAATGGCTAAGCAAATGATTGAAGCTGGTGCTTGTGCGCTTCAAATTGAAAACCAAGTTGCTGATGAAAAACAATGTGGTCACCAAGACGGTAAAGTAACGGTTCCTCATGCAGACTTTCATTCTAAAATCCGTGCATTACGTCACGCTTTCCTAGAATTAGGTATCGATAACGGCATTATCGTTTCACGCACAGACTCTGAAGGTGCTGGTCTTACTAAAGAAATAGCGGTAGTTAAAGAGCCAGGCGATCAAGGCGACATATATAACTCTTTCTTAGATGTTGAAGAAATTGACGTAGCTGACATGGCTGAAGGCGATGTATGCTTTAACCGTGACGGTAAATTAGTTCGTCCTAAGCGCCTACCTTCAGGCTTATACCAGTTCCGTCAAGGTACAGGTGAAGAGCGCTGTGTATTTGACAGCATTGAAGCAATTAAAGCGGGCGCGGATCTACTTTGGATTGAAACAGCGACACCAAACGTTGCTGATATTACCGCGATGATGAATGAGGTTCGTAAAGAAATCCCGAATGCTAAGCTTGTTTACAACAACAGCCCATCATTCAACTGGACACTAAACTTCCGTCAACAAGTATTTGATACTATGGTTGAAGCTGGCGAAGATGTATCTAACTACGTTCGTGCTGACTTAATGAATGTTGATTACGATACTACTGAATTAGCTGCAGTTGCAGATGACAAAATCCGTAGTTTCCAATCAGACACTGCGCGTGAAGCCGGTATATTCCATCACTTAATTACGCTGCCTACTTATCACACAACCGCATTGTCTGTTGATAACTTAGCTAAAGAATACTTTGGTGATGCTGCTATGCTTGGTTATGTTGAAGGTGTACAGCGTAAAGAAATTCGTCAAGGTATCGCCTGTGTTAAACATCAAAACATGTCAGGTTCTGATATGGGTGATGACCACAAAGAATATTTTGCTGGTGAGAATGCACTTAAAGCCGGTGGAGCGAAAAATACTTCTAACCAGTTTTAATAACACATCAGCATAAAAGTTGGCTTAAAATATTACCCAACCGAAGTAAAAAACACTGTGTTTAAGCAGTAATGCCAACAAGTTAGCATATTAATCTTGAAAATTGGCAGGAGAAACCAAAATCCGATGAAAGCTCTTCATCGGATTTTTTATGCCTGAAATTTAGTGTTTGAACGTTTTATAATATTTTGAACCAATATGAGATAGATCATTAAAAACTTCAGGATGGAAAGCACATGTTGATTTTTACGTGTGACTCACTTGAAACTATTGCTACAAATAGCTTAGGTTAATGTAGATTAAAAAATAACCATATTCAGATATGGGTATATTATTTCGAATATGCATTCAAAATATTTTAGTGAGGTAGCATGAGCATGCTCTGATCTTAAAGTTAAGGTAAATAATGATACCTTGGTGTTATATACTTTTTAGCTGCAACAATAAGCCTAGGATCTTTTTACTCAGACGGTTAACCTTACTATTACTGTAAGTTCTAGCTGTGTACTCGTCGGTTTTAATCTGTAAAAACACAAGGATAATCGACTGTTCTGCCTAGCTGTCAGTGATAATTTTTTCACTGAATTAGTAAAGTTAAACCACAGATAAACTAGTTATTTCTATGATTTTTTGTTCATTATTAAGCAAATACCCATAAATTTTCGTAGTTGAATTTTAATTGGTAACATATGTTTACATTTTAGCTATATGTTATAGGTGGTTAACCTGTTAAAGCAGTGCTTTATTTGTTATAAAAACCTGCTGATTTGTTTTAGTTAAATAGTATTTTAGTGAAATAGTTAAAATAAAATAAATTAATATAAAAACAAGTAATTATAAAAGCATAAAAAGGAAGATAAAATATGAAAGTCTCACACAGTCGTAAACATACACTCGCCCTAAGTATAACCGCCGCTTTATTCGCTTCACAAAGTTATGTTGCAGTTGCAGCAGAAAAAGATAGCGTAGAAAGAATTCAAGTTACAGGTTCTCATATTAAAAGAACTGACATGGAGGGGCCATCACCTCTAACATCACTTAGCGCTGAAGATATTGCTAATAGCGGTGTTACGGACCTTATCGGCCTTTTTACTAAGTTACCTATGGCAGGCCAAGGCACTTTTTCAACGCAAGGAAACAGCAGTGATAACACCAGCAATGGTGGTTCAAGTGTTTCATTACGTGGTTTAGGTGCTGATTCAACACTAATATTAGTGAATGGAAGACGAGTTTCTGTTTCACCATTTGCTAATAATATTGATACCGCATTTGTTGATATCAATAATATTCCTTTAGCGGCTATTAAGCGCGTTGATATTTTAAAAGATGGTGCCTCAGCTACTTATGGTTCTGATGCCGTTGCTGGTGTTATTAACATCGTTTTACGTGACGATGTTGAGGGCGCTGAAGTTGCCGTAAAATTAGGTGATACCGCAGATGGCGGCGGCAAGGAAAAAAATATCAGTATTGTTTGGGGTAACTCAACAGAAAAAAGTAGTCATACTTTTGCATTAGATTATTTTGACCGCGAAGAAATTCTTTATGCTGATCGAGATTATTCAAAATCAGCTAATCAAAAAGCATTAAGACCTAATGACCCGTTTGCCACTGATTTTAGAAGTTCATCAGGGTTCCCAGGTACGATTGCATTAGCAAGTGATTCGACTAATCGTATGCCTGATACTTTTGGTAATGACGTTTGTCCTGCAGAGCAAATTGTTGGTAACCTTTGTCGTTATGATTACGCGCCAATGATGACTTCAGTGCCAGCCACTGAACGCGCAAGTTTTATTTACATGGGTAAATATGAAATTAATGACAATTTACGTGGCTTTGCAGAATTAAACGGTCAACATTCAAAAACCACCATTCGTGGAGCAGGTAGCCCAAGCTTTAATGAATTATTTATGGCCGGTGATAATATTAATCATCCATTTGCCGATATGCCCACTCATGAGTTTTATCAGCAAGATTTAACTATGCGTCGTCGTATGGTTGATATTGGTAATCGTGAAAAACGTGTTACTTCAGATTACTATCGCTCAATTCTTGGTTTACAAGGTGAGTTTCAAGATTGGAGCTGGGAAGTTGCTTATAACTATATTAAAAGCTCATCGACAGAGCGTGGTGTAAATGGTTTCCCTAATTCACGTCGCACACAAGAAGCGATTGATAGCGGTTTGTGGAATCCGTTTGAACCATCAAGTAATAGTCAGGAATCATTAGATTTTATTGAAACTACAACGGCTCGTATTGGTAAATCAACCAGTAAGTCATTTGACGGTAAAATCAGTGGTTCATTGATGGAAATGTCACATGGTGATCTTGGTTTAGCGGTCGGTTTTGAATATCGTGAAGAAAGTATTAGCGATAACCCTGATGATCAATTCTTACGCGGTGAAGTATTTGGCACGGAAGCAACTCAAGCCAATGGCTCACGTGATAATACCTCAATTTTTGCTGAATTGGCCATTCCAGTACTTGATAATTTAGAAGTGCAAGTTGCGGTACGCCATGAAGATTACAGCGATTTTGGTACTACAACCGATCCAAAAGTAGCCTTTATTTGGCAACCAACTGAGTCTTTATCATTACGTGGCTCATACGGTACGGCATTTAGAGCACCGTCTTTACATCAAATTGGTTTAGGCAATACAGATGAATCGCCTAATTTAGTTGATGATGTACGTTGTGCGGCTGTTGGTAATATTAACAAAGCTTGTGAGCCGCAAGAATATACTGCTGTGTTATCAGGTAATGATGATTTAGGTCCTGAAGAATCGACAAGTTATAACCTAGGCTTAATCTACGAAATAACTGATAACATGGACTTTTCAGTAGATTATTATGATTATGATATCGAAAATGTAATCACTAAAGATACTCAGTTTAAATTTAGTACCTTAGGTGCTGACTCAACAGTAGTTGAACGTTTACCATCGACAATACCTGGCGATCCAGGTGAAGTAGTGCGTATTTTCGATCAATATGAAAATATCGGCAATATCACGACATCTGGTCTAGATATTGAAGCTAACTATGGTTTAGAAACCGATATGGGTGATTTCAAGTTTTCATATGTTGTAAATTACGTTTTATCTTATGAAGATGCTCGCCCGAATGCTGATGGCTCTATGCGAATTGATACTCAAGAAGGTGACTTTGAACAACCTGAAGTACGTTGGTCATTCAACACAGCTTGGGTACAAGGCGATTGGAACGCAAGTATGGCGATTAACTATATTGGCGAATTCAAACAAGATGCCTCAGTTGCTACTGAAGGTATGAATGATATAGATTCATGGACAACTGTGGATACCACAATTAATTATATTGGTATTGAAAATACAACGTTAAGTATTGGCGCTACTAACTTGTTTAATGAAGAACCACCGTTTGCTTATCATGACTTTATGGGCTTTGCGAATAGCACGCATAATAGCCAAGGTCGTTTTGTATACGCTAAAGCAAGCTACAAGTTTTAAATAACGGCTAGTTTTTAAAAATATTTAAAATTGTTATCAAGCTCTTACTTAGGTAAGAGCTTTTTTTTGTCTAAGTTTTTTAAAGTAAACTGTTCAGTCAATAAATGATCTTGTGCCAATGAGATGTATTTCACTCAATTAATTCAGCTGCCAGCGTGGTTCCTTGGTGTTTTACCATTTGTCTAAAAGCACCTGGGGTGATGCCATAACGGCGCTTAAAGTGTCGATAAAAATGGCTCAAATTGCTAAAGCCAGTTGCGAAAGCAACTTCTGTTATATCAGTGTTCGAGCTAGCTAGAATTTTAGCCACGGCATCGCAGCGTACTTTCAGGAGATATTCAATAACACTAAATCCCGTATGCTGACGAAATTGGCGAGCGAAATGGCTTCTTGAAATGTTCACTTGATTTGCCACCATTTCCAGCGTTATATCCATCGCATAGTTTTCATGAATCCAATTCTGAGCTTTGGTCATTCTAAGGGATGATTGCGCAGTTGTTTTCTGTTCATAACCTGCATTACTGACGTGTATCAGCAATAACCGTAAGTATAAATTCTCTTTTAAACTGGCATGCAATGGTGAGGTAGCACTAGACGTAGCTTTAATCTCATTAGCAATTTTTAGTATTTCTTGGCTACTATCATCCGTGCTTAAATGGCCATTGTTTATTAAAAATTCACCTTTGGATAATGTATTTAAAAACAGTCTGTTGGTGGGGTTTGATAAGGTGTCAAATGAGGGCGGATCAATGCAGGCGAAAAGTAATTTAGTCTCGGCTTGAGAATCAATACAAATTGAATGTGGGTATTGAACGGGGATAAAAGCAGAGTGTCCAGCCGATAGCTTGTGCAATTCATCATTAATGTAGATGTTTACACTGCCTTTTATACAGATCACTAACTCATGCAAGTTATGATGGTGTTGCTCAATATTTTTACACAACACAACACTTGAGGTCCAAAGCATTAAAATAGTCCGATAGTATAATTATTGGGTTCAATCCTATGCGACAGCTAATAATAAAGATACTAAAATAATATAAACGTAGCACTATTGCATTCTAGCTTGTGATTATGGAAAAATACTAGCTAAGTAAATGGTTTGCTTAGGCTACCTGATAGCAATAGAACAGTTAAATACATTACTTTATTGGAGAAACCTATGATTGTTGTACATCACCTGAATAACTCACGCTCTCAACGAGTGCTTTGGGCTCTAGAGGAGCTTGGCGTTCCCTATGAAATAAAACAATATAAACGTGATCTCAAAACTAATCTAGCGCCCGCAAGCCTTAAAAAAGTACATCCTTTGGGTAAGTCTCCTGTGATAACCGATGGTGACATTACCGTTGCAGAATCTGGCGCGATTATTGAGTATCTCGCTCAAACCTATGGCCAAGATAATTTTATTCCAGAGGCAAAAACTGAAGCACATCGTCAGTATTTATATTGGCTGCATTTTGCTGAGGGAACACTGATGCAGCAATTGTTGTTAAAACTCATTTTAGAGAAAACAGTACAGCGTTCGATGCCTTTTCTGATTAAACCTATAGCTAAAGGCATTATGAAAAAAGTAATGGCTGGATACGTTGGGCCGAATATCAAAGCTAACTTAGATTTAATTGAAAACCATTTAAAAAATAACGAATGGTTTGCCGGAAATGAGCTTTCAGGCGCGGATATTCAAATGAGTTTTCCCTTAGAAGCTTGGGTAGCAAGGAAGACAGCGGACCAAAATTATCCGACAATTGTTGCGTTCGTTAAACGTTTTCAAGCTCGGGAAGCTTATCAAAAAGCTTTAAAATCTGGCGGCACTTACGATTTTGCTTAATCCTTTATGCCAAATAAAAAGTACTAAATATCCAAGTGGTAAAGAGAAAGCAATAAATTTAGTACTATTAATAAAAATGCTCAAAGGTGTTGTTAGTTTATTTTAATAGCTGATTTTGTTTGATCAAATGCATCGAAAAAATAAAATATTAACAATAGAAAATATGAAAAATATACGATAACGGTCTTTTTTTGGTCGAGTTGGACTAGTATTAGGTGAGCAGTTTCCTGAAAGCATCGCGCTATCAACTATCAGTGAATACCAAGCAAGTTTACATAAATATCAGCCACTTTATTAAGTGGCGTACTTAATAAATTTATGAGTTGTTAATGTTGCAACTCAGTTTTGAGAGAACAAACTATGATTGAATTCAAGTTAAATGGAAAGAAGGTTTCCTCTACTGCAGATGTTAATACGCCGTTGTTATGGATTATACGTGATGAATTTGGTTTTAAAGGCACAAAATTTGGTTGTGGTATTGGCATGTGTGGTGCTTGTACCGTGCATCTTGATGGTGCACCAGTTAGAACCTGTTCTTTTCCATTGTTAGCAGCAGAAAATAAAAATATAACCACGATTGAAGGTTTAGAAAATAAACATCCATTACAAAAAACATGGATTGAAGAACAAGTACCGCAATGTGGCTACTGTCAGTCGGGACAAATTATGCAAGCCGCTACCTTATTGGCAAGCAACTCGTCACCGAGTGACCAAGAGATTGTTGACCATATGAGTGGCAATTTATGTCGCTGTATGGCTTATGTTCGAATTAAAAGTGCCATTAAAAATGCGGCCGATGTTATGTCAGCCGAAGTGCAAACTTTTGATCCTCGCTCTTCAACGCAACAATCATAAAGGCGAATGACAATGAAAAATATTAAAGATGCAAAAAATAATGTCAGCTTATCTCGACGTCGCTTTTTAGTTGGTACGGTTAGCGGTTCACTGTTAATGGCGTTTGCTCCACTAGTGAGCGCAGCGGGCTTAAGTACAAATGCACAAGAAACGCTGAAAAATAAATTATTTTCCCCAACAGTTTGGTTTGAAATAAACCCTTTAGGTGACATTAACATTAATATTGCTAAGGCAGAGATGGGCCAACATGTAGGCACGGCGCTAGCACGCGTTGTTGCTGACGAGTTAGGTGCTGATTGGTCTAAAGTGTCGATTACTCATGTAGATACTGATCCTAAATGGGGTTATATGGTCACGGGGGGGTCATGGTCTGTATTTCAATCATTTAAGCCACTTTCACAAGCTGGTGCTGCAGGTCGTATTGCTTTAATTGAAGCCGCAGCGAAAATATTAAATTGCCCAGTCGAAGAATGTAGAGTAGAAAATGGTGCTGTACATTACCAACAAAACTCAATTAGCTTTGGTGATATTGTTGCGAAAGGTTCGTTTAATCGTACCTTTACACCTGATGAAATTAACGCTTTGCCACTTAAACCAGCCAGTAAAAGAACGTTAGTAGGCAAACCTAGCTCAGCCCTTGATATTCCTTCTAAAACAAACGGGTCAGCCGTTTATGGTATTGATGTTGAATTGAAAGGTATGGTTTATGCGCGGCCTATTATTCCACCAACCCGATATGGCAGCAAAGTGATCAGTGTTGATGATAGCGCGGCACAGAAGATAAAGGGTTATCTGGGTTACCATATTTTACAAGACCCAAGTGAACTCATTCAGGGTTGGGTTGCTGTTGAGGCCGACAGTTATTATGTTGCGATTAAAGCGGCTGATGCTTTAAAAGTAACTTACCAAGCAGGAAAAACAGCAAAGGTTAGTGAGGAAGATATTCTCAAAGAAGGCGCGCGTTTAATTGCTGATGAGAGTGAAGGCGGCTTGTTTGTTAATGAGGGAGATTTCGCTGCAGCAAGTACTAAAGCAGAAAATTCTATCAATGCGGTTTATCGCACGCATACGGCTATGCATTTTGCATTAGAGCCAGTGAATGCAACCGTAGAAGAAAAAGAGGGTCGCTGGCATGTATATACTGGTAATCAATGGCAATCGTTAACTTTACCTGCGATAGCCAAAGCGCTACAAGTTTCTGACGAAAATATTGTTATGCATCAGCAATATCTCGGTGGAGGTTTTGGTCGTCGCTTATTCGGTGATTATGCGATACCTGCGGTATTAACCGCTAAAGCGATTGGCAAGCCAGTAAAAATGGTCTTTACTCGAGAAGATGACTCTAGATTTGATCAACCAAGGTCACCTTCAGTGGCCTCATTTAAAGCTATATTTGATCAGAAAAATGAACTTACCGGTATGGAACATACTTTTGCTGCAGGGTGGCCGACCTTATCAATGGCGCCAGGATTTATGCCCGAAAGCTTAGATAAAAAAATTCGTTTAGACCCTTTTTCAACTAGCGGTGCAGATCATTGGTACAGCATGGATAATCATCGTGTGCGAGCGATTAATAATAGCTTAGCACAACAAACTATTTTGCCCGGATTTTTAAGATCAGTAGGACAGGGCTGGATTGTTTGGGGGCTAGAATCATTTATTGATGAAATTGCCCATCAAGTAAAAGCGGATCCTATTGATTTTCGCTTATCTATGCTCGACGGATTAGGTAAACAAGCAGGTAAAGCACCTGAAAGTGTTGGAGGGGCTAAGCGATTAGCCAACGTACTAACTCTACTTCAGCAAAAAACCAACAAGGTTAAATTGGCAAAAAATGAAGCCATTGGTATTGCCGTAAGTGCTGGACAAGAAAGAACAATGCCGGCCTGGATGGCCTGTGCTGCACAGGTTCATGTAGAACCCAACTCTGGAAAGATAACCGTTAAAAAGCTCACTATGATCGTTGATGCGGGTGTTATTGTTCATCCTGATGGTGCCTTAGCACAAGTGCAAGGCTCGATGTTATGGGGAACAAGTTTAGCATTACACGAACAAAGCCCGATTGAAAATGGTCAGGTGAGTAACACCAATCTAAATACATACACGCCTTTACGCATGAATGATGTGCCTGAGCTAGATATTGAATTTGTCGAAAGTGAAGAGTTTCCTGTGGGGTTGGGTGAACCTGGGGTGGTAGCGATAGCGCCAGCGATCGCTAATGCTATTTTTCAAATAACAGGTGTAAGAGTACGAGATTTACCTATAACATCAGCAGCAATTATAAATGCTTAAGTGATAAGTTTTAATGCTTTAAGCAATCGGTTGAGAATAAACAAACATTTAATCTAGATCATGTTAAAGCCCTTAGTGTTGATAATAAGCACTAAGGGCTTTTATTAGCTTCACTTCTACTTTTTTACTGTCGCAGATTAAGGCTAATACAAGTGTAATGGGCTATTAAAGTTAAAGACTTAATATTTCTATTGAACGAAAACCTTATTGCGCCCAGACTCTTTTGCTTGATACAGGCATCGATCTGCTTGCTTAAGCATAACGTCTAAATCATATTCCCTGCCTTTTTTACAGTCAGCAAGTCCAACACTAATGGTGAAGTTTATCGAATCATCAGTATCAGTAATAATTACGTTTTGCTCTATAGTACTTCGAAACTCTTCGAGTTTGCCCTTGGCATTAAATAAATTTGAATCGGCTAATAATATACTAAATTCTTCACCACCTAATCGACCTACAATGTCGGAATCTCTAAAAGACTCACTCATTATTTCGGCGAAAATTTTTAATACTTTATCACCGATATGGTGGCCATAATTATCATTGATTTTTTTAAAGTGGTCGATATCGATCATTGCTAATGTAACTGGCTTTTCGTTTCTTTTTGAATAGCTTAGCAAAGCTTGGGCGGCTTCAAAATAGCCTCTTCTGTTCAATAGCGAAGTTAGCGGGTCACGAATACTAAGTTCTTTTAATTTGTTCTCTCGAGTCATTTGCTCGGTAATGTCTCGTTCTACTGCTGCAAAGTAGCAAACATCATCGAATTCACTTTTCATCGGCACAATATTCATATCTAACCAATATTCATCTCCTGATTTTGAGTAATTCAAAATTTTTGCCTTTACAGGTAATTGCTGAGATAACGCCAAGCGAATTTTATCAGTTGTTTCAACACTAGTATCAGGCCCTTGCAAAATTCGTGGTGTTTTGCCTAAGACTTCTTCTTTTGTGTATCCGGTTAATTCAGTAAAGGCTTTATTTACGTAAACAATTTTAGGGCCGTCATCTAGGATGGAAGAGGCCTCTGTTACCACAATAACGTCATTGGCGAGTTCAACGATATCTTCAAAAGGTATGATTTTTTTTTGTCGAGTAATGTCGACAAAACTGACGACTATTTGGTTGATATTTTGCTGTTCATCGAACTCTGGATAAGCGTTACACAACACCCAAGTGACTTTTTCAGAAGAGCTGTCTAAAATTCCTACTTCCAAGTTAGTTATTGGCTCTTTGGTTTTAATTACGCGGTTTACCGGAAAGCTATCCACACTTATTAACTGACTATGTGTATCTACAAATCGCCATTCAGGATCAAGTGCATCTTTTCCTAGCGCTTGGCTACTAGTCAACCGCAACAACTCTAAAGCTTTCGGGTTGGCATAAATTATTCGTGTGTCTTTATTGTGAACAACCACGCCAGTATGGAGATTTTCTAACAGGGCAGCGGGATCAAGTTGTGATAAATTCAATTATCTTTCCATAAATGTGGATGTTTATCGATAAAGTATAAAAAACCTGCATAACAGAGTCAATCTTTCAAAACTGAGTTAGCGGAAGAGTTTGCCGAGGTTCAAATACTAAACGTTGATAGCATAATTACTTCATTAGATACGAGCGAAGTTACGACAGAGGGAAAATCAGAATGCTTACGGAAATTTTCTTAGCCAGGCATCGATTGTAGTGGCATAGTTAATTTGGCCACCTAACTAGAGGTGTTGTTATCGTCTTGAAAACCAATGAATTTTTAATTCGTTATCATAAGGTGAGTAATATCGATTTCATGTGGCTTGCTATTACTATATTTACGATAAGTGCTTAATATTTATTTTTCTTTCAGTACTTAATTTTAATGAGCAATATGATATTAACCATGCCAGCATTAATAACCAAAGCTCGACAAAATTCACTCCACCTGAATGCTTTGTAGTGCTTTTTAGTGTTAAATCCATCGAGGTAATATTATTTTCTGTTGTTAAATCGAGAGTAGATGAGACAATAAATGCTTTTAGTTCTACGCTTTTAACGTTTAGTTCAGGGATTATTTCGATGTTTATTGTCCACTTATCTCCTACTGTAAGGCGTTCTAATGAACAATAAATAAGGCTATTAGTTACTTGGCATTGTCCCATACGTGAATTAACAGAGGCTATTCTTATCGAGTGAGGTAACGTAATAGTTAGCCGTAGTTCTAGAGCCGTTTTAGGACCTAGGTTTTCGATAACCGCTTGATTATTGACAATAGTTGACGAGGTAAATGTTTGTTCACCTTGCAGTGATAGCCTTAAGTCAGCTTTATTATTTCCAAAGTTACCTTGGCCATCATTTAATTGTGTTCTTACTCCAAAAAAGTCCGGTACTGTTTGTAGTAAATCTTTATAGCCGTCACCATTTAAATCGATTAGTTGTAATAATGCACCAGGTGAAGAAGTGGTTATTGAATCGGTTAACTGTAATTCACCCATGGTGCTTTGATATATTTGATGACCGCCATGGTTGTTAACGGAAACAATTTCTGTAATCGCACTTTCTGTTAATGAGCTAATGTATAGAGCATTACTGCTTACTTGTCCGAATTCATTTGTTTCATTAAATTGGCCTTCACCATCATTATAATAAACTTGATTTGCTGGAATTGTCGATAACGATGTTGATTCCACTTTATTGGCAAAAAGTATGTCGACATCTCCGTCTTGATCAATATCTGCGAGTGTTACCTGTTGACGCGCTTTACTCATTAAACTTTGATTGAGTGTTAATTGAAATTGAGAGTCAAACGCTGTAATTGTATCACTCAGTGGTTGATCAATAATCGTTTGGTTATTTAAATATACTAAGTTATTTCCGGTGGTGGTGGTGATTACCAAATCCGGTAATTCATCTTGGTTTAAATTGCTAATAGCAATATTTTTATAATCAGTCGATGGCCAACTCGCCACTAACGATAAGACATTTTTTGTATTGATACTGTATATAGCACTTTGGTTCATCCCTAACACCACAAGTTCGTTAATACCGTTCTTATCAAAATCGCTTAAGGCCAAGTCAAAGCCATTTTCAAAGGGCATAAACGCTATTTCTTGAATGTTACTTAAAACATCAAGTTGTATTATTCTAATTCCTAGCTCATCAAGTATGATAAGTTTCCTGTCGTGAATTAAAGCGGTTATTGGTGTATGACTGAGATTAAAACTTGCTCCGTGGATGAGTAGCCCATCAAGTTGACTAAGGTAAATACGACTTTGCTGGTTTTTTTCTGCGAGCATCAACACATCATCTTGTTGGCTATTATCAATGTCGCCAATTACAATATCTAAAACCTTTAGTTCACTTGCTATCCATTGAAATGTTTCATTGTTAATTTTTTTAGTGATACTTTGCTCGTATGATGCTTGATTGTTAGAGCTATCGCTGTCGTTTTCTACAATCGCTTCAGCCCAGAGGTAAATATCACCAATTTTACTACTGATGCCAGAAAGCTTAATGATTTTCTCTACTCCAACAGGCATAGATTCTACAGTACAGATTAGTGATAAGTTCACATCTGATGATGTTTCGACACAATATTGGTTCTCGGTAATAGTGAGGTCACCACTAAAATGTAGAGCCAGTGTGATGTTATCTCCTTGCTTACTTCCGATATTTTTCAATGTAACTTGATAATCGAGTATTTCATCAACGATCGATATTTGTGAATTAGCCTTAATGGCAACAGTGAGATCAGGTGCAAATTTAGGCAGCACCTTCAGTATAAAAGATTGCTGGTTGATAAGAGCGCTGTCATCTACTTGCAGTGTCACTAAACTTTCACCTAGATCTTCGTCAGTCGGACTTCCAAGTAAAATATTATTATTGAGAGTGAGCCAGGCAGGGCCACTGATCAGCGTTAAATGTAATTCATCGTTGTCAATATCAGAAGTTTCAATAGCAAAGCTATATTGTTCTTCAAGCCTAATTTCAGTTATTGGCATATTGTCAAATTGAGGAGGATCGTTAACATTAATAATGTTTATCGAAACGGTCGCTGTTGATGACGTGAGTTCGTTAACAGAGAGTTGGTAGGTAAAACTATCCGCACCAAAGTAGTTTTCAATAGGCGTGTATTGCAGCTTTTGATGTACTTGATTAAACTCTAGTTGGCCATGTTCAGGGAAACTTATAATCTGTATGTGTTCTTGTGTTAATGTCACCTCTGCAACATCATTTTCAAAAACATCAATAAGTAATACACTGTCTTCGTTACCACTTACAGTATCGTTATTTGCTTCAATTGCTTCATTGATATTTATTACTTCAATAGTAAAATTTTGTGCTGTTTTTAACCCCTCAAAATCCTCACTCTCTATACGAATGCTATAGGTGGATTGGATTTCAAAATTTAGCACTTCGGCACTTTGTAAATATTGTCCATTTATTGTGAAAGCCGCGTTATCATTATTACCCGTCTCTTCAACCAATGTATAAGTAAAACTATCATTAAAGTCGGGATCTGCAGTTGATAGCAGACCAATAACGGTAGAAATAGGCAGACTCTCTTCAATATAATTATTTGAAAGTGATATAGAAATTGGAGAGTCGTTAATATTAATAACAGAATTTGTAGCACTGCTGACAGGGGTTTCTGCACTGCCTTGGTCGTCGGTATAACTGGCGTTGACGGTTAAGGTTTGGCCGACATCGGCTTGTACGGTGGTGTAAGTTTGTGCCGTGCTAACCACCGTGGCGCCACGCAGCCATTGGTAGGTAATTACGCCAGAAACACCATCGATATCCGTGACGGTGGCGGTCAGTAACTGTCCTTGGTTTGGTGTGGTGTCATCAATGGTAATACTGCCAGTATTATTAGTGTTTGCCACAGTAATACTTTTTGTAACAGTATTACTGGCATCTAAGTCATCGTCGGTTAAAATAAGGCTGACAGTTCTGTTAAGCGTACTTGGACTGTTTGATATATTTTCAAAGGTAATATTTTTAATCAACGCGTTAATTGCGGTAATTGTCGCATTTGCATTAAAACTTATCACAAGTGGTGTACTACCGTTGTTGCCACCAGATGATGTCGCAATTAAGGTACCTTCATAGCTAACATTACCTGTCCCAGTATCAAAGCCAATTTCGCCACCGGCATTACCAATATTTTTAATGGATAATCGATCATTAGTGCTGCCATTTGCTGTAATATCTATACTCAGGTCGCCTAAGTCAAAATCGACAGAATCAAAATCGCTTGCGGTAGCTAAGTTATCAATTTGGACTGCACCATCACCTTCAGTATAATTTAACGCCGTACCAGTTATGGTTAACACTGAAGCAACATTACAATCGGAAGTTACATTGATGTTAGCACTTCCAGGGGTTGTACATAAGAAAGACCAATCGGCGCTATTATTGTCAGTATCGCTACCATCAGGAAAACGGCCGATACCACCAGAATTCATCGTTGAAAGATCAACAATGCCAGAGCCTGAGGTTTCAATATAGGGGGGAGAGCTATTACCCTCGTAACTTATCACATCTATAATTGTTGAATTTAATTTCAGAGCTATAGCATCAGGCGCCCCATTTTGAATTAAATTAATATCAATTGCATCGTCTTGATCACAGTTATTCACACGACTCGCATTACTACAAATAACATAATAATCGCCAGGAGCTAAAATAGTGTTGGGCAGAGTTAAGGTTTTGTATACGGTAGTTAAATTTTCATCATATAACTCAATTGTAAAATTACTTAAATTAATTCCTGCATCGCCAATATTTTTTAATTCGATAAATTCGTTGTTATCAGTACCCGGTTGATCGTAGTCAACTTCATTAATCACTAATGATAAATCATTAGTGATACGTTGAGCATAAATTTCAAATTCATCCACTAATGTTTGATTTTCACCTGACCAAACCACTAAGTATTCATTATTTTTTGGGTTATATAATACAGTCTGCTCTAACGCATCAAAATCAGCATCACCATCTGTTCCCATATTACTAATGCGAAAATCATTTGTACCTATTGCTAAACCACTACTTGCAATAAGCCTTTGACCGTAAATTTCAAATTCATCATCCACACTTGTGGCGCTGTCATCATCTCCATTCCAAACCACTAAGTATTCATTGTTAGCAGAGTTGTAAGTTGCAGCCGGAGCGAGAGCAAATATAGTGGTGCTGGTATCAGTGCCCATATCACTAATGCGAAAATCATTGCTACCCAACTCGACTGCTGTAGTCCCGGATAATCGTTGACCAAATATTTCAGTTTCACCGATAACTAAGGGTAATATATTATCTTCCCCTTCCCAAACGACGAGATATTCGTTATTAAAAGTGTTATAAGCTACATCTGGCTCAAAACCACTGTAAGCGCTTGAATTATCATCACCCATATCGCTAATTCTAAAATCATTATCACCTAGTTCATTGGTGCCAAGCGTTGTGCCAGATGAGCCATCAATACGTTGTCCATAAATTTCAAATTCATTGGAAAGTGCTTGATTTTCTCCCGCCCAAACTACCAAATACTCATTATCTGTTGTATTGTGTGTTACCGCTGGGCGTAGAGCATCAAAGTCAGCATCACCATCATTACCCATATCACTTATGCGAAAGTCATTGCTACCAATTTCTGCGCCTGTGGTACTTAATATTCTTTGACCGTATATCTCAAATTCACTTGCTACCAAGGTCCCTGTATTGTCACTTCCTTCCCAAACTAATAGGTACTCGTTATTGATTGCGTTATAAGTAACATCAGGGTTGAATGCAGAGTAATTTACACTGCCATCAGTGCCCATATCTGAATATATAAAGGGGAAAAATGGTGTAGTTCCTGTTGCAGCAACAACATAATTACAGTGAATTTCAAGCTCTTCATTAACTTTAGGTGCACTATCATCATCACCACTCCAACAAACAAGATATTCATCTTCGGCACTACTGTAGGCAATAGTAGGAGTATTTGCTCTGTAAGTGGTATCACCGTCAGGCCCCATTTCACTGATTCTTATACGGGAGCCGACAAGCGCTCCTGTTTCAGCATTTATGCGTTGGCCAAATATTTCTATTTCTTGGTCAACTAGTGGCAAGGTATCATCATCGCCTTCCCAAACGACTAAATACTCATTTAAACTACTGTTGTAGGCAATAGCAGGGTTATCAGCAGTATAACCAGTAGAACCATCAGGCCCCATAGTGCTGACTCTAAAGTCGTTAGTACCTACTTCAGGATCGATTAATACAGGGTAACTTGCGTTAGCTAAAGCTTCACCATCAACAATAATACGTGAATAATGCTCACCGATTTCCATTGTGGCAGCAAGCTCAAGCCCATTAGCGTCAAATACAGTTACATCGCCCAGGCTAACTACGCCTTTATCGTTTTGCCATAACCAGCCATTTGTTGTGTCAATAAATGTACCTGAAGAATTAATACGACCTTCTATTTCTAGTGATTTACCATTTAACGCTAATGGTGCCGGAATAATAAATTGCTGTTCTATACTTTGGGCCTTAGCAATGTATTGCTCAATAATGGGACCACGATAGTAACGAATATCTCGTTGATTAAAGGCTTCAGGTGCCGCGGATAAATTGATTGGCTCTACGATATTGGTTTTTGTTAATGTCCAGTCCCAAGTTGGGCCGTCTTTGAGGGAGTTGAACTTCCAACCTTTATTTGAAAAATCGGCGTCGAAAGTATCATTTTTAATTTGAAATTTTTGTCCAGTTTGTATTCTTTGGTTGAGCGCTATTGAAATAGCTTTTGCACTGTCTAGTTCTATTTTGTTGGCTACAAGCTGCTTAGCATCAGAACTAATTGATAAAATGGGAGTAATAGATAGCATTGCCCAAAAAACAAATAAAAATAATTTGCGAGAGACATGAGTTGCTGAAAAATAGAACTTATTCGTACAAAGGAAAAAGGTCAAATTTACTTTACTACTTTTAATAAGAAAAATATCGATATAACGAACATTAATAATACAATTTTTATATCGCTTGTTCTATATAAAATTATTTGTGCAAATCGAGTATAGTTTAATTCGCGAGCAATAATGAAATTAAAAGTAGTTCAGGGAATATGTATTTAATATTATAATCTTAAATAATAACACCGTCGGAAACTACATCAGGTAATTTAAAGATATTCTTTAAAAGATTCATTAAACCACCCACAATAACTTGCTGATATTTTGAACAAAAACTACACTTGATTTATCCTTTTTAAGTGTGGTGATTGATATGCCTAAGCCTCGTTCACAGCAAATCAGTTTTTCCGATACGCCCTATTATCATATTTACAGCAGAGCCGTTCGCAAAGCCTTTTTATGTGGTGTGGATAAAGAAACCGGTGTCAGTTATGAGCACAGGCGTCATTGAATTGAGAAGCGCATTTTTCAATTATCTCAGGTATTTTTCATTGATATTTGCACTCATGCCCTAATGCATAATCACTTACATCTAGTACTGCATGTTGATAGTGAACAAGTGAAAAGTTGGTCTACGCTATAGGTACTTTCCCGTTGGCATAAGTTGTTTAAAGGCGCCATTTTGACCAGTAAATATCAGCGAGACAATCATTAACTAAATTCGAGATGGAAATGGTTGAAGAAACAGCGCTGATTTATAACCAACGCTTAATCGATATCAGTTGGTTTATGCGTGCTTTAAACGAGCCGATTGCCCGACAAGCGAACAAAGAAGATAAGTGCTCAGGTCATTTTTGGGAAGGACGTTTCAAATCACAAGCACTACTCGATGAAGGAACATTACTGTCTTACATGGCATATGTTGACTTAAACCCTGTACGTGCCGGGATTGCACCTACTCCTGAGCAGTCAAGCTACACCAGTATTCAACTACGTATCAAAGCCGCGATAAAAGTCGAACAACCGACAGCGTTATTAGTTTTTACAGGCAATGGCCATGAAAACAAAATATCAGGTATTTCCTTTAGCTTAAAAGATTACTTAACGTTGGTGGGTGAAGCAGGCAGATTGATTAGAGAAGATAATCGCGGTGCAATAAATGCTAAAAGCGAACAAAAAAACACTGTCAAGGCTTCAGAACAGTGATGAAAGCTGGCTAAAACTTACCACTAATTTTGAAGGTATATTCACCGGCGCTGTAGGGACAGCAGAGCATTTGTGTGAATTTACTGAACATGTCGGCTTAAAACGCACACACGGCATCGCGAATGAACAAGCTTGTTTGAATAGCGCTTAAAAACTGAACTATATACCAATCAAAATAAGGCTATCTTCGTATAGAGTTTAAAACTTGCATGAAATTCAGCGGTTTAGGATAAATTCATGATAATCATTACTAAACTACTTATTTACCAAATAAATGAGTTTATTGGATTATCTGTAGATTACCCTATATGTGCTTGGTTATTGTGCAAGTTATTATGGGTGGCATAGTTGAGTACTTGTTCTTCACGGTGGTATTTAGGATCAATACCTTGAGCTAACAGCTCTTTGGTTTTTTTCTTAACTCTCTTGCTTGTGCAGTGATAAGGCAGGGTATGAGCCAAAACTGATATTAGCCCGTTTTTTTGTTATTGGTCGATAATAATTAAACAAACAAAGCTTTGAGCCTTTGGGTTTGACTCGCAAAGACTATCCATCACCATCAACAAGGTTGTACTCTTTGTCTTTTGGTTTAGCTTGTTTTATTTCCGTATTTGTTAAGGGTTTTGTTGTTCTAGCCATTTTAGTAACACCAAAGTTAGTAACATTAGGTACGTGTTACTATCAATGTTACTAAAGATTTGAGATTTAGCAAGACGCTCTCAGAATTGTACAGGTATGTTTTCTAAGTTTTTATTAGGCTGTATATGGTGTTTGGGATAATTTTAGACTGTATGAGAGTAGTAGATGGTGGCCCCTCCCTGACTTGAACAGGGGACCTGCCGATTATGAGTCGGATGCTCTAACCAACTGAGCTAAGGGGCCATCTTGTTAATCTGCTCTGATAAACGCGAAAGGTTAATCAAAAGCGGCGGGAAGTATAAGCATTTTTTATTTTGTTGTCACCATTATAAAGTTAAAAAACCTGATAAAAGAGTCTGATAGTTCAATAGTTGAGCGATTTGCTGTTTCGCTAATCGCTCAACTGGCTTTATTGCTTATTTTATTTGTTTTCTAGTTAATAACACCAGCATAAAGATGACGAAATATCCGATTGAACCACTACCCGAAGACTTATCTGCTGTTAGTGGTATTGGCATTCCCGCTGGCATTGCTATAACCGTTAGTGTGATTGTGTCACTGGTCGATAGTCCTTTAGAGTCAGTGGCGGTGAATGAAAGCGTTATATTACCGGCTGTTGATGGGGCTACAAAGCCTGCTACTAAAGTGTCGGCGTTAGTTAAATTGATACTAGTTCCAGCTGTTTGTTGCCACAAGTAAGTCATGGGGTCATTTTCATTATCCGCTGCTGTTGCAGTTACGCTAACCGTTGCAGCGGTGTTTACTTCACTATTTTCAGCTAAAGTTACTATGGGGGCTGTATTACTATCGTCATCTGAAATAGTTACTGTGTACTGGGTATTTACACCTAGATTACTACCATCAACCGCTGATAAGGCAATGGTGAAATTCTCATTAATTTCACTTTCAGTGTCATCAATAATCACAATTTGAATGTTTTTTTCTGTTGAGTCACCATCTGGCCAATTTACGGTGCCTGAAGCTGATTCAACATCTTCACCAATAATGGCTGTGCCAGAGCTTAATAAATACGAAACAGACACTGCTCCTGTCGAGCTTCCTTGACGTGCAAGTGCTATATCTAGCGTGCCTTGGTTTTCAGCTACGGTTGTTTCAGATGTGGTGAATGACAATGAACCACTGTCGATAAGGCCGTCAATATTAACCGTTAGGTAACTATTACTACCGAGTGTGGCGCTATTGCTTGGTTGGCTTAAACGTACAAAAAATTGCTCTTGAAACTCTTCACCCGTTGAGTCACTGGCAATATCGATATTGATAGTTTTATCGGCTATGTCATTGGCAGCCCAAGTTAATGTGCCAGCTACTGGCGTGTAGTCGCTATTTTCTTTTGCACTACCGGGTAATAGCTGGTAATTAATGGCTATGGCCTGATCAGGGTTGCTAGCGCTACTACGTTGCACGTTAACTGTTAGGGTTTCACCTTGGTTAGCTGTTATGGCTTTATTAGTAAAGGTTACTTTGCCTTGGCTAGATTCATGTGTACGGTCTTTTAAAATGTATAAACCGCTGCCAATGTCACTCACTAAAATATTACCTGAGGGTAAAAAGGGGTAAGTACCCCAAGCGCCGTTAAAACCGGCGTTATTCGACGGTGTATAAGTGTCGAAAAAACCAACGTCGACTGGATTTGCAGGATCAGTAATATCTAATACGGTTAAGCCGCGTTCATAGTTTGACATGTAATATCGGTTACCACGAACAAAGCCATTATGATCAATCGCGCGAGTTGGGCCGGTCCATTGACCCACTTGTGTCGGGTTATTAAGATCAGCAATGGAGAAAATACGCACGGTAGAGTTTAAGCCACCGTCTTTCTCATCAAATTCATCATGTAAGAATATATGCTGTTTATCTTCCGTACCCCACCCCGAGTGCACATATTGATTACTTTTTGCCACATCGTTATATTCACCTGTGCCAAGTAGGGTTGTGGCAGAAGCATCTGTGATATTCCAAAGTTTCATTTCCTTTTCATTAAAATCAATGAAAACAGTACAGCTATCTCCTCGGGTGTTACATTGGCTTTCCTTTCGACTATCGGTAATGTTTAGTGAAGCGCCATCGTGAGTGTAACCTGAGCCAAAATAATTATTAGATAATGGCGTTAATGTCGCAGGATTTTTTAATGAATAACTGTGAAAGGCGCCACCAAACTTGTTACTACCAATAAGTTGTAAGCTAGGTGTTAAGCCAGGTAAAGCAATGTTAAGCGTGTGATCAACATTGGTAATGTAAACATTATGCGCTTTAGTCACAACTCTATTCTTCTCGACTAAATTAACTGAGTTAGGTAGTTGGTTGAGGTTAATAATAGTTACGTAATCGGTTGCGCTATCGACAGTGGCGTAAGCGTAGGCTTGCCATGCATTGATACTGCTATCAAAATATTGATAAACTTTGATATCGCGCCAGCTAGAGTTAAGGCCTGATATGGTGCCAACTTCTTCAGGGTTCTCTGGGTCAGTAACATTAACTACGGCAACGCCATTGCGCAAACCTATCAAGGCATATTCATCACCGGTATTTAAATCTACATGACCCCAAATATCGTTAGCAGCATTTGGCTTACTAGAAAATTCATTTAAGGGCATATGGGCAAGTAAATCGATATTGTTACAAGCAAAGCTACCTGCTGAGCCGTCAACACAATCGACCCCCGTCTGCTTTTGACTTAAGGTATAGTAACTATCGAGTTTGCTCTGTAGTGCATTGCCTTCAGGACTGTTATTGGCAAATAGCGATTTACCGTCAGCTAGAACAACAAAACCTTGCTGACGTAAGGGCTCGGCCATATCTGCTGGAATATTTTTCAACTCTGTCGGGTTGGTATCTGGGCTTTGGCTTTGAAAGTGGTCAAAGCGATTGTAGCCACCAAAAATCGGTACTAAAGCACTTTTTAAATAGAATAACTCTTCACTGGAATTAACCGTATATTCACCAGCAGAAACTAATATTTTATCGCCTTTATTCGCTTGTTTAACAGCATAAGCAATAGTTTTACAAGGTCTTAGTACCTGATCGCATTTTCCTGTGTCTTTGCCTTTTTTTGCAACAAAACGTGCTTTGTCGTGTTCTGAGTGGGCAAATGTTAGGTGGCTATAAAGCATGGTCACCAACACTACAAAAATCCATGTTATACGCAACATCAGATAGTCCTTATGTTAATAAAATGTTATATATTACTTTAACGCATTTGAATTGTTTTTTAAATAATTGCTTTCTAACCGCTAGAGTTTTTAACTTGTATGAAAAAACTTATATTTATAGCCTTAATGACCTTGAAGTGGAGTTTATGTTAAGTAATAAGCAGTATGTATATTCAGCCGCATTTATTATTTTCCTCAGTGTGTCTGGATATTTTTTTAGCTTTACGTCGTCGAGTAATCCGCAGATTAATGTGCAGTTACTATGGCAGAACGATGTACTTGACTGCCAAATACCATTTGATACTGGCGAGGTAAATAAAACCTGGTTTATTGAACAATTTCAATTTTTTATTAGTGACGTTCAATTAGGTTCAGATAAAACGGGTTGGCAAAAGCTTAATTTAGCGCAAAACCCTTTTCAAGCCCATGATACGGTTTTGCTTGGCACTAACTGCCCCTCTGTTAAGCAGCAAACGGGCTCAATTAAAAACAGTAATTGGATTATCGAGCTTGAACCTATCTCTGGTGCTAGTATCAATGAAAATAGCGCCATTCGCTTTACACTTGGCGTGCCTTTTAAGGTCAATCATTTAAACCCCATTAGTCAAAAAAGCCCGTTAAATTTACCGTCAATGTTTTGGGTTTGGCAAACTGGCCATAAATTTATGCGACTTGAGCTTGCCACTAATAATGAGCAATGGTTATTTCATTTGGGCTCGACAGGCTGTAAATCAGCCAGTGTTATGCGAGCGCCTGAACAAGGCTGTCGATATCCAAATACTTTCTATTTTGATTTACCTATAGCTAAAGGTGAGGGTAACCAACTGGTACTCAATCTTGACTTAGCTGCTCTGTTGAAAAATGTTGACTTAACGGCGTCATCAAGCTGCCAATCAGAACAAGATCAAGATAGCTGTCAGCAATTATTTAAAAACTTAGCTTTTGATAATAAAACTAAAGGTACAACAATTGTTTCAAGTGTATTTGAGGCGATAACAATTAAGTCTGAAAGTGAAAAAAAAGATGTTGAATAGATTTATAGCTACGACAATATGCTTAGCTTTAACTGCCATGCTTTTTGGCTGTGATAACGCTAAAAAGTTAGATGTTAGCTATAAATGGCCTATTATTGATGGGTTTCCTAAGCCACAAGTACCAACAAATAACCCGATGAGTCATGAGAAAGTTGCGTTAGGAAAACAACTGTTTTTTGATAAAAACCTATCAGCTAACAAGCAGCAATCTTGTGAAAGTTGCCACCTACAACAATATTCATTTTCAGAGCCATTGTCGGTATCTGTTGGTTCAACAGGTGTATTACATCGCCGTAATGCACCCGCTCTAGTCAATATCGCTTATAATAAAACCTTAACCTGGGCTCATTATGGCATTACGTCGCTTGAGCGACAAATATTGCTGCCTATGTTTGATGAATCACCTATTGAACTTGGCATAACCGGACATGAAGCCGAAGTGCTTGCACGCTTTAAAACGCAAGAATATCTGCAGGCTTTTAATTTGGCCTTTCCAAGACAGCCAGTTAGTTTTGAGCTGATAGTAAAAGCTTTAGCGAGTTATGTGCGCAGTTTAATTTCATTAAATTCACCTTTCGATAAATATGCTTATTTAAGTGATGATGATGCTATTTCTGCTGCTGCTATTCGAGGCATGAACTTGTTTTTTTCTGAGCGTTTAGAATGTCATCACTGTCATGGAGGTTTTAATTTTACGCAATCAACAGGTCATGAACAGCAGCTGATTGATCGCAGGCCATTTCACAATACGGGTTTGTATTATGTTGAAATAAATAAAGGTGAATTTGGTTATCCTAGCAAAGATATCGGACTCGCTGATATATCTACCTTAGCAAAAGACAATGGCCGTTTTCGCGCGCCCACGTTACGAAATATTCGCCATTCTGCACCTTATATGCATGATGGTAGTGTTGCGACACTTGCTGAGGTTATCGATATTTATGCTGCCGGTGGGCGTAATATAAAAGGTGGTCAATATAAAGGAGATGGCAGAGCCAACCCAATGAAAAGTCAATTTGTTAAGGGTTTTGAATTAACGCCCCAGGAGAAACAAGATTTGTTAGCGTTTCTAGATACCTTAACCGATGAAACGTTTTTAACATCACCAGAACATGGCATGAATAAAAAAGAATAGTACGCAGCTACTATCTGGCTCATGAATGTTGTGTACGTTAAATTTAAGCTAAAAAAAATCCAGCACGTAGCTGGATTTTTATATAATTAATTCGATAAAATTAATTACTCACCGTCTAAGAAACTTTTTAGTTGCTCTGAGCGTGAAGGGTGGCGCAATTTGCGTAATGCTTTTGCTTCAATTTGACGAATACGTTCACGTGTTACATCAAATTGTTTACCTACTTCTTCAAGGGTATGATCAGTGTTCATGTCGATACCAAAGCGCATTCTTAATACTTTTGCTTCACGCGCTGTTAAACCAGCTAATACTTCATGTGTCGCATCTTTCAAGTTTTCAGCAGTTGCAGAATCAACCGGTAATTCACCGCTACCATCTTCAATAAAGTCACCTAAGTGAGAATCTTCATCATCACCAATTGGCGTTTCCATTGAAATTGGCTCTTTTGCGATTTTTAACACTTTACGAATTTTATCTTCTGGCATAATCATGCGTTCAGCTAATTCTTCAGGTGTTGGCTCGCGACCCATTTCTTGTAACATTTGACGTGAAATACGATTAAGTTTGTTAATCGTTTCAATCATATGTACTGGAATACGGATAGTACGCGCCTGATCAGCAATTGAACGAGTAATAGCTTGGCGTATCCACCAGGTAGCATAAGTTGAAAACTTATAACCACGACGGTATTCAAACTTATCAACTGCTTTCATCAAACCAATGTTACCTTCTTGAATTAAATCCAAGAACTGTAAACCACGGTTGGTGTATTTTTTCGCGATTGAGATAACTAAACGTAAGTTAGCTTCGACCATTTCTTTTTTCGCACGACGAGCTTTCGCTTCACCGATCGACATACGACGGTTAATGTCTTTTATGCCGTGAACGTTAAGATAGGTTTCTTCTTCTAACATGTTCAGTTTGTAGATACAGCGCTCAACATCTAATTCGATGTCAGCCATTTTCTTTGAGTGAGGTAGGCCAGCTTCTTTTTGTTCTTCAAACCAACTTTTCGAGGTTTCATTACCCGGAAATATTTTGATGAAGGTAGTTTTTGGCATACCTGCACCAACCACACAGTGTTTCATGATTAAGCGTTCTTGAACACGTAAACGGTCCATAACACTACGCATGTTTTTCACTAGGCGATCAAATACTTTTGGTACGATTCTAAATTCTTTGAATACTTCAGCTAAAGCATCGATGGCCGCTTGTGCATCAGCATGACCACGGCCTTTCTTTTTAATGACTTTATTAGCAAACTCGTATGCTGTGCGCAAAGCAGTGAATTTTTCACGGGCTTCTTCAGGACAAGGACCAGTGTCTTCTTCTTCCTCGTCTTCCTCATCAGATTTATCTTCGTTAGCTAATTCTTCTTTAGAAAGCTCAGATCCGATATGAGTCGCTGCCGCTGGAATTTCTTCATCTTCAGCATCAGGGTCTAAAAAGCCAACGATAATATCGCTTAAGCGTACTTCTTCGGCTTCAAAATTATCCCATTGCTCAAGCAAGTAATTAATTGCTGGCGGATATTCAGAAACAGAACGTTGTACTTCTTTGATACCTTCTTCGATGCGTTTGGCGATTACAATTTCGCCTTTACGCGTCAATAGCTCTACCGTACCCATTTCACGCATATACATGCGAACGGGATCTGTAGTACGACCGATTTCACTTTCAACGGTAGCAAGTGCTTGCGCAGCAGCTTCAGCAGCATCTTCATCAGTATTTGCTTCACTCATCATTAACGTATCGTTATCAGGAGCGTTTTCAAACACCTGAATACCCATGTCGTTAATCATTCGAATGATATCTTCAACTTGATCTGAATCGATAATATCCTGAGGGAGATGATCGTTAACTTGTGCAAAAGTTAAATAACCTTGCTCTTTACCTTTGATTATTAACTCTTTAAGTCTAGATTGCGGGGCTTGATCCATTGACGAGTGTCCACCTATTTATGGCTATCAAAATTACAACAGTTAGCCGGAAATTATAGCGAAATATTTACTAAATTACCAGCGATAAACTGCGCTTCTGTTTGTGCTAAATCTAATTTGAACGATATTGTTTCTAAGCGCTAAGTAAACCGTGCAATTCTTGCTTTTCGGTTAACGTTAAGCCGCCGTTACGTTCTTTTTCTAATAATTGCTCTGTGCGTTGTTCAATAAAAACATTTAAAAAGTTTTCAATTAAATCTAAAAACATGCTTTCGGCGTTTTCTGCTTCGACATGATGTTCTAAACACATCAATTTTGTTAATTGTTTTCCGGCTTCCTGGCCTCTAAAGTGCTCAATTAATTGTGCACTATTTACCTTTGGATTTTTCTTACACAATGCTAACAGTGTATTTAGCAAAGGAATACCTGGCATATTCAATTCATTTAAAATTGCCGGGTCGGGTAATATTTCTACTATATGGGGATGCTCAAGCAATAATGCAATAGCGAGTCTCACTGGGGTGATTTTAGGTCGCTTAGCTTTGGCTTTATTTTCAGTGACGTTAGCAAAGTTTTTATGTAATTTTTTTAATTGCATTTCATTACTTGCACCAAATTGATTTGCTAGTTTGGTCACAATTGCGTCTTTTAGATTACTTTCAGGCAATTTGGCTAAATAAGGTTGAAAAGCTCCAATTGCAGCCCCTTTTCCTTCGGGAGAGCTCATGTCAATTTTACTTAATAAGTGCTCAAACAAAAATTGCGATAACGGTGTGGCATTATCTAATATTTGTTCAAAAGCGGCTTGGCCTTGCTCTCGTATCATTGAGTCAGGGTCTTGTCCGTCAGGTAAAAACACAAATTTTAAGCTGTAACCATCTTGAATCAAAGGCAAGGCATTATCCATTGCACGCCATGCGGCGTCGCGGCCTGCTCGGTCGCCATCGTAACAGCAAATAACTTCTTTTACGGTACGAAATAAGGTTTGTAGTTGCTCGGGTGTTGTTGCCGTGCCAAGTGAGGCAACTGCGTAATCAACACCATGTTGAGCAAGTGCAACTACATCCATATAGCCTTCAACCACGACTAAACGAGTTAGTTGCTTAATGGCTTGTTTTGCTTCAAATAAGCCATAGAGTTCTTGGCCTTTATGATAAATACGCGTTTCTGGTGAGTTAAGATATTTAGGTGTGCCGTCACTTAGTACTCGACCACCAAACCCAATAACGCGTCCACGTTTATCACGAATAGGAAATTGAATACGGCCTCTGAATCGGTCATAAGGTTTATTTTTATCACCTTGAATGGCCATACCTAAATCAACAAGTTGTTGATTTACTGGACCACTGCGGCCAAAGACTTTCATCATGCCATCCCAGGCATCACTGATGTAGCCAATACCAAAGCGTTTAACTATTTCGCCGCTTAAGCCTCGACCTTTTAGATAATTTATTGCTACATCTTTATCAGCGGCTACTTTTAATTGTTGTTGAAAAAACCGGCTGATTTGCGCCATTAATTCATAGTCGTCTTGTTTTTGTATGTAGGCTTTTTGATCTTGTTTTTGTTGTGCTGGTGAACGGGTATTTTGTTCGCGTGGCACGTCCATATTGTAATGGGAAGCCAACTCTTCTATTGCGTCTGGAAACTCTAAACGGTCGAACTCCATCAAAAACGAAATGGCATTACCATGTTCACCACAACCAAAGCAGTGATAAAATTGTTTATCTTGGCTAACGCTAAAAGAGGGCGATTTTTCAGTATGAAATGGGCAGCAAGCTTGGTAATTTTTACCCGCTTTTTTTAGTGGTACGCGAGAATCTATCAATTCGACAATATCAGCTCTTGCCAATAAGTCATCAATAAACTGTCGAGGGATCATACCAGCCATAAATACCATTATTTCTAGATAAAGCACTATTTTACACAATTAATATTGGGAGAATAGTAACTTTGTGTGTGCTAGTTAAAATAAAACCGCGAGGCCAAGGCTATCGCGGTTTATATTCAGAATGAACATTGAAGTTCAAAAGGAAGATTAACTAACTGTTTAAAATTGCTCTAACTTGGCCGCTTACTGCGCCCATGTCGGCTTTACCTTGCATTAGCGGCTTTAACACCGCCATAACTTTACCCATATCAGCCATTGAGGCTGCATCGGTATCAGCAATAGTTTTTGTAATCAGTTGGTTAATTTCATCTGCTGATAATGGTTGCGGAAGAAAATATTCTAAGGCGATGATTTCTGCAGCTTCTTTAGCTGCTAATTCATCACGACCACCTTCAGTAAACATTTTGATAGATTCTTTGCGCTGTTTAACCATTTTGGTTAACAAGGCAATGACATTTTCATCAGTTGCTTCTGTATTGTGATCAATTTCTGCCAGTTTTATCGCAGAAAGTGCCATACGAATTACGCCAAGACGAAGTTTGTCTTTGGCACGCATGGCATTTTTCATTTCATCTTTAAGTTGGCTAAGTAGACTCATATTTAATTTACGTTTAAGTTAACTCAGTTGACTCAGGATTAACTAAGGTATTCTTAGTACATGCGAACGCGACGAGCGTTCTCACGAGAAACTTTTTTAGCTGCACGTTTTACTGCTGCTGCTTTTTTACGCTTACGTTCCCAAGTCGGCTTTTCGTAAGATTCGCGACGGCGAACTTCTGAAAGGATACCTGCTTTTTCACATGAACGTTTGAAACGACGTAGTGCAACGTCAAATGGTTCGTTTTCTCTTACTTTAATTACTGGCATGTACTGTTTTACCTTAGTTAGAAATCTATATTAAATCGGTGTCTGATTTCAGCCGGATGGCCTCATCTTCACCCACTCTATTAAAAATTGGTGACGTATTCTAATGCGAACGCTATAGAAATGTAAAGTAGTAATCAATTTTTCAGCTGTTTTATTGTATAAATTGTTGCCGAAATAGTTACCGTGGTATTTACATTGTAAGGAACTGGCTTATTTTGAGTCATTAATTATAAGTTATAATGGTAGTCTTAAAGCCGGCCTTAAAAATATTTTAGCTATCTTTATACGCTATAAATTGAAAGTTGCTTGGTGCATAGGTAAAATCATCAGCCAAATGATGGCTGCTTTCTTAATGCTAGTAATTAGTCGACTTCTTATATTGATGTAACCCTGCTAGGTAAATAAAAGCTATGCGAATTTTAGGAATTGAAACCTCTTGTGATGAAACAGGTATTGCCATTTATGATGATGGAAAAGGTAATTTACCCGAAGGCATAGTTGCTCACAGATTATATAGTCAAATCGCAGTTCATGCCGATTATGGTGGAGTAGTGCCTGAGTTGGCATCACGTGATCATGTTCGTAAAACGATTCCCTTAATCAAGGAAGTACTTGCTGATGCTAACTTAACACCGGCTGATTTAGATGGCGTTGCTTATACTGCAGGACCTGGCTTAGTTGGCGCTTTATTAGTCGGCTGTTCAATTGGTCGTAGTTTGGCTTATGGCTGGAACTTACCCGCCGTACCTGTACATCATATGGAAGGACATTTATTAGCACCAATGCTGGAAGAAAATGCGCCTGATTTTCCATTCGTGGCTTTATTGGTGTCGGGCGGCCACACCATGTTGGTGCGCGTTGACGGAATTGGTCACTATGAATTATTAGGCGAATCTGTCGATGACGCTGCAGGTGAAGCCTTTGATAAAACTGCCAAGTTACTCGGGCTTGATTACCCTGGCGGACCGGTATTAGCGAAAATGGCAGAAAGTGGTCGAAAAGGCCGTTATAAGTTCCCGCGGCCTATGACGGATAGACCAGGGTTAGACTTTAGCTTTAGTGGTTTAAAAACTTCAGCCGCTAATACTATTCGTAAAGAAGAAAAAGAAGAATTAACACCTGAGCAAAAAGCGCAAACACAAGCTGATATTGCTTATGCTTTCCAAGAAGCGGTAGTTGATACCTTAGCAATTAAATGTAAAAGAGCATTAAAACAATGCGATTTAAATCGTTTAGTGATTGCCGGTGGTGTTAGTGCTAATACAGCGTTAAGAGAGAAGTTAGCAGAGATTACTAAGAAGCTAGGTGGTGAAGTATTCTACCCTAGACCTGAGTTTTGTACTGATAATGGTGCCATGATTGCCTACGCAGGATTACAGCGTTTAAAAGCCGGTGTGGATACAGATTTAACCTTTAAAGCCACGCCGCGCTGGCCATTAGATACCTTAGAGCCAATTTAATATACCTGATACAAGATGAAGTTATTTTTTAGTAAAAGATATTTTTGACTCTGTGCCTTGTATCAACCGGATAATATTATCTTTATGTCGAAAGATGATCAGCCCAGATAACATTAAAACAGGGTAGACATAAATAGGTTTTAATAACCAAGTATAGATGGGTGCCATTGATACGGTAACAATGGCTGCTAGGCTTGAATATCTTGTAACTTTAGCGACTAATAACCAGGTTAAAATAAGCAATCCACCTAAGTCCAAACCAATAGGTAATAGTACTCCAAACGCAGTCGCAACGGCTTTTCCACCGGCAAAATTAAAAAATATTGGGTACATGTGTCCCAAACAAGCCGCGACAGCAATAACGCCTAAATATAACGGTTCTAAGCCTAAGAAATAGCCACCCCATACCGGTAATGTGCCTTTGAGTATGTCAAAAACAAGAACTGCTGCGGCAACAAACTTATTACTAATGCGTAACACATTTGTTGCACCCGGGTTTTTTGAACCTGCAGAACGAGGATCAGGTAAACTCAGTAGTTTGCAAAGTAAAATGGCACTCGAAATTGAACCTACTAAGTAAGCCATAATCACCATTAAAAATGTTACAAATAAACTAGTGATACCCAATTCCTCCAGCAAAAACTATAAAAATAATCTTTTTGTTTTTAGCTTTTTGCCATTGTAGCGTGATGTTTACTAGTTTTTCTAGACCTGCACAGGTAAACTCGCCATTTATTTTGTAAAGCAAGTTGTGGCGATTGTTTGTTCTATCTCAATTAACGCAATGGCTAAAGTAACAAACCAGGTAAGGGTTTTAGTGTGGATAAAGTCTATATTGAAGGATTAACCTTTCAAACAACCATTGGTTTTTATCAGTGGGAAAAAGAAATAAAGCAAACACTTGTCGTTGATTTAGCCATGGGTTGGAATACAGCACAAGCAGCAGAAAATGATGAGTTAGCTAAAACGCTTGATTATGCAGCAATCTCTGAAGCTGTAGTCGAGTTTGCCAACGCAAATCCTGTTGATTTAATTGAAACTCTTGCTGAACGTATTGCTGCATTTCTTATCGATAAATATCAAATTCCTTGGTTGCGCTTAAAATTAATGAAACCAACCGCGGTGCATAATGCAACGACAGTGGGTGTTGAAATCGAGCGTAGTCAACAGCAATCAGATCAAATATTGTAATGGCTGAAATTTATATTTCACTTGGTAGCAACATTCATCGTCAACATTATATTGAACAAGGGCTTAATGCGTTAACTGATACCTTTGGCGCATTAAAACTGTCTTCCTTATTTGAAAGTGAGGCTGTAGGTTTTGCAGGTAAAGCCTTTTATAATATGGTGGTTGGGCTAAATACAGAGCTCAGCTTGGCTGAAGTTGCTGCAACATTGCGCAAAATAGAGTTCGCCAACGGCCGAAGCCAAAACGCAAAGAAGTTTAGTCCGCGAACATTAGATTTAGATTTATTACTTTATGATGATGTTATTGCTGAAGTACCCGCGCAAATACCTCGTGATGAAATTACCAAAAATGCTTTTGTATTGTGGCCGTTAGCTGAGGTTGCGGGGCATTTAACTCATCCGATTATTGGCCAAAGTTATTTAAAATTATGGCAACAATACGATAAAAACCAACAACAGATAAAAAAAGTGCCTTTAGTTTGGGCAAGAATAAATAGGGTGAAATAATTAATATGAGCACAATTGACGTTTTTATTTTAGCGATAATTCAAGGTTTAACCGAATTCTTGCCAATTTCGAGTTCGGCGCACTTAATTTTACCCTCGGCTATTTTAGGCTGGAAAGATCAAGGCATAGCATTTGATGTTGCCGTGCATGTTGGGACGTTAATGGCGGTAGTGCTGTATTTTCGTAAAGAAGTGGGCAGTATGGCTGTGGCTTGGTTTGGCACTTTAAAAGGTGAGCGAAATAATTTCGATGGCAAATTAGCTTGGTGGATTATTTTTGCCACTATCCCTGCTGGCTTATTTGGTTTATTGGGCAAAGACTTTATTGAAGAGCACTTGCGTAGTGCACTTGTTATTGCCGCAACAACGCTATTATTCGGCTTTTTGCTTGGCTTTGCAGACATTAAAGCTAAACAAAACAAGAGTATTGAAAACTTAGGTTTTAAAGGCGCTATGCTCATTGGCCTCGCTCAGGCCATCGCGTTAATTCCGGGGACATCGCGCTCAGGTATCACCATGACTATCGGTTTGATGTTAGGTTTAAGCAGAGAAAATGCTGCCCGTTTTTCTTTTTTATTATCTATTCCTGCTATTGCCATGGCAGGCAGTTATTTAACCTTGAAGTTAATTCTAGAAGCTGAAGCAGTAGATTGGTCAGCAATGGGCTTGGGCAGTGCTCTGGCGTTTGTTAGTGCTTATGCTTGTATTCATTATTTTCTTATTTTAGTAAATAAAATAGGCATGATGCCCTTTGTAATTTATCGACTCATTCTTGGTGCTGGTCTGCTTTGGTTTGTGCTTGGATAATTGCTACAATAGTCAAAATTTATAAACGCGTTTTGGCGCGTTTTTGTTATATTCATAACCAAATGTAAGCGCATTTGGTATTACTTTATCTAATAGGGCGATAGCATTTCAAACGAATTCATTCTCGTTAAGTGATCAATAAGTGAGTCCAATGGGTATAATATATGTCAGGACTTTATTAAAGTCGTCAATATGCTTAGCGTTAACCGATAGTGATAAATATTAAGCTAATAAAAAGTGAGAAGTTTGATGGATTTGTCTTTAACTGAAGAACAAATAATGATTCAAGATATGGCACGAAAATTTGCCGATAGTGAATTAGCACCTGTAGCGGCAAAGCTTGATGAAACAATGGATCAAAGTTTGTTTTTAAAAAACTTAGCTCAGCTGAATGAGTTAGGTTTTATGGGCTTAAATATTAAAGCTGAATATGGCGGTGTTGAAGCCGGCACTGTCGCTTTTAGCCTAGCAATAACTGAATTAGCGCGTGCTTGTGCATCAACAGCGGTTACCACATCGGTGACTAATATGGTCGCTGAGGTTATACAAGCGGTAGGTAACGATGAACAAAAAAATAAATACTTGCCAAAAATTTGTAGTGGTGAATATCGTGCCGGTGGTTTTTGTTTAACTGAGGCCACAGCAGGTTCAGATCCCGCAGGCATGAAAACGCAAGCGGTTAAAGACGGTGATGACTATATTATCAATGGCAGTAAACTCTATATTACTAGTGGCTCGTTTGCTGATGTATTTGTGGTTTGGGCGGTTACTGACCCTGATGCCAAAAAAGGTAAGGGTATTTCGTGCTTTATTGTTGAAGCAGATACTGCGGGCATAACCATTGGCAAACCTGAAGAAAAAATGGGCCAAAAAGCATCACCGACTAATGAAGTTCACTTTAACAACTGTCGCGTGCCAGCGACAGCCATGATGGGAGCAGAAAATAAAGGTTTTGGCGTAGCGGTAGGTGAACTGGCAGGTGGTCGAATCGGTATTGGCTCATTAGCATTAGGTGTTGGCCTGGCCGCACTTGATTATGCTAAAGCTTACATTGTTGATCGTAAGCAATTTGGTCAGTCACTATCAAACTTTCAAGGTTTACAGTGGAAGTTAGCCGAGCGATATACTGAGATGGAAGCTGCACGATTACTTTTGATGCAAGCAGCCTACACTAAAGATCAAGGTCAGCCATTTGGAATGGCGGCTTCAATGGCCAAGCTATTTGCTACTGAAAATGCCAATAAAGCTTGTTACGACGCATTACAGTTAATGGGCGGCGCGGGCTATATAAAAGAATATCCGCTTGAGCGCATGGCGCGCGATGTGCGTGTAACATCAATTTATGAAGGCACCAGTGAAATTCAAAAAGTGATTATTGCTCGAGAATTATTGCAAAACATATAGGTTATTACCTCCACAGAGCTCGTGCTTTAACTTATAAAGTTATGGCTCTGTGAAGTTTCAGTTGATTAACAGTTTTCGTATTTCCAATTACGTCCTTTCCCTTCACTAATCCATTCAACAGCAGTAGCCAATCTTGTCGCTCTAGTGGCTTCTCGTTTTGCAGATGTGATCCACTCGATATAGTCTTTTTGCTTTGAATAACTAAACTCACTGAAGACGCGTTTTGCGGCTGGTGTGATTGTTAGCGCATGCGCGAAATCGTCGGGAATGACAAGGTCACTTTTATCTTTGCGAGGTGCTACATTCTTTTTGAACTCATCATTACTATTTAGAGCGATAGCTTGCTGAATGTACCCTTTTAGCACTTCACTTTCTGGTATGTCGCTAATCGAGCTAAACTTAAGCGCCGTTAATTCGTTATTGTCGCTTGGTACGAAAATACCTGCACTGTCGTTTAAAAACTGACCTTTAAAAAAAGAAAAATTGACATGTTTTTTAAAGGCCGCAAATGCACAAATTAAGCCATTATGTTCAAAGCAAGGCTGTCGCCATTTAATAGTCTCTATTATATCTGGTGAAGCATCATGAATGATCTGGCGAAGGTGTATTAAAATTTCTTGAGAAAAAGTCGCTTTGCTCGCAATGTAATCATCAACTGCTGAGTTTTTTGACATATTCTTTCCTTTGCATTAATTATTTGCGATTAAATCATGCTGAAGCATTTAACAGCAGAAATATTTAGTGTTCTTGCTTGTATATTAGGTGTTTGACCCCAATTAAAATAGCATATCTATTTATTATTGGAACTGCATTGATGGCAAACTCTATTGCGATTACCTTAGAAAATTTTCAGCAAGTTATTCTCGAAGCATCAAAAACTAAACTTGTATTGGTTGATTTTTGGGCTCAGCAAATACCAGAAAGTGTTGAACTACGGGATAAGTTAGCAATTGCATTAGTTGATGTTGGCGATACTATTTTGTATGCCACGGTAGACTGTGAAACCCAAGGGCAAATTGCTCAACAGTTTGGTATTCAAGGCTTACCAACAGCTATTTTGGTTCAAGATGGGCAACCGCTTGACGGCTTGACTGGTCCACAAACAGATGAAAGCACGAGTGAGTTTTTAGCGAAATATTTACCAAAAGCGCAAGATGTTTTATTAGCGCAAGCGAATGAGTTGTTAGCAGAAAATAAAGTAGCTGAAGCATTTCCTGTTATCACTCAAGCTTTTCAGCTTGATAATGATCGCGCTGATATTAAACTAGTGTTGGCGAATGTATATATTCAAACCGGCAAAATTACCGAAGCAGAAGTATTGCTTAAAAGCATTAAAATGATCGATCAAGACAGTCATTACCAATCATTAATGGCAAAATTAGAGCTAGCGAGTCAGGCCGCAGATTCTCCTGAAATTCAAGCACTTGAGCAACAGCTAGAAAGTGACCCGGATAATGTTGAGCTAAAACAAAAGTTAGCTGCACAATATAATCAGGTTAATCGCAATGACGAAGCATTAACAATTCTGTTTTTACTGGTGCAAAAAGATGGCGCAGATATCGCCAGTAAAGACATGTTGCTTGATGTGATGAAGTCGTTACCAGAAGGTGATGTATTGGTGAGCAAATATAGACGTAAGCTTTATACCTTAATGTATTAAAGCATATGGATTATCTTGTACTGATTTTAAGGTTACTAAATTAAAGTGAAGTAACGCATGGCAAAAAATTGTTATGCGTTTTTTTTGCAGCTAATTTTAACAATATTAAGAACACAATATTTTATTCTTTTGATATTAAATTGCTACAGCCATTAAGTCTTCTTCTTTTAATAAATATGAAAAATCATTTAAAAACTTTTGAATTTTCTTCGCCACAACAAGCTGACAGTACTTATTTTCTGGGTTGTTGGTGACATAACTTTGATGATAGCTTTCTGCGCTATAAAAGTTATTTTCTGCTTTAACTGAGGTGACTATCGGTTGCTCAAAGCATTGCTGAGCATTCAACTGGGCAATTTTATGTTTCGCTATTTCTTGCTGTTTTTTAGTGTGAAATAAAATTGTTGAGCGATATTGGCTACCAATATCATCCCCTTGGCGATTAATTGTTGTTGGGTCGTGAATAGCAAAAAATACCGTTAGTAGTTGCTCTATACTTAATTGCGACGGGTTAAACTTTATTTGCACTACTTCTGCGTGACTAGCAGTGCCGCTACAAACTTGCTCATAGCTTGGATTTATAATATCGCCATCTGCGTAACCACTGGTCACCGAAACCACACCTCTAATTCGGGCAAAAATATTCTCAACACACCAAAAACAGCCGGCGCCTAAAGTTATTGTTTCGATGCTCATATATTATTTCCTCGTACAAATTAACCGAGTGTCATTAAAGGTTAATTTTCAATCTAATTAGAAGACGTTTAGACGTCTATTTATTTGAGTTTTTAAAAGATATCACTCAGACGTTTAGATGTCTATATGTTTTGGTGATTTAAATGTAAGTGCCTAACCGTTGTTAACACTCTACATTTATATTGTGTCTAAGCATTAGGTAGTGATGCGATAACAAATATTAACTCACTTAATGCGGCTTAATTATAAGGTATTTGCATGGAGTAACGTTTGGGAAGTCAGTGAAATTATCAAAGTTAATTTACTTTAAAGGGATGTCTTTAGTAAGTTAAAAGTCGCCTAGAGCTAATGATTAACCTTTGCTCTAGGCGCTATAATTTCAGTTGTTTACGATAAGTTATAGGCAACATGTTGATGAAATCGCAATATTAATTCGTTTTTTTCTGTTGGAATTTCTAATTCAGTTGCAAATAAACGCATGGCTTGCTCTATTTGATTGACAAATTTTGCATAGTTTTGTTCTTCGCCATTTTGGCAGTTTGCAACAAATATTAACTGCACATTATCAACTAATTCATCCGCTTTCCATCTACTGACAACGCCACAGGGGCTTTGTGTTGGGTTGTAGCCTAGTATTTGCAATTCTCCAACTTTGGAGACTAAATCATGCAAACTATGTCTAACAATTGGGACTAGACCATTGGCGATAAGTACACCATTATTTAAGTTAAAGCGCTTTGCGACTGATGAGAAAGTGTCAGTTAAATAAGTATAAAGTGGGTTGTAGGGATCAGGTGATACTGCATCTATATCGACCAAATCAGCAATTCTATGATCGAGCGTTAAGTCGACTATCGCGTAAGTAACTGACGATACATTTTCTGCTAATGTTACATCTTGACTCGCATACCTTAAGGGGATCGGCCTAAATTTATGTGCTTGGCTAGCGTTACAATCTTTATTTTTAGCAAAAATATCATAGGTTAAATGCTGGTGATCACGCATACGTATAGCGTTTAATGGTAGTTTTATTTGTTGTGAAAAATTTTCTAATAGCGTTTTTACCTTTTGATGAAAGTTTGCCGCACTGACTCTGATATCAGTACCTGCTGCTAAAAATACTAAGGTAATTTTTTTTGCTCTGATATTGTCATCGAAAAACGAATTTTGTAGCACATGTTGTTCTGGATCGTAATAGAAAATAATTTGTTGTTTTGTTTGCCACTGATGCATTTCTTGGCTATAACGCACACGCACTAACTTGTCGTTGGCCACCAATATACTGTTGGTGATGGCATTGTCGTAACTTAAAGTAAACAATAAGTCGGCCAGGGCTTGGTAACAAGCATAATAATTGATATTACCGCTACTACTAACATGGGGAGGTAATTGCGAAAGCAGTTGATCTGTTAACGTGAATTCAGCCAAAATGTACTGATTGTCGCGCGCATTAGCTGGTATATAAGCTTTTGGCGACGCATTGCGTTTCCTAACTATAGACATATCAATTCCCTGAAAAATGTTAGGCATCAACTTGATACCATTAAGTATAAATGTGAGATGGATTATAAGTCGTAGGTATGACATTTTTATGTCAACGAATTAGCGTATTTGAAATAATCAATAATAGATGGAGGCTCAATTGAGCATGAGTAACTTATGTCGTTAGATAACAATGCAGAGCTAATTGCTGCGATAAATCAGGTAATGCCCTTCGGTAAGTACAGCGGCAGAAAGTTGCTTCAGCTGCCTGAACCATATTTAGTTTGGTTTCATGCCAAGGGTTTCCCAGAAGGAAAGTTAGGCCAGCAACTGGCATTAATCTATGAAGTTAAACTTAATGGCTTGGAAGATATGTTAAGACCTTTATTAAGGAGCTAGTAACATTCCTGTTGCCCCATAACCCAACTTAATTGTGGTTATACTTGGTTAGAATTCTGTTTATCTAAAGCTAAGAATATATTGGTAAGCTTTTAGCTGAAATATATGAGTTTAATACAAAAAAAGGGCATCGAATGATGCCCTCTTTAATTAATGTTTTATAATAATCAGTTTGATATTATAGGTAATAAGCTATTAATCTTCTTCAACTAATGTCATTAATGACGTGTTACCACCTGAAGCGGTAGTATCAATGCTGACGGTTTTTTCAGTTAATAAACGCTGGATCAAGTTATCAAAATATTCAGAACTGATCACTGGCAATATTGCGCCTTGGCGTTCAGCTAATTTTTCACTAATATAATGTTTACGATCACAATGACTATCAACTACCACACCGGCTAGAGCAGGGTGCGACAACATAGTAGATAAGTGACATAAACGGGCGACTTGGAAAACACCTTCATCGGCACCGGTCGACAAGAATTTATCTCTAAAAGCTATCGCTTCATCATAGTACAAGTCTGACACCACACTAATAACGGTATTACCTGTTGCTAATGCCGTTACAATCGAAAGTACCCAGAAGTGAAAGCTAACATTCTTATCAGCAAAACAGATAATATTGCCGCGATTTTCCAAATAAAGCACATTCGACTCACCTGTTGGTCCGGGTAAGAATTTTGGCTTTTTCAAGCGCTTTTCAATATCAATTAATTGCGAACGCGCAGATTTTAAAGTGCGGTTTAAATCGTCTGCTAAATCTTCAACAATATCAACATGGGCAATTTTTGCTAATAATTGACGCACACAAGAAATACGGGTATTTAGCTCAATTAAACGCCATGATTTTTCTGCTTCATTCGCCTTGTCCATAAATAAAACTGATTCTGCATCAGATTTTTCATCACCGTCTAACGCTTCTACTTGTGAAGGTAGTAAGTTAAATTGCTCGGCATCAGGTGTGGCTTTTTCTATCACTAAACGGGTTAAGTAATTGGGTCCACCGGCTTTTGGTCCTGTACCTGAAAGGCCACGACCACCAAAAGGTTGTACGCCAACAATAGCGCCAATCATGTTGCGGTTGATGTAAACATTACCTGCACGAGATAGTTTGGCTAACTCAAAAGCACGGTGCTCTATTCGGGTATGAATACCCATGGTTAAACCAAAGCCAGTACCATTAATTTTATCTACAACCGCTTCTATTTCGCTGCCTTTAAAGCGCACCACATGCACACAAGGACCAAATACTTCCTTCTTAAGTACGCTAATATCGTCAATTTCATAAAGTCGTGGTGCAAAAAAGAAGTGCTCGTTTGCAGCCACGTTATCGGTTATTTCATTGCCAATAGCGCATTGGTACAACAATTTACCATTGCCTTTCATGTAATCACTGTGCGCGTTAAGTGCATCTAGTGCTTTTTGGTCAATCACCGGACCTATATCTGTGCTTAAATATTCTGGGTTGCCGACATGTAATTCAGCTAAGGCGCCTTTGAGCATGGTAATGACATCATCAGCAATATCTTCTTGTAAAAACAATACACGAAGCGCTGAACAGCGTTGACCTGCCGATTGAAAGCCAGAAGAAATAACATCATCTACTACTTGCTCAGGCAAGGCAGTAGAGTCAACTATCATGCAGTTTTGGCCGCCCGTTTCGGCGATAAGTGGCACTTGGTCGCCACCTCTATCAGCCAAGGTTTGTGAAATAATAGTGCCGGTTTCAGTAGATCCCGTAAACATCACGGTTTGAATACGCGCATCAGGAATAATGACCTTGCCTACTTCGCTACCGCGAGCAATAACCGCTTGGACAACGCCTTCCGGTAGCCCAACATATTTCATTAATTCAATGGTACGCAGGGCAATTAAACTAGTTTGTTCAGCAGGTTTAGCCAATACCGTATTACCGGTGGCAATAGCGGCGGCAACTTGGCCTAAAAATATCGCTAATGGAAAATTCCACGGGCTGATACAAAGTACAACACCACGCGCTTCTAAGCGTTCATCAGCGGCAACTTCAACCGCTTGTTGTGCGTAATAACGACAAAAATCAACCGCTTCACGTACTTCATCAATGCCATCTTGGGCAATTTTACCGGCTTCTTTAATACATAAAGCGATAAGCTCATCAGTATGACGTTCCAGAATATCGGCCACACGGCACAATAAGTCGGCACGCTCAGATACCGGCGTTTGTGACCAAGAGGTAAAAGCTGTTTGCGCGGTATCTATCATCGCGAGCATGTCGTCTTTATTGTGATGATGATGAAAGCCAATGATTTCATTGTGATTTGCTGGATTCATCACGGCAACAGCACCTGTGGGAATGTCGCTACTCTTGAGCTCGTTTGCTTCAAACCAGTTATCTAAAGATGCTTTTAATGGCGTAATGACATTAATGTCGGTTAAGTCTAAGCCTTTAGAATTATCACGGCCAAGACCTTTTGCGTCATGATAGAGTGCAATGGGGGTGATGATTTGGTGATTATATTTATCTTTTAAACGTTGGGTTTTTTCAACGGGATCTTCAAGTAAAGACTCGACCGGCTGCGACTCATCAACGATAGCGTTTACAAAAGAAGAGTTAGCGCCATTTTCTAATAAACGTCGGACCAAATAGGCTAATAAGTCTTCATGATGACCCACTGGCGCGTAAATGCGACATTGAATGCTTTCAAGTGACACAATTTGGTCGTACAACGAATCACCCATGCCATGTAAGCATTGGAATTCGAAACCTTCTTTATCATCACCGGCTAATTCAACAATGGTTGCTGCAGTGTAAGCATTGTGGGTGGCAAACTGTGGATAAATAGAATCTCTATATTCTAATAATTTATTCGCACAGGCGTGGTAAGAAACATCAGTAGAAGACTTACGGGTGAAAACAGGGAAATGCTTAAGGCCATCTTTTTGAGCATTTTTGATTTCTGTATCCCAATAAGCACCTTTTACTAAGCGCACCATCATTTTTCGGTCAACACGTAAGGTTAATTCACGTAACCACTCAACCACGAAAATTGCGCGTTTTTGATACGCTTGTAATGCAATACCAAAACCATCCCAACCAGCTAAGTCGTCATCACTAAATACCGCTTCAATGACATCTAGCGATACATCTAAGCGCTCAGACTCTTCAGCATCAACCGTTAAACCAATATTGTAGTTTTTTGCTTGCAAGCATAGGGCTTTAAGTTTTGGCACAATTTCAGCCATCACACGTGCTTTGTGGGTAAATTCATAACGGGGATGAATAGCGGACAGTTTAACTGAAATACCAGGTACTCTGCGCGGGTTGTTTTTTCCTGAAGCACGTGCCACTTTACCAATGGTTTCTATCGCATCTTGATACGCTTTTAAATAACGGTTAGCGTCGTCCATTGAGCGCGCGCCTTCGCCGAGCATATCGTAAGAGTAGACATAACCTTTTTGCTCTTTTTCAGCTGCACGTTCTGTTGCCGCAACGATCGTTTCGCCCATCACAAACTGTTTTCCCATGACTTTCATGGCATAGTTCATGGATTTACGAATAACGGGTTCGCCTAAACGGCCAATGGTTTTTTTCAATAAACCAAAGCTGTCTTGCTTGCGTTTATCAGCATAATTGACCATAGCACCGGTAATTAATAAGCCCCATGAAGAAGCGTTAACGAACAGTGATTCGCTGCTGCCAAGATGTGTACTCCATTGGCCTTGAGAAATTTTGTCACGAATAAGGGTATCTTGAGTATGTTTGTCTGGTACACGAAGCAAAGCTTCGGCTAAACACATCAACACCACACCTTCTTCACTTGATAATGAGTATTCATTTAATAATGCATCTATTGCGCCGTTACCTGACTGGTCATGGCGTATTTTTAACACCATTTTACGCGCTCTTTCCCAAGCCCTACTTCTGGCACTAACATTAACTTCAGCTAGGGGTAAAATATGATCTACCGCTGTATTCTCATCAATTCGGTAAAATTCACGAATTTTTTGACGAGTAGGGCAATCTGAGATAAACGAACCATTAAAAAGCATGTGCTTTTCCTCAAAATGACTAACGAGTAGCTTGTACTCGTTAGCGATAGTTACAATAGAAATTATTGCTGCATTCTAATGAAAACTTAACCGTATGTGCTAGTTAAATTTTAGTTTTAAGCCATTTTAAATATCGTTAAAATACCTTATCGCCATATAATGTATTTCAAGTTAAATCAGTGCAATCAATATGTGGTCAGTATTCAACTGCAAAGCCACTGTTTTTACTAAGATTTATCTTAATAATTCCATCAATGTTGTTTAATGCTTTATACTTGACTCTTAATTCTTTTTTAGAGACATAAGTGGGCTAGATTGTTACTGCAATTGATATAAGTTCAATGGGCATTAATCTAGAGTAAATTAAATGCGGATGCTGCTTTAAATAATCAAGATGATTGTATAGTGATACTTGGTGGTAAAATATCAACTGTGTTATAATCTTTTTCAATCTTTCTCACTGTTCTCATTGTCGGTTTAGTTTACTAACTATTATGTTTTATTATTTAAAATAATTAATAAGTTAAGCTAAATAGAACGTCACTTAAAATATCATGAAAAATAGCCAACCAATGCTCCAATTATTGTGTAATGTAAATATTTACGCACCTACGCCCCTCGGCATTAAAGATGTTTTGATTGCAGGTAATAAAATTGCAGCAATTTATGAACATGGAACAGGGCAGCTAGATATTCCTAAACAGTGGCACGTTAATGTTATTAATTTTGACGGTGCGACGTTAACACCAGGCTTTATTGATAGTCATGCTCACATTACCGGTGGTGGTGGTGAGGCAGGTTTTGCTACGCAAGTGCCACCTGTTGGCCTCACTGAATTTACCCATGCTGGTGTAACTACCGTTGTTGGTTTGCTCGGCACTGATGATACTACCCGTAGTACTGAAAATTTGTTAAGTCGAGTTTATGGCCTACGTGAGGAAGGTATGTCTGCTTATTGTTGGACAGGTGGATATCATTATCCTTTAACCACAATAACGGGCAGTGCTAAGTCAGATATCGTTTTTCTTGAGCCAGTTATTGGTATTGGTGAGTTTGCAATAAGCGATCATCGTTCTAGCCAACCAACCTTTGAAGAAGTGATCCGCCTTGCCAGTGAAACGCATGTCGCGGGCTTAATGACAGGTAAAGCGGGTATTATTCATTTTCATTTAGGCGACGGTGAAAAACGTTTAGCCTTAATTGAACAAGCGATTCGAGACACTGAACTGCCAGCGCGGGTGTTTAATCCAACCCATGTTAATCGCAATAAAGCTTTGTTTGAAGATAGCTGCAAATTATTATCTCAAGGTTGTCATATTGACCTTACGGCATTTCCTGCTGGCACAGCTCAGCCAGGTTGGGAAGCCTCTGACGCGATTGAAATGGCGGTTGAAAGACAATTGCCTTTAGAACAAATAACCCTTAGCTCGGATGGTGGAGGTTGCTTGCCTTGTTTTGACCCTCAAGGTGAATTAGTGCATATGGATTTTGGTCGAGCGAGTACCTTAGGAGAAACTTTAGTGGAAACTTTACGTAAAGGTTTACCACTGGAGCAAGTTCTTCCTATGTTAACGAGCAATGTTGCTAATATTTTGCGCTTTAAAAACAAAGGGCAAATTGCCGTTGGTTTTGATGCTGATTTATTAGTGATGAATGAAAAATATGAAATTACTGATGTGATGGCGCAAGGTGTATGGCACAAGCAAAATAATCAGACAATTATCAAAGGTACATTTGAATAGAGGTAGATATGTGTCCAGCTAAAACAATTGATGGTCAACAACGGGGATTTGTAATTCCTATCGGGGGGGCAGAAGAGCGCGTAAAGGATCCTATAATTCTACAACGTTTTGTTGAGCTTTGTGGTGGAGAAAATGCATATATTGTTATTATTCCGACCGCTTCACAACTTGAAGAAACAGGATCCAATTACGAAGATGTTTTTCATGAATTAGGCGTGCAAAAAGCAATTTCTTTGCCGATTAATGATCGTGAAGAAGCTAATAGTGATGAATACCTCGCTGAGTTGGATAAAGCCACGGGTATTTTTATTACCGGTGGTAATCAATTACGCTTGTCTACAATTTTAGGCGGCACACCAGTAGCACAAAGTATTCGTAAACGTAATGCGGATGGTGTGCATGTTGCAGGTACGTCTGCAGGTGCAGCCATTATGCCAGAACATATGATCGCTGGCGGCCGAACAGGTGCGTTACCTAATGAAGAAGGGGTTACTTTTGCACCGGGCATGGGCTTAATTAATAAAGTCATTATTGACCAGCATTTTAGCCAAAGAAACCGCTTAGGCCGTTTGCTTTCAGCAATTTCTTATAACCCTTTTGCTTCAGGCCTGGGTATTTGTGAAAATACTGCTGCTTTTATTGACCCAACAGGGGTTTTAGAAGTGGTTGGTCATGGCAGCATAACGGTAGTTGATCCTTCAGACTTATCGCATAGTTCAATGGCAGATGCTAATAGAGGCGAAGCTATTACCTTAATTGGCCTTAAATTACATGTGCTTGGACCAGGTGCAACTTACTGTATCAACGAAAGAATAGCTACACCAGCAAGCTAAACTTTCTAGTAGAACCCACCTATTTCTTGGTGGGTTTTATTATTTTATTACAATAACTTAAAGCATATTTCAATATTCCCTTCTTCTGTTCAATAAAATATTCTCTCAAGTAGTATGTTCCCTATTCAAAGCGTGTTATCTTTTCTAGACCGCGTATAGCGTAGTCCCAATAACAAATAATAAAAAATTCTCGTTAGAGTAATAAAAGGAAATCACTATGAAAATGCTCTCTTCCAACGTTTATGTTGGCCCTAATGTTTACGCTCATTTTCCAGTGATTCGCCACATTGTAGATATAGGTATTTTGGAAAAATATCCTTCAGTTAAATTGGGTGCTGATTTTATTGATGGATTAATCACTAACCTGCCAAGTTTAGATCAACACGGTTGTTCTTATGGTGAGCCCGGTGGCTTTATCAGGCGTTTGAAAGAAGACGAAGGCACTTGGATTGCTCATATTTGGGAGCATGTTACGCTCGAGCTGCAATGTGTAGCAGGTACTGAAGTTACTTTTGGTAAGACTCGAAGTACAGGGAATCCAGGCGAATACAATATGGTTTTCCAGTATAAGCAACGAGATGTAGGTCTTGAAGCCGCGATATTAGCTCGAAAGTTATTAATTTCATTAATGCCTGAAAACATTAAAACCGAGTTGCAAACCACTATTGAAGATGATTTTGATTTTCAACAAGAGATGGCCGACTTTATTCGCTTTGCGCAACGCAAACAATTTGGTCCTAGTACACAATCACTTGTTGACGCTGCAGAAAAACGTGATATTCCTTGGTTACGATTAAATGAATATAGCTTGGTTCAATTTGGTCATGGTAAATATCAGCAGCGCATTCAAGCCACTATTACTAGTGAAACTAAACACATAGCAGTGGAAATTTCCTGCGATAAAGAAGACACCCATAATTTATTAAATGATCTGGGTTTGCCTGTTCCTAAGCAACGTATGGCTTATTCTGATGTACAAGCCGTGAGAATGGCAAAAAGTATTGGTTATCCTGTGGTATTAAAACCATTAAATGCTAATCATGGTCGCGGAGTATCTATTGATCTAACGACTGAAGATCAAGTGATCACCGCTTTTGCCTTTGCGCGTGAGCATGGCACAAGCCGTGCGGTGTTAGTTGAGTCGTTTTTGACTGGATTAGATCACCGCATGTTAGTGGTTAATGGTGAATTAGTCGCGGTAGCTAAACGTGTACCTGGCCATGTTATTGGCGACGGCGTTAATACGATTAGTCAATTGGTTGATATTATCAATGAAGACCCACGCCGAGGTGTTGGCCATGAAAAGGTACTAACGCAATTAGAGCTAGATACCCAAGCTATGCGCTTATTAGAAGAGTCAGATTTTACGGAAGAAACGGTATTACCAAAAGGTGAAATATTCTACCTTCGTGCGACTGCAAATTTATCTACCGGCGGCACGGCAATTGATATGACCGATGTGGTTCATCCTGACAATAAAACGATGGCCGAACGAGCTGTACAAGCTGTTGGTTTAGATGTTGGCGGGGTTGATTTTTTAACTGCTGATATCACTCAATCTTACAAAGATATTGGTGGCGGTATTGTTGAAGTTAATGCGGCACCAGGCTTTAGAATGCATGTCGCCCCAAGTGAGGGTAAGCCAAGAGATGTTGCCGGAAAAGTGATTGATATGCTGTTTCCGCCTGCCTTACCAACGCGTATTCCTATTGCAGGTATTACAGGCACAAATGGTAAAACTACCACCTCTAGAATGCTATCTCATATATTAAAAAATGCCGGACATGTTGTCGGTATGACCTCTACCGATGGGGTTTATGTTGATGGTCAGTTATCTGTTAAAGGTGATATGACGGGGCCAGTTTCATCTCAAATTGTGTTACGTGATCCCTCTGTTGATATTGCCGTATTAGAAACCGCCCGAGGTGGTATTGCACGTTCAGGCCTTGGCTATTTAGAAAGTGATGTAGCCGCTTGTATTAATGTGCAAGAAGATCACCTTGGACTAAGAGGCATAGATACCCTTGAACAACTAGCTGAAATTAAACGTATTGTTGTTGAAGTTGCCAAAGATAGTGTTGTGCTCAACGCTGATGATCCACTATGTTTAAAAATGGCTGATCACACTAAAGCTAAACATTTATGCTATGTCACCATGAACACCGGTCATAGCTTAGTACGCGAGCATATTCGTGCTGGCGGTCGAGCAGTAGTATTAGAGAAAGGTATCAACGGTGACATGATCACCATTTTTGATAACGGTACTCATATTCCGCTACTCTGGACGCATTTAATTCCGGCAACCTTGGAAGGTAAAGCACTACACAATGTGCAAAATGCTATGTTTGCAGCAGGCTTAGCTTATTGTTTAGGTAAGCCGTTAGATGCTATTCAACAAGGTTTAAGAACTTTCACCACAACCTTTTATCAAGCACCAGGCAGAATGAACGTGTTTGATGAACATAACTTTAGAGTGATACTTGATTACGCCCATAATGCTGATGGTGTGCGTTGTATGAGCGAGTTAGCCAGCAAATTAGAAGTTAATGGTAAACGTATTACTGTGTTAGCAGGTCCAGGAGATCGTCGTGATGAAGATATCGTTAATATTGCTAAAGCTGCTGCCGGGCATTTCGATATCTACATTTGTAAGGCTGATGATGATCGACGTGGCCGTGATTCAGATGAAGTGCCACAAATGTTAGCGGCATCATTAAGAGCTGAAGGCATTAAAGAGTCGCAAATATATTGTATTTCAGATGAAGTAGAGGCCATTAATAAAGGCCTTGAATTAGCCAGTACTGATGACTTATTAATGGTGTTTGGTGATGCTATAACCCGTTGTTGGAAGCAAATTATTAACTTCAATGGGGTTAATGAATCTGAACACGAAGAAGCTAAACCAGCACGTCAAACCGTTGTTTCTATGTTAGAAACTACAGAGCCAGATACCTTCGTCTTAGAAACAGGCATGCGAATTGTTACTGATGAACGAGGTGTGCGTGTGGTATCTGAACACGATGAAGACAGTGATTAATTTCAGCTAAAAAAGTTTAAACCTTTAGAACACCTGAGCAAACCATGTTCTTTGTGCATCTCTTAATCAAAAGGTGCACAAAGGGTTTTGATTCGCTCAGGCGTTCTGAAACTCACATCTTGAAGTCGTTTGGGTATATATGAACAGAGAAAATATAACACTAAGCTTAGATGATAATCGTCGACTGACCGGTAAAAATTTATTATCAGATCAACCTGGCGCTATCATTGATGCTTTTGTCTCCGGTATTGATAAACTTGTTGTGGTAAATATTTGGTCTATTTATGCCAACAGGTTACTTAAAGCGGTTGATTGGTCAAACGAAAAAATCTACTCGCGTATCTTCGAAGACGGAATCACTATTGCCATTAGTGCACCTATGGATGCGCTTTATGCTGCCTGTGATTTAAATGAATTAGCATGGCAGCTAACTTGCGAAGAATTAACTAACACCCCGAATGTAGAAGAAATATCAGTAGCAATAGCACGCTTAAAAGTGACTATAGCGGAAGAAGTTAATCCAAAACTGCTTGAGTTAATTAAACAGTCAAAAGCTAACAACATTGTTTATTTGGTTGACGATGATGAGTTTTCATTAGGTTATGGCACCACAGCGCAGTGTTGGCCAATAACTGAACTCCCTGAACCATCAAGCATAAATTGGTCAAAATACAAATCGATACCGCTTGCCTATGTAACTGGCACTAATGGTAAATCGACCAGTGTGCGTATAATGTCGCAAATTATTGAGCAAGCAGGAAAATGTTGTGGTGTAACCTCAACCGACTTTATTCGGGTGGGTGATAACATTATAGATCACGGCGATTATTCAGGACCAGGCGGTGCAAGAATGTTATTACGCCACCCTGATACCCAAACCGCTATTTTAGAAGTTGCTCGCGGCGGTATTTTACGTCGGGGATTACCGATAGATAATGTCGACGCTGCTTTAATCACCAATATTGCAGAAGATCATTTAGGGCAATACGGTATTAACACCGTTTCTGCCCTGGCCCAAGCGAAAGCAGTTGTTGCTAAAGGCTTACTGAATAACGGACAAAGCAAAGGTACGTTAGTGCTTAATGCCGATGATGAATATTTAGTGGCCTTGGCGCCTGAATTACCGGTGAATAAGTGTTGGTTTTCTTTGCATGAAAACAATAAAACATTACAGCAACATAAACAAAAGGGTGGCGCTGTTTGTTTTGTGCGTGATCAACATTTGGTGTATTTAGACCAGCATGAAGAGTCGACTATTATCGCAGTTAACGATATTCCGATGACCCTTAACGGCGCGGCATTACACAATATTCAAAATGCACTTGGGGCAATTGGTTTAGCGAAAAGTTTAGGTATTCAGAACAAAGCAATTACAGCAGCGTTAGCAATTTTTGCCAGTAATAGTGAAGACAACCCTGGCAGAGGCAATCAATTTAAAATTAATAATGCGCAAGTTATCATGGATTTTGCTCACAATGTTCATAGCATGCAGGCCATGGCTGTCACTACGGCAAACATACAAGCACAGCGCAAATTTTTAATGTTAAGTCACGCGGGCGATAGAACTGACACCGAAATCATCAACTTGACAAAAACTGCGTTAAAAATGAAGCCTGATTTTATTATTGCTGCTGAGGTGGAGCCGTATTTACGTGGCAGGGAGTTAGGTGAAGTACCTAAGTTAATTGTTGATACCGCGCTCGAACATGGTATGAACGAATGCGATATTTCTACTTTTAGTAGCCCGTTTGCGGGCGCAAAGCATATTGTAGAACAGCTGCAAGCCGATGATTTAGCGTTATTGATGGTGTTATCTGAGCGAGAAGAGATCACTAAACTGTTACTTGAAAAGTCTTAACTAATTTTTGTTAAATTACAAACATTAGCCACTGGCTATAATAAAAAATATTGCTAGTTTTATACAATATTATAGCTCTCCATTTTATTCAAAATGGTATTGAAAATTTAATTAATACCATTTTGGATCCCCTATACTAAACATCTAGCCAACGACTAAACCTAGCCGCAAATCCATTTAGAACATAAGTAATAGCCCTATTTTAGTGACAGTGATTACCTCATAAAAATTTACTATGACCCTTTTATTGGCCGTAAAGCATTATATGCGCTCCAATTCGATGTTAATCTCGGTCATTGCAATCTTTAACTAGGTGTTTGAATCTTTGTTTGATATCCCAATAAGAACAGTTGCGCCAAACCTATCCTTTGCCTATGGTTGATATCAATGAAACAGGAAAAATTGCCCGCGACTTACTCTGGGGCTTTCGACAACGATTAGGTACCAAAAAAGAGAGTCAACGCATTTTATCAAAGCATGTTCGAAGTACTAAAAGGCGAGTAAAACGAAAAAATATAAGTCGTTAGAAAAGTGAGTTAGGTAAGTCATGCATAAAAAATTATTGTTACCCCATAAAAGCTGTCTTACCTGCGAAAAAGATTTTGTATGGCGGAAAAAATGGCAGGCATGTTGGAGTAGTGTGCTTTATTGCTCAGAGCGATGTCGGAGCAACAAGCGCCCGAAACTTAACTCAACCCATAACGCAATTAATAACTAAAATAAGAACTAAACTCAGACCTGCACTTATAAATAAAATCATCACTGAGCTCAGCGCTAAATTAAAATATTAAAATAATGAATAAGGTAAATGTATGAAGGCAAAACATCTCAGGCTTATATTAGGCGATCAGCTTAATCCTATGCACAGTTGGTATGAACATGTTGATGCAGATGTTGTTTATGTCATCGCTGAGCTTTATCAAGAAGCCAACTACACTAAGCACCATGTACAAAAAATAACCGCTTTTTTTACCGCCATGGCTGAGTTTGCCCAACAGCTCGAAAGTAAAGGCCATCAGGTTTGTTACTTAACTTTAGATGATACTGAAATGTATCAAGACCTTACCGCACTGATTGAAGCGTTAGTTGCACGCTATGGCTGCGAAAGCTTTACTTTTCAGCGACCCGATGAATACCGATTACGTACACAATTAAAGGCTATAAAAAATCTACTAACTTTACCGGTTATTGAAGCCGACAGTGAGCACTTTTTGCTGCCATTTGATGAGTTATCAAGCCATTTTCAACCTGCTACACATGTAAGAATGGAGAACTTTTATCGTTATATGCGCAAGCGTTTTTCAATTTTGATGAAGGGCTCAAAACCAGAGGGTGATGCATGGAACTTTGATGCTAATAACCGTCAATCATTTAAAAAAGCTGATCTCAAACTTATTCCTAAACCGCTAGTGTTTGATAATTCAGCTGAGCACTATCTACAGCGGATAAAAAATCACAATATTAAAACCATCGGAAAAGAGTCTCCCAACGTTGCTTATCCGATTAATCGTGAACAATCCTTGTCATTACTGCACTTTTTTTGCCAACATCAGCTGCCTAATTTTGGTGATTTTCAAGACGCGATGACAGTCGCGTCGCCCTATGCTTGGAGCTTATACCACTCGCGTCTAAGTTTTTCATTGAACTGTAAAATGCTCAATCCAATGGAGGTTATTCAAACAGCACTTGCTGCTTATCAAAACTCAGCTGGAAGCATAACACTGGCTCAAATTGAAGGATTTATCAGGCAAATTTTAGGTTGGCGAGAATATGTTAGGGGCATGTATTGGGCAAATATGCCTAACTATGCTGAGCAAAATTTTTTAGAGGCTAACCGTAACTTACCTGACTTTTTTTGGCATGGTAATACCAAGATGCTTTGTTTAAAAAGTGCAATATCGCAATCTTTAGAACATGCCTATGCACACCATATTCAACGACTCATGATCACCGGAAACTTTGCTTTGCTTGCTGGCATATCACCAAGCCAAGTAGATGACTGGTATTTAGGCGTCTACATAGACGCTATTGAGTGGGTCGAATTACCTAATACGCGTAGCATGGCACTTTTTGCAGACGGTGGTTGGATTGCCACAAAACCCTATGCGGCTAGCGGTAACTACGTTAATAAAATGAGTGATTACTGCAAAGGTTGCCAATATAACGTGAAAGAGAAACTCGGCCCGAATGCTTGTCCGTTAAATAGTTTGTATTGGAATTTTATTGACCAAAATTATGACAAGTTTACGTCGAACCATAGAATGAGCTTTCCTATTCGTAACTGGGATAAAATGGCGCCGGCGCAAAAAATTGAGATCAGAGAAAAAGCGGCCGAATTATTAAGTGATTTAGATAGTTTGTAGATTGCCTAGAAAGCTTGCACGGTAATTAAACTATTTTCTGCCGTTGTCGTTCTTTAAGTTAAATAAGCTTAGATAAGTTAGTGAAAATTATAAATGAAGTCGTTCTGATTTAGGTTTTATTCAGCGTAAAGTTAGCAAAATATATGACTGTAAATTGGTCTTTTATTGTCGCGTATTCGTATAGCTTTACTCAGTATTTGCCAACATTATTATGCTTAGGGTTTTTTATGTCATTGTTCGTCAGTGAAGAATCAAGAATTATAGAAATGGCCTGGGAAGACAGAACTCCATTTGAAGCTATAGAGCAACAATTTAATATGAAAGAGACCGAAGTTATTAAATTTATGCGCAGTCATTTAAAGCCAAATAGCTTTAAGCTCTGGCGTAAAAGAGTGTCTGGTCGCTCGACAAAACATCTCAAACTTAGAAGCCCTGACATTTCAAGAGGCTACTGCCCAACGCAGTATAAACAGCGCTGATATAGAAAAACTGAGGTTTAACGATGCTAGTATAGCTTGATGCGATTTTACATTGTGTAGGTAAGTAAATTCCTAAGTTACAATGATAGGTTATCTAGCTACCTAAAAGTTATTCATTAAGTCATAAAACATTAAAACGCTAACCGCTGCTTTTGTTTAGATAAACTGTATTAAATTACATGCATTTTAAGCATCAAATACTCAATACTAGGTATCAGTAACGACTATGGAACAGTTGTTAAATAGTTTTTAAACAGTGTTGGTTTCTGCCATTTTCTTTTGCTTCATATAAATATTCGTCAGCTAATTTAACCAGTTTATCACTGGATATTCTAGTACTTTTAGGCTTTAACGCTGCTCCGACAGAGACTGACGTTTTAAGGATTCTGCCATTATTCTTCAAGTTTAAATTTGCCACATCTTTGACTATTTCTAAACATGTTTCTTCAAGTTTTGCTCTATTTACCCCATAGAGAATCACTGCAAATTCATCGCCACCTATGCGAAAGCCAATATCTTCAGTACGACGACATTTTTCATCTATTACGCGAGCTAGCTTTTTTAAAACCTCATCACCTATGCTATGACCGCAAGAGTCGTTGATTATTTTAAAATAATCTGCATCAACAAAAATTAAACCCAGGGTAACTTCGTCACGCACGGCAATCGAGTTTAATTTTTCTATTTGCTCTTGAAATGATCTTCTGTTGTTGAGTTTTGTTAATCCGTCTGTTATTGATTCGTTGTAAAGGCGATTGATTAATAAATAATTTTTATAGAGCGTTTTTTGGCCGATTATATTAACCAGAAGACAAATAGTTGCAACAAAAATCAAAATTACCAGCGTGAATATTAAGTCGGTTAATGGGTGGCTTAAGTGAATATTTACCGCTGCAAATACGCAGAGAATAATCACAGTGGCTATGGCTGCAGGTTTGATCGGCAGAACCATAAGTAAGCAGCCAAACATTATAATGAGTATTAAACCAAGCTGAGAAAATGAAAAACCATTTATGTCAGAAAGATAATAGATAAAGGTGTGATTTAAGCCCACAGCCAAGTAGATAAACAACATTAATAATATGTTTGAACGTATCGTTATCGGGGGGTTGAACCAATATATGCAATTTAAATACAATAAGGGCAGTATCACTAAAACTAGCCTAGATGTTAGTGTTAATATGTATATTTCACTGGGGAATTTAACTACATCCATAATGGCAAATGCTAGGTATAAGAGTAATCCGGCTGTTAAAGCCCCACGCCTAACGTTTAAGCATTGCGACATCAAAAAATGGGAGAACTTCTCTCTATTATCAGTCTGCTTGTTATTACTCGGAACTGCTGTATCCATATAATATAAACTTTAACCCATATCTATAATGCATAGTCTTTTGGTTTATTGCGAAAAAATCGAGCATGTAATAACTTTAAAAATAATAATATTTTGAATCTTTTACATTTTTTTAATCTTTTACAATGTGTAACACTTTTATTGGGAGGGTGCAATTTAATAGCATAATAAAACTATGTTTATAAAATGGCCAAGTAGTATCTACTCAGTTTTAAGTGTTTCTAAGTCTTAATGAATGCTCATACTGAGTCAGGCTAGTAGTTAACATGTATTAACAGCTTAGCCATTTTAGCAATCACTTATTTAACTATTCAGTCGGCCTACGTAGTTGTATTTAACTTTCCTTACTGTCGTTTTTCGCGGGTAAACCTGTTTGAAATAGTAACTTAAAAATGCACTGAAATAAGGCAGATACAAAACTATTGGCGTGAATTTAAATTTGTGGCCAAAACTAGTCGGCGATAAACATCAATTAACTATATTACAAACATCATTAGTCAATGGCTAAAAAGTAATGCAAACTAGCAACCAGCATTAGCTAGCCGGTTAATTGCTAGCTAATGTTGTTTTCGCAGCATATTTTAGTCAACATAATCAGTCCATTAATTGGGCATATACTTCTTCTGGATAGATATTATGAATTTAGATAAATCAACAAAACGAATAGCAAAAAAAGTTAAGGCTGGTTTTCAAGGCTACCCTCAAATTACCTTGGCATATTTTGGTGAATCTGAAAATTGCGCATCACAAGTGGTGGTTAGTTTTGTTTTAGAAGCAGGTGCTGATGCTCAGGAAGAAAAATTCTCTAGTGCCGGTGATGTGCGAAAAGACGAGACTATTCAAACGACTATAGTAAAAATTATTGAGCGAGCCGAGGCTAAAACTGTTCTAGAAGTCGCAGGTGTAAGCTTAATTAAATAACTTAAGTGAATGAAAATTGGTTAATCAATTAAAGCGCTTACTGTAGTTTAGACGTTAGAGTAAACCTCCTGAATAGTTCAATAAAAGCGTAAATAAAGAGCTTTCAATTTAGGTGATAGATAAATTATCTGTGCTGAATAATAGTTATACTTATTTTTTATATCCAGCGATTCAGACGGCAGCGATTAATTGTCATTAATAAGCTTAATTATGATGTTATTTTTTATTAAATATTGATTCTGGTTAATTTAATCTCTATATTTGCCGCACTTTTACCCGATTCTTAACCTCAGACATGAATACTTTTAAAAAGCCATTAGCAGTTATTGCTTGTATTGCCATCACCAGTTCTTTTTCTACTTATGTTTATGCATCTGAAAGTACTGAAATACAAAGTGCTGTCGTTATTTCTGACGTTTCAAATACTGGTTTTTCTGGACGTGTTCGCCTGGGTTATATTTCAATTAATGACGAAAATGAGGCTAGTGCTCAAGGTTCAGCCGTGGGTGCAGCGCTAAATTATAGCAGTGGAAGTTGGCATGGTATCAGTGCAGCAGGCAGTTTATATGCAACACAAAAACTATTTCACGATGATAATAGTGATTTTTTTGCCTCTAACGGTGATAGCTATACCATTTTAGGACAAGCCTATTTGCAGGCAAATATCGCTGCGACAGAAGTTAAAGTAGGGCGTTTTGGTTTTGACTCTCCTCATGCTGATATGGATGATATTCGCATGGTGCCAAATACCTTTTCAGGTGTTTTAGTTACTAACACTGATATTGCTGATACTACAGTTTATGCGGCACATTTAACGAAATGGTCTGGGGTTGATAGCGACAAACCAGAAAAATTTACTGACCTTAACGACAGTGCTGGTGTCAACGTATTTGGCATTGTGTATCAAGGCTTTGATAATGTAGCCTTACAAACTTGGTATTATAAAGCGAATGATTTAGCCGACCTTTTCTACCTTGAGGCTATGGTTGAATTTGATGATTTCTCATTTGGCGCGCAATTTGGAAAGCAATCAGATAATAGCGATAACCATACCGGCCCAGACGGTGACGTTTATGGCGTTTTGGCCAGTTATACGTTAAATAACTTCACCTTTAGCTCTTCGTATAATTATGTTTCGGGCACCATTATTAATGGCTTTGGTGGTGGACCATTTTTTACCAGTGCTGCAGACCACACCATTGAAGGCGTATTAGATCAAAATGCTTTTGCTGTTGGTGTTGACTATAGTGGCTTTGAAAATCTAACCATAGGTTTATTAAACGTTGCCTTTGATAAAGGTGAAGATGAAATAGACATTTTTGTTAGTTATTATTTTGGTAACGATATGGCGTTTGATTTTATTTATCATCATTTGCATCAAGATGGCGAAATGGTTTTAGCCATGTTTAATATGGGTTTTTAGTCTTACCTATTAACTTAATAAATTAGCATGTGTGAGCCTTTTAAAATTTGGCTCATTAAATGATTTTATCATTATTTTAATCTTGTTTCGCTTTGCAGAGGTTATTGAGTGACAGAACACTGAATATGTTATCATCTCGATTTATTGCCTTATTGAACATTTCATGATTATATCGCCATGACAAACCTTACTCCCTGTTTTACGTTGTTTTCTCAGTCCATTGACCTTTTAACGCTGCCAGAAAAGTTTACTTTCCCCTTTTATTATCAACCACAACCTTTAGCGATAGCGGCAGTTGAGCAGTTACAGCAACAGCTTGAAATGCTAGCGCCATGGTTGGACAACACCGATGCGGATGATGTCAGTGCGGGTAAAATGTTTGGCGTATTAGTGGTGCAAAATAGCCTGCAACAGCTCGGGTTTCTAAGTGCATTTTCGGGACAACTTGAAAGCGAATCAACTGAGATTAATTTTGTACCAGCAGTTTCTAATATGCAATTACAAGACTCAGCATTCTTAGCTGAAAATCGCATTATTAACAATATAAACGCGGATATTAAGCAGTTAGAAAGTAGTCAGCAGCTAAGTGCTATCAATAAAGAACTTAGTGAAGCAACAGCAACTTTCCAACAAGCATTATCAGCGCAACAACGTTTAATCGTGGCGAGTCGTCTGCAAAGAAAACAGCAACGCTGTGAAGCTGTTGGGCAACTTAATGAACATGAATTTGAGCAGTTAAAAACCAGGTTGGCAGGGCAAAGCATTCAAGAGAAAAAGCAATTGCAAGCGCTCAAACAAAATGGGCAAAACAAAGTCGAATTATTGCAACAAGCCTTAAGCCAACTCACCAGTGAAATTGACAAGTTAAAGAAATTACGTAAATCACGTTCAAAACATTTACAGAAAAAACTTTTTGCTCAATATGATTTTCTCAATGCCATTGGCGAAACGAAAGATTTAAATGCTATTTTTGCCGAACTACCTGAACATATGCCACCGGCTGGCGCAGGTGATTGTGCTGCACCGAAATTATTGCAGTACGCTTATCAACATAACTTAATCCCTATTGCTATGGCTGAGTTTTGGTGGGGCGCTGCGCCAAAATCGGCCGTTCGACAGCATAAAAACTACTACCCTTCATGCTACAGTAAATGCCAGCCAATTTTATCTCATATGCTTAAAGGTTTGCAGGTTGATGATAATCCGCTGTTGATCAATCCCGCACTTGGTAAAGACTTAACCATAGTTTATCAAGACTCAGATATGTTGGTAGTAAATAAGCCTGCCGAGTTTTTATCTGTGCCAGGTAAAAATATAGAAGATTCGGTTTATATGCGTATTAAAACGCAATTTCCTCAAGCCTCTGGGCCGCTTATTGTCCATCGTTTAGATATGTCGACTTCAGGACTCTTAATTATTGCTCTCAATAAAAGAGCCCATAAAGCGCTGCAAAAACAGTTTATTGAACGCACTATAGAGAAACGTTACGTCGCCTTGGTTGCAGGAAACGTAGTCGAAGACGTTGGTAGCATTGATTTACCACTGACGTTAGATTTTGATGATAAACCGCGACAATTGGTTTGTTATCAACACGGCAAACACGCGCTAACCACGTGGCGAGTGTTGGAGCGAAAAAATAACACTACGCGACTACATTTGTTTCCTAAAACCGGCCGAACTCACCAACTTAGAGTGCACTGTGCGCATAAGTTGGGCTTAAATATGCCGATTGTTGGCGATGATCATTATGGCGTGAAAGCTGAACGATTACATTTACATGCAGAATATTTGTCGTTATCGCATCCGATTAATCATAGTAAGTTAGAGTTTGAAGTCGCTGCAGATTTCTAACATTAAATTCGGCATAAAAACTTGAATAATGACTGCTTAATTAAAGTGACGAATAAAGACTCAGCTGTATAATTTTATGTATCTATTAAAACTTGATTTTAAAGTGTCGGGTGTAGACAAGATAAAATTAAACATTTGATTGTTTATTAATGAGTAATCAACCGTTAGTTTTTGTTAGTGGTAATAATAGCATTGAGTGAAATTAACTTAAGTAAATTAGTATCTTGCAGTTATTTTAACTATCTATTTGAAATGGTCGCGATGGCTATATTTTGTTCGTTATAGACGATATCTAACTGCAAGTTAAATTTATTAGCGAGCCGTTGAGCGATAGTCAACCCAATGCCAAACCCTTGCTGATCGAGCACAGGTTTCGACGATATACTTTGTTTTAATTCGTTTTTAATGCTGACTTTATCTTGGTTTATAGTAATAGTAATTGGACTGTTGTTACTATGCTGGAGCGCATTCGTTAATAAGATAGATAATAACGTTTCAATAACTTCCTTTATCGCAACAATATTTACCGGCGTTTTTAATACCATCGTATTAATAGCAATTGTTTGTTTCTTTATCTCTGCCAATGGTGTTAATTCGTCAACAAGTTGCTGGCATATCTGAACCACATCAACTTGATAAGTCGGTAGTAATTGTTCTGACTCCATCAAATATAAAATAGTGTTACTCAAACGTGTCATTCGGTTGAGTGAGCGAGTTAATCGTTCAATGGCTTTTTTATCTTGGGTTTTAAGTGCTAATAATTCTAAAGTTGCCAGTGATGATTGAATGGGAGTGCGCAACTCATGGCTAAGATATTCTAAACCTTGTTTTTCACGGCTGAGTATATCAATTTTTTGCTGCCACACTTGAGAAAATAACTGGCCAAATTGTGCTAGCTCATCGATAGATTGAGCCTCAGAAAATTGCGCTAATGCTATGGGAGATTCACTTTGCTTGATGGTGGTTAATAGTTGTTTGAAATGCTCTTGTAGTTCGCGTATGAATTTTTTTGCTAAAAATGATGCTATTGCTAAAAATATGATAATCCAAGGTAAAATCATAATAAGCAGCTTATTAGATATCGACGCAATAGAATTTGTTTTACTGGTATCTAAAGCCAATATGAACACTTCTTTGCTGTTACTAAACTTTGAGCGCAGTATATGTATCGTATTCCCTTGCGGGTTGTTTAGTTCTATTGCATCGTTTTGCGCCAAATGCGTTAGTTGATCAAGCCAAGCTTTTGGTGCTTCAGTAGCTGAATAGATTTGAATATGGCTAGGTATGCCTTTAATCGATTTGTTAACAGCAACAATATTACTAATATCAATGAGCTGTTTTTCAAGAAAGTAATCTTCCATAGAAAATAGGAAGAAAAAAGTGACGGCGATGAAGAATAAACTCGTTAAAGAAGTATGTAGCCACCATTGAAATTTAAGTACAGAGGCCAAGCTTTTCTTAGTCATTAGAACCTGCTTTGTTTTCACTGACTTGATCTACAATTGCTTGTTCTATATCGGGAACTGACAATTGGTAACCTATGCCACGTATCGAGGTAATAATTTTTTGCTCTGAATAACGTACAAATTGCGAATTAATCTGTGAGATGTGTGATTTTAGCGGATTACTTTTAGGTATTTCATCTTGCCAGATAATGGCGCAAAGACGATCAGTACTTAACGGTTTTGGGTGACTACGCATCAAGGCAATCAGCAGTTTTAAACCTATGCTATGCAATTGGATCTGTTGTATCTCATGTTGAGAACCATGAGGTAACTTATAGTTAACTGCGCCACTTTGAATACAAACAGATAGCGGTCCAAGTGAAATCTCAAATTGTTCCTGACTATTAATATGGGCATTAAGCGCCTTTATTCGAGCCAATAATTCTTGCATCGAAAAGGGTTTTACCATGTAGTCAACTGCGCCTGATTCAAAAGCTTTAAGTTTATCTGCTAATACACCTCTGGCGGTAAGAAACAAAATTGGTTGTTTAATTTTATGTTCTTGCTTAAGTTCACGACATAACGAGATGCCATTGCCATCTGGCAAATTGACATCCATTATGATCAAATCAAAGGTCGTATTTGACAATAAATTTTTTGCTTGCTCAACACTGTAAGCAAAATCTACGCTCATTGCTTGATATTCGAGGTAATCGGCAATGCTGGCAGCTATGTCGATATCATCTTCAACGAGTAGTATTTTCACGCAGCTCTAACCAGTTATAAACCATAGGTATTAGTTCCTTTTCCAATATTTTATTGCCGGCTTTACCTGTCCAATAAAAACTCTATTTACTTAAGTATTACTTATGCCGAAGCGGTAACCTGAGTTGCTGTAGTAATGCTCTGTTATGCTAGGAATTTCCTTTGGCAATTGACTTGTGGCCATTGACTTGTGGCCATTAGGGCTGCATGTTCTTTACTCACAATATCAGGATAAGATCCTGGCGTCATCAGCAAGTTTACAAATTTAGAATAGTCTGCAGCGGTTAAGACTAAAACACTTCTCTCTGATTCAGCCGCTTGTATTTTAGTAAGGCCATTTTCTGGCTGTGCTACCAAACCAATTATTACTGTACATAGCAGCTAGGCGACTAGCACGCTCGGGTTCAACATAAAAGCTAGTGTCATTCATGTCTAATTTACTGAACAAGCGACTATTTGCATAAATAGTTCCTTTAACTTCATCATTAAGGATACTTTACAAGATGAAGGTAAAACGGAGGTAATATGATTAAATGCTAAAAAAATGACTTTATTGTCAGCCAAACTTGCGCACTGGTAAATGCCCAGCTTGTTGCTATCTCAGCAACATAGTTTTTCATGATAGTAAAATCTTTTTGAGCAAATATTTGCTGATGTACAATAACGGTTTCAAGAGATTCGATATTTTTAATGCTATCGAGAGGGTTCTTAGTTAGTAACAATAGATCGGCTATTTTATTTTCTTCAACACTACCAAATTGCGTTTGCTGGTTTGAAAATTGTGCGGAATCAATCGTCGCTATCTTCAAAATGTCTTTGGAGGCTATTTTTGCTTTATCAAATTCTAATAGTTCATCCCAAAGTGCACTGCCATGAAATGAATAAGGATCTGGTGAGTCGCTACCTGCTAACAAGCCTATGCCTACTTCATGGGCTTGCTTAGTTATAGTTAAACCAAGTTTGTAGAAGTCGTTAGATACTTTGCTCGACTCCTTTCTACCCAGCATAAATGCATCGATATTCCATAAAGTACGCAGTAAATAAGGCACATATTTTAGACGTTCATCATTGATATAAGCTTCATCATCATAGCGCGCTTCCCAGCGTCTTGTAATATGGGTTGGGCAATACCAAGTATCATTACCTTTAAATGCTTTAAAGGTATTTTCTGCCAAGCGAGGTTGATAGCTGTTAATCATTTCACTATATATTTCATCTTGAGTGCCTTTGCCCTTAAATGAACCATTGAGGTAAGTATCTCTTAATGAAGAGCTTTCATAGATAATAAATCGGGCATGCTCAAAACTTTTCATACCAAGGTTTGATGCTTCAATGGCAGATACCTTTCGTGGCTTATGTCCTACTACATTTAATCCTACTTGGTTTGCAGCAGTCATAATGTCATAAAAAAATTCTTTCGGTGGATTGTTTTCTAGTGTTATTTTAATAAAATCGACACCGCTTTTTTCCAGTTTTGTAAAAACTTTAAGAATAGTTTCAAAAGGGGGGATTTGGTCTTCATTATCCCATATGTCGCCGAATTCTTCGATTTGATAGACTGCAGAAGTGCTGATATAAGGACCAATAAGCTTTTGATTACTGATTTGACTACGCCATTGATCACGATCTTTTAGGGACATGAGAATGCTTTCATCAGGACTTACTTCAGCAGGAGAACCAAAACCCATTTCACGTACATGGGTCACGCCGTGGGCAATTAGCAGCGGAAAATGCAGTTCAGGGGAATGGTGCATAAAGTGAGTGTGCATATCCCAAAGACCAGGCATAACAAACTGATTTGAACCATCGATAACAACTGCGTTCTTGTTTGTGATCAGAGGTACTGTGGATATTTTTTTAATGTAATTATCTTGAATGAGAATGTTCTGGTTTGGAATAGTTGTGCCATTGATTACATCAATGATTGAAACATTATTAATAACTAATGTTTGGTACGTTTGACCGGCTGAAAAATTTGTTAAGGGTAGTAGTAAACCAATACTGATTATCACCATGATACTAAACAGGCAGAAAATTAGCAGCTTGGATAATCGCTTAAGATATATTTTTATCACTTTCATAAGGTTGAGCCTTTTGGTCACTCTGGTGATAATAAGAATACAGGCTGAATGTTAAATGAAAGTTAAAAAGAAAGTGTATATCTGGATTTTCAGCCAACATTGTTGAATTCGTCAGGTATGTTAACCATTTTACAACCTTAACGATCTCAAATTCAAAATTAGTCTCCACAATATGGACTAGGACTCAACAGGTATAACTCATCATAACGTTTCATCCAATAGTGACTTAAATACGGCACTTCCTCCTTTATAAAACTCTACTATCTTAAGCACCTATCGCGGTAAATAATATTCTCTAATTCAATAGCTATAAATCTGGTCAAATACTGTACAAATGGTCAAGTAATAAATTGTGCAATAGCATTTTTTAAAAATACGATTAATTATAAGTAGTATATCTATTTATATTTCTATAAAAAGTCGATTGAAATTTGACCAGATGGTTAGGTTATGAGATATTTCAGGCTGGATACAGATTAAATTGATTAGATGTAGTGCTCTGTTGAAGGTTGTAATATTTTTGACATTTAGTCATGAAATACTATGAGAAATACTACCAATAGGAATAATAATGAAACTAAAATCCCCTATAATATTTGCTTATTTTTGTGCATCGCTAGCGCAAGCTAGTGATATTACCGATGCATGTTTTAACTGCCCGCCACTAGATAAAGTTGCCGATGCAGGCAGTTTTAATGATGGAAATTACTATGCTGATGTTTTTGCGGCAATTAACAATAATTTGTTAGCAAGCGAAATAAAAACAAACATAACCAGTGCAATCAGCCAAAACCACAAAAACTTATCTTATTCAGAAGTGTGGTCGGCCCTAACTCAAACTGATGAAGACCCTGCTAATACAGCTAACGTAATTTTACTTTATAGCGGCATTTCATTACCTAAAATGTCAAATGGTAGCGGTTCGCAAAGCACCAACCCAGATAACTGGAACCGTGAGCATGTTTGGCCAAAAAGTCATGGTTTTTCAGCTTCAAGTTTAGAAGCTTATACCGATATTCATCATTTACGTCCTACCGATATTTCAGTGAATTCGTCGCGCGGAAATTTAGATTTTGATAACAGCGATGCCCCTTTGTCTGAAGCGCCGGCAAATAGAGTTGATAATGACTCTTTTGAACCTAGAGATTCAGTTAAAGGTGATGTGGCCCGTATGGTTTTCTATATGGATACGCGTTATGAAGGTTTCGATGCAACGCCTGATTTACAAGTTGTTGACCGTTTAACGGCTGTTGGCGCCAGCGAAATTGGTCGTTTATGTCGATTACTTGAATGGCATGCTGCAGACCCTGTTGATGCTACAGAGCAAAACAGACATAACCGCATTTATGAATATCAAGGTAACCGTAACCCTTTTGTTGATCATCCTGAGTGGGTAAGTTTATTGTTTAGCGCCGAAGCTTGTACTGGTGCAGGTGGAGGAAATACTGGTGGTGGCGATACCGGCGGTGGAGATACTGGCGGCGGAGATACTGGTGGTGGCGATACTGGCACACCATCATCAAGCGCCTTGTTTATTTCTGAATATGTTGAAGGCAGCAGTTATAACAAAGCACTAGAACTTTATAATGCCTCAAGTAGTGAAATAGATTTAACGGCTGACAATTACCAATTAGGTCGTTTTAGTAACGGTGGCACAACCGCATCAATGATCAACTTGGATGGTATCGTCGCTGGAAATGGCACATTTGTCATTGCAAATTCAAGAGCTTCAAACGCGGTGCAAAGTCTTGCTGATCAATTAAGTGGCTCACTCAGCCATAATGGTGATGACGCTTACGTATTGTATAAAAATAACGAAGTAGTAGATTCTTTCGGACTTGTTGGTGAAGACCCAGGCTCTGCTTGGGGTAGTGATACTTATACCACCAAAGACAATACTTTACGTCGCAACAGCAGCGTTGTCTCTGGCGACACCGTTATCGATGATGCCTTTGATCCTGCACAGCAATGGACCGGTTTTGGTAAAGATGTATTTTCAGACTTAGGTCAGCACGTCGTTATTAATCCAGAAATTTTCATTTCTGAGTACATTGAAGGCAGTAGCCTTAACAAAGCGCTAGAATTTTATAACCCTTCTGGAAATGCCGTCGATTTAAGCGCGGGCAATTATCAACTAGGCCGTTTTAGCAATGGTAGTACGTCAGCAACCATGATTAACCTTGACGGTGTAATTGCTGGGAATAGCGTTTATGTGATTGCTAATTCTGCTGCGGCTTCAGCAATACTTGACGTTGCCAACCAAATATCCAACTCAGTCAGCCATAACGGCGATGACGCATATGTATTATATAAAGATAATGTTGTCATCGATTCAATCGGCCGTGTTGGTGAAGATCCTGGCTCACAATGGGGCAGTGATTTACAAAGTACCAAAGATAATACTTTAGTGCGCAAAAGCTCAATAAGCGTGGGCGATACCATCATTGATGATATCTTTGACCCTGCATTGGAATGGGATGGTTATGCTAATAACACCTTTGACTTTATCGGCAGCCACGAAAGCAATGGTGGCGAAGACCCTATTAGCCTTATTGGCGAATGTACTTCCCCAGCAACGTTAATCAGCGCTGTGCAAGGTGCAGAATTTTCATCACCATTAGTTGGTGAAGCGCATATTATTGAAGGTGTAGTAACGGGTAGTTTTCCTGCGCTAAACGGCTTTTTTATGCAAGAAGAAGTTATTGATCAAGATGCCGACCCACTAACATCAGAAGGCATTTTTGTTGCATTGAGCAGCGGCGAATATCCTGCGGTAAATACTATCGTTAGGGTAATTGGTAGCATCTCAGAAAGTTATGGCAAAACACAAATCAATGCAACAGAAGCTACATTAGATTGTGGTGTTGATAGCGTATTAGCCAGCAATTTAACTTTACCGTTTAGTTCGAGTGAAGCACGGGAAAGCATCGAAGGCATGTTAGTCACTATTTCTGATACGCTAACCGTCACTGACAACTACAGTCTAGGCCGTTACGGTGAAGTTGCTTTATCAAATGGTCGGTTGTATGTACCAACCAATATCTATCTTCCAGCCTCAGCTGAGTATAGCGCTTTAGCGGCTCAAAATGTCCTAAATAAAGTCACGCTTGATGATGGTGTTAATGGTTCAAACCCTAAAAATATCATCTACCCAACCAATGGCTTATCAGCAGCAAATACGTTACGTGCTGGAGATACGGTAACGGCGTTAACCGGTGTAGTGGATTATAGTTTTGGTAATTATCGAATTATTCCTGTTGAACCGCCGACGTTTGAGAGTGTTAATTTGAGAACTGATGCACCTGAGCTAGCTAGCGGCAACCTGCGTATCGCAAGTTTTAACGTATTAAATTATTTTAATGGTGATGGTTTAGGTGGTGGTTTCCCTACGTCAAGAGGCGCAGATAGTGTTGAAGAGTTTGACCGTCAGCGCAGTAAAATAATTGCGGCTATAACCAAGATGGATGCCGATATAGTTGGTTTACTTGAAATGGAAAATGACGGTTTCGGTGAGCATAGCGCCATCCAAGATTTAGTTCACGGGTTAAACCTTGTGGCACCGGCTAATGTTCATTACAGTTTTGTTAATCCAAATATTCCTGCTGATGCAGCAACGGGAGTAGAACTTCTCGGTGGTGATCGCATTAAGGTGGCGATGATTTACAATGATAAAGCTGTGACTGAATTTGGTACGACTGCTTATTTAACTGCATTCCCATTTGAATATCATAACCGTCCACCTATGGCGCAATCTTTCAGAGCTATTGAAACGGGCGAGCGTTTAACCGTAGCGATCAATCACTTTCGCTCTAAAGGCTGTTCAAGCAGTGGTGGCATTGAAAATGAAGATAAGCTTGATGGCCAAGGTTGTTATAACCTACGACGTGTTCAAGCGGCAGAAGCGATCACGGCTTGGTTAGCGACATATCCAACCGGTATTGCAGATGATGATATATTAATCATCGGTGATCTGAATGCTTACAGTAAAGAAGACCCGGTAAAAACCATTGAAAATGCTGGTTTTACTAACCTTGCTCAACAGTTTATCGGCGATATGGCGTATAGCTACGCTTACCGAGGAGAAATTGGCACGTTAGATCATGCTTTGACGTCAACGTCATTAAGCGAAAAAGTGATTGATGTTACTGAATGGCATATCAATGCTGATGAGCCGACTATTCTTGATTACAACATGGAATATAAAAATGCCGAGCAGCTAGTTACTATGTACGACAGTAATGCCTATCGCGCATCCGACCATGATCCTGTGTTAGTTGAAATTGAGGGTGTAACGCCACTTATTTCAGTGAAAGAAGTGCATACAGACCTTGGCACAAAATCACGCTGGAGCACTTTTAAATTTGAAGTACCAGAAACGTCTGTAAGCTTTACCGCTAAAATTATGGGTGGCGCAGGTAACGTTGATTTATATGTTCGAGCAGGTAAAAAACCTAATACACAGAAGTTTGATTGTCGCCCTAAGTTAGCTGGCAATGAAGAAAGCTGTGTGATGGATTTACCCAGTTCAGGTACTTGGTATATAAGATTACGCGGCGAGCGTCATTACAGTGATGTAACCCTAACTTTGGAAGCTTTATACCCAGAGCCGCTAAATAATTAGGCGGTGAATAATCAGTGAGCAAACTGTCTTATTTAGATTTGCTACTGACATGAGTAATCTAGAGGAAACACGCTGAATTATCACTGTTAATTTAATTTAGCGAAATTCATTAAAAAAACATCTGCCCATTGGGTAGATGTTTTTTTTGATCTTACCTCGCTAAACTAGGTATTTGGTGTTGATATTTATGGTTCAATCATCGTTATCAACAATACAATTTAGCAAACATGTAGTGGTATATTTCTTATGATTTCTGAGGTTATTAGCTTGTCAAAAATTAGGCTTATGCGTTATTAGTTGATTACTCAATTATAATTTCTTTTAGTAGTATGGCGGCATCGTCAAACTCATAAACTTCAACTTTTGCCATAATGTTTTTCAGTTGTTGATGGTAGGCTTGCTGTTGAGTCATTGATAATAAAGTTTGAATGGTATCGATAGCGGAAACATCATAATTATCTACGTCAATTTTTAATTGCGCAATAAGGGTTTTACAGGTTGAAATATTGAAAATCATCTCTGCTGACACCGAATGATTTATTGCGGCTAATGCCACTTGAATACGACTTAGTTCATCCTGACATTGTGTTAAAATCAATGGCGATATATTGTGTTGGTTAGCACTGCTCTCTAATAATTGGCAAAGCTGATAAAGCTGCGTAGCACCAATATTGCCAGCTACACCTTTCAAGGTGTGTGCTAGACGCTCTATGGTGGCAAAATCATTTTTATTTAATGCTGCTTCTATAGGTGCTATCGCATTTGCATAGTGGTCTTTAAATTTAAGTAATAAGCGCTGATAAAGTTCGTGATTATTTTCCGCTATCGCTAAACCTGCTTTTATATCGATACCGTTAAGGTCAGGGAGAGTAATTTGCTTATTTGCTTGTGTTAATAACAGGGCGCTATCGTCGTTGTTACTGTTTTTTTTATGTGAGTTATATGAATTGATTGGTGTCACCCATTGTGCCAACTTTACAAATAATTCACTGGTGTTGATCGGCTTACCAATATGTTCATTCATTCCTGATTTTAAAGCTTTTTCACGATCGCCTGCCATCACATCGGCAGTCATAGCGATAATAGGTAAATCGATAAATCGTGGATCTTGACGGAGTTCTCGCGTGGTGGTGTAGCCGTCTTTAACGGGCATTTGGCAATCCATTAATACACCGTCAAAGTGTTCATTATTAATGCGCTCTATTGCTTCTTGGCCATTATTGCTTACCACCACTTCAATACCATGATTATTTAATAATTCAGTGGCCAATTCTTGATTTATTTCATTATCTTCAACGAGTAATATTTTAGCACCTTGCAGTGTGTCTATTGCAGAAGGTGCTTCGTTATCAAATAAATTATATTTAACACTTCGCAGATTTTCGTAGCCTAAAGCTATCAATAAGCTGTCAAGTAAGTTTGAGGTCGTTATCGGTTTAAAAATGGTGGAATACTTTTCATCTCCTTCGAGTGCTAGTACCGACATTTTTCGTTTATTTGGCAGAATATGTAATATGGGTAAATCAATATTGGCAGCTCGAATTAACCCAATATCGCTGCAGTTTTTATTGTCACTGCAATTTATAAGGTCGAATAACAAGGCATCAAAAGTGTTGGTTTGCTGTTTTAGTTTAGGTAATGCCTGCGCGACAGAGTGATAGTTTTCGACCTTAAAACCGAATGATTTTAAAATTCGCTGTAAAATTGGCTGATAGGTTTCATTGTCTGTTATTAAGGCAATTTTCAAACCTGTTATCGAAGTTAAGTTAGATTTTTTAGATTCAATATTTTCTAGCGACTGGCTTCGATAGCTAAGTGTAAAATGAAATTTACTACCGTTATTTTCTTCACTTTCAAGCCATATTTCGCCACCTAATAATTCAACAAGGCGTTTGCATATGGCTAATCCCAAACCTGTGCCACCATATTTTCGAGTTGTTGATGAATCGGCCTGACTGAAAGATTGGAATAATTTCTCTTGTTGCTGTGTATTCATCCCTATGCCGGTATCACAAATAGAGAACTTTAACGTTACCTTATCTTCATGCTTATTAAGGCATGAAACGTGGACTTTTATTTCACCTTTTTCAGTGAATTTAGCCGCATTGCTACCGAGGTTGGTGAGTATTTGGCCAAGGCGTAGCGGATCACCAATTAGATTAAGCGGCACGTTTTTATCAATATCAAAAATCAGCTCAGTTTGTTTTTCGTTAAGTTTATCAACTAACATATTACTGAGATTATCTAAAATATCGTCTAAGCAAAACGGGATTGTTTCAATATCAAGTTTATTAGCTTCAATTTTTGAAAAGTCCAAAATATCATTAACGATACCCATTAATGATTCGGCAGCAAGATTAACCTTAGCAATATGATTTTGTTGCTCTGGTGTTAAGTTAGTTTTTAGTGCTAACGCCGACATACCAATAATGGCATTCATGGGGGTGCGAATTTCATGCGACATATTAGCTAAAAAGTTAGATTTGGCTTTAACCGCATCTTCGGCTAAAGATTTTGCATGGGCGAGTGTTTGCTCTGCCATTTTTTGTTCACTGATATCAACAAAAGTGCCTAAAAGTCCGCCAGCACTGCCATCAGCCTTTGCAAAACTTTTTACCCAATACATGGTGGTATGGGCTAACCCATCGCCATAAACAAGCGAAATTTCTTTTCGTACCATACCCATTGAGGCAATAATTTCAGTATCTTCCGCTTGATAGGCTTTGCGGTCTGCTAAGGGTAAATAGTGTAAGTCGAGTACCGTTTTGCCAATAATATCTTCTCGTTTAACATTAAAGGTTTGTTCGTAAGCTTTGTTTACGTTAGTAAATGTTGAGTCAGGGGCTTTAACAAATATTGGGTAAGGAATGGTATCGGCCAATGCCTGCTGGAATATAATGTGTTCAGCTAATGCTGCGTCATGCAGTTTACGTTCGGTAATATCTCTAATAATGGCAACAATAAAACGCTCATTATGGATATCAAGTGCGCTAACCGTTACTTCTGCAGAGAACTCACTGCCATTTTTTCGCTTTCCGGTAAGTTCGAGTAATTGTTTTTCTGGCGTTGACTCATGCAGTATTTGGTCAAAAATATGTAAACTTGTTTCTTCGGGTAATAGTTGCTCAATTTTTTCACCGATCAGCTCAGATTTTTCATAGCCAAACATGGTTAATACTTGTGAATTGACCATGCTGTGTTCTCGATGTTTATCTAACATTAATATGGCGTCAGGTGCTGACTCCATTAACGCGGTAAATTGTGCTTGGGCTGCATTTCTTTGCGTAATATCGATTAATGTTAATCGCACCTCAATTAACTGTTCAACTTCATTATAAACAGGGAGGGCAGACAACATGGTGTCTATCGTTTGTGTATCGTTAATATCTACTGGAATTTCACACTTTAAAGGGTGAGATTTAGTTTGAAATATTTTATGTACATAATGCGCTGGCGCAACAAAGTTTTGCCAATTTAAGGACGTAAACGTTTCTCTTGGTCGCTTAAACATATGCGCAAATGCAGAGTTGTGCTTAATAAACACACCTTGCGCGTTTAACGTGGCATATGCGACTGGCGCATGTTCGTATAACTCCCACAATGCTCGTTCACGTTGATGTAATTCAACCGTGCGCTTTACCACCAGTTGCTCTAGTTCTTCTTTTGAACGGCGCATATATTTTGTTGAACGTTGTCCGACAGAAATGGTAAATATGTTCGATGTTAAGGTTAATAACAGAGTGATAAAAGCAATTAACATCAATTTGTTACGCAGTGAATTTACCCCAGACATGGCTTCATTTGCGTTGATTTCTGTTGTGATGCCTAAACCATACTTATTGTCCCATAACCAAGCGCCAAAAACGGATACACCACGATAGTCGTTATATCCCAAAACATTACTGGTTATTTTATTACTGGTAATTAAGCTAATGTTATCTGAACGGGCACTATTAACGAGGTGGTTTGCCATAAATGTGAAGGGTAATTGCTGACCATCAATAACCGTATCAGGGTGTTGCATTAGATTTATTTGTGGGTCTTTAAGTGCGATGGGCTGTTTGCTTTTACTGAATGCTTGAAAATAGCTTATTGCAGCAAATTCAGTCTCAAAACGACTTCTGGAAAGCATTTGTCCTTGTCTACTGACTAAATAACTTTCGCCAGAGTCGCCAATACGGCCTTGCTGCATAATGTTAGATATTTGGCCACTAGGTTGAATTCGCATAGACAATGCCGCAATAACCTGATTACGATCATTAATGATCGGCGTGATCATAAACATACTGTATTGGTCTATGGGATTGTTAGGGTTACTTAATGATCCTAATACATCCAGTTTTTTTGGTGGCACAAAGTGACTTTCTCCGGCAAAAACAGCTGCGATAATATCGGGATGTTGCTGTGCTATTACGTTGATTTTATCTAAGTTTTCATCACGATTAGAACCAATGTTGATGTGTTCAGAGCTAATAATGGAGAAGTCTATTCCTTCAATGCTACTTTGACGAAAATATTGACGAATTTTTTGTGTGGATTCTGACGTTCTAAGCGTTTCGTTTAACGCCGACTGCAAGTGCAATTCTCTAGTAAGTTTGACCACAATGTCATTTTTAGCTATTTGTTTTAATAACCTTTCTTGTTCGCTGATCCAATCATGGAGTCGAGTTTTTGTTGCTTCGACCACAAATTCAAGGTTCCTTTGCATGTTGGCTCGGGTGATTTTTTCATCATCTTGCAGTGTCAGGTAAATAACAGTGAATATAATCGCAATATTGAGTATCGATATGGAATGTACGATGAATGGAAATTTGCGCGATGCCATAAATGAGGCTAGGCGTTGTTGGCTAATTATTTTTGGTAGTAGCAGTGTAGAAAAAATTAATAATAATGATATCAATATCATCATGATAATTAACAAGGTGCTACTATCGAAGGTACTGTGCTTAGGTGCAAAGCTGTTTAGGGCATCTTCGAGTAATAAATTATGGGGTATAAAAGGCGTATCTATCATGCCAAGTTGGTGATAAATTTCACTGATTTTTTCCATACGGGTTCTAGTGATTGAACCCAGAGGAATAAATTTAGCTAAAATTATTTTACTGATTTCGTTGGCTTCAAAAACTAAATGGTGATGAGACTTTCCTTGGCTATTATATTTATCTTCAATTAACTTAATGATTTCTGCTTGATGGTTAAGTGCATACTGCCAACCTTTAATGGTTGCTTGACGAATAGCCTGTACACGTTGAGGATTGTTTTTAACCTCTGACTCGCTGGTAAAAAGACTGTCACCATAAAAATCAATACCGTAGTCTCTAGGGCTAATAGTTAATATATCAATACCTGCTTGCTCAAACTCGAACGGCTCATTGGTGCTATAAGTTAAAATAGCATCGGTTTCACCAAGTGTTAATGCGGCAAAGCTGCCACTTTTCTCTTGCCAAGTAAACGCTGACATATCTTGTTCTGCTTGCATTAGCATGGCAGTAATCGGGGCAAAGTTTTTCCATTTTTTATCTACCATGATGCGCTTACCAATCAGATCAAATGGACTGGCGATGCTGGAAGATCGCAATGTTGTGATAGTTGTGGGGGAATGCTGAAATATTTGTGCAACAATAACGACAGGTTTACCCTGACTTTTAGCAATGATTAAGCTAGAGTCATTTATGCCATAATCTGCTTTACCCTCAATAATATAATCTTCAATGGCACCTATTTCTTTGCGTTCTCTTAACTCTACATCTAATCCTAACTCTTGATAAAAGCCTTGTTCTTTTGCCGCATAGTAACCCGCATATTGAAATTGGTGAAACCAATTGAATTGAATGGAAACTTTTTCGAGTTCTTGCCCTGTGCTTTGGCGGCTAATAAGTAAAGTTAATAGACAGAATAAAGCCAATAAGGCTTTTTTATTACGCAAAAATTTCAACATATTATGCGCGTGCAGCCCATTGTTTGATAATTTCAGCCAATTGTTCTACACCATCGGTTAGTGCTGCAGGCCCTGGTTGTAAGATATCGGTCGAGTTTATCTCAAAAATATCGCCATTTTTTATGGCGGGTATGTCTTGCCAACCGACTCTAGATGTTACTTTTTCTTGATCAAATTTACGACCGCACCAAGAGGCAATGTAAATATCTGGTTGTTTGGCAATAACGTCACTGGCATCAGCCACAATACGGTTTTTTGCTAATGATTGTGTTGAAAATTCTTGATAGCAATCTATTCCGCCGGCAATTTCTATCAGCTCACTTACCCAACCAATTCCTGTGATAATGGGGTCAAACCATTCTTCAAAATAAACTTTTGGTCGCACGGGTAATTTTTCCGCCTGTTGTTTAATTCTACGTAAATTGTTTTGCATATCAGTGACAAGTTTTTCGCCTTTTTCTGGCTGGCCTATTAAGCCCGATAACGTGCGTATCATCTGCAGAATTTCGCTAATACTGCGATGGTTAAAGCAGTGAACTTGTATACCTTCTTTAATCAAGTCTGCGACGATATCAGCCTGCATGTCAGAAAATGCTAAAACTAAATCTGGTTTTAGCGATAATATTTTATCTGTTCTTGCAGTTATGTAAGCACTGACTTTTGTTTTTTCTTTTCGAGCGCGTTCTGGGCGCATTGTATAGGCTGAAATGCCAACAATACGGTGGTCTTCCCCCATAAGATAAAGTGCTTCTGTCGTTTCTTCTGTTAAGCAGATAATTCGCTCTGGCCATTTAGGTTCAGGAACTGAAGTCATGCATTTTCCTTGTTGATTCACAGTTGTCTTGTCATAACATTGTCTTTTCATTACTTGTTTATAAGTAAAGTTTCGCTATGAATAAGTGATGTTTAGACTGAGTGTTTTTACTTTATCAAAAAGTGAGACCTAATGATTAATTTTTTAATGTTTCGTGCTTTTGATTTTTCCGCGCAATAGTTTAGTTATTAATGCGATAAGCTTATCTGTATTTAATATTAATTTGTCACCTTAGGTTGAATGAGTTTAAACAGGCATTTTGTGTCGCACAGATATTTCGTGTCTGATAAAGCTGAATTTAACGTTAATACTGTTTTGGCATATTGTTAGTTAGTTGCTCAAAAATAAAAAAACCGCTGTAAAGCGGTTTTGTTATTCATGCATTATCAAGTTCGCATTTTACTATTCGATAAATGCAATGGCCGTTGGGTTTAAATCAGTGGCAAATCTAGGTAGCGCTTTTATATTTGTTTCAGTATTTATTACGTCAACACCTGGATTAGTTGGGTTGCTAACACTGATCCAAAGGTAATTCGCGGCATCTAAATTAATATGGCTTATTTGCTCTGAACCCGTATCTACTAGTCCTTCATCAGCAATAGCACCAGTTGTTGGATTGAAGCTGTAAACAGTTGAAAGTACACGATAAGGCGAGTAAAAAGTTTCACCAGCTACGAAATAACCTTTTGTTGCAGAAACGATCACACTTGAACCAATAAAACTACCTGAATTGCCGGCTATATCGGCAGCAGTCAATACTGTGCTCAAGCTGTAATCACTTGCTGAAATAGCTTCAATACGGCTGAAAGTTAAATCAGTGTCTGTGTATGAGTTACGGGTCGTTACATAAACGATGCCATCTTTGCTAACAATGCTGTTATCAAGTGGGTTTATACCCACTAAAGGAATGCCCATAACTGCGTCATCAGCGTTGGCGTTAGTTTCTATTTCTAGGTCGGTTTCAGTATCAAAAACAGCAATGTAAGCCGTATTTGGTGCATAAGAGTCATCCAAACGTTGTAAGGCAATAAATAATTTACCATCGACCACAGCACCTGCTGCAGGGTTAGGTGTACCATTGCTATTATTGCTATCTATATAAGCGTCAAGATCTAATTCGCCAATTTTAAAGTCTTCAGCTGTGGTTGCTTGTGGGTTTACAATCCAAACCTTGCTTGAACCGTAGCGCAAAATATAGGCCTTAGTCTCACTTACCGAAACGATATCGTATGGATTACGTGAACTAGAATCGCCATTATCTTGTGTAGTATAAGTCCAGATTTCAGTATCAAGGGCATCTGCATTATATTTTGATATTGTGTCAATAAAGAAACGACCGATATGAAAAACGTCTTTATTGTAACTACGTACCGTGTAGTCAGAGCCATCTTTAATGTAATAACCTTTAGTCACTAATTGTGTTGAGGGATCTAATGTAACGACTTCTGAGCCTGAATAATCAGGTGCAACCGTTTGCACAACGGCAAACGAAGGTGTGTCTTTAACATCACCAACCGTTACTTGAACGGATAACTCGCCCGTTAAACGTTTTTTACTGTCGTCAGTAGCAATAATAGTTACGGCGAAAGGACCTACATCGCCATTTTCAAAATCAGGGGCGTTTAAAAAGCTTAATTCACCGGCTTGTGTGATAGTAAACAAACTACTGGAACTACCGCTTAAAGACAAGGTTATGGCATCGCCATCAGCATCTGTTGCATTATAGTTGCTAACTAATGTTGTATTCTCTTCAACGATAGGGCTAGTTGCACCGGTAACTAGTGGAGCGTCATTACTGTCTGAGCCGCCACCACAGCCTGCAAGTATAGTTGTTCCGATCACTAAACTTAGTGGCAGTAATTGTTTTCTAAAACTTGTTAACATTTATAATCCCTCGATTGTGTATTTTATTTGTAAACTGCGACCTTGCGATCTTCTGTTCGCAAGATCTTGATACTTATCATTAAATAGATTGTTGGCACTGAAAGACACGCGATGCTTGTCTTGTTTCCAATATATTGACAGATCAGATACTGTGCGGTTGGCTGGATTCCCGTTACCAAAGTGACTAACGTCATTTTGAAATCTGTTAATAAGATTGAAGTACAAGTCTTTGTCTTGACTGGTTTTAAATGACATATGCCATGCTTTATTTACTTTATATTTTAGCGCGACGCTGTATTGCTGATGATAGATGCCCGGTAGCTTATTATTATTAAATGCGACAAAGTCAGATTCAATTTCACTGTCAATTAGGTTCGCTTGTAACGATAAGGATAGTGCATCAAATAATTGATAATTAACTTGGATTTCAAAGCCTAATAAATTTGCATCACTGACATTACTATAGCTGCCAACATTACTTGAATTGAAAATAGCGACTATAGAATTTTCTAATTTTTGTTGGTAAACGGAAGATGATATTGACAGCTTTTTATCATTATATTGACCCCCAACTGAAAGTGTCTTGGCTTCTTCAGGAAGTAAATTGTCATTACCTTTAAAAGAGCCGCGATCTCCAAATAATTCGTATAGTGTTGGTGTTCTTACACCGTCACTTAAGTTGGCGGTAATTTTATAATTTTCATGTTTAACACTTAAGCCTAATTCGGTGGTTAAGTAAGTTTCATTGTCTTGAAATTTTTCAGCATCGGGCTGATTACGTGCCGTGTTTGAGTTTTCTTCACGTAAATTACTGATCAATACGTAAGCTTCCATAGGCAATGACACGGGTTGCCACTCTAGACGAGAACCTAGGTTGAATTTTTTTTGTTTTGCCGAAATATCACATGAACCAATACCATTACATTGTGTTGGTTGACCATTATGTTGACTAACAGAGGAAAATTTTTGTTTATTGAAACTGATAAAAGGTATCAGATTAAAGGTATGCCAAGTCAGTAGTGGTTTAAAGCCTATATGTTGCTTGTTGGTTTTATAATTATTGATATCAAATATTACTGAGTCTTGGCTCGAAATATAACGTTCGTCTTTGTCTTCAGCATAAGCTTCAAACTCTATTGAATCTAACCAAGATGAATTACTTAACCATTGATGCTGGTAACTATAGCGAATGTTGTCTGAGTTTAAGGCTGAGCTATTTTCAGGAGAGTTATTGCGATAGTTGGGCAAGTGTTTGTCTTGATCATTGTATTGGAGATTTAATCTGATCTGATGTTGACCAAATTGAAGAATATCATTGATAAACAGAGTCTTCTTGGTGAACTCATTATTTCTTAATGCTTGTACATCTGACTTGGTGCTATCTTCAAAACTTTGCGGCACAAGAAAGTCATAATCATTGTCACTCTGAACATAATGGCCACCAAATGACAGACTATGAGCCTTAAAGGCTTTATTAAATAATATGTTAGCTTCACGATAGCCAAATGACCCTGTGGCTAATGTTAGCTTACTGGTGTCTTCAGTCGGATTATAAGTGTTGATGCGTATAACGCCGCCAATGGGCGTCGCGCCAGTGCCAATGGCTTGGTTTTTGCTAATTTCAATACTTTCAATTTGTTCAGTAGGAATTTGGTTTAAGTCAAAACCACCAAACTGACTATCATTAATAAGTTGACCATCAATATAGAGCTGTACTTGCTTGCTGCTCGAGCCTCGAATAGAAACTGAGACAGGATTACCAATACCACTTATTTGACGAATTTGAATACCATTAACAGATTGTAAAATATCAGCAAGGGTTTGTGATGAATGGACAAAACTTTCACGCTGCAACACTTGATAATTAGGTGAGTTGAAACTTTGATCATTTACAACTTCGATAACTTCGAGTTCTTCATCAGAAGCAGGTTCATCTTGTGCAAAAGTGGGCATAGCCACAGGGAAAATTATAAATAAATAGCGTAAATAAGAGAACATGATCACCTCAAAAGTTTTGAGGGAGGTACGGAAGATTACTGACGATTTAGCTAAATTGAAGCTAATGTCATTATATTTCCGTAGCGCCCACCGCACTGCAAATAATTCTATGTTGTTTAGGCCGGTCTCCGGGCTTAACTTTGTAATTAACAAAGTATTACCGTTGCGGGGGCAGCGTCAGACTTATGCGTATAGCAAAGTCACTAACTTCCCGATTATCTCTTAATTTTTACGTTGTTAACGTATAAATATCGAGCACCTAAGCAATTTTGAGCCGCAATTTTGAACCCATTGCTATAGCTTGTCAATAGTTAGAGTTATTAATCTACTGATTGAAAATTTATCTGCTGAAGTGTTTTATCTGGATAATACTGATAATTAGATCTATTTTTGGCGATACTAGTGATGCAGCGGTTGATAGTTGCAAAAATAAAGGCTTCTGAATAAATTCAGAAGCCTTTATAAGTTAACTACTTGATTGGTCGATGATTATTAGAAAACACCATAACTATTAGACATTAAGCTCTTTATGCTATTTAAACTCTGATGATAACTAAAGCTTAAATTCTTGTACCGATTGTTGTAATTCTTCAGCTAAGCGGGCAACTTCACTGCTTGATTCTGCAGTTTGTTTAGAGCCAGCTGTCGTTTGTTCAGCAATAGCCACAATTGATTCTAAATTTTCGCTTATTTCATGGGCAACCACGCTTTGCTCTTCAGCCGCGGTTGCTATTTGCGAACTACGATCAAAGGCTTCATGTACAGCGTGTGTAATAGTATCAAGTGCTTGTTCGGCTTGAATGCTTTGTTCCACACAGTTTGTCGCTTGTTTTTTGCCTGCATCCATAACTGAAACGGCTTTTTCAGCACCGCCTTGCAGCACTTCAATCATATTTTGAATTTCTTGGGTTGATTCTTGAGTTCGGCTAGCTAACGTTCTTACTTCATCAGCCACTACGGCAAAGCCTCTGCCTTGTTCACCAGCACGTGCTGCTTCTATAGCAGCGTTTAGTGCTAATAAGTTGGTTTGTTCTGCAATGCCTCTGATAACATCAAGAATGCCGCCGATTGATGCGCTATCTTGTTGTAATTTATTGATAACTTGCGAGGCAGATTCTACTTCATTAGCTAATAGCTCAATAGTTTGACGGTTACGACCAGAAATAACTTTAACACGCTCAGCTTCGTCATCTGCTTGCTTGATTTCGCCTAAGGCGTCATTGGCACTTGATAGCACACTTTGTGCCGTACTGCTCATTTCGGTGGTCGCCGAGGCCGCTTGTTCTACTTGCATGCGTTGCTCTTCTATTGCCGTCGTACTTTGAGCGGTTACTGCAGAAGTTTGCTCTGCCGCTGTTGCTAGTTGGGTCGAGCGACTGACAATACTTTGGATTAAGCTTCGTAAACTATCTATTAATAAGTTGCAGTTACGTGAAAGCTGAGCGAACTCATCATTACCACTTTCATCTAACTTGCGAGATAAGTCACCAGAAGCGACGACATTGAGCATTTCGTTTACGCGCTTTAAAGGGCGAGTAATGCTGGTTAACGTTATCCACGCTATGATAATTGCCAAGGTAATCGAAACTAGGGTAATGACTAAGGTGTTGCGAGTGCCGTCAGAAACAGATTTTTCAACTAAAGCGCCTGTTGCGATTGTTGTTTTATTGGCTAGGTCGACTTGCGTGTCTAATATTGCATTAGCGCTACTAATGCCATCTTCTGCTAATTTCAAACTCACAGTTGCAGCTGCAATGGCGTTTAGTTGGTTATTTTTATTAGCAAAAATTTTATCACTGCCGGTGATGTAATCTTCTAATGCTGAAAAACTATCAGTTAATTCATCTGCAATACCAGCCATGTCTTGTAAATTTAACTCATTAACCACATCTTTAACTGACTTTTTAATATCATTAAAAGTGTTTTCAATTTCACTGGTGACCAATGATGCTGACTGTTTATCTTTTAATTCACGATATTCAAAAGATGAACTAACAATGCTATTAAGCAAAGTCTCTAAGCGTTCAGCTAAACTAACAGCACGTTGTAACTTTGTTGATGCGAGCTCGTGGTCGCCAAGATCTAGTAAAATAGTCGCAGTATCGTCTGCTTTTTCCTCGATTATGTCTATCTTGTCAGCTAGAGCGAGGCGTTGTTCTATTGCAAGTTTTCGATTACTAAGTACCTTATCGATTTCGCTCTCTAAGCTACTGTAAACGGAATCAACTTTACGCAAGTTAGCGATTAAGCTTGCTTCGTTCTGAACGATACTTTTTAATTTCGTTAGGTGAGTTCTAAAGTTATTTTTGTCAGCATCAAAAGCGTTATAGTTTCCTCTAAGCGGTGCTAATTCTGTTTGATAATATGCGCGCAGAGTTAGGTTGCCAATACCGGTTAGATCGTTAGCTAATTTGTTACTTGCTTTTAATGTAGGTATTGCAAGTTCATCTTGCTGCTTTGTAGCATCGCCAATAGTATTTAAACTATTCCATGATATTACGCTGGTTAAAATGAGTAAAAGTGAAATAATGGCAAAACCACCAATTATTTTCATTGCTACGGTTAATTTCATAGATCCCACCAATATATAAATTAAATCATTATTTGATCACACTATAATTAATAAACTGAAATATAAATGCGTGTGAACGTTAATTATTATTAGACTACAAAGGAAAGTAGATAAGTATTATCGCTAGTATAACAAGCTAAATTACTTTTTAAACTAATGCTAGACTTTATCTTAGATTTTTATGCGATTGTTCGATAAATATTTTTTTATCATGCCACCTAAGCATAGTCATGTGTTGTCCCCAAACACAGCCAGTATCTAGTGCGTATATATTATTAGCTTGGCAATGTCCCATTAAAGCAGCCCAATGACCAAATACCCATTGAGTATTATCGCTAATATGCTGAAATTCAAACCAAGGTGATAATTCTTTTGGTGCATTGCTAGGGCTTTCTTTACAGCTAAAGTCTAAACTACCATCAGCTAAGCAATAGCGCATACGGGTTAGCGAGTTGATGGTAAATCTAAAACGGCTGAGTTCATCGTCTGCCTCTAACCAGTTTGTAGGCTGTTCACCATACATTTTTCTCAACCAAGTGTGACTTGCTGAAGAGGTTAAATGTTGCTGCGCTATTTTAGCCTGTTTAAGTGCTTGTTGTGGTGTCCACTGTGGTGAGAGCCCAGCGTGGCTCATATACGTTTCTTCATTGGGTAGTTTTTGAATAAGCGGCTGTTGAATTAACCAGTGCATGAGCTCTGCTGCATCGGGTGCGGCTAATAATGCCGATAGCTGATCTTGCTGTTTTACTTTTTTAATACCGTGATAAACGGCAAGTAAATGTAAGTCATGATTCCCTAAAACTACTTTAGCATTTTGGTTGATCGACTTAATAAAGCGTAATGTTTCAAGGGAGTTAGGTCCGCGGGCAACTAGGTCACCAGCGACATAAAGTTGGTCGCTAGTGTTTGAAAATCCTACTTGAGTTAATAAAGCATCTAGTTCGCTGTAGCAGCCTTGAATGTCACCGACGAAATAAACTGCCATTAGCGATCTCTAATTTAATATGTTGGGCTTTGCTAATCGAAATAGCGGAACTTCAACTTGAACTAAGGTTGCAGAGTTAATTTGCATCTGATAGTGCCCTTGCATATTACCTAGCGGAGATTTCAATATACAACCGCTAGTATAAGTAAAGCTTTGGCCTGCTTTAATAAAAGGTTGTTGGCCGATAACTCCTTCACCTGTCACGGTACTAGAGTCACCATTAGCGTCGGTAATTAACCAATAACGACTTAGTAGTTGTACCGTTTCTTCACCGTTATTTGTAACAGTAATGGTGTAACTAAAAACAAACTGATGCTCAGCTTCGACAGATTGCTGTGCAATATAGTCGCTAACTACTGAAACTTGAATGTTAGCAGTTGTTGCTATGTTGTTATTACTCATCGTCAAGTGCTATTGGATTGTCAGTAACAAAGTTAGCTAACATAACAAAGTCGGCTAAGGCTAAATTCTCTGGACGTAGTCCGGGATCTATCCCCAATTCAGTTAACTGCTCGACAGATATTAGTTTTTTAAAGCTGTTACGAATGGTTTTTCGACGCTGATTAAAGGCCGCTAAACAGACCTTATTTAATGCATTAATATCCTTAACCGGGTTTTTAATGATTTTATGCGGTATTAACCTGACGATAGCCGAGTCTACTTTTGGTGCTGGTTTAAAGGCTTCTGGGCCTATTTCCATCACTGGAATAACTTGGCATTGATATTGTGTCATGATTGACAAACGGCCAAAAGCTTTACAGTTTTCACCTGATGCCATACGTTGTACGACTTCTTTTTGTAGCATAAAGTGCATATCTTTAACTTTGTCTTTAAACGTCAGTAGATGAAAGATAAGCGGGGTTGAAATGTTATATGGCAAATTACCAAAAATTCGTAATGGTTTTTCAGCATTCGCTAATTGAGCAAAATCAAATTTTAAGGCGTCTTCTTCATAGATAGTTAATTTTGGTGCCAAAAATGGATGATGGCGCAATCTATGTGCTAAATCTCGATCTAATTCTACTACACTGAGGTGACCTGCACGTTCTATAACAGGCTCGGTCAGTGCGCCTAATCCTGGACCAATTTCAACTAAGTTTTCACCTGGCTCTGGGTTGATGGCGTCAACAATATCGCTAATGATAGCTTCATTATGTAAAAAATTTTGTCCAAAGCGTTTTTTAGCTTGATGACCTAAATGGGAATTTTTACTCATAGTATTTTTTTGCTCGAATTAATCTTTTTCATGGTTGTTAGCCAATGTTATTGCCGTGTTTATCGCTTCAATAAAACTGCCAACATCAGCTTTGTCGGTACCTGCTAGGTCTAAAGCGGTACCGTGATCAACAGATGTTCTAATGAATGGCAGTCCTAGGGTAATATTTACCGAAGCGCCAAAACCTTTGAATTTCAGTACAGGTAAACCTTGGTCATGAAACATGCTCAAAATAGCATCGGCATCATCTAAGTATTTAGCTTGAAAAATAGTATCAGCAGGTAAAGGACCAATAAGATTCATGCCTTCTGAACGTAATTCGTCTAAAGCGGGGATCATTACATCAATTTCTTCGCGGCCTAGATGGCCGTCTTCACCCGCATGCGGGTTTATACCACAGACATAAATTTTAGGATCAGGGATACCAAATTTATTGATCAAATCTTGGTGTAATATGCGCGCTACTTTTTGCAGTCTTTCGTGTGTAATAGCTTTAGATACATAGGCTAAAGGGATATGCGTTGTTACTAGAGCAACTCTTAAGCCTTCTGTAGCTAACATCATCACTACGTCAGAGCAGTTTGCTTGATGAGCAAAGTATTCTGTATGCCCACTAAATGCTATGCCGGCTTTATTTATCAAGCCTTTATGTACTGGGCCGGTAACTACGGCATCAAATTCGCCTGAAATGTTTCTTTCACTCGCAATACGTAATGTTTCAACAACATAATGACCATTGTTGGCATTAAGTACACCCGGTTGGCAAACATCATTTAATGGCACAGGCAATACAATTAATGTTCCTGCTTTGTGCGCAGTTACTTCATCATTAGCGTTATAAAGCTTAATGTTAAGCGGCAAATTTAATAGTTTCGCCCTTGCAGTTAATAACTCAGGAGAAGCGACAGCAACAATTTGCGTTGGCCAATCTTGCTGAGCTACTTTTATCATCAGATCTGGGCCGATACCTGCAGGCTCTCCTGGTGTTATTGCAATTCTTTTTAACACTATTTTTTACCTGTTTGGATTATTTCTATGTACGCTTCGTCGCGTAATTCTTTGATCCAACGTGCACCTTCCATACCAAATTTACGGTTGTAAAGTAATTGATAGACGCGGTTCTCATTCATTTGCTCAGTGGCATCTAAAGTTCTACGGCCGGTTAATTTAGCAATGTGCCAACCAAATGATGTACGAAAAGGTTTACCCACTTCGTCGATATCTAAGCGTGCCAATGCTTCAGAAAATGCGGGATCATATTTGCCAGGATCTGCCCAGCCTAAATCACCACCTCGCACTGAGGTTGGACCATCAGAGTGCTTTTTAGCAAGTTCAGCAAAGTCGGCTTCACCTGCATTGAGTTGATCGATAAAACCTTGTAATAACTCTTTTGCCTTAGCTTCACTGAGAATAATAGAAGGTTCAATCAAGATGTGACTTGCTTTTACTTCTTCAACTTCTACGGTTTGACGACCACGAACATCGACTAACTTCACGATACTAAAACCTAAACCAGTACGGATTGGACCAAAAATACTACCTTTTTCTTGACCATCGACTAATTCAGAAAATAAAGTTGGGATTTCATTAATAGTTTTCCAACCTAAATCACCACCTTCAAGGGCATTTCCGCCGCCAGACGAAGTCATGGCAATATTTGTAAAGTCGCTACCATCATTTAATAATTCAAGAACTTTCTCGGCACGAACTTTCGCGGCACTGATATCAGCTTGCTTAGGATTATTAGGGAACTCAATTAATATATGCCCTAAACGGTACTCTACATCAGCATTGGTTTGTTCTTTCATAACTGACAATAAGTTGGCGATTTCTTGAGGTGATATATATATGCGGCGACGTAAACTAGCGCGTCTAACTTCACCTGAAATTAATTCATTACGGACACTTTCACGATATTTTTCATAATCTAAACCATCTGAAATAAGCGCTTGTCGAAATGATTCAAGTGATTGCTTATTCTCTTTTGCCATATTAGACAAGGTCTCATCAAGCTGAGCATCACTGATCTGAATGCCCATGCGCTCACCTAGCTGTGCGATTATCGCGTCATTAATTAACTTGTCTATTACTTGGATACGCAAAGCACGATCTGATGGTAATGTTTGGTTATTCTTTTTAGCTTGTAGGGTAACTGAAGCGAGTAAATCTTTGACTTCAGATTCTAATACCACACCGCTATTAACCACTGCGGCTACTCGATCTAGTTCAACTTCTGCGGCCTGGGCTTGTTCAAGTGAGCTTACAATTAGCACTGAGCTAAGAAGTAATAATTTAAATAAATTTTTCATGTAACGTAAATTTCTTTTAATTAGTTATTGAGGAAGTAAGGGCGTTTATAGCCAAATATACTTGAATTAAACATATCTCCAACACTGTTGGAAGATTTATTGCTATTTATACCATTATATACAAATTGAATATTAAAACTGCTATCAAATGCATCTCGATTTTCGTTTATGTTACCACTGTCGTCAATTTTTGAATTAATATTGCGATGGTAAGTAAAACGAATACCCCAACAGCAACTACTGTATTCAAGACCGGCATAACTTTCGATACTACGCTTTCCTTGTAAGTCTTGTGTAAATCGACCCACAAACTGCCAACGTTGTGCAACCTTGATGTTAGTGGCTAATGACATTTGCTCTAATGACTCTCCTGAGACATCACGAGCATAGCGATGGTTCAATTGAATTGTTTGATTATTAGAAAATAAATAATCTAATGTTGTCTGGCTTTTATTGGTAACGCCTAAATCGGTATTGTACTGAATATCAGAACTAAACTGCCAATTACGACTTAAGTGGACAAATATATCAGCCGCAAGTGCTGATTTATCTACTAAGGAATTTTGATCACTATTGTCAAAGTTGCTCTCATTTAAATAAACGATACGCCCTAAACTAAAGCGCAGCACTTCATTATTTTCTGCAGTTAAAAGTCGACTTGTTATCCCCCAAGATATTTGGTTGGCTTGTGCTATGCGATCTATGCCGCTAAAACGACGGTCACGGAATAAGCCATTAAAGTCATCTTGTAAGTTTGTTGTGTCGTAAATACCAATATTGTTTTGATCTTTATCTGGAATATAAAGATATTGTAATTGTGGCTCTAATGTTTGGTTATAGTCTTTATTAAATAAGGCCATATTACGGTCAAAATTTACGCCGCCATGTAAACGTATTTTTGGTAAAGTTCTGCTGATGTCTTTTTCTAACCGACTGTCACTACTAATATTTTTTTGGCTGTAGTTGGTTTGAAGCACTTTAAATTCTGAATTTAAAAACCATGCAGGAGTCACCATGGGGTATAACAAGCCGGCTTCTAAATGATACCTTTGGGCGGTTGGTTTTGTTTTATCTGCCGTGTCGAAATTTGAAAACTCAGTATAGACATCAAAAATACCATCAAAATCATCTAAGGTTTGCTGACCACTCATTTCTATTTGCGGTAAGGTTTTGTAACTCTGCTGATGATTGCCCAGTAGTTCAAAATCTTGCATTTTTATGGTTGTTTGCCAGTTTTCTGCAAAGTAAGCAAGTTCACCAATTTGATACAAATAGGCGTCATTGGCATTAAATTGACTACTGCCCAAATCCACTAAGTAATTATCATCACTAATGGTGGTGTAATCAACGTGAGCTCTAAACCGCTCTGAAAATGTGCCAATATGCTGCAGTCGTGCTAAGTATCGAGAGTCATCATTGCTAATAAGCTTTTTATCTTTATTAAGATATTCAATATCAATTTGGCCTGATTGTAAGCCATCTAAATATCTTAATTCAGTAATTAACTGCGTACCTCTTTCTGACATATAACGTGGCGTGATAGTCGCATCGATGTTTTCTGCAATATTGACATAATAAGGTGTTTCAACTTCTAAACCTGAACTCTTCGAGGTGCTTATTTTGGGGTATAAAAAACCTGACATGCGATCATTGCTGAGCGGCATGGTTAAATAGGGAACATATAAAATCGGTACATCAAAAAGGCTAAAGCGTGCGTGATAAGCTTCGAGCGATTTTTTATCTGATGAAATGTTAATTTCACTAGCTCGCATTTGCCAATCAGGCACCGGATCGTAACAAGTGGTAAAACTTGAGTCTATAAAACTCAGGGTTTTACCATTGCCATTAATATTAATTTCTTTCGCGCTACCATGGCCAGCAGAGCCATTTAATTGATATGAGGTTGCCGTGAGTGATGTCGTTTTTTGTAATTGATTAATATTAAGAGAGTCGGCAAAAATATCTATGCCTTTATTTTGAAAGTGAATGTCGCCACTGGCGTCGACCGTAGATGTTCTGCGGTTAACTGATAATTGGTCAGCAACAATGGATTTATCTTGATTTAACAAGGTAACGCCACCAGTGAATGTGGCATATTCACCTTTTTTGATACGTGAGGTCGAAGATAAAATAGTGTAGTTATCATTCGCCTGCTTATCTGTTTCGTCGGCAATATTGGCGTAAAATGGAATTGGACACTGATTGGCTATATTTGTATTTGCTTCAATATTTTGCGCCTTACTACCAAATGTAAAAAATATCAGGCAGAGAAAGGAAATTTTGTTTAAGGGAAAACGCATTTATGGTCCGGGTAATTAACTTGAAAAATACAAAGCCTAGATTCAGGGCGGCATTTTACCGCTAATGGCAATAATAATATAGCAATTTTCATTAGCCTGCTAATTAGTTATATTGGCAGTATAATTTTTTTAGAGATATCTTTCATTGAATAACTTAAGAACTACAGATTTATTACACTGGCTAGAAAGTCATTTCTCGACACAGAATATTAAACTAATACCGCTAACAGGGGATGCTGGGTTTCGACGTTACTTTCGTTTTGACTATCAAAACCAAAGCTATATTGCAGTTGATGCACCGGTAAAATTATCAAATAATCAAGCATTTGTAGATGTGCAGAATATTTTGCAAGTAGTTGATGTGAATGTGCCTAACATTTTAGCGGCAGACCTTAAAAACGGTTTTCTTTGTCTTAGTGACTTTGGCGATACTGTATTGGCTGATCGGCTATCAAATGAAAACATGCAGCAGCATTATGCCAAAGCGATAATTGAACTGAACAAAATGCTTAGATGTAAAACAGCATTAGTGGCTAAATTGCCAGATTATAATGAACAATTTATCCACACTGAACTAGCAATATTTAGTGAATGGTTATTAGATAAACACTTAGAAATTTATTTAACCGCTGATGAGAAATTAGATTTAAACGCTTGTTTTGAATTTTTGGTTTCCGCCATTGTTGAGCAACCTAAAGTATTTATGCATCGCGATTATCACAGTCGAAATATTATGCTGTTAGATAATGATAAACTTGGCATTATTGATTTTCAAGATGCTGTACAAGGTCCTGTTATTTATGATTTAGTGTCATTATTAAGAGATTGCTATGTGCGTTGGCCAAACGAGTTAATAACGCCGTTAATGGAAAATTATCGTCAACAAGTACAAAGCTTTATCCCTGATGAAAATATTACTAAAGAAAAGTGGCAATATTGGTTTGATTTAACAGGATTGCAACGCCATATAAAAGCCAGTGGTATTTTTGCGCGCTTACATCATAGAGACAACAAGTCAGGCTATTTAGCTGATATTCCACTTACTTTAGCCTACATACAAGATGTTAGCGCACAATATGATAAACTCAGTTTCTTGCACGAATTGGTTACTCAACGGGTTATACCAGCACTAAAAAAATTAACTTAGTTTCATCAATTGGATTAAATTTTGGAAAATATTTCATGAAAGCAATGATCTTAGCCGCAGGGCGAGGTGAGCGAATGCGACCACTCACCGATAATTGCCCTAAGCCGTTACTCAAAGTCAAAGGATTACCGCTGATTGAACATCACGTAAAAAACTTAGTTGCGGCGGGTATTAACGATATTGTGATTAATCATGCTTGGTTGGGTCAAAAAATTGTAGATTACCTTGGCTGCGGCAAGCAATTTTCGGCGAATATAAGCTACAGTGAAGAGCCTGTCGCATTGGAAACTGCAGGTGGTATTATTAAAGCGCTGCCTTTGTTGGCTGAACATGAAAATGATATTTTTTTGGTGATTAATGGCGATATTTACTGCGACTTTAATTTAAGCGAGCTGCCATTATTATCTGTTGAATGCAACGCGCATTTGCTGTTAGTTGAAAATCCAGAGCATAATCTAAGTGGTGACTTTCAAGTAGCTAGGGGGATGTTGGTTAATCCCAAAAGTAACAATCAAGAGACCTATACCTTTAGTGGTATTGCCCTCTATAGAAAAAGCTTCTTTAAGCAATATACGGCAACAGAGCCGGGAGAATTAATCTCGCAACGAGTAGTGCAGCCTTTAGCACCGATGTTAAGAGCTGCCGCTGATCAGAACAAAGTATCAGCGAGTATTATAGCTTCTGCTTGGACTGATGTTGGTACACCTGAACGTTTAGCTAAGCTAAACACTATTTAAAATAATTTTATATTTAATCAACTATTGAGTTTTACGATGCAAATTTGGGGTAAAGTTTTAGGTTTTTTATTTGGTTTAATGCTGAGTAAGAACATTTTTGGTGCACTGTTGGGTGCATGGCTCGGACATCGATTTGATAAAGGCATAGGTCTAAACTTCAATTCTTTAGGTGGCGCTAAAAGTGATGCCGAACGTCAAGCAACATTTTTTTATAGTAGCTTTTCAGTCATGGGCTATATCGCAAAGGCTAATGGTCAGGTTACGCAACATGAAATTGCCTTTGCCAATGCCTATATGGATAAGTTGGGGCTTAAAGATGCACTTCGTCAACAAGCTCAAGATGCATTTAGGGATGGAAAAACCACCGGTTTTCCACTTACTGAGCGGTTAACCGAATTAAAATCTGCTGTAGGAAATCGTCAAGACTTATTATTACTGTTTCTAGAAATTCAAATTCAAGTGGCATTCGCTGACGGCCGTCTCGATGAAGATGAACGTGAAGCATTACATCAAATAGCTAATGGTTTAGGCTACTCAGCTCAAGAGTTAGATAAATTATTAGAGATGATTATTGCGGGGGCTAATTTTCATCAACAAGGTCGAGGTGGCGCAAATCAAAGTTTTGCGCAATCAGGCAAGCAACTTGAAAATGCCTATAAAGTGTTAGGCGTTTCTGATCAAAACTCACCAGGTGAAATTAAAAAAGCTTACCGTAAACTTATGTCTCAGCATCATCCTGATAAGTTGGTAGCGAAAGGTTTACCACCTGAAATGATGGAAACTGCAAAGCAAAAAGCGCAAGACATTCAAGCAGCTTATGAGTTAATTTCTGCGCAAAATAAGTAATACTGAGCACCTTTCAAGCTTGAAGCGAATTTTGAAGTGAATGTGATTAAGCATCACTCTTGCGATAAAAGCACCATTAATTGTGTTCAACGGCAGTAGTGCTGCTTGCAAGATAAGTTGTAAGTCGCGTACACTAATGTCGAATTTGGTTCATCATTCAATGGATAGCACAAATGTACTTTTCAGTAACTAACAGACGACATATCGCAATTTGGCTTAGTGCTATCTTGCTTGTATTGTCTGTGGCTGCTGCTGCACATAGTGTTGAACATATTGATGAAGGTGCTAAAAAGCACTGTACTTTGTGCTTCCACCAACATCAATTCGATCAAGTACTACCTCAGCAAGACGCCAATTTTGACTTTATTAAGCAGCAGGTAGAAGTAACACATACTGCTCAACCGATATTAGCACTATCCCATAGTGTTACTTACCAAAGTCGCGCACCTCCCGTAACTCTCTAAAAGCAATTATTTAACAATTTGTATTTTTACCTAACCAACTTGCCAATCCGGCATGGGGGCTTTTGTATTCGTGTTTAATTATTTTAGAGATTTTCAAAATGAAAAATTTTCAATTTTTTCCACCCCGCTTATCCGCTGGCACACCAGATTCTTTAGCTATTTTTTTGCCGGCTAAAGTAAGTGCAGCCTTAATATTATCAGGCGCTTTCTCCACGCTTTCTTTCGCACAAACACCATCACTTTCTAATCTAACGGTTAGTGCGGTTTTAGATGGTTATTATCAAAGTGAAGATCGCTTAATGACCGAAAGAGCTGAAGGTTTTGGGTTAGGTGAAACTGAATTGGCATTTAGTGCCAGTATCGATGATATGTTCTTTGGCAAACTCACCACAGTATTTGAATCACATAACGGTGAAAGCGAAGTTAATATCGAAGAAGCTTTCATTCAAACCATGGCATTGCCTAATGGCTTTACTGTTCGTGCAGGCCGGTTTTTATCGGATATTGGCTATTTAAATAATCAACACCTTCATTCTGATGCTTTTACTAGCAGGCCAAGTGCCTATCGAGCATTTTTAGGTGGTCATTATTTCGATGATGGTTTGAGAGTTAGTTATATAGCACCAACAGATTTGTATTGGACCATGGGTGCTGAAATTTTTGCTGGCGAAAGCTTGCGAGCTGCAGATGAAACAGGTGAAAGAGAGTTTGACAGTACTGGGGTTTATACCGCGTTTACAAAAATTGGTGGTGATCTCAACATTGAAAGTTCATGGCAATTAGGCGTGAGTTATTTACGAAATGCAAACGGCCAATTAACCCCCGAAGCTCATGAAGAAGAAGCTGGTGAAGATGCACATGCTCACTCAGCGAGCTACACAGGTAAGAATACCTTTGTGACTGATTTTGTATACAAATGGGCGCCTAATGGTAATTATAAATATCAACATTTAACATTAAGTGCTGAATATTTCAGAGTCAGTGATTTTATGGTCCCTGAGCTTCATGAAGCGTTTGCTGAAGAAGAACATGATGAGGAAGAAAATAGTGCTAAAGATTATCACCAAGCTTGGTATGTCAGTGGTGTTTATCAGTTTTCACCTAATTGGTCAGCAGGCTTACGGTACGGACAGTTAGATAGCCAGCTGCAACATGAAGAGCACTTTGATCAACAAACGCTTAAAGAAACTGAATTCAGTGTTGCTTGGCATAATAGCCATTTTTCTACGGTCAGAGTAGAGTTTAGCCATCAAAGCAATATTGGCTTTGAAAATGCAGAAAATGACAATGTTATTACTTTGCAATATGTTATGGCAATGGGAGCACATAATGCGCATCAATTTTAAATTACTATTAAGCAGTGTTTTATTGACCTTAAACCACAGTGCTTTAGCGCAAATGAATATTTTCACTTGCGAGCCTGAGTATGCTGCTTTAGCAAAAGAGCTAGCACCTGATGCACGAATATACTCGGCAACCACAGCGATGCAAGATCCACATCAAGTGCAAGCGCGTCCTAGTTTGATTGCTAAAATGCGCCAAGCAGATCTTGTGATCTGCGCGGGTGCTGACTTAGAAATAGGTTGGTTACCTATGTTGCAAATGAAAGCAGCCAATGCGCAAGTGCGTAGTACAGACAAAGGCTTATTTTTTGCAGCCGAACATGTGAAAACATTAGATCAAGTGAGTAATGTCGACCGCAGTATGGGCGATGTTCATAGTTCGGGTAATCCACATGTACATTTTTCGCCACAGCGTGTGCTGGATATTGCGAGGGCATTAACAAGTAAGTTAATTCAGCTAGATGCACAGCAAAGTGAGTTATATCAACAGCTACTGGAAAATTTTGCTGAGCGTTGGCAGCTAGCTATGTCAAAGTGGCAAATAAAAGTGAGTCATTTACAAGGCATGAAAGTCATTGCCTATCACTCAAGTTTTCGCTATTTATTTAACTTTACCAGTATTGAGCAGGTAGCTGATTTAGAGCCGAAACCGGGTTTACCTCCAACCAGTAGTCATCTTGCAAGCTTATTAAAACAAGCTGGGAAAGGTGACATTTCAGCCATTATAATAGCTTCCTATCAAGATCAACGTGGCGCAAAATGGTTAGCTGAAAAATCTAGTTTACCTGTTATTGTGCTGCCATTATCGGTCGGAGGTAATGAGCAAAGTACCGATTTATTTAGCCTGTATGACAATGTGTTAGATTTACTGATTAAAGTAAATAATACACAAAAATAACAGCACAATTTTAAGGTGCCCTCGATGGATTATGAATTACTCACCATATTGTTACCGGCCTTTGCTGCCGGTGTACTAGTACTTTCAACCCATGTTGTATTAGGTAAACAAGTATTAAAACGTGGCATTATTTTTATTGATTTAGCCATAGCACAAATTGCAGCATTAGGGGCAATTGTTGTACGTATGGATCATGACATTGCTGAACTTGCTTATGCAAACGTTTGGATGCCAGCGCTATTTGCCTTAGCTGGAGCAGGTATTATTGCTTGGTTGGCTAAGTATATGGCAGAAGAGCTGGAAGCTATGATAGGTTGTTTTTACGTTCTATCAGCCGTGACAGCTATGCTGTTGCTGTCTAGTGATCCGCATGGCGCTGAGCTGCTTAAGCAACTTATGTCAGGACAAATTCTCTGGGTAAGTTGGCAGCAACTGCTGCTGCCAACAATTATCTATAGTGCGATCCTCGGGGTATTATTTTATAAGCCTAAAATATTAGACGGCCCAGCGTTCTATCTATTATTCGCAGTAGTGATAACGCTATCGGTTGAACTGGTTGGGGTTTACTTAGTATTTAGTACCTTAATTCTGCCAGCGTTAGCCATTAATAAGTTGCAGGGTAAGCGCGTATTACTTTGGGCTTATGGCGTGGGGTTAGTGGGATATTTATTAGGTTTGTATTTATCAGCGAGTTTTGATTTACCTAGCGGAGCAACCATTGTTGCGACATTAGCGTTGAGTGCTGTAGTTTTTAGGCTAATAAGTAAAGTCGGTCTAAAAAGGGATAAGAGGATGCTGACTTAAAAATAGAAAAGCCAGCGTGTTAAACGTGCTGGCTTTATAAAAAGTGTTGTAACTTAGCTGTAATTAATACTTAGAAGCTGTATACCAAAGTCATTGCTGTTTCAGTATTTACATTTTCTTTGCCATCTTCAACGTCAGTGTTGTAATCTAACGTAAAGCTAAACTTAAGCTGTAACGTTTCAAGCAACTTTGTGGTGATTGATGTTCTGGCTTTATAAGTACTATTTGCGTCACTTTTTGGCGCGTATTTGGCTACTAATAATTGTTTAAATAAAACATGTTCGTTTATCTCGCGCTTATATAAGGCTTGTGCTTGAATAATAAAAGCAGTTTTGGTTTCTTCTGGTTGAGTATCAGTTGCACGAATAATATCGCGCTTATAACCTGGACCAATATCCGCATCTAATGTCGCTTTTTCAGTTTCGTACCAACGACGACCCCAACCGGTCGAGACTGAACTTTGGCTTTTGAAGTTGCTAAAGCGATTATCTTCATAAGAAACGTTACCATAGATATAATTTGGACTGGTTTTGTCTAAATTATAATTAGTTTGACCAACAGCAGTCCATTTTTGATCACTGGTGGTAAAATGCTCTTCACCGTTGTCATCTTCCTGCTCACTTTTCTTGACGAGTAAGCCTAATGTGACTGTCGATTTCCAAGCAGCTTCTTCGTGTGTGAAATCAAAGCCCGCTTTAACATCAGCACTATTGGTATCACCTGTTTTAAATAGCATACCTAGCTCTGCCGAGGCAGTATAAGGAGACTTCACTTTTGGAGCGGTTGCTTCTTCTGCTACCGATACTAGTGATACACAACACAATGCGGCTGCTATTAATTTATGACTCATTCGTTTCTTCCTTTCTTACATGTAATGATAATTGTGGATAAGGTATTTCTATGCCTGCATCGTCTAGCGCTACTTTAATTTTTTCAAGCAAATCGCGATGTAGTGTCCAGTAGTCAGCGGAAGTTACCCAAGGGCGAACAACAAAGTTTACTGAGCTTTCGGCTAACTCTTGAACACCGATCACAACATCTTTATCTTTTAATACTAATTCATGCTCATTGGTTAGCTTGGTCAGTAATGCTTTAGTTTTTGCAAGATCTGCGTCGTAACTAACACCGATAACTAAATCTAAGCGGCGCTCAGGCTTAGTTGAAAAGTTGGTAATAGTACTAGAGGTGATTTTTCCATTTGGAATAATCACGGCTTTATTGTCACCCGTTCTTAACTTTGTTGAAAAAACATGAATCTCTTCAACAATACCGGAAACACCGGCTACATCGATGAAATCGCCACTTTTGAATGGCTTTAATATAATAAGCAGTACGCCAGAGGCAAAGTTAGATAATGAACCTTGTAACGCTAAACCAATTGCCAAACCAGCAGCACCGACTATGGCAACCAATGACGTGGTGTTAAAGCCTAAGTGCGAAATAGCAGTAATAATAACAACTAGGAACAACATACCGTAAAGTAAGCTACTGAGAAATGAGATAATCGCTTCATCCATGCCTCTGTGACGCATAACTCTAACTACGCCATTTCGAACCAAGTTAGCGATAAACTTACCGATTAAAATAATAGCTAATGCAACGATTAATTTGAGCGTAAAATCTATTAGCATTTGTTGGTTATCGACAAGCCAATTCTGAATAGTGTCCATTGTTTATCCTAAGCATTGTTATAAAAAGGGGGATTATAATGAACATCAAATTAAATTTCATTAAATTGTTAATAAATTACTCGGTTTACTCACTGTTTCTTGAATATATTTAGTTATGTTAATGGTTAAGTAAACTTAAAAAAGTGGCAAAAAAAATCCGATGATTAATTATCATCGGATTTTTTATTAACTAATCAGGTAAATGCTACTGAAAGGTTAGCGGTACTTTGTTAGATAGGGCAATTAATGCGCTATATAACTTACTTAATTATTGCGTCCAATTTACCGGTAGAGTATTGCAAAAACATGTTATCTAAAGAAATAGGTTTAATGTTTGATGCATGCCCAACACTACCAAATGATTCGTAGCGCGCCTTACAAATATCATACATGGCTTGGGTTGATGCTTTTAAGAATTTACGTGGGTCAAATTCGCTTGGATTTTCTGCCAAGAAACGACGAACAGCCCCTGTAGACGCTAAACGTAAATCGGTATCTATGTTGATTTTACGAACACCATTTTTAATACCTTCTTGAATTTGCTCAACAGGTACACCATAAGTTTCTGGAATTTTGCCACCAAATTCATTAATAATCGCTAACCAGTCTTGTGGCACTGAAGAAGAACCATGCATAACTAAATGTGTATTAGGAATACGATTATGAATCGCTTTAATACGGTCAATCGCTAATATATCGCCAGTAGGTGGGCGAGTAAATTTGTAAGCGCCGTGCGAAGTACCGCAAGCAATGGCTAAAGCGTCAACTTGTGTTTTTTGAACAAAGTCAGCCGCTTCTTCAGGATCAGTTAGCATTTGCTCTATGGTTAAAATTCCCACAGCGCCAATACCATCTTCTTCGCCTGCCTCACCGGTTTCAAGCGAACCTAAACAGCCTAATTCACCTTCAACTGAAACACCACAAGCGTGAGCCATTTCAACGGTACGACGAGTAACGTCAACATTGTATTCATAGCTTGAAGGTGTTTTACCGTCATCCATTAATGAACCGTCCATCATCACTGATGAAAAACCCGATTGAATTGAGCGTTGGCAAACACTAGGTGATGTGCCGTGATCTTGATGCATTACCACAGGAATATGTGGAAACTCTTCAATTGCTGCTAAAATTAAATGACGTAAAAATGGTGCACCCGCATAAGCTCTAGCGCCGGCAGAACCCTGTAAAATCACAGGGCTGTTGGTGTCATTAGCAGCAAGCATGATAGCTCTAACTTGTTCTAAATTGTTAACGTTAAAGGCTGGGATACCGTAACCGTTTTCGGCGGCATGATCTAACATTTGGCGCATAGAAACTAAAGCCATGAACTAACTCCTGTGATTGTAAATTGACAAAATTGATTTTAAAAAGTTTCATTGTGAAACTTAGCACTTTCGTATCGTAATTATATCAGATGGATTTGGTAATTTGCACTAGAAAAAGTTATCTATATTTTTTAAAAAACATAATATCTTATTCATTTAATGCTTTTGTGTGTTTTTTACGAAAATAATCAGCGTTTAATCAGGATCATTTATATATTTATTCTGCTTTTTAATGATTTTACTGCAAAACGTACCAGAAAATAAGAAATCACATTATTTTGGGTTTTATATTTTAGCGTAAATTAAGTAACTTGTTGGTCAGTTGATTTAGGTTTGCATCAACTATAAGGATAACTATATTGGGTAAAGTGAAAATAAAAAAGCTGACAGTGCATTAAAGTACAGTCAGCTTTTTAGGATAAAATTTATATTAGATAGGTTAGCCTTTAGCGCGAGCTTCTAAAATTTCTACTGCAGGCAATTTTTTACCTTCTAAAAACTCAAGGAAAGCACCACCACCAGTTGAAATGTAGGATATCTGGTCAGCAATATCATATTTATCTACCGCAGCTAAGGTGTCACCACCACCAGCAATTGAAAATGCCTTGCTATTAGCAATAGCGCGAGCGATAACTTCAGTGCCTTTGCCAAATTGGTCGAATTCAAATACGCCAACAGGGCCGTTCCATACTACGGTTCCTGCATTCGCGATAATTTCTGCTAATGCTTTAGCGCTTTCGGGGCCTATATCAAAAATCATATCACTGTCGTTAACGTCGCTAACGTTTTTAAGTGTTGCTACCGCAGTTTCAGAAAACTCTTGGCCCACAATAACATCGGTTGGCACGGGAATTGAGCCGTTATTGTCGTTGGCTTGTTTCGTTAAACGTTTTGCTTCATCGACTAAATCGGCTTCGAATAACGACTTACCAACATTATGACCTTGCGAGGCGATAAAAGTATTAGCAATACCGCCGCCAACAACTAATTGGTCAACTATACCCGCTAGTGAATCTAGTACGGTTAGTTTAGTTGAAACTTTCGAACCGCCAACAATCGCAACTAATGGACGGGCAGGGTTATCAAGTGCCTTTGATAAGGCTGATAATTCACCGGCCAAAAGTGGTCCCGCACAAGCAATAGGAGCATATTTTGCAACGCCATGTGTACTGGCTTGCGCCCGATGAGCTGTGCCAAACGCGTCCATAACGAAAATATCACATAGTGCGGCTAATTTTTTTGATAAGGTATCATCATTGTTTTGTTCACCTGTATTAAAGCGAATATTTTCAAAAATGACTAACTCGCCAATATTAACGTCGACACCATCAAGGTAACCTTTAACTAAACGAACAGGTACGTTAAGTGCGGCACTTAGATAATCTGCAACGGGTTGTAAAGAAAATTCTGGATTATATTCGCCTTCGGTAGGGCGGCCTAAATGTGACATCACCATGACTTTAGCACCTGCTTCTAAAGCTGTTCTAAGTGTTGGTAATGCTGCTCTTAGGCGAGCGTCTGAGGTGATTTTTCCATCTTTAATCGGTACATTTAAGTCTTCACGAATAAGCACACGTTGATTGTTTAAGGCTAAATCGGTCATTTTGATTACTGACATGTTTATTTCCTGTTGGTAGAAGTTTAACGGTTAAGTAAATTTTAAATAATTTAATGGCTTGATAATATCGAATTAACCTACTTTCGCCATAGTATAGGCGGTGTCTAGTAAACGATTGGCAAAACCCCATTCGTTATCACACCAAATAAGTAATTTAACTAAGCGTTTGTGGCTAACACGTGTTTGGTTGCCATCAACAATGCTCGAGTGTGGGTCATGATTAAAGTCGATTGAAACAAGCGGCTCGGTGGTATAGCCTAAAATTCCGGCTAAGCCATTGTTTTGAGCATCAACAATGGCTTGATTAATTTGTACAATAGTTGCATCACTCGATAAATTCAAGCTCAAATCCATAGCGGTTACATTGATAGTGGGCACTCGCACCGCAATCGCTTCGAAGCGGCCAGCAAACTTAGGTAATATACGCTCAATACCTGCGGCAAGTTTAGTATCTACAGGTATTATTGATTGGCTTGCAGCACGAGAGCGTCGTAAATCGGGGTGATAAGCATCAATGACTTGTTGGTCATGCATTGAAGAGTGAATGGTGGTAATTGCACCACTTTCCACACCAAATGCTTTATCCAAAACCTGAATGACAGGTACTACACAATTGGTGGTGCATGAGCCATTTGAAACCACTTTTTCGTTAGGTGTTAGTAGTTGGTGGTTGATACCATAAATAATGGTCGCGTCTAAATCTTGTGTGCCAGGATGAGAAAACAAGACCTTTTTTGCGCCTTGCTTTATATGTTGTTGGCCATCGGCTTGACTGCCAAACTTACCGGTACAATCAATGACAATATCGACATTGTGTTGTTGCCATGGCAGGTCGGCTAACTCGGCTTCATGGCTCAGTGCCACTTCGTCACCCGCAATAAATAATTTGCCATCACTTTGTTGAACCGAAAATGAAAAACGACCATGAGTTGAATCATATTTTAGTAAATGGGCTATACCTTCAGGTTCGGCAAGCTCATTAATGGCGACTAACCTAAACTCGTTGGTTCTGCCATTTTCATATAACGCCCGCACAAGATTTCTGCCGATTCTTCCAAAGCCATTTATTGCAATATTAATTGACATATTTTTGGATCTTATTGATAGCGAACTTTTTGAAAATATAGCCAGTTAACATATGCTAACTGGCTATAAATACCGTTTGGCGGTAATAAACGAGATTAGTTTAAGCTATTCACCGTCTTAACTACGTTTTCAACGGTAAAACCAAAGTGCTCAAGTAACACATTACCAGGAGCTGACTCACCAAAAGTAGTCATGCCAACAACTTTGCCACTCAAACCTACGTATTTATACCAAAAGTCAGTATGCGCGGCTTCAATTGCAACACGTTTAGTAACCGTTGGTGGAAATACTGATGCTTTGTAGTCATTGTCTTGGGCATCAAACATATTAGTTGATGGCATAGAAACAACGCGAACTTTATCACCTAAGCTTTCAGCAGCTTTTAGTGCTAATGACACTTCAGAGCCAGTAGCAATTAAGATAACTTCTGGTGTGCCAACGCTATCTTTTAATATGTAGCCACCTTTAGCAATGTCAGCTACTTGCGCACTGGTGCGACTTAACGCTGGTAAACCTTGGCGAGAAAAAATTAACGACGTTGGCGCATTTTGGCGAACAACGGCATTTTTCCATGCTACAGCTGACTCGGTAGCATCGGCTGGACGCCAAGTTACCATGTTAGGCGTAGTACGTAAGTTAGTTAATTGCTCAATAGGTTGATGCGTTGGACCATCTTCACCTTGCCCAATTGAATCATGGGTATAAACAAAAATGTTTTGAATGCCCATTAGTGCTGACATACGCACAGCGTTACGTGCATATTCCATAAACATCATGAATGTTGCACCGTAATTGATAAAGCCGCCATGCAATGAAATACCGTTCATAATACCGCTCATGCCGAATTCACGTACACCGTAATAAATGTAGTTACCAGCAGCATCATCTTGAATTCCTTTTGAACCAGACCAAAGAGTTAAGTTGGAGCCAGCTAAATCAGCTGAACCACCTAATAGTTCAGGTAACATAGCACCAAATACTTCAATGGTGTTTTGTGATGCTTTACGCGAAGCAACATTCTCAGCTTTTTCTTGGCATGCTAAAATGTAGGCATTAGCTTTTTCTTCAAACTCTGCAGGTAAATCACCTTTAATAACTCGGCGCTCATACTCAGCAGCTAATGCTGGATGCGCTGCTTGGTAAGCAGCAAATTTATCATTCCAACTTGCTTGTTCAGAACCGCCTTTTTCTTTTTGATCCCAATCAGCGTATATATCTGCTGGAATTTCAAATGGTGCATGTGCCCAATTAAGGAATTCGCGTGTAGCGGCAATTTCGTCATCACCTAATGGAGCACCATGACAATCGTGCGTGCCTGACTTATTTGGTGAACCAAAACCAATCACAGTTTTACAACAAATCATCGTAGGTTTATCGGTTACTGCTTTTGCTTCTGCAATGGCATTAGCAATAGCCACGCTATCGTGGCCATCAACTTCACTAATCACGTGCCAACCGTAAGCTTCAAATCGTGCTGGGGTATCGTCCGTAAACCAACCTTCAACATGACCATCAATTGAAATACCGTTATCATCCCAAAAAGCTACCAGTTTGCCTAAACCTAAAGTACCCGCTAATGAACATACTTCATGCGAAATACCTTCCATTAAACAACCATCACCTAAAAACACATAAGTGTTGTGATCGACAATGTTATGACCTTCACGGTTAAACTGCGCAGCCAAAGTTTTTTCAGCTATCGCCATACCAACAGCATTAGACATACCAGCACCCAATGGGCCTGTTGTAGTTTCTACGCCTGGTGTGTATCCGTATTCAGGATGACCTGGTGTTTTTGAGTGTAGCTGGCGGAAGTTTTTCAATTCACTCATCGGTAAATCATAGCCGGTTAGGTGCAATAGCGAATAAATCAACATTGACCCGTGGCCGTTAGACAACACAAAGCGGTCACGATCAGTCCATTGTGGATCGTTAGGGTTATGTTTTAGAAAATCACGCCATAAAACTTCAGCGATATCAGCCATACCCATTGGGGCTCCAGGATGTCCTGATTTAGCTTTTTGCACGGCATCCATGCTTAAAACTCGTATTGCATTGGCCAGTTGTTGACGCGACGGCATAATTGCTCCAGTAATTGTAAAATTGGTGGGATATAAATTGCGCTTATTTTCACCTAGAGTACCCCTCGACTGCAAATTTAATTAGCACTTTTCTGCGATTATTTTTAACTTAATTTAGACGTAGGGTAATAAGAGGATACTACTTTATGGGTATCGGCTTTTTATTTCTCAGATTATATTGCTGCATAAATGTACAATGATAACTGGTTTTTTAAAGTAAGCTATTGAAATTGAAATGAAGATCCTATAGTGTGAATTGGTTGTATGTACCAATAAAACTAATAACATATAACCTGACATAGGATTAAGTAATGAACAAGTCGTCGTCAAGCGGAATTAAGCTGACCACGGTAATATTAGCGGTATTAATATTAGCAATATCAGCGTTGTTGAGTAGTGGCTCAGCAGCAGACGACAAGGACGTTGTAGTAGAAAAAATAAATACGGAGCTAGTAAATTAGCTCACTAAATAATACAAACCTCGCAACAGCGGGGTTTTTTTATGTACAGGATGTGCTGTATGTCTCAATGGCCGAAGCGGTGGGGGACGATCCCACAACCTTCCCCTTAGGAGGGGGATGCTCTATCCAGTTGAGCTACGCCTCGATTGAACTTTTATTTACCTTTTACTTGTGCCCTCCCTCTATAGCACATAAAAAACCTGCGACTTCCAGCTTAGGAGGCTAGTACTCTATCCAACTGAGTTACTGGGACTTAATTGAAAAATATAATAGAAAATCAATTAGGTTAACAGTTGTTTTTCAATATTTTAAAATATTAACATCAAATTTCAATTAGTTGATATTTATTTTTCAATAGGGCTGTTGCTTTAAAAGTAGTAGCGCAAATTTAAATATAGAGTTTTAAACCATATTATTTTAGTAACACTGAATTATTATCAAATGGAATTGAAAGAGAAATTTTGATGTTTCAAGTGCTTTCGCCTTTCGTTTTTATTAGCTTTTTTTTAATGTGTATTTCTAAAGATATACAGACTAATTTTTTCTTTCAAAAAGCTAATAGCTGACCTTTCAATGTCACAATTACCCAATATCACCCAAGTATTAATAGTAGGCAGTATTACTTAATTAAGTTCATAACGCGGGTAAATTAGTACTATTAAGTATTAAGTATTAAGTGTTGTATATGTAGCACAGCTAACACTCTGTTATATATTTAGTATGGACATCAACAAACTTATATTAAGCCTAGCGCTATGAAGTTCTCTAATATCTTACCGCCAAATCATTGACCTGAATATTGTCCAATATGTGTTGTTCTGCGGTGGTTGCATGTGCACTGTCTTGACTAACAGAAGTGACAATAACTTTATAAGGGCTGATATTAAAACCCGAATATGAGCGTTTATCATCACTAATAAAGTTATTTAAATGCAACAATGAGAATTTATCACCTACCTTAACGCCGTGCCTTTTGCCTAAGTTAAAAGTAATTGAATTTCCTTGAACTTGTACAATTCTGCCTTGGGTTGGCTGACACATCATATTTTCATCAATATCACTGACCATATCATCCAAAGTTACACTAATTTGTTGGCCGTACTCACTCTGCCAAAAATTATGACTAGTTACGTCCACTTGTTTACGATCATCGAAATCCCAAGGGGCAGAGCTTTGGTAGTGCTTATCCAAAATTCTTTCACCTGTGGTACCGTCGTGAATATAAAGTGCGATATTGAATTGGCGTTGATAGATGTTTTTTTGCCAAAATTGCCAGTCATTATTTTCGTCGTTCGCCAAAGAAAGATCTTGGATTTCTGAAAATAAAACATATTGGCTATCCGTCATATTCGCTAATGACATGGTTAAGTTTTTTAAACTCTGTGTTTGCAGACTTTGGTTATAGCGTGAAAATTCAGTTTTGGTTTGTAAGGCCAGTTTAGTATCTAAATATATGCCTTGCTGCTGTATTTTATTAGCGAGTTTTTTGATCAATGTTCGATCAATAGAATAAATGTTACCAATATTAGCTTGTTCGCGGTGTAGTATGTTACTGCGGGTTAACAGCATTGATTTTTTATAATCAGCGGCGAAACATTTTTTTTCTTGAGGGAAAATATCAGCTCGAATAGTAACAGTAACCAGGTCGCCGCTATAGTTCTCGCTTATCAGCTCTAGTGAATTAACGCTGCCACTGGCACGAATGCTAATTTCATCTTGGGTTAACAAACCGTTGACTACCTGTTGAACACTTGACACTGAGGCACCTGCAACTAATAAGGCTTTTTTCAATGCATTGTGAACAGCCTGAGCTTTTGCGGCTTTATTATCATTGTTTTTTATGCTCGCGACACCTTGCGATTCATACCATTGCCCGAAACTAGCGCTACTATATATAGCAAAACAAAGGCCGATTAAACTTAAGCGCATAAACATCTCTTTTAATATGGGGTCGATTTCTGTTTTGAAATATGCAGGTTTTGTGCCTATTTAGTAATAGATGTCGAATTGGAATAATTAGTGCTAAGTGATGAATAGATTAATTCAATTGATAAAAGAACATTGGCGCGGATCATGCTTTAATATTTGTATTAATTTTATGACATTTGCATTAATTGAGGAGAGCTCAATGAAAAATTGGCTTATAGCAATACTAATACCGGCAGTTATGTCGTGTTCTGTGGATACTAATAAAGATTTCTATCGTTCTTCTTATGTCGATAAACAAGAAATTGACAGTTTTGAGTTACCTCGCCATGCGATAAATGACGTGGTTAAAGGTCTCGCATATCAAATGTTGGAAAGTAGCACCTTTGTTAATCCTAAAACACCAATCGCGGTTGCTTCGTTTGTAGATTTAAAAAATTTAGAATCAACTAACTGGCTAGGTAATCAAATTTCAGAAAGTTTTGTCCATGAAATGCAACGACATGGCTTAGTAGTTATTGATTTTAAAACTACTGGACATATTCGCGTAACCGAAGATGGCGATTATGTTTTCAGTCGTGATTGGAAAGAATTACCTGAACGTCAGATAATTGACTATGTGGTTACTGGCACTATGATGCAACAAGAAGCGGGGATTTTAGTTAACGCTAGAATGATAGGTATGCAATCACGCGTTGTGGTTGCTACCGCGCAGTCTTTTATTCCAGCTTGGGTTGTCGGCGATGATTTTAACAGTCATGAAAATGTTAAAATGAAAGATGGCATGATCTTGCGCGATAGCGCGATGTTAGTTGACGATGCGCGTGCAATTGCGATACAAAAGTAATGTTATCAAAAAAATATCGAAGGTGAATATGAATACTTTACGCAATGGTATCTGGGTTTTTATAAGTGCTATAGTTTTAAGCGCATGCTCTTCGGTGTTTGATAAACATGTTGAGTGGCAGAATATAAAACCTGAAAAATTTCCTGTGCTAACTGCGATAGGGCAAGCCCCCATCAGTTTGCAAAAATCTCAACATAAAACCCAGCGTATGCTGATGGCGATAAAAGCTTCAAAAATTGCTGCTTATGCTGAGCTAGCTGAACAAGTTTATGGTCAAAGTATTGATGGCAACACCACAATGTCTAATTTAGTGGTTAATAATCAGCAATTAAAGGCATCGGTTCAAGGGATCATACGTGGCGCAAAAGTAGTGAAAAGCTATCCGGTTGGTGACAGTTACACCACAGAGTTGAGTTTAGACTTTAAAGATGTTTATGAAATTTATAACGCGACATCTAATCGCAAAGAAATAAAGCATATCTCATATTACTAACGCGATTGAATTGCTCTGCATTTTAAACGCATTAAAAAACCAGCAATTGCTGGTTTTTTTGATAATAAAGTAACTAAAATTAAGCTTTTATACCCAAGCTGCTAAGTCCGCCCGAGGTTTTGCCTTTACTATCATAGGTCATCGATGATCTATCGTGATTTTCCAATAATGAGGTTTTCATTCGCTCAACTGATAATTGCGACTGATGAATGATAAGACCATTAATGAGATTTTTCTTTTTACAGCGCGCTAAACTCGCTTCAATTTCTACTAATTCTTTATCGAAACTGCCAGCTAATTTTTCTTGTTTGAATTCAAAACTTTGTCCAATGGCATTATCAATGTCTTGAATCGCTAAGAGTAGGGTGTTTTTATCAGAGGTAATATTGATAAGTGCATCAGGATTTTGCTGCTGCAGAACATTTTTTTCTGTGTCTAATAACGCCTCTAATTGCGTCAATTGTGATAATTGTTGAGAAACCAATTGTTGCGGCGTTATTTTTTCAGACACTTATTTACTCCACTTTAGTGACGAGTTAATCAAGATCAAATTCGAAGTTGGCAATACTAGCCGCTAGTTTTTCTGGGTTAATTTTATAATCACCAGAGGCAATAGCACTTTTTAGTTCAGCAATTTTTTTCTGATTAAGTACAGGAGAGTCAGCCGCTTTTTTTTGCAGTTCACTCATTTGTTTCGCTTGAGGGGTAATTGATACCGAATCACGAGGCGCCAATTTAGCTTGTTGCGAGGCATTTGCACTTTCGCTAACTTGCTGCTTGGTTTGAACTTGCTGTTCAATTTTTTGTTTTACTTGATTTGTGTTATTCAAGTTATTGATATTAATAGCCATTATTGTATCCTACTTACAACAGTTATTGGTTTCTAACCTTTTATCGGCAAAACAGCTGAAAACTTAAGTAATTATTATAAATTAATTACTACTTGGTTAATAGCGTTAACTTGCCCTTGAATTACCCGGCCAGATTTCTTATTTCGCACAGATATTATTTCGCCTAAACTACCGTCATCTAAGGCAATACCAAAAGATTTAATTTCAAAATTATCTGACATAGCAACAATGTTAACCGGTTCGCCTTTGCAGACAAAACAGGTGTTTTTATTAGTGATCGCACCGCCTTGAGATAAGTTTCTTTTTGTTCGAGCACCGAAGACAACTTTAGGATCAGTAAGTACTGTGCCCCTTATTTGGCTATTATCTTTAAATATAATTTCGATATTAGTGCTATTGAGTAAGGTGCCTTTGTTCATGCGCATGCGCGTAACCAATACAGGCACGATCGTCTGAATTTTTACCGGGATATATAATTGCCAAGATTCTTCGTCTGGACAAACAATTTTAACATTTACGTTTCTACCGTTATGGTTTTCAGGTATATTTGCCGTTAATGGCGATAAACATGGCTGCAAAGATATTCGAGGATCTATTTCAGCAACTTCGACTTTCAGCTTTCCCTGAGCAGGTAAGCTCACGTTATTTTCGACGTGGGTTTTGATTAAGTTATAGAGATAATCTCGATCAAATGTCATCGCTGAACCAGGATTAACTATGGCTAAGTATGTAAGGGTGATTTTTACTAATATCTTTAATTTATGCATAATTTTTTATCTGACTGCTAGGGAAATAAAAATACTCGTCTAAGCTTAACTAAATACGATTTAGCATGAATAACGTCAAAGTATTTACGTTGTCGTTTAAATATTGTCGTTTACATGATAAAACAATCAAGAATCGTGCCTTTGTTATACTTTCATCGGCATACCTAAGAGGTTTTTTATGACAGGTATATTAGACTCAGTTAATCAGCGTACCCAATTAGTTGGTCAGAACCGACTTGAGTTGCTGTTATTTAAACTTATTGGTAGACAGCGCTTTGGTATCAACGTATTTAAAGTGCGTGAAGTTATGCCATGCCCTAGGCTGACTATATTACCTAAGCAAGATAAATTTATTAAAGGTGTGGCTCATATTCGCGGGCAAACTATTTCAGTTATTGATTTAAGTAAAGCAACGGGTGGCCCTGAAATTGTTCAAACAGAAAGTAGTTTTGTCATTATTGCTGAGTATAATCGCAGTGTGCAGGGCTTTCTTGTTGCCGGTGTTGAACGTATTGTAACCCTTAGTTGGAAAGATGTTATGCCGCCGCCAGAAGGTGCTGGTAAATCAAGTTACCTTACGGCGGTAACTGAAATTGATAACGAAATGGTATCTATTTTAGATGTTGAAAAAATTCTTAATGAAATTAGTCCAATTTCAACTGAATTAAGTGACGGTATTGCTGATGCAACCGTTGGCGAAGAAATCGGTGACAGAGTTATTATGATCGCTGATGATTCAACCGTGGCACGAAATCAAGTTAAACGTGCGCTTGAACCTTTAGGTTTAACAATGCTTTTAGCGAAGAATGGACAAGATGCACTTGATCAATTACAAACAATTGCTGACGGGTGTCAAAATAGTATCACCGAAAAAGTCGCTTTGTTGATTTCTGATATTGAAATGCCTGAAATGGACGGCTATACCCTAACAGCACAAATTAAGCACAACGACCGCATGAAAAAAATGCCTGTTATTTTGCATACCTCGCTGAGTGGGGTTTTTAATAATGCTATGGTCGAGAAAGTTGGGGCTGAAGATTTTATTCCTAAATTTCATCCTGACGAGTTAGCTACTGCGGTGAAAAAGTGGTTAAAGCATGATGCAACTTCTTAATGTTTGTTTGCATTCTTTAGATAAGGTGGATTATAGCTAGTGTTAACTAAGCAACTCGATGATAAAAGTTATGATCAGTTTAGAATATTTCTAGAGCAGCAATGCGGTATTGTTTTAGGTGAAAGTAAGCAGTACTTGGTAAAAAGTCGCCTCACACCACTGATGGCGAAATTTGATGTTGCGTCTTTGTCTGATTTAGTAGCGCAAACGCTTAATCCGGTTAAACGGCAACTGCGGGCGTCAGTTATTGACGCCATGACCACCAATGAAACTTTATGGTTTCGTGACGACTATCCTTTCGAACTTTTGAAAAAGAAAATCCTGCCAGAATTTAAAGGCCAACGAACACAATTAAAAATTTGGTCAGCGGCAAGCTCATCAGGACAAGAACCCTATTCAATTGCTATGGCGATTTATGAATTCCAACAAAGCAACCCAGGCGCATTTCCTGCTGGTGTTCAAATTATTGGCACTGATATCTCTGACACCATGTTAGATCATTGCAAATATGCTCATTATGATAATTTAGCCTTATCACGAGGTTTATCTCCAGAGCGTAAAAGACAATTTTTTGAAGCCGGTGATAATGGTATGATGAAGGTGAAGGACTTCATTAAAAACATGGTCAGCTTTCGCCAAATTAACTTGTTAAATAGTTATAGCTTAATGGGGCGTTTTGATTTGGTTTTCTGCCGCAACGTCTTGATTTACTTCTCTCCTGAGTTAAAGTCAAAAATAATTTCACAAATCCACGGTACGTTAAATAAGGACCGTTATTTATTTCTAGGTGCCTCAGAATCACTTTCCGGTATTAGCAAAGACTTTAATATGATCCGTTGCAACCCTGGCATCGTTTACCAAAAAAAATAACCTCTCTCTAAATCTCTGGCATAAATCTTGAATAAATACCTTCATTAATATGGAGGTATTTTTTTATGGCTATTAGTTTTGAAAAAGCATTCGGCATTCATCCGCAAAGTTTACAAGTGCGCGCTCAACGTGCGGAACTTATTGCAGGCAATATTGCCAATGCCGATACACCAGGCTACAAAGCTAAAGGAATGGACTTCAAAGCCGCATTAGCGCAAGCAGCCTCAAAGCAACAAACCGGCATGACTCGCACTAACGAAAAACATTTCGATGTTCGTATGGAACTCAATAACGGCGTGGGTTTTCGCGTACCTGACCAAGCTGATACAGGTGACGGTAACAGTGTAGATGTACAAGTGGAACGAAACTTGTATCTAGAAAACTCTATGGAATATCAAGCAAGCCTACAATTTCTTAACGGAAGTATTAAAGGCTTAAGAAAAGCAATCACTGGAGGGCAATAAAAATGAGCCTATTTAATGTATTTTCTATATCTGGTTCTGGTATGAGCGCACAGTCTGTACGCTTAAATACCACGGCTAGTAATATTGCTAATGCTGATAGTGTTAGCAGTAGTGTCGATAAAACATATCGTGCACGCCACCCAGTTTTTGCCGCCCAGATGCAAAAAGCTGCCGCAGGACAAAATGAGTCGGTAGGTGTTCAGGTACTTGGGGTTGTTGAAAGCAATAAGCCTCTTAATGTCGAATATGCCCCTGACCATCCAATGGCAGACGGCGAGGGATATATTTACAAGCCGAACGTTAATGTTATTGAAGAAATGACTAACATGATTTCTGCTTCTCGTTCATATCAAACCAATGTGCAATTAGCCGAGTCAGCAAAAAGTATGCTAACTAAAACGCTAACACTTGGTCAACGCTAAGGTTAAATAGGAATTAACATGGAAACTGTATCTGGCTCTAGCCCATTAGATAATATTCGCTGGCAACAGGAGAATAACACTCCTGAGGCTGAAAACGATCGAGGAATGTTAACGCAAGCAGATTTTTTCGCGTTGCTAACCCAAGAACTCTCGAATCAAGACCCGACCAAGCCGGTTGAAAACAATGAGATGATATCTCAGATGACCGCTTTCTCTACCACAGACGGCGTGACAAAGTTAAACGACCAATTTAGCAGCTTTGCTGCATCAATGTCGTCTAGCCAAGCCCTGCAAGCATCATCGCTTGTTGGTCGCAGTGTTTTAGTTGAAGACAACGTATTTGGTATGGAAGAAGGTCAATCGGTAAAAGGTAAGTTAGTGACCGACCAGCCGGCAAGTAATGTCAATATTTACGTAGAAAACGTTGCCGGTGAAATTATTCAAACCGTGCCAGTAGGTAGCGTTGCATCAGGTGAATTTACCTTTACTTGGGACGGCAAAGGATCTAATGGAGAGCCTGCACCAGAAGGTGCCTATCGCTTTCGTGTTGCCGGCTTAGTTGAAGGTAATGCATCAGAATTGCAAGCGATGACTTATCGCAAAGTAGATAGTGTCACTTTGGCCGGTAGTGGCGGAAGTATTTTATTAAACCTTAATGGTGGCAGCACCATGAAACTTTCTGACGTAGTCGAAGTTTCTCAAGGTTAAGCAATCAGTTTTTTATATGAGGTGAAATTATGTCATTTAATGTAGCGTTGAGCGGATTAAACGCAGCTCAGAAAGATTTGGATGTAACATCCAACAACATAGCCAATGTAAACACAACTGGCTTTAAAGAATCACGTGCAGAGTTCGTCGACGTTTATGCGGCTTCGCTTCTATCTTCAAGCAAAACTAAAGTAGGTGACGGTGTTTTGACGGCAGAAGTTGCACAGCAGTTTTCACAAGGTAGCATCAAGTTTACCAATAACTCGTTAGATTTGGCGATTACCGGTAATGGTTTTTTTGCCACGGTACCTGAGTTAAATAGCTTAGAAACCTCATATACCCGAGCTGGTCAGTTTAAATTGAACCAAGACAACTTTATTGTTAACTCACAAGGCGGGCATTTGTTGGGCTTTCCTGTTAATGCCGATGGTACTTCTGCTTCAGTCAGTTTAAGTACGGCTGAGCCTATTCGTATACCAACGGCTTCTGGTGCTCCGCAAAAATCTTCAGAAGTTGATATAAGAATGAATTTACCCGCGGGTGATTCTTATATTTCTTCGGCGCCAGGTAATTTTGACCCTGAAGATCCATTAACATTTAATCATTCAACATCAGTAACCATATTTGATTCATTAGGTGATAGTCATATTATGACTTATTACTTCATTAAAGATGACCCGAGTGTAAACCCAAATGAGTGGATGCTTTTTGCCTCTGTTGATGGCAAGCCTATTAATCTTGAAGACCCTGCAGGTGGCGGAACTAACCCTGTTGGAGGTGATATCTCAGGTCCATTATCAACAAGCGGTGGATTAACAGGTGCGAGATTAGTTTTCGACTCATCTGGTGACTTTCAATCTCAAATTCCGTCGGCAGCTAATGGTGGCATTATTACTACAGACTTTAGTAATCATTTACCTAATGGTGCAGATACTTCACAAACCATTCAAATTGATTTTAACCTAGATCCCTTAGGCCCGAATCCAAATGAGCCTACACAGTTTGCTTCTAATTTTGAAGTCACCTCTTTACAACAAGATGGTTTAGCTGTTGGTCGATTAACCGGAATTGATATTGGTACTGATGGTTTAGTAAGAGCAACTTATAGTAATGGTACTTCAGAGCCTTTATCACGAATTGCCATGGTAAACTTTGCTAATGAACAAGGCTTAAAGCAGGTAGGTAGCACTGCTTGGAAAGAAAGTATTACTTCAGGTGAAGCATTAGCGGGCGAGGGTGGTTCAGGTACCTTTGGTACGATAAACTCTTCAGCATTAGAGCAATCTAACGTTAACTTAACTTCAGAATTAATTGATTTAATCTCTGCTCAACGAAATTTCCAAGCGAACTCAAGAGCACTGGAAGTTGATAATCAGCTAAACCAAACCATTCTACAAATTCGTTAGTTTAAATAGATGATAATTGTATGATGCTTAAGGATTAATAAGTTAGTCCGAAAATTTTAAAAGCCAGATCATCAAATATTGATATCTGGCTTTTTTATGTTCGGGCCGTTCCTAGCCATCTCGGTAATTGCTCCTGCATTACTTTACTGAATAACATCCGTGGAAGAACATGCACGTCGAATAACGGTCAGTTTTTTGTATCAGATAAAAGCTAAGTACCTAATACTTTGTCGGCAATGCTGCGATCAAATGGCCGTTGATAACCACATTTGATTTTCGAATTTTTATTTAATATTTTAATACTTTTTGACGGCATAAATGTTGCTCTAAATCGACCAACCTCGAAACTCTATTTTGGCTTGCTGGCGCGTGTATTTATAGGCTACTCCTAGATTGAACTTTAGTGCATCATCTTGATTTTTAGTTTATTTATTTTATTAACTTATTTTTGGCATCAATGCGACCAGCAAATACTCATTTACCGTTTGTCTATTACATTTACCTTTCTTAATTTTCTGGCACTTTATTTGCAACACATCAAATATGATTAATATTATGGGTGAATTTCATTATGGATAAGTTGCTGTATATCGCCATGAGTGGTGCGAAGCAAAACATGCAAGCCTTATCAGTGAATGCTAATAACCTCGCTAACGCCAAAACTACGGGCTTTAAAGCTGATTTAGCTAATGCTAGAGCAATGCAAGCTTTCGGTGAAGGTATGCCTACTCGAGTGTTTTCAATGACCGAACGAGCAGGCCAAAACTTTGACAGTGGTGCATTATTGAGTACCGGGCGTGATCTCGATCTCGCTATTCAAGGTCAAGGCTGGTTAACGGTACAAACCAAAGATGGTAGTGAAGCCTATACCCGTAATGGCCAATTAAAATTAAATGACAATGGCGCACTAGAAACCTCAAGAGGTGATCTAGTGATTGGCGATAGTGGGCCAATATTTTTACCGTTACCTATTAGTAAACTTAATATTTCTGCTGATGGCACCATTATGGTTCAGCCTGAGGGTGCGCCTAGTACTGTTCAAGATGAAGTCGGCAGAATTAAATTTGTTAACCCAGATAATCGCTTGCTAGAAAAAGGCAGCGATGGCTTATTTCGTCGTAAAGACGGCAACAATGAGCCGGCTGATGTCACGATAAGAGTTGCGAGCGGTTCATTAGAATCAAGTAACGTAAACCCTATTAGTGAAATGACCGATATGATCGCACTGCAACGTCAATTTGAAATGCAGTTAAAAATGATGAAAACAGCTGAAGAAATTGATGAAAGTGCAGCGTCATTATTGCGAGCGTTTTAAATAAAATATTTTGAGGTGATGTATGAACCCAGCATTATGGATTAGTAAAACAGGCTTAGACGCGCAAACAAAAGAGATTGCGGTTATTTCCAATAACTTAGCCAACGCCAGTACTATTGGCTTTAAAAAGAGTCGCGCGGTATTTGAAGACTTACTTTATCAAAATATTAACCAACCAGGTGGTCGTTCAGCGCAAGACACTGAAATGCCATCAGGTTTAATGTTAGGTGCGGGTACCAAAGTGGTGGCAACGCAAAAAATTCATACCCAAGGTGACATGCTAAATACCGATAATGCACTGGATCTTATGATTCAGGGGGAAGGTATGTTTGAAATCTTGATGCCAGACGGCTCGTCTGCCTATTCACGTAATGGCCAGTTTACCATGGACGAAGAAGGTAACGTAGTCACGCCTGGCGCGGGTTATTTATTACAACCGCAAGTTACTGTGCCTGAGGATGCTTTAAGCATTATTGTTTCACAAGATGGTGAAGTTTCGGTCACTTTGCAAGGTCAAGCTGAACCCGCCGTAGTTGGACAAATTAATACCGTTAATTTTATTAACCCAACAGGTTTAGAGCCAATTGGACAAAACTTATACGTTGAAACATCAGTCAGTGGCGCGCCACAAGAGGGTGTTCCGGGCTTAGGCGGATATGGCCTATTAGTGCAAGGAGCGTTAGAAACATCCAATGTTAATACGACAGAAGAGTTGGTTAATCTTATTGAAAGTCAGCGCGTTTATGAAATGAACTCGAAAGTTATTTCAGCAGTTGACCAAATGCTTAGCTACATCAATCAGCAATTATAAAGTTGAGGAAGGTATCATGAAAGGCAAAAAATCTTCGTTATTAAGCACCTTATTTACGGTGAGCATAGTCGCCATATTGTTTACTGGCTGTGCCAGTATTGAACAGGCAAAAACAATGCCTAATGATCCTGACTTTGCACCTATTTTGCCGGAAATGGAAGATGAACCTTTAGTGCCAACGGGCTCACTTTTTAACGTCAACTATGTAAATAATATCTATTCAGACTCTAAAGCACATCGAGTCGGCGATATTATTTCAGTGATTTTAAGTGAAAGTACACAAGCAAATAAAAATGCCAAAACTGAATTGAAAAAAGCCAATAACGCCACTCTTAATCCGATCACGGGTATTGGTGGCGCGGCGATAAATTTCAACAACAAGGCATTACAATTTGGTTATGACCAAACGTCAAACTTTAAAGGTGACTCAAAAGCCGATCAGAGCAATAGCTTAGCTGGCAATATTTCTGTTCATGTTTTGAGAGTTCTTCCCAATGGTAATTTGATGATCCGCGGCGAAAAGTGGATGTCATTGAATAATGGTGATGAATATATTCGATTAACAGGCATAGTGCGATCGCAAGACATCAGCTCAAATAATACGGTTACTTCCAGTAAAGTGGCTAACGCTCGTATTGAATATGCAGGAACGGGTACCTTTGCTGACGCGCAAGAGCAAGGCTGGTTGTCTAAGTTCTTCAATAGTTCATGGTGGCCTATTTAGCAGGATAATATAATGAAAAAATATTTAGTAAGTTTAGCGCTTTTATCTGCTTTGGTTTTATTACCAGAGGCAAATGCCCAACGCATTAAAGATTTGGCTGACGTTGCTGGTGTGCGCAGCAACCAATTAATAGGTTATGGGTTGGTTGTAGGTTTGCCGGGTACAGGCGAGCAAAGCCCGTTTACGGAACAAAGTTTTAAAACTATGTTAAGTAACTTTGGCATTAAAATGCCAACGAACTTAAAGCCAAAAATTAAAAATGTTGCTGCTGTGGCAGTACATGCTGAGTTACCGGCATTTTCAAAACCAGGGCAAAAAATTGATGTTACTGTTTCGTCTATGGGCAGTGCGCAAAGCTTACGTGGCGGTACGTTAATACAAACGATTTTAATGGGACTTGACGGCAACGCTTATGCTGTTGCTCAAGGCAGCTTAATTGTAAGCGGCTTAGGCGCTGAAGGATTAGACGGCTCAAAAGTGATTGCTAATACACCAACGGTGGGTCGTATTGCTAATGGTGCCATGGTTGAGCGAGAAGTGTTATCGCCTTTTTCTTCTGGTGATCATATTACTTTTAATCTTCATAATGCTGATTTTACAACAGCAAAACGTCTTTCTGACACTATTAATAACTTAATTTCTGGTTCTGCACGTGCTATTGATGCCGCATCAGTACAAGTTACAGCCCCTAGAGATGCCGCTGATCGTGTTAGCTTTTTGGCAACCTTAGAAAACTTAGAGTTTGAACCGGGAACGCCATCAGCAAAAATTATTGTTAATTCACGCACCGGTACCATAGTTATTGGCGCTGACGTGCGCCTGCTACCAGCAGCGATAACTCATGGTGGCATTACCGTCACCATTAATGAAGTCGAGGCAGTTTCACAACCCAATGCATTTGCAGCGGGCGAAACGGTAGCGACTAATCAATCCATTATAGATGTTAAGCAAGACGACTCACGAATGTTCGTTTTTGACCCCGGCGTAACTTTAGATGCCTTGGTACGTGCTATAAACCAAGTGGGCGCAGGCCCTGGTGATGTAATGGCAATATTAGAAGCCCTAGATCAAGCGGGCGCATTACGTGGAGATTTGATCATTATTTAATGAACAAATAAAGCTTATGACAACACGTATTGCAGACGCACAAAACTTTTTAGACGTTAACGGTTTAAACTCGATCCGCCAAGACGCGAAATCGGGTGATAACGCCAGTAAAAAAGACGCATTAGAACAAGCTGCAAAGCAGTTTGAAGCTATTTTTATGCAAATGCTGATGAAGAGCATGCGTAAAGCGCAAGAAGTTTTGGAATCTGATAGTCCGCTGAACTCTGAGTCAACCAAGTTTTATCGTGATATGCATGATCAACAAATGTCGCTCGAGCTTTCTAATAATGGTGCTTTAGGTCTTGCACCGTTAATCGTTCGTCAACTTGGTGGCGACAGTGAAAACTTTACCCCGCATACCATTTTACGAAGCGATGGCAACCTTGATAGTCGAGGCAGTGTGCGTATTAGCGAACCTTCATTAGTCAACACAGTAAGTTTAGTCAAAGACTCGTCAGCGAATCAGGATCCTAATAAAGATCGTCAAACAAATGGCTCAATGGCAGCCCAAGCCTCGAGTATGTTGCAAAGCCCTACATTTAAAGAGCCAAAAGATTTTGTTACTGCCTTAACCGCCGACGCTAAACGCGTGCAAGACAAAATTAATGTGCCATTTGAAGTGGTTATTGCCCAAGCCGCACTAGAAACCGGTTGGGGCCAAAAAATCATCAAAACCGATTCAGGTGAGAGTTCGAATAATTTATTTAATATTAAAGCTGATAGCCGTTGGGCTGGCGAGAAAACCCATAAAGAAACCTTAGAGTTTGAAAACGGTGCCATGGTGAAAAAACGTGAGCCGTTTAGGGTGTATGAGTCTATTGGTCAAAGTGTTAATGATTACTTGAATTTACTCACTCAAAGTGAGCGTTATCGCGGCGCATTAGAAAAATCTACAGATGTGGAGCAATTTTTGCATAACCTACAAAGTGCTGGTTATGCTACCGACCCTAATTACGCTAAAAAGATAATGGGAACACTTCGGACAGTAACTGGCTTATTAAATAAATAAGTTCATCGGTAATTTCACTGTTGAAATTAAGGTTACTGTAGGAGTTTAGGTCATGTCGATTAATCTGTATCAAACTGGTGTTAGTGGTTTACTGTCCGCGCAACAACAGTTAGCGACTACAGGACATAACATTGCTAACGTTAATACCGAAGGTTATACCCGTCAACGTACTGAACAGGGTGCGGCAGTTGGGAATTTTAACGGTGGTAACTTTGTTGGCTCTGGTACTTATGTTCAAGACATAACCCGCCTTTACGATCAATTTTCTTATAAAGAACAATTACTCAATAAAAGTAACTTGGGTAATGCTGATTCAATTAGTTTAGATCTTAATCAATTAAACGAAATAATGTCATTCTCAAGCGAAGCTATTGGCGGCTCTATTGATCGTTTTTATCAAGCGGTTAATGGCATAGCTGACAATCCAAATGATATTGGTTTACGTAATATCGCCCTTAGCCAAGCTAACGTATTAGCAAAAGATTTTAACAGTTTAAATCAAAATTTAGACCAGCTTGAAAAGTCGACTAACGGCGAAATAGAGCAAATGGCGAGCAAAATATCGCAAATATCGCTTGATTTAGCGAAAATTAATGAACAAATATTACAGAATAAAGACTTAAATCTAACCGGCCAACCTAATGACTTATTAGATAAACGTGATCAACTTGTTAACCAACTGGGTGAATATACCTCGGTTAGTACCATTGAAGATACTCATGGCGTTATGACGGTGATGATCGGCAATGGCGCAACACTTGTAGCAGGTATTACGCCGTTAACGGTGAGTGTTGAGGCTGGAAATCCGGATCCATTACAAACAAGATTACAGTTAAATAGTCGCAACGGTAAAGTCGCACTAGACGCTACTAAACTCGGTGGAGCTATTGCCGCTAAAATAGAATATCGAGACGAGCATGTCGCAAAAGCGCGCAGCGAACTGAATCGTTTAGCTATGGCAGTTTCACAAACATTAAATCAATCGCAAGCCAAAGGACTAGATTTAAATGCTAAACAAGGTTTAGATATATTTACTGATATCAATGCGACTAATCTACAAAACTCTCGGGTATTAGCCTCGTCAAAAAATTCTGGCAACGTTGAAGCGGGTATAACAATTACTGACGTTTCATTAGTCCCAACTAATGAATTTACCATTAAGTATGATGGTACAGATTACATAATGACTAATCCTCGAGATGGCTCTACAACGACTTTGGTTGCTTCGTCTCCTGGTGTTTATCCAACAGACTACGGCTTTGAATTTAAAGTTAACTCAGGCACACCAATTGCTGACGACAGCTTTACTCTTCGCCCAACAGAAAATAGCGCTGCATTAATGCAGGTAACGCTTACCGATCCTAAAGGCATTGCAGCAAGCTCTGCTATTGAGGTTGAGGCGGATGATAACAATATCAGTAATGGCGCTGTGAGTATTATTAATGTCACTGACCCAGAAGTTGCTCGCTCTTTTACCCAAGGTACCAATGCAAATTTAACGGTCGATGTTTATGAAAGTGCACCAGGCACGTTTAATTATCGAGTTTACGACGCGGCTAATCCACCACCGGCAGCGACATTGGCCAGTGGTAGCTTTGCAGCGGGTGCAACAGCTGTTATTGATATGCCACCTTCACCAGCCACCGCCGCTTTTCAAATTGAAATAGCAGGTTCGCCAGTGGGGCAAGGGGCATTAGCCCGTGAGAAATTCACCGTATCAGACGCTTTTGGCTCAGGTAACGCCAGTAATGCATCCCAAATGGCTGCAACCCAAGAGCAGCAAATTCTTGGTGGCGGCAAACAAACATTTAGTCAAGCATTAGCTACGTCAACAGCTGAAGTTGGGTCGAGCGCAAGTTCTGCAGAACTTGTGGCTAATACAGCACAGGCGTTGTTTACCCAAGCATATAACCGCAATCAATCTAAGTCAGGGGTAAATCTTGATGAAGAAGCAGCAAATTTATTGAAATACCAACAAGCCTACCAAGCGTCGTCACAGATAATTTCAGTGGCAAATACCATTTTTGATACTTTATTAGCAGCCACTAGATAGGAGTTATTATGCGCGTTTCTACAGCACAATTTTATATTCAAAGTGGTTTGCAGATGTCTAATCAGCAGGCCAGCGTTAACGAGCAAGTTAATCATATTTCCACGGGTAAGCGCGTTATTACAGCAAAAGATGATGCTGTAGCTTTTGGCACGTTAGCAGGTTATAAGAATGATCTTGCCAGTATTGATAAGTACCAACGTAATATTACTCAAGCAGAAAATAAAAATAGTTTAATCGATACCACCTTGGCGAATGCTGAAGGTATTATGAATGAATTAAAAGATTTAATGCTACAAGCCAATAACGGCGTGTACTCAGCTGATGACCTTGCCTCTATTGGACAGCAGGCTAGCCAAAGCTTACAGCAAATACTCGATATTGCTAATACCAAAGATGCATCGGGTGGTTATGTTTTTGCAGGTTACCAAATTGATGATGCACCATTTGTGCAACAAACAGATAATTCGGTGAACTATCGCGGCGATAATGGTGTTAGAGAGCTACAAATAGCAAAGAACGTTTCAATTGCCACTAACCAAAGTGGTGAACAAGTTTTTCAAAAAGTACCCAATGCTATTGGTGACTTTTCTGCTACTTATAACACCAACACTTCAGGTTTAGCCGTTGAAAGTGCCATTGTTGCAGATGCCAGTGTTTACAATAGCTCAACAAACCCAGCAGACTTCACATTTAACTTTACCACGGCCACTGACTTAACCATTACTGACGGTGCGGGCAACGTAACTAATGTTTCCGGTTATACACCTGGGCAAACCATTGCCTTTAACGGTATTGAAGTTAAATTAAGCGGCAATCCGTTGCCGGGCGATAACTTCTCACTTACACCTGAACAAAATATTGGTGTTTTTGACACGATAAATTCAGCCATTGATTGGATAAATAGCAAGGCAGGTGCAGGCGAAGACCCACAAGTACAAGTTGACTTTAATCGAATTCTTGACCAATTAAGCGATTCCATGAATCACCTAACGTCTCGTCGAGCGCAATCAGGCATTAATTTACAAGTTATTGACCGTCAAAAAAGTAATCACTTAGATACTGCGTTGTATTTGTCGGCAGGCAGGTCTTCAATTGAAGACCTTGATTTTGCCAAGGCGATATCAACATTTGAACAATCAAAAATAGCCCTACAAGCCGCGCAGCAAACCTTTACGCAAGTACAGGGTTTAAATTTATTTAATTATATTAGATAACAAATCACCCACTAATGGATATTTATATTAGGTAATTAGAATACATTGGTTAATTTTGGTACAGATGTTGCTTTTATCTAAATTAAGAAACAGAAAACTGGCGTTACAAGGTTGTAAACCTATATCGCAAAAACTGGCTATTAAGGCCAATGAAGCCCAAATGCATTGCATACATTGTTTTATTAATGATGAGTTTTAGTAAATATAAACAAGGGCTGAAATATACAGTGTTGGAAGTTTGATACAAAAGGCAAACCGACTAACGCATAACTATGTTAAAGATAATTTAAATTTCTAGGAGTCTATCATGGCCTTATCAGTAATAACTAACACGTCATCATTGAATGCTCAACGTAACTTGACTAAATCTGGTGATGGCTTAGCTACTGCTATGCAACGATTATCATCAGGTATGCGTATTAACAGTGCTAAAGATGATGCTGCTGGTTTGCAAATATCAAATCGATTAACATCTCAAATTAATGGGTTAGGTGTTGCCCAACGTAATGCTAACGATGGTATTTCAATGGCGCAAACCGCTGAGGGTGCAATGCAAGCCTCAACCGAAATTTTGCAACGTATGCGTGATTTAGCTCTGCAAGCTGCCAATGGGTCAAACTCATCAGCTGATCGTGAATCATTACAAAAAGAAGTTACTGCTTTGCAAACAGAATTAACAAGAATTGCAGAGACAACTAAATTTGGTGATCAAACTTTACTTGATGGCACATTTGGTACTAAAAGTTTTCAAGTAGGCGCTAATGCAAATGAAACAATCGAAATGTCATTATCAAGTATCAAAGCGTCTGATCTAGGTGCAGTATCGGGTCAAAGCCTTACTATTGCAGGATTCGATAACACCGTTGTTGGTGCTACTGCTGAAACCTTATCCTTTGCTGTTACCACAGCATCGGGTACAAATACGGTAACTTTTGATGTTGGTGTAGGTCAAGGTACTGACGATTTAATTGATGCAGTAAATAATAATGTCGGTGCGCTAGGTATTCGTGCTATTTCTGATGGCTCAGGCTCAATTACTTTTACATCAACGAATGAAGTAACAGCCGTTACGGCCAGTAGTAGTGTCGCGGGTGACGCGGGTATTTTTAATTCAACTCCTGGTGCGGGTACGCTAGGTGGCGCAGATACAGCAACTGGTGGCACGGCAGTAAATGCAATTAATATCAGTGGTGCTGATGGCACCGGTGCGCAAGCGGCACTGGAATCAATCGATGCGGCATTGAAAAAAATAGATGAACAACGCGCTGACTTGGGTGCGATTCAAAATAGATTTGGTTATACCATTAGTAACCTAGCTAACATTCAAGAAAATGTTTCAGCGTCACGTAGCCGTATACAAGATACAGATTTTGCAGTAGAAACAGCTAATTTGACCAAAAATCAAATATTGCAACAAGCAGGTACGTCTATTTTGGCGCAAGCCAACCAGATTCCACAAGCAGCAATCAGCTTACTTGGTGGTTAATAGTTGCCTGAAAAGAAAAGTAAAAATAGTTGAAAAGTTGAGCATATTGTTCAGCTTTTTTTTTGCTTTTTTTCAGCTTATTAAACAGATGAATGAGAATGATTAAGCAGAGTGTAAATATAGAGTCGTGAAATTATACTGCTGCTGAAGGAAGCATAATAATTACTTACCATTATATATGGTCAGATAACGTTAATGAATTTGAAAAGTAAGTTAGTAAAGTCGATAAAAGCTACGATATATAGGCATAAAGCACTCTTTTATGCCTATTTGAAAAAATTGAAGATGCTTGATTGTTTTATTTATTAAATTTAGTCATATAAATAAAATACCGTACAGGCCTTTATTAATAGGGTTTTATGCGTTTTTTTAAGAGGTGTTTAATTATTTTTTTTAGTAGATTTATATTTTTTTTGTAAAAAGATTAAAGTTATTATTTTAACTGCCGTTACCATTTATAGAACGGGAGCTTGATGATTTTAACAAAGCCCCTGATGTACTAACTAACTAACGCATTACATATTGTAATCAGGAGTTTTATTATGGCTTTATCAGTAATCACAAACACAGCATCACTTAATGCACAACGTAACCTAGCTAAATCAGGCGGTGATCTACAAACCTCAATGCAACGTTTATCATCAGGTATGCGCATCAACAGTGCTAAAGATGACGCGGCTGGTCTACAAATTTCAAACCGTTTAACTTCGCAAATTAATGGTTTAGGTGTTGCTCAACGTAATGCTAACGACGGTATCTCAATGGCACAAACTGCTGAGGGTGCTATGCAAGCATCAACAGATATATTACAACGTATGCGTGACTTAGCACTGCAAGCGGCTAACGGTTCAAACTCAGCAGCCGACCGTGATGCACTTCAAAAAGAGGTGACATCATTAAACACAGAGTTAACACGAATTGCGGATACTACTAGCTTTGGTGACCAAAAATTATTAGATGGTACTTTTACATCTAAAAGCTTCCAGGTTGGTGCCAACGCTAATGAAACAATAGACTTAAGTCTATCAAGCATAAAAGCGACTGATTTAGGCACAGTATCTGGTCAAAGTCTTACTATAGCGGGATTTGATAATACTGTTGTAGGTGGTGCTGCTGCTGCTGAAACACTTACCTTTGCTGTTACAACTGCATCGGGTACTAACACGGTAACTTTCGACATTGGTGTTGGTCAAGGTACAGATGACTTAATTGATGCAGTTAATGAGAATGTAGGTGGTTTAGGTATTCGAGCCGTTTCTGATGGTTCTGGTTCAATTACTTTTACCTCAACAAATGAAGTAACTGCTGTTACGGCAGGTAGTAGTGTTGCAGCCGATGCAGGTATTTTTAATACTACTCCTGGCGCTGGCACCTTAGGTGGCGCAGACACTGCAGTTGGTGGTACAGCTGTAAATTCAATTAACATTAGTGGTTCAGATGGTACTGGTGCTCAATTAGCACTTACGTCAATTGATGCCGCTTTGAAACAAATTGATGAACAGCGTTCTGATTTGGGTGCACTTCAAAACAGATTTGGTTACACGATTAGTAACCTTGCTAACATCCAAGAAAATGTTTCAGCGTCACGTAGCCGTATACAAGATACTGACTTTGCAGTAGAAACAGCTAACTTGACTAAGAACCAAATCTTGCAACAAGCAGGTACGTCAATCTTGTCACAAGCTAACCAATTACCACAAGCCGCATTAAGCTTGTTAGGTTAGGCCTCGAAGTGACACTAACATAAGTTCTATGTTAGTTGCATAAGTTAAGGAAGGGGCATAATACCTCTTCCTTTTTGTGTTTTTATAGTTAATAAAGTTTGTGCCTTAAAATAGCGTTAATAATCGTCATAGAATTAATGTATTAAGGTGATAAAGGAGTCAAAGATGAATGTATCTAACACCGTCAATACCTCTGTTAATTCAAATAACTCAACAAACGTTGAATTAGTAAATGACAAGGCCGAGCGAAAAAATATAAAGAAGCCAAATACTGAAGAAGTGGAAAAAAATACTTTAGCTAAAGAGATTTCCGTTCTAGAAGAAAAAAAGACCGATCGTATAAGCGAAGCGAAAAAAGCGGAAGCAATGACACCTGAACAGTTAGATAAAGTGGCGCAGCAATTGCAAGAATTTATGGGCGAAATGAACCGAAGTCTAGAGTTTTTAGTTGATAAAGATTCGGGACGCGACGTTATTAAAGTACTAGATAAAGGTACGGGTGATTTAATTAAGCAATACCCTTCTGAAGAAGTGTTGGCTATTATTTCTAAATTATCTAATGCAACAGGTAGCTTGATAGATACAGAAATATAACAGTTATTAAAACTTAGATTAATGGATATTGTTTATTCAGGTATACTTATAACAAAAGCTTACCGCAACAAAATTTGGTGAAATTATGGTAGATATTGCATTTACAGGTATAGGTTCAGGCCTTCAGATTTCTGAAATCGTTGATGCGATTGTTGGGGCTGAACGTGCGCCATTCGAAGGTCGCTTAAACCGCCGTCAGGCTGCGATAACAACAGATATTTCGGCTGTTGGTGCTTTAAAAGGAGCGCTAGAAAGTGTTGCTGATGCCATAGATAATTTAGCCAGTGCGGATAAGTACCAACAAAGAGTGACCAGTGGCTCTGATAGTTTTGTTTCGTTAAGTAGTACCAAAAGCGCTGAGGTAGGCAGTTATTCTATCAATGTTGATCAAATCGCCACTTCTCATAAACTAGTTTCGGATGCTTTTGGAAGCAGCGAAGCTGTTGGCGAAGGTACAATGACTTTATCGTCAGGCAGCGAAAGTTTTGATATTAATGTATCAACGACTGCCACACTGGGTGATATTCGTGATGCTATCAACGACAGTTTAGATAACACCTCTATATCTGCGACTATTATCACCGATGATAACGGTCAACATCTTGTTTTAACGAGCAAAGAAACCGGTCTTGCTAATGCAATAAAGATAACCGTAAACGATGTTTCTGACACCAACAATACTGACAAAGTAGGGTTATCCCGCTTAGCTTATGATACGGGGGCAACAAACCTAACAGAAGTTCGTGAGGCAAAAGACGCTCAAATAACCATAGATGGATCCTTGGTTGTAACCAATAGTACTAATGAGTTTGTTGACGCTATTGACGGTATTACCATTACAGCAAAAAAAATGCACGAAGTTGATGACGATATAAGCACGGCAAGTGTTACTGAAAACAATAGTAATATAAAATTAGGTCTTGAAGAATTTGTTACTAGCTATAACGCGCTTGTAGATCTGAGTAAGCAACTCGGACAATCAGGTGAAAATTCAGCGGGGCCGCTTGCCGGTGACTCTTTGTTACGAGGCGTAATGAGTAAACTGCGTCAAGAACTAAGCAGTTCATTTTCAAGTACCGGTAGTGACAGTTTAACATTGAACCAGTTAGGTGTTCGTTCAGACCAATTTGGCAAATTTGAATTAGATACTGATGACTTAGACGCACAAATAGCATTGAATGTTGACGGCGTACAAAACTTTTTTGTTGGCTCTGATGAGACGCCAGGTTTTGCTGCATCACTTAAAACCTTAACTGAGTTTTACACGGAATCTGATGGTATTATTCAAGGGCGAATTGACAGTAAAAATAGTCAATTATCAAAACTTGATGATGAAAGAGAAGCTTTTACCAGACGAATTGATGCGCTAGAAGCTCGATTATTCTCACAATATAATGCTATGGATTTACTAGTATCTAACTTGAATGCAACTAGTAGTTATCTACAGCAACAGCTTGATAACTTGCCAGGTGTAGTAAGAGAATCTAATTAATTTCCACAAAAAATCCCAAACAGACTATTCAGTAGGCTGACTAGAAACACACAATAAATCGTTTTAACTATTAAGTTAAAGCGATTTTTTTATGCAAATGGAAAAATTATGTATCTACTTACTTAAACTCAGAAAAGTTTATTTAAGATAAGCTTGAAATGATAATAAATCTCTAAAAAGCAAAATAAGACACAAAACAAATTATATACTAACCTATATATAACGCTGGTCTGCACTATAAATACAGTATTTTAATAGCTTAAATGCATGAGGTTACATATAAGGGAGAAGGTTGTATAACAACCTTAATAACGGGTAACGATTACAGCTTTTGGTAAAGGCTGATTGCTTTTTTATTCTGCTTTAGTTTTAAAATTTTAGATTTTGCTGATTTTTGAGTACGGTTTACTTTGTCGACGAGTTGGGTGTCTAGCGCTGCCATCGTTTGCAGCTTTACCTGGTGTAATTGTAATTCTTCGCTACTAAAATTTTCAAATAATTGGTGAATTTTTTTTTCTCTTTTCGCAATTAGTTTCCATAGTTTATCTGTATCAGCAGGGCTCTCATCGGGTTGGTTGTACAATTCAGGTATCGACTTTGTACTTTCTATATCCGACGTAACTAAAAGCTTAAGCAGCATTTCAGATACGCCGATAATATCGTCTAAAGTTTCAACAGCGTTTAACACCACTAGAAACTTACCTTTTCATGATTCTCAACCGGAATTTCGTCCCAGCCTGACTTTATAGGAATTAATATTTGCGCCACTTCGTTAAGTTTATCTATATCATTGTCAACGCTAGCAGCGAGCAATTGTTCTGAGCAAAAAAGATAGATAGATGCTAAGTTATTGGATATTTCTCCACCTTGTTTAAAATCAAGCGAAGACTCTAACACCCCAATAATGGCAATGGCATTTGATAACTCAGTACCTTTTTTAGCGTAATTTTTTTGTGTAATCGCGCCTTTAGCCGTAGCAATGTTATCGAGTAACTTTTGAAATAACATAGCAACTAACTGATAAGGCGAAGCTTCTTGAGCGGTACTTTTGTTAACTTGTTGATATTTTTTTAATGACGCGTGAGTCATAGATATCTCCAGCTTTAATGCAATAACGTTATTATACTAAAATACACTAAATTTAAAATTGTGTGTTATAAATTATATTAAAGCTTGGTTATTAATGGTTACAGCATAACCTTCGCTTTTAGCTTTTTCGTATGCGCTTAGCAACACTTCGTGCTGAATTTCACTTGGATCTTCAATAATACCGTTATTGGCGACTTCAATATTGTCCCAACCACGGGTGACTAAGTAGTCTTCTATTTGCGCAAGTTGGTCTTCTAGCGGCATATTTAATGAGAACATATTGAACTCGTATCTGTCGCCTTTGTTCAAGTTGTTACTGTTATTCATAAGCTCAGCCGTACCGTTAATAATTAACATTGGATATTCCTATTAAATTTAATGTAGCTTCAATTTAAAGGTTAATTGAAGCATAGTGTTTTTTGATAAGCTCATTTCATGCCACTTTTTATCTAAGTTGAACAATTGTTAGTATTTTGCTGAAATATAAGCGTTTATCTTAATATGTAAATATCGAGCTTACTAAAACGACTATGACTTAAGTTTAAGTTGAGTTTAGTCGTTAAATTTTTGACATTGATTTAATTGTTAATTTAATAACTTGTTTAGGTGATACTTTAATTGCTAACTGATTTTCTAACCTTCCTCTTTATCGGCAGGCTTTATTATTGCTTTAACTGACAATAAAATGACATATTAGCGTCAATTTATTGTTGATTATTCATTACAGCAAGTTAATAATAGATAAAGCTTAAAATAACAAATACTTTTGTCAGCACGCTACACAATAAAATAGTAATGACAAAACAACCATATAACAATGACAAAAAATACAGCAATAAAAAATGCAAGGGCATAATATGCAAGGGCAAAAACATATTCTAGTCGTCGATAACGACGCAGCAAGACGCCATCAAATAGAAACAGTTTTAGCCTTTGTTGGTGAAAATTTCCATGTTCTTGCTGAAGATGAAATTGATAAACACATAGCTGAAATCCCTAATATTCTTACCATTATTTTATGTGGTGATATTTCCTCAAAATTACAAAATATTATTAAATCTCAGCCGGCTTGCCCATTTATTTATCATGACATAATTGATAAAAAACAACTCAATGGCTACGTCAATGTTATTGGTGAATTAACCACACCGCTAAATTATGCGCAATTAACCGAATTAGTACATCACAGTCATCAATATCATAATAACCTGCCTTCTAAACGAGGAGTTAATCGTCCGAACTCATTATTTCGCTCCTTGGTGGGTACAAGTGAGCCCATGCAACAAGTTCGATTTTTAATTGAACAAGTTGCCTGCACCGAAGCTAATGTGTTGATCTTAGGTGAATCTGGGACGGGTAAAGAAGTTGTTGCGCGCAATATTCATAATTTATCAGAGAGAAGTAAAGGTCCTTTTGTTCCTGTTAACTGTGGTGCTATTCCAGCAGAATTACTAGAAAGTGAATTGTTTGGTCATGAGAAGGGCGCTTTTACTGGCGCTATTTCCACCCGTAAAGGCCGCTTCGAAATGGCTGAAGGTGGCACACTATTTCTTGATGAAATTGGTGATATGCCACAACCAATGCAAGTAAAATTATTACGTGTGTTACAAGAGCGGACGTTTGAGCGCGTAGGTGGTTCTAAAAGTATAAAAGCTAACGTGCGAATTGTTGCCGCGACGCATCAGCACTTAGAAAACATGATTAAAACTAATCAATTTCGTGAAGATCTTTACTATCGACTCAATGTTTTTCCTATTGAAACACCTGCGCTGAGAGAGCGAAAAGAAGATATTCCGCTATTGTTACAAGAGCTGATTTCTCGTTTTTCTACCGAGCAAAGGCAGTCAGTGCGTTTTACTGAAAAAGCTGTTGAATCGCTAAAAGAACACCCTTGGGCCGGTAATGTTAGAGAACTGTCTAATTTAATTGAACGTATGATTATCATGTATGGAGAACAGGTGGTTAATGTTGGACAATTACCGTTAAAGTACCGCCACTTAGATGTAGAAGACTATCAACCTGAATATCCTGAAGAGTTGCAAGAACGTGAAGCGATTAATGAATTGTTTTCAGGTTTTGATTATGACGACCAAGATGATGATGCCGATGAAATTAGCGCAGAAAACGCTATTGCTGTTAATGGTAAAACAGTCGATGTTTTGCCAAATGATGGCCTCAATTTAAAAGAGTATTTAGCTGAGCTAGAGATTTCGTTGATTAACCAAGCCTTAGGTAAAAATGATTGGGTTGTGGCTCGTTCTGCCGAACTTTTAGGTATGCGCCGTACTACTTTGGTAGAGAAAATGCGCAAATATAACTTACAAAAAGCCAGCTAATAAAATTAGAGGGTAAAGAGGATAAACTTAAGGCTTCATCAAGATTAATCACGACTCCTTGCCAGCCAGTTTATTAAAAACGCCATTGAAATAATCACTTTTTCAATGGCGTTTTAGTTTTTAAAGCAACCAAAGTTGTCAGCCAAAAGATAATTGAAATGTATAATTTAAGCATGGATCTTAGCGCATAGTTCAGGTGTTTTATTATTTTTCAGCCATTTTATTGACAGCGATAATCAGCCGTTATTATTAGCTTTAACCACTGAATAATATAGCTTTAATTGATTGGCATAGTTCATGCTTTACTTGAGTGTACTTCTTTACTCGGGTGAAATATTATGGCACTTGCCTATTCGACATCGACCAACTCTTCTTCAGCCAATCCTGTGCTGAATCGTGTATTAACTTCATTTGATGAGGTTAATGTAAAACGCGATCAACCAAATCGATTAGAAAGCGAAAATTACGCGGGTGAATTGGCGTTTTTACGTCAACAAAATAAACAACTGCAGCACGTTATTGATGTCATGCCAACCGGTATGATCATGCTTGATGGTAATGGCATCGTGGTGAAAATGAATGATACCGCACAACGTTTGCTAGATGAGCCTATTTTAGGTCAACCTTGGTTTAATGTGATTAAACGCTCTTTTAAACCACGGGCAGATGATTGGCATGAGGTTTCTTTAAATGATGGTCGCCGTGTCAAACTAGAAATTACTGCTTTAGGTGGCCAACCTGGGCAATTGATCATGATTACTGACTTAACAGAAACTCGCCTCTTACAAGATAAACTTGGCCAATTACAGCGTCTATCGTCTTTAGGGCGTATGGTGTCAAAATTAGCGCATCAAATTCGCACACCGTTGTCTGCTGCGATGTTATATGGCGCCAACCTACGTAACAAAAAACTTAACGACGATGCACGAGTTAATTTTCAAGATAAATTAATGCTGCGTTTACAAGATTTAGAGCAACAAGTTAATGACATGCTTTTATTTGCTAAAAGTGGCAGTAAAGCGGTAGTTGAACCGATAAATGTTAATCAGCTTATTGAGCAAGCAACGCAGGCGATTGAGCCGCAAGTTAATCAAGCGGGTGCAAAAGTAAATCTGTATTTCTCTCAACAAGGTTGTGAAATTTTAGGCAATGTAAGTGCCTTAACTGGCGCAATTCATAACTTAATACACAACAGTTTATCGGTAATTAAAACTGATGCTGTTATTGATATGAGTGCTTATTGTCAGGGTGAATATGCCTATATTAGCGTCCGAGATAATGGCCCCGGCATTAGTGCAGAGCAAGCCGATAAGATATTCGAACCTTTTTATACTTCAAGAAGCCAGGGCACAGGTTTAGGCCTAGCCGTAGTAAAATCAGTGACTAATGCGCACCAAGGTGAAGTTAGCTTGATCAGTAAACCCGGTGAAGGGGCACATTTTTGTATAAAACTACCACTGCTTGTAAGTGAAAACCTTAACACCGAATTAACTGAAAATAACAACAACGCATTTTTGTCTAAGGAGCTTAGTAATGAGCACAAGTAAAATCATGGTAGTCGAGGATGATGCTGGACTTAGAGAAGCACTTGTTGATACTTTGCTTTTGGCTGGCTATCAATGTTTAGCCGTTGATTCCGGCGAAGACGCACTAATAAAGCTCAAATCGCATGCGGTTGATTTAGTCGTTAGCGACGTACAAATGGGTGGTATGTCAGGACTATCGTTATTAAAAAGCATTCGCAATAATTATCCCAAATTACCCGTATTGATCATGACCGCGTATGGCACTATTGATGACGCGGTACAAGCTATGCGAGATGGTGCCTGTAATTATATGGCAAAACCTTTTGCCCCAGAAGTATTGCTTAATATGGTTACTCAGTATGTGCCATTACAAACTAGTGATGGTTGTGACCCCGTAGTGGCTGACGTTCAAAGTCTTGAGTTACTTAAACTCGCTAAAAAAGTGGCGAATACTGAAGCCTCTGTTATGGTTTTAGGGCCAAGTGGCTCGGGTAAAGAAGTGTTAGCACAATATATTCATAATTATTCGCCACGCAGCCAAGCCCCTTTTGTGGCCATTAATTGTGCTGCAATTCCTGAAAACATGCTTGAAGCGACTTTATTTGGCTATGAAAAAGGTGCCTTTACTGGTGCAATTCAAGCCAGTCCAGGTAAATTCGAACAAGCACAAGGCGGCACTATTTTACTTGATGAAATTACCGAAATGGATTTAGGCTTACAAGCAAAAATTCTACGGGTTTTACAAGAGCGAGAAGTTGAACGCATCGGCGGACGTAAAACTATTAACTTAGATGTGAGGGTGATAGCAACCAGTAACCGCGATCTAAAAGACGCCGTGCAAGAAGGCATTTTTAGAGAAGATTTATATTATCGCCTTAATGTATTCCCGTTAACCTGGTTACCACTTAACGAACGCAGAGATGATATTTTGCCATTAGCAACACATCTTATTTCCCGTATTTGTCAAAAAGACGGTAATGTTATTCCAGAATTCACAGTTGCCGCCCGTAGTAAATTACTGGCTTATGACTGGCCCGGTAATGTGCGAGAATTAGACAACGTTATTCAACGGGCGTTAATTTTACAAAGTGACCGTTGTATCGACGCGAATGATTTGTTAATTGATAATTTTGAAACACCTAAGGTTCAAATCGATGCTGTTGACTCAGCAAAAAACGACAAATTAGGCAGTGAACTTAAATTGCAAGAGCATCAAATAATATTAGATACTTTGCATGCTTGTCGCGGTAGTCGTAAAGATGTTGCTGAGCGTTTGGGAATCAGTCCACGTACCTTGCGTTATAAAATTGCACGGATGCGTGATAGTGGTATTCAAATCCCACTTTAAATCATCAATTATTAATATAAATACCTATAAGCGACGTAATTCACGTCGCTTTTTTTTGCTTGATTTTTTATTTTTTTCTTATTGATTTAAAAGAGTTTTATTGATTTTTTAAAGCAGGTTTATTAAGGCGTCTTTTAATGTTTATTAGCTTGGCACTATGCTTGCTTTAACCATAAGTAATATTAAGTAACAAGAAATTGACGTAAGCGAGATAGCTATGGATATTAAAACCAATTCTTTATACGCCCAAATGCAAAGCATGTCTATGGAAGCTATGGGTAACCGACTTCCTATAGGCCAAGAAAATGGCATGGGTATGGGCACGCCAGCTGTTAGCAAATCAGGTAGTGATTTTGGTAGTTTATTAAAAGATGCTGTAAATAATGTCAATGAACTACAAAAAGATGTCAGTGAGAAAAAAATGGCTTTTGAGATGGGTGACCGCAGTGTTACCTTGGCCGACACCATGATTGCGGCGTCAAAAGCCGGAATTGCTTTCGATGCGACAATTCAGGTTCGCAATAAGTTCGTTGAAGCTTATAAAGAAATTATGAGCATGCCGGTTTAGCTCCAGTTGCTAAAAATAAAACGATATTTACGCGGAGAGATATAAGTGGCAGATACAACAGACAACACAAATTTAATGTTAGCAGATGGCAACAGTGATTTAGTCGCTAACGACGGTGCAGATGATGCCGTTGGTGAACAAAAGTCAGGTTTAGCGGGTGCCATGGGTAATGTTGATTTTCTGCGTCAAATGACGATAGTAATTGCACTCGCGATTTGTTTCGCGATTGCTATTTTTGTCATCATGTTGGCTAACCAACCCGAATATCGTTTTTTAACCAAATTGCCCACCGAGCAACTGATTAAAACTATGGACTTTCTTGACAGCAATCAAGTTGAATACCGTCAAGAAAATAACACCATATCTGTAGAAAGTGATGAATACCAAAATGTTAAACTAATGCTTGCTCGCGAAGGTCTAAGTGATGCACCTTCACAAGGTAGTGAAATTCTTATGCAAGACATGGGTTTTGGTGTTAGTCAACGTCTTGAAAGTGAACGCTTAAAGCATTCTCGAGAGCAACAGCTCGCTCGCACAATTGAAGAGCTAAAATCTATTTCACGCGCACGTGTTTTATTAGCTATTCCTCGTGAAAACGTTTTCGCGAAACGTGAGAAAAATCCGTCTGCTACTGTGGTACTGACCTTGCGCCGCGGCCGTCTCTTATCAGAAGAAGAAGTTGACGCGGTTGTTGATATTGTCGCCTCAGCAGTACAAAGCCTTGATCCAAACCGTGTCACAGTGACTGATCAAAACGGTCGGTTATTAAATTCTGGCTCACAAGATTCTGTTTCTTCGCGCTCTCGTAAAGAATTTGAAATTGAACAAAAACGTGAAGCTGAATATATGGATAAAATCGATTCGATTTTAATTCCAGTCGTGGGTTTAGGTAACTTTACCGCTCAAGTTGACGTTGCGATGGACTTTACCAATACTGAAGAAACCCAACGCCGTTATAACTCTGATTTACCTGCTTTGCGTAGCGAAATGAAAGTTGAAGATAATACCATTGGTGGATTACTTGGCGGCATTCCTGGCGCGTTAACTAATCAACCCCCTCTTGACAGTAATATTCCAGAAGATGCGACTGGTAATGCTCAACAACGCACTATGCCTGGCCGTAAACATTCAGAGTCGACACGGAACTATGAACTCGACGAAGCTATAAGCTATACCAAACAACAAACCGGCGTTATTCATCGCATTAGTGTTTCTGTTGCCTTAGATTACTTACCTGGCGTTAATGCTGAGGGCGAACCTATGCCAACGCCACGCTCTGTGCAAGAAATGGCTAATATTCGCCGTTTACTGCAAGGGAGTATTGGCTTTAATTTGCAACGTGGTGACTCATTAGATGTGGTTACTTTACCGTTTTCTCGTGCAGAAATTATAGAAGTAGAAGCTGTACCCTTGTGGAAAGATCCTACTATTTATAAATATGCCAAATTGATTGGTGCGGTGATCTTAATATCGATACTGTTTTTTGCGGTAGTACGTCCGATGTTAAAACGCTTAATTCATCCTGAACAAACCCCGAGTGACTACGGTGATAAATCGCTTGATAGTCATATTGATTTGGGTGATGAGACCATGGACATGCTAACATCTGAATTCGATGCTGGCGCAGTTGGTTTCGCGCCAGATGGTAGTTTACAATTACCTGATTTACACCGTGATGAAGATGTCTTAAAAGCAGTACGTGCATTAGTGGCAAATGAGCCAGAATTATCATCGCAAGTAGTTAAAAGTTGGTTGAACGAAGATGAGTGATGAAAATCAAGAAGTAGCAACACAGCAGCCGTCTGGATTTGACGTCAATAAACTTGATGGTGGCGAAAAAGCCGCAATTTTATTGTTGAGCCTTTCAGAAGAAGATGCTGCGCAAATACTAAAACACTTAGAGCCGAAGCAAGTGCAAAAAGTGGGTATGATCATGGCCGGTATGGAAGATTTTACTCAAAAGAAAATCACGGCTGTGCATAAGTTGTTTATTAACGAAATTCAAAATTTCTCTACTATTGGTTTCCAAAGTGAAGAATTTGTACGTAAAGCTTTAACCGCAGCATTAGGCGAAGATAAAGCCGGTAACCTCATCGACCAAATTGTTATGGGTGGCGGCGCTAAGGGTCTTGATTCATTGAAATGGATGGACTCGAAGCAGGTGGCGAATATTATTCGTAATGAGCATCCACAAATTCAAACTATTGTTTTATCTTATTTAGAACCCGAACAATCGGCAGAAATAATGACGCAGTTTGCCGATAAAGTACGCTTAGACCTTATGATGCGTATCGCTAATTTAGAAGAAGTTCAGCCGGCAGCACTACAAGAGCTAAACGAGATCATGGAGAAACAATTTGCTGGTCAAGCGGGTGCACAAGCAGCGAAAATGGGCGGCTTGAAAGCAGCAGCAGATATTATGAACTATTTAGACACTAATGTTGAAGGTATGTTAATGGATTCAATTCGTGAACATGACGAAGAGATGAGCCAACAAATACAAGACTTAATGTTTGTCTTTGAAAACCTTGCCGATGTCGACGACAGAGGTATTCAATCTATCTTAAGAGAAGTTCAGCAAGATGCGCTAATGAAAGCGATTAAAGGTGCTGACGAAGCCTTGAGAGAAAAAATTATGGCGAATATGTCTAAACGTGCAGCAGAAATGTTAGCCGATGATCTTGAAGCTATGGGGCCGGTGCGTATTAGTGAAGTTGAAGCAGCACAAAAAGAAATCTTGGCCGTTGCGCGTCGATTATCTGATGCCGGTGAAATTATGCTAGGTGGCGGTGGTGGTGGCGATGAATTCTTATAATCCAATGTCAGAGAGAGCAGAATAATGGAGCCGAATTCTGAGCCAAGTAGCGAAAAGGTAGCGTCAAAAAAAACTGAAGAAGTGAATACTTGGTCTGCACCTAGTGTACAACCTGATGCAGAGCAAGATGATGGTAAAACCAATGCTTTTGGTAAGTCACGCACCTGGCGTTATGAACCGCCAGAAGAAACAGAACTCAATGACCCTGTACCATTAACAGCGCAAGATATAGAAGAAATTCGTCAAGCAGCGTTTGAAGAAGGTTTTAGTCAGGGAAAAGAAGAAGGTTTTGCTAAAGGTTTTGAAGAAGGTAAAACCAGTGGTCATCAAGAAGGGGTGATCTCAGGTCACGAAGAGGGGGTAACACAAGGTTTAGCCGAAGGTAAAGAGACCAGCGAACAACAAATTGCGGCAATGCAAACGCTTTTAGAACACTTACATCAACCTTTGGTTAATGTTGAAAAAAATGTTGAAGCGCAATTATTACAGCTAGTGGTGCAATTAACTCAAGCGGTAACCAAACATGAAGCTAAAACTAACCCAGATATTTTATTATCAGCTATAGCTGAAGGCATTAAAGCCTTGCCGGGACAAGAGTCTCAAACACAAATACTATTGCATCCCCAAGACATTAAATTAGTAGAAAAACAATTTGGTGCACAGCATATCCAAGAACAAGGCTGGCGTTTACTTGCAGCTCCGCAGTTAAGCCCAGGTAGTTGTCAAATTGAAAACAGCACATCGAATATTGATCTTAGCGTTAAAACCCGCTTGAACGAGGTTTTAGACGCGTTTTTACAAGAAGCGCTACACCAATAAATATCGTGCCTATGACTTGAATAAGTCAATCAGTTTCAAGGCATAATAAACATAGCCCCAAAGCACTTTGTACCAGTAAATTTTATTAAAAAGCGTAAAAAAATCTATGGTTGATATAAATCGCATCACTGAACGTTTAAAAAACTGTGAAAAGCTTATTCACCCGCACAGTGTGTCTGTTGCCGGGCGTTTAGTGCGCGTGGTTGGTTTAACGTTAGAAGCAGTAGGCGTTAAAGCACCTGTTGGTAGCCAGTGTTTGGTAGAAACGTCACAGGGCGATCTTATTGCCGAAATTGTTGGTTTTTCACAAGATATAACCTTTTTAATGCCAGAACAAACCTTACAAGGCGTATTGCCTGGTGCACGCGTCGTGCCTTTATCGACTAAAGCACGTTTGCCACTGTCAATGGATTTACTGGGAAGGGTAGTCGATGGTGTGGGTAAACCCCTCGACGGAAAAGGGCCGATCAAAGCGTCTGATAGTTATCAATATAATAGTAAACCTATCAACCCATTGTCACGACGGGCAATTACAGAACCATTAGATGTTGGTGTTCGTTCTATTAACAGTTTTCTTACCGTGGGTGTTGGTCAACGAATGGGGTTATTTGCCGGCTCAGGTGTTGGTAAAAGTGTGCTTTTAGGCATGATGACACGTGGCACAAACGCCGATGTTATTGTCGTAGGCTTAATTGGTGAACGTGGTCGAGAAGTTAAAGAGTTTATTGAAGAAATACTTGGTGAAGAAGGTCGTGCCCGTTCTGTCGTAGTGGCCGCACCCGCCGATAACTCACCATTAATGCGCCTTAAGGGCTGTGAAACTGCCGTGCAAATTAGCGAATATTTTCGTGATCAAGGCTTAAATGTTTTATTACTTGTTGATTCTCTTACCCGTTACGCACAGGCACAGCGTGAAATTGCGCTCGCGGTTGGTGAACCACCAGCCACTAAAGGTTATCCGCCTTCAGTTTTCTCTAAATTACCGCAACTCGTTGAGCGAGCAGGTAATGGTGGTGATGGCCAAGGTTCAATCAGCGCATTTTTTACCGTTTTAACCGAGGGCGATGACTTACAAGACCCGATTGCAGATGCCGCCCGTGCCATTTTAGATGGTCACATTGTGTTGTCTCGAAAATTGGCCGATGCTGGCCATTATCCGGCGGTTGATATTGAAGGCTCTATTAGCCGTGTGATGCCTATGGTAACCAGTGAAGAACATCAACAGCTTGCAAGGCAATTACGACAAATTTATGCTTTATATCAAGAAAATAAAGATTTAATTTCTATTGGCGCTTATAGCCGAGGAACCGACCCAAGAATAGATCAAGCGATTGACTTACAACCGGTTATTCAGTTTTTCTTACAACAAAAAATGCTAGAAATTATTCCATACGATCAAAGTTTAACCCAGTTGCAGGAAGTATTAGCAGCGGCGCAAGCGCATGCTCAACAAAATCAGCCTGCACAATGATCAACCTGCACAAATATCAATAAGGAATTAAACCCATGAAGCAGTTGAACACCTTATATAAATTTGAGCTTAATAAAGAACAAAAAGCCTCGCAAGCATTGCAAGCGGCGGAGTTTGACTATCAACAAAATAAAGATCGTTTAAAAAATGTCAGTGATTATCGCTTAGAGTATATGCGTCGGCTAAATCAACGTTCATTAGAAGGTATTGATAGTGCTACCTATAGCCATTTTCATGCTTTTATAGCGAAACTAGATAATGCTTCTCAGCAAGTTAAAATAGCGGTTCATCAAGCTAAAGCGCTGGTTGAAACCCGAAAAAAACAATGGTTAGAGCAAAGACGAAAAATACAAGCGGTGGAGTTATTACGTGATAAAAAGCTTGCCGCCCTGCAATTAACAGCCAATAAACAAGAGCAGAAAATGTTCGATGAAATAGCCACGCAACAATTTGTCCGCCGTCGCCTTTAATCCCCGTCATTGCACTGTAAATACTGCTTTATTGTTTAAGTAAGCTTTCTAGTTACCTTTCGAATAGCACTAAAGTTTTAGCTTTGGAACGAATTTTGCTTAGATAACAATAGAAATAATTTATTAAATTACGCTTAAGTCTATGTTTAAGAAAGGTCTGTTATGTCTCAAGTAAATTTATTGTCTGTTGATGTTGGCCAAAACCCTGATATGCAAGGTAGTAAAGGTGAGGCGCCAATAAAAAGTCAAGCTAAAGCCAACGCATTTTCCGATGCGATGGAGCAACATTACCCCAGAAAAAGTCTTGCTGAATCAGATAACACTAAGCAAGGTGGCAATTTTGCGTCTAAAGCGGCAGAACATCAACAACAGGTTATTAAAAATGATGGCTCATTAACACCAGTTAAGGCCACGAAAGCTGACGATGCGCATACTTTACCTGTGCCTTTACCGATAGATGATGAGTCGTTAACCTCTAAATTAACCGCAAGTGACAGTGCTCATACGCTACCCGTACCTTTTCCCATTGATAACCAGTCTTTAGCTGCACAACTAAAAGCAGAAAGCACTGATAAATATGATGCGCACACTTTACCTGTGCCTTTGCCAATAGATGATGAATCTTTAATAACTAAGCCAATGCTTGGTAACGATTATATTTTACCTGTAACAATTTCCCCAAATACTGAACAACTAATTACAGCGGCTAAATCTAAAGATGATGCTCATATTACTCCTGTTCCAGTAACACCATTACAAAGTGAAAATAGAGAATTTAAACAAGTTGAAGGAGCATTGAAAGGCGACTCTGTGGCGCCTATTAGTTACAAAAAGCCTTACCTTGACTTTCAGTCGCAAAAACTTCAGCAGCAAGAGTCTCAATCAAAAATTGACAGCACTGATAATATTGCAAATGACGATACGGTTGATCTATTAAAAATGTTAAACGGTGCACAGCAATTATTGACAAAAACTGCTGCAGAGCAACCTAACATTGAGCAGAAAGGTAAAAATTCTGCAGTAGTAACCGAGCAAATATTGGCAAGCAATAAGATAATGGCTGAATCTGAGCGGGGTAAAAACCAGGTTGCTGAGCAAAGCCTGCTGGTAAAAAACGCTAAAGGTGAGCATGTAAAAACCTCTCCTAGTGCAAGCGATGCGCAGCAAACTCAATTACTTGTCGGCAGCAAAAATACAGCAAAACAATTGACTGAAAATGCCACAACGAATGTAGTCAGTAAAATATCAGATAATGTAACGGGTAAAGCAGTAGATAATGTAATCGAGAATGTAGTAGACGATGTGGTAGATAATGTAGCTAAAACTACGCCTGCTAATATAGCAAATAGTCTGTCTGCCTTAGATGCGAAGCCAATTACTTCAAAAGAAACGGGCATCATGGGTTTCGCCAACGAGCGAGGCTTAGTTGATGATGTCGACTTAATAGTAAAGCAAGTAAGTAGCCAAAATTTAGCTCGAGAAGCCGCTGTAAGCTTAGATAAAAATCAAGAAGCTAAACAAGTATCTGGCAATAGAGAATTACACAATAGTGTCAGTAATGGTGATAGTGAACTTGACTTCGCAAACGCTAATAAAACTCTCTCATCTGAATTAAACGTTGTGCATAAAAGTGACGTTGCACAAAGCAATGATGTAAAAGTGCAAGCGGCAGAGTCAATAAAAGCAAAGGTAGCCGAATTCGTACAAGTTAATGGTAACGAACCTACACAAGCTCGTGTTATAAACCAAAGTACAGCAACAGCGATAAGCATGTCGACTTCAGATGTAAAGGACAATGCTAATCAAAAAACTGCGGCAAATGAAGATGTTAGCAAACTAGCTAATGTGATGGGTGAAGAACAAAAATCAACTAAAAATGAGGGCGAGAAACAGCTGCCTCAAGCTGAAAAAGTGTTATCAGCTTTTAATCAAACATTGGATACACAGGCTGCTAAACCCACGGCAAGCTCTGCAGAAATAGCCGCGCAACAAGAGCAGCGCTTTGAAAGCACAATAAATCAATTAACAACAAATACCGTACAGACACAAAAATCAATCACCGCAATGAATACCGAAACTATTGCTATTTATCGTAAAGACTTTGCCAATGCAGTAAAAGATAAAGTGATGGTGATGATCAATCAAAAAATTCAACAAGTGGAAATTAAGCTTGATCCACCAGAAATGGGCAATATTCATGTACGGGTGAATTTACAAAATGAACAAGCAGCCGTGCAGTTTGTTGTGCAAAATCAGCAAGCAAAAGAAGCTTTAGAGCAAAATATGGGCAAGTTACGTGATATGTTGGCTGAAAGTGGCGTCGATGTAGGCGAAGCAAGTATCGAACAGCGTCAAGCTAAAGAGCAAAATGGCAATGGTTTTGACCAACAGACTAACAATGGCCAAAATAGTGAGTCGACTGAAGATAATTTCAATGAAAATGATAACTCGATGGTAAATGTGGTTAAAGCTTCATCAACGGGCATCGATTACTACGCTTAATTGATAAAACTCGTTGGATTAGGGGCTATTCAACGATATAGTTTACTAATAGATATAAAAACTCTTCAAAGGTAGGGATCATGGCTGACGAAAAAGAACTTGAGCTAGATAATTCAGGCAAGAAAAAGAAACTGATTATTATTATCGCTATTGTTGTGATCTTAGCTATTGCAGGCGGTGCTGCTGCATTTTTTATGCTTGGTGGCGAAGATGAGCTTTCACAAGCCGAGCTTGATGCTGCTTTAGTATCAGGCGGCGAAAGTCAAACGGTAGAAAGCGCAGGAGCTGAACTTGGCTCTGCTTTATATGTTCCTATGCCAAGACCTTTTCGTTTTAATGTACCAGGCACAGCTCGTGACCGTTTTGTTGAAATTCGTGTGCAACTGCTGGTGCGAGGCGCTGACAATGAAGAAGCGGCTAAAAAGCATGTACCTTTAATTGAAAGTACATTACTGGGCGTGTTTTCACAGTCAAATGCTGATGACTTAGCAACCAGTGCCGGAAAACTATCATTAAAGCAAAAGTCTTTAGTTGAAGTTCATAAAATAATGACTGAAGTTGAAGGCAGTGAAGTTGTCGAAAAAGTACTATTTACCGGCTTTGTTATGCAGTAAGTCTAATTGAAACCAATAATTTTTTAGTGATTAATTCAATGGCTATGTTTTTTGAACAGCGTAACTACATTAACAAGATAAAGAGACTATCGAGTGAGTGATTTATTATCTCAAGAGGAAATTGATGCACTTTTACACGGTGTAGACGATGTTGAAGAAGAAGAAATTGAAGAGGATGATGCCCAAACAGAAGGCGCGTCTGATTACGATTTTTCTTCACAAGATCGTATTGTGCGTGGGCGAATGCCAACGCTGGAGATGGTCAACGAACGTTTTGCTCGCCACATGCGTATCAGTTTGTTTAATATGATGCGCCGATCTGCAGAAGTTTCTATTAACGGTATCCAAATGATCAAGTTTGGAGAATACGTGCATACTTTATTTGTGCCAACCAGTTTGAATATGGTGCGTTTTCGCCCGTTAAAAGGTACAGCATTAATCACCATGGAAGCGCGACTAGTTTTTATTTTAGTGGATAACTTTTTTGGTGGCGACGGCAGATACCACGCCAAAATTGAGGGTCGTGAATTTACTCCTACCGAACGTCGTATCGTGCAAATGCTGCTAAAAATTATCTTTGAAGATTACAAAGAAGCCTGGTCGCCAGTAATGGATGTTTCATTTGAATACTTAGATTCAGAAGTTAACCCTTCAATGGCAAATATTGTTAGCCCGACCGAAGTAGTGGTTATTAGCTCTTTTCATATAGAACTTGACGGTGGTGGTGGCGACTTTCATGTTGCTTTACCGTACTCGATGTTAGAGCCGATTCGTGAATTACTTGATGCCGGCGTGCAAAGTGACAAAGAAGATACCGATATGCGTTGGTCGAAAGCCCTGCGTGATGAAATTATGGATGTGCCGGTCGAATTATCGACCAAGTTCATAGAAGTTAAATTGTCACTACAAAAAATTATGGATTTTAAAGCTGGTGATATTATTCCGATTGAAATGCCTGACCACATTACCGTGTTAGTTGAAAATTTACCCTCTTTCAGGGCTAAACTTGGTCGCAGTCGTGATAATTTAGCACTGAAAATAGAATCAAAAATTAAGCGTCCAGAGTCAGTGAAATCAGAACTGACCATATTGACCAAGGGCGGTAAGCGTTTAGACAATGATGCTGAACTGCACTTATTAGAAGACGACTTATAACCGTTTTTGTAAAGCAGTATTTATAAAAAATTTATTAAATGTGGTGTGAAAATCGCATAACAGCATAATAAGTAATAACAAACGAGTCGCGTGGATTTTTTGACGTTATTCGATGAAAATTGAGGCAAAATAGCATGAGTACAGATAACGAAGAAGATTTAAGCCAGTGGGATGAGGCGATGGATGAGCAAGCTGCGTCAGAAGCTGCTGAAACTGTCGAATTGGAAGATTTACAAGAAGATAGTGACTCTATATCAGGTGAAGAGAAGCATAAGCTTGATGCTATTTTAGATATACCTGTGACCATTTCTATGGAAGTCGGGCGTAGCCATATCAGTATTCGAAACTTGTTGCAGCTTAACCAAGGCTCGGTTGTTGAACTTGATCGTGTTGCAGGTGAAGCATTAGATGTGCTGGTTAATGGTACGTTAATCGCGCACGGTGAAGTGGTTGTGGTTAACGACAAGTTTGGTATTCGCTTGACTGATGTTATTAGCCAAGTTGAACGTATTAAAAAGTTAAAATAGCGACTAATGAAAAAAATATTGTCAGTACTCTTTGTCTGGTTGGCATGTTTCGTATTTGCTCACGCGGAAGAAGTTGTTAGTAATGTTGCACCGTTAGGTCCTACTGCAGTTAATGTTACCTCGGTAGATGTTCCTTTAGTAGACGTTGTTTCTAAAGCGGCTACACCTGTTGAAGAAACAGTTATCCCTGTTGAAGTCGGCAAGCATGTTACAGCGAATATGAACTCCATGAGCATGATCATGTCATTGCTGATGGTGCTCGCAGTTATCGTCGTTAGTGCCTTGATATTAAAGCGCTTTCAAGGGGTAAGTCAGAGCCACCAGGGCTTGAAAATAGTCACCAGTTTACATCTTGGTTCCAAAGAGAAGGTAGTGGTGGTGCAAGCGGGAGATAAACAACTATTGTTGGGTGTTACTACGCAGCACATTACCTTGTTAGAAACCCTAGATAAACCCTTGGTGAATACTAAAGAAAATAGTGTCGACTTTGCTCAGTCGATAGCTAAACTACTCAAACAAAAAGCTATAAAAACTTATGATAAACAAAAATAAAAAATCATTATTATCGTTAAACAAAATCGTAACTTTATTGTTTACGATTTTGTCGTTTTTACTCATTAGCAATACTAGCTTTGCCGCCGATGATCTTTCATTATCAGCGTTAACCTTGACCACTAATCCTGATGGTTCACAAGAATACTCAGTTACCTTACAAATATTAATTTTTATGACCGCGCTGAGTTTTATTCCCGCAGCGGTTATTATGATGACATCGTTCACCCGTATTGTGGTGGTAATGGCGATTTTGCGACAAGCGTTTGGTTTACAACAAACGCCGTCAAACCAAGTCATTATTGGTATTACCTTGTTTATGACTTTGTTTATTATGACGCCGGTCTATAACGAAATTAATGCCCGAGCAATTCAACCCTATTTACAAGACCAATTAACTTCTGTTGAAGCGATTAATAAAGCTAAAGTACCCTTACGTGCCTTTATGTTAGAGCAAACTCGCATTAAAGATTTAGACACCTTGGCCCAAATGGCCGGTATTGATCAAGTTGATCAACCCACAGATTTACCTATGACAGTGATCATTCCAGCCTTTGTGATCAGTGAATTAAAAACCGCATTTCAAATTGGTTTTATGTTATTTATTCCATTTTTAATTATAGATTTAGTGGTAGCCAGTATTTTAATGGCCATGGGTATGATGATGTTATCCCCGATGATTGTATCTTTACCGTTTAAGCTCATGTTATTTGTGCTTATTGATGGTTGGAATTTAGTCATAGGTACGTTGGCAACCAGTTATGGTATGGGAGCTACGTAATGGGTCCTGAGGTATTTGTTGATATTTTGCGAGATGCGTTGCTTCTAGTCATTATACTGGTGAGTGCCGTTATTGTTCCAAGCTTAATTGTCGGCTTGATTGTGGCAGTATTCCAGGCCGCTACCTCGATAAATGAACAAACATTGAGTTTTTTACCGCGTTTAATTGTTACTTTGCTTTCCTTAATTATGGGTGGGCATTGGCTAGTACAAAAACTAATGGATTATACCATTCGACTGATTGGTAGCATTCCTAGTGTGGTAAGTTAACCATGGAGTTCACTGAGTCAGTTATCAACCAAAGTATGGCTGACTTTTTGCTGCCGTTAACGCGTATTTCAGCCATGGTAATGTCAATGATTGGCTTAGGTGCAAAAGCAATTCCTGGCAGGGTAAAACTATTCTTTTGCTTAGCTGTTACCGTCGCCGTTATGCCAGCATTACCACCAACACGTGTTGATGATCTGTTTTCATTAGCGACAGCACTGCTTATTGGCGAGCAAATGATTATCGGTATCATGTTAGGTTTTGTCACTGTGATGGTGGTAAACACCTTTACGTTAGCCGGACAAATTATTGCTATGCAAACCGGTTTAGGTTTCGCTTCGCTTGTTGACCCCGCCAGTGGTACAAGTGTGCCAGCGGTAGGTCAGTTCTTCTTAATTCTTTCGTCATTATTATTTTGGGCGATGGATGGTCACCTAGCTTATTTACAATTTGTAGTGGCCAGCTTTGACACTATTCCTATTCCAGCCACTGAATTTTCCAGTATCAAATTTAAAGAAATTGCCGAATGGGGCGGCTGGATGTTTGCCACCGCATTATCACTCGCTATTGCGCCTTTAACGGCGATGTTATTGATTAATTTTTCATTTGGCATTATGACGCGAGCAGCACCACAATTAAATATTTTCGCCATTGGCTTTCCCATTACCATGTGTGCAGGGTTATTAATTATGTGGCTGACTATGGGCAATTTCTATAGTCATTTTATTATGCAATGGCAACGCGCCTTAGATTTTAGCTGTTATCTCATTGACTGCGGAGCAGCACCTTAATGGCTGAGTCTGACAGTGGTGAAAAAACCGAAGAGCCGACGGCAAAAAAACTCTCTGAAGCGAGAAAAAAAGGTCAAATAGCGCGTTCAAAAGATTTAGGCACTATGTTTGTTTTAGTCGGTGCAGCCCTTGCAATGATGCTATTGGGTAGCTCACTTGTTGCGGGCTTGTCTAAGTTGATGACCCGTCTTTTTAGCTTAAGTCGTAAAGAAACCATGGATGTGCATGCTTTATATCAAGTGGTAAGCAATGGTATCAGCGAGATTCTTGTGCCTTTTCTTTGGATACACATTATTATTGTTATTGCGGCACTGATTGGCAATATGCTGCTTGGCGGTATCAGTTTTTCTTGGCAAGCAATGGCACCTAAAGCCAGTAAGCTTTCGCCAATGGCGGGTTTTAAACGCATGTTTGGCGTGCAAGCCTACGTTGAACTGATTAAGTCAATTCTTAAGTTTTTTGTGGTTTTTATTTCAGCTTATTTGTTATTAAGTGGTTTGTTCGGTCAAATTGTGAATTTAAGTACGGAAAATATCCCGAATAATTTTGCTCATGCGGTGTCATTACTGATGTGGATGTTTTTGGCATTAGCGCTTTCAATTGGCATTATTGTGGTCATAGATGCGCCATATCAAGTGTGGAATCATAATCGCCAATTAAAAATGAGTAAGCAAGAAATTAAAGACGAAATGAAAAATTCGGAAGGTAGCCCAGAAACCAAAGGTCGAATAAGAAGAGCGCAATATGAAATGTCACAACGGCGCATGATGCAAGATGTGCCAGGGTCTGATGTGGTCATTACCAACCCAACCCATTATTCAGTGGCGCTTAAATATGATGCTGAGGTTGGCGGTGCACCAGTATTAGTAGCTAAAGGCATAGATGAAATGGCCTTACATATTCGCACCATCGCCAAAGAACACAATATTGAAATTGTGACATCACCTGCCTTGGCGAGATCCTTATATTACACCGCAGAGCCGAATGAAGAGATACCCGAGCAATTATTCGCGGCTGTAGCGCAAATACTGGCGTTTATTTTTCAACTTAATGCCCATAAAAAAGGTAAGGCATTGAAACCAAAACCCGTTGCTAAAAATCTACCTATTCCTGATGAGTTTCGTTATTAAAGCAAGTTAGTTTTAAGCTTTCAGCTCTAAACTGAAAGTGTTAAACCAATTTTTTATATCGTTAATCGCTCGCTTCACGGGATAAAATCTGATCTACAAATATATAAAATAAAGCGATTAGAACTACTGTTTTATGGACTTGGTCTGATTATTGCTTTTTATCAAATATGTCAAAAAATTATCCCTAAGAGCTCATGCAGTTAGCCGCAACTTTTAATAATTTAAAGAAACAAAAACTTAACCTACTTTCTGGTCTAGGTACGCCATTCCTTGTAATGGCTGCGCTCGGTATGGTGATTTTACCTATGCCGGCATTATTGCTCGACATTCTCTTTTCTTTCAATATAGCCTTGTCCTTGGTGGTTTTATTGATTACGGTTTATACCTTAAAACCGCTCGAATTTGGTTCATTCCCCGCCGTACTACTAATTGCGACTATTTTGCGCTTAGCGCTCAATGTGGCCAGTACTCGAGTGGTATTGCTTGAAGGTCATAAAGGGCCTGATGCCGCAGGGAAAGTTATTGAAGCTTTTGGCTCGGTTGTTATTGGCGGTAATTACGCGGTTGGTTTAGTCGTTTTTGCTATCCTTATCATTATAAATTTTGTTGTTGTGACCAAAGGTGCAGGACGCATCGCTGAAGTAACTGCACGATTCACGTTAGATGCGATGCCTGGGAAACAAATGGCAATCGACGCTGATTTAAATGCTGGTTTTATCACGGCAGATGAAGCCCGAGAACGTCGAATTGAAGTCACCAGTGAAGCCGATTTTTATGGTTCAATGGATGGTGCGAGTAAATTTGTTAAAGGCGATGCCATTGCTGGGATTTTAATTCTTTTTATCAATATTGTCGGCGGTTTAATTATTGGTATGGTTCAGCATGATCTTTCATTTGATAGTGCGGTTGAAATTTATACCCTACTTACTATTGGTGACGGTTTAGTTGCACAAATTCCAGGGTTATTGTTGTCAGTTGGTACGGCAATCGTGGTTACTCGTCAAAACACTTCTCAAGATATGGGCGAGCAAGTTAGTAGCCAACTTGGGCAGGGTAAATCACTTTATATTGCTGCAGGTGTTATGTTTGTTATGGGCATAGTACCAGGTATGCCACATGTTGCCTTTTTAACCTTTGCGATATTAATCGGCGGCGTAGCTTTTTTCAGCAGTAAATACAAAGTCGCAAAAGCGGCACAACTTGTCGAAGATAGCCAAGCACAAGAAGCGCAAAATATACAACAAGAAGCTGACGTTAAAGACCTTGGCTGGGACGATGTTAACCATGTTGACATTATCGGCCTTGAAATAGGTTATCGTTTAATTCCTTTAGTTGATAAAGCCCAAGGCGGAGAGTTGCTTAATCGCATTAAAGGTGTCAGAAAAAAACTTTCGCAAGAATTTGGCTTTTTGGTGCCTGCCGTTCATATCCGTGACAATTTAGATTTAGATCCTAACAGTTATCGTATATCGCTTATGGGGGTAACTGTTGGAGAAGCAGAAATTCGCCATGATAATGAATTAGCTATTAATCCAGGTCAAGTTTTTGGCAAACTCGATGGTATAGCGACAAAAGATCCAGCTTTTGGCTTAGATGCGGTATGGATAAAGCAAGATCAACGCGAGCATGCACAATCGCTTGGTTATACCGTTGTCGATGCAGCCACCGTATTAGCGACACATCTAAGTCAAATCTTAACTAATAATACCGCACAATTATTAGGCCATGAAGAAGTGCAAAATTTACTTGATATGCTTGAGAAGAGTTATCCGAAATTGATTGAAGGCCTTATTCCTGACGTATTGTCGCTAGGCACTATAGTTAAAGTATTACAAAACTTAATGAACGAAGGTGTTGCTGTACGTGATATGCGCAGCATTATTCAAACATTAGTGGAATACGGTCCTAAGAGCCAAGACCCTGAAGTATTAACAGCAGCGGTTCGTATAACCTTGCGCAAATTCATTGTGCAAGAGTTAGTTGGGCCAACCATTGAAGTACCTGTCATAACTTTGTCACCAGAGTTGGAACAAATGTTGCACCAGTCAATGCAAATGGCTGGAGACGATGGCGCAGGTATCGAACCAGGTTTAGCAGAAAGACTACAAAAATCTTTGACCGATGGTGCACAACAGCAAGAAATGGCTGGCGATACACCAATTTTATTAACGTCTGGCATTTTACGTTCAGTACTCGCTAAATTTGTGAAATATACCATCCCGGGATTACGTGTAATTTCTTATCAAGAAATTCCGGATGACAAACAAATTAAAATTGTCAGTGCAATCGGCCAGTAAAAAAACACTTCAAAGTAAGTTGTACCGAATTATAGGGGTTGGCGATGAAAATTAGACGTTACGTAGCAAAAGATATGAGAACCGCACTCGCACAAATTAAAGAAGAATTGGGTGTTGACGCGGTTATTATGTCTAATAAGAAGATTGCTGAAGGTGTCGAATTAATGGCGGCGGTTGATTATAACCAAAGTGTTAAGCCTGCTAAATCATCAGGTTCTGACCACAAGCAGCATAATGCTGATGCCAATAACCAACCGGCTAATCGAGTAGATAGTGTTGAAGATACCGTCGCAATAAATGGTTCACCCAAATCAATGAGCCAGACAGCGGATAAGTCAGTGCAACAGTCGACGACTGTGCCGGCCGATAGCTTGGCTGCGTTGTTAAGCCGACAAGTACAACAAAATGGCTACGATAAAGCACCTGCAACACGTGCATTTAATAGCCAAATAGAAAACTCAACGCCTAAAGAAAATCATCAAGGCAGTGCCAAGCGCGGCGCTGCACCTCAAGATATCGAACAGCAGTTTAAAAACTTTACCACCCGTTTAGAGCAAACTACGAGCATAGAATCACCTGAAGATGGATTTAATCAGAAATCGGAAGCTGCTGGGAGTGAGTTAAATAATTCAAATTTCAATAACGCGATTGAACAATCAATAGCGGGTGCGGATAAAATGAGTTCACATGGTGATCGTCAAATAAATAGCAGTGAATTTGACCATATGCAAAAAGAAATGTCTTCAATTCGCCAGCTTTTAGAACATCAAATGTCGGGTTTAATGTGGCAAGATATGGCACAAAAAGACCCAATGCGTGCAGTCTTAGTTAATAAGTTAATGGCCATGGGCCTTAATGAACAAGTTGCCGATCAAATTGCAGGTTACATTCCCGCCAATACGCATGAACAAGACGCATGGCAGCAAGCAAAACATATTATAGCGCAACAATTAAATACGACGAATAATGATATTATTCAACGTGGTGGCGTGGTTTCACTTGTTGGACCTACAGGAGTAGGTAAAACTACGACTATTGCAAAACTAGCTGCCCGCTTTGCACAAATTCACGGCGCTGACCAAGTGGTATTAATTTCTACTGATAGTTATCGTATTGCCGGTTTTGAGCAGTTAGCAACTTACGGTCGTATTATTGGTTGCCAAGTTAAACTTGCCAACGACGCGAATGAACTCGATAACCTGTTACAACAGTTTGCACAAAAGAAATTAATATTGATAGATACTGCCGGTATGGGACAAAGAGATATGCGTTTAACTGAGCATTTGACTACCTTAATTGCGAATGCTCGTGTTAGGATTCGTAACTACTTAGTGTTAGCTGCAAATACTCAGCAGCGTGTAATGCAAGAAAATGTTGAACGCTTTAAGAAAATTCCATTGGCGGGCTGTATTTATACTAAATTAGATGAAAGCCTTAGTGTGGGTGAAATTATAACCACTTCACTGCAAAATGGTTTAGCTATTGGCTATCTTACTGATGGACAAAGGGTTCCAGAAGATATTAAAGTTGCAAATGCTGAAAAATTGGTTACGCTAGCAGATAGAATGGCAATCAAGTATCAAAGCTCAGGGGCAGTTTCTTGGCGGGCACCCGTAGCAGTATAGTCGCCTCACGTTAGGCAGAGCAGTTATATAGAGAAGTTACATAGATGATAGATCAAGCGAGCGGCTTAAGAAAAATGCAAGAAACTCAACAGATTAAAGTTATAGCCGTTTCTGGCGGTAAAGGTGGCGTTGGTAAAACTAATGTTTCATTAAATACCGCCATTTCTTTAGCTAAATTAGGTAAGCGTGTTTTAGTGCTTGATGCCGATTTAGGTTTAGCTAATGTTGACGTTATGCTAGGTTTGCGTGTGCAGCGTAACTTGTCTCATGTATTATCCGGTGAGTGTGAACTTGACGATATTATTGTCCAAGGTCCTGCTGGCATCAATATTATTCCTGCAACCTCTGGCACACAATCTATGGTGGATTTAACACCTGCTGAGCATGCCGGGCTTATTCGTGCTTTTAGTGATATGCAAACCAAATTTGATATTTTAATTGTTGATACCGCCGCCGGTATCTCCGATATGGTATTAAGTTTTTGCCGTGCATCTCAAGATGTTTTATTAGTCGTTTGTGACGAGCCAACTTCAATTACTGACTGCTATGCACTGATGAAATTACTAAGCCGAGATCACGGTTTATTCAAGTTTAAAGTTGTGGCAAACATGGTACGTAGCCCAAAAGAAGGTCAGAATCTATTTGCCAAACTTTCTAAAGTTACCGATAGATTTTTAGATGTTACTTTGGAGCTTGTCGCCGTTGTGCCTTATGATGAAAACATAAGAAAATCTGTTAGAAAACAACAAGCCATTGTTGAAGCATATCCTGACTCTCCAGCGTCAATAGGCTTTAAAGCACTCGCCAAAAATATAATTAGCTGGCCAGTACCTAAAGAAGCCTCAGGGCATTTAGAATTCTTTATTGAGCAATTGCTAGAACATTAACCAACGAACAAGTGAGCTATGGTGGTAAAACTACATACTTATAGTGTTGATAAATCGGCTTTGTTGGAGCAGCATACAGTACTCGTAAAACGTATTGCTTATCATTTGCTTGCTCGATTACCTGCCAGTGTTTTGGTTGATGACCTTATTCAATCAGGCATGATAGGTTTACTCGAAGCGGCGAATAATTTTGATAATACCAAAGGTGCGAGTTTTGAAACTTTTGCTGGTATTCGTATTCGTGGTTCCATGCTTGATGAGATTCGTCGTGGCGACTGGGTTCCCCGCTCAGTACATAAAAACAGCCGTATGATCAGCGCCGCCATAAAAACTTTAGAAGCTGAATATGGTCGTGATGTTACTGACATTGAAGTTTCAGAAAAACTCGATATCACAATAAATGAATATCATCAGATACTTAATGAAGTTAGTTCAGGGAAAATACTGGGCATTGATGATTTAGGTGTTAGTGAAGATGTAATTGAAGTAGCCCATAGTCATCAGCAAGATGAACCTTATGCTAATATAGAACATAGTTTCTTTAAAAAATCACTAGCGGAATGTATTTCCTCTTTACCCGAGCGAGAAGCTTTAGTACTGTCATTGTATTATGATGAAGAACTTAACCTGAGAGAAATAGGGCAAGTACTTGATGTGAGTGAATCAAGAGTAAGCCAAATACACAGTCAAGCGATGCATAGATTAAAAGCTCGTATGCAATCGTGGCAAAGTTAAGTAGAATAATAATATTATAGAATTTTAAATGTTCTAACCGGAGGGTGCCTTGGATAAAAATATGAAAGTGCTTGTTGTTGACGATTTTTCAACAATGAGACGTATAATCAAAAATTTGTTACGCGATTTAGGTTTTACCAATATCTCAGAAGCAGACGATGGTAATACTGCATTGCCGATGCTTAAAGATGGTAATTTTGAGTTTGTTGTTACTGATTGGAATATGCCAGGTATGCAAGGCATTGATTTACTTAAAGCCATTAGAGCTGATGCTAAATTATCTCATATTCCAGTATTGATGGTGACCGCAGAAGCCAAGAAAGAGCAAATTATCATGGCGGCCCAAGCAGGTGTTAATGGCTATATCGTAAAACCATTTACGGCTGCCACGCTAAACACTAAGCTTGATAAAATTTTCGAACGTCTTGGTTAATCACCAGTCTTTTTATGCAAGGCCGTTATATGAGTACAAATACGAGTGTCCATGTTTCTTTAGAACAAGCTAAAATGTTGGTTGAATATATTGAAACTGATCAACAAGATAAAGCAGATGCATTAATTGCAGAAATTCAAAACCCTATTAACTCTGAACTATTTGCAGAAATAGGTAAACTAACCCGCCAATTGCATGACTCATTGAATAATTTTCATATTGATTCACGTTTGAGTGATTTAGCTACTGCTGATATACCAGACGCTAAAGAAAGATTGAATTTTGTGATTAGTCGCACCGAAGAAGCGGCTAATAAAACCATGGATGCCGTAGAAGCAATTTTTCCGGTTGTCGATAGTATTCAAAAGCAAATTAGCACTGTTAATCCACTGTGGCATAAGTTAATGCACAATGAACTTGATGTTGGCGAGTTTAAGGCATTGTGTCTTGATATTGATGTATTACTTAAAACAACAGAAAAAGAAACCAATAAAATTCATAGCCTGATGACTGATGTATTAATGGCGCAAGACTTTCAAGATCTTACGGGTCAAGTTATTCGCAAGGTTATTGATTTAGTGCGAGAGGTTGAAGATAGTTTGATTCATATGCTGACAGCCTTTGGTCTTTCCTCTGAACAAAATAAATCAAATTATCTGCCGAAAGTTGGCGAAAATTTAGTCGAAGGCCCGATCATAAATAGCGAAAGCCGTAATGATGTTGTTGCAGATCAAGACGACGTTGATGATTTATTATCAAGCTTAGGTTTTTAATAGGAGTTACTCAATGTCATTTGAACAAGATGAAGAAATTCTTCAGGATTTTTTAATCGAAGCTGGAGAAATACTTGAGACCTTGTCGGAGCAATTAGTCGAGCTTGAAAATGACCCTCATAATGCCGAATTGCTCAACGCCATTTTTAGAGGGTTTCATACCGTAAAAGGTGGTGCCGGATTTTTGTCACTTGCCGAATTAGTTGATGCTTGTCATGGTGCGGAAAATGTTTTCGATATTTTAAGAAATCAGCAGCGCTCAGTTACTTCATCGTTAATGGATGTCATTCTTAAAGCACTTGATACTATTAACGAAATGTTTGTTCAAGTGCAAAATAAAGAGCCATTAACAAGCGCAGAACCAAGTTTATTAGCCGACCTACATCGATTATCTCAACCTGAAAGTCAAGATACAGCCACTGTGCCTGACGCTACTGTAGCGACTTCTGAGGCAAATACTGCAACAACTAATAGTGGTTCAAATGACGAAATGTCAGACGATGAATTTGAACGGCTATTAGACGAACTTCATGGTGGTGGTGCACCTGCGGCAAGTGAACCCGCAGCTGAAAAGCCCCCTACATCAAATAATAATGATATTTCAGATGATGAATTTGAATCATTATTAGACGAACTTCACGGCCAGGGGGCGTTTTCTCCTGCTGTGACCGCAGCGAATGAAAAAACAGCAAGTACAACGTCATCCGATGAAATAAATGATGATGATTTTGAGTCATTGCTAGATGAACTTCACGGCAAGGGCCAAAGTCCTAAAGCTCAAACACCAGCACAAGCTGCGAAAGTGGTACCTGTTGCGCCTGCTGCAAGTGTTCCTGCAGCGAATAAACCTGAAGTTAAACCAGCCGTAAACCAAGCAACAGCTGACAAAAAAACAGCACCTGCTAAGCCTGCTCAAGCAGAAACAACGGTTAGGGTTGATACCAAACGATTAGATCAAATCATGAACATGGTTGGCGAGTTAGTTTTAGTGCGTAACCGTCTGACCAGTTTAGGTATTGCAAAAGAAGACGAAGACTTAACCAAGGCAGTGTCAAATCTAGACGCGGTAACTACTGATTTGCAAGGCGCGGTAATGAAAACGCGTATGCAACCGATCAAGAAAGTGTTCGGCCGTTTTCCTCGCGTAGTGCGTGATTTGGCCCGAAGTCTTAATAAAGAAATTAAACTTATTCTTGAAGGCGAAGAAACCGATTTAGATAAGAATTTAGTTGAAGCTTTAGCGGATCCTTTAGTGCATCTTGTGCGCAACTCAGTTGATCATGGTATTGAAGACCCTGATAAACGTGAAGCTTCAGGTAAACCACGCGAAGGTGTTGTGGTATTGTCAGCATCACAAGAAGGCGATCATATCCTCCTAACCATTCGTGATGATGGCGCAGGAATGAATGCCGAAAAACTAAAAGAAATTGCGATAGAACGTGGCGTTTTAGATGCAGACGCAGCAGCACGTATGTCTGACAAAGAAGCCTTTAGTCTTATTTTTGCCCCAGGGTTTTCAACTAAAACTGAAATTTCAGAAGTGTCAGGCCGTGGTGTAGGCATGGATGTGGTTAAAACAAAAATCACCCAGCTTAACGGCACTGTTAGTATCGACTCAGAAATGGGCGTAGGTACCATACTTGAAATTACGGTACCGTTAACGCTAGCAATATTACCGACCTTAATGGTAGTGATTGGTAAGCAGACCTTTGCATTACCCTTGGCCGCCGTTAATGAAATATTCCATCTTGATTTAACTAAAACTAACTTAGTTGATGGCCAGTTGACCATTATTGTCCGTCAAAAAGCTATCCCGTTGTTTTACCTTGATCAATGGTTAGTGAGAGATTATGTAGAAAAACCACGAGAACGCGGCCATGTTGTAATTGTACAGCTAGGTAATCAACAAATTGGTTTTGTTGTTGATAGCTTAATTGGTCAAGAAGAAGTGGTTATTAAACCGTTAGACAGATTATTACATGGTACGCCAGGTATGGCTGGTGCAACAATAACGAGTGATGGCGGTATTGCCTTGATTATTGATGTGCCTAACATGCTGAAATATTATGCAAAAAAAGCGATAGTGCATAAAAAATTACGTTCATAATACCCTAGGGTAAAACACAAGATAACGACAGGAAATAGATTGTAAATGTCCTTTAAAGTATTGGTGGTTGATGACTCCAGTTTTTTTCGCCGCAGAGTAACAGATATCCTCAATAATGATCCTGATCTCGAGGTGATCGACGTCGCTATTAATGGCTTAGACGCAGTAGAAAAGGCTATAGCCTTAAAACCTGATGTTATAACCATGGATATAGAAATGCCATTATTAAATGGCATTGACGCGGTGAAACAAATCATGGCAAAAGCACCAACAGCCATTATTATGTTTTCTTCCTTAACCCACTCTGGCGCTCAAGCAACGCTTGAAGCACTTGATGCTGGTGCATTAGACTTTCTGCCGAAAAAATTTAATGAAATAGCGAAAAATACTGAAGACGCCGGTAGTTTGTTACGTCAGCGAGTAAGGCTATTAGCAAGAAAAAAAGGCGCTAATTTACCGCGAATTTCAACCTTTCGCTCACGCGCATCGGTTGAAGCGAAAGCTACTGTAAATCAAGCATCTAGTGCAAACTCCGGTTCAGCAGTTAGCTCCCGCCAAAGCGCTACGCACAGAAAAAGCTCAGGTAAAGAATACAAGCTATTAGCAATAGGCACTTCAACTGGCGGGCCTGTCGCGTTACAAAAATTATTAACTCAATTACCAGAAGATTTCCCGTTGCCTATCGTTATAGTGCAACATATGCCTGCGGCATTTACCTTAGCTTTTGCTAACCGATTAAATAGTCTGTGCAAAATAAATGTAAAACAAGCGAGTTCTGGCGATATTTTAAAACCTGGTCATGCCTATTTAGCACCAGGTGGCAAACAAATGGTCATTGATGGTACAGAAAATGCAGCAAAACTAAGAATACTCGAAGACAATTCGGAGCGGATTGCTTTCAAGCCTAGTGTAGATGTTAGTTTTGCTTCTGCTGCTAAAATATTTGGCGGCAATGTCTTAGGCATTATATTAACCGGAATGGGTGCCGATGGTCGTGAAGGTTCACGATTATTAAAAAGTAAAGGTGCCACCATATGGGCGCAAGATGAAGAGTCTTGTGTTGTATATGGCATGCCCCAAGCGGTAGCGGTTGCTGGAATATCTGAATTATCACTGTCGCTTGAAAGCTTTCCATCTGCAATTCTTAAGGAAATACAGCATGGATAAACTAAGTATATCGGGATTAATTATTGCCATTTTGGCGATATATTTCGGTTTTATTATTGATGGCGGCTCAATATCGTCGTTGTTGGAGCTACCTGCATTCATTATTGTTTTTGGTGGTACACTCGGCGCGGTAATGTTGCAGTCATCACAAAGTCAGTTTCTACACGCCATGACCTTACTAAAATGGTTGATTGTTCCGCCCAAATACAATATTGAGCAGGGAATAGACTCCATCGTACTTTGGGCTGAAAAAGCTCGAGAATCTGGTTTTTTGTCGCTGGAGCATATTGCAGAAGAAGAAAATGACTTTTACGTTAACAAAGGCTTAAACCTACTAGTTGACGGCGTAGAGGTTGAAAACTTAAGGGTTTCATTAGAATTAGATCTAGATTTATATCGTGAACATAACTTACGCTCAGCCCATGTTTTTGAGTCAATGGGCGGCTATAGCCCAACCATAGGTATTTTAGGTGCCGTGCTTGGTTTAATACATGCGATGTCAAATTTAGCTGACCCACAATTATTGGGGCAAGGTATTGCCACAGCATTTGTTGCTACTATTTACGGTGTAGGGTTTGCCAACCTTATTTATTTACCGGTTGCCAATAAGATTAAAGCCATAGTTCATGAACAAACTATGTATCGTGAAATGATGACCGAAGGTTTGATTGCCATTGCTTTAGCTGAAAATCCACATGCCATTGAAAATAAACTGTCGGCATTTCGGTTAGAACAATGAACCGCCTGCGAGCACGACGCCATTTAGTTGAGCATGAAAATGTTGAGCGTTGGTTAGTTTCATACGCTGATTATATGACCTTACTCTTTGCACTTTTTGTCGTGTTATATGCCATGGCGATGATCGACGAAGAACCTTTTGAAACGGCTACCGAATCTATAGGTCGTGTCTTTCAAGCGAATAAAGACAAACCTAAAAATCGCGGCCATGGTGATGACATTTTACCTGTCAACAGTTCAAAAACTAATAAACGATTATTTGGCAACGGTATTTTGTCTGATGCCGGCCCTGAGCTGGTTACAGGTGAAGTTACCTTATCTAATGTGTCAGACGCACAAGTTGGCACAACGTTAACGTCTTTAGAAAAAGATCTTCATGAAGCTTTGTACGAGCTAGTTGAATCCGGATACGCGCAATTGCAAATAGATGGCGACTGGTTAGAAATTGAATTAAACAGCGGTTTATTATTTCCAAGTGGTTCATCGTCGCCAACCAATGCCGCAAAAGATATTCTGTCGGTTATCTACCAAATTATTGCCGATACAACTAATTACATTAGGGTTAGGGGCTATACCGATAACCAAGTAATTGATACCGAAATTTTTTCCTCTAATTGGGAGTTATCAGTATTTAGAGCAACAGCAATTTTACGGGTATTAGAAGAATTAACTTTAAACCCTGCGCGTATGGCTATTGAAGGATATGGTCAATACTATCCAAGCGCAGACAATGCTACAGCAACAGGTCGAGCAAAAAATCGCCGTGTCGTTATTGCGATTTCTAAATATGGTTTAGAAAAAGCCAATTTATTGGCAACACCCACCATTTCAGTCAAAGATGTTGAAGCGATTAAAAGCATTAGCACTGAACAAAAAACTGACGAAATTCGTATTATTCGACTAGATAATGGCGGTATTCGTATAACCACGCGTACTGAGCCTAATATAGACAATGAAGTGGTCAAACCATCAGAAATAAAAGCTAATGATCAATAGGAATTTCTCTTGGTAGTTTGGACCGTTGCAAATCAAAAAGGTGGCGTGGGTAAAACTACCTCAGCTATTGCCTTAGCTGGTTTATTAGCTGAACAAGGGCATAGGGTACTTTTAGTGGATACCGATCCCCATGCGTCATTAAGTTACTATTTTGGTATCGAATCTGAAGACTTAGATCTCAGCGTTTATGATTTGTTTTTACAGGTGTCTACCAAAGAGCAAATCATGCAAAGCTTATGTCCTACTCATTATGATAATATCGACATATTGCCTGCGACTATGGGCTTAGCTACACTCGATCGCTCGCTTGGTAATAAAGGTGGCATGGGGTTAGTGTTAAAAAAAGTTATGCGCGCAATCGAAGACGAATACGATTATGTATTAATTGATTGCCCACCAATTTTAGGGGTGCTTATGGTGAATGCGTTAGCAGCCAGTGATAGAATTATCGTACCCGTTCAAACCGACTTCTTAGCGCTAAAAGGTTTAGATCGCATGATGAAAACTTTAGACATTATGCAAGGTCAACAACCTGAACCCTTTAAATATACTATAGTCCCCACTATGTTTGATAAACGTACTAAAGCATCAATAATGACTTACAAAAAATTACAAGAGCTTTACGGTGACTCTGTATGGCCGGGTGTTGTGCCAATTGATACTAATTTTCGAAATGCCAGTGTTGCTCAAAAGGTGCCTTCAGATTATGCCGCAAACTCTCGTGGTATCATTGCTTATGATAATTTATTAAAATATATCGCTAATTTAAACACTGTGAGTAAGTAAGCCGATGCCGAAGCCTTTAGCTGCAAGTAAAAAATTGATGCAGACTTATTTGTCAGAGTTGCTTACTGAAGAAGAAATAGAGCAAAAGCCAGCATTGCCGGTTAAAATCAAACAAGCTCAACCTTTAGATAAGTTACTTAACAGTGCTACTTTCCCTCAGGTTTTTGCACCAGAAAACACAAAACAGTTAAGCTCAGCAAAAGCTGAGAATAAAATCCTAGTTCAAGGCCTAACTATTACCGAACCGGTCATAAGACAAACAGTTGTTAAGCCAGTCCAGAAAAAAGTAGTAGCTAGAACAGCGCCAAGAAAACCAGAAGTTAAACCAGAAATTAAACCAGAATTTAAGCCCGAATTAACACCAGAGTTAAAGTCAGTAACAAGTGCCGCTAACGTTAGCGAAAATGAAATTAAAACCCATAAAAGCTCAGGCGGTTTCGTAGCGAGTAAAAAATTAAGCTATCGCCAAGGCGACTTTCAGGCGATGTTTTTTGAAGTTGCTGGTTTAACCATTGCTGTTCCGCTGATCGAGTTGGGTGGTATCCATAACACAGATAAAACCACACCACTAATGGGCAAGCCTGATTGGTTTAAGGGTGTTATGCTGCACCGAGAAGAAAAAGTAAAAGTAGTTGATACTGCTCGTTGGGTAATGCCTGAAAAGTGCGATGAAGCATTAATCTCCGCGCTTAACTACCAATACATCATAATGCTGAGTGATTCATCGTGGGGCTTGACGGCTGAAAAATTGATCGATACGGTAACGCTCAAGCAAGAAGATGTTAAATGGTTAGATTCAGCAAACAAACGTCCTTGGCTTGCAGGATTAGTGAAAAATCGTATGTGTGCACTCTTAGATGTTGGGTCTTTAATTAAGTTATTGGAAAAAGGCGCAAATATAACGCAAATATAAGACAAGAATAATTGATGAATTCAAACTTGCCAGTATACTTAGAGTATAAGTATTTAAGTAAAACAGAAATTTAAAGAGGTCAGCAGTATGTCTGATGAAAGACGCAATGCAAGCGAACGTGTAGACATCAATGATGAACTACTACAATGGGTAACGTTTAAGCTCGGCAGCGAAACCTATGGTATTAACGTAATGCAAGTTCAAGAAGTATTACGCTACACTGAAATAGCACCTGTTCCGGGTGCGCCAATGTATGTTATGGGTATTATCAACTTGCGTGGCAATGTGGTTACCGTTATTGATACTCGTGCAAGATTTGGGCTTGAGTCTGCTGAAATATCAGACAACACACGCGTAGTGATCATTGAAGCTGAAACACAAGTTATTGGTATTTTAGTTGATAGTGTTGCTGAAGTCGTTTATTTGAAAGCATCAGATATTGATGTTGCGCCAAATGTTGGCAACGATGAAAGTGCTAAGTTTATTCAAGGTGTGTCTAACCGAGAAGGTGAGTTACTGATCTTGGTTGATTTGAATAAATTACTCTCTGATGACGAATGGGATGAATTAAAACAATTCTAACGTCGACCAATAGGCCTGCATAAGCAGGCTTTTATTTTCAGCGAACTTAATTTAATTATGGAAAATATACCCGCTAATCTGATCAGCTTAATCGCATTCGCCATTGTGATGCTTGTTGCTATGTTATTGTTGGCACTGAAGAATCGTTTTGCTAAGCAAATTGATGAATTACAACAACAAGTAAATAGCCAAGAAATACAATTGTTAGAGTTGCAAGATTTGCTCGCCAGTAGTCAATCGCAGTTAGATATTAACCAAAAACTGTGTAGCGAGTCGCAAATCGAAAATGAACAAGTTAGCAAACAACTAGAACACCGCATTAAAGTGACTCAAGAACAGTTCAATAATAAATTTCAAACCATTGAACAGCTTTTACATCAACAACCAGAAGATAAGCTGTACACTCGGGCGCAAAAGCTTGTTGAGCTAGGCGCAGATATTGCCGAAATTATGCGCGAGTGCGATATTCCAAGAGCCGAGGCCGAAATGTTACTTTCCGTTCATCGGCAAAAAATATCAAAATAATTTATTAGCGCTATTTACAGAGAGTCATGTTGTATAACGCGCAACACTTAAAATTACATTTTTTAAATAAAACTCTTAATGCTCCCGTGATAAACTGGTGTTAGAAAAGTTTATATTTCAATTATAACCGTAATATCGAATGAATCGCGGTTATAAAAACAAGGATCCTGTAGTGAACAGAATAAGCAACATTGCATTGAAAGCCCAAGCAACATTTAGTCTAAAACTTATATTAACCGTAATGCTTTCGTTATTTTTAACGGCTTGTTCTACAACGCCTTCATCAGAGCAAACAGTATCTGATCCAAAAGATCCGCTAGAAGCTATTAACCGCCCATTTTGGACTTTTACATGGGACTATGCAGACAAATACGTCTTCAAGCCAGCATCTCAAGGATATGTTGAATATATGCCAACAGATTTGCGCACAGGTGTTCATAACATGGCACTTAACTTAAACGAACCTTCAACAATCATTAACCATTTGTTACAAGCAAAGTTCACTGATGCGGCAAAATCAACCGGACGTTTTGTGTTGAATTCAACGATTGGCTTATTGGGTTTTTTTGACCCAGCGAGTGATTTTGGTTGGGACCGACAAGAAGAAGAATTCGGTGAGGTGTTGGGTAGTTATGGTGTTGGCGATGGCCCTTTCTTAGTAGTTCCTGCGCTTGGCCCTTCATCTGTACGTGAAGAGGTTGGTGACTTTGTTGATAGCTATTATTGGCCACTTGCGGTGATTGATTTTTGGCCTAATATATTACGTGCCGGCATTTTAGGTTTAGAAGCTCGAGCGTCTTTTGCGGATCAAGAAGCTATTTTAAATGACGCTATTGACCCTTATGAATTTGTTAAAAATGCTTATTTTCAAAATATGCAGTATAAGGTTTACGACGGTAACCCACCGATTGAAGTGAACCAAGCAGAAGAAGAAAATATTGACGCCTACCTAGAAGAACTTGAAGGAATGTAGTTTTAATACATTCACCATTATAAGTAGGAATAAAAAAGCGAACTAATGTTCGCTTTTTTGGTATTGGGCAATGGCTTTATCAAGGTGTTTTTGTGAAAAGAACAGCATGATAGGTCTTAACACTGCGAAATAGGCGATCAGCACTAAAGCAACAGAAGAGGCTAAGGCAATACCTTGTAAATTAGCGATAAACAGAAATGGCGGAATCAACAGCGATAACTTAATCATATTTAAGATAAATTTTTCAGGTGCAGTAAGCTTGGATTGCGCCAATGTTAAAATAGCTTGTCGCTGATGTAAGCTAAATTCATGCAATGCTGGTATTTTATTGGAAGAGAAATAAATGGTCATAAAATTTCAAATAAATATGCGCTTAAACTATAGATAGCACTATGATACAAAAATGGCGCTAAATGTGCCATGACCAAATACTATAGCTAGAGATTTAGTAAAAATGATTGGGCTAAGTAGCATTAACACTTATATCCTTTCTAATAGTTGTAAATCAGCATTTATATGGTCAAATTTTTCAGTAAGTGCCTTTAAAAAAACTAAATCAAGATATTGGACTAAAGTTTAAGTTGCTGCCAAGCAACAATAAAACCCAAATTTAGACTTTAGGTGCGCAATTTCCGATAAATTTGTCAAAACGAGTTCCTCAGGGGCGTGCAATTTGCTAGAATTGCGGCAATTTTTATCAGTAGGTGATTTTTAAATGAATGTCATAGAAGCTAACTTTGATGCAACCGGTAAGAAATTCGCAATTGTTGTCTCTCGTTTTAATAGTTTTGTTGTTGAAAGTTTACTTGAAGGTGCGGTAGATGCGCTTAAACGCCATGGTAATGTTGCCGATAGTGACATAACATTAATTCGTGTTCCTGGTGCCTATGAGTTGCCAGTAGCGGCTAAGAAAATCGCTGCTAAAGGTGGATACGATGCCATTATTGCTATTGGTGCCGTCATCCGAGGTGGTACACCTCATTTTGATTTTGTTGCTGGCGAATGTAATAAAGGTTTAGCACAAGTGGCAATGGAATATACTTTACCAGTGGCATTTGGCGTTATTACCACCGACAGTATTGAACAAGCTATTGACCGTGCTGGCCTTAAAGTAGGCAATAAAGGCGCTGAAGCAGCATTAAGTGCTTTAGAAATGGTTAACGTGCTAGATAAGCTATAACAGGATATTTTTGTGAAACCATCACCTAGAAGAAAAGCCAGAGAGTTGGCAGTACAAGCAGTTTACTCTTGGCAACTAAGCCAAAATAATATTGCTGAAATCGAATTAAATTTTTTGACTGAAAATAGTGCACGTCGTTTCGACATCCCTTATTTTCAACAATTATTTCGCGGTATTTCAGCGCAGGTTGGCAGCATTGATGAAAAAATTTCACCACATGTTGACCGCCCACTAAAAGATGTTGACCCGGTTGAAAAAGCTATTTTACGCGTCGCGGTATTTGAATTGTCTGAATGCCTAGATGTGCCTTATCGCGTTATCATCAACGAAGCCATTGAGTTAGCAAAATCATTTGGTGCAGATGATAGTCATAAGTTTGTCAACGGTGTTTTAGATAAAGTCGTTAAGCTTGTTCGTCCGAACGAATAGATAAAATTTGGTTGTAATATGAAAGAGTTTGAATTGATCAAACGCTTCTTTAGTGAGCAAGCGATTAAACGCAAGGATGTTGTGCTCGGGATCGGAGATGACTGCGCCATAGTCAGTCCTTCTGAGCGTCAAAATATTGCAATAACCACAGATACATTAGTCGCTGGAGTTCATTTTACCCATGAAACCAGCGCACGCGCAATTGGCCATAAATCAATTGCGGTGAATTTATCAGACCTAGCAGCAATGGGCGCTGAACCTACTTGGATTTCGTTGGCTATTACTATGCCCAAGGTCGATCTAAAATGGGTTGAAGAGTTTTGTATTGGTGCTTTTGAATTGTGCGAATATTATAATGTGCAATTAATTGGTGGCGATACAACGCAAGGCCCTTTGTGTATTACCGTTACCGCTCAAGGTTTAGTACCAAAAAATAAACACCTTACCCGATCAGGCGCTAAAGCTGGCGACTGGATTTATGTTACCGGTGAAATTGGTGATGCAGCGTTAGCACTTAAGCATATATTAAAAGAAGTGAATGTTGCCCCTGAATATCGAGAAAGAGTGCAGCGTAGCTTAGATTTTCCAACCCCAAGAATATTGGCCGGACAAGCACTGCGCGAATATGCAAGTTCTGCAATCGACCTTTCTGACGGCTTAATTGCTGATTTAGGGCATATTTGTACCGCTTCTAAAGTAGGCGCTAATATCGTGTTAGATGACTTACCTATTTCAAACGCATTGCGTGATACCGTAGGTTTGGATAAAGCGTTTGAGATGACACTAACCGGTGGCGATGACTACGAATTGTTATTTACGGTAGCTGAAGATAATAAAGTGGGTATGGAAACCGCTTTAGCAAATACCAGTAATACCATCACTTGTATCGGTCAGATAAATCGCAGTGAAAAAATTACCACAACCTTAAACAGTAAACCTGTCGCTATTCATACTAAAAGCTTCGAACACTTTTCTAGTAGTAAAGATTCATAATGAAAGCTTCTACGGCAAATTTTCGCTTATCCAATCCAATCCATTTTTTGGCATTAGGTTTTGGTAGTGGTTTAGCGCCTAAAGCACCAGGTACGTTTGGCACCTTAGCCGCAGTTCCATTATTTTTACTGATGGCACCATTGAATAATACGCTTTATTTATCGCTGTTAGTAATAATGAGCATTGCTGGTATTTATATTTGTGGCAAAGCGGCCAAAGATGCTGGGGTTCCTGATCATGGCGCCATAGTTTGGGATGAATTTGTTGGTTTTCTTATCACCATGTTTTTGATACCTGTAACATGGCAAACTTTGATAGTGGGATTTGCGTTATTCCGCTTTTTCGATATTTTAAAGCCTTGGCCGATATCTTATATTGATAAAAATTGCCATGGTGGCTTAGGTATTATGCTTGACGATATTGTCGCAGGTATAGCTGCTTGGGCCTGTATGATGCTGATTTTTTACTAAAATGAGTTATTGATTTAATACAATGTAATCGTCAAAAACAGATAGTAAACAGCCAATAAAAAAGCCAAAGATAATAATCTTTGGCTTTTTCGTATTTAAATCAGGTTGATACTAGTTTAATAGTCTTACTCTGATAGTGGCGTCAATCTGTTTCAATTCTTTTAACGCCAACTCACGATTTTCAACTTCAATATCTATAACCACATAACCAATTTGATCAGCAGTTTGTAAATACTGTGCGGCAATATTGATATCGTGTTTAGCAAACATTTGGTTAATTTGCGTTAATACCCCAGGCTGATTACGGTGAATGTGCAGTAATCTGCTAGTACCTATATGTCCAGGCAGCGATACTTCAGGGAAGTTAACCGCAGATAATGTTGAGCCATTGTCTGAATATTTAGCAAGTTTACTGGCAACTTCAAGGCCAATGTTTTCTTGTGCTTCTTTCGTACTACCACCAATGTGTGGCGTTAAAATAACGTTATCAAATGCGCGTAACGGGCTGATAAATTCTTCGTCGTTACTTTTAGGCTCAATTGGGAATACATCGATTGCTGCACCCGCCACTTTTTTAGTGCTTAAGGCCTCTGCTAACGCATCGATATCAACCACTGTACCGCGTGACGCATTAATAAAGATAACACCGTCTTTCATGACCTCAAATTCGGCCGCGCCCATCATATTTTTCGTTTGTGGTGTTTCGGGAACATGTAAGCTAATAACATCAGCTTCTTTCAGTAATGCTGTCATGGTTGGTGCTTGGCTAGCATTACCTAATGGTAGTTTAGTTTCAATATCGAAAAAGCGAACTCTCATGCCTAACGTTTCAGCTAATATGCCTAGTTGCATACCGATATGGCCATAACCAATAATGCCTAGAGTTTTACCTCTGGCTTCAACTGAACCCGCGGCAGACTTATTCCAAACACCACGATGTGCTTGAGCACTTTTTTCAGGTATACCACGTAACAATAATAACGTTTCGCCTAACACTAGTTCAGCAACCGAGCGGGTATTTGAGAATGGCGCATTAAATACGGGTATACCAAATGATTGCGCTGCAGCTTTATCTACTTGATTAGTACCAATACAGAAACAACCAATAGCAACCAACTTTTTAGCGTGACTTAAAACATTTTTATTTAAGTCAGTACGAGAACGTATGCCAATAAAATGCACATTGGCAATTTTTTTAATTAGCTCTGCTTCTGAAAGAGAGGTTTTAAGGTATTCGATATTTGAATAGCCTTTGTTTTTCAGCTCTTCAAGGGCGCTTTGGTGAACCCCCTCTAGAAGCAATATCTTAATTTTGTCTTTCGCTAGTGAATTGTTGCTCATGATAGTTTATCTTCTCTCGATCAAACATTTACTTACTTAAATAAGGTCAAGTAAGTTTTTAGATGGCTAGATATCTAAACTAGCATATAGGGTATAAACTCTAAAGTGTTATTTTACTATTTTTGCACCGTCTGCAGTGCCGATAATTAAGACATTTGCTGGACGATTAGCAAACAAGCCATTAGTAACAACCCCAGCAAGCGCATTAATGCTATTTTCTAATGCTTTAGGGTCCATTATTGTTAAGTTATGCACATCGATAATAACATTGCCATTGTCGGTAATAACACCTTGACGATAAACCGGATCGCCGCCCAGTTTTACCAGTTCTCTGGCAACATAACTGCGCGCCATCGGGATCACTTCTACCGGCAATGGAAAACGACCTAACATAGGTACTTGCTTGGTATCATCGGCGATACAAACAAAGGTTTTGGCCACAGCAGCAACAATTTTCTCTCGGGTGAGGGCGGCGCCGCCACCTTTGATCATATGCATATGAGGATTAATTTCATCAGCGCCATCAACATAAACATCAATACCATCAACGTTATTAAGGTCAAACACTTCAATGCCGTAAGATTTTAAACGCTCAGTTGAGCCTTCAGAGCTTGAAACTACGCCAATAATTTTATCTTTCATTGTGGCAAGCGCGTCAATAAAGTGATTAACCGTTGAGCCAGTACCTACACCAACAATAGTATCGGCTTTGATATAATCTAGGGCTTTTATTGCTGCCGCTTTTTTCATGTCATCTTGAGTCATAGGGAAACCTTTGGTTTAGCTGTCAGCTTAATACTGACAGCTTTATGTTTGCGCTTATTATAACTAATTCTTAGCTCGAAAAACTAAGCTTTATTGAAATTTATACCGTGTGCTTGGGGTTAATATCTCCGGCAAAGGAATGTCCCATACTTCTGTGGGGATCTCATCAACCAATTGGCAGTCATGAGCTAAGCCAATAGCGTAAGGGCTGCTGATGTTTTGCTGTTTTTCTTGCTTATACCATTGGCTTAGGGTTCTGTCGTAAAAGCCGCCGCCCATGCCTAAGCGCGCGCCTGTTTTATCAAAAGCCACGAGTGGCGTGCATATAATATCTAATTGCGCGGCGGGAATAATTGTTCTGACATCGAGTGGCGGTTCGCTAATGCCATAGCGGTTGTTAATTAATGGGGTTTGTTGTTCGAAGCGTAAAAAAAGTAAATGGCCTTTGCTAAAAGGGTGCATAACTGGCAAATAAACGCATTTATTCTGTTGCCAACACCAATCAATTATTAGCTTGGTATTAAGCTCACCGTCATTACTTAAGTAAAGTGCAATATGCTGAGCCCGTAAAATTTTCTCATCGGCACTAAAACGGTGTAATAAGCCTAATGCGGCGTCGCTTTGTTGCTGGGCAGTCAATTGTCGGCGTTTATTTCTAATGGTTTGACGCAGTGCTTGTCTGGTTTTCATAAGGCTCAGTCGACTTGGGCTTAAAGAGTATAGTCCAGCTTAGCTTAAACATAGTGTGGTTAAAGTGGAAGAAAAATTTGCCATAAAAAAACCAGCAATCAATGCTGGTTTTTTAGTGTTTTTAACTTAAACAGTAATTAGGCAGTAGATCTTGCGCTGCTAGTATCGTTAGTTGGCGCTGTAGTGTCTTCATCTTCTGTTTTTAGCGCTTCCCAGAATCTAGATTTCAAGCCCACCAGTAAAATAATAATACCAATGCCAATACTAAATAGACTGATTTGAATATATAACGCAGGAATTTGCTCAACGTTACTTGGATCATAATTACCAGCAAGCAAGCCTGAAATAATATTACCAATTGAATAAGTTAAGACAAATACACCCATCATTTGGCCAGCAAATCTTCTTGGAGACAATTTACTTACCGCACTTAAGGCGATAGGGCTTAAACATAACTCACCAACAGTGTGTAGGAAGTAGGTAGTAATTAACCAACCCGGCGCTACTTTTAAGCCCGTTGCTGCATATTGCGCGGCAAAAAACATCACAAGAAAACCACTCGCCATAATAATTAAGCCAACAGCACATTTAATTCCGTACGCTGGGGTAACCATTCTTTGGCCTATTTTAATCCAAAATGCGGCGAAAAAAGGTGATAGTAAAACAATAAACATAGCATTAGAGAACTGAAACCATGCCGTTGGAATTTCAAAAGAACCTATCATACGGTCAGTATAATCACGTGCGAATAAGTTTAATGAAGAACCGGCTTGTTCAAAGCCAGACCAGAAACAAGCTGAGGCAATACAAATTAATAATAGTGCCAAAAGTTTCTTCTTTTCATTACCGGTTAAGTCACTGAAAAAATAAATAATGGCATAATAAACCACAAAAATTAAAGTAAAGGCTATCGCAACATATTGTGCAGTGGCTATTGGGTCTATCACCACAATGCCTTCAAATGTTAATACGGTAATTATCGCAATGGCGACTAGCGAAGCAGCAATAACTATCCAGCTATTTCGTTGGCCTTTAGCAGATAAAGGGGCAACAGGTTTTGCACCAACACCTTCTAATTTTGGCGTGGTCATTCTATATTGAATCAGGCCCGCTGCCATACCGATTGCTGCAGCACCAAAAGCATAGTGCCAACCAAAGTCAGAAGCCAAGTAACCACAAACTAAATAGCCAATGAAAGAACCTAAGTTAATACCCATATAATAAATAGCATAACCACTATCACGGCGCTTATCATTTTCACTATATAATTGGCCAACCATAGCGCCAATATTTGGCTTTAATAAACCCGTACCTAAAATAACTAAAATCAAACCGATAAAGAATGTTTTGTCATTTGGTATAGCTAAAACTATATGGCCAAACATGATAATAATGCCGCCATACCAAACAGCTTTTTGGCCACCTAGTAATCTATCAGATATCCAACCACCAGGTAGGCCCATGAAATAAACCGTACCTGTATACAAACCATAAATTGCGGTTGCTGATGCAATAGTTAATGCTAAACCACCTTCTTGTAACGTTGCGGTCATAAACAAAACTAGCAATGCGCGCATGCCGTAATAGCTCATACGTTCCCACATTTCTGTGACGAAAAGTGTTTTCAACCCTCCCGGATGGCCGTAAAATGCCTCTGAATTCTGGGTACTCATATAAAATCCTCGATAGGTAAGACCAAACACGGTTTAAAATTATTTTTGTTTCAACATGAATAAAAATCAGGTTGATCGCGTTCAGATAAATTAGAAACTATTAATAATCAGCCCGTTTTATACCTTTGCTGGCTTTGAAAGGCAAGTCTGGTAGGTTAATCTCTTGTTAATCACTGTCAACTGCTTAATTTTTGTTAGCTTAAATCCTTATTTTTCCGCTATTGCCAAGTAACCAATAGTAAAAAAAAGCAATTAACTTGATGTTTTACTGATACATATAACGGCCAAACTTTAAGTCACACTTTGTTTAATGAGTTTATCAGGGCTTACTGTTTAATATTAAGGCTAACCTTGAATTTGTTGCTAACAGCTAATTACTGTAAACAAACTTATCCGATGCTAGCAAAACCAAATGCAGCTTGTTAAAAGTATTTTAATGAAAGTAAATGTTATGTGAATCACTGATAATTCAAACGATTTCAGCTTTAAGTCTAATTCATTACGCTTCGCTTTATCTTGATGATGCGTTTAATAAAAAGTTACTTTAATCAAAGTACACTTACTGATAAACTCCACGCTGCTTTAATTTTAAATCTAAGTTCTGTCCCCGTATATACAGGAAGAAATACGCGCCAATGATTCACTTTATTCGTTTACTGACAAGCCTTCTCGTTGTTTCAACACTTTCTTTTAGTTCTCTCGCTGCGCAAATTAGCCAACAGCAAATAGAGCAATTTAAAAACTTACCTAAATCTCAGCAGCAAGCATTAGCGCAAAGCATGGGGGTTGATCTTAATTCGGTTATGGGGCAAATTTCCGGCAGTAACCAACAAACACAATTATCATCTTCGCCTGTCTCGCCAAGACCTGTGACTGAAAATAATGTTCAAAAGCAAGCAGAAGTTACTTATTTTGAGAACGATAGTGAATTGTTTCAACCTCTTGAAAGATTTGGCATGGACGTTTTTGCTAATGCGCCAAGCACCTTTGCACCTACCATGGATATTGCAATACCTAAACACTATATATTAGGTGTTGGTGACCAATTATCGATACAAATATATGGTAAAGAAAATGCTGAATACATACTGCCAATCACTCGAGAGGGTAATATTCTTATCCCTAATGTTGGGCCAGTAAAAGTTGTTGGTTTAGCATTTGACGAGATGAAAACATTTCTTGCTGAACGCATTCAACAGCGCATTATAGGCGTCAACGTTGTGGTCAGCTTAGCTGAATTACGCTCAATGCGAATTTTTGTTTTAGGTGACGCCTACAAACCAGGCCCTTACACACTCAGTTCACTTTCAAGTGTTACGCACGCTATTTTTGCAGCCGGTGGTGTAAGCGACATTGGCTCATTACGTAATATTGAAGTAAAACGTGCGGGTAAAGTAGTGCAAACCGTTGATCTATACGACCTGCTAATACAAGGGGACTCTTCAAGTGATATTTTACTGCAATCAGGCGATGTTGTTTTCATCCCAACACAAAGTAAAAGTGTTTCAATACTAGGTGAAGTAAGACGACCGGCTATATACGAATTAAAAACCGGTGATAGTTTTAATCAAATTATAGAAATGGCGGGTGGCTTACTACCATCGGCTTACCCGCAGTCAACTATGGTAGAACGCTACAATGAACACAGTTTACGTAGCATTATTAATGTTGATTTAACTGATAGCAAAGCGCGTAAACAATTGCTAAAAAGTGGTGACTATATTCGCGTGTTAAAAAGTTCAGGTATGTATGAACAATCAATTACTGTTATTGGCGCGGTTTCACGCCCGGGTAAATATCAATGGCAGCAAGGTGTAAAAATAGCTGATTTATTACCTAGTTTAGATTCTCATATACTGCCTTCTGCAGATTTAAGTTATGGCTTAATTGTTCGCCAAAAAGATCAAGCGAGAAATATCGAGGTATTACAATTTAATTTAGCTAAGGCACTGAATAAATCTACGTCTGACCCAGTTGACAACTTAACGCTGTTACCAAACGACAAACTATTGATATTTTCTAACGTCACTAAGTCGGTGGATGAAAAACTATCGTTAGATGAATTAGCTTACACGCAAGAGCAGCTTTTTGCCAAAGAGCGCCAACAGGCTAAAAGTTTACATAAAGAAAAATCGTTTTGGAAAAAATATGGTGGTAGTTCATCACAACGTGCCATTGGCATTAATGAAGCTGAAGAGGCTGCGCAAATAGGTAGTCAATCTATAGTGCAAATTGCTAATGGCGCCTCGGGCAGCGAAACCGACTTTCGTGAAATGGCATTGTTTTCTCGACCTCGCTTGTTAGCACCCGTATTAAGAAAGTTACGCCAACAAGGTGCTTCTGGTCAGCCCCTTCAGCTTGTTGAGGTAGACGGACAAGTTAAATTCCCTGGTATTTATCCGTTAGCGAAAAACGCAAAAGTTAGCGATTTATTAGCGGCCGCTGGTGGCGTGAAAGAGTCGGCTTACTTAGCGCGAGCAGAAGTTACTCGCAATACCCTGACGGTAGAAGGCGCATCAAAAACATCATTAGATGTCGATTTGGGCTTAGCCTTAAAAGAAAATAAAGACTTTAATATAGCGTTGCAAAGTAAAGACCGATTGAACGTGCACAAAATTCCAGCCTGGAGCGAAAATCATGTGGTTGAACTGCGTGGTGAATTTGTGTTTCCGGGTAAATATACTATTCGACGTGGCGAAACCTTGGCTGATTTAGTGATTAAAGCTGGTGGTTTAACCGATTATGCTCACCCTGATGCCTCAGTATTTACCCGTAAAAAATTAAAAGAACTTGAGCAACAAAACCTCGTTAAACTGGCCAGTGATCTACGTGTTGAAATGGCGTCTAAATCGTTAAGCGAAAATGGCTCTGCAGCCTCTTACAACGATGCCCAAAAACTACTTGCTGATATCACTAATGTAGAACCAGTCGGCCGTTTAGTTATTGACCTACCTGGTTTAATGGCGGCAAATAATAGTGAAGTATTGCTCGAAGGCGGCGACGTGCTTTTTGTACCCACGAAGAAAAATTCAATTAATGTTATTGGCCAAGTTCAGGTGGGTTCTTCACATTTATATAATAGTGCCATGTCAGCTGAAGACTACATTGCGCAAAGTGGAGGCATTAAAAAACGAGCTGACGCTGAGCGTATTTATATTATTTCAGCCGGTGGTAGTATTAAAATGGTTGAAGAAAATAACTGGTTTGCTGGCGCGGGTGAAAGCTCATTAAAACCAGGCGATACTATAGTAGTGCCACTAGATTCTGAATATATGAATGATCTAACATTATGGTCGACAGCAACACAAATTATTTATAATTCGGCTGTCGCTGTTGCCGCAATAAACGGTATTTAACAAAGCTTAATTCACGCTTAATTATCGCTTAGGTCGGCATTTATATCGGCTTAAGCGCACAAGCTAAATCTGTACAAAATATATAATTAACAATAAAATATAACCGATTTTTCAAGGTAAAAGATTTAAAAATGATACGTGACTTAAAAGATGTGAAAATTGCCATCATAGGCTTAGGCTATGTTGGTTTACCTTTGGCGGTAGAATTTGGCAAAAAATATCAAACCTTAGGTTTTGATATCAATCAAGCACGTATTGCAGAATTAAATAATGGCTCCGACAATACCCTTGAAGTTAGCGATGAAGAGTTAGCCGAAACAACAAACCTGACCTACTCTTGTCAACCAGACGACATAAAAAACGCCAACGTTTATATTGTTACCGTACCAACGCCTATCGACCACCATAAACAACCCAATTTAACACCGCTGATCAAAGCTAGTGAAATGCTTGGTAAAGTGGTAGGTAAAGACGATATTATTATTTATGAATCTACGGTTTACCCCGGTGCCACTGAAGAAGCTTGTATTCCTGTAGTCGAAAAGTTCTCTGGTTTAGTATTCAACAAAGACTTTTACGCGGGTTATTCACCTGAACGTATTAACCCGGGCGATAAAGAACACCGAGTTACTAATATTTTAAAAGTTACTTCGGGTTCAACGCCTGAAGTAGCCAACATTGTTGATAACTTATATCGTTCTATTATTATCGCCGGCACCCATAAAGCGAGTTCAATTAAAGTGGCAGAAGCCGCAAAAGTTATTGAGAACACGCAACGCGACGTTAATGTTGCCTTAATTAATGAATTATCGATTATTTTTAATAAGCTCGGTATCGACACCTTAGAAGTATTAGAAGCTGCCGGCACAAAATGGAATTTTTTACCATTCCGCCCAGGTTTAGTGGGTGGGCATTGCATAGGGGTTGACCCTTACTATTTAACCCACAAAGCTCAATCTGTAGGTTATCATCCTGAAATGATACTCGCCGGGCGTCGATTAAATGACGGTATGGGCGCTTATGTGGTATCTCAACTAGTAAAACACATGCTGCACAAACGTATTCAGGTGGAAGACGCAAACGTGTTGATCATGGGGCTTACTTTTAAAGAAAACTGCCCTGATTTACGTAATACAAAAATTGTTGATATTGTTAGCGAACTTAAAGAATATAATGTCAATGTTGATATTACCGACCCTTGGTGTTCGAGTGAACAAGCCGAGCATGAATATAACCTAAGCCTGACTGAAGCACCTAAGGCTAACTATTACGACGCGGTTATTCTTGCAGTATCACACAACGAATTTAAAGCCATGGGCGTAGATAAAATTCGCGCTTTAGGTAAAGCCAACCATGTGCTTTACGATTTAAAATATGTTTTACCGAAAGAATCAGTAGATATGCGTTTATAACGCAGCCAGTAAATTTATTAAAAGCTACAACACTGACTATTCAGCTGACTAATCAATAATAAAACGGAAGTAATAATGTCAGAGTACGATGATGTAAAAAAGCAACTAAAGCAAGCACCAAAAGTTTGGTTAGTAACCGGTGTTGCTGGCTTTATTGGCTCTAATTTACTAGAAACCTTATTATTACTTAACCAAAAGGTTATCGGTTTAGACAATTTTGCTACTGGCCATCAACATAACTTAGACGAAGTTAACGCTGAAGTGTCAGACCAACAATGGCAAGATTTTACTTTTATTAACGGTGACATTAGAAACTTTGAAGATTGCCAGCAAGCCTTAACAGTTAATAACCTAACAGTTGACTACATTTTACACCAAGCGGCACTTGGCTCAGTGCCGCGCTCAATTGCTGACCCTATATTAACTAATTCTACCAATATTACGGGTTTTCTTAATATGTTAACGGCAGCGAAAGACGCTAAGGTCAGTACCTTTGTTTATGCCGCGTCAAGCTCAACTTATGGTGACCACCCGGCATTGCCAAAAGTGGAAGATACTATTGGCAAGCCATTATCACCTTATGCAGTGACTAAATATGTTAATGAGCTTTATGCTGATGTATTTAATAAAACCTATGGCTTAAATGCCACAGGCTTACGCTATTTTAACGTGTTTGGTAAACGCCAAGACCCAAATGGTGCCTACGCCGCTGTTATTCCTAAATGGACGGCAGCAATGATAGAAAACCAAGACTTATTTATTAATGGTGATGGTGAAACCAGCCGTGATTTTTGTTTTGTCGAAAATGCCGTACAAGCGAATATATTAGCCGCAACAGCTAACGAGCAAGGCAAAAACCAAGTATACAATGTAGCACTGGGCGACAGAACAACACTTAACGAGTTATTTTCAAGCTTAGCCTCCGCACTAGGCGCTAATAACGTTAGTTATACTAAAACCGCAATATATAGAGGATTTAGGGCCGGTGACGTACGCCACTCACAGGCCGATACCTCAAAGGCTAAAGAACTTCTGGGTTATCGACCAGAATTTCGTATAGAGCAAGGCATAAACAAAGCAATGCCCTGGTATGTTAAGTTTTTAACAAAAAATAAGTTATAGCCCGATAAGTTGAGACAAAAGTTAAAAATATCGCAGTAGCACAATATCGCAAGCGGCAACTAACTTTAAAGCTGAAAAAGTGGGGTTTATTTAATTATTACTAATATTGACTGGTAATTAACAGCAAAAAAGTGATAAACAACTGTTAAAAATGGCAGATAACTTGTTATAATTCGTTCTCACTTGGGCTGCTTTCGTAAAAGTGCTAGTTTACGCCCATCGAAAAATACTAAAATGAACTTAAATGTGAGCTATTGTGAATAGTAACAAATTGCAAGGAAGTACTTCCAATGAAGTCGAAGCAATGAATTCAAACGAATTTTATCAGCAACACCACTTCCCCGAAGACGACGAAATTGACTTAGCAGAGCTGTGGTATGCTATATGGTCAGGTAAGCTATTAATTATTGCTATTAGTGGCTTGTTCGCCATCTCGTCAATTATCTATGCAATTAATCAACCCAACATATATAAAGCCACAACGTTGTTGGCGCCTGCCAGTGAGCAAGGTGGCGCGGGCGGATTAGCCAAAATGGCTGGGCAATTTGGTGGCTTAGCAAGCCTTGCTGGTATTAACCTTGGCGGCGGTGGCACAGACAAAACCGGCCTTGCGCTTGAGGTATTAAAATCAAGAGTATTTTTAGAAAGCTTTATTAATAAACACCAGTTATTAGTGCCTTTAATGGCGGCTAAAAGTTGGGATGTTAACTCCAATACATTAATCATTAACGATGAAATTTATAACGAAACAACTAACAAATGGTTAAGAGAAGTAAAAGCGCCTAAAAAACCTGAACCATCATCATGGGAAGCTTATAAAGCGTTTAAAGAAATTTTAACTATAACCAGCGATAAAGAAACAGGGATGATCACCCTAGCCATTGAACATTACTCACCAGAAATTGCCACGCAGTGGTTATTATGGTTGGTTAGCGACATTAACGAAGCGATGCGAGATCAAGATAAAGCCGAAGCGCAACGCAGCATCGATTATTTAACAACAAAACTGCAAGAAACTCAGCTGGCCGATATGCAAACCGTGTTCTATCAGTTAATAGAACAACAAACTAAAACCATAATGTTGGCTGAAGTCTCTCTAGAATATGTGCTAAAAACCATTGACCCCGCCAATGCACCAGAAGAAAAAGCTAAACCTAAACGCGCCCTAATTGTTGTATTGGGTACTATGCTAGGTGGAATTTTGTCGGTGTTAATTGTGTTAATACGTTACTTTACTAAAAAAGGAGCGGCGACTAAACTAAGTAACACTAAATTAGTGGCTAATAACAAAGAAGCTGATTCAATGCAGCCAACGCAATCAAGCCAAGTGTTAGGTAAATAGGAGCATATTTAGATGATAATAACTGCCTTAACTGCCCTAAGCGCTTTTTGTTTTGCTTTGGTGGCGATTAAATTATTCAAGCCAATTGCCGTTGATGTTGGCTTAGTTGACAAACCCAATGCAAGAAAGCGTCACGAAGGTCAAATCCCCCTTATTGGTGGCATTTCTATATTTGTAGCTGTGTTAGCTGCTAGCCTACTCTGGTTGCCAAATACCCTAGAACTGCGTATGTACTTAATTGCCTCGGCCATGATGGTATTTATTGGCGCACTTGACGATAAATTCGACCTAAAAGTGCGCATTCGTATTGTAGGCCAAATTATTATCGCCAGTTTAATGATCTACGGCGTAGGTGGTTATATTGGGAACTTAGGTAACTTGTTTGGCTTAGGCAATATTGAACTTGGCCCAGTAGGTATAATATTTACTTACTTTGCCATAATTGTAGTTATAAATGCTTATAACATGGTTGACGGTATTGACGGGTTAATTGGCAGTTTAAGCCTTAATACTTTCACTGCTATCGCCGTATTATTTTTAATAAGTGGCAATACGGGTTACTTGAGCTATCCACTAATTTTGGCGACAGCAACCCTACCTTATTTAATTTTCAATTTGGGTTTTTTCAAAAACTACAGCAAAAAAATATTTATGGGCGATGCTGGTAGCATGTTTATCGGACTAAGTGTTATATGGCTATTAACCATAGGCACACAAGGCGAAAACGCCTCGTTTAGGCCTGTTACCGCTTTATGGATATGCGCGATACCCTTAATGGACATGCTTGCTATAGTTATGCGCCGTTATAGAAAAGGCAAGTCACCATTTAAGCCAGACCGAGATCATTTACATCACATATTGCAGCGTGCAGGCTTGTCATCACGTCAAACACTAATAGTTATCTCAATAGCCTCTGTAGTTATGTCGCTATTAGGTGTATTAGGTGAATATTTTCAAGTACCCGAAAGTATCGAACTGGCGTTATTTGTGCTGATGTTTATTCTTTATAATAAATACGCACGGCATTTCAGTTGGAAGTATGACGAGATAGCTCCACTTTAATCAGACTAAGTTAGCTAGATATGTTTTAGCTTTATTTATAATATTTTAATAATAGCGGTTCTAAAAATAAGCCTCATGACTATAAAAAAACGTATTTTAACTGTATTTGGTACTCGCCCAGAGGCCATTAAAATGGCACCGTTAGTACATGCATTAAGTTCTGATGACCGTTTTGATGCCAAAGTATGCGTAACTGCGCAGCACAGAGAAATGTTAGATCAAGTATTGGAGTTATTTGAAATAACTCCAGATTATGATTTAAATTTAATGAAGCCAGGACAAGATTTAACTGATATTACTTGCGGAATTCTGCAAGGTATAAAGCCGGTTTTAACTGAGTTTAAACCCGATTACGTATTGGTTCATGGCGATACCGCAACTACCTTATCTACAACATTAGCCGCTTACTATCAACAAATTAAAGTTGGCCATGTTGAAGCTGGCCTTCGTACAGGAAATATATATTCACCTTGGCCTGAAGAAGGTAATCGAAAGTTAACTGGTACTATTGCGAATTTTCATTTTGCGCCTACAGAATTATCGAAACAAAATTTATTGAAAGAAAATGTAGATGCTGACAAGATTATAATTACCGGTAATACAGTGATAGATGCTTTACATAATGTAATAAGGAAATTAGAAACTAACATTCAATTAAAGTCTTCCTTAGAAGAAAAATTCAATTTCCTTAGTGAAAATAAACGAATTGTTTTGATCACAGGTCACAGAAGAGAAAGTTTTGGCGGAGGGTTTGAACGTATTTGCGAAGCCATCGAGCAGATGGCAAAAGCGTTTCCTGACGTTGAGTTTGTTTACCCTATGCATTTAAACCCTAATGTGCGTGAGCCTGTGAATCGCTTACTTGCTAATTTAAATAATGTGTTTCTAATCGAGCCTTTAGATTATTTACCTTTTGTCTACCTAATGAATAAAGCTTATGTATTGTTAACTGATTCAGGTGGGATACAGGAAGAAGCTCCATCATTAGGAAAGCCTGTACTAGTTATGCGCGATACAACAGAACGACCAGAAGCCGTTGATGCTGGCACAGTGAAACTGGTAGGCACTAAGGTTGAAACTATTGTTAAAGAGTTAAGTGAATTATTGGTGAACGAAGAAGCGTATAAAGTTATGAGTTTTGCTCATAATCCTTATGGTGACGGTTCGGCAAGTATAAGAATAATTAACAGCTTGATTTAAAATAAATAGTTAGTTGTTTGTAAGTCGTACTGTAGGAAGCATATGAAAATTTTCTCTTGGGCAAATACTGATTTTTTATTCGAAAAAAAATTAGCGAAACATTTTTATGATATTGAAAAGTTTAAGGTTGATCATGATAAGGATTGGTTCACCTCAAAAAAATCATATTTGAAAGAGTTTAGGCATATTGGCCGTTTAATAAAACAGATTTTAAGTATTGAAGCGGATGTACCTATTGTGTTGTTCGGAACTAATCTGTGCCGGATTCTATACCCTTTTATTTACAGGAGAATAAACGTATTTTTTGTATTTAATGAACTCCCTTGTCTAGACCAAAATAAGCTTCTTTTTTTGTTTGACCGAAAAATATTTAGATCAAAGAATAGTCAAGTGTTTGTTTCCTCAAAAGAACGTTCGGAGCTTTGTTGCAGAAATTATAACTGTGAATCGATTAAAGTCTTGCCTAATATTCCAGTTTTTAAACACCGAGAGGTAAGTAGTAAAAAGCTAAATCACTTAGTGTATGCAGGTCTAATAAATCGGTCAAGGTTTAACTCTGACGCTATAAATATGCTAAAAAACTTGAAGATTGAATTTCACTTATTAGGTAAAGTTATTGACGAGGGGCTATTGGCTGAAATAGATTCACATCAATACCTCGGGGAAAAAACTTTTACTGAAAGTCAATATCTTCAATCACAATACCGTTATGCATTATTATCTTACGGAACGACGGATTTAAACAATGATTACTGTGCACCAATTAAGATATTTGAATACATTTATTCTGGATGTGTTTGTATAACTATAAATAAAAATGTTGGATTACAAAGATATCTAAAATTATACCCAAATTTGTTTATCACCCTTTCAGAGTTCACAGAATATCAATACAACGAAGAAAAATATCAGAATGAAAAAGAAATATTTTTTAAAAATGAAATGGATGTATTAACTCAAGCCATTAATGATATTTTGAAGCAATCATTGTAAATGAAACATATATCTTTGACAAAGAACACTAAATATTCATTGTTTTTTAGTGTGTTATTTATTTTTAACTATTTTATTCAGCAAACGTCATTATCAAATTTTTTATTTCATTTGGAGAGTTTAAGTTATCTTTCTTTATTATTATGGGCCTTTCCAAGAGATAAAAATTTAACTGCATTACTTTGCATATTTTATTTTATTTGCTTTCATCAGTATGGTGCAGACCCGTATTCTGAATTGCTGCAGAATTACTTGGCAGGGCCTTATAAGTTAGTTATTTTGATTGTGTTTTCATGCTTATTTACTAAGGTAAGAGTCTCAAGGTTGTGGTTTGTATTGATTTTTTTTATACCTGTATTTCATCAATTATTATTCAGCTCATACTTTAGATTACAATACATTCTTAATGATTTTATTTATTATTTCTCTATTATACCATTGTTAATATTAGGAAAAAATTCAAAAATAAATATCGATATAGCTCAGGTAATTTATTATTTCACTTTAACCTTACCTGTTCTGTGCTTAATTGCTTATTTATTAGATTTAGGGAATGAAATAAAGGGCTCCTATTATTTCTTTTACGGTCATTTGTTTAGTTTTTTATTATTATTCTCTTTTTTGTACCGAGTATTTACTAAAGAGTGTAAAAGTAAAATTTCTTTCGTGTTGACAGTCTGTAATTTCTTAATATTTTTTCAAAGTGCACAATCAGCACATTTCATTATTCTTATTCTTAGTTTAGGTGTGAGTCTAATCTTAACTAGAAAATTTAAAATTATGTTTTTGTCTGTTTTTTTTGTGAGTTTTTTTCTCTCAATGACGATGATTATACCAAAAGGATCATGGCTAGCCTTAAAAACAGGACAAGTTGTTAATTTAGTTGGTGTATTAAATGGCGGCTCAAATATTTCAACCATTAACTCTGTAGCAATAAGGTATTACACTCTTATTGCAATTATTGACGAAAATAGTATAACTGAGAATTTGATAGGTAGGGGGATATCAACTATTTATCATGACAAAAATAACAATTTTTCAAAACTAAATTTACACGAAGCAACCTTTCCCGAGAATGAAATGGAAAGTAAAGAGTTTCATTTAATACACGAATCAATTGTCCGTTTATTCTTTCATCTTGGAGTGTTTGGTTGCATGCTTTTAATATATTTTTCTTATAAATTAATACAACTAAATAAAACGAACTTTTGGTATGTTAACTCTGTTTTATTTCTCATTTTATTATGGATGAGCAGTATTCAATTTATGGGATTTATTACTATTTTCATCAAACTTTTATCAAATAAAAAATCAAATTAATGTGTTGAACATGTAGGGTTTTTAATTAGTGCGGATACAATAACCGTAATTATTATTACTAATTCACATTTTAGTCAGTAAACAAAATATAAAGCATGGTAGAAAAATGGGTAAAATAAAAGATATTTCAATTGTTATAACTACGTATAATGAGTCAGAAAATATAAAACTGTGGTGTGAAAGCGTTCTAAATCAATCTATTTTGCCAAAAGAATTAGTTATTGTTGACTCCGACTCTACCGATGGGACATTAGATATAATAAATTCTATTTTTAACGATTCAGCAATTGATGTTGTTGCAATTAGTCAAAAATGTAATATTTCACAAGGTCGTAATATAGCAATTTCCAACACATCATGTGACTTATTAGCTGTAACTGATGGTGGGGTAATATTAGATACTGAGTGGCTTAGTAATATTTATGAAGGTCTGCAAGAATATGAAGTGATAGCGGGCTATTATAGTTTTGGGGGGAGTAATGCTTTCCAAGTCGCGTACAATGACCTATTTTATGTATCATCGTCTTTAATCAATGAAGAAAAATTTCTTCCCTCTTCAAGATCCTTAGGTTTGAGAAAATATTGTTGGGAGTCTGTTGCTGGTTATGACGAATCATTTTTGATTGGGGAAGATACTGATTTTGATTTAAAATTAAAGGGTAAAAACTTCTCCTTTAAATTTGAACCAAAGGCAAAGGTTACTTGGGAATTAAGGAGTAATCTAAAGGCTATGTTTAAACAACATTATTTGTATTCTAGATGGGATGCTTTAATTGGACAAAATAAAAAGGGACATGCATTTTTTGTTTTATATTTTATAACAAATCTAGCAATATTAGTAAGTTCTCTCTTTATTTCTTTATTTTATATACTTTTGTTACTTGTTCTAGCCACGCCAATGCTTCTTAAAGGTAGTAAAAGTGGAGAAGAGTTAAAGTCTACTTTGATAGCTCGATTCCTAGTCTTAAACACATGTTATTTAGCTAAAGGTATTGGTTTTATAAAAGGATTTATTTTTGCTAATCGTTCGTAGTATTCTTGCAGATAAGGAGTCAGTTTTATCAATTGCTTCTCAAGCGATTAACTTATTTATCCCTATAGCAATAATGCTTTTAATTAATGATAAATATGGGAGTCATGCTGTTGTTAAATATGAGGTAGTACTTTCTCTTATCGCTTTTTTTTCGGTTTTTCAGGATTTTTCCACGTCTTATCTATTTACTTATCGTCGATTTTCTAAAAAGATTTGCTTTAAATACTTTTGTACCATTGTATCTTTTAAATTAACTGCTTCAATCATTTGTTCTATATTGCTGTGTTTTTTATATGTTTTCTTAGGGGGGGATCCCTTTAATTATTTTATGGCTTTTGCTGTTTTAATATTGAGTAGTTTTGATGTTCCTCTGATCTTTTTTTCAGAAGGAAAGAGTTATTTACATAGTTTTCTTTATGCATTGAAATCTTTTTCGTGTTTTATTTTTATTTTAATTGGTCTTGATGTGTTTTTAGCCTTATTTTTGTCTTGTCTTTGTTTCTCCATTTTAATTTTCTTTAATTATTATAAAAAAGGCGAGAGCAAATTTTATATATCTAAAAGAATTTTTGTATTTTTGTTTAAGAAATATAAAACGGTTACTTTAACTGAAACTATTACAGCTATATTTTCACAACTTGATTCATACTTAGTGTCGGCAGTTGCTAATGAGAAAACCGTATTTATTTATGTTTCTATTAGGAAAGCAATACGTGCCTCTAATGTAGTTATGAATTATTTATTTAGGATCAGTTTTACTAGGTATAAAAGTGATAATGAAAATTGGAAAATTCCTATTTATTTAATATTAATTATTTCGACCTTTATTATTATTTGTTTAAATCTGTTTGGAGAATCCATTTTTATCATGTATGCGGATATTAATTATGATTCAAATATATTAAAATTAACCATATTCACTCAATCTATGATTTTATTGGTTGGATCTTTAAAATCTATAATTAGAAACATATATTTTTTTGCTAATTCAAAGTTTAAAGAACATTTATTATTTACTGTAATTTCCTCTGCTGTTTTTATTATTCCTTTATACGTGGCTTCTTCTAACAGTCTTGCTCTTGATGCTGCAGAATTAAGTTTTTATAGAGTAATGACAGATGTAATTTATTTACTTCTATTTTTAATTTTATTAATCGTTGTATTTTTAAGAAAAAAAAACAATGAAACTATTGGTGGTTTTAAGAAATGAGTGTTGCCTTGATCTCCCTTACCTATAAATGTCGCGGTCATTCCAAAGAGTACATTGATAATTTATCAAAGCATCTTCATAATTCATTTGATTTTTCTTTATATTATTATAATCAAAAGCTTAATAGAAATGGGGTAGGTGTTTTAGATTATAAAACAGAGCAAATTGGAGCACCTTATAGAAAAATATTGAGACGTTTTTTTTACTCATTACGTTTTTATTTTTCCAATCGAAAGAGTATTAGAGATAACAAACTTCTATATTTTACTGACTACGAGTATTTGTCTTTACTTTTGTCTATAGTTTTATTTTTCAGAAAAAATAAAAAAATAGTTTGGATACATTCAGCAAGTTGCGATGGTAACTTCTTTTATAAGTCATATAAGAAGTTATTTTTTTATTTATTGAGCAAATTGCAGATTGATGGTTGTGTTGTTAATGGTACGGAAACCAAGAACGAACTTGTAAAATTAATATCAAGTAAAATTCCAGTTCACGTAATACAATATCCTTCAGAATTAAACGTTTTACCTATGAACAGTATTGACGCAAAAAAACAGCTTGGTTTTCAAAACAAAAAAGTTTTTTCTCTAATAGGGATGATCAGAAAAGATAAAAATTATGAATACGCAATAAGTGCATTTGCTCAAAGCAACGCATTTAATAACCCCGATTCAGTTCTGCATATTGCAGGCGCACCTTCCGGTATTAGTGAATCGTCGGTTTTGGAGTGGTTGAGACAACACTCAGTGAAGAATTATAAACTTGATTCAGGCTACCTATCAGAAGAAGAAATTAACACTGCTTTTTCTGCTAGTGATTGTTTATTAATGCCATATGGAAATACTGGTTCATCACAGAGCGGACCATTATCGCTATGTCGAAATTATGGGCTTCCTGCAATTGTCAGAGGAGGAGGTGAGATAGGGCGTTACGTGGAATACGAGGAAGTTGGTTTTTCATGTAATAATCTTAAAGAATTTATTACAGCAATGAATATGATTCATAGCTGTAAACTGTTAACTAAATTTGCTGATGCAATACTAAAAGCCAAACGAAAATTTTCATGGTCGCAAGCAGCAATAAAATATAAGGAGGTTTTCAATGGGGTTAAATAAAGTTGCATTAATCACAGGCATAACTGGTCAAGATGGTTCATACCTAGCCGAGTTGTTATTAGAAAAAGGTTACGAAGTTCACGGTATAAAACGTCGAGCTTCTTCGTTAAATACAGAACGTGTTGATCATATTTTTCAAGACAATCATGAAAAAAATCAAAAGTTCTTTTTACATTATGGGGATTTAACTGATTCTTCAAATTTAACGCGTATTATAAAAGATGTGCAGCCAGATGAAGTATATAACTTAGGCGCGCAATCACATGTTGCTGTTTCCTTTGAATGCCCAGAATATACAGCTGATGTAGATGCTATGGGGACTTTACGTCTTCTTGAAGCGATCCGCTTTTTAGGCTTAGAAAAGAAAACAAAATTTTATCAAGCATCTACATCCGAGCTTTATGGCGAAGTGCAAGAAATTCCACAAAAGGAAACAACGCCGTTTCATCCTCGCTCACCTTATGCTGTTGCTAAAATGTATGCGTATTGGATTGTCGTGAATTACCGTGAATCTTATGGTATGTATGCGTGTAACGGTATTTTGTTTAATCACGAGTCGCCTCGCCGTGGTGAAACGTTTGTGACACGAAAAATTACCCGTGCCATTGCTAATATTTCACAAGGCTTAGAGAGTTGTTTATATCTTGGTAATATGGACGCTTTGCGTGACTGGGGTCATGCAAAAGACTACGTTCGTATGCAATGGATGATGTTACAACAAGATGTTGCTGATGATTTTGTTATTGCTACAGGTAAACAAATTAGTGTACGTGAGTTTGTTAGCTTGTCAGCTAAAGAAGCAGGTATAGAACTAGAGTTCACTGGCGAAGGGATTGATGAAATAGCTACTGTTAAAGCTATTACCGGTAATAATTCGCCTGGACTTAAAGTAGGTGATGTTATTGTTAAAGTTGATCCACGTTACTTCCGTCCTGCTGAAGTTGAAACACTACTTGGTGATCCATCAAAAGCTAAGGCTAAACTTGGCTGGGTGCCGCAAATAACGGTAGAAGAAATGTGTGCTGAAATGGTCGCTAGTGACTTAGACAAAGCTAAACAGCATGCTATTTTAAAAGACCATGGTTACACTACCTCTGTTGCTGTTGAATAGGTTTAAATTTCATGAAAATTTTATTAACGGGTGCTAACGGAATGGTTGGCAGGAATATTCTTGGAGTTGCTAATCAGCATAACCATGATTTTTTGTCACCAAGTAGTACAGAGCTTAACCTGCTCGATGCAAACTCAGTTACTCAATACATAAATAAATATAAACCTGATATGGTCATTCATGCCGCAGGAATCGTTGGTGGCATTCAGGCGAATATGGCACAACCAGTCAAATTTTTGGTTGATAATATGCAAATGGGACTTAATATCCTCACTGCTGCTAATAGCAGCGGCATCACTAAGTTTTTGAATTTAAGTAGCTCTTGCATGTATCCTCGCGATGCATTGAATCCATTGGCTGAAGATTTAATTTTAAAAGGTGAATTAGAGCCAACAAATGAAGGGTATGCGCTAGCAAAAGTTACTAGCACACGGTTATGCGAGTACATTTGTAAAGAAAATCCTAATCTATTATATAAAACGATTATTCCGTGTAACTTGTATGGGCGTTTTGATAAGTTTGATCCTAATCATTCCCATATGATCCCTGCAGTTATCAGAAAAATAGATGCAGCGAAAAGAAGTAATCTAAAAGAGATTGATATATGGGGTGATGGCGAGGCCCGCCGTGAGTTTATGTACGCCGAAGATCTTGCTGACTTTATTTTTTATGCAATAAATAATTTTGAAAAAATGCCTCAAAATTTAAATGTTGGCTTAGGTACTGATTTTACCATAAATGAGTATTATCAAACTATTGCAAACGTAATTGGCTATCAAGGTAGGTTTAAACACGATTTAAGCAAACCTGTAGGAATGAAACAAAAGCTAATAGATGATACAAAATTAAAAGAATTTGGCTGGGCTTATAAAACCGAGTTAGAAGCTGGTATCCAAAAAACATATAAATTTTATTTAAGTGAGTATTGTAATGACTAATTATGCACTAGCAAGCAGCACATGGGACGAAAATGAGTACTCGGCTATCCAAAGAGTTATAGACTCAGATATGTTCACCATGGGTAAAGAAGTTGCAGAGTATGAAAAAGACTTTGCAGAGTTTTTTGGCTCTAAATATGCACTCATGGTTAGTTCAGGATCTACAGCAAACCTATTAATGATAGCTTCGTTATTTTTTACTAAAAATGAGTCGTTAAAATTAAAACGTGGTGACGAAGTAATAGTTCCCGCAGTTTCATGGTCGACCACATATTTTCCTCTACAGCAGTATGGTTTAAAGGTTAAGTTTGTTGATATTGACCGCCAAACATTAAATATGGACTTAGATAAATTAGAGGCGGCAATTACTGATCAAACCCGAGCTATTTTATCGGTTAATTTACTTGGTAACCCGAATGATTTTAATCGCATTAATGAAATTATTGCTGGGCGTAATATCTTTGTTTTGGAAGATAACTGTGAATCGATGGGCGCAACTATTGATGGTAAACAGGCCGGAACTTTTGGTGTAATGGGAACTTACAGCTCATTTTTTTCTCACCATATAGCGACAATGGAAGGTGGTTGCGTTGTCACTGACGATGAAGAACTTTACCATATCCTACTTTGTATACGAGCACATGGATGGACACGTAACCTACCTAAATTTAATAAAGTTAGCGGTGAAAAAAGTGATGATGCGTTTGAAGAGTCATTCAAGTTTATGCTACCTGGGTATAATGTGCGCCCATTAGAGATGAGTGGAGCATTGGGCATTGAGCAATTAAAGAAGTTACCTGGCTTTATAGAAACACGTCGGGAAAATGCTAAGTTGTTCCAATCTTTGTTCAAAAATCATCCCTTTATAGATATACAGCAAGAAACAGGTAAAAGTAGTTGGTTTGGATTTTCATTAATTCTAAAAGAGAATGCACCATATAATCGAGCACAGTTAGTGAAGCTGCTAACTAGTCGTGGTATTGAGTGCCGTCCAATAGTCACGGGGAATTTTTTAAAAAACAAAGAAGTTCTCGAGTATTTTGATTTTGAAATAGCGGGCTCGTTAGAGGCTGCAGAGTACCTTGATGACCATGGCTTATTTGTAGGTAATCATCAAAATGATATAGAAAAAGAGATTAAATTATTAGATGAAATCCTAAATGACGGGGTTTAGAAGGGTAACCAAACGATAATAAACTAATGAGTAAGTGTGTAGTTTGTAGTTTGTTTAAAAATAAAATTTTGGATTAAAAAATGATATTACCAATAATTATGGCGGGCGGATCTGGTTCGCGTTTGTGGCCTTTGTCACGTCAAATGTTTCCTAAACAGTTTTTAACATTGCATGGAACGTCATCCATGCTTCAAACAACAGTAGAGCGTTTATCTGGTTTGGAGCATGCGCCAGCAATTGTCATTTGCAATGAAGAGCATCGATTTTCTGTAGCAGAGCAGTTTCGCTTAAAAAACATTCCTAACAACGGGATAATTCTAGAACCAGCTGGCCGTAACACTGCACCTGCTATAGCTTTAGCTGCTTTACAAGCAATGAAAAGCGGACAAGATCCGTTGTTATTGGTGCTTGCAGCTGATCATGTGATAAAAAATGAGCAAGCATTTGCTGAGTCAGTCGAGCAGGCTAAAGTACATGCCGAAGCTGGAAAGTTAGTAACTTTTGGTATTGTGCCTACCGCTCCTGAAGTGGGTTATGGTTACATCAAACGTGGTGAAGAACTCTCAAATGCCGGGTATAGTGTTGCTGAGTTTGTAGAAAAGCCAAATCAGGCTACTGCTGAGTCTTATTTATCTACCGGTGATTATTATTGGAATAGCGGCATGTTTTTGTTTAAAGCTAGCCGCTATTTAGCCGAACTAAAAATCCACCGTCCTGATATTTTAGCCGCATGCGAAAAAGCCATGACTGATACCAAAAGTGATTTAGACTTTATTCGTGTTGATAAAGTTGCTTTTGAGTCATGTCCTGATGATTCAGTTGATTATGCCGTGATGGAAAAAACTACTGACGCGGTAGTTGTACCAATGGATTGCGGTTGGAGCGATGTGGGTAGTTGGTCTGCTCTGTGGGAAGTTAGCGATAAAGATGCTAATGGCAATGCCTTAATTGGTGATGTTATTGCGATTGATACTAAAAATACTTTAGTACACGCACAAGAAAAATTAGTGGCGACTGTTGGCCTTGAAGATATAGCCATTGTGGAAACCAAAGACGCTATTTTAGTTTCTAAGCTTTCAGAAGTGCAAAAAGTTAAGAAAATAGTAGAACACCTAAAAGCCGAAGAACGTTCTGAATTTAAGCATCATCGCGAAGTATATCGTCCATGGGGAGCCTATGACTCGATTGATACGGGTGAACGTTTTCAAGTGAAACGCATTACTGTTAAGCCCGGGGCTAAATTATCTGTACAAATGCATCATCACAGAGCTGAACATTGGATTGTAGTATCAGGTACGGCGAAAGTAACCAATGGTGATAAAGATATTTTATTAACTGAAAATCAATCAACGTATATTCCGGTTGGCGTTATTCACGCATTAGAAAATCCAGGCAAAGTGCCTTTAGAATTGATTGAAGTACAGTCAGGTTCATATTTAGGTGAAGATGATATTGTACGTTTTGAAGATAAATATGGTCGCGTTTAACTTTTAGGCGTGTATTAATAAATAAACATTTTAAAAGGTAATTTGATTTCAAATTACCTTTTTTATAATTAGATTTAACTAAAGAGATAGTAATGACTGAAAAATTAACTTGTTTTAAGGCTTATGATATTCGCGGCAAATTAGGTGAAGAGCTTAATGTAGATATCGCCTATAGAATAGGGCGAGCGATGGGCGAAATATTATCAGCAAAAACTATTGTTGTTGGTGGTGATGTACGTTTAACTTCAGAAGAATTAAAGCTAGCACTTGCCGATGGCCTGCTAGATGCGGGAGTTAATGTTATCGACCTTGGTATGACAGGCACTGAAGAGATTTATTTCGCGACATCTTACCTTAAGGTTGATGGCGGCGTTGAAGTAACGGCCAGTCATAATCCTATGGATTATAATGGCTTGAAACTTGTTAAAGCCGACTCAAAACCTATCAGTGGCGATACCGGGTTATTTGATATAAAAGCTTTGGCTGAAAGTGAAAATTTTGCTGATAAAGCAGAAATTCATGGCACTTTAACAAGGTCATCAACATTAGAAGCATATGTAGAGCATTTATTTGAGTACATTACGCCAAGTAATATAAAACCAATGAAGTTAGTTGTTAATTCTGGAAATGGTGCCTCTGGCCATATAATTGACGCTATCGAGGCCAAATTTAAAAAACTGAATGTGCCGATTGAGTTTATTAAAGTACATCATCAGCCCGATGGCAATTTTCCTCATGGCATCCCTAACCCATTATTACGAGAAAACCGTCAAGATACTATCGATGCCGTGTTAGCACATAATGCCGACATGGGCATTGCATGGGATGGTGATTTTGACCGCTGTTTTTTATTCGATGAAAAGGGACAGTTCATTGAGGGGTATTATATTGTTGGTTTATTAGCTGAGGCGTTCTTACAAAAAAATGCTGGAGCGAAAATCATTCATGATCCACGTTTAACATGGAATACCATTGATGTGGTTGAAGCGGCAGGCGGAGAACCAGTATTATGCAAAACAGGGCATGCATTTATTAAAGAACGTATGCGCAAAGAAGATGCTGTTTATGGTGGCGAAATGAGTGCACATCATTATTTTCGTGATTTTGCTTATTGTGACTCAGGTATGATCCCCTGGTTACTAGTAGCCGAGTTACTTTGTGTGAAAAACATGAAGTTATCGGAAACTGTATCAGAACGAATTGCAGCTTACCCTTCTTCAGGTGAAATTAACTCAAAATTAGCTGATCCAAAAGCAGCAATTGAGCGAGTACTTGCTGTTTATAAAACTGAGGCAGTTGTTTTTGATCAAACAGATGGTATCAGTCTTGAATTTAACGATGCTGAAGGTCAGTGGCGCTTTAACCTACGTAGTTCAAATACTGAACCTGTTGTTAGGTTGAATGTTGAGTCTAAGGCTGATTTGATCTTAATGAAAAAGAAAACACAAGAAATTCTTGATATATTAAGCGAGTATGATGAAAAGTAAAGTAAAAGTATCTATTGTCACAGCGACATATAATTCTGAATCAGAAATTTTAAAGACATATGACTCAATAAAAAAGCAAACAGTTATAGATTGGGAGTGGTTAGTAACTGATGATTGTTCAAATGATAGTACTGTAAAAATATTGAAGGAAATTTCAAAATCAGATGCTAGAGTAAAAGTGTTTGAAAATGATATTAATTCTGGTGCGGCGGTGACGAGAAATAACTCTTTAAGTCGAGTGAGTGGGGAGTATGTGGCTTTCATTGATAGTGATGATTTATGGGTACCTGTTAAGCTTGAAAAACAACTCAACTTTATGGCGACTAATATAGACTTTTCGTTCACCGCTTATGATTTAATTGACTTAAATGGGACAACATTAAATAAGACAGTTGATTTTAATCAAATAGGTGCTTTTAATTACCAGGATATGCTTAAGAAAAAAGCCACTTTAGGTTGTTCTACAGTTATGCTGCGAAGAAGCGCGTTTAATGATATTACTATGCCTTTATTACGTACCGGGCAGGATTATGCCACATGGCTAAAACTTTTGAAAACGGGTAAAAAAGCGCATTTGCTTAATGAGGTACTAACCAGTTACCGTATTATGCCTAATTCGATATCAAGAAATAAATTTAAAAAGGCTAAGAGACAATGGCAGATATATAGGGAAGTTGAAAAGTTACCATTAATAAAGTCAGCGATTTGTTTTTGCTTCTACGCTTGGCGCGCTGTATTTAGAAAATAATAAAAGAGAGTCAGATGAAAATAGCAATAGCCGGTACAGGTTACGTGGGTTTATCAAATGCAATGTTGTTAGCGCAGCACAATGAAGTCATTGCGGTTGATATAATTAAAGAAAAAGTTGATTTATTAAATCAAAAAAAATCTCCGATTGTAGATGTTGAGATTGAAGACTTTTTAGTCAATAAAGCTATCAACTTTAAAGCGACTCTTGATAAAAATCTGGCTTATTCAGATGCTGATTTTGTCATAATTGCAACACCAACAGACTATGATGTAGAAACAAATTACTTCAATACCTCTTCAGTAGAAGCGGTTATTAAAGATGTCTTAGCTGTTAACTCTAATGCTGTGATGATTATTAAATCGACAGTTCCTGTTGGTTATACTGAACGTATTAAGCAAGAATTCGGTTGTGAAAATATAATGTTTTCACCTGAATTTTTACGCGAAGGTAAGGCTTTGCATGACAATCTTTATCCGTCTCGTATAATTGTCGGCGAGCAAAGTGAGCGTGCTAAACTCTTTGCAAACTTACTTGTTAAAGGTGCAATTAAAGAAAATATAGAAACACTATTTATCAATTCAACTGAAGCTGAAGCCGTAAAATTATTTTCTAACACTTACCTTGCTATGAGGGTCTCATATTTTAACGAATTGGACTCTTATGCTGAAACCCATGATTTAGATTCCAAGCATATTATCGATGGAGTAGGATTGGACCCTAGAATAGGCACTCATTATAACAACCCTTCATTTGGTTATGGTGGCTATTGTTTACCTAAAGATACTAAACAACTTCTTGCTAACTACCAAGATGTACCTAATAACTTAATTAAAGCTATAGTTGACGCTAATGAAACACGCAAAGACTTTATAGCTAACTCTATTATTAAAAAGAACCCTAAAAGAGTTGGTTTTTATAGATTAATAATGAAAACAGGCTCAGATAATTTTAGAGCTTCAGCAATTCAAGGCGTGATAAAAAAGATAAAAGCTGAAGGAATTGAGGTGGTTATATATGAACCTGCACTTGAAGAAAACGAATTCTTTAATTCGCAAGTAATCAAGGATATAAATGACTTTAAAAAAGTATCAGATGTCATTGTTGCCAATAGAATGTGTATAGATTTAAATGACGTAATTGAGAAAGTTTATACTAGAGATCTCTTTGGATCGGATTAGTTGAATATAAATAATATTTAAGGACAAAAATGCCAAATAGAATATAGAAAGCCGTGTTCCCCTCTCAGGTCTAGGTACAAGGATGTTACCAGCAACTAAAACAGGCTATAAATCACAAGTTAGTGTTGAAACAGGCGTGGCTGAATTTGTAAGTTGGTTTAAAGAGTTTTATAAAAAGTAGGTAGTAGTCGTTAAATTTAGAACACATAAAAATGATACTCAGCGGTATCATTTTTATTATTTACTGAAACTTAATACGCGGCATCGCCTCGCTGAACAAAAATTGAATCCTTAATATTGTACATACCATGATGCTTTTCTCTATGCCATTAATATCAAGGGTTGAGTGGGCTTTCAGGCGACAAACCGCAAAAAGTACAAATCAATAACACGCTTATAACAAGCCTTTTCATCAAAAAGATAGAGTAAAATTTTGTTCTATCATTACCAAAGTGAAGGGCTCGATAATCATTAAATAGCGAATATGGGTTTTTAGATGAAATACTAACCTGAAAACCCCAGGCTCTAAAGGTTATATTCAATAGTCAGTGAAATATTCAAATCGTTACTATTAGGTAACTTATCAATGTAAGTTGATCGACTAATATCAGTGCCTAAAGTAAAGCGCCAGTTTTGCTTATCATGTTGAATACTAGCTGAAATTATCCAAACCTGTTCGGCGATACTAGACACTGTATTGCCAATTATTGAGTTATTAGGAGCTTTGTCTTGATTATCATAATTGAGATCTAAATAACGCAAACGTGCTGTCATATGAGTATTGATATCAAGTTGTGAAATGGTGCCAATTACATAGGTTTTTGCATCATTGTCGTAGCTACTGCCAAGGGCACGTCCTTCGTAACGCATGCCGGTTTCATAATTTGAATGCTCATAATAACAGTTGCCAATTTTATCCCGTTCACCACAATCTGCAAGACTATCGGCCCACTCAATGTAAACCGTACTTGGCTTACCAAAAACATTGAGATGTAAATCAAAACCTAGTTGGGGTTGAGCTTTAGTTAAATATTGTAAAGTGCCTTCTTTACCATCTTCAGCAAATTTTTGCCCATAAAAACTCAACGGAAAATCAAAAATATTCATGGTATAGCGTAAATCATATCCGGCTTGTTGGTTTGCAGGATTCAGGGTGTTACCTTCGCAAACAACTCCGTCAATACCGCAATTTGTTTTGCCAATTAGTATATCCCCAAAAGTAGATAAGCTTTGTTCCCGGCCTTCTCCTCCCCATTGGGCTAAGCGGGTGACACCTAACTCTAGATTCTTAAATGGTTTTAAATTAAGCCTGAAACCCCACAGTAAAGTGTTTTTTACTATTCGGTTATCGTCCATTTTTCCCATGAATGTTGTAACAGTCCACGGTATATCTACTTTGGTGAAAGGGATAGTAAATGGTTCGGCCGACTTTCGAGTAAGCGCAATTGCAGGTATCGGACTAGCGTTGTTGGATAAGCTTAAGCTTGTGTCCCAAGTTGGACCATACCATCTATTTTGTTTACCTAATGAAATTACCCAGTTGCCGATAAAAGCAGCAATATAACTTTCCTCGAAATTGCTACTATTTGTATCGTTTCGTGAATTACTAAAACTAGGAGAAAGCTTGGCGGCAAAGTTATCCCCAACCATACTAAATTGAACCTGTATGCTGTTTTTATCACGAAAAGTATCACCAAAGGTGACAAATCGACTGTCGTTTTTCGATGTTTGCGCTTTTATACGTATTTGGTTTTTGCTCGCTAATTGAAATTGATATTTTATATAGTGATAAGCGTTTAACTGGTTAGGGGTTAAGTTGTTAAGTTCTATATTTTTAATATCTCGTATAATATCTTGCCACATTAATGGGTAGGTTGTGACTGGTGTTATAATGTGGCCAGTATCTGCTAGTAGTTGAATATTAGCTTTTAAGTATATGTTAGAGGTATTAACCCAAGGCTCAGCTTGAGTGTTTTGATGTAACATAAAAATTGTTAGAGTGATGAATATTGAAATTAATTTTTTCATTAAATTTATGTTGCTCTGAAAGTTAAGCCATAACTAAAAATTACAAGATATTGATTTATGGCTAAAGTAGCTTGAGTTAAAAATTAATTATATCTTTTTCGCTGTTGTATGAATAGTTGCGCTACCTAAAGTGCCCCCTAACTTCTCTACAAATATAAAGTTAACTTTATCGTGGTGAACAAAGATATTAGCGACCAGCACTGTTATGCGGTGGGTTCAATACTTAAGCTGAGTTTAAATCTTGTTTTTCGTAATTTAAAGCATACATTCATATTTTTATCTATAAAGTCCATGACAACTAGATAAACAAGCCATACAATTAGTAAAGAATTGCAATTTAAGGAAAAAATGACAAATAAGATCACAAAAGCGGTAATACCTGTCGCAGGTTTGTGCACTCGGATGTTACCGGGCACTAAAGCTATTCCAAAGGAAATGCTCCCAATTGTTGATAAACCGCTTATTCAATAAATTGTTAATGAATGTATATCTGCGGGTATTAAAGAAATTGTATTAGTTACGCATTCTTCTAAAAACGCCATTGAAAATCATTTTGATAAGTCGTTTGAGCTTGAAACTACTTTAGAAAAGCGTGTTAAGCGTCAATTACTTGATGAAATTCAAGCGATTTGCCCGAAAGACGTCACCATATTGCATGTTCGCCAAGGCGAAGCAAAAGGTTTAGGCCATGCGGTATTAAAAGCGCGGCCTATTATTGGTAACGAACCTTTTGTTGTTGTGTTACCCGATGTTATTTTAGATGATGCAACGGCAAATTTAAAAACTGAAAATTTGGCAGCGATGTTAAGCCGTTATAACGAAGTAGGTGGTTACAGCCAGATTATGGTTGAACCTGCCCTGTACCTATGAAGTAAGTCAGTAGTTACGGTGTGGTTGATTGTGGTGGTGTTGAGCTTGCACCGGAGGAGTCAAAATTTAACTCCTTTAAGTAATGGAAGTAGTATGCGAGAAATTGCAGAACGTCGTTGTACTTGGAAATAGTGAAAGTTCAGTATTTTAGTTTGTTTAAATAAAAGAGGAAATTACATGCATAAAGGAATTATTTTAGCCGGTGGTAGCGGTACTCGACTTTATCCATTAACCAAAGTGGTTAGTAAGCAACTGATGCCGGTTTATGATAAACCAATGGTTTACTATCCCCTTGCTACACTAATGCAGGCTGGCATTAGAGAGATCCTAATTATTTCTACTCCAGAAGAAACTCATAGATTTGAAGATTTACTCGGCAATGGTGAAAACTTCGGTATATCAATCTCTTATAAAGAACAACCTAGCCCTGATGGTTTAGCACAAGCCTTTATTTTAGCTGAAGAGTTTCTTGCAGGTGCAGCCGCCGCATTAGTGCTTGGCGATAATATGTTTTATGGCCATGATTTAACTAAGTCTTTGCAAAATGCTAATGCTCAAACATCAGGCGGCACGGTTTTTGGTTATCATGTGTCAAACCCACGTTCTTATGGTGTAGTTGAGTTTGACGCTAGCGGTACGGCTATTTCAATTGAAGAAAAGCCACAAGTGCCTAAATCGAATTATGCAGTGCCTGGTTTGTACTTTTTTGACTCGCGTGTAGTTGAATTTGCTAAAAACGTTAAGCCTTCACCACGTGGCGAATTAGAGATAACTGATGTAATAGATCAATACCTAAAAGCGGGCGAGTTAAAAGTTGAAATTATGGGCCGTGGTACAGCTTGGCTTGATACTGGTACTCATGATGATTTATTAGCAGCGGCACAATTTATTTCTACCATTGATAAACGCCAAGGCCTAAAAGTTAATTGCCCTGAAGAAGTGGCTTATCGTAATGGCTGGTTAAGTGAAGCAAAGTTGCGTGAAATAGCCCAACCGTTACGTAAAAGTGGTTACGGCGAATATTTGATCAAACTGATTGAAGAGCGAGTGTTTTAAAGCCTAACCTTTTTTACAGGGAGGAGAGAATGAGAAAGGAAAGAGGTTTTAAGTTCAATGTTTTATAGAACTAGTATTCCTCTTTACCTCCTGCTCTCCTTGTTTACTTCCTGTGAGATATTTATATGATTTTTACAGGGAGGACTGAATGAGAAGAGAAAGAGGGTTTTATTTAATATTAAGTATTTTTACCTCTTGTTGTTATCCTTGTTTACTCCCTGTGAGTTGTTTTTTCTGTATTTTGATGGGATTTTATGAATTATATAGATACCGCTATTGCTGACGTTAAAATAATAGAACCGAATGTGTTTGGTGACGAACGTGGTTTTTTTATGGAAACCTTTCGTGTTGACGAGTTTACTAAGCACTGTGCCGAGCAAACTTTTGTGCAAGACAACCACAGTAAATCGAGCCATGGTATTTTACGTGGCTTGCATTATCAGCTGAAAAATACGCAGGGCAAATTAGTTCGCGTTACTTCAGGTGAAGTTTATGATGTTGCGGTTGATATGCGTAAATCGTCACCCACTTATGGCCAGCATGTTGGCGTGGTACTTTCTGGCGAAAATAAACGCCAATTATGGGTGCCTCAAGGCTTTGCGCATGGCTTTTATGTCATGAGTGAGTCGGCAGAATTCGTTTATAAATGTACTGATTATTATGCCCCTGAGCATGAAGTGTCGTTATTATGGAACGATCCGGCATTAAACATTCAATGGCCACTACGCGATGGCAATAAACCTTCGTTATCTGCTAAAGATGAAGTAGGGCTGTTGTTCAAAGATGCGCCAACATTTAAATAAATACTTAGCTAAATTGATAGATAATGACAGATAAAAACACAATGAAAATAATCGTTATTGGAAAATCTGGCCAACTTGCTTGGGAATTAAGTCAACTTTCAACATCTGAACAAGCAATAGTCTGTTTAGGGCGTGACGATGTTGACTTGCAAGATATTCCAGCACTGGTGAACTGTTTTAAACAGTATAACGCCGTTGGTGTTATTAATGCCTCAGCTTACACCGCAGTAGATCAAGCTGAAGGTGATGTTGAAAATGCATTTGCACTTAATGCCAAAGCTGTGGGTAATTTAGCGCAAGCGTGTAAAACCCTGTCAGTGCCATTTGTGCATATATCAACAGATTTTGTTTTTCATGGTGATAAAGGTGCGCCTTATTTACCGGGCGATGAAATAAACCCGCTAGGTGTTTATGGCGCGAGTAAAGCGCAGGGTGAACAGTTAATTGCCAATATTTACCCCGAACATAGCGCTATTATTCGCACGTCTTGGGTGTATTCAACGCACGGTAATAACTTTGTAAAAACTATGCTGAATTTAATGGCGACTAAACCTGAATTGGGTGTTATTAGTGACCAGATTGGTACGCCAACTTATGCTAAAGGTTTAGCGCAAGCTTGTATTGCAAGTTTAAATAGCCAAGTTGTTGGTGTTCATCATTATACTGATACTGGTGTGGCTAGTTGGTATGATTTTGCTGTAGCTATTCAAAATATTGGCGTAGAGCTTGGTTTATTAGATAAAAAAATAGCCATAAAACCTATTACTACTGCGCAATACCCTACGCCCGCCAAACGCCCGCATTACAGTGTGCTTGATAAAGCGAGTTTGGTTAACGCTTTGCCAGAACTTTCGTTAATGCATTGGCAAGCACAGTTAACACATATGATGACCGCGTTAAAACATGAACGCGAAGCATAGTTAAATTATATTATTAATTCGAGATTTTTATGAAAAAATTATTAGTTACAGGTGGTGCAGGTTTTATTGGCGCTAATTTTGTACATTATTGGATGGAGAAATATTCAGCCGATAAAGTTGTGGTACTTGACGCGTTAACTTACGCGGGCAATATTGCTAATTTAGACAGTGTAAAAGACCAAGCTAACTTTACTTTTGTGCACGGTAATATTTGCGACCAAGCCTTAATTGAAACATTACTGGTTGAGCATAGTATTGATACTTTAGTGCATTTTGCCGCAGAGTCTCATGTTGACCGCTCTATTACTGGTCCTGATGCCTTTATTGAAACTAATATCATGGGTACTTATAGCTTACTTAAAGCGGCTAAAAAAGTGTGGTTAGACGGCGAAAGTATTGTTGAAGGGCATAGATTTCATCATGTTTCTACTGATGAAGTTTATGGCACGCTTTCACCTACCGACCCAGCTTTTACCGAAGATACTGCTTATGCGCCTAATTCACCTTATTCGGCGAGTAAAGCGGCTAGTGATCATTTAGTGCGTGCTTATCATCATACTTATGGTTTAAATGTTACTACCAGTAATTGTTCAAATAACTATGGGCCGTTTCATTTTCCTGAAAAGCTTATTCCTTTAGTTATTACTAATATTTTGCATGATAAAGCCTTGCCAATATACGGTGATGGTCAACAAATTCGTGATTGGTTATACGTTGAAGACCACGCTTATGGTATTGATTTAGTATTACAAAATGGTCGAGTTGGTGAAAATTACAATATTGGCGGCGACAATGAGTGGGCAAATATTGATATTGTTAAAACTATTTCAAAACTTGTTGAACAAGAGTTTGTTAAAAATAAAGATTTAGCAACTCGTTTTCCGGCGGCTAAAGCGGCGATGGCGCAAAACACTGAGTCACTGATTACTTACGTGAAAGACCGACTTGGTCACGACCGTCGTTATGCCATTGATGCGACCAAAACCAACAATGAGTTGAACTATAAGCCTAAAGAGTCATTTGAAACAGGTATTGCTAAAACCGTTGCTTGGTATTTAAATAATGAAGCTTGGTGGCAAAGTGTGATGGATGGCTCTTACCAAAACTGGATCGCAGAGCAATATTCATAAATACTGCCCGTAGCTAAAAATATTTGAAATATATATAATCGTTATAATTAAAAGGTCGGATTTCCGGCCTTTTCTATAGTTAAATTATCGTATTGCTGTGATGAACTTTTTTGGTTTAAAATAGCAAGGTTCTAGCTTTAGCTGTCATTGTTTACGATGGTTTGAAGAGGATTAAACGCGGTAACGAATTTTATTACTAGGCGGTATGGCTTCAAATTTTTCATCTATAAATGTCATGACAAGTACTGAAGCAACCCATACAATATATAAAAAGTTGCAAATAAGGATAAAAATGCCAAATAAGATCACAAAAGCAGTAATACCTGTCGCAGGTTTAGGAACACGGATGTTGCCAGCAACAAAAGCAATACCTAAAGAAATGTTACCTATTGTTGATAAACCCCTTATTCAATACATTGTTAATGAATGTATTTCTGCCGGTATTAAAGAAATTGTGTTAGTTACGCATTCTTCTAAAAACGCCATTGAAAATCATTTTGATAAATCTTTTGAGCTTGAAACAACCTTAGAAAAACGTGTTAAGCGCCAATTACTTGATGAAATCCAAGCGATTTGCCCGAAAGACGTCACCATATTGCATGTTCGCCAAGGCGAAGCAAAAGGTTTGGGCCATGCGGTATTAAAAGCACGACCTATTATAGGTAATGAACCTTTTGTAGTCGTGTTACCTGATGTGATTTTAGATGATGCTACGGCAAATTTAAAAACTGAAAATTTAGCCGCGATGTTAGCGCGTTATAACGAAGTAGGTGGTTACAGCCAGATTATGGTTGAGCCTGTACCTATGGAAATGGTTAGTAGCTATGGTGTGGTTGATTGTGGTGGTGTTGATCTTGCGCCAGGCGAGTCAAAAACCATGACAGCTATTGTTGAAAAACCAGCCGTTGAAGACGCACCGTCAAACCTCGCTGTGGTTGGCCGTTATGTGCTATCTGAGAAAATTTGGGACTTGTTAAAACTAACACCTCCTGGTGCTGGTGACGAAATTCAATTAACTGATGCTATTGCGATGCTAATGGAAAAAGAAACTGTTGAAGCATTTCACATGACAGGTAAATCACACGATTGTGGTTCTAAGCTAGGTTATATGAAAGCTAATGTTGAATATGGTTTACGTCACCCAGAAATGGCTGATGAATTTAGAAGTTATTTGACTGAGTTGATGAAGATTTAAAGTAAAGGCACTGCGTATTTTCAGTGTTTTACTCACCTATTGTTCTCCTTGTGAATGATTTTTTTACAGGGAGGAAACAATGAGAAGTGAATGAGGTAGGACTTTAAATATTTAAAAGTATTTTGTATTGTTAGTGTTTAACCTCCTGTAGTCCTCCTTCTTTTCTTCATGTGAATTATTTTGTTGTTTTTTTACGTGAAGTGTCGCTTCATAGGTTATGATATTTCTTGGCTGGCTTGGGGTTGACGGGCTAAAGTCCGACCCACAGGTGCATTGGCATATTTCTTTATTAACACTCATTTATTAAAAGTATAGGTATATGGACGTAACTAATTTATCGCAGTTTACTGAACTGGCATTAACGCGCAATATATTTTCACTATTTGCCGACGGTAAGCGAAGTGAAAATTATTCGGTTTCGGCCGCGGGTTTATTTTTAGATTATGCTAAGCAAAATATTGTTGATAGCGAGTTTACTCCGTTATTTACTTTGGCTGAGCAAGTTGACCTTGCCGGTAAAATAGCGGCTCAGTTTGCTGGTGATGAATTAAATTGCACAGAACAACGTGCGGTATTACATACGGTATTACGTGCGCCAGATACGATGAAACATGATGTTTTAGGTGCAGAGGCGCAAGAGGTTATTGATACTGAAGCTAAAATGGCGAAGATTGTTGATGATGTGCAATCAGGTAATGTTCGCTCGATTACGGGTGAAAAGTTTACTGATATTCTCGCTATTGGTATTGGCGGCTCATATTACGGTGTAAAAGTGGCCTTGTCGGCACTGGTTCCTTATCATCAGCAAGGTTTGAAAGCTCATGTGCTGGCTAATGTTGATGGTGACGCTGCACAAGAAAAATTTGCTAAACTTAATGCCTCAACCACACTCGTGGTGGTTATTTCTAAAACCTTTTCTACTCAAGAAACCCTACTGAACGCCATTATCGTTAAAGCCTGGATGCTTAAAGCTTTAGCTGATAGCGATAATTCACCGGCTGAAATTATTGCTCAACACTGGTATGCGGTAAGCACTAATATTGCGGCTGCGACACAATTTGGTATAAATGCAGAAAACATTTTGCCAATGTGGGATTGGGTAGGAGGCCGATTTTCGTTATGGTCAGCGGTAGGTTTACCACTGGCATTGATTATTGGTAATACGCATTTTAATGCTTTAAAAGCTGGTGCCCATGCAATGGACGAGCATTTTAAAAATACCGCGTTCGAGCAAAATATGCCGGTTATTATGGCCTTGTTGGGTATTTGGAATCGTAATGGCTTAGGTTACCCAAGCTTAGCTATTTTACCTTATAACCATGCGCTTAGAGCTTTACCTGGTTATTTGCAGCAAACCGATATGGAAAGTAACGGTAAGTCGGTTTCTGTTGAAGGTAAAACGCTTAATTATTTAACTGCGCCGGTGGTTTTTGGTCAAGAAGGTACGAATGGCCAGCATGCTTTTATGCAGTTAATGCATCAAAGTGCTGATATTATTCCTACCGACTTTATTCTTTCGCTTGCGCCAACGAGCGAGCATTTAGCGAATCATGACGCGTTAGTGGCGAATTGTTTTGCCCAAAGTGAAGCGCTAATGCAGGGTAAAACGTTGGCACAAGCACAAGCCGAGTTACTTAATGCTGGAGCAAGTGAGGCCGAAGCGAATAGGTTAGCTGCGCATAAAACCATGAAAGGTAATACCCCAAGTAATACCATTTTGATGGAGCGGTTAGACCCGCATTCTCTTGGTGCTTTACTAGCCCTTTACGAGCATAAAATATTTGTGCAAGGCGTTATTTGGCAAGTTAATTCATACGACCAGTGGGGCGTTGAATTAGGCAAGCAACTGGGTAATGAAGTACTGAATGTGATGGCGCAGCCAATGGCTGATATTGACAGTGAAAAGCTTTCCGCTTCGTCGCTTGCGTTGATCCGTCGCTATAAAAATAATTTAACTCAAGTTTAATTATAGTCTTAGAAGTTTTACCTTTTATTTTTTTATACCTTTTTGGTATAACCAATCTTTTACTTATATGGATAATGATTTATCAATGTGGCATGATATTAATCAATAATATTATGCCACCATTAGTGAACAGCAATGCATTTAACCCATTTACAAAAGCTAGAAGCCGAATCTATTCACATTATTCGAGAAGTTGCCGCAGAATTTGATAATCCTGTGATGCTTTACTCGGTTGGAAAAGACTCAGCCGTTCTGCTCCATCTTGCCCGAAAAGCCTTTGCACCTGGAAAAATACCGTTTCCGCTATTACATGTTGATACCAATTGGAAATTCAAAGAAATGATTGAATTTCGTGATCAAATGGCGAAGGAATATGGTTTTGATCTTCGGGTACATAAAAACCCTGAAGGCATGGCGATGAATATTAGCCCTTTTGAACATGGTAGTGCTAAGCATACCGATGTGATGAAAACCCAAGGATTAAAGCAAGCGCTTGACCAATATGGTTTTGACGCTGCATTTGGTGGTGCACGCCGTGACGAAGAAAAGTCTCGTGCGAAAGAGCGTGTGTATTCATTCCGTGATAAAAACCATCGTTGGGATCCTAAAAGCCAGCGTCCTGAGCTGTGGAATATTTATAACGGCAAAGTTAATAAAGGCGAAAGTATTCGCGTATTTCCATTGTCGAATTGGACCGAGCTTGATATTTGGCAATATATCTACCTAGAAAGTATTCCAATTGTACCGCTGTACTTAGCTGAAAAACGCCCAGTAGTTGAGCGTGACGGCACGTTAATTATGGTTGATGACGACCGTATGCCAATAGGTAAAGATGAAGTGGTACAAATGAAAAGCGTACGCTTTAGAACTTTAGGTTGCTACCCGTTAACGGGCGCTGTTGAGTCAACAGCCACAACTTTACCTGAAATTATTCAAGAAATGCTATTAACCAAAACCTCTGAACGCCAAGGCCGCGTGATTGATCACGACTCGGCAGGCTCAATGGAGAAGAAAAAAATGGAAGGTTATTTTTAAAGCTGTTTTAAAAAAATAGTTTAAGTTATTTAACTGTATTAGCATTTTAATTATATCGACAATTTGTCGAGTAGAGATTTCCAAGGAAAAAACATGAGTCAGAAAGAAGACTTACTTGAAACAGATATTGAAGCTTATTTAAAGCAGCATGAAAACAAAGAAATGGTGCGCTTTTTTACTTGTGGTAGCGTTGATGACGGTAAAAGTACCCTAATTGGTCGTTTGTTACATGATTCAAAAATGATTTTTGAAGATCAATTAGCGGCAATTGAAAACGACAGTAAAAAGTCGGGTACTACCGGTGAAGCTATCGATTTAGCTTTGTTAGTTGATGGTTTGCAATCAGAGCGTGAGCAGGGCATTACCATTGATGTTGCTTATCGTTATTTTGCCACCGATAAACGTAAATTTATTATTGCCGATACTCCTGGCCATGAGCAATATACTCGCAATATGGCAACGGGTGCTTCGAACTGTGACTTAGCAATTATTTTGATTGATGCTCGCCATGGTGTGCAAGTGCAAACACGTCGTCATTCTTTTATCTGCTCATTGTTAGGTATTAAGCATGTATTAGTTGCGGTTAACAAAATGGACTTGGTTGATTATAGCCAAGAGCGTTATCAAGAAATTAAAAAAGACTACCGAAATTTTGCCGATGACTTAGCTTTTGAAGATGTGCGTTTTGTGCCAATTTCAGCCCTAAATGGCGATAATGTTGTTGAAGAAAGTAGCAATATGTCTTGGTATCCTGGCGCAACTTTAATGAAGTTATTAAATACCATTAAAGTTGATGACCAAAAACATTTCACCCAGTTTCGTTTGCAAGTGCAGTATGTTAATCGTCCAAACTTAGATTTTAGGGGCTTTGCAGGAACGGTTGCATCAGGGCATATTCGCGTTGGTGATGAAATTGTTGCTTTACCATCAGGCAAGCAAAGTAAGATAAAATCGATAGTTACTTTTGAAGGCAATATTGAGCGCGCCGACCATGGCATGGCCGTTACTTTGACCTTAGAAGATGAAATAGATATCAGTCGCGGTGAAATGATTGTTAAAAAAGACAATCTTCCTTCATCAGCCAAAGAGCTAAGTGCCACTATTGTTTGGATGCATGAAGATGAGCTAGAACCAGGCCGTGAGTATTATATTAAGCATGGTAGTAAGCTCACTACAGGGCACGCAATTAAAATTGACCACCGCATTGATGTAAATACATTAGAGAAGCTTGATGTTGACCAATTAGCGTTAAACGAAATCGGTGTTGCTCAATTCGAACTAGCTGAAGCGTTACATTTCGATGCTTATGGTGATAATAAGGCTACAGGTGCTTTTATTATTATTGACCGCTTGAGCAATGTTACAGTGGGCGCTGGTATGATCAATAGCGCACTTGACGCACAGCAAGAGCATGAATACTCAGCGTTTGAGCAAGAGCTTAATACCTTAGTTCGTAAGCACTTTCCACATTGGGGCGCGCGCGATTTATTGAAATAGTATTTATTGTCTATTTCACTTTTGCACACAGTCAGGGTTAGGTTTACATTATGTTGTTAACGCAGTGGCTATTAGTCGTAATATTTGCATTAACGCTAATCGGGCTTGTTTGTTTGCCAAATAAACCCGAGCGCGTTTTTGGTAGCACAACGTTACTGTGTTTAGCTGCGTCATTTGTTAGTACCGATGATATCCTCAGCAATGCGGTAAACCCTGGTTTAGTGACGTTATTATTACTGGTGTTATGTTCTTTTGCTTATGAACGCACCAGTATTATAAGGCGTATATCAGCGCTAATGCTGAACGGTAAAGCAGCTACTGCAAGTTTTAGAACGCTTGTTTTTACGGCGTTAAGTTCGGCATTAATTAGTAATACTGCTGTGGTAGCTACGCTAATTTCGGTAGTGAAAAAAAACACCGTCGTTAATCCCGGTAAATTATTATTACCCTTATCATTCGCCGCTATTCTTGGTGGCACCTTAACCTTAATTGGTACTTCAACTAACTTAATTGTTAACTCACTTTGGCTTGAACAAGGTCAAGAAAGCTTAGGTTTTTTTGATTTCACCCTTGTCGGTGGCGCTGCACTTGTTGCATGTTTACTGATTATATTACTGCGCCAAAATACTTTAGCTGACATGCCAAACGAGCAATTAGAGGTTAAGGAATATCTGGTTGAAGCGCAGGTAAAGCAAAACTCTAAACTTGTGGGTAAAAGCATTGAAGATAATGGCTTAAGAAATTTAGATACGCTTTTTTTAGTTGAATTAGTGCGTAATGGGCGGCTTATTTCACCGGTAACACCTGATGAAGTGATTCAGCCGCAGGATAGACTGATTTTTAGTGGTGATATCAGTAAAGTACTGGTATTACAGCAATTTGATGGCTTAACGCTATTTGCTGAGCAAAATGGTCTACTGCGTGAAAACTTGACCGAAGTCTTGATTAAACCTGATTCTGCTATCGTAGGGGAAACCTTAAAATCGGCAGGCTTTCGGGCAAGATTTGATGCTGCTGTTGTCGCTATTCGCCGTGAAGGCACTTCACTTTCAGGCAAACTAGGTGATATTACCGTTCAAGCCGGTGATTTTTTAGTATTAGCGGTTGGCTCTGATTTTTGTGCTCGCACTAATTTAACGAAAAACTTTTTTATTCTTTCCGGTCATAAACCTGACAATATACTTTCAGGCTGGCGTGACTCTTTAGCCATTTTTGGTTTTATAATTGCTATAGCCTTGACCATGGTTAGCAGTATAAGTTTACTGTCGAGCTTAATGTTTTATCTCGCCTTGTTAATTTTAACTGGGTGTTTAACAGTGAATGAAATTAAGCGCCGTTTCCCGATTGAAATATGGCTAATTGTGCTAGGTGCCTTAACCTTAGCGCAGGCGTTTGAACATAGTGGTGTTGCGGCCATTTTTGCTAATGAGATTGAACAATTATTGGCAGGGCAAAGTGCGATAATCGCTTTAGTGGTGATATTTTTCATTACTTTAGTATTGACCGAAGTTATTACAAATAGCGCCGCAGCGGCTTTAGTTTTCCCTGTTGCTTTTAATATTGCTATAGGCTTAGGTGTTAGCCCTTTACCCTTAGTGATGGCGGTTGCCTTTGGCGCTAGCGGCAGTTTTATTAGCCCTTATGGTTATCAAACTAATATTATGGTGTTTAATGCTGGCAATTATAAGGTCGCTGATTTTATTAAATTTGGTTGGCCGATAACACTGACTTATAGTTTCGTGGTGTTAATGTTGATACCACAAATATTTCCTTTTTAAAGATGGAATAATATGAAAACAGAAAATACCGTTTGGCACACACAACAAGTAAGCAAAACCCAACGTGCTGAACTAAAACAGCAAAAAGCTTGTTTATTATGGTACACCGGCCTTAGTGGTTCGGGTAAATCAACCGTCGCTAATGCTGTAGATACTTTATTATTTCAACGTAAGTGTCATAGTTATTTGCTTGATGGTGATAATGTTCGCCATGGCTTGAATGGCGATTTAGGCTTTAGCGATGAAGACAGAGTTGAAAATATTCGTCGTATTAGCGAAGTAGCCCAGCTATTTGTTGATGCCGGTTTAATTGTATCAACAGCGTTTATATCTCCCTTTGCTGCTGATCGCGCAATGGCCGCAAATAAGCTTGATGCTGGCGAATTTATTGAAGTATTTATTGATACGCCAATCGCTATTTGCGAACAACGTGATCCTAAAGGTCTTTATAAAAAAGCCCGCGCAGGTGAGATTAAAGATTTTACTGGGATAGATTCTACTTACGAAGCGCCGACAAACCCCGCTATTCATATTGATACTGCTAATAAAAGTATTGAACAATGTGCTCAACAAGTGGTTGATTACCTTATTGCGCAGGGTTTTGTTAGAGATTAAGAGAATATTAAGAGAAGTTTTAAGCTGACAGTTTAGAGCTGACAGCTGTTTTTTAGTCATAGTTAAACATTTTTATAGGAGTTATTTGCGTGCATTATGATGTTTTTAATGGTGATGCTGACGGTATTATCGCCCTGTTACAATTACGTTTAGCGGAGCCTAGGGCTTCAAAGTTGATCACGGGTGTTAAGCGCGATATTCAATTATTGCAGCAAGTGCCTGTTGGTATGGCAACGTCAGTGACCGTACTTGATATTTCTATGGAAAAAAATATTTCAGCATTGGCTGGCTTGCTTACTAACAATGTTGAGGTGTTTTATGTTGATCATCACCGTACAGGTTTAGTGCCAAGCTCGCCATATTTACACGATATTATTGATACAGACGCTAATACTTGTACCAGTTTATTGGTCAATAAATATTTAGCGGGTCAATTCGCTTTATGGGCTATTGTGGCGGCGTTTGGCGATAATATGTTAATTGCGGCTGAGCAGTTAGCGCAGCAAGCTGGTTTGTCAGATAAAGAACAAGCACAGCTGAAAGCGTTAGGGGTTTATATTAACTATAACGGCTATGGCCGAACCGTTGATGATTTACATATCGCTCCTGATGTTTTATTTACTACCTTACTTAGTTATCCAGATCCTTTTACCTTAGTTAACGAAGAAAACTCCATATTTACCGTGCTTGAGCAGGCTTACCTAAGTGACATGGCACAAGCCAAACAAGCGAGCGCATTACATGACGATGCCGCTTTGCAGGTTATAGAGCTTGAAGATGCCGCATGGTCGCGCCGAGTTAGTGGTGTTTATGGTAATGAGTTGGCCAATCAAAACCCTGATAAAGCGCATGCAGTTATCACTTTAAATTTAGACGGTAGTTACACGGTAAGCTTACGTGCTCCTATCAACAATAAAGTAGGCGCGGGCGAACTTTGTGCGCAATTTGACACCGGTGGTGGTAGAGCAGCTGCGGCAGGAATCAACCAGTTACCGAAAGAAAAACTTGGTAACTTCATTGCGTTAGTGTCAAAATATTATCAATAGATTATGTTCGCTTTTAGAAGCGTTAACTGAATAAACCTTATAAGGATTTAAAATGAGTTTGTTGATCACAGGTGGAACAGGTTTTATTGGTAGCCACACGGTTGTTGAATTACTTGCGCTAGATAAAGATATTGTTATTGTTGATAACTTATCTAATTCTTCAACATTAGTACTTGATCGTATTAAACAAATTACCGGTAAGTCAGTAACATTTATTCAAGCCGATATATGTGATCGCCAAGCATTAACGAAAATATTTCAGCAACATGACATTGAAGCTGTTGTTCATTTTGCTGGTTTAAAAGCGGTAGGTGAGTCGAGTGAAATTCCGTTAAGTTATTATCATAATAATGTTTCTGGTTCGGTAACGCTGTTGCAAGTAATGGCTGAGCAGAATGTTAAAAATTTAGTGTTTAGTTCGTCAGCCACAGTCTATGGTGAGAATAACCCTTCGCCACTTGATGAAACTATGCCAACATCTGCGACTAATCCTTACGGTCAAACCAAATTAATGATTGAAAATATTTTATTTGATTTAGCCCGCAGTGATGAGCAATGGTCTATTGCCTGTTTACGTTACTTTAATCCGATTGGCGCACACGAGTCTGGCCTTATTGGTGAAAACCCTAATGGTATTCCAAATAACTTATTACCTTACGTTTCACAAGTGGCTGTTGGTCGATTAGCTCAGTTGCAAATTTTTGGTGATGACTACCAAACACCTGATGGCACAGGGGTTCGAGATTACATTCATGTGGTTGATTTAGCTCAAGGGCATGTTAAAGCGTTAGAAAAATTAAGCGAAATTAAAGGCTGTGTACCGATTAATTTAGGCACAGGGAATGGCACCTCGGTTTTAGAAATTGTTAATACTTTTAAAAATATTTCAGGGCAAGATATCCCATATAACATTGCACCACGTCGTGCTGGGGACATTGCCACCGTTTACGCCGATGCAAGTGTCGCTAATACCTTACTTGGTTGGCATGCAAAACGTGATTTGGCCACTATGATTGCAGATACTTGGCGCTGGCAGTCACAAAATCCTAATGGTTTTGAATAGTTAAGCGATAGATCACTAAAGCCTAGCTAAAAAATAGCGACAAAAAAACCTAATATTCTAATATTAGGTTTTTTTTTGGTGTTCTGTTAATCAGTTTTTAAGGACTAATAATTGGCAATGGTTTGTTCATCAGCCCAAGCGATTGCTTCATTATAGCTTTTAAGGACGCTGGCTTTTTCTAAGCCAAGCTTTTCCATTACTGCTGTGGTTTTAGACCACTCTGCTCGTTCAATAAGTTCTAAGAGCATAATTAAAGCAGCCGTATCACCTTCGCGAGTTAATAAGGTATCTTTTATTTCTTGGGCTAGTGGTAGCTTAGTGAGAATACTTTCTAAGTCTTCGTCAACTATGGCATCAATTAACGACAATAAACCAGTTAAAAAGGCGATAGAATTATCTATAGGTGATTTAACTTGGCTTGCCATTAATTCACAAAATTTTGCTCGGGCCATGGCGCCATTAATCAGTTCAGAAGGCTTTTCGGGATTAATGTTTGCTGCAAACATTAAGCCCAAGAAGCGTTTTAACTCTGTCGAACCTAAAGTAACAAGCGCTTGTTTTATTGTTGAAATTTCACTACGGCGTTTAAAAATAGCTGAATTTGCATAACGTAGTAATTTATAAGACAAAGTCACATCACGTTCAAAGACTGCTGTGATACTGGCTAAATCTACATCTTTTTTTGATGTTTCATAGAGTAATTCTGCCATAGATACTTGTGATGGCGATAGACTTTTGGTTTTCATCATCTCGGGTTTGGCAAAAAAGAAGCCTTGAAATAATTCAAAACCTAATTCTAACGCTTGGTTATATTCTTCATAGGTTTCAACTTTTTCCGCGAGTAACTTTATATGCGGAAAGTCTGCTATCGCGATTTTTACTTCTTTGATGGTGTCTACTGTGGTGTCTTGCCAGTCAATTTTAATGATATGTATGAAAGGGTAAAAATGCTGCCAAACCGATTGATGAATATAATCATCAAGGGCGAGGGTGTAACCTTTTTGATGTAAATCTTTACATATCGATAATAGTTTTTTACCCGGCTTAACTGTCTCTAAAATTTCGACAACTAGTTCATCTGTAGTTAAAGTTTCTGGGTAGCCTTTAATCAACGTTTCTAAGGTGAAATTGATAAAGGCAGGTTTATTACCGGTAAATTCACTAATGCCCAGATTAAAGCTACTGGCTTCAATCATTTTTGTTGTGGCTTCGTCGCCATCAATATCAGGGAAAACATTAATTATGCTATCGCGAAACAATAGCTCGTAGGCAAATAGATTTTTATCTATGTCTAGAATGGGCTGCCTAGCTGCATAAAAATACATACAAATTCCTAATTAATCCGCTGTTATACGGATAATTTTATTATTATTACTTAGTATTATTGTTTGGCAAAATTTATTTGCACATTAGCTTCCTTATTTATAACACAAATAAATGTTAATACTCACGAAAAAACATGGAATCAACTATTAACTAGTCATATTATTCTTCTTTGTGTTCAATTGACTAGCAAAGTGCTATTTATTTACACAGTTTACTTACCAAACGAGTAATTATTGTTTACTCGTGATAAATTAGCTCGATTGGTATATTTTTTTTGGGAGGTTAAATGGCTTTAGGAACAATGATTTCATTGGCACTATATTTTATTGTAATGTTGGGAATAGGTTTATATGCCTATAGAAAATCAACAAGTGATGTTTCGGGTTTTATGCTCGGAGGACGTAGTTTAGGCCCTGGGGTAACTGCGCTTTCTGCTGGGGCATCTGACATGAGTGGTTGGATGTTGATGGGTGTTCCTGGGCTAATGTTCACCGTTGGTTTAAGTAGCGTTTGGATTTCTTTTGGCTTGATGCTTGGTGCGTATTTAAATTACCTGATCGTAGCTCCAAGATTAAGAACTTATACCGAGATGGCAAATGACTCAATAACTTTGCCAGACTTTTTTGAAAATCGCTTTGCCGATAATTCACGTGCATTACGCATCACTTCTTCGATTGTTATTATTTTATTTTTTACCCTTTACACTTCTTCAGGCATTGTTGCAGGTGGCAAGCTATTTGAAAGTTCATTTGGTTTAAGCTATGAAATAGGTTTGTATATTACAGCTGGTGTTGTTGTACTTTATACGCTATTTGGTGGTTTCTTAGCGGTGAGTATGACTGACTTTGTGCAAGGCTGTATTATGTTTATTGCTTTAGTGCTGGTGCCATTTGTTGCGGTATCAGATGTGGGCGGTACTGACGCTATGCTTAAAACTATTGAACAGATAAACCCTGAGTTTTTAAACTTTTTTAGTGGCGTGAGTATTGTCGCGATAATTTCTGCCATGGCATGGGGGCTAGGCTATTTTGGTCAACCGCATATCATTGTACGTTTTATGGCTATTCGTTCGGTAGACGATTTACCTGCTGCTAGAAGAATAGGTATGAGTTGGATGATCGTATCATTATTTGGTGCTATGGCTACCGGTTTTGCTGGTGTAGCTTACGTGGCTAAAACCGGCTTGGTAGTCGATGATGCAGAAACAATATTTATTTTATTGGGTCAAGTGTTGTTTCACCCCCTTATTGCTGGCTTTTTACTTGCTGCGATATTAGCGGCGATTATGAGTACTATTTCTTCACAATTATTAGTGACTTCAAGCTCATTAACCGGTGATTTTTATCAGGCATTTTTGAATAAAAACGCTAGTGAAAAGCAATTAGTGTTTGTTGGCCGATTATCAGTAGCTTTGGTTGCACTTGTCGCTATTTTTCTTGCCTACGATAGAGAAAGTTCGATATTAACCTTGGTTAGTAATGCTTGGGCCGGTTTTGGTGCTGCATTTGGACCTTTAGTTATTATGAGCCTCTACTGGAAGAAAATGAATCGACATGGTGCGTTAGCTGGCATGTTAACCGGTGCTATTACCGTTTTAGTGTGGATTTATGCCCCTATAACGATTGATGGACAGCAGCTGAGTGCCGTTATGTATGAAATAGTACCAGGCTTTATTATGGCAAGTATTGCTATTGTGGTGGTCAGTCTATTAACGACAAAAGAGCAGCCAGAAATAGAAACACTATTTGATCAGGTTGCTGCTAAACATTAGTTAATACTTTTACCCCTTGGATCAATACATATGATCCGAGGGGTATAACGATCAATTAAGAATTTAGTCATAAAAAAAGTCGTTAATGAATTCATTAACGACTTTTTTATGACCATTTTTATGGCCACTTTTTTGACAATTATTTATGTTTAACAGAGTACAGAATAAAAATTCAGTGCAGGGCTGTTATTAAATAGTGTAGCTAGTTAAACCAACCACTAAATTGACCATGTAATATTCTTTTTAACGCGTTCTTGCCATTGTTGTATAGGCTCATTTTTATCACCTACAACTATGATATTCGAATGATTAAAGTTTAATGACTTGCCTTGTAATTTATCATTGGCAAAACTAGCAATAAACTTTATGTCTTCGTCATCTGGTAAGATAAATATATTTACTGGGCTTGATTGACCTTGAAACACCAAGTGTAGGCTTTTGCTGCCGTCAAAGCGACAATAATCAGCAAAAATTAGTGTGCCAAAGGTACTATCAAAACTACCTTTAAAAGCTGCCATTTTATCGTTTAATGAGGCTAACGTGACATTTGGCTGATCATTATTAGAGAAGTACGATGCCTCATGGTTTACATGCGCAATGGCATAGTCACCTAAGTTTTTATAGGTGCTAGAAAACATCACAAAGTTAACGGTTAAACCCATCACAAATGCGACAGATGCTGCCATGGCTAATCGAGCACGTGTTTTACGTTTATGTTGCTGATGGCTAGCCAATGTTTGGCGTAAAATTAACTTATTAGCTAAATCGTCAGGCACAGGAATATTCATTGCTTGTGAAATTTTATTTTCTAATGCGTCAAGTTCGTAGGCAAACTTTTGCTTTGTTGGATCATCTTTTATGGCAGCATTGATCGCATCATCACGATTTTTTGGATCTGCTATTATGCTACGTCTAAATTGCAAATCATCCATTGTGTAGACCTCTTAATTTTGGCTCGTTGTCTACGGCCTCTTTCAATTGATTGCGAGCACGAAATAATCGTGTCATAACGGTATTTTTATTCAGTGACAACATGCTGGCAATTTCTTCACCAGTAAAACCACCAATGACCTGTAAAACTAAGGGTTCACGATACTCTTCAGGCATTTGGGCTATTTTTTCACGTAGCCAATGGTTTTCAATTTCCTGTTCACTACTGGTTGCTTTAACATCAGTAATGGTTGCTTCTTCATATTCACTCATCTCAAAACGCTTGCGTTCAAACCTACGTGCGTTTTCTCTGCGCAGAATAGTAATTAACCATGACTTTGCTGCCTTTTCGTCTTTCAACGAGTCAAGCGCGCGCCATGCACGTAAAAATGTTTCTTGCACTAAGTCTTCAGCAATATGCTTGTCGTGGCATAACCAGTAGCCATACCGATATAAATCTGCATGCAATGCTTTAACGAGTGCTTCGTATCTAACTTGTTTTGTCGCCATGTTGTAAGAGACCTGAGGCTTTGTCATTTTATTTCGCACTAATGCATTTTTTTACATAGTTTTACTATAACGTGAATAACAGCCTGATTGTTAGTGGAAATAATATTGGCAGAAAATCACAGTGATTGGGCGTAAGGCTAACGAATATTGAATATTATTGAGAAAATATAAAAGGAGCTATTGGCTATAGCTCCTTTTTAGGTAAACATTTGGTTTAAGGTTTAAGGTTTAAGGTTTAAGGATTAAGGGCTATTGCAGAATGAGCTGATTTAACATGATTTTTTTTATGTAGCGTTTGTATTGCATCGAGAAGATTGTTGCCTGACCATTGGCTAGGACTTTTGCCATAATAGCTTTGTTGAAGCTCAACTATGGCGTCAGAAAGCGCTTTGTCGCTAAAATATTCATGTAATGAATCAAGGGTTGTTAGTGCATCGCTTTGATTATTAACTGATGCTTGCGATTGCGCCCAAGGCAGTAAAGAGGCTAAGGCTAATTCGCCATTATTTTGTTTACATGCCGCCAATATAGCAAGGTGAGCATTATTGACCTTGCCATTAGTCGCACTAGACGTTTGCTTAATCTTAAAAGGACGCTTAGCGGTTATATACCAAGCTAATAATGTTAATAGCCATAAAGCTAAAAATAGCCATTGCAAGAAGTTGTCTTTTTGAATGATTACCGTTTCTACCACCCTTGGTTGTGTTGGACTTTCAAGGTTAACGCTGGGTGGTTGCTGTATCGTGCTTGGGGCTATATCAGCGTTAGGTAAAATTATGATTTTTTGCCCAGGTATTTTTGCTATTTCTGCTTTATTCGTCACAGTATTCCACCAAGGAATAGTAATTTCAGGCAATTGATACTCACCCGCTTGACTTGCAACAATGGCAAAATTTACCACTTTTTGACTGACTAAACGTTCATTGTTTAGGCCAGTGTGGAGTTCTTCTTGATCGGGGTAAACTTTAAGACCTTGGGGTACTTCCATGGTGATTTCGGGGAGTTGCTCTTTTGAAAGCCCCGCTGCGGTAAGTGTAATGGTGCGGGTGATAGGTTCACCCACTTTAAATTGGCTGGGTACGGGTTGCCATTCTTGATGTAAGGCTAGTAATTCGCTAGGTAACCATGCACCGCTGATTTGTGTTGGAATAGCTTTAACCGTTAACGCAATATCATCACCAATGATACTGACAGGTTTAGTATCCGCGAAACTTAAAAAGTTAGATCGCCTTGCTGATGGCATGATGATCTCGCCAGAAAAAATCGGAGATTTTAATACCACATCACCACTTTGTTGTGGGCTAATGGCATAAACTCGTTCGATAATACGATAACGTTTACCGTTGATAATATTTTCAGATTCTTTATCTTTGCCGATTTGTAAAATATTAGCGCCTGTTAAGCTAGGTTCGGTCAAACTGCCACGTTTTAGCTCTGCTGCGAAGTGTAATTTTACCGTCAGCGTAATTTGCTGTTGTACGTATAAATCGGTGGCTGAGACTTGCGTGGTAATAAACAATTCTTGTTGATTCGAAGCCGTTAATTTGTCTGCTGCTAGGGCTTTAATAGCGATAACTTGTGTTTTTACACCGTCGATATTAAACGCAGGAATGATAAGTTCTCCTGGCTTGCGCGGAATGAGTACTGTGGTCCAGGTAGTGGTGCGAGTGGTGTCAAAGTTCACCATGCTGGTTTGTGAACTTACCGATGTTCGGCCAACAATAAAGTCACCTAACAGTGTTGATGTATCTAAGGCGTTGCTGTCGATATCATCATCAGCAACAACGGTTAATATTAATGATTCATTAACCACCGCTGGATTTTTATCAACCGTTGCACTAACTTTTGTTAACGCGTAGCTATTAAGTGATAATAAAATAGCTAACAAAGTAATTATAACTTTTACCACTTCTTCTTAACTCCTACATTTCGGCGGTCTTGATTACGTTTTTGATACTCTAACTGCATTTTATTTCTCAGTAACATATAGGGATCATCGGTTACTTTATTCAGTAACTGTTGATGTTTTTGTTCGGTCTCTTTAGCTAATTGCTCAGCTACTTGTTGTGCTGCTGCGCTTTGTGCGTCATTTGTCTCTTCAGCGTCTTTGGCTTGTTGAGCATTTTTAGCTTGTTGCTCTTCTGACTGCTCTTGCTGCTCGCTGTCAGTTTGTTGTTGATCTTTTTGCGCTTGTTGTTCTTCAGAATTTTTTTGCTCAGAAGATTCTCCTTGTTCGGATTGGTCTTGTGGTTCTGAGTTTTGCTGACCTTGCTGCTCACTTTTTTGTTGATCGCCTTCTTTGCTTTCACCGTCTTTGCTTTCACCGTCTTGGCTTTGGCTGTCTTGACTCTCACCATTTTGATTTTGCTGGTCTTTATCTTTGTCTTGTTGTTGCTTATCGTCACCAGATTCTTGCTCTTGGTTTTCTTGCTGTTGCTTTAACTGTTCAAGAATGGCTTTATTCTTTTTGGCATCGGCTAAATTTGGATCAAGCTGTAAAGCTTTATCATAGGCAGCTATCGCTTCGTCAACTTTTTGTAGTTTAGCCAACGCATTACCTTGATTATATAAGGCGTCAGCGGTGCTCTCTTGTTGAAATGCGGCTAAGGCTTGTTCGTAATCACCGGCTTTATAGTGCGCACTGCCTTGCCATAAAGGGTTTTTAAACTGCTCAGCAGCTTGCTGATATTGTTCACTTTTAAAATGCGCTTGCCCTTGTTGATCTTTAGTTTTCCAAAGGTCTTGCCAAAGATCTGCATGAGCGTTGTTATTAGGCATTAACATTAGGGCAAACGGCAATGTTACTAGCAGTGCGCCTCGTCTGAAATAACTTAATAGCAGTGGCAAAACTAAGAGCAATAAGTAAGGACCAAACTCTTGCCATTGATCACCGGTATTTTCGCTTTCTTTGGTATTGTCTGTGTCCGTGTCACTAAGCAGTGTTTTGAAAGTGAGTCGTTCAATATCTTTATTATCATGAGTTAGCGTGGTGTAGTTTCCTCTACCGCGTTTTGCTAGTCCTCTTAATGCTTGCACTGTTAACTTAGGCACAATAATTGCGCCGTTGTCGTCTTTCATCAACTCGCCATTATTGAGTTTAATAGGGGCACCGGTCTTTGTGCCAACGCCAAGAATGTTAAGGCGATAAGGGTGATTGCGCGACCACTGAGTTATATCTTGAATATCTATGTTATCAATGCCGTCAGTAAACCAATATATATCCCCGGTGTTATGACCTGCGTTGACTAACATTTCGTTGGCCAGCGTAAGTGCTGCGAAAGGATTACTACCAAGCACCGGCATAAGCTCAGGGCTTAATGATGGTAGTAATAATTTTATATTATTGCTGTCGCCAGTTAGCGGACTAATGTTAAAAGCATCGCCAGCATAAGCGATAAGGCCTATTTCACCTTCTTTAATATTATCGAGTAGATCTATGGCTTTATAGCGCGCACGTGTCAGGCGATTAGGCGAAACGTCAGTTGAGTACATTGAGTACGACATGTCCATGATCAAGACCGAGCCTTGGGCTACTTGATATACAGGCTGCGGCAACTTTTGCCAGCTAGGGCCTGCCATAGCAATAATGGCAAGTAAGCCAATAAAAAAGGGCAAGGCCAATGAGCTAGATTTCGCTTTTGTGTTTCCTTGCACTAGTACTTTAGCTAAATGTGCGGGTAAAAGCTGTTGCCAGCCAGATTGTTTAACACGCAGTTTTTTTAACATAAACAACATGAAAATTAAGACAATAATGGCCAAAAGCCAAAGCGGGCGAATAAAATGAAAGTCAGCCATGTTAATGCTTCACTCCCGTTACTTCTTTTCTGCGGAGGAAAAAGTGTCCATTGGAAATACTCTTAATTAACAGGGTCAGCAAACTTATCAGTAAAGCTAACCCTAAAGGCCAGTGGAACAAGGCGGTTAATGGTCGCATTTGTTGCTGTTCTTGTTCTACAGGCTCTAGATCATCTAATAATGTATAAATTTTACTCATGTCTTCGCTGGCGCGGGCACGGAAATAATATCCGCCGGTTTCATCAGCAATGCGCTGTAGGGTTTCTTCGTCAAGTTCACTTGAAGGATTAACTCGGCGAGCGCCAAACAATGAATTTTGGATCATAACATCGGCGCCTATACCGATAGTGTATATGGTGATATCTTTTGCTACAGCCAATTCAAGCGCTTGCTCTGGGGTTATTTTCCCTGCGGTATTTTGGCCATCGGTGAGTAACAATAATACGCGATTCGAGTCTTTCTTTTCATCAAAACGTTTAACAGCAAGTGCGATAGCATCACCAATAGCGGTTTGTTTACCGACTAGCCCTAATACGGTTTCATCAAGCATTTGTTGCACGGTTTTACGATCAAAAGTCATGGGGGTTTGCATGTAGGCATCGTCACCGAATAAGATAAGACCTAACCTGTCACCACTGCGTCGTTCGATAAATTCACCTAGCAGTACTTTTAGCATATCAAGGCGATTGACACTACGGCCATTAAGGCTCATATCTTCTACTTGCATACTGCCGGAAAGATCGACAGCAATCATCATTTCGCGACCTTCAGTTGGCACATTGACGGCTTCTCCCAACCATTGTGGCTGAGTACTGGCAGACACAACTAACAGCCAAATAAGACTGAGTATCAGCAGTGATGTTTTTTTCTTTTCTGGCGCAAACTCTTTTGTTTGCATGCCTTTAATGATGGTTGGCATTTTCAGCGGCGCTGCTTGTACTTGTTTTTTAGCGGGTAACCAATAAACAAGTAACGGCAGAGGCAGGGCGATTAATGCCCAGAGGAAATCAAAATGGATCATGATTTTGCTCCATTACTTTCTGTAATAACTTCGACTGATTCATTTTCAACTTCTGTACTACTAACACTATTTACTGAAACGTATTCATCTTTAGTTTTAGAACTGCTTAACATAGATAAGTCTTTTTTTGGCGGCAGAGCATGGCTGAGCCATAATTTTGCCGCGGCAGAAAAATCATCAATTTTTTGGCTAGCAGAATCACTTTTATAGACAGAATTAAAATGCTCGCCACTAAGTTCAGTAAATTTATCTTGTTGCTTAGTAGGCAGTGTTGTAAGTAAAAACGCTTTAAACGCATCGCCAGTTAAGTGCGCTACTTTGTCTCGTGGAAAATACTGTAAAGTGGCCCATTTTAGTAAAGTGACGATAGTACTGATTTCAGTCGCGGTAGATAATTTTTTTAGTGCCGTTTTTTGCGCTTTACGCTTAATAAAATATTGACGTATTTTTACTACAGCATAAATAATTAACGCTAAAACAATGATGGCTAAAAGCCACCAACCTGGCGCAATAGGGTAATTGTGCACATTACCAGGCAGGTGAATATCGCTTAGTTGTGCTAACGGATCCATGACGCTACTCCGCGATGTAATTGGATTTCCAGGGTTTCACTAGCACAAAAGTGCAGTAAGCGAGCGCCTGCTTTAGTTAATTGTTGTTCAATGGTGTCGTTTAAGCTCATGGCTTGTTGATGATATTTTTCAGCAAGTGCTTTGTCACCCAGTATAAATTGTTGTCTTTCGTCGTCACCGTTAGTAATGGCAACGCTAATTTTTTGCACGCTATCGGGGAGTTGTTGTTCGAGAGGGTCGCTGATCAAGCACACCACTAATTCACAGTGCCGACTAATATTAGCTAAGTGACGTACTGCCTCTTCAGAAAGGCTAAATGCATCGGTAATTAAATACACTAAACTGCCCGGCTTTGCGAGATGACGCAGGCGCGCGCAGTTTTGTTCAAAGGCTAATTTAGCTTGTGCTCGATCTAAAGCTTCGCTAGCAATATGAATCGAGTCGGCGTGGCTTTTGACGAGTGCATGCAAATAATGCAGCACGCCTTGTTGTCGGCTACGCGGCTTTAGTTCAGTGTGATTGTGTTGATTAAACACTACACCGCCGATGCGATCGCCACGCGATTTCGCATGCCAAGCGACAAGAGAAGCCACATGTGAGGCTTGTACAGATTTAAAAAGCAAACGGCTGCCAAATAACATGCTGGTACTTAAATCAGTGGCGATAAGTACTGGGCGTTCAACTTCTTCACGAAATAATTTTGTGTGCGTTTTACCTGTACGCGCCGTAACTCGCCAATCAATAGCACGAATGTCGTCACCGTTTTGATATTGGCGCACTTCATCAAACTCCATACCTCGGCCTTTACTGCGGGCGAGGTAATTACCTGACATTTTGCCATGCGAGCTTTTCGATGCTGCTAAATTAATCAGTGAGCTTTTCGCCTGATAACGAATCAGCTCATCTATGGTTAATTCAATGCCATTACTGGACAGTTCATCAAGTAATGTTTGAGGGTTGTTTTGCTCGGTCGATTTTTTTTGATTAAACCACATAAGGGTAACTTGCGCCTAGGCAACAGCCACTAAACTAAGTAAATGGTCAAGTAGTTGATTACTACTGATACCTTCTGCTTCAGCTTGGTAGGTCATTATTATGCGGTGACGCAATACATTGTGAAAAACCGCTTGTACGTCTTCAGGGCTAACAAAGTCTCTATTATTTAGCCAAGCTCTTGCTCGTGCGCAACGATCTAAGGCAATAGTGGCACGTGGACTAGCACCATATGCAAGCCATTGCTTTAACTTATCGTCATACTTTTCTGGATTACGTGTTGCCATAATCAAGTCAACGATATAATTCTCTACCGCTGGCGCCATGTGAATTTGCATTACTTGTTTGCGAGCAGCGAAAATGTCGTCTTGAGTGATTTCTTTAACCGCTTTTTTTTCCAGTTTTAACGCTTCACCACGGTTAAGTTTTAATATTTCTAACTCGCTGGCTGCATCAGGGTAGTCAATTTCAACATGCATTAAAAAACGATCGAGCTGTGCTTCAGGTAATGGGTAAGTACCTTCTTGTTCAATCGGGTTTTGTGTTGCCATCACTAAAAATAATTCAGGTAATGGGTATGTGTTTCGGCCCACGGTAATTTGGCCTTCAGCCATCGCCTCTAATAACGCAGACTGCACTTTTGCCGGCGCACGGTTTATTTCATCGGCTAGCACTAAGTTACGAAATAATGGTCCAGGTTGAAAAACAAAGGTACCATCTTCAGGGCGGTAGATATCGGTGCCGGTTAAATCTGCCGGTAATAAATCTGGGGTAAACTGAACTCGATGAAAGTCAGCTTCTAAGCCTTGGGCTAATGCGTTAACAGCACGAGTTTTTGCTAAACCCGGAGGACCTTCTACAATAAGATGACCATTAGCTAAAAGCGCAATGAGTAAGTTTTCAACCAGCGCATGCTGTCCGATAATTTGTGAAGATAAATGTTCTTTTAATGAAGAAAAATGTTCAATAGCCATAGTTTATCGTTCTTATTTATTATAAAAATTTAAGTCAGCAAGTCTGACCCACAAGTTGATATAAGGTTCATGTTTTAAAAAACAACCACCATGACAAAATTGTAGGGTTTTTTCTTTAGCTTTTTTAATGCTTTGGTATTAGTTTGGTTAAATTTGTAGCTAATGATTGAATTATTTCTATATATCGTTAGAATTATCATAAATCCAAAGAGGTCTGACCTCTTGAGTGTTGCAACAAGATGGAATTAAAAATGACAAAATCAAAATTAGTAACAGGCAGTGGAGAGCGAATAGCTATAGTCGCTGGTTTACGCACGCCATTCGCAAAACAAGCTACCGCTTTTCATGGTATTCCTGCCGTCGACTTAGGTAAAATTGTTGTTAATGAATTACTACAAAAGCATGACGTTGACCCCAAAATTATCGATCAGTTAGTTTTCGGTCAAGTTGTACAAATGCCAGAAGCGCCAAATATTGCTCGCGAAATTGTTTTAGGCACCGGTATGAATGTTCATACTGATGCTTATAGTGTTTCACGTGCATGCGCTACTAGTTTTCAATCGGCAGTTAATGTTGCCGAGTCAATTATGGCTGGTTTTGTTGATGTTGGTGTCGCTGGTGGCGCTGACTCATCTTCTGTTGCGCCTATCGGTGTGTCGAAAAAATTCGCTCGCACCTTATTAGATTTAAGTAAAGCCCGCTCATTTGGTGCAAAAATGGCGTTGATACGTCAACTTAATTTTAAAGATATATTACCAGTTCCCCCTGCGGTTGCAGAATACTCTACTGGCTTGTCAATGGGGCATACCGCGGAACAAATGGCAAAAACTCATGGTATTACCCGTGAAGCACAAGATGCATTAGCTCATCGTTCACATACTTTAGCCACAAAAAGTTGGCAAGAAGGTAAGTTAGCGGGTGAGGTAATGACTGCGCACAGCGAACCCTATAAGTCGTTTATTGAAAAAGATAATTGTATCCGTGAAAACTCTGAATTAGCCAGTTACGCTAAATTACGTCCAGTTTTTGATCGCAAACACGGTACGGTAACTGCTGCTACCAGTACGCCACTTACCGATGGTGCTTCGGCAATTTTAATGATGCGTGAAGGTAGAGCGAAAGAGCTAGGATATAAGCCATTAGGTTATATTCGCAGTTACGGCTTTGCCGCTATTGATGTATGGGAAGATATGTTAATGGGGCCAAGCTATGCCTCGCCAATAGCTTTACAGCGAGCGGGCATGAATTTAGCTGATTTAGATTTAATTGAAATGCATGAAGCTTTTGCAGCACAAGCACTTGCCAACGTAAAAATGTTTGCTAGTAATAAGTTTGCCCAAACTCATTTAGGTCGCGATAAGGCCATTGGTGAAATAGATATGGACAAGTTTAATGTGATGGGTGGTTCGCTAGCTTATGGTCATCCGTTTGCCGCAACTGGCACGCGCTTGATTGTACAAACATTGAATGAATTAAACCGTCGTGGCGGCGGTGTTGGCTTAACTACGGCTTGTGCAGCAGGTGGTTTAGGTGCGGCTATGATTGTGGAGACAGACTAATGACTGATGCAACAAATACAGAACAACCAGAAAATAATAGTACCTTTAGTTTAGCGCGCCAAGAAAATGGCATTGCCCATTTGATCATGGACGTTAAAGGCGATTCCATGAATACATTAAAAGCGGAATTTGCTGATGAAATTGCTGAAATATTAAAAGAGATACGCGACGATAAAACAATTATCGGCTTAGTATTAACCAGTGGTAAAGCAGATTCTTTTGTCGCTGGCGCTGATGTACATATGTTAGCCAGCTGCACTTCGGCTTCTGAAGCGACTGCTTTGTCTCGCCAAGGGCAAATGATATTTGATCAACTTGAAAATCTATCTATTCCAGTTGTGGCGGCGGTTCATGGTGCTTGTTTAGGCGGTGGATTAGAGCTTGCTATGGCATGTCATGCGATAGTTTGTAGTGACAGTCCTAAAACAGCACTAGGCTTGCCTGAAGTGCAATTAGGTTTATTGCCAGGTGGCGGTGGCACACAAAGATTACCCAAACGTGTTGGTATTCAAAAAGCATTAGATATGATGCTTACCGGTAAACAGTTACGCGCTAAGGAAGCATTAAAGGCAGGCTTGGTAAGTGATGTAGTACCGAATAGTGTTTTGCTTAAAACAGCTGAACAACTTGCACTTTCTGGCAAGGTAAAACCTAAAGCTCGTCAATTATCATTAATGGATAAGCTACTTGAAGGTAATGGTTTAGGCCGCAGTATTTTATTTGGTCAAGCAACGAAAACAGTGTTAAGTAAAACTAAAGGTAATTATCCGGCACCTTTAAAAATAATAGACTGTATTCGTGCTGGTGTTGAGCAAGCGCCTTCAAAAGGTTATCAAGTGGAAGCTGACCATTTTGGTCAGTTAGTTATGTCTGATGTTTCAGCTCAGCTTAGACAACTATTTTTTGCCACAACAGATATGAAAAAAGAGCAGGGTGTTGAAGGTGTTGCCCCTGAAAAAATTAGCAAAACAGCTGTACTTGGTGGCGGCCTAATGGGTGGTGGAATTGCTTTTGTCACCGCTACAAAAGCAAAATTGCCAGTACGTATAAAAGATATTTCACAACAAGGCATTAGTTCCGCTTTGAAGTATGGTTATGATTTGCTGAACAAAAAAGTTAAACGCCGTTTTATGCGTCATAACGAAATGCAAAGTCAATTAGCCCTGATAACGGGTACGACTGAATATTCTGGTTTTTCTAATGTTGATATTGTTGTTGAAGCTGTGTTTGAAGATCTAACATTAAAACAAAATATGGTGGCCGACATTGAAAGCCATTGTAAAGAAAGTACTATTTTCGCCAGTAACACGTCGAGTTTACCAATAGGGCAAATAGCAGAAAAAGCATTACGTCCTGAGAATGTAATAGGTTTACATTACTTCTCGCCCGTTGACAAAATGCCGTTGGCGGAAATAATTGCTCATGAGAAAACCTCTGATCAAACTATCTCAACAACAGTAGCCTTTGCTAAGAAGCAAGGTAAAACACCGATTGTTGTGAAAGATAAAGCTGGCTTTTATGTTAATCGAATTTTAGCGCCATATATGAATGAAGCCGCCATACTATTGCTTGAAGGCTACTCTATTGAAGCACTTGATAAAGCCATGGTTAAATTTGGCTTCCCTGTTGGACCTATGCAGTTATTAGATGAAGTTGGTATTGATGTAGGGTCTAAAATTGGTCCTATCTTACAAGCTGAATTAGGTGATAGGTTTGCACCACCTGCGGCATTTTCAAAATTAATTGATGATGGTCGTTTAGGTAAAAAAGCGAAAAAAGGTTTTTATCAATATAATACCAAAAGTAAGAAAAAATTAGTTGATGAGAGCGTATATACCTTATTAGGACTGCAGGTTAGCAATAAAAATGTTACTGATGCGCAAGCTGAACGTTGTGTTTATATGATGCTTAATGAAGCTGCTCGTTGTTTAGATGAAGGTATTATTCGTAATGCTCGTGACGGTGATATTGGCGCTATTTTCGGCATAGGTTTTCCGCCTTTCCTTGGTGGTCCATTTCAATACATGGATAAAATTGGTGCTGAAACTATAGTGAGTAAACTAACGCAGTGGCAAGCTGAGTTTGGTGAGCGATTTTCTCCTTGTGAGGCTTTGGTGAAAATGGCAGAGCAAGGTGATAGTTTTTATAAATAGCACTATAACAAACGCCACTATTAACGGTATCTATTTGCCGTGATGGTGGCAATAATTGACGAACTAAGAGGCAATTTATTGCCTCTTTTTTTTCAGTTATTATTCAAGGATAGCGGTATGTTGATACAAATAAGTTGTGATATATCTAAGGGAAATACTTTTTGAATAATTACTCTAAACTTGATAAAATGCATCAGTTTAGTAGTTTTTGTCATTGTAAGTATAATGTTTTCGAAGTGAGTAGAGCATGATTTTGTTATTCAGTGTGGCTTTAAGTGTGGTTTTTTCGTTGTTTTTTTATTGTCAGGCCATCTGTAGTGGCTTAGGAATAAAGCGATGGGCAACTGCAGGTTTGATGTTTGGCCCTTTTGTTTGGCCAATGTTCTGTATGAAAAAACGTTTAAAAACATACCAACGCTTTGGTTTTGACTGTTTGTTATTTTCAGCATAATACAAAACTATTTCCTGTTGTTTATAACGTCAACCTTTACTTTATAAGGTACATTATAAACATTTTATAAAGACGCTAACTTCCTTGTAGCGAAGTGTCCAATACTCTTTTTTAACCCACTGCTGAGGTTATTAGAGCTTAATTCCACCAAGTGCTTGCTGGCATCTCTTTAATTTCGATGCTTGCAGCAATAGTGTTTTCAGTCTTTTCAGTAATAAATAATGCTTTAATTAAGTTAATCATAAAGCCCCCTAGATGCTAATTTCGTTACTACTAGTATCGATACGAATGTCGTTACGACGAGTTCCAATACGAATGTCGTTACGACGAGTTCCAATACGAATGTCGTTACGACGAGTTCCGACTTCTTCGATTATAAAAGCTTCATTATTAATTACTGGTGTTGGAGTTGCTGACATAGCAAAAGAAAGAATTAGAGAACTAAGCATGGTATACCCTTTTTTATTAAGTTAAATTCAATAAGGGTAAAGCGAGAATCGTGCCAATGATAAAGTCCTTGATTTACAAGGCTGTTAGCGTGTTTTTTACAGTGGAGTTACAGTGTCAGAAAGCCGACACTTTTATTTAGATTGAATTATTTCCAAACGAAGTCGATTTATTGGTGATTTGAAAGGAAAGTAAGTATTTTTGGAAGTCGCCTACAGGTAGTGGTTTGCTATAAAGGTAACCTTGTAATTGCTCACAGCGTAAGCCTGAAAGAAAACTGAGTTGTTGATTGGTTTCAACACCCTCTGCGACTACTTGCATACCTAAGTTATGCGCGATGGTGACTATAGTCGCGACCATGTTTCGGCCCTGCTCAGAGGTTTCAATATCATCAACAAAGGCTTTGTCTATTTTTAGGGTATTTAGCGGGAATTTTTTCAAGTATGCGAGTGATGAATAACCGGTACCAAAATCATCTAGCGATAAATGGATACCCATCGCACGAATTTGTAGCATGGTATCGATCGCTTTTTGTGGCGAATCCATTACAGTACCTTCAGTTATTTCTAACTCTAAATATTTTGCCGGTAAAGCACTTTCTTTTAAGGCATCGGCAATCATTGCTACTAGGTTAGGTTGTGTGAACTGAACTGCAGAAAGGTTTACCGCTACACGGCCGTCAAACAGTCCAGCATCAACCCACTTTTTGGTAGCAATACAGGCCTTGCGTAAAACGACTTCACCAATATCAATAATTTGCCCAGTCTCTTCTGAGACCGGGATAAATACTACAGGACTAATGATGCCTTTTCTGGGTGTTTCAAAGCGCACTAAGGCTTCCATTCCTGCTATTTTTCCTGTCGCGATCTCGATTTTTGGCTGATAAAAAACCGAAAATAAATCTTCTTTTAAACCGTGTCTGATTAAGCTTTCTATTTGTAGGCGCTTTACCGCGGTTTTATTCATTGAATCGCTGAAAAACTGGTATTTATTACCACCAGTGTTTTTAGCGTGATACATAGCCGTATCGGCATTTTTAAGAAGCTCTTGTGGGCTTTTACCATCTTCAGGGTAGAGTACGATGCCAATACTACTATAAAGCACAATTTCCTGGCTTTTAAGCCTCAGTGGTAGCGCAATAGACTTTAAAACTTGTTTGCCAATTGTGGTGATGGTATGAATATCATTGGTATTTTCAATAATTAAACTAAATTCATCACCGCCTAAACGATAAACGGTATCTTGATTTCTTCCTAAACTATTAATGCGTTCGGCAACTTTACAAAGCAATACATCGCCGACTTCGTGCCCTAAAGAATCATTCACTTTTTTAAAGTTATCTAAATCAAACACCAGCAAAGCATGCGGAATTTTACTGTTAACTAATTTTTGTTGATTAGCTTGAAAATAAGCCCGATTAGGCAAGCCAGTTAAGGTATCGGTATTAGCGAGCTTTCTTAATTCTGCTTCTGTTTGTTTCCGCTTAGTTATATCAGAGAAAACGCCTACAAAGTGCGAGATATTGTTATTTTCGTCACGAATGATATCAATATTTAAATCGGTTAAATAAATATCGCCATTGTCACGGGTATTTTCTATTTCGCCGTGCCAACTACCTTTGGTAATTAAATGTTTTTTAACATTTTGGTTAAAGCTATCGGGGTATTGTTCAAATTTAAGCAAAGTCCCACGCATTTGTAACTTAGTTCTGCCCGTAATGCTTTGAAATGCTTTATTAACATCAACAACAGTAAATTGACGGTCATAAATAACAATCGCGTCTGAAATGTTTTCGATACATTTAGCAAAAAGCTTTAAACGTTCATCTGCACGTTTGATTTGACTAATATCTTTTAAGGTACCTGTCATTCGGCTAGGTTTGTTTTTTTCATCTCGTTCGACAATTTTACCGCGATCGAGCACCCAAATCCATTTTTCGTCTTTATCTTTAACACGATACGTGGCTTCAAAATGTTCGTTGCTGTCGTCAAAATGTTGGTTTAAAGCCTCTCGTACCCGCGGGATATCGTGTTGATGGATGTTGGTTTCATCTTTGCCAACATTACGTCTGCCGTCTTGTGGAAATTCTAAAATTCCCCATATATTTGATCGGAATATTTTTCCACTTTTAATGTTCCAATCCCACATTTCATCACCGCTACCCCAAAGTGATAACTTAAGACGTTCTTCACTTAACTTTATTTGTAAATGATATAAACGCTTATGACGCATCTGTTGCATGATATAGGCAAATATTAACAGTGTAATCAGGCTATAAACTAATAGCGCGCTAGTTGATAACCACCATGGCGGCATTATGGTGATATTGAGCGATTTTATTTTACTTTCTTGATTGTTTTGTAAATCGTAGGCCAGTACTTCAAAAGTATAATCGCCAGAGTTTAAATTAGTGTAAGTTGCTCTTTGATTATTTTTACCAGAATCTATCCATTGATCTTCTAATCCAATTAAACGGTATCGATAGTTTAGCTGGTTCGGTAACTTTGTATTAGGGGTAATAAATTCAATGCTAAATTGGGACTGTGTGTGCTTCAGCGTAAGAGTAGTTAAATGATTAGGGGATTTGTCTAAATAAAACTCTTTATCGGTTATATTAGAGTGCAAAGTGGTCGCAACAGGAACCTCTTTGTTCGCTATGAGTATATTAGAAATAGTGGGAGTAGGTGTCAGTTGTCCAATGCGAGAAATCTCTTGAGGAATGAAGGTATGGAAACCATTTATTCCTCCAAAAAAAATTGTATCAGCAGAAGTTAGTATAGAACTATCGCTAATATACTCATTGTCACTTAATAGCATATCTTTATTGTAAGATTTTACTATTTTATTTTTAGGATCAACTGAGTTAATGCCGATATTCGTTGAAAGCCAACCTTTACCTGTAGAATCAATTACTATGTCCGCAATGAAATTATTACTAAGACCATTTTTTTCGTTGAACAACAAATTAGTATTATTGTTTTTGTTTATTAATGCTAAACCGTTGAGTTGTGAACCTAACCAAATCCATTCATTGGACAATGAAATAGTAGATATTTCCCCAAATACGTTGCTATTCGATAATAAATATAAATTATTTGAAAAATCAAGTTTTGATACATTAAAGGTTAATATTTCACCTCTGCTTGTGGAGAGCCATATTGTGTTGTTATTGTCGTATTTTAAGGTAGTAAATAGGCTACCATTCTCTTGTTCATAAATTTCAAATTGATTGGTTTTAATGTCAAAAGATGCTAATTGCATTTCGTTATCAATAAACCAAATTTTATTTTCTATCAAAAACAATTGACTGTATTTGGTATGAGATAAGTTGAGTCCCCATGCCTTATTCTCAATTAATGTTAAAGTCTTAGTATCAAAGTAATAGAGACTTCCAGGTTTATTAGGACTTTCCGGTTCAGCCTGTAACCAAAAATTATCTTGATCGTCTATCATTAAGTGAGAAATTGCTGTCTTGTTGCCAATTTTTAGATGAACTATTTTTTCATCTGAGTTTGTGTAGCTTAGTTTTCCATTATCTGTTGCAAACCAGATCCTTCCATCTTTAGATTCAGCAAACGCATATACGGCACTAGGTATTTCATCATAACTAAATAAACCATGTCTAATTTTTAACTGTAAACTGTTAAAGGTATTGATGCCACTGCCGTTAGTTCCGATCCAAATATTATCCGCACTGTCTTTAAATAATTTTAATATATAGTTATTTGAAATAGCACTTTTATGCTGCACAGTTTGATAAGCGTCTATATCTCCAGAGAGCAAGTTGATAATATTTAGCCCATTTAGCGTGCCAAGCCAAACCATCGATTCATCTAATAATGCGATAGACCTCACATTATTAGATAATAATTTATCATCTACATTTTCTGAGTCAGAGGAGTAATGCTTTTTAATTTTGTAATCTTGAGAAATAACAAACAAGCCATTATCTGTAGCTAACCAATATTGATTATCAATAGTCTTTAGGTCATAAAGGCTGGTAGCGTTAAGTGATAGATTCCACTTGTTTTCACCAGATAGCGGTACTAAAAATGACAGTGTACTGTTTGCCAAGTATATACCTTTATCATAAGTACCAAGCCAATAATTACCTTTTTCATCTTGAAAAATAGTTTTAATTTCTTTTAAGGCAGTATCAAATCCACGAATTCGTATCCTAGAGAAATTCTTATTTTCGCTGTCGAATTTATGTAGACCTTCTTTAGTTGATACCCAAATGTCATTTTGTTTGTCTTGATAGATATCCCAAATTTCATTGTCTTTCAGGGAGTTACTGTCGTTAGTTTGATTGAGGAAGTTATCAAAGTTATCTAATGATTCGTTATATCGGCTTAGCCCTTTATTTGTACCAACCCAGAGTACATTTTTGCTATCGATAAAAATTTTTCTAATAATGTTATTAGCAATTGATTTATTATCGGTACTGTCGTGACGATAATAAACAAAGTTTTTACCATCGTAACGATTTAAGCCGTCTTGTGTAGCTATCCATATAAAGCCATTGTTATCTTGAGTTATATCGTAAACATAGCTCTGTGATAAACCTTCGGCGATTGAAATACGTTTAAATTTCAATGGATTTTGATTAATGTTGTTTTCTGAAGCTAGCACTTCGCTATAAGGAAATAGCAAAATCAGCATAGCTAAAACAGCAAGCATTGCATGAAATGGGGGAATTAATTTATTTTTGAAAAAAAGCAAAAGCACTAATACAACCTTTTGGTAGTGAACCCATACCTTAATGATTTAACTTATTAGGTATGCCATATTTTTATTGTTTTTTTGGAAGCCACACCCTATTACAAATGATGTGAGGAACTAAGTCAATATTTGGTGTTATTGTGCCAGAATCACGTGGGTAAAGAGCACTAAAAACACAGTTATATGTCTGTATCGGCTAGATTAATATTTTCTTTGACATTTTTTCAATAAAGATTCGATATTGTGATTAATTATCACTTTGTCCGCCATTTTGTCTAACTGCTCGTTGTTTTCGTAACTTAGTAATGACAATCGGTCTTTTACCTTAGCGCCATGGAAGTATTGTTGGATAAACTCAGCTAAATCGTTTACTGATAAACTTTCAATAATTGAAATCAACTTTTGCTTTTCGCTAAATGATGATTCTTTATTACAAATAGCCGCCCAATAACGCTGACTTTTAATTCTTAAGTTTGAGTCTTTTTCCTGTAATTGACTAGCAAGACCAAATTGTAAATGTTGCCAATGTTCAGCAGGTAAATTCGCGATGTAATCATTTGAGCGAGCAATAAAGTCGTCCATAGCCTCTGTTAATGTGACTGAGTCGGTATGTGGCGATTGAATATAAAAAGCAATGCCAGGATAGCGATTAATGGGGATAAAGCCGACACCAACTAAATAACCATATTGTTTTTCTGTGCGCATTTCTTGAAAGAAATTTGGTGACAGTAACTGATTGGTTAACATGGTTAATGCTACTGTTCGTAGGTCTTTATCTGGCATGGGATAATAGAGTACTGCCGCGTGGTCATGCTCTGTTAACTGCATTGGGAGTGTTAACGTTCCAAGCCCTTGAATATCGATACAAGGAGTTTGCACTTGATTATTGTCAGACAACTTACCCGTAAATACTTGCTTGATATTTGAAATGATTTTGTCAGCAGATTGCTTTGACCAATTCCCATGAATTAAGGCATCTACTGAGGTGTTTTCAAATATTTTAGGTACAAAACTTTTAAACTGTTGAAATTCTACCTTTTCAAGGGCGTTAATTAAGGTTTGGCTACTTGGACTTTTCGGTTGCATTGTGGCGCTAAGGTTAGCAAATAGTTGTGATATTGATTTACTATTTTCTGCGTTATGCCAATGACTGAGCAGTTGTTGCTTAAATAATTCGAATTTATTTGGACAAAATTTTCCTTGCATAAGGCTGGCTAACAATAGGGGTAAAAGTTGTTCTTGCTTGGTGCTAATGCCTGATAATTGCAGTGTTAGCCCACTTTGATGAGAATACAAGTGATAGTGAATGCCCGCTAACTCGGCGTCGTAATGTTCTTCAATGACAGCATCGCTATACAAATCAATAAATAACCGGGTCATTGCTATCGTACTTGCACTTTCTATAACTGTTGGAGAGTCTATCGATAGATAGATATAGCCTTTGGGTGTATTAAAGCTAGTGTCATGTTTAAACCAAACATTTAGGCCATTTTGCTGACAAATATTTTCTGGTGGTGTTAGCGGGCTACTACTTTTATCTTCACTTTTTACCAGCTCAGGCCTAGCTACTATATAAGGATTTTTATTGGGTAAAGAGAGTGCTGCGAAAGAAGGTGCTTGCTGCCATTGCTCAATTTGCTGTTGCTCAATATCGTTGACAGAGTAAGGCACTTGATACCATTTACTAGTGTTACTATGGGGCTGTTCAGGCCCATTTTTATCGATAGAAATAATACGCATATTAGAAGCAACCATAAACTCAAGCAAGGTATTTAGTGTTGCTGTATTTTGCCCATCCATAACGTAATCGCCAAAAATGTAATCACGCTCTGGATAATGTTGCATGTTGATAACAAGTTGGCTGACAGAATCCAGAGGCGATAACTTTTCTTGGTAAGAAAATGATAATTCTGCCAGTGCCTTTTTCTCATGATAATACTGTTCATTAAGCGGTGCTTGTTTCAGTAAATCTAGATATGAAAACACGGTACTAACTATCGCTGTTATATTTTTTGCACCTAATTCAGAAAGCGAGATGCTAATATTGAAATCTTTAAAATTAGAACCATTGATACCTGAACCTGCTGTTAAAGCTAGCGCCCATTGTTTACTTTTTAACAATGATAAAATGCTACCAGGGCCTTCATGACCAATTAAGTAGGCCAGAATAGATTCAGGCTTTTGACGATAAAATTTGTCAATACTTGGCATGGCAAAGCTGATAATCAGTTGTTGATCATTTTTAACGGGTTTTACATATATCCATTTTTTTTGATGCTGAGGAAGATAAAGCGGTTGGCTAATTTCAGCCTTAGCAATACCATTAGACTTAACCTTGGAAAAATGGCTATTGGCTAAATTTTCTAATTCAGTGAGAGATTGTGGGCCCTCTAACACCAAGGTCATGAAATTTGCTTGATAATTTTTTTGAAAAAAGTCACATAATTCATCACGCAAATTGTAACCAGTTTTATCTGCTAAGGTTTCACTACTACCTACGGAAAACTTAGCGAAAGGGTGTGCTTGGTTGATTGTTTCTTTATGAACGTCGTATAGGCGTCGAATATCATCTTTAAGTTTGAGTTTGAATTCGGCATCAATATTTTTACGTTCTTTATTAACAAATTCTTCTGACAATAATGGCGCGGTGAAAAATTCGCCAAAGCGCTCTATTGCTGCACTGAAGTGTTGATGACCTATATCAAAGAAGAAACAAGTATGTTCTGTTGCTGTCCATGCGTTATTACTGCCACCATGTTCATTAATAAATTTTTGATATTCGCTGCCATCAGGAAAGTTTTTTGTACCAAGAAATAACATGTGCTCGAGAAAGTGGGCAAGTCCTTGTCGATGTATCGGATCATCGAAGTGACCAACGTTGACGGCTAATGCTGCGGCAGATTTATTTGATTCTGGATTGTGAACCAATAAAGCTCTTAAGCCATTACCTAGCGTAATTGTTTGATATTTTTTAGCGTCATTCGGGCTTTGTTTCACTGTCGCTCCCGCACAATTTTACCTATAGCAGGGTCTTGCTATGGTTTATTGGTTTTATTTTTTATCGTTCTAAATTACCCTAAGGAATAAGGTGAGTCCATTTTATTCTTAACAGATGTTATAAAAAGATAAACAATTCCTTTACTATAGCGATAATTCTTAAAATTTATAGTCTCATCGTTGAAAATATATGCTCTTAGCGAGCGGTGATACAATAAAAACGTGTTGAAATTAAGGTGTTTATGCAAATTTTTGTTATGCGTCACGGGCAAGCTGAAATGGTTGCTGCTAGCGATGAGCTCAGACCGTTGGCTGAAAACGGCGTTAAAGAAGCTCACGTTATTGGGCAATGGTTATTAGAAAACAGTCTGAGATTTGATTGTGTTTTTGTTAGCCCGTATTTACGCGCGCAACAAACAGCTGACGCCGTAATTAGCCAACTAGGTGGTGTAGCTAAAAGACAAAGCTTAAGTATTATTACGCCAGAGGATAACGCGAAGGACGCACATGATTACTTAGATGCAGTTTGTGCCATTGAGCAGTATCAAAATATTTTATTAGTGTCGCATATGCCACTGGTAAGCTATTTAGTCGCTGAGCTGACAAGTGATCACGCAATGCCAATATTTCAAACTGCCTCAGTAGCGCAAATTGAATATGATCTGGACAAAATGAATGGCAAGCTTATTAAGTTAATATCACCCAATGATATCGAATTGTAACGTCAATCATATTGTTTTTTCAAATTGCGATAGATACCGCATTAATCACGAATAAATTTGTCTTTTAATTCGACTAAAACTAATATCGCGCCATTACCACCCCATTCTAATGGTGCTTGATGAAAGGCCATTACATAGGGGTGTTGTACTAGCCAATGAGGTACTTTGTTTTTCAAAACACGGCCGCCTAAACCATGAACTATACAAACACATCGCGCATGTTCTTTGTCGCAAGCGGCGAGTAAAGCGGCAATTTCACGTTTTGACTCTTGTTGATCAAGACCGTGTAAATCTAAAATCAAATCAGGAGAGTAATGGCCTCGCCGTAAATTTTTAGCTTCAAAACTATCAACACCATCACGAACGTATTTTACTGGTCCGTTGCTATTTAAATCAGGTTCAAATTCATCCGAGAAGTGAAATTCAGCTAAGGCTTTTTTATCTTTTTGTTTTGCTAACAACGTTTTCTGCTTGATGGTTCTTTTTACCGGGTGTATTCTGTCCTGCACAATAGGTTTTACCTTACCTATAGCATCTTTAAATAACTTTATTTCTTCCGCATTCAGTGCGTCTTTAAATTTCATTTGCGAAGTCTAAAAACATCGACGAACAATAACAAGTGAAAGTATAATAAAAAACAACAGTTTTGATGATAAAACCAGAGGAAAGTGTGGAAACAATAAATTTTGCAGAGGTAAGTGAGCAATTGCACACCGTAAATGATTATGTGCGTTTTGGGGCTAGCCAATTTAATCAGGCTGAGTTGTATTTTGGCCATGGCACAAATAACGCTTGGCATGAAGCGCTTACTTTAGTTATGCATCAACTTGCTTTACCTCAAGAAATAGCTAATGACCTAATGCAATGTCGGTTAATACCTCAAGAGCGAGTTGCAATTTTACAGTTATTTGAGCGCCGAATTGTTGAAGGACTACCTGCAGCATATTTGACCAATCAAGCAATGTTTTGTGGTTTACCCTTTTATGTTGATGAGCGCGTTCTCGTACCACGCTCGCCAATAGGTGAATTAATCGAGCATAGTTTTGCAGGTTTAATTGATAAAACGCCAAACCGAATTTTAGATTTATGTACAGGTAGTGGTTGTATTGCCATTGCTTGCGCTGTTGCTTTTCCTGAAGCAGATGTTGATGCAATAGACCTTTCTATAGATGCACTCAATGTTGCACAAATCAATATTGATGGTCATGGTTTATCAGCACAAGTTATTCCAATTCAATCTGATGTTTTTTCTGGGGTCGTAGGGCAAAGCTATGATTTAATAGTGACAAATCCACCCTATGTCGATCAAGAAGATGTCGATTCATTACCGCAAGAGTATTTACATGAGCCAGTAATGGGCTTAGGTAGCGGTTTTGATGGCTTAGATATAGTACGACAAATATTGGCACAAGCGGCGAGCCATCTTAGCGATAATGGGGTATTGATTTGCGAAGTGGGTAATTCACAAATCCATTTAACTGCTGCTTTCCCCAACGTGCCATTTCAGTGGTTGGAGTTTGAACGAGGCGGCCATGGTGTATTTCGTTTAACGAAAGCACAATTAGAAAATCATCAACAAGATTTTGTGCAATAATAATTAATAGCCACCAGACAGGTAAACTTTTTAGGTGGGTACTCTGATACTAATATTAAACATTTAATTGGTATCTCATCATTTTTAATGGGTAATATTCATTATGTCAGGTAATACTTTTGGTAAGTTATTTACGGTTACATCATTCGGTGAAAGCCACGGTTTAGGTTTAGGCGCGATCATTGATGGATGCCCTCCAGGTCTTGAGCTCTGTGAGGCTGATCTACAGCTTGACCTTGATCGCCGTCGACCTGGCACCTCTCGATTTACAACAGCACGCCGTGAAGCTGACGAAGTTAAAATAATGTCGGGTGTTTTTGAAGGTAAAACTACCGGTACCCCTATTGGTTTATTAATTGAAAACACTGACCAACGCTCGCAAGATTATGGTGATATCGCGAAAACATTTCGCCCTGGTCATGCAGATTATACTTACTGGCAAAAATACGGCATTCGTGATTATCGTGGTGGCGGTCGTTCTTCAGCTCGTGAAACCGCGATGCGGGTTGCTGCTGGCGCGGTGGCAAAAAAATATTTAAAGCAGAAGTTTGGTATCACTATTCAAGCTTGTGTGACTCAAATCGGTGAGGTTTGTGCTGAAAACATAGATTGGAACATAGTTGAAGAAAACCCATTTTTTTTCCCTGACGCTAATAAGCTTGAACAATTAGACGAGTTATTACGTGGCATTATGCGAGAAAAAGACTCCATAGGCGCTAAATTGATGGTAGTAGCGAACAATGTGCCTGTTGGTTTAGGTGAGCCTATTTTTGACCGTTTAGATGCCGATATTGCACATGCCTTAATGGGTATTAATGCGGTAAAGGCGGTAGAAGTTGGTGATGGTTTTGGCGTGGTTAACCAAAAAGGCTCACAGCACAGAGACGAGTTAACACCAGATGGCTTTGCGTCTAATCATGCTGGTGGTGTTTTAGGGGGAATATCTTCAGGCCAACCCATTGTTGCGTCCATTGCATTAAAGCCTACTTCTAGTATTGGTGTTAGTGGTAAAACGGTTGATCTTGCCGGTAAGTCTGCAGATATAGTGACCAAAGGTCGACATGACCCTTGTGTGGGTATTCGTGCCGTACCTATTGCCGAAGCAATGTTAGCCTTAACCTTAATGGATCATTATTTAAGACATCGTGCACAGAATATGGATGTGGTTTGTCAAACGCCTGATATCGAAGGTTAAACTCTTGGTAAAATACCAAAGCGGTTGCAGAAAAAAGTAGTGGCTTCAAAGCAATTCGTTGGTTTATCGACAAATTATTTCTGGTACTTTGGTATTCTAGGTTTGGTCGTACCTTTTTTATCAGTATTTCTTGATGCCCGAGGTTTTACCTCACTCGAAATTGGTGAAATATTAGCGGTTATCACCGCAGCAAAAATAGTAGCACCTTCGTTATGGGCGCAGCTTGCTGACAAGTCAGGTAAACAACTTATTATTGTTAGAGTAGGTGCACTGCTAACACTGCTTTGCTTTAGCTTGATTATATGGACATATAGTTACTGGCCATTAATGTTTAGTTTGGCAATGTTCAGCTTATTTATGACCTCAATATTACCGCAACTTGAGGTAATGACCCTGAACTCTATTCGCAAAAGTGCGAAAATATATGGCCGTATTCGTTTGTGGGGCAGTATCGGTTTTATTATTGTTGCTATGCTCAGCGGCGAATTAATTGAGCGTTATTCTGCAGAAGCTTTTAGTTATATTGGCATTGTTATTTTAGCAGGGCTTTTTATTTCAACACTACTCAGTAAGCAGCCTCGAATAGCAAAAAAAAACACACTTGATTATGTTTCTATCAAAGCTAAAGTTTTTAATAGTAACTTTTTACTATTCTTCTTTGCAGGCTTAATGTTGCAAATGAGCTTTGGTCCTTATTATGTGTTTTTTGCCTTATACCTGCAAAACTTAACTTACACAGGCATTTTAATTGGTATTTTTATCGCTATCGGCGTGGTGGCTGAAATTGGTGTTTTTGTTTTTGCCGCACTTTTCTTTAAAAGCTTTTCACTCAAAACTTTGATCAGTATCAGTATATTATTAACGGCCTTGCGCTGGTTTCTCGTTGGCCATTACGCCGACAGTAACGTCGCACTAGTTATTTCACAATTGATCCATGCTTTAAGTTTTGGCTTATACCATAGTGCAAGTATTGCCTTTATCCAAAAGCATTTTAACGCTAACCAACAAAGTCGTGGGCAGGCAATTTATATCGGTGGAGTTTATGGTGTAGGTGGTGCGGTTGGTGCCTATGTGGCAGGATTATTATGGCAAGATGGTATTGGTGCTGGGATAACTTTTGATTTTGCGGCAATTACCGCCCTTATTGGTGGTGTTCTTGCTTTATTTTTGCGTAATAAACCGATCAAGCAAGAAGTTACAATGAGCTAGTTGCGTTTTATTGACCCAATTACTTAGTACAAAAAAAGCTAGAAGTTTACCTTCTAGCTTTTTTGATTCTGTATCGTTAATGTAAATTAACTCTGCGGAATGTATTATTTAACTTCTTCACCAGCGGCTTGTTTATCTGCATGGTAGCTCGAACGCACGAGTGGACCACAAGCAGCGTGATTAAAGCCCATTTTATCGGCTTCACGTTTGAACATGTCAAAGTCGTCTGGGTGAACATATCGTTCTACGGGTAAGTGATGCTTACTCGGCTGCAAGTATTGTCCGATAGTTAGCATGGTTACACCATGAGCTCTTAAATCGCGCATAACTTGCAAAATTTCTTCGTTAGTTTCACCTAAGCCGACCATTAAGCCAGATTTGGTTGGCACGCTTGGGTTAGCTTCACCAAATTTTTTCAACAAATCTAAAGACCACTGATAGTTAGCGCCAGGGCGAGCTTTGGTATATAAACGTGGGGCGGTTTCAAGGTTATGGTTGAAGACACCTGGAGGGTGAGTATTTAAAATCTCCAAGGCGCGATCCATACGACCACGAAAATCAGGGACTAAAATTTCTACTTTAGTATGTGGAGAATGCTCGGCAATTTCGGTAATACAATCGACAAATTGTTGTGCGCCGCCATCACGTAAATCGTCACGATCTACTGAGGTGATCACCACGTATTTTAACTTCATGTCTTTAAGTGTTAAGGCTAATTTGCGCGGCTCTTCTTTATTTACGGCAAGAGGGCGACCATGGCCAACATCACAAAACGGGCAGCGACGAGTACATATGTCGCCTAAAATCATAAAGGTTGCTGTGCCGTGGTTAAAACATTCTGATAAATTTGGGCATGAGGCTTCTTCGCAAACAGAATGTAAATTATGCTTGCGTAGTGCCGCTTTTATACTATCAATACGCTCTGAACTTTTTGGTAACTTGATACGTAACCAATTAGGTTTTCTTAGCATGGTTTCACGCTCAGAAGTAACCACCTGAATAGGAATATGTGCCATTTTTTCGGCATCGCGTAGTTTTGTGCCTGGGATAATGCGTGATGATTTAGTGGTCATGTATTATTTCCAATCCTGTTTGATAAGATAAATGCTGGGTGTCTAATAATTCACTAAGATGTTTAACCAGTGATTCACCCGCTTGATCTACTGTGGCAGGGCCTTGTAAATCGATTGTTTGTATCATTTCTAAGCCTTGATAACCGCAAGGGTTAATGCGTAAAAATGGTGATAAGTCCATATTAACGTTTATTGCTAAACCATGAAAAGAGCAGCCTTTACGTACTCGAAGACCTAAAGAGGCAATTTTTTTATCTTCAACATAAACACCGGGGGCATCGGGCTTTGCTTTGGCACTTATACCAAAGTCTGCCATTGATGCGACAATGCCATTTTCAATAAGTGTAACTAGCTGCCTAACACCCATTTTTCTGCGGCGTAGGTTGATCATAAAGTAAATAACTTGTTGTCCAGGGCCGTGATAAGTAACCTGTCCACCTCGGTCGACTTTTACTACTGGTATATCGCCAGGCATGAGCAGATGTTCATCTTTACCTGCTTGCCCTTGAGTAAACACTGGCGGATGCTCAACCAGCCAAAGTTCGTCAACAGTATTATCGTCTCGATTATCGGTGAAATTTTGCATGGCATGCCAAACGTCGACGTAGTCGAGGTTATTCAGTTGCCGAATAATCAAAGTGTTTTTCAAGGTACATCTCAAAAGATTGTGTTGCGCTTATTATATCCAAATAACTATTGGAATACACCGGATAATAAGTAGGGTCAAAGCACGTAACGTACTTGCTCAATAGCGTTTAAAGTTTTATATATGGTTTCTATATGTTCTTTACTTGTTACGGTAACGGCTACTGCAATTGAATGATAATTACCCTTCGAGCTAGCTTTGATTTTTGGCGCATAATCACCAGGCGTGTGCTTTTGTAATTCACCAACAACAAGGTCTGACAATTCGTCACACGCTATACCCATAACTTTAAAGTTAAGTACGGTTGGGAAATCTAATAATTCATCAAACTTAGTATTCATTTCTTTTCTCTTAATCTGTAAAACACCGTTTTATTAAAGGTGTTTTAATAATGGCTGGTAACTTGATAAATGTTAAATAAACCAAACCATAAAGTAGTAATTAATGTGTCTACATTTCAAATTGGCGATATTTTAACACTATTTGATACGAATGTGACCAGTAGACGCCAATTTGGTTGGCTTTATTGAGTATAAATGAGGGGATAATATCTAATATCAATGTTAGTTCTCGATTATATTTTAATTCACTGAAGTTAAAATACAAAAAAAACTCAGCCTGGGCTGAGTTTTTGCAGAGATTAATAGCGTAATTTTGAAATTATGAATGAAGGCTAGTTAGCAAACTGAAGTTTGACATAGTCCATTAATTTATTGAACATGCTGCCTTCTTTAATTTCTTGTAATGTAACTAATGGGTATTGTGCAATATCTTCACCGTCAAGTTGCAAAAATAATTTACCAACTACTTCACCTTTTTGTAGGGGTGCTGTTAACTGTTTGTCTAACTCAAAATTAGCTTGTAAGTTTTTTCGTTGACCACGAGGAATAGTAATGGGGGTGTTAACCATAATACCTAAATCAACTTCTTTGCTATCTCCCATCCAAACACGGTTACTAACAAACTTTTCGCCGGCTTTATATGGCGTGTAAGTTTCGTAAAAACGGAAACCGTAGTTAAGTAATTTTTTGCTCTCTACTTTACGTGCACGTTCGCTGTCTGTACCCATAACAACACTAACTAGACGCATATCGCCTTTAGTGGCAGAAGTTACCAAACTATAACCTGCTTGTGATGTGTGGCCGGTTTTCAAACCGTCAACATTCATACTTTTATCCCACAATAAGCTATTGCGGTTATATTGCTTAATATTGTTATAAGTAAAAGATTTTTGGCTATAGAGTTTATATTCATCTGGCACATCGCGAATAAGGGCAATGGCTAATGTCGCCATATCACGGGCTGTTGTTTTATGTTCTTTACTGTCTAAACCGTGGCTATTTTCAAAAAAGCTACTATACATACCTAATTGTTCAGCGTGGGCGTTCATTAACTGGGCAAACGCACCTTCACTACCGGCAATATGCTCAGCCATCGCAACACAGGCGTCATTTCCTGATGCAACAATAATTCCTTGATTTAATAAGTCTACCGATACTTCTGTACCCACTTCAATAAACATTTTAGATGACTCGGGGAAATTTTTCGCCCAAGCTTTTTCACTAATTGTGACAGGGTCATCGTTGGTGATATTACCACTAGCCAATTCTTTACCTATGATGTAACTAGTCATCATCTTGGTTAAGCTTGCTGGAGCCAGTAGGATGTCGGCATTACTTTCAGCGATGACCTTACCTGTGGCGTAATCTATTAAAATGTGACCTTTAGCATTTACTTCTGGGGCTGACGGGATAATGGTTTGTGCATGAGAAAGAGAGCAAACACTTAATAATACAGAGCCTAAAAAAGTTAATAATTTTATCGATTTTTTAGGTACTTGAGTAACCTTGATTTGGGGCATAATTGTCCTACAGCGCTTTTGTTTAATGGAAATTATAAATATTTATGCAGTATAGCATTATTCATTTTGAATTCTAATGGGCTAATTTGTTACCCTTGATTATTTTTCTGATCATTTGTACGTATAAAGTTGCAGTAAATTTACTATTCGCTAAAGCAATATGGATAGTTTACATCTGAAAACTTTATTTGCGGATAAAAGCTTTGGGATGACCATTTTCTTTAATCGCTAATAATAATTTTGTCAATTCCTCACTACCTTCTATCGGACCAACGAGAACGCGAAAAATTCCATTTTTTTGTTCTAATAGCGTATTTCTTTGATATTGTTCAGATAATGCTCTGGCAAGTTTAGTGGCTTGAGTATCACTTCTGCTGGCAAATACCTGAATATATTGCACTTTATCAAGGTTTATTAACGGCGATGAAGTTGCTATTTTAGCCTCAACTTTACCTACTGTTATTGTTTTGGCAGTGGTAGTAGTTTTTGGTAAAGGCGTAATTTTTGCAGGGCTATTATCTAAGGCCTGGGGGTTTTCTTTAAGTTGAGCTAAGCCATTGGCGGTAAAGTCGCTAATAACTGTAACAGTAACGTTAGCGGTACCTGTTTTTAACATATCGAGTTTATATGCTGCGCTATAAGACAAATCTATAATCCGGCTTTGATGAAATGGGCCACGGTCATTAACTCTAACAATAACTGATCGGCCGTTGCTATTATTAACCACCTTTAAATAAGAAGGTAAGGGTAAGTTCTTATGGGCTGCACTCATAGCATACATATCGTAAATTTCGCCATTAGAGGTTAAGTGACCATGAAACTTTCGACCATACCAAGAAGCAGTACCGGTTTGGCTAAAGTTTTCTGCGCTTTTTAAAACTTGGTAATGCTTGCCAAATACTTGGTAGTTTTTATTGCCGCCTCTGCTAGGCTTTTCAGCACGAGGCGTCGCATCATGCAGTTCGCTGGCGTTAGGTAAACGCGTTGGCGTACTGTCATGTTTTTGTTGGTATCGACTATTAGTAGTACTGCAAGCTGAGACCAGTATCATGAGTAAACAGAGGTAGATATGATAGGGTGTATTTAGTTTCGCCATAAAATTTCAGTAGACTCTTTTATTACGCCAGTTTTACATTATGTGAGTTTATTGCCTGAGTATTAATTTGCTAGATATTAAATTTTCTATGTGTACTTATTGCCATTAGCATGCCAAATCCTGCCATTAATGTCACCATCGACGTTCCGCCATAACTAACTAAAGGTAAGGGTACGCCAACCACGGGTAATAAACCCGAAACCATACCAATATTGACAAAAATATAAACGAAAAATGTCAGGGTTAAACTACCCGCTAAAAGCTTAGTAAAAGCATGCTGAGCATTGACTGCAATCCATAAGCCGCGCATAACAATCGCTAGATATACCGATAATAATAAGCCGACACCAATTAAACCAAATTCTTCACTAAATACCGCGAAAATAAAGTCAGTATGGCGTTCAGGCAAAAATTCTAGTTGTGATTGAGTACCTTGCAACCAGCCTTTGCCATGTATTCCGCCGGAGCCAATAGCAATTTTAGATTGAATAATATGATAGCCCGAACCCAGCGGATCTTGTTCAGGGTTTAAAAACGTTAATACGCGTTGTTTTTGATAAGGCTTCATCAAAAACATCCATAAAACGGGGGCGAATGCTGATGCTAAGCCTACACAGGTGCCAATGAGTTTCCAGCTGGCACCAGCAAGAAATATAACAAAAATACCAGAACTTGCTATGAGCAATGAGGTACCTAAGTCAGGTTGTTTAGCAATTAATAATGTCGGCATTAATACTAAAATAAAAGCGATAATTATTTTAGGTATTTTCATCGGTAAATCGTATTGACTGACATACCAGGCAATCATTATCGGCACAACAAGTTTCATAATTTCAGAGGGTTGAAATTTAGTTACACCAAGATCTAACCAACGCTGGGCACCTTTGCCAACATGACCAAATAGTAAAACGGCGATTAATAACATTAAGCCTAAAATGAATACAGGTACTGCCCACTTTCGGTATGACAATGGTGGGACTTGCGCAACAATAAACATAACAAAGAGCGCTAAACCTACGCGTTTAGCATGACGTATGAGCACCGCCGACTCTTGTCCGCCGGCACTATAAACAACAAATAACCCAAGTGTCATTAAAGCTAAAATACCGCTTAGTAATGGCAAGTCAATGTGTAACCGTTGCCATAAAGTACGTTGTCTGTGTTGATCATGTCCGGAACTACGCACTAGGGATTACCTGCTATATTTTTAATGTTTTGATAATAAATATTGTCATGATTTGGATGCTTGCGTGGGTCTTTGCTGACAATTTCACGATCACCAAAATATTGATCCATAATCTGACGTGCAACGGGTCCAGCGTTGGCGCCACCGCCGCCTTCTGCAACATTTTCAATGGCAACAGCAACCACTATTTCGGGATTTTCATACGGAGCAAAAGCAATAAACATGGCATTATCACGTCTGCTTTCTTTAACTTTACTAGCGTCGTATTCCTCATCTTGAGCAATGTTAGAGGTTTGGGCTGAGCCTGTTTTACCGGCAGCATCATATTTACTGCCCTTAAAAGCGTTATAACCGGTAGCACCTAACTTTTGTACCGTATTATGCAAGCCATCTAAAACTACATCCCAACTTTTTTGATTTTTTAAGATAATTGGCGCTTTTTCATCAACAATATATTCAGTAACAAGAGGCTGATGTGTGTTAGTTTTATTATTAACTACGATTTCACTGGTTGCTTTTAATAAGTGTGGTACTTTAATTTCACCCTTGTTGACCAAGATGGATAGGGCTTGTGATAATTGTAGTGGTGTAACTGACCAGTAACTTTGACCTATTCCTACCGATAGCGTTTCACCGGTATACCAACCTTTGTTATAACGGGCTCTTTTCCATTCAATACTGGGCATAATCGCACGACTTTCTTCATGTAGATCAATGCCCGTGTATTCACCAAATCCGAATTTCATCATCATTTGACTAATACGCGTAATACCAAGTTTATAGGCTAAGTCGTAGTAGTAAATATTACAAGATTGCTCTAACGATTTATTCAAATCGACTTTGCCATGGCCCCATTTTTTCCAATCACGTCGTTTAGTTTCTATACCGGGAAGTTGATAAAATCCAGGATCATATATTTCTGTTTCAGGAGTAATGATGCCAGCGTCTAAACCGGTAAGTGCCAATAAAGGTTTAATTGTAGAAGCAGGTGGGTAACCTTGTAATGTTCTATTAAGTAAAGGTTTATTGCTTTCTGGTGCTAGCAATTTTTTATATTTTTTACTGCTAATACCATGAACAAACAGATTGCCATCAAAGCTTGGGTTTGAATACATAGCGAGCACGCCACCGTCTCTTGGATCGATAGCGACAATAGCGCCACGCTTACCTGAAAGCGCTCGTTTGGCGATCATTTGTAGCTCAATATCCAAGGTTAAGGTCAGATCTTTGCCTGGAATTGGTGGGGTAAAATCTAAGGTACGAATGACTCGACCCTGGTTATTAATTTCAACTTCTTGGTGGCCAATGGTGCCGTGTAAAATATCTTGGTAATACCTTTCTAAACCTCTCTTACCAATATTACGCGTGGCGGCATAATTTTCTGCTAAGCCTTGCTTGTCTAATGCAAGCGAGTCCCTACCATTAATACGCGCGACATAGCCAAGCGAATGGGTTGTTAATTCAGCAAAAGGATAATAACGCTTTAAGCGTGCATCAATAAAAAAACCAGGGAATTTATGCTGATTGACCGAAAACAAAGCAACCTGTTGCTCGCTTAAACGCGAATAAAGCTCAATGGGTTTAAAGCGACGTTTACTTTTTACCGCTTTAAGTAATTTGTCTTGTTTTTCTTGGCTAATATCTAAGAGCTGGCTAACTTCAGACAAGCGCTTTTTAATATCTGTTACTTGCTCTGGGATCACTTCTAAACTGTAAACTGGCGTGTTGTCAGCCAGTAAAACACCGTTTCTATCGTAGATTAAACCTCTGTTGGGCGCGACAGGTAAAAGTTTAATACGGTTGGAGTTAGAGCGTGTTTGGTATTTTTGATATGAGTTAACTTCAAGATTATAAATATTACTAAACAACACTAAGGAAAGTATGATGACAGCAATAAAGGTGATGAAAGTACGGCGTGCAAATAAATTGGCTTCAGCGCTATGGTTTCTAATGGCAACGCGTTTTTTAGGTGCCATTATTTATTCTCGATGATAAGGATGATTATTATTGATAGACCAAGCACGATAAAGGCTTTCAGCAACGACAATACGCACCATTGGATGAGGTAAGGTCAGTGGTGATAACGACCACTTTTGTTCAGATGTTTCAATACAAGCGGGCGCTAAACCTTCAGGTCCACCAACAAGCAGGGCAACATCTCGACTGTCAACATGCCAACGGTCAAGTTGCTTAGCAAGTTCAGGTGTCGTCCAAGGCTTGCCTTCTACTTCTAACGTTACAATGCGATTACCCTTTGGAATAGCCGCTAACATTTGTTCACCTTCTTTTTCTAGAATGCGAGCAATATCGGCGTTTTTTCCGCGCTTACCAGGTGATATTTCTACTAAGTGAAAACTCATATCACGAGGAAATCTACGGCAATATTCGCTAAACCCTTGGCTAACCCAAGCTGGCATTTTATTACCAACGGCATATAAGGTAATGCGCATTGCTGTTTAGGTTATTCCCAAAGTTGTTCTAGTTGATAACGATCGCGAGTTTCATCAGTCATCACATGCACAACAACATCACCTAAGTCGACTAAAGACCATTCACCAATATCATTACCTTCAACACCTAAAGCTTCAATACCAGCAGCGCGGCATTCAATGGTAAGTGATTGGGCAATTGAAATAACGTGACGTTTTGAGTTACCAGAGCAAACTAACATGTAGTCAGTGAAACTCGATTTTTTAGATACCTCTAGTATGACGATATCGCGGCCTTTCATATCTTCGATTTTTTCGGTAACAAAAGTAATTAGGTCTGAACTTTGCAAAGTGGGATCTCTATAATTAACAATAATCGGCGATAATAACATTATTTTGTTTGTCAGTTAACCATCTAATGTTGTCAATAGCGTATTTTTTACACAACAATTGATTTATTTTACTTACTCTCTCTATAAAAGAGACAAAATGAGTAGTTTCAGTATTGGTTATTGAGAAAATAAAGGTGCTATCGGTAGAGCTTATGTTGCTCTATATAGTCATATACTGATTTAGGTAAGTATTGATTGTAGCTAAGACCCGCTTTAATTTTTTCTCTAATACGTGTAGAGGAAATATCCACGGGTGTACTTTCATGGAGGATAATCTGCCCGGCTTGCTGGCGTTGTATTTGAGTAAGGTTATAAATAAGACGAGATTTTAGTGCAGGTACAAGTGCTGTTTCCAACGTTTGGTGCGGGTAGCCTGGGCGAATATTAACCACTAAGTTACATAAGGTGAGAATTTCTTGCCAGCAATGCCATTTTGTAAATGATAACAGTGAGTCCATACCCATAATAAAATATAAATCTGCACTAGGATGCTCAGCTTTTATTTCATGCAAAGTATCAATCGTATATGAAGGACTTTTACGCTTAATTTCGCGATTATCAAGGGTAAATATTTCGCTGTTTTCACAGACTAACGACACCATGTTAGCACGCTGTTTTGCATTGGCATGAGTGCCGGTTTTATGTGGTGGAATATGAGCAGGAATTAAATGCAATTGCTCTGCGCCTAACCACAGTGCGGTTTCTTGGGCTGGTAAAATATGACCAAGATGAATAGGGTCAAAGGTACCGCCAAGTAAAGCGATAAGTTTGGGCATTTTCAGGTTAGTTGTACTCATAATCCAAACTGAAGTTTTGACTTATTTCATCGTGAAATAAACTGATAAAAACATCACTAAGCAAAATAAAAGCGTTAAAGTCACTGCTGGTTTTACTGAGTAAATCAACTTGCGCTAACCTCGCTAAAGCTTGTTCTGCATTGACCAAACTAATGTTATTTAAGGCATGTTGATATAAAGGTTTCTTCTTATCCCAGATGCGATATTGCTTAAAAATATCGTTAATATTACTGCCTTGCGCTATTTGTTCCAACATGGTGTAAAGCTGGCTAATTTCTTTATGAACCACCCAAACTAATTGGCCGAGTGCGCTACCGTCATGCTGCATTTGGTCTAGCATAGTTAGGCACTTTTTTAGATCGCCAATTAACAAAGTATCGATGAGCTGAAAAGAATTGAATTTTGCTTGTTTAATAAAAAGCTGTTCCGCCTCTTCAACACTAACTGGCTGCTGTGAAAATAATATGGAAAGTTTTTGTAATTCTTGGGATAAAGCTGGTAAATTGCCTTCAAATAACTCCACCATTAAATCAATAACATCAGCAGGTAAAGTTAATTTAAGTTGTCGGGCTTGATTGTTCAGCCATTGCTTTAATTGCTTAGTGTCCATATCGTATAAAGGTACAAAGCAACCTGCCGCTTCTAACGATTTAAACCACTTACGCTTTTGCGTTGCAGCGTCAAGTTTAGGGCCATGGAATATGAGTTGGATATCTTGATGTAATAAGGTGAGTAATTGCGCTACGCCTTTTGCACCGTTATCACCAATTTTACCCGTGGTAAATTCTATTTCTATGATACGTAATGACGAAAACAAACTCATTGACTGATATTCTTGAAACAGCTCGTCCCAATCAAATTTATCATCAATGTTAAAGCGAACTATTTCGTCAAAACCTTGTTTTTTTGCGCTATTTTTGATGGTTTCTAATGCGTCATTCTTTTGCCATAACTCATCGCCGAACACCAACCATATTGGCTTGAAGCCTTTATTTAGAGTTTTGTCGAGTTCATTGTGATAAATGCGCATGTAAAGTACCTAAAGCTGAATAGTAGCCATATCACGTAAGATTTTATTGGCGGCTTCTTTACGCATTTCTCGTAACATTAACGATAATTCACGACTTTTTGCTAGCGCAATATCAGGATCATCTTGATAATCACGATTAAGCTCAAAGCGGAAGTCTTTAATATCTTGTCCAGGAATTAAAATTTGATAGCGAACGGTATAAATAAGCTCATATTCTGCGACTTGGCCATTCGGAAAAACAGACAACGTTCTGCGGTCTAAGTTGTCTTGCAGCATTCTCATTTGCGGAATAGCTTTATCACTTTTCTGCACTAATTTAACATCATTAATGGTTAAATGCTGTTTTACTAAACGTGTGAGTTCGCCATATTGGTCAACCGAGCTAAAAGCGATAGTTTGTAACTCAGGCGCTAATAAATAGTTACCGCGAAGTTGAAAACCACAACCCGTTAATATTATTAATAATAGGCTAAATGATAGCAGTTTACTTATTCGACCAATGATCAATTGCTTCATAAAGTGTTCACTTTTAATGGATAAAATTTAATCAGTGCATAGCTCATCATTTTAGCTATACACTGTAAAGTTACTGTTCAGCCGTTAATTAATAAATGTTGACTCATCACTAACGCATAAGTAATTGCACAAATTAATTAGCAACAATGTTTAACAATTTACCCGGTACATAAATCACTTTACGTACGGTTTTTCCGTCAATAAATTTGCTAACATTTTCATCGTTAAAACCGATTTCTTCCACCGCCTCTTTGCTAGCGTCGGCTGAAACGGTAATTTTAGCGCGCAATTTACCATTAACTTGTACAATAATAAGCTTCTCATCTTCAACTAGAGCACTAGAGTCAACCAATGGCCACGCAGTATTTTCTACCGGGTTACCGTCACCAATCATGTTCCATAAATGATGACTTAAATGTGGCACGATAGGGGTTAACATTAATACTACAGCGCGAATAGCTTCGTGCATTACTACACGATCCTCAATGCTGGCAATACTCGCTTTACTTAAATGATTCATTAACTCCATAATCGCTGCAATAGCTGTGTTAAAGGTATTACGACGACCGATATCGTCACTAACTTTTGCAATGGTTTTATGTAATTCGCGGCGAAGTGATTTTTGCGCTGAGTTCAGTGTTAATCCGACAATACTTGGCGCTGCTTTTGACACATCAGCTGCTTGGGTAAAGTCATAAGTGAGTTTCCAAACACGTTTTAAGAAGCGATGTGCACCTTCTACACCGGTATCAGACCATTCTAATGTTTGCTCTGGAGGTGAGGTAAACATGATAAAAAGTCGTACAGTATCGGCGCCATAAAGCTCAATAACTTCTTGTGGATCAATGCCATTGTTTTTAGATTTTGACATTTTGCTCATGCCAGCCGAAATAACTGGCTTGCCATCTAATTTACTAATAGCAGAAATTACATGGCCCTTTTCATCGCGTTCAACATCAACATCTGTTGGTGCAATCCAATCTTGTCCGCCATTGTCTGCTTCACGATAGTAAGTGTCTGCTAATACCATGCCTTGGCACAGTAGTTTTTTGAATGGTTCGTCAGATGTTACTAAGCCAGCATCACGCAATAATTTATGGAAAAAACGTGCATAGAGTAAATGTAAAATCGCATGCTCAATACCACCAATGTATTGATCAACCGGCAACCAGTAATTGGCTTTGGCTGGATCTAACATTTGTGTGTCATCGTTTGGTGAACAGTAACGCGCGTAATACCATGATGATTCCATAAAGGTATCAAAGGTATCAGTTTCGCGGAATGCTTCTTCGCCATTGAATGTGGTTTTTGCCCATTCAGGATTATCTTTAATCGGTGAAGTTACGCCGTTCATGATGACATCTTCAGGTAGCTCAACCGGTAATTGATCTGCCGGAACTGGCACAGACTCACCATTGGCTAAATGCATCATGGGGATTGGCGTGCCCCAATAACGTTGACGCGAAACACCCCAGTCACGTAAGCGGTAATTTACCGTAACTTTACCTTTGTTTTCGCTGATCAATTTATCTGAAATAGCTTTAAAGCCATCTTCAAAACTTAAACCGTCAAATTCACCTGAATTGACTAAAACATTTTTTTCAGTAATCGCCGCTTTTGTCACATCATCGCTTTCATTACCCGCGATAACTTTTTTTATTTCTAAACCATACTTAGTGGCAAATTCCCAATCACGTTGGTCATGACCCGGTACTGACATAACCGCGCCTGAGCCATAATCCATTAAAACAAAGTTTGCAGCCCAAACGGGTACAATTTCACCGCTAATAGGGTGTATTGCTTTTAAGCCAGTATCAACGCCTTTTTTCTCCATTGTTGCCATATCGGCTTCAGTAGATTTATTAGTTTTACAGCTTAGAATAAATTCGGCGAGTTCAACATTATTTTCAGCGGCAGCTAACACCAATGGATGCTGCGCTGCTAATGCAACATAAGTTACACCCATTAAGGTGTCAGGACGGGTGGTGTATATGTCGAAACTTTCTGACGAGTCAACAACCTGAAAGGTCATATCTACGCCTTCAGAACGACCAATCCAATTACGTTGCATGGTTTTAACTTGTTCAGGCCAATCGGTTAATTGGTCTAAGTCGTTAATTAACTCTTCTGCATAATCAGTAATTTTAATAAACCATTGTGGGATTTCTTTGCGCTCAACTAGCGCGCCCGAGCGCCAACCACGGCCATCAATAACTTGCTCGTTAGCTAATACAGTTTGATCAACAGGATCCCAATTTACTGTGGCATTTTTCTTATACACTAAACCTTTTTCATAAAGCTGAGTGAAGAACCATTGTTCCCAACGGTAATAATCTTTTTTACAAGTCGCTAATTCACGACTCCAGTCATAGCCAAAGCCTAATGATTTCAATTGGTTACGCATGTAGTCAATGTTTTCATAAGTCCATTTAGCCGGCGCAGAATTGTTTTTAATCGCGGCGTTTTCAGCCGGTAAACCAAAAGCGTCCCAACCCATAGGTTGCATAACGTTTTTGCCTTGCATGCGTTGGTAACGAGAAATTACATCGCCTAAACTGTAGTTACGCACGTGGCCCATATGGAGTCTGCCACTTGGATATGGAAACATCGCCAAGCAATAAAACTTTTCTTTTCCTGGTAACTCTTCTGCTTTGAAGGTGTCGTTATCAGTCCAAAATTTCTGAACATCGGCTTCAATTGATTGGGGATTGTAGATGGATTCCATTAAAATTTCTCAAACACGCTTTAATAAGAGCTTCAACCCACTTTTTTGACAAATTTATAATGATAAAATTTGTTATTTTAAGCTTAGGTTTCAGCGATAAAAATAATCTTGATAGGATACCTTATCTCTAGGCGTTGCGACAAGTTAAAGCAGGTTAATGCTGCAGATTTTTCAACATAAAGTTGAGTTAGTAGACAAAAGCCACTTTAGTCATTGTTTTATACCCTATACTTGAAGGGTTAATGGTGGCTTTTATCGCCTTAATAATTATACTAAAAGCTAAGATTTACATTACGGAGGCGTTATGAAACAAGACCAATCTTCTATTAAAGAGGTGTATCAAAAGTTACAAGCATGGCTTGAAGATACTAAAGACAACGAAGTTCGCTCAATAGCCAGTTTACTGGAACAAGCTAAAGCAATAGTTATTGCGGCAGAGCAAATTCCAGAGCAGAAAGTTAAACAATTTATCGCCAACCTAAAATATGATCTCAGTGATTTTTATCAGCAATATCAAGCCGACATTAAGCATTCAGTTTATTTAGATATACTCAATGAAAGCCTCTGGGAAAATTTGGCCAAAATTACCGATAAATCACAAGTTGAATGGTCAGAGCTGATGGATGATTTTCAGCATCAAGATGGCTACCATGTTGGTGATTATGTGGGTTTTGGCCAGTTACAATGCCAAGCTTGCCAACATTGTGTAATTTATAGCCATGCTAATGTCGTTACTGATTGTATTGCCTGTGGTGGAAAAGACTTTAATCGCTTAAGTCTAACGCCGTAAAAACTAACTTTTTTTGCTAGTTTTTTAATATTATTTTTGCTGTTCATGGGGGTGTCGCTGTACACTGTGTTTAATGAAGTAGTATCTATATTAAACAGATCAATAAACTAGCCTGTTTAGTATTTTACCTGATATTTAAATCGCATTCCCGAGAGATTTTCTATGACAAATGTGTCAACAAATGCACGCCTTAAACCTTGCCAGTTAACCGCAGATTTAACGGTTAAACAATTTGCCAATGCCACACCCACTGCAGAAATAGAGCAAGTATTTATTGGTCATGAAAGGGCTAAAGAAGCATTAACCTTTGGATTGTCTATGGATGCACCAGGATTTAATGTTTACGCCATGGGCGAGCCTGGTACTGGGCGTCAAACCCTGATCAAACAAATGTTAGCGGCAACAGCGAGCAAAGAGCCGACGCCAAACGAATGGTGTTATATCAATAATTTTGATGACCCAAATTCGCCACATAATCTCTATGTTAGTCCAGGTGATGGTAAGCAGTTACTTACTCGCATGAACACTTTTATTGATGAGTTAATGGATTTGTTTCCAGAAATTTTTGATAACCCAGGCTATCAAAGACACAAAGCAGCTATCGATCGCGAATTTAATAAAAAATATGATCAAGCGATTACTGAAGTTGAAGAAGCAGCATTAAAAAATGACGTGGTATTGTTCGAAGAGAATGGCGAAATTGGTTTTTCACCACTAGTTGAAGGTAAGCGACTTAATGATAAAGAGTTTGCTGAATTAAAAGAACCAAAACGTGCTGATTTTTATATTTTATTGGCCAAGTTAGAAGATTTACTTTCTGAAAAATTAATTGAACTCCCGCAATGGAAACGTATTTCTTCAGATAAATTACGTAAGTTAAAACATGAAACCGCGGCACAAAGTATTCAACCATTTTTACAAGAGTTAGAGACGGAATTTACCAGTAATACTGGTGTATTAATGTATTTAGCAAAAGTTAAAACTCATGTTGTTGATGCGGTTCTAGAGTTATTGGTTGATGAAAGTAACGAAGCGCCTAATGACAAAGATATGCGTAAATTGATGGTTGAACGCTTTTTACCCAACTTATTAGTAACCCGCAAAGCTGATGAAGGTGCGCCAGTTATATACGAACAGAACCCGACCTTTCAGAACTTATTTGGTCATATTGATTTTGGTAGTTTTCAAGGCGGAAGTTACACTAGTTATCGCTTAATAAGGCCTGGCGCATTGCACAAAGCGAATGGCGGTTACATATTACTTGAAGCGGATAAACTGCTAACCCAACCTTTGGTTTGGGCACGTTTAAAGCTGGCGCTCAAGTCGCAGCAAATAACCATCGAAAATCCACATTCAGAATACGCACAACCGGGCGCATTTAGCCTGCAGCCTGAAAAAATTCCGTTAAATGTTAAAGTGATTTTGTTGGGCGATCCGGAAATTTATTACACCTTACAAGATTATGATCAAGAATTTACCGAGCTATTTCGTGTTTTGGCGGACTTTGATCGTCATCTTGAGAAAAGCCAGCGTAATTTAAATGACTACGCGAATTTAATCCGTCAACGCGCTCATCGTAATAATTATCCTGAAGTGACTGATGAAGCTGTATTAGAACTGGTTAAATATGCGCTTAGACGTGCAGAGCATCAACACAAAATATCGGCCAATATCGTGCAAGTTAACGACTTATTAGACGAAGCTTTCTATTTGTGGAAGCTATCTGATGGTAAAAATGGCTTGTGTGGTAAACATATCACGATGGCGCTAGCGGCAAAGCAACGTAGAACTGGCCGTATGAGTGAAGCCTGGTTAGAGGAAATTAAAGAACGTCAGTTATTGATTGATACTGAAGGCGGGCAAGTAGGTAAGATTAATGGTTTAACGGTATTGGAGATTGGCGATAGCGTTTTTGGCACACCCGCGCGCATAACAGCCACTGTATATGCTGGTAGCCAAGGGGTAACTGATATTGAACGAGAAGTCGATTTAGGAAAATCAATTCACTCAAAAGGGGTGTTGATTTTAACCGGTTATTTGGGCCATAAGTATGGTCAAAAATTTCCGGTCACTATTTCTGCCAATATTGCCATTGAACAGTCTTATGGTCATATCGATGGGGATAGTGCGTCTATGGCTGAGCTTTGTGCATTAATTTCTGCTATTGCTAATTTACCTATAAACCAAGGCTTAGCGATAACGGGGTCAATGAATCAACATGGTGAGGTGCAATCAATTGGTGGCGTTAATGAAAAAATTGAAGGCTTTTATCGCCTCTGTAAAGATAAAGGCTTAACGGGCGAACAAGGGGTCATTATCCCTAAGACTAATACCATTAATTTGATGTTGGCACCTGAAGTTATTCAGGCAGTTGCCGATGGTCAGTTTGCGATCTATGCTGTGGAAAACATTGATCAAGCGATAGAAATTTTAATGGCGCAACCGGCCGGAGAAATTACTCGAACGGGTCGTTATCCTAGAAAATCAATACACGGCATGGTATTGGATAAGTTGTCAGCGTTTTCGGACCTTCTTAATGGCGCTGAAGAATAATCACTGACAATTACTGAACTACAAAAAAAATACCTTATAAATAAACACGGCAAGCGCCGTGTTTATTGCTTTTCAACACTTCTTAAATTTTAAAATGTCAATATTCGCTTGAAAAACAAGCATTACTTGAATTCTTTTCTATACTCAAATTATCAACAGTATTTTTCATTGTGATCTTTTGCAAAGTAAATTCGCAGAAGTCGATTTTGCAAATATTGTTTAAATTATAAAATTATAGGTGCTATCTCAGTAGGATTTATGAAGAGAGAATGTTAGCTAAAGCGAAATAACAATAATAAGTAAATGCAGTGAGCAAATACTACCCCGTGGGTAATAATGAGCTCCCTATAAGGTCAGGAATTTAACCTACCTAGCAGACATTTTTGTCTGTCCCATCTACTTAGTGATTACTTTGCGATGAATTTTAGTAACACTGAAATCCAAGTTAACTAAAGTTTAAATTAACTTAATGCAATTGCCAAAGTTCGAACTATTATCTTAGTGTTGCATGATAAGTATGTATCGATAAGTTTGCTGTCTGTCGGTTTTAGTTTAATTAATTGCTTGCCATACATGTTTGGCAAGCAAACATTAAGTTATCAGTGGGGGCTTTGTGGAAACATCCGATCAAATAACACAAGTATGGCCAATTGCGGCTTACTTTATTATCTTGGCTGGTATGCTCATTGTTATGATGCTGCTATCACACTTCCTGGGTCCCAAAGGTAAACAACGGGCGAAAGACACGCCTTATGAATCTGGCATTATCTCCGTCTCCGACAATAAAACTCGCTTTACGAATCACTTCTTTTTATACGCCATCTTTTTTGTCATTTTTGATTTAGAAACTATTTTTCTTTTTGCTTGGGTTATTGCTTTTGACGATGTTGGTTGGCCAGGTTTTATCGAAGCCAGTATTTTTATAACGGTACTACTTGCGGCATTAATTTATTTGATTCGTATTGGCGCCTTAGAGTTAACACGACGCCATCAACCTTTTAGAGCAACGCAACTGCAGCGTTTGCAACAAAATGAAAATATGCCTATTGAGCAAAGTCTTTTTGAACAAACTCTTTTTGATAAAAGTAAGGGACAGCAATAATGGAATGGTCGCTAACAAAAGCAAAATTAGATGATGCCATGGGTGAAATGAAGGGCATTTCTGAAGCAGAGCTAAAGCGAAGTGTGCTTTTTGCTAAGCTTGATGACATGGTGAATTGGGGACGTAAAAACTCAATATGGCCGTTTAATTTTGGTTTAAGTTGCTGTTATGTCGAAATGGCAACGAGCTTTACTTCCCGACATGACATTGCCCGCTTTGGCGCTGAGGTAATACGTGCAACGCCAAGACAAGCAGATTTAATGGTGATTTCAGGTACTTGTTTTCGAAAAATGGCCCCGGTTATACAACACCTTTATGAGCAATTATTAGAACCTCGTTGGATTATCTCCATGGGTTCTTGTGCTAACTCTGGTGGTATGTACGACATTTATAGCGTTGTTCAAGGAGTAGATAAATTTATCCCAGTTGATGTTTATGTACCGGGTTGTCCGCCACGTCCAGAAGCTTTACTGGAAGCTTTATTGCTGTTGCAAACCAAAATTGAACACCAACCACGACCGCTAAGTTGGGCGGTAGGTGAACAGCAAGTGAGTGAAATTGGTAAACCGTCATTACGAGATATTAAACACGAAGAGCGCATTCAAGTAACAAATTTAGATTCGCCCGATCATATATAAGCGGGTTTTTGCCTTGGTTTTAATAAGTGCAGCTTCAATAAAGTGAAAACGTTGTAAATCAGACTAATAATAAAAATGGTTAGCGTGAAAGGGAAGTTAATGGCAACACAAGTAAATATGAAAGCGAGTAATGATTGGCAGATGCTACAAGCTGTTCCTTTGCTTGATGAAATTCTTGCTCTTTCACCTAAGCTCAAATTACAGCCGGTCAGCGCCGTCGAGAATATTGTTGATGATATACCTTCCTATTGGTTAGAAAAAAAGCAATTAATCAGACTGATGCAAGTATTAAAACAAGAGTTAGCGCAGCCGTTTGATATGTGTTTTGACATTACCGCTATCGATGAAAGCGAACGAGAACACCCATCATTATTTTCTCAAGCTTTTACGGTCAGCTACCACTTACGCTCATATCAACGTAACCAAGACATTCGTATTAAAGTTGCCCTCAACCCCACAGATAAAAGCTTAGAGAGTGTTTGTAGTTTATGGCAAAATGCCAATTGGTACGAACGAGAAGTGTGGGATATGTTTGGTATTGTCTTTGAAAATCATCCGCATTTAACCCGTATTTTAATGCCGGAGACGTGGAAAGGGCATCCGTTACTGAAAACCCATCCCGCGCGTGCGACAGAAATGGATCCTTTTACGCTGCCGCCTTATCAACAAGATAAAGAACAAGCTGCACTACAATTTAACCCCGAAGCTTGGGGTATGAAGCGGCAAAGCAAAGACAGCGATTTTATGTTCTTAAACCTTGGGCCAAATCACCCAAGTGTTCATGGTGCCTTTCGTATTGTTTTACAAATGGAAGGTGAAGAAATAGTCGATTGTGTACCTGATATAGGTTATCACCATCGCGGCGCAGAAAAAATGGGCGAGCGACAATCTTGGCATAGTTACATTCCTTACACTGACCGCATTGATTACCTTGGCGGTGTAATGAATAACTTTCCTTATGTCATGGCGGTAGAAAAACTGGCAGGTATTACCGTACCCGATCGCGCGAAAGTTATTCGTATTATGACCGCGGAAATGTTCCGTATTCTTAGCCACTTATTGTTCTACGGCACATTCGCGCAAGATCTTGGCGCACTTTCACCTATATTTTATATGTTTATCGACCGTGAAAAGCTTTTTGGCATTATTGAAGCCTTTACTGGCGCTCGCATGCACCCAAGTTGGTTCCGAATTGGTGGCGTTGCACAAGACTTACCTAAAGGTTGGGAAGGCTTAGTGCGTGAATACGTTAATTACTTGCCTAAGCGCCTTGATGAATATGAAAAAATGGTCATGCAAAACTCCATTTTAAAACAACGCACCGTGGGTATTGGCGCCTACTCTACGCAAGAAGCTATTGACTGGGGCGTAACGGGGCCAGGTTTAAGAGCGACGGGCCTTTCATGGGATCTTCGTAAACAACGCCCTTACGGCGGTTATGATCAATTTGATTTTGAAGTTCCACTGGGCCAGAACGGTGATTGTTATGATCGTTGCCGGGTTCGGATAGAAGAAATGCGGCAGAGTATTCGTATTATTGAACAGTGCCTGAACAATATGCCTGAAGGTCCTTATAAAGCGGAACATCCACAAACCACGCCACCACTAAAAGATCGAACCATGCGTGATATTGACACCTTAATACCACATTTTCTTAATGTTTCATGGGGACCTGTGATCCCTGTAGGTGAAGTGTCGATCAGTGTAGAAGCCACGAAAGGCATTATGGCTTATCACCTGATCAGTGACGGCAGCACCATGAGTTACCGCACCCGCATTCGCACACCTAGCTTTCCCCATTTACAAATGTTGCCATTAATTAGTAAGGGGCAAATGGTTGCGGATCTTATCGCGACCTTAGGCAGTGTTGACTATGTGATGGCAGATGTTGATCGATAAAAATTTAACAACGCGTTTAGCAAATAAAGAGATAGTGATGGAAACAATCGACACGACGACAATTGATTATCAACATTATTTATCGGCAACTGAAATTGCTGCAATTGAGCATGAGGCCAGTATCATGGAAACACGTGAAGCCGCTGGTATTGAAGCACTTAAAGTGGTGCAAGAACATCGTGGTTGGATCAGTGATGAAAGCCTTTTTGCAATTAGTGACCTGCTTGCAATTCCCATTGCCCAACTAGAGGGCGTAGCAACTTTCTATAATTTAATTTACCGACAACCTGTCGGCGAACATGTTATCCACTTGTGCGACAGCATTGCTTGTCATTTAACAGGCCTCGACTCTGTACTTGCTGCGATTAAGCAACATTTAAATATCGAATACGGCCAAACCACAGCAGACGGTAAGTTCACGCTACTTTCTAATGCGTGTTTAGGCAGTTGTGATAAAGCTCCCGCGATGATGATTGGCACCGAACATTATCAGTATTTAAGTCCAGAAAGCGCGGTTGATATTCTACAAAAACTTGCGGTTAAGGGAGAAGTAAATGGCTGAGTCGATATCTAACAATAACATCAAGCCGTTAACCCAATGGGTGAATCTACAGCAGCCGTTGTCATTTGATGCATATTGCCAAGCGGGTGGTTATCAAGGAGCAAAAGTAGCGCTAGAACATTCGCCAAACGACGTATTAGATATTGTCAAAAACTCAGGTTTAAAAGGGCGCGGAGGTGCAGGCTTCCCAACGGGCATGAAATGGAGTTTTGTCCCTATGTTTGAGGACGGCGATGAAAATGCGCCAGACAATAAATATTTAGTCGCCAATGCTGATGAAATGGAACCGGGCACATTTAAAGACAGATTATTACTCGAAGGCGCGCCGCATCAATTAGTTGAAGCTATGATTATTGCGGCATACACCATAGGCGCAAACAAAGGCTATATTTTTCTGCGCGGTGAATATCATTTAGCCGCAAAGCGTTTACAGCAAGCAATTGATGAAGCGTACCAAAATAATTGGCTAGGTGAAAAAATTCAAGGTAGCTCATATACAATGGATTTATATGTCCATTGCAGCGCTGGTCGCTATATTTGTGGTGAAGAAACTGCGCTGATAAATGCACTAGAAGGTAAACGTGCAACGCCTCGAGCTAAGCCACCTTTTCCACAGGTTAGTGGTTTATTTGGCAAACCTACCATAGTGAACAATGTTGAGACCTTATGTAATTTACCGCACATATTAAAAAATGGTATTGAGTGGTTTCAGGCGATTGCTCCTAACAGTGACGCGGGAAGTAAAATTTACGGCGCCTGTGGACGAGTAAAAAAACCGGGTTTGTGGGAGTTACCTATGGGGCCGACTTTGCGAGAGGTGCTATACGACTATGCAGGTGGTATGCAAGAGGGTCTACAATTTAGAGGTTTACTGCCAGGCGGTGCATCCACAGACTTTCTTGTTGAAGAACATTTAGATACGCCAATGGATTTCGACTCTATTGCTAAAGTGGGCAGTCGTTTAGGTACCGGTGGTTTGATTGTATTAGACGATAAAAACTGTCCGGTTGGTATGGTGTTAAATTTGATGCGCTTCTTTGCTCAAGAGTCTTGCGGCTGGTGCACACCTTGTCGAGATGGCACACCTTGGGCTGTCGAAGTACTCAACCGTATTGAACAAGGCCAAGGAAAAATACAAGATTTAGACACATTAGCTAAGCTGTGTGACTTTATGTGGATAGGAAAAACCCATTGTGCTTTAGCACCGGGAGCTGTCGAGCCGTTAAGAAGCGCTTTAAAATATTTTCATGACGATTTCTTACAGCATATCGAGCATGGTTGTTGCCATTATAATCTGTCAATGACGCCTAAACGTATGAAAGTATCGCAAGCATCTATTTCACCTCTATCAGTTAAGGCAGGGCAATAACATGAGTGAAAAGAAAGTAACAATTTTCATTGATGACGTGCCTTATCAGCTCAGTACTGAAGATAATTTGCTGGCAGGAGTGCTATCCAAAAAATTAAACTTGCCTTATTTCTGCTGGCACCCGTCTATGGGCTCGGTTGGGGCTTGTCGCCAGTGCGCCGTGACACAATTTCAAGATGAAGCGGATCAACGCGGCCGTATTGTTATGGCGTGTATTACCCCAGTTACTGACGGTATGCGCATTAGTATTAAAGATAAAGCAGCGAGCGAGTTTCGCGAACAAGTAATCGCGGCAATGATGACTAATCATCCTCATGACTGTCCCGTATGTGCTGAGGGTGGCGAATGCCATTTACAAGATATGACGGTAATGACTGGTCATAGCGTGCGGGAATATCAAGGTACAAAACGCACATTCAACAATCAATATTTAGGTGAATTAGTCGGCCACGAAATGAACCGTTGCATTACCTGTTATCGCTGCACACGTTTTTATAATGACTATGCGGGCGGAAAAGACTTTGGTGTTTATGGTTCAAAAAACCAAGTTTACTTTGGTCGCCAGTCTGAGGGTGATTTGGAGAGTGAATTTAGCGGTAATTTAGTTGAAGTTTGCCCCACAGGTGTCTTTACTAATAAAATATTTTCATCGCACTATACCCGCAAATGGGACCTACAGTCTGCACCGTCAGTTTGTAGCCATTGCTCAGTCGGCTGCAACTTAAGTATTGGCGAACGTTATGGTTCTGTTCGACGTGTAATGAATCGCTACAATGGCGATATTAATGGTTATTTTATCTGTGACCGAGGTCGTTTTGGTATTGGTTTTGTTAATGGCGAACAGCGTATCAGACAGGCTAAAGGCATTGCACAGCAATCACCTGTCACGTTAACTAAATTAGATGTTGCGAAAGCTTTTTCACACTTTAGAAAAAAACAATTTATTGGTATTGGCTCTGCTCGTGCCTCATTAGAAGCTAATTTTTATTTGAAAAATATGGTTGGCGCTGAGCAGTTTAGCCCCGGCTATAATGACCAAGAAATGAAAGTAGCGGCGCAACATACGCAATTACTGGAATCAATAAAAGCACCAAGTCTAGCGGATATTGAAAACAGTGATTTTATTTTTGTTATTGCAGAAGATATAAGCCAAACCGCGCCAAGAATGGCCTTGTCTGTGCGACAAGCCCTGCGCAATGCTGCTAATGATAAAGCCGCTAAGATAGGTATTCCATCATGGCAAGACAGCGCGGTGAGAACCATTGGTGGTAAATTACTCTCACCTTTATTTTCTCTACAAAGTACCACCACTAAACTCGACGATGTGTCAGAGAAAGCGTTACTTTTACCTATAGAGCAAATCACAAAATGTTTAGCCACTTTTGAAAATTTATTAAGGCTAGGTAACGTTCAAAGTATTAACAATGACAAAGCAGTAGAAGACGCGATTGCAGACTTAGTTGAGCAAGATCAGTTGAGCGTCGCGGAACAAAGTTTTATTGCCTCAATTTATAAGGGCTTGCGTAAAGCCAATAAGCCGTTATTTATTTCTGGTACCAGTTCTGTTTGTGCCGAAATTTTGAGTAATATTGCCAATATAATGTCGGCGTTTAAACCGCAAAATGAAATAGTAGCGCCAGAATTAATTATTGTACCGCCGTGCAGTAATAGTGTTGGTTTATTATCGATTTTAGATGAGCATTCGCTGTCGATAGAACAAGTTTTAATGCAGCTCAACGACCCAGATAAAAGCTATCAAGGGCTTATTTTACTTGAGCAAGAACTGGAGAAACTCTCTGCGAATCAAATTACGCAGTTAAGAAAATCAGCTAAAACCCTCATTGTGCTAGATCATTCAGCACATCGACTTTCAAGTATTGCCGATATAGTGCTGCCAGTTGCGGCGGTTACTGAGGGAGACGGGCATTATGTTAATTACCAAGGCCGAGCACAGCAATTCGTACAAGTACATGCACCTGTGGTTCCGATACAAGAAAGTTGGCGTTGGTTAGACAATATTGGCGATATTGTTGGTATAAAAGTACCGAAAACATCGACTGAAGCTAGTGGGCTTAATCCATGTCAATCTGTGCAAGTTGTCGCTAAAAACAACGACTGCGAATCACTGACTCAATTACATCAATTTTTTACTGACACATACGCGCAATGGCCTATGTTAATAGCAAAAAAGAGTATTGAACCTCAGCAAAAATCCATTGCGAGAATGAGCCATCGAGCCAGTGGACGCACAGCCCAAATGGCTAACATCACGGTACATGAAGCGAAAACCACCCAAAAACTTGATGATGACTTTACTTTTTCAATGGAAGGTAAATCTGCTGGGCAAAGTAGTGATATGCCTTTTGCTTGGGCGCCGGGGTGGAATTCAAATCAAGCTATTGCTCAATTTCAAACGGAAATTAATGGTCAACTATTAAAGCAAAAAGAAGCGGTGTTTATCCCAATATCGACAAAAATAACTAACAACCTTAGTTGGCGACTCACCGAAAATAGTAAAGAAAGTTCTGCTAATAACCTAGCGGCTAATCTTTTAACTTATGTGCATCAAAAGCATGTTTATTTCAGTGAGTGGCAAGCCTCGCTAACCCCTGAATTTCAAATGCAGCGACAAAGTAATCAAATTTTTATCAATGCTGAGGCAGCTCAGCAAGCAGGGGTGAAAAAAGGTCAGTGGTGTAAAGTTATTTTCTCAGCGACAAACGAAAAAATGCACTTGGCGAGCCAAAGTGTCATCAGTCAAGTTTTTATCGTCAATCATTTACCTTTTTCGTTAGCTTTTGGTAACTTTGCGCTTTGTCAGCCTCTGACGCAGCTAGTTGAAATGAGTGTTTCCTTAGCGTGCGACCAAGAGGTAACTGATTATTTAGCGCATTTTAATGATGGGTTAATCGCCGCGAAACAAAGCAAAAAAAACATTCTCGAGAGGCTAAAAATAATAGATCAAACTATCCCCATTAGATTGTTCTCAGGAGGATTGAATGATGGTTGAAATGCTATGGAAACTGTTTGAAATAACCATCATTATCTCATTACTTATACCCATTGCGGCTATGCTGGTCTGGGTTGAACGCAGAATGATCGGTATTTGGCAAGACCGTTGTGGGCCAAATCGAGTTGGTCCCTTTGGAATCTTACAATCATTGGCTGATTTGCTGAAAATTCTTGGTAAAGAAGATTGGATCCCACCTTTTAGTGATCGTTTAGTCTTCGTTTTAGCGCCGGTTATTGGTGCTATGTGCGTATTAATGAGTTTTGCGGTCGTACCATTTTCTCCTAGTATTGGCGTTTCTGATTTAAACATCGGCTTGTTATTTTTTCTTGCTATGGCCTCGCTCGCTGTTTATAGCGTGGTATTGGCCGGTTGGGCATCAAACTCTAAGTATGCCTTGTTAGGCGGTATGAGAGCGGCCGCACAAACGGTCAGTTATGAAGTGTTTATGGGGCTGTCGGTGATGGGCGTGGTGTTACTAACCGGCACTTTTAACCTACGTGAAATTGTTTTAGCGCAAGCCGATGGCTGGCTAATTCAATCGCAATTTGTTGGTTTCTTTATTTTTTTAGTCGCGGGTATTGCTGAAAGCCATCGACTGCCTTTTGATTTACCAGAGGCTGAAACTGAGCTAACCGCTGGTTTTCATACCGAATATTCTGGGCTGAAATTTGCTTTATTTTTTCTCGGTGAATATTTAGGCGTTACATTAATTTCAGCCATGTCAGTAGTGCTTTTCTTTGGCGGTTGGTTAATGCCAGAGCCGCTTGCGTCATGGCTGCCACCACTGCTGTGGTTCATTATTAAAATTATGTTTTTTGTGATGTTTTTTATTCTTTTAAGAACATCGCTGCCACGCCCTAGATTTGACCAACTACTAAAGTTTGGTTGGGTAGTGATGTTGCCTTTAGCGTTATTAAACCTTTTAGTTACCGCGGTATTGCGCTTAACGGGAGTGCTATAACTATGAATAAACACCATCAAATTCACGTTGATAATATCAATGCAAACGGGGGCGATAATGTTTAGTCAACTTCGAACCATGTGGTTAGTGCTGAAACACACCTTTACTAAAGCCGATACGGTGCAGTACCCAGAAGAAAAACCTTATTTAGCGCCAAGGTATCGTGGCCGAATTGTCCTGACTCGAGACCCTGATGGTGAAGAGCGTTGTGTGGCATGTAATCTTTGTGCGGTGGCTTGTCCAGTAGATTGTATCGCTTTGCAACAAGTGGTTGATGATGATGGTCGCAAGCGCGCGGACTTTTTTCGTATTAATTTTTCTCGATGTATTTTATGTGGTTTTTGTGAAGAAGCTTGTCCGACCTATGCCATTCAATTAACCCCAGATGTGGAATTAGCAGAATACGATAGACAAAACTTAGTCTATGAAAAAGAGCATTTATTAATTAATGGTCCAGGTAAATATCACGATTATAGTTTTTATCAACAGTCAGGTATTGCGATTGCAGGTAAAGGCAAGGGACAAGCAGAACAAGAAAGGCCACCTATTGATATTAAAGGATTAATGCCATGAGTCGTAACATAAGGTTGCTAGAGAATACGAAAAATAGTGTTAAGGAGAATCAACATGCTCGCTAATCTTGCAGCTATTGAAAGCCTATTTTACCTCGCTGGTTTGGTTGCCGTTATTGCTAGTTTAAAGGTGGTAACAGGCAACAATACCATACACGCTTTGTTATATTTAGTGGTGTCGTTATTGGCTGTTGCAGTGTGTTTCTATTTAATGGGAGCACCTTTTGCCGCGGGGTTAGAGGTCATTGTTTATGCCGGTGCTATTTTGGTGTTGTTTGTTTTTGCCGTACTGATGTTTGGTTTAGGTAAAGATGAAACCGTAAACGCGCCAAAAAATAAAAGTTTAGCCAATATGGTGGGGGCGATGTTGTTGGCATTTGCGTTGCTGATTGAAATTGTCGTTATTATTAATGATGCTGATATGCAACAAAGCCTTCAAGCAACGGTTATCAGTTCAAAAGCGGTCGGTATTATGTTGTATGGGCCCTATTTACTTGCTGTTGAAATTGCGTCTTTTCTGCTTTTATCCGGTTTATTAGCCGGTTATCACTATGCAAAACCTGATGTTACTGGAGGCCCGCTATGACCTCTATTCCCTTGTTTCATGTGCTTATATTATCGAGTTTATTATTTGCTATCGGCTTTATTGGCGTGGTGGCAAGAAAAAATACGCTATTTATTTTGATGAGTTTGGAAATCATGCTTAATGCCGTTGGCGTTGCTTTTATTGGTGCTGGCAGCGTTTGGCAACAGGCGGATGGCCAAGTAATGTTTATTTTAATTTTAACTCTTGCCGCTGTTGAAGCAGCGGTAGGGTTAGCGTTATTAATCCGCATGCAAAAGAAATATCGTTCTTTAGATATTGATTTATTAAACCAGATGAAGGGGTAAGGATAGTGCTATTAGCGAGTTTACCTTTTTATCCTTTAGTGAGTTTTTTGCTGTTAATTGCCTTGGGTAAAAAACTGTCATGGCAGCTTGCCGCCATTATTAGTGTCAGTAGCATGGCAGTAACGGTTTTAGTTAGCGCGATATTATTGTTTGAATTGTCGTCTTCTCAAAACCAAGTGCTGAGCGTTAACCTCTGGCATTGGTTTGATTTAACTAATCAACTCGGTACTAGCGAAGTTAATATGCGCTTTTACCTTGATGGTTTGTCCGCAGTTATGATTAGCGTGGTCTGTGGAGTGGGCTTTTTAATTCATTTATTTGCTGCCATATATATGAAAACTGATGCTAATTTCTCGCGTTTTATGGCTTACATGAATTTATTTATCGTCGCTATGCTGATATTGGTTTTAGCCGATAATTTAGTGCTGTTATACCTTGGTTGGGAAGGTGTTGGTTTATGCAGTTTCTTATTGATTGGTTTTTGGTATCAAGAAAAAAGTAATGTGTTAGCCGCACGCAAAGCGTTTATTGTTACCCGTATCGGTGATACTTCGATGGCGATAGGCTTGCTATTACTGTTTAATACCTTTGGTGAGCTTAATATTGTAGCGGTGACGACATTGGCACAACAAGCCAATAATATTGTTGCCGGGCCTAGCGCAGAACACGTAAACGATATTTATTGGATTGCCTTATTATTGCTCGGGGGGGCGGTCGGTAAATCAGCACAATTACCCCTGCAAACATGGTTGCCTGATGCTATGGCTGGGCCAACACCGGTCAGTGCGTTAATACATGCTGCGACTATGGTTACTGCTGGGGTATATTTAATTGCTCGTATGCATGGCATCTTTTTATTATCGCCTGAAGTGATGAATTATGTCGCTTGGCTAGGGGCACTTACTTTATTACTCGCTGGCGTTGCGGCACTAGCACAAAGCGATATTAAACGCGTATTAGCCTATTCAACCATGAGCCAAATCGGTTATATGATGCTGGCACTCGGAGCTGGTGCATGGTCTGCCGGCGTATTTCATTTAATGACACATGCTTTTTTTAAAGCGCTACTGTTTTTAACGGCAGGAGCGGTTATTTATGCACTACATCATCAACAAAATCTTTTTAAAATGGGCGGATTACTGAAAAAACTGCCTTTTGAAAGTAGTTTATTTATTGTTGGTTTAATTTGCTTGATGGCGTTACCAGGCACTTCAGGCTTTTTCTCTAAAGAAGCTATTATTGCTCAGCTTTGGTCGTCTAATACCGCAGGGCCGATGTTATGGTGGTGTGCGATTTTAGGGGCCTTATTAACCAGTATTTATAGTTGTCGGTTATTCTTTCTCGCTTTTCTAGGTTCTGCGCGCTTCACTGAAAATACACATACAGAAAAGAGCACCTTGTTACGAAGCGCATTAATCGTTTTGGCGCTGTTGTCGCTATTTGGTGGGTTTATTCCGCTTGATCTTACGTTAGTGTTCTCAACATTTATACAAACGCCGTTAGCACAGTTGGATGAACCTAATTGGTTGCATACGGTTGCCATTATTACGCCCTTTATCGGTATTTTGTTTTCTTGGTTTTATTTTAAAAGCTATCGTAGTATTCCTATCAAAGGTAGCAAGCATAGTATTCAGGCTAGTGAAGGCAAGTTTGTGGTGTTCTGCCGTCAAGGTTTAGGTTTTGACGTTTTATATAATGTGCTTTTCATTAAACCTTATCAGTGGCTCGCTGAGGTAAATAAACACGATATATTTGACCAAATCATTATGCTCAATGCTTGGTACGTAAGCCTATGGCACGATGCATTATTATTGGTTCAAAATGGCAGTTTACGTTGGTATTTGGCGACCTTTGGGTTAGCCATAATGCTGCTGTTAGGAGTAAATTTGTTATGACACTGACCTTTATTATGTTGGCATTATTGATAACTGGTGCCTTGGCATGGCGAGCCGAAAAACATTGGCAAGGTAGTGCTAAGTGGTTGGCATTAATTAGCTTAGCGTTATTAGCGACTGTTTTTGCGGTTTTTGTTACTAGCCATGCGAATAATCAAAATAATGACTTTGCCCAGTTACAGGTGCTGACCCAAGTTGATTGGATTAAAACTTTTAATATTCAATATAGTATCGCGATCGATCAGTTAAGCATTGTGCTAATAACACTCACTTGGCTGTTAGCCATTATATGCGTATTAGTATCTTGGCGTGAAATTCAGACCCATGTTGGTTTTTATTATTTTAATTTACTGTTAACGATTGCCGGTATTATTGGGGTATTTATCGCTGTTGATATGTTTCTTTTCTTCTTCTTTTGGGAAGTTATGTTACTACCCATGACCGCTATAATTGCTATTTGGGGACATGAAAAACGTCAATTTGCCGCGCTTAAATTCTTCATCTTTACCCAAGTGAGCAGTTTATTAATGCTAGTGGCTATTATTGCCACGGGATATTTTCATTTACTGCAAACAGGGCAGTTAAGCTTCTATTACTTAGACTGGCTGATGTTGGATATTCCACTCGAAATTAGTCAATATTTGATGTTAGGATTTTTTATTGCCTTCGCGGTTAAATTACCTTCGGTGCCCGTGCACAGTTGGTTACCTGATGCGCATACTCAAGCGCCAACAGCAGGTAGTGTATTACTGGCAGGAGTCCTGCTAAAAACTGGCGCTTACGGCTTAATTCGTTTTGTTATTTTCTTGTTCCCACAAGCCAGTGTTCAATTTACTCCGATTGCCGCGACATTGGCCGTGGTGAGTATTGTTTATGGTGCGAAAATGGCTTTTGCACAACAAGATTTTAAACGTTTAGTCGCCTACAGCAGTATTAGCCATATGGGCTTTGTGATGCTGGCATTGTTTGCATTTAATGCTACCGCTTATCAAGGCGCAATTGTGACTATGGTGGCACATGGCTTAAGCAGTGCGGCTTTATTCGCGATGGCGGGCATGATTTATCAACGGATTCACAGCAGAAATCTAGCCGATATGGGCGGTTTTTGGCAAAGTGCTCCTCGTATGGGCGGATTTGCTTTAGCTTTTGCTGGTGCTGCTTTTGGTTTGCCGGGTTTAGCTAACTTTATTGGCGAGTTTTTTAGTCTAGTAGGTGTATTTCAAGTGCTGCCTGAATTTGCCATTGTTGCTGCCTTGGGTCTTATCGGCTCCGCTATTTATGGCATGGTACTGTTTCAATCTAGCTTTCAAGGAACATCAAAGCATGCCATTGTTGATCTACAGTCTAGGGAGCTCATTATTTGTGGCTCATTATTATTGATGCTTTTAGTCATTGGTTTATACCCGACGCTATTGCTTAAATTCTCATTTGGAGTCTAGTGATGATATCTATAGCAAATAACACTCAATCATTGCTAACCACGGCTATGGCAGGTGCAATTTTACCGCAACTCATTATTGCCTTTGGCGTAACATTAGCCTTGTTATTGGTGGCTTGGAAAAGATCGCAACGCACCATTGTACTATTTACATTTTTTATACTTTTCGTTTCATTGATAGCCAATGTGAGTTTGCTATCAACTCAAGCAAGCCAAGCAACCCAAGTTACACAGCTGTTAAAAGTTGACGGTTACAGTATTTTTGCTTTTAGTTTGATACTTATTTCAGCCATGGTGGCTTTGCGCATGAGCCATAGTTTCCTAAAAGCCCATATAGAAGTGCACGACGAGTATTATTTATTATTATTGCTTATGGTACTAGGGGCGGGGATTTTGGTTACTAGCGACCATTTTGCTAGCTTATTTTTGGGATTTGAGCTGTTAAGTATTAGTTTAGTTGGATTGGTAGGATATCATCGCGAAAGTCAGTATAGCGTGGAGAGTGGCTTTAAATATTTAGTATTAAGTGCCACCGCCTCGAGTTTTATGTTGTTAGGCATCGCCTTTATTTATAGCGTTACCGGTAACTTGAGTTTTAATGGCGCGATACCAAGCGAAATATATCATCAGCAAGGCTTAGGATTGTTTTTTCAGTTAGGGCTTTTGTTATTTGTTTCTGGTATTGCCTTTAAATTATCAATAGCGCCTTTTCATTTCTGGACACCTGATGTTTATCAAGGTGCACCAACCCCAGTTACGCTATTGATGGCAACTATTTCGAAAGTCGCTATGTTCGTGGTTTTGCTTAAATGCATTATCGCTCAGCGATATTTATTATTGGAAAATTTTCAAATGTTTTTGATGTCATTCGCCGTAATTTCAATGTTACTGGGCAATGTAATGGCACTTAAACAGCAAAACTTGAAACGCTTGCTAGCTTATTCATCGATAGCCCATATGGGCTATCTACTGATTGTAATCATTGTTACTTCTGAGCAAAGCTTGGCGTTTACTTGGCAAAGTAGCTTATTTTATTTAGCGGCTTATACCGTCGCTAACCTGTCCATTTTTATCGTTATGGCCTTAATTCAACAGCAAAATACCCGTCTTTCTTATCAAGAAGATATTTCACTGAACGATTTACAAGGCTTATTTTGGCGAGCACCGAGTTATGCGGTGTTGATGATACTAGGCTTGTTGAGCTTAGCGGGTATTCCTCTAACCATGGGCTTTATTGGTAAGTTTTATATTTTAAGCCAAGCAACCATTGCCCATGCCTGGTGGTTAATTGCGATGCTTATTATTGGTAGTGGTATTGGTTTAGCTTACTATCTGCCAATGATTTTTAAAATTTTTGCCGATGCGCCTGCAGATAACGGCAAAACTAATGAAGTCAGAAATCATGCTATAGAAATGGCATTAGTCTATAGCTTCATTACGTTAGGCTTGATCTTTGGCATTTTTCCTGAGGTGATTAATCAACTTATCAGTTCTTAGTAATTAATTACGAATTCGCTAATTAATTGTTATTTTAACCAAAATATATCAACTCTGAGTATCTGTATGTGAATACTTATTCTTAAGTGACTAATAATATTGTCTTTTATTTTTTGGCGCGATTTTTGATTGTATGCTGCATACAATTAAAATAATCGATAGTTTACAAGGAAATAGACCAATGAAATTAGCTCAAATATTACTTTTTATATCCGGTGCAACCTTTTTAAGTGGTTGCATTGTTCTAGCAAGCCCTTCTCATGCTAATTACCACAGCCAACAAGAACTAATTATTGATGCCCAAATGCTCACCACATTAAATGTCGAAGCAGGTGCAGGCTCTTTGGTTATTTCGGGATCTGAACATGTGTCAGAAATTACCGTGGTTGCTGATATATATGCAGAAGATCGTGATGCAGATGACTATGAATTAACCTTAACTCAGTCAGGCAAAAGTGCGACTTTAGTCGCTAAAATTAGCACGAGTGGTATTTGGCAGGGTGATTCTCCACATATTGATATTAAAGTAACGATACCAAGCCACCTAATGTTAAAAGTTGATGATGGCTCTGGCGCCATAAACATCAGCAATATTAATGGCGCAGTTGCAGTGAAGGACGGTTCAGGTGAACTGACTATAAAAGGCATTCACAATGATCTTGATGTTAACGATGGTTCAGGTGACCTTTATATTAGTCAGGTAATGGGCAATGTAACTATTGTTGATGGCTCTGGAGAAATAGAGATTAATGACCTTGATGGCAATCTTGATATTGACGATGGCTCGGGTAGCATTTATGTAAAAGGTGTCTCAGGTAATGCTGTTTTTGAAGATGGCTCAGGTGACTTAACCCTTAGAAAAATAGATGGCGTAATAACTATTGATGATGGCTCCGGCGATATTGATGTAGAGCAAGCTGGCGGTTTAAAAATACTTGAAAGTGGCTCAGGTGGCTTACGTGTGAAAAAGGTAAAAGGTGGCTTTGAAATCGATAGTTAACTGAGAAAACTTAAGTGATCAATTTTCGTACAGAACAGTTTAAAGTGTCTATTATAGATGTTTTAAGCTGTTTTTAATGTTAAATAGCGTTAAATATACATTATAGCTTGTATAAATCAACCGTGTCTGTATAATGCGCGCCTCTGTAATAGTGAATCGAAAAAGTTTCCAAGAGAAACTTAGATAGTTACAGAAACTTAAAATGAGTGGGGTATATCCGCCCATAGACTTGCCCAGTTAACTTTTCAACGTTAACGTAATGAATGTGCCTTAAGTCTTCCTGGTGGTTTCCTCGTATATGTACGTAGGAATTTTGGCGTATTGCCAGTTTCTACCATGAGAAGACAAAATTATATGACTGATCTTAACAATGCCTCTGTAGGCTTTGACGCCCTTGGTTTGCCTGAAAACTTAGTATCTGCTGTAAAAGCACTAGGTTTTGAATCATCTACTGCAATTCAAGCGCAAACAATTCCCCCTTTATTAGCGGGTAAAGACGTACTTGGTGAAGCGCAAACAGGTACTGGTAAAACTGCTGCCTTTGGTTTGCCTGCACTAGCAAAAATTGATGTAACTTTACGTAAACCACAATTGATGGTGTTAGCACCAACACGTGAGTTAGCTATTCAAGTTGCTGAAGCAATTGAAACTTTTGCGAAAGACATGAAAGGTTTACGCGTTGCTACCTTATACGGTGGTCAATCTTACCAACCACAATTTCAGCAACTAGAACGTGGAGCACAAGTTGTTGTTGGTACACCTGGTCGTTTAATGGATCACTTACGTCGTAAAAGCCTTAAATTAGATAGCTTATCATTTTGTGTGCTTGATGAAGCTGATGAAATGTTAAACATGGGCTTTTTAGAAGACATTGAGTGGATCCTTGAGCACTTACCAAAAGAAACTCAAATGGCATTGTTCTCTGCAACCATGCCAGCGCAAATTCGCAAAGTAGCGAATCGCTTTTTGAAAAATCCTGAGCATATTAAAATTGCTGCAGTGAAAAAAGAAAAAGCCAACATTACACAATATGCTTGGAAGGTTAGCGGCATTAATAAAATGACGGCTTTAGAACGTATTGCTGAAACGGTTGAATACGATGCGATGCTAATCTTCGTTCGTACTCGTAATGATACTATTGATGTTGCTGAAAAATTAGAACGTGCAGGCTATGCTTCTGTTGCCTTAAATGGTGATATGAACCAAGCACAGCGTGAACGTACTGTCGACCAACTTAAATCAGGTGTGTCATCAATTCTTGTAGCAACTGATGTTGTTGCTCGTGGTCTTGATATTCCACGTCTTTCATTAGTTATTAACTATGATTTACCGGGTGACAACGAAGCTTATGTTCATCGCATTGGTCGTACAGGCCGTGCTGGACGAAGTGGTACGGCAATTTCATTTGTTCGTCCACGTGAAATGTATTCTTTACGTCATTATGAGCGTTTAACCTCTGGTACGATCGCTATGTACGACTTACCAAATATTCAAGAAATTGGTAAAGCCCGTATTGAGCGTACTTGTAATGAGTTGGCGTCTATTGTTGCTGATAAAGAATTAACAGCAATGCGCGAAATTATTGAAACAATGGCGAGTGAGTCAGAACTTTCGATGACAGATTTAGCGGCAGCGTTGCTTTATCAAAAACAGTTAAAGCAACCTTTACAACCGAAAGAAGATCCAAAACCTCGTCGTGATGCGCGTGAAAGAAATGACCGTGACAGCAGTGGTCGCAATGAATCTCGTGGTGGTCGTAACGATAGTCGTGGCGGTCGTAATGAATCTCGTGGTGATAGTCGTAATGAGAACCGTGCAGAGCGAGCTCCTCGTAAAGCGAAAGTTGCACGTTCAGATGTTGATTGGCAAACTTACCGCCTAGAAGTAGGTAAAGAGCATGGTGCTCGTCCTGGTGATATCGTTGGCGCAATCGCTAATGAAATATCATTAGACAGTAGCTACATCGGTGCTATTAACTTGCACGATAAGCATAGTTTTGTGCAGTTACCTAAAGGTATGCCTGAAAAGTCTTTTACACAGTTAAAACGTGTTCAAGTTCGTCGTCAAGCACTAGCTATTACGGTATCAGATGTACAGCCAGCTGCTGAGCGTCCATCTCGCCCACGTAAAGAGCAACGCACTAACTAATAATTTGTGTGACTAGAACCCTAAAAACGCCAATTCTTCATAAGAATTAGCGTTTTTTTTCGTCTGCAGAATGTTACGCTAATGCTAGTAAGATGATTTATACCATTTCCTAAAATGGATAAATGATCATCAAATAGCGGTTCAATGCAGCTTAAATGTTAATAGATGCGGTTGTTAACTCAAGAGTTCAAGATGATATTGAACGTGAAAGTTTATCTTTATTGGATTTTATCAATAGTGTAAGTAAGCTGTTTTAAGACATAAGTTGAGGGTTATCTGAGCAATTTGTATAGGCTTAAATTCACTGTAAATATATTGTTACATCTGTGAGCACTACTAGCTATAGCTTAGATCCTCTTAGTTAACAATTCATCTGCTTTTTACGTAAAAATAGATTTACGGCTCAAAAAACATCAGTTTTTTCATTCACTTCCTCTGCGTTGAATTCACGGTAATAATCGCACTATTGCTACAACGAGAGAAACAACTATGACAGATGTAACAAACCCACTGAATTTACGTGGTATCGAATTTATTGAATATGCGTCTCCAGATTCTGACTTTATGGAAGATGCCTTTTATGGTTTCGGCTTTTCAAAAACAAAAAAATTCAAAGGCCGTGATATCGATTATTTTAATCAAAACGATATTCATTTCTTTTTAAATCATGAGCAAGCGGGTTTTTCTAAAGAATTTGCTAAAAGCCATGGTCCAGCAATTTGTTCAATGGGCTGGCGTGTAGAAGATGCTGAGTTTGCCTTTGAGCAAGCTGTGGTTCGCGGTGCAAAATCAGCGCAAGACGTAGATAACAAATTGCCTTACCCAGCTATTTTTGGTATTGGCGATAGCTTAATTTACTTCATTGAAAAATTTGGCGCTAAAGGCTCAATATATGAAGATGATTGTGAAGATATTGCTGAACCGGTATTAGTGAAAGATAAAGGCTTTAAAGCCGTTGACCATTTAACTAATAACGTTTACCAAGGCACAATGGAGCATTGGGCTAATTTTTATAAAAACATATTTGGTTTTACTGATATACGCTACTTTGATATCAAAGGTGAAAAATCCGCTTTGGTTTCATACGCTTTACAATCACCTTGCGGCACTTTCTGTATTCCTATTAATGAAGGTAAAGGTACAAGCAATAACCAAATTGATGAGTATCTAGATGAATATAATGGCCCTGGTGTACAGCATTTAGCATTTATCTCAGATGATTTATTAGGCTCTTTAGATCAATTAGACAAAAACATCATTGATACCTTAAATATCGTACCTGAATATTATGATGACGTTTTTGATCGTATTCCGTGGGTTAAAGAAGACCATCAACGCATCCGTGATCATCAAGTGTTAGTAGATAGCCAAAAAGAAAACTCATACTTGTTACAGATATTCACCAAGAATATTTTTGGACCTATCTTTATTGAGATGATCCAGCGTGTTGATGACCAAGGCTTTGGCGAAGGCAACTTTACCGCTTTATTTAAGTCAATTGAACTTAACCAAATAGAACGTGGTGTGCTTTAAACGCTAGTTTGTTTGAATGAGTGACTTATGATTTGAAAGCCAGCTTATGCTGGCTTTTTTATGTTCAGGACGTTCTTAGCCGTCTCGGTAATTGCTCCTGCATTACTCCAATGCAAGAACATGCATTTCATTGTAAAAGAGTGACGATACTAAGGCCTCACAGGTAACCTATCCGAACGTCGATATGAAAGAGTGATGAGGTTTAGGTCGATGTTAAGTTCCTAGGTGTACTAGATAATGAGGGAATGCAAATTAGCTTGAGTATGAAGTGTGAGATGAGCAAGTAGTTTGTTACAGATATAAAAAAAGCGCCAGAAGGCGCTTTTCAAAATGAATGCTTAAGCTAAGTATTGATTACTTGCTTAGCGCTTCACCTAAATGAGGTCGAATATCTTTTAAGATTTCTTTTGCTAAACGTGGGCTACTAGCAACTATGTTGCCTGAGTTGCTGTGATTATGGCCACCAACAAAGTCAGTAACTAAACCACCTGCTTCAATTACCATTAGTTCACCAGCTGCGGTATCCCATGGCTTCAAACCAATTTCAAAATACCCGTCAACGCGTCCAGCAGCAACATAAGCTAAATCTAACGCGGCTGAGCCAGCGCGACGCATGTCTGATGTTTTACCGAAAAGTGTTTTAAACATTTCTAAATAAGCATTAGTGTGTTGCTTATGTTTAAACGGGAAGCCTGTCGCTAAAATTGAACCTTTAAGTTCTTTAGATTGTTTCACACGAATACGGAAGCCGTTTAATTGAGCGCCTTTACCGCGACTTGCAGTAAATAGCTCGCCACGGATAGGATCGTAGATCACTGATTGATCTAATTTTCCTTTAACTTTTAAAGCGATTGAAACGGCAAAGTGTGGAATACCTTTAACGAAGTTAGAAGTACCGTCTAATGGATCAATAATCCACTGATAGTCGCTTTCTTTACCTTCAATTACACCACATTCTTCACCAATAATGGTGTGGTGTGGGTAAGATTTTTGAATTGTTTCAACAATAGCTAGTTCAGCACTTATATCAACATTAGTAACGATATCGTTAGTACCCTTAGATTCAATTTCAATCTTATCTACTTGTTCAAAAGCGCGCAGAATTACTTTGCCCGCAGCACGCGCAGAGCGCACGGCAATATTTAGCATCGGATGCATTATCGACTACCCTATATGTTGTAAAATGTCATAAACAGCTATGTAAAAGAACGAGGTTAATCTTAAAAGTCATACTGTGATGAACCCCCAAAATTAAGCGCGCGAATTATAGCAAACTAATTATCAATTTGCGACACTCTTATTTATCATTAACAAACTGATGTTCACTTAAGCTAAATAAAGTTATAGCGCATGAAAGAAAACTTACCGTATTTTCTTTACCTTATAAGTAAAAGAGCTAGTCCATATTGATAAGCACTATAAAACTAATACAAAAGTCGTGATTTTTTCTCAGTACAAGGATAATGTTCTGTGTTAACATTATCGGCAATTTTAGCCGTCTAGATAGGTAATAATGTTATCGAATTGCAATAATGTTAACGAATTATTACCCACGAATTAAGTAAGTGTAAATAATGTCAGATTCTTTGTTAAATAAAGTACGTATAGTTCTCGTTAATACCTCAGATTGTCGCAATATTGGCTCAGCGGCTCGCGCCATGAAAACAATGGGCTTAACAGATCTTGTTTTAGTTGATCCGATTGAAATGCCTAATGGTCAGGCACAAGCATTAGCTGCGGGTGCAACCGATGTGTTAAAAAATGCCAGAGTTGTATCGACCCTTGAAGAAGCAATTGATGATTGTGGTTTAGTGGTTGGCACAAGTGCTCGTTCGCGCACACTGCCTTGGCCCATGCTAGAGCCTCGCGGTTGTGGTGAAAAACTGATCACAGAAGCGCAAGAATATCCTGTCGCGTTAGTATTTGGTCGTGAAAGTAGTGGTTTAACAAATGAAGAGCTGCAACTGTGTCACTTTCATGTGCAAATTCCAGCGAACCCAGAATATAGCTCATTAAATTTAGCGATGGCCGTACAAACGTTAAGTTATGAAGTACGTACAAGCTTTTTGATTCATCAAGAGCAAGCTTTCAAGTCAAATGATAGCGAAGAATATCCCCTTAATGATGAAACCGAACGCTTTTATCAGCATTTTGAAAACGCACTTAAAGACACAGGTTTTATTGTGCCAAGTCATCCTGGTTTGGTCATGACTAAGCTACGTCGTTTATTTAATCGTGCAAGGCCAGATGTAAAAGAATTGAAAATGATGAGAGGTATTTTAGCCTCAATTGAGCGCGTGGCTAAAAAGTCTAACGTGGAAAGAAATAAAGATTAATCATATTCATTGGTGAGTAACATTATTTAAGTTATCCGAATCAGATTAAATTATTCTCACTAAGTGAACAATTATTTGATCTGACTCGTACTTACTGCGACCAGAAAAATGAGAACTAAGGAACGCTTTATGTTTAGCCGCATGAAAGAAGATATTAATAGTGTATTTGACCGAGATCCAGCAGCACGCAATGTATTTGAGATTTTAACAAATTATCCTGGTTTACATGCGGTTTGGATTCATCGATTGAGTCACCGTTTATGGAAAAATAATTGGAAATGGTTAGCACGCACACTCTCAACTTTTTCTCGTTGGTTAACCGGTATTGAAATTCATCCGGGTGCTACTATAGGTCGCCGTTTTTTTATTGACCATGGCATGGGCGTTGTGATCGGTGGTACCGCTGAAATAGGTGATGATGTTACTTTATACCAAGGGGTTACTTTAGGTGGTACAAGTTGGAAAGAAGGTAAACGTCATCCAACATTAATGGACAATGTGGTTATTGGCGCGGGTGCTAAAATTTTAGGACCCATTACGATTGGCAAGCACGGTAAAGTTGGCTCTAATTCTGTTGTAGTAAAAGATGTCCCTGATAATGCTACAGCGGTTGGTATTCCAGCGCGTATTGTTAATACAAATAAAGATAAAGGCGATGCTGAAAATCGCGAAAAAGTAGCAAAAAAATATGGTTTCGATGCTTATGCGGTTGCTACCGACAATCCAGATCCCGTCGCTAAAGCGATAGGTCGTTTACTTGACCATATGCATTTAATGGATAATAAAGTGTCTGATTTATGTCGAGAGGTTAATCAGCTCGGTGGTGAGGTGTGTCAAGAAGCGCTACCTGAGTTAAGGGTTGGTGAATTTGACGAAGATGAAAAAGCTGCAGCCAAGCGTAGAGAAAGTGCAACAGAATCTTTTGACCCTACAATTTAGCTTTAAAATATCTTTAGCTAAACAGTAATTACTATGGCTACAGTTAGCTCAATTAGCCTTGCTAATAACACTTTTTATTTGCAAAAAAATCAAACAATAGTGCTGCGTAAGCCCTTATTTTCCCCTTTTGATTGACTAATTATTAAACCAGAGTAAAATACTTGAGTAAATCACTCGGGTATTTAGTTGACTATTTTATAGGGATATGTAAAATTGCGCAGCAAATTGATAGGGGTAGTAAATGAAATTGACGTCTAAAGGCCGATATGCAGTAACAGCGATGCTTGATGTGGCTATTCATGCCATAACAGGTCCTGTTCCATTGGCTGATATTTCTGAGCGCCAAGGCATCTCATTATCATACCTAGAACAACTTTTTTCACGCCTCAGAAAATACGGACTTGTGAAAAGTGTTCGTGGACCAGGTGGCGGCTATCGATTAGGCCAATGCTCAGCACAAATTACGGTTGCTGATGTTATCAACGCTGTTGATGAAAGTATCAATGCCACAAAATGTGGCGGTACAGGTAACTGTCAAGATGGTCAGCAATGCTTAACGCATTATTTGTGGACTGATTTAAGCGATAGAATTGAAGATTTTTTAAAAAGCATTTCACTTGCCGAGCTCGTCGAGCAACGGAATGTAAAGATAGTGTCACAACGACAAGATGAAGCGACAGCGAAAGCGCGAAAGTCACCCTCGTTGGAGACCTTAATTACCACTCGCACTATTATGAATGACTGGCATTAATTGCTAGTACAATTGGAGATTATTAATCAATGAAGCTTCCTATTTATTTTGATTATTCAGCAACCACACCAGTAGATAAGCGTGTCGCTGAAAAAATGATGCAATACATGACTACTGACGGTTTTTACGGAAACCCAGCATCACGTTCACACAAATTCGGCTGGCAAGCAGAAGAAGCGGTTGATATCGCTCGTAATCAAATTGCTGATTTGATTAACGCTGATCCGCGCGAAATTGTTATTACTTCAGGTGCTACAGAATCGAATAACCTAGCCATTAAAGGTGCAGCCAAGTTTTACAGCAAAAAAGGTAAGCACATTATTACCTGTAAAACAGAACATAAAGCTGTGCTAGATACTTGTCGCGAGCTAGAACGCCAAGGCTTCGAGGTAACTTACCTTGACCCTGAAAGTAATGGTTTAATTGATTTAAATAAATTAAATGATGCGATGCGTGAAGACACAGTACTTGTCAGTATTATGCACATTAATAATGAAATTGGTGTGATTCAAGACATCGCTGAAATTGGCGAAATGTGTCGCGCACGTAAAATTATCTTCCATGTTGATGCCGCGCAAAGTGCCGGTAAAATCAACATCGATTTACAGCATTTAAAAGTCGATTTGATGTCGTTCTCAGCCCATAAAATTTATGGTCCAAAAGGTATTGGCGCACTTTATGTGAGTCGTAAGCCTCGAGTTCGCCTTGAATCTCAAATGCATGGCGGTGGGCATGAGCGTGGTATGCGTTCGGGCACACTAGCAACCCACCAAATTGTTGGTATGGGTGAAGCATTTAGAATTGCAAAAGAAGAGCTAGTACAAGACGAAATACACGTGACAAAAATGCGTGATCGTTTATGGGCTGGCTTAAACGATATGGAACAAGTTTTTATTAATGGCGACGCTGACAAACGTTACCCAGGTAACTTAAATGTTAGCTTCAACTTTGTTGAAGGCGAATCGTTAATTATGGCGCTAAAAGATTTAGCAGTATCTTCAGGTTCTGCCTGTACTTCTGCAAGTTTAGAGCCGTCGTATGTACTTCGAGCGTTAGGGCTAAATGATGAAATGGCGCACAGCTCCATTCGTTTTAGCTTCGGTCGTTTTACTACAGAAGAAGAAATAGATTACGCCATTGACCTGATTAAAAAGGCAATTGGCCATTTACGCAACATGTCACCGCTTTGGGAAATGTTCAAAGACGGTATCGATTTAGACTCAATAGAGTGGGCTGCTCACTAGAGCACTAGGAGAAATATTATGGCTTATAGCGAAAAAGTAATTGATCATTATGAAAATCCACGCAACGTTGGTTCTTTAGATAAAAACGACCCACAAGTTGCTACTGGTATGGTTGGCGCACCCGCATGTGGTGACGTGATGAAGTTACAACTTAAAATTTCAGCTGACGGTATTATCGAAGATGCGAAATTTAAAACTTACGGTTGTGGTTCTGCGATTGCCTCAAGCTCATTAGTAACAGAATGGGTTAAAGGTAAGTCAATCGATGAAGCGGGTAAGATAAAAAACACCGCGATTGCTGAAGAACTTGCATTACCGCCAGTGAAAATTCACTGTTCGATTTTAGCAGAAGACGCAATTAAAGCGGCAATCGAAGATTACCGCAGTAAGCACAAAGGTTAAGCTGGAGACAAACTATGAGTGTAACGATGACACCTGCTGCATCTGACAGGGTAAAATCGTTTATCGAAAACCGAGGCAAGGGCCTTGGTTTACGATTAGGTATTAAAACAACTGGTTGTTCTGGTTTAGCTTATGTACTTGAATTTGTAGATGATCTAAATGAAGACGACACCCTGTTTTCGATCAATGATGTTAATATTATTATTGATGGCAAAAGCTTGGTTTATCTTGACGGTATCGAACTTGATTTTACTAAAGAAGGTTTGAACGAAGGCTTTAAATTCACCAACCCAAACGCTAAAGGCGAATGTGGCTGTGGTGAAAGTTTTAATGTTTAGTGAGTGGTTAATTCCACTGGAGTTGTTGTGAATTATTTTCAATTATTTGGTTTAGACATTCAATTTAATATTGATTTGGCTAAGCTTTCAACACTTTATCAAACATTACAAAAAAAAGTACATCCTGATCGCTTTGCTCATGGTTCAAGCCAAGAGCAAATGCTGGCCGTTAAAAAATCAACGCTGATTAACGATGCATACCAAACACTAAAAACCCCACTGAAGCGTGCGCAATATCTATTAGAATTGCGTGGCGTTAACATGCCTAATGAGCAGACATCGTTTGGTGATGTGGGTTTTTTAATGCATCAAATGGAATTGCGAGAAATGCTAGATGAAGTTAAACATGCTGATAATGTTGATGCAGCCGTGTTTGACGTTTCTCAAGTGTTTGAGACAGAATTTCAGCAGCTTTTTAATCAGTTGCAAACTCAATTGGCGGATAACACCGCAGAATCAAATAGCTTAGCTTGTGACAATTTAAGAAAGCTTAAATTTTATCAAAAGCTTCATGTTGAGCTAGACAAACTCGAAGAGTTATTACTAGACGATTAAGCTATAAAAATTAAGACGTTAATAACTGCATGTACTTATTATACAAAAACAATGCAGTTATTGATAAAAACTTCGCAAAACTATTACCTAACGAGCTTTTACAATGGCATTATTACAAATCGCTGAACCAGGGCAAAGTACAGTTCCTCACGCACATCGACTTGCCGCTGGTATTGACCTTGGTACGACAAACTCTTTAATTGCTAGCGTAAAAAGTGGTCTAGCTGAAACTATTTTTGATGATAATGGTGCTGATATTTTACCGTCAGTGGTCAGTTATCAAAATAATGGGATCCTTGTCGGTCATGACGCAAAAGCGTTAGCAGTGAGCGACCCTGAAAATACTATCGTATCGGCAAAGCGGCTAATTGGCCGCTCTAAAAGCGATATTACAACCAAATATGCATCGCTTCCTTATGCCTTTTGTGGTGATGAAAACCATCCATCCATAGCCACTCGTACCGGTGATGTTAACCCTGTACAAGTGTCGGCAGAAATTCTAAAAACCTTAGTAAAACGCGCTGAATCATCGTTAGGCGGAGAGCTTACCGGTGTGGTTATTACCGTGCCAGCTTATTTTGATGATGCCCAACGCCATAGTACAAAAGACGCGGCAAAATTAGCTGGTGTTAAAGTGCTACGTTTACTTAACGAACCAACAGCGGCTGCGGTTGCTTATGGTTTAGATAGTGGCCAAGAAGGTGTTGTGGCAGTTTATGATTTAGGCGGCGGCACTTTTGATATTTCAATATTACGCCTAAATAAAGGTGTGTTTGAAGTGTTAGCTACCGGAGGTGATTCTGCCCTAGGTGGTGACGATTTTGATGGCATACTTGTTGAGCATCTAATCGCTAAAGCGGGTTTAGTGCGCCCTTTGTCTACTTCAATGGAACGACAATTAACCCAGCAAGCATGTTTGGCTAAAGAACAATTGTCAAACAGTGAAAGTGTTGAAATTTTGCTATCACTTGCAGAAAATAACTCGTGGACCGGCAATTTTACGCGTACTGAATTTGAACAACTTATCGCGCCACTAGTAAAGAAAACACTAAGAGCATGTCGTCGTGCGGTAAAAGACGCAGAGCTAGATATTACTGATATTATTGAAGTTGTGATGGTAGGCGGCTCCACTCGCGTACCTTTAGTGCGTAATGAGGTTGAAGGCTTTTTCAAGCGACAACCATTAACCTCAATTGACCCTGATAAAGTAGTTGCTTTAGGCGCGGCTATTCAAGCTGATATTTTAGCGGGTAATAAGCCAGACAGCGACATGCTGTTGCTTGATGTTATTCCTTTATCACTAGGCCTAGAAACCATGGGCGGCTTAGTTGAGAAGGTTATTACACGCAATACCACTATTCCAGTGGCAAAAGCGCAAGAATTTACCACCTTTAAAGACGGTCAAACTGCGATGGCTGTGCATGTATTGCAAGGCGAACGGGAGCTAGTTGACGATTGTCGTTCGTTAGCACGTTTTGAACTTCGGGGTATTCCAGCCATGACTGCAGGTGCTGCACATATTCGTGTCACCTTTAAAGTAGACGCTGACGGTTTGTTAGAAGTGTCGGCGATGGAAAAATCAACCGGCGTTGAGTCGAGTATCACTGTAAAACCAAGCTTTGGTTTAGAAGCAGATGAAATCACTAATATGCTGAAAGAATCCATGGAAAATGCCGAAGAAGATATGCAAGTGCGTATGTTGAAAGAGAAGCAAGTTGAATCATTACGCGTGATTGAGTCGATTCAATCGGCACTTTTGGCCGATAGCGTTTTATTAAATGAAGCTGAAATTAGCGAAATTAATAACGCAATTTCTGCGCTGAAAAAAATAAGCCAAACAGGTAATGCCGATGAAGTTGAAGCGGCAATAGAGAAATTAAATAATAGCACCGCCACATTTGCTGAACGTAGAATGGATTCATCTATCAAAACAGCACTTTCTGGCCATTCAGTAGACGAGGTTTAGTTAAATGCCACAGATTATATTTTTACCCAATGAAGAGCTTTGCCCAGAAGGCGCAGTAGTACAAGCCGAAAAAGGTGAAAGCGTGTTAAATGTTGCGCTTAGAAGTGATATTGGTGTTGAGCACGCGTGTGAAAAAGTTTGCGCCTGTACCACTTGTCATATGATTATTCGTGAAGGTTTCGACTCGATTGAAGAGGGTGATGAACTTGAAGAAGATATGCTTGATAAAGCCTGGGGTTTAGAGCCAGAATCACGCCTTGGTTGCCAAGCTTTGGTTGGTGATGAAGATCTAGTCGTAGAGATTCCTAAATATACCGTTAATATGGTTTCTGAAACCCACTAGTTTTTTAGTGATTGAATGTTTAAAAAGGGTAATAACAGTGATGTTATTACCCTTTTTTGATCGTGCAACTGTCTTGGGCAAAAATATAAAATTGACTAAAGATTAAAGTCGTTCTGATAAAATCTGTCCATACAGTCAATAAATATTTACGTTTTAATTAGCTAGGTTGCTAAACACTCAATAATTGATATCAATTATCTATAATTACTCGTAGCGAAGTCGAGTTATCGTCATTTATTTCAACTTACTAAAGCTAGCCTTGCAGCTAAAAAATTATATTTAATGGCAATATGGTTATTGGTGTTATATTACATTGGTCAATAGACACTCGATTAAAAGTTTGCTCTAATCAAATTAAAAATTCGCACGCTGATATTCTCAAATACAACAAAGCGGATATGTATTATTTAAATAACTTTTGGGCATAATAAATTTGTCAGAACTATCTAAATCACAAACGATAAAAAGCTTAACCATCACTAATCAGTTTGCTACTGATATTTTGTTATTAAATAGCCCAAATGAAGTTTGGCAATATTTAGCTCAAAATATTGTTGAAAAACTCGGTTTTGACGACGCGGTTATTTATACTTTAGATGAAGGTGGGAAGACATTAAGTCGAATGTCGGGCTTTAAACAGAGCACATCAATTAATAATGATAAAATCAGCAATACTCAACTAAGCAATACCTCTGCTAACTCAATGGTTATTCCTTTTAATCAGGGCGTTATTGGAAAAGTTGCGGCAACAAAGAAGCCGATATTAGTAAAAGATACTCGAGAATTTGAAAGCTATATTGTTGACGGCGAAGCTACATTATCAGAGCTAGCTGTACCTATTTTATTTAAAGAGCAATTATTAGGTGTTATTGACACCGAACATTCTCAGGTTGATTTTTACACTGAATATCACCTAAGAACACTCACCGCGTTAGCCTCTATTGCTGCAATGAAACTATCTCAAATCATCAGAGTTGATGGTTTAGAAGAGATTATTGAAAATTTAGAATATGCTAATAAAATTCAAGATGCCTTATTCGAGATTGCAGAACTTACTTTTAAAACTAAAACTATGGGCGAGTTTTATCGGCATTTACACCAGTGTATTGGGCGTCTAACTTTTGCAAAAAACTTTTTTGTTGCCTTACTAAAAGATGATGGAAAAACAATCGAATTTCCTTATGCAGTGGACGAATTTGACCAAGATATGATCGATGAGTTTGATCAAGGAAAAATATTCGATAAAGTGGCGATTGATCCAGAACATTTAAGTATTACAGGTTATACCTTGTCAAAAGATAAACCTTTTTTATTATATGAAAATGATATTCAAAAAATGCTGGATAGCAAAGAACTCTATATTCTAGGGAGCATACCAAAAGCTTGGCTAGGTGTGCCGTTTGGAGCCGGGGATAATAAAGGTATTGTAGTTGTACAAAGTTATAGCACTGATTTTTTATTCCAAGACAAAGACAAACAACTCTTATCTTTTGTAGCTAAGCATATCCATAATGCGATTGAAAGAATGGAAGCTAAGCAGAAACTTCAGTTTTTAGCATTACATGACCCCTTAACAGATTTACCGAATAGATCGCTTTTTAAAGATAGAATTCAACATGCATTTTTACACTGTAAGAATAATCGCCACGACAATATAGCGATACTATTTATTGATGTAGACAGGTTTAAACAAGTTAATGATACTTATGGTCATCATGTTGGCGATAACCTACTTATTGCCATTGTAAAATCTATAAAGGCAACTTTAAGAAATACTGATACTTTAGCGCGTTTAGGGGGCGATGAATTCGCTATATTACTTGAGGGTCAAATTGTTCATCAGACCATTCGTCGGATAACCGAAAATATTATCGGGACTATGGCAGGGGCATTTCATATCGATGGCTTGAATATTTTTAGCAGTTTAAGTATCGGTATAGCGACTTATAACGAAACCAGTGAAAGTGCTGAACAATTATTGATTGATGCCGATCATGCTATGTACCAAGCTAAGTTGAAGGGGCGGAATCAGTATGTATTTTTTGAAGCGCTTGAAGCACAAAATAAATCAACGAATATTAAAGTTGAGTATGATTTTGATCATGCGGTAAAAAATCTAGAATTTATCGGCAATTACCAGCCCTTGATCGATTTTGATACGGGTGACGTTATAGGTGCTGAAATTTTAGTACGTTGGCAGCATCCTAAACTAGGACTTTTGTATCCAGATTTTTTTATCCCCATTTTAGAAAAGTCAGGACAAATAGTTCAACTTGATATTTATATGTTAAAGCTCGCAGTGAGTAAGCTAAACCTTTGGGCTGACTGGCTACCAAAAACATTTAAGCTCAGTGTTAATGTTTCTACATCCGGTTTTGCGTCAAAAGATTTTATTAACTATTTGCAAGAACAACATCAGAAATCTTCAGATATCACTACTCGTTTGTGTGTCGAAATTACTGAAGAAAGCTTAATTCTAAACGTTGATGCAGTGAAAAAACATCTCGATATTTTGAAAAATCTTAATATTCCAGTAGCATTGGATGATTTTGGTACGGGCTTTTCATCCTTGAGTTATTTACACCAATTTTCTTTAGATTATTTGAAAATAGATAAAAGCTTTGTTGATGACTTAAATGAAGTGAGTAATAAGGTTTTGATATTGGACGCTGTGGTTAATTTAGCTAAATCACTTAAGATAAAGACAACAGCAGAAGGAATTGAAACCTTAGAACAATATCAAAAGCTTAAAGAAATAGGCTGTGATTTAGGGCAAGGGTATTATATTGCTAAACCGCTACTTGATGCTGATTTTAAATCTTTCCTTTTGAATAGTACTAATAAACGCGAAATTGTTTAAGGTTTAGTACTTTGCTGTGAAAAAGTAATCAGACCCAGTTACTCGCAAAGCCTCCCATCAGGTAATAGTTGTAAATATACGATTTTCTTAACATGAACTAAGCCTAGAGTTTGTCACTTAAAATTATTATTTTTAAGTGTATCTAATATGAAAAAAGCCGATAACAGTAATATTATCAGCCTTTTGTATGACAGCTAACAGCGTTTTTACTATTTTGTCACTTTAACTTGTTCAATTAAACTTGCCCGCTTAGCTGAATTTTCACCCATAGCAAAATCTAGTTGAACGAGGTTATTTTTGTGATAAGAGTTTGATGGCTCATATTGCCATTGCTCTAGTGCAGTTGTTGCGACTTTATCGAACACGTAGGCGGGTGAGCCGTTAACTACTTCAACGTTTTTCACCATGCCAGTACGATCAATATCGAACTTTAATACTACTGAACCTTCAATACTTTCTGCCGCAGCCTTAGCTGGATATTTTGGTTCAACTCTGTAAATAGGTTTTACCGCATTTTCCGACTTTTGTGGCAGTCTTCGCATTTGTTCTTTCCCAGAAAGGTCTTCACGATATTGTTGATCTGTCGCTTGACCTTGGTTACCTGCAAAACTAAAGCCTGATAGTAAACCTACCGAAACGGCTGCAATCACCGCTAGGGACAATTTTTTTACTTGGGTGTTGGCCTTAATTTGCTTGATACGTTCAAACATCATGTGTTTATCTCCATATTTTTTGAATGAAAGATGCGCAAAGGCAATGTTGGGAGCGAATTCTGCTACCACCAATAACGCTTTGCTATACTCAATCCTGCTTGCAGTTTGTTTGCGCGCCAGAACAATTTGGTCGCAGGACAATTCTTGATCTTGACGAAACTTAAAATAAGCTAGCCAGACCAAAGGGTGGAACCAAAATAGCGCAACAAAAAATAGCGCCATTGTGTTCCAATAAATGTCATTGCGATCAAAATGACAAATTTCGTGTTCCAAAATCAACTTTTGCTGTGAGCGAGTAAATCGGTTAGAAAAGTTTGCTGGAATAATAAGTTTTTGTTTGAACAGACCTAGTAGCATAGGGCTGTAGGCTATATCACTTCTATACGCTTTAAGTTTTTTTGGTAAAGGTAAAGCAAGTTCATTGCTGCTTAGTTTAGTTATACTCAGTTGCGCACTAAAGCGAATATGGCTTACAAGCCAGTAACCAATAATTAATAAAGCACCGGATAACCATGTAATAAACAGCCAACCTGGCTGAATACTAATAAATTGTTCTGAAGGCTTAACTAGATAGTGTTGTATTGCTAAATTTGGAGCCTGCGCGACTTTGTGCCATGGCATCGGTAACATATAAATAGCTAAAGCTAAGGGAACTAAGCCCCATAAGGCATAAGTTAGCTTAGCACCGCAATGTTTTAAGATCAGCTTATGACTGATTAATAGCAATACAAGCATTAGCGTTAATGGCCACAATAGCTCGAAAACAAGATTAATCATCCTTCTTCTCCTTTTCCCAATCGGCAATAATGCTTTTAAGCGCATCGATATCGTCTTTTTTTAATCGACTTTGCTGAGCAAAACCTGTAACAAGCGGAGAAAGGTGACCCCGAAATAGTTTATCAACCAGGGTTTTACTTTGTTTTACTAGGTAGCTTTCACGCTCAATTAGCGGTGAATATAAATAGCTGCGTTGTTGCTTTTGGTAGTTAATGGCTTGTTTTTTGACTAAACGATTGAGCAAGGTTTTTACGGTTTTTTCATGCCATGGCTTGGTTTCATTTAGCTTGGCAATAATGTCATTTGCACTTGCTGGATTTTGCTGCCAAAGCACATCTAATACTGAAAATTCGGCATCACTAATTTCTGGAACTGAGTTTGACATGGCCATTCCTCTTACTCTAAAGCTAAAATAAACATATTACACATGTAATCGATATCTTTATAATTACACTTGTAATCTATGTATGCAAGGTTTTTATTTAAGCGCTTCTAGTACCTGTCGTTGAAGCTAAAAGGTGAGTATATAATTTTGAGTTTTAATTTTTATCATAAAAAAAGCTAATAACAGTAAAGTTATTAGCTTTTTTAGATTAGCTATAAATTAGCGGAAAGTACTGAGATTTTAAGGTACTAGTAAGATTAGTCTATGCTGACTTTTACCACTTGTTTGCCAGTGAAACCACCTGCTAACTGAGTTTTCAGCGCTGTAGAAATATGCTCTGCATTAAATTCGATGAGATCAATTTCCGGTACTTTTAACTCATCTTTAGCTACACTCTCAAGCAGTAAATTACTCATAAAAGTCATGCGCTGTTGTGCACATAAACTATTGGCTAGCCATGCACCGGCAAGCGATACTATGCTAATGTTAGGCGCCTTTCTAAACAGTAATTCTTGTTCAAACTCAGGTAATGGTTTTAAACAAGCAATGCGACCACAAAAACGCATGAGTTCAATATTGCGGGCGGTAACTTCACCACCAATAGAGTCGAGTACCGCATCAAAACCTTGTGGCCCCAATTCTCGGCGAATTTTCTGACAAAGGTTTTTATCTTGATAATCAAATACGGTGTCAGCCCCTAAAGACTTGACTAATTTATGATTTCGTTTGGCTGCAGTGGTAAATACATCGGCACCACGTTGTTTAGCAAATTGAATCGCAATTTGGCCTACTGCGCCAGCACCTGCTTCGATTAATAAAGTATCACCTTCCGTAATTTGTAACTTGTCGAGTGAAATCAATGCAGTCATACCAGCACAAGGTAGTGCTGCTGCCTGTTCTGGTTTGACACTTTCTGGCACAACAGATACTGCATAGTTAGGTACTTTGGCGTATTCACTGAGTACGCCTTGTTCACCCATACTCGCATGCCACATAACACGTGCGCCAATATTGGGATAAATACCTTTCGGCGCGTTAACGACTATGCCTACAGCATCTAAACCAAGCACATGTGGATATTGCCAATGACAAAACCCGGTTTTTGCGTATTGTGCATCTAGAGGATTGAGGCCAACATACTCTACTTTAATTAAGAGTTCGTTTTCACTGCACTCAGGCACACAAAGCTCAATATTATTTAACCGAATTGCTTCGTTAGCTTCGGTTAAAACAATGGCTCGCATAGTTTTTGGCACTGTGAGTGCAGGTAAAATATCTGTATTTGGCATCAATATAGCTCTATTTAGTAGTAGTACTTAACATATAGCTCCATTGCCCGTTAAACGACTGGTAGGCATTTACTTTCGCGAGCATGGATGAGATGGTTAAATCAACCGCATTTTCTTGTGCTATTAAAACATCCTGACGTGCATCTAACAACTCTAAGTAGGGGATTTGACCTTCTTGATACATGGCTTCTGCTTGTAAGAATGCATTGCTAGCAAAGTGGTAGCGCTGATCGGCAAAGCTTTTTTGCTGGGCTTGATTTAGCAACAACTGCAGAGAAAGCTCACTCTCACTAATCGCCTTTAGTACGACTTGCTGGTAATCACTATAAGCGGCCTCACTTAAAAACTGTTGGGCGTCACGTTGCGCTAAAAGCGCTGGATAACTGAGTATTGACCACTGTAGTTGCGGCGCAACTTGCCACTGTTGCTGTGTATCATTAAAGCCTGTGCTGTTAATGCTAAGAACCCCAGCAAACCCGCTCAAACTAATATCGGGCAACAATGCTTTGCTTGCAGAAACACTTAAGCTATTTGCTTGGCTAAAGTCATAAAGCGCACGGCTGATGTCTGGTCTTAAGGCAATAGCGTTATTCGGATCACTTAGTGTTACATTAAAGTTATGCGCTAAAATATTTTGTTCATTAGTTAGAGCAATATTCTGCGCTAATCGACCCGTAAGTACGGCTAGGGTAGATAAATCACGATATTTAGCATATTCAATCGCCGGTATTAATGCTTGTTGCTGTCTAAGTTGTGCCATTGTACGGTTTAAGTCGAGATCGTTTGCTACGCCTTCTTCAACACGTGCTTGTAAAACATCTATACCTTGCCTTAGTGCTTCAATTTGCATCGAAATGATGTTTTGTTTCTGAACATTACCTTGATAACTCACGAAACCTTTTACGACAGAGGAGACAATTTCTATTTGTAATAAGCGTACTTGCTGAGCTTGGCTCATGGCTGATGCATTAGCTGCATCAATCAATGCCGTTACTCGGCCAAATAAATCTAATTGCCAATTTAGTGCCAAACTTGCACTTGATTGTCGATCATATGTTGCAACGACATCACTCCGTGTTGTAGCAATATCAACACCACCTTGTGGCAGGTATTGTGCTTTTTGCTCACCTAACCGAGCCAAGGCACTTTTCAGTGTTAACTGACTTGTTTTTAAGTCGTAATTATTGGCTAAAGCGTCTGTAACTAACTGGTTTAGTTGTGTTGACTCAAGCGATTTCCACCAGTTTTTTTCATCTGCGCCAGTAAGTTCGCCGGCAATATTTACTTTAGAGATTAATTCACTCACAAGGTTTTGTTCGCTTACGGTATCAATTTTACTTGCACAGCTTGATAAAAGTGCAACGACTAATAGTGCACTTGCCGTAAAGCTTGTTTTAAACTTCTTTTGCATGAGTTTAGTCATGTGTAATCTCCTGTGCTTTTGCTTTTTTACTGGTGACCAACATGTAAAATACAGGTGTAAATAATAAGCCAAATATGGTCACACCAATCATTCCCGAAAACACAGCATTACCCATAGCGTGACGCATTTCTGCACCGGCACCTGTGGCCAATACTAAAGGTACAACACCCGCAGTAAAGGCTATTGATGTCATTAAAATAGGTCGTAGTCTCATACGACAAGCCTCGAGTATGGCGTCTAAGTGCGATAAGCCGTTGTCGTGTCTATCTTTAGCGAACTCGACCATTAATATGGCATTTTTGGAGGCTAATGCCACCAGCACTATTAAGGCTATTTGGGTGAATATGTTGTTGTCTGAGCCGACAAACCAAACACCAAGCAACGCAGAGAATATGGTCATTGGTACGATTAATATAATCGCCAATGGTAAGCGCAGGCTTTCGTACTGAGCCGCCAGTACCATAAATACTAATAAAACAACTAACGGGAAGATATACACCATGGTGTTTCCTGCCAATACTTGCTGATAGGTTACTTCTGTCCACTCATATTCAATACCTGCTGGTAATGTGTCAGCAAGTACTTTTTCAATCGCTAGTTGAGCTTGATCAGAGCTGAAACCAGGCGCAGGGCTACCATTAAGCTCTGCACTTGGGTAACCGTTATAATGCATTACTCGGTCTGGACCAATTGCCGGTGTTACAGTTAATACCGAACCCAGTGGCACCATGTTGCCTGTGCGGTTACGTACTTTTAAGTTTAAAATTTGCTCTGGATCTAAGCGAAAATCTGCATCGGCTTGCGCATTTACTTGGTAAGTACGACCAAACAAGTTGAAGTCGTTGACGTAAACTGAGCCTAAGTAAATTTGCAGCGCGTCAAATACCTCATTTAGCGGGATACCTTGAATAAGTGCTTGCTCACGGTCAATATCAATATCCATTTGTGGCACTTGAATACGAAAACTTGAGTAAAGTCCCATTAATGCGGGGTCTTTTTGCGCTTTGCCAATAACAGCTTGCAGACTATTAAATAAGGCTTCAAAACCTTTATTTGCTCTGTCTTCAATTTGTAGTTTAAAACCACCCGTTGTGCCTAAACCTTGAATTGGTGGCGGTGGAAAGACCGCAACAAATGCCTCATCAATGGCACCAAAACGCTGGTTTAACTGTGCAGCAATAGCCATAGCCGATTGACTAGGATCGGTACGTTTATCAAAGCTATCAAGTGGTGTAAATACTATGCCGCTGTTAGGGCTATTAGTAAAACCGTTAACTGACAAGCCTGGGAATGCTACAGTGTGCGCAACACCTGGAACCTCTAAAGCAATTTTCTGCATTTGTGCCAGTACAGCTTCGGTGCGATCAAGGCTTGCCGCATCAGGTAATTGTGCAATAGCCACTAAGTACTGTTTATCTTGTTGTGGAATAAAACCACCGGGTACAGTATCAAACAACTTAAGGGTGCCGCCAACTAAGGCTATGTAAGCAACCATAACAACAACAGTCATACGAATAAGCTTTTGTACTAGTTTTTCGTAACCCTTAGCACCGCGATTAAATACTCGGTTGAAAGGCTTAAATAACCAACGACCGAACAACTTATTCAACAAACGGGTAAATGCGTCTGGTTTTGCATCATGCGGCTTTAATAGCATAGCCGCTAGCGCTGGCGATAATGTCAGTGAGTTAAATGCTGAAATAATGGTTGATATAGTAATAGTCAGCGCAAATTGCTTATAAAATTGTCCAGATAAGCCAGTAATAAAAGCGGTTGGAATAAATACCGCGCACAGTACTAAAGCTATGGCAATAATAGGGCCGGTGACCTCGCTCATGGCAACACGGGTTGCTTCGAGCGGTGAAAGGCCTTTTTCGATATTACGTTCAACATTTTCTACTACCACAATGGCATCATCGACGACAATACCTATGGCGAGTACCAAGCCAAATAAAGATAAGGTATTAATCGACACTCCTAACCATTGCATTACGGCAAAGGTACCAATAAGTGAAATAGGTACGGCAATTAATGGGATAATCGAGGCACGCCATGTTTGTAAAAATACAATCACGACAATAACTACTAAAGCAATCGCTTCTAATAATGTGGTAATAACGGCGTCTATTGAGCCGCGGACAAATACGGTTGGGTCGTATACTATGTCGTATTCAACACCTGTTGGAAAAGCTTTTGATAAGCGCGCCATGGTTTCACGCACTTGGTCAGAAAGCTCTATAGCGTTTGACCCAGGGCGTTGGAAAATTGGCATTGCTAGTGCAGGTTGATTATCTAGTTCAGCCCTTAGTGAGTATGAGTCTTGACCTAATTCAACACGCGCAACATCAGATAAACGTGTTAATTGACCTTGTTCTCCCACTTTAATGATGACTTGTTCAAATTCTTCAATAGAGTTTAAACGGCCTTTTACATTTAATAATATTTGAAATTGGCTGTCGTTCGAAATAGGTTGCGCACCTAAACTACCTGCAGCAACTTGTTGGTTTTGAGCTCGTAATGCTGTTACAACATCAGTCGCTGTAAGTCCACGTGACGCAAGTACATCTGGGTTTAACCAAACTCGCATTGCATATTTACCACCGCCGAATAAACGAATGTCGCCCACGCCCGGTAAACGTGCTATTTCATCTTTAATATTTAAGTCCGCATAGTTAGATAAATAGGCCGTATCGTGGGTTTTTTCTGGCGAATATAAATGTACTACCATGGTTAAATCAGGTGATGATTTTTCAGCGACTACGCCTAATCTCTGTACTTCTTCAGGTAAACGAGGCAATGCACTGTTAACACGGTTTTGTACTTGTACTTGTGCACGGTCTAAATCGGTACCTAAAGCAAAGGTAACCGTTAAGGTCATACGACCATCGCTGGTTGCTTGTGAAAACATATAAAGCATGTTTTCAGTACCATTAATTTCTTGTTCAAGCGGTGTTGCTACTGTTTGTGCAATAACTGTTGGATTTGCACCAGGATAACTAGCCGATACAACAACCGTAGGCGGCACAACTTCAGGGTATTCACTTACCGGTAATTGAAATAATGAAATACCACCGCCGATCAAAATAATAAGCGACAATACGGCCGCAAAAATGGGGCGTTGGATAAAAAAGTGAGAAAATTTCATGTTCAGCTCTTAGTATTTAGCAACAAGGCTTACATCGTCAATTGAAGACAAAGTAAATGCGATATCGGTAGTGTCAATAGTGACTGTTGTCGGGTTAATCGGCATGCCTGGGCCGACACGAGCAGGGCCGTTAACAGCGATAATGTCGCCTTTGTTCAAGCCTGAAGTAATCGCACGTAATTTACCGTAGCGTTCACCTATTTGAACTAATTTGTATTCTAGAATGTTGTTTTCTCCAACAGTAAGAACAAAACGATTTTTCAAGTCTGTGCCTATGGCGCGTTCAGGAATAATTATTTGCTTAGTTATAGCGTTAGCAGCGAGTTTAATACGAGCAAATGATCCGGCACGTAATTGGTCGTTTACTTCATTGTGATGTTCTTCAAAAATTGCACGTACGCGTAAAGTACCTGTTGACGCATTAATACGGTTATCAATAAAGTTAATGTAACCTTCATGTGTGAAGTTTTGTTGTCCTACTTTCTGCATAACCACTTGCTGTTTACTAGCCGCTGTAACATCAGCAAATGAGCTATTCCAAGTGCGCTCATCAATATCAAAATAGGCATACATTTCATGATTAGAAACGATTGACGTTAGTATGCTTTGACCCGCAAGAACGTTATTACCACGAGTAATATTTGCCCGTGAAATAACGCCATTTATGGGTGAACGAATGGCGGTAAACTCTAAATCAAGTTGTGCTGAAGTTAGCTGGGCTTGTAAAGCAGCTAATTGAGCTTCACGTTGATGTAAAGTTGAAGTACGAGCTTGTGCTTGTTCTGTTGATATAGCATTGCGTTCTGTTAAGCGTATTGCACGTTTGGCTTCGCTTTTTGCTTGATCTAATGCTGCATTTGCACTGATGATTTGAGCTTCTAAGCTAGCAACAACAGCAGCAAAAGGTCGATCATCAAGTTGAAATAATAAGTCGCCTTGTTTTACTTTATCTCCTTCTTTAAAAGCAATACGGTCGATAACACCTGAAACACGCGGCATCAAGGCAACCTCTTCAGGCGCTTCCAAACGGCTAGTATAAACATGCCAATTTTGTACGGGTTTCACTAATACCTCAGCAACATCTATAGGTTGTAATGGTTGCGATGCTGTTTTTTGATCTGATTCTTCTGTACAGCCTGTTATAGCTAAACTTATGGTGATGATGACGGCAATAAAAATGTTTTTGCTCATAATAGTTCTCGTTGTGCTCGAAAAAGGTACTTAAGGTTAATGACGTGCATGTTACTTAATAAGCATGTGGATAAAAAGCATGGATTTTTAATTTCATTAGTGCCAAGCTGGCACCAATTAGAGTGTTAAAAGTTTGAGTTATGGATACAACAAGCCGGTTATTAATGTTGCTAGATGTCGTTGAATTAGGTTCATTCTCTCGCGCTGCTGAAAGCAGAAACATAGATCGCTCAGTGATTTCAAAACAGATCAGCCGACTTGAAGATGATTTAGGCGTAAGACTATTAAATAGAACAACGCGTTCATTTTCATTGACTGCCGCTGGCGCCGAAATGATCAAAAAATCTCGTGAGCTACGAGAGTTACTCGGACATACCATTAGGTTGGCTGAAAATTATCATCAAGAACCAAGAGGGGTATTAAAAATCACCTCGTCAACCATCATTGCAAAACGTTACTTACAACCTGTAATCAATAACTTTCAGAAACGCTTTCCACAAGTTGAAGTTGAGTTACGCTTAGATGATCGTGTTATCGATATTGTTGCCGAAGGGTTTGATTTGGCTTTTCGTGTTGGTGAGCCGAAAGATTCGACTTTAATCGCCCGCAAACTGGCCCGTAATCGTCTTGTTATTTTGGCATCACCTGAGTTTATTGAAATTTATGGCACGCCTACTACCATTCATGAGTTAGCACGACTACCTGCTGCAACATATACTAGTAACTCATTGCGAGTTACTAGCATTAACTATATTGATAAAAACGGTGAACGAAGTGAAAAAACTATAAAAAGTGTGTTTCGTGCGAATGATGGAGAGGTATTGTTAGCCAAAGCACTTTCAGGCACTACTTTTGTTGTGCTACCTGCGTTTATCATTGGCAATGAAGTTATTGACGGCGATTTAATACCTTTACTGACTGATATACAGTTGTCTGATTATAGTGCTATGTACGCAATATACCCGCATCGAGATTTACCCGTTAGAACTCGGCTATTTTTTGATGCTGTTCGAGAATATATTGGTAAAGATACACCTATTTGGGAAAGTAATATTCCAGACTTTGAAAATTTATATCGAGGGTGATTTAATTCAGATGAGTTAGAGAATATTGCCGCCTAAAATAAACTATTTGTTGCCTTTATTTTCGTACATTGCCTTATCGGCATCATTAAGCAAATGGTCAATGTCTAGATGTTTTTTCTGGTCAAAAGATACAATGCCGTGCGCAAAAGATATTTGGTAAGGTAAATCAAGATGTTTACTGACGGAAATTAAATTATAAGCAAAACGTTTTATGGCTTTCTTAGCTTTTGTTAGCTGAGTATCAGTAAGTAATACTACAAACTCATCACCGCCTATTCGGGCACAAATATCTGAAGCTCTGAAAGTACTTTTTAGTTGTTCTGCAAATATTCTTAATACTTGATCGCCTATCATATGACCATAATTGTCGTTGAGTAATTTAAAGCCATTAAGATCAAAATAAGCCAAATGACAGGCATTATTTTGTCTAACGGCCATATTAATAGAGTGCTGACTAAAACGTTTGAAACCTCTTCGATTAGTAATATTGGTTAGTTCGTCCATGGTGGCTAACTGAGATGAAATAAACTCATCAGATATTAAAGCGCTTAAATCGGCAAGTGAAGCAAGGTCATCATCACTGAACGTTCGTTTTTTTATATCTATAATGCATAAGGTGCCTATATTTTCGCCGCTTGGTGAGGTAATAGGATGGCCAGCATAAAAGCGTATATTAGGTAGACTTATTACCAGAGGATTATCGAAAAAACGTTCGTCTTCTAGGGTATCTTCAATGATAAATGTTTTATTTTGATGTATTGCATGACCGCAAAACGAAATGTCTCTTGGTGTTTCTTTAGCGTCTAATCCAATTGACGATTTAAACCATTGGCGCTCTTTATCCACTAAAGTAACCAGAGCAATAGGGACATTAAATAGCTTTTTTGCGAGACGAGTAACACGATCAAACCGCTCTTCAGGATCAGTATCTAATAATCTAAGGGAATGCAATGAGGCTAATCGACATTCTTCATTTTCTGGCAGAGCAGGAGCAAGCATTATCTATACACAAGGTGACAAATATATAGTCAGTATAGTGCTATTTAATCATTAAATAAAAATGCTTTTAGCTTTTATCTATTTAAATAATAAATTTAATTAGAAGTTCACATAAATTATTTTTTTAATTAACTACTGTTAGCAAACATGAAAAACAAATTATTCATTCAATTTATAAGTTTTTTCATGAGAAATCACTCATTAATAATTGTTTGAGGTTGGTGGTTTATTGTGCAAACATGGCAAGGTAAGGATGTTTTACGTACGATAAAGATAATAGAATTTAAAGGGAGTTTATTTTGAATTATTCAATAAAAAACACAAAAAAACCTATTTTAATCATAGGATTATTTTCAGTTTTATCTGCTTGTGGGGGCGGTGACTACACATACATAGGTACGCCTGAACCCGAAAACCCAGTACCCGTTGTACCGCCGGAAGTTTTTACACCTGTGCCTTCATTTGACGCTGACGGGGTACTATCAGCCAATATTCGTTGGACAGATTATGGTGTGCCGCATATTACTGCCGACAACTTAGAAAGCATGTCGTATGGTGTGGGTTATGCATTCGCTAATGATAATATCTGTGTGCTTGCTGACCAAATATTGAAATATAATTCACAGCGATCAAAATATTATGGCCCCGACATGGTGCCTGCCTCGGGTGATTCTACACATTTAATTAATGACTTTGGCTTTCTGACCTTAGGCATTCGAGCGCACGCAGAACAAAATATTAATGCGCTTTCAGCTAACAGCCAAGCGTTATTATCTGGTTATGCCCAAGGTTATAATAAATACTTAGCTGAAACCGGTGTTGCAAATATAGATGCTGCATGTGCGAACATGCCTTGGGTGCAGCCTATAAGCAATATTGATATGCTAACTTATTCTCTTGGTATTGCTTTGTTGCCTGGTGCGGCTAACTTTCTTGGGCCAATGTTTTTAGCAGCTCCTCCTGGAGAAAGTTTTTTACCATATCCACAAAGTGTGGGTGTAGATAGTTATGTTGTTAATTCGACTCCTGTAATTACACTCCCTGAACAAAACCCAAGCGATTTAGGATCAAACGGTTGGGGTTTAGGTAAAGATAAAACAGAAAACGGTAAAGGTATGGTATTAGCTAATCCGCACTTTCCACATACCGGTAACTTACGTTTTTGGCAATTTCATATCACTATCCCTGAACATTTGAATGTAATGGGTGGTTCGCTGACAGGTATGCCTGGTGTAGTAAATATTGGTTTTAATGAAAATGTTGCTTGGACACATACCTTTTCATCTGCCGAGCATTTCGTGGTTTATCAGTTAACCTTAAACCCAAGCGATCCTGCGAAAATGTCGCAAGTTATCGATGGAGCAAACCGTTTAATCACAGCTAAAGAAATCGCTATCGATGTTGCTGTTGGTCCTGGCCAAACGATTAAATTAGCGAAAATGACTTATTCGACACATCATGGTCCTATGGTTGTGGTGCCGGGTAATTTTGAATGGGGCCCAGGTGGTAATGCCTTTGCAATTAAAGATGCTAACTTAGGTAATGTTGATATTTTGGATCATTGGTTAGCAATGAATTTAGCCGGAAATATGACTGAATTCAAACAAGCTTTTAAAGACTACGATGGTGTTATTTTTAACAATACAATGTCTGCTGACAGCGAAGGAAATGTTTTCTACATTGATGATTCAACCGTACCCAACTTAACCGCAACGGCAATTAATGAAATGACCACCAATCCTTTACTAGTTGGTGCCAAGCAAGCTGCGGGCTTTACCATTTTACCTGGGTTTTTATCTGCATTTGATTTTGAACGAGCTGTTCCATATGAAAATGCGCCACAATATTCGGGCACTGATTATGTACAAAACTCAAATGACAGTTATTGGCTTACCAATGTTAATGCGCCAATAACCGGTGTTTCACCCTTGTATGGTGCTATCGATAATCAGCAATCTTTGCGCTCACGTATGGCACACAAGTTACTAGTGGATAGTGCAGGGAGTGATGGTTTATTTACTCCTGCAGAAGTAGAACAAGCCTTATTGAATAATCGAAACTATCTTGCTGAAAATATACTGATAGAGCTATTAACCATATGCCAAGCGCAAGGTAGTACCGCTGTTATAGTTGGCGCTGAAAGTGTCGATATTAGCGCGGGTTGTACAGCATTAGGTTTGTGGGACGGCACAATGAATAGAGGTAGCAGTTCAGCGCATTTATTTAGAGAGTTTGCTTTTCAATTCAATAAAAATCCACAATGGCTTAACAGCTTTACTACTGACAATGCCACCACAACGCCAAGTGGTTTAGTTAATAACACCACAACGCTAGAACAATTTGCACAAGCTATTATTAATGTTGAATCGGCTGGTTTAGCTTTAGATGCGACCTTAGGCTCTGTGCAGTTTGTTGAACGTAGCTTAGCCGATGGCAGTGCTACCGGCGTTAAAATACCTTGGGCTGGTGCGCATAATATAGAAGGCGGTTTTAATGTCTTTAGTACGCGCACAGGTAATGATGGCTCATTGTTACCACGTCATGTTTACCCTGCACAAAATAGCGACTCTATTTTAAGTGCACAAGGTAGCGGTTATCATATTAATTATGGCAGTAGTTGGATGACAGTAGTCAACTTTACCGATGAAGGCCCAGTAGCAAGAGGTTTATTGAGTTATTCGCAGTCGTCAGAATACGGCAGTGACCATAACTTAGATCAAACCTTGTTATATTCACAGCAACCGCAACTCAGACCTTTACGTTTTACTGAAGCGGATATTGAAGCGAATAAAGTAACGGAATTGACCATTAGTTCTGCTCAAGATTAATATTTATAAGTCGTGATTAAAAAAGCCCGCATAACTTTAATAGGTTATGCGGGCTTTTTATTAGCATAGTTCGCTAAGTATTTGGTATTAACTTGCGATTGAAGCGAGTTCTAGCGTGACTTGATCTAAGCCTAAATCAGATATTCTACGATTTAATTCAGACTGTTTGCTGCTAATTAATGATATACCTTCAACAACCATATCGTAGGCTTTCCATTCTTGCGACTGTGTGTCTTTGCGCATTTGAAAAGTAATTTTTATATCTGGCTTACCTGAATCGATAATTTTAACATCAACAGATGCTGATTTTGCATTGTCTTTTAGCTTAGCTTCTGGTTCAAATAACACTTTTTGGTTACTGTACTGTGTTAACGCATTCGCGTAAGTACGAACCAAATAAGAGCGCATAGCGGTAATAAACTTTACGCGTTGCTCTTTTGTGGTATTTCTTAAGTGTTTACCTAGAATTTTAAAAGCCGCATATTGGTAATCAACCGATGGCATTAACTCTTGTTCAACAATATCTCGCATTAGATCTGGAAACTTTTTTAAAGCATCTTGATTATTAGCAATTTTAGTAAATAGGTTATTCCCTGTTACTTCTATTACTTGATAGGGAGAAACCGATGGCGTAGCCTCAGTTGCGATACTGTTTTGTCCGAAACTTGTGAGTAATACAAACAGTACTAAGAGCTTTTTCATGATGGTCCTTGGGAAATAAAGTTAAATTAAAGTGAATCAGAATTGTGGTTATTATACATACCGACCGCGCGGTCTGTAAATAGCATTTAGGATTAAGATAGAAGATAAAGTGTTAAGAATTGTTACCTCACTTAAGAGGTAATTTATAATTAAGCTTTTAATTGTCGCATGTAACGGCAAAGTTCTTTGATAACTTTGTCGAATAACTCTTTGTTTAATGAGCTTTTACTTAAACTTGAAGAACCATGGAATGTCGAGACAATAAAATAGGCCACTTGACTAAAATCAAGATCAGGTAGTAATTGGTGGCTAACTCGCGATAAGTTTGTGGCAATTAATAAATTTAACTGTTGTTGCATCGCCAGTATTCTAATACGAAAGCCTTCATCTACCCCGGACATCTCTTGACATAGGTTGTTTAAAGGGCAGCCGCAAACCAGTTCATCGCAACTCATGTTTTTAGACATAGCACTGAAAAACTCACACAAGCCTTCTATGGGATCATCGGCTTCTACAGGGGGTTGCCAAAGCGCAATAAAAGCAGGCGCGTAAACTTCTTCAAATACCGCGTAGCCAAGTTCCATTTTATTGGCAAAATGATGATAAAGCGCGCCTTTCGATATTTCACAGCGCGCTAAAATACAAGACAAGCTAGTCGCGGTGAAACCATTTTTATGGATTTCATCGGCACTAACTTCTAATATTTTTTGACGAGTTTGCTCTGCATCTCTCATGGGCTAACCTTAAAATACCAACAACATAATAGTGTCAGTTTAACCGACCGACAGGTCGGTTGCAAAGGTAAAGTATGAAAGAAATGTATTCAATTGTTACTCGTCAAACTCAGCTATTAAAAACTAAAGCGTTTGTAGTTTGATTAATTGCCCAATAGGATCGTCTAACGATGCTGGTGGTTTAGTGAACCATTGCGGGCCATTTTTTGTCATGTAGATACAGTCTTCTAGTCGCACGCCAAACTCACCTTGAATATATATACCGGGCTCATTAGAAAAACACATGCCTGGTTTTAATACAGCCGTTTCACCATGCACAAAGTTGACGCTTTCGTGTCCTTCCATACCAATACCGTGGCCTGTCCGGTGCGATAATCCAGGTAATTTGTAGCCAGGGCCAAAACCTTTGTTTTGGTAAAATTCACGCACAGCATCATCAACTAAACCGGCTTGTGTACCAATTTTGGCTTGTTCAAAAGCAATTTCTTGGCCTTGTCTTACTGTTTGCCAAACATCACGCTGGCGCTTGGCTGGCTCACCAAAGACAAAAGTACGGCTGATATCCGATTGATAACCGTGAACATTACAACCGCAATCCATTAGTACAACCGAGCCTTCGGTTAATGTTTGCTTTTGTTTAGTGCCATGCGGATAAGCACTAGCTTGATTAAACAGTGCCATATTCCATGCACCTTTACCGCCTAATTGCCCTTGAGCTTTGTGCATTAAAGATTTTACATCGCTTTGGCTCATACCTGCTTTTAGCTTAGAAAAAACATCTGCGTAGGCAAGTAAAGTGACTTCGTTAGCTTTGTGCATTAACTCAAGCTCGTGCTGGCTTTTATACATGCGACAACCACGAGTGACAGGTTCGGCACTAACATGTTGCATGTTAGAAAGCTGTTCCATAACACCGCTTAAAACGAAATATCGTACTGAATTTTCAAAGGCAACTTTACCTTTGTCCAATCCTGCATCTTTTAATATGTGCTTAATTAATACAAACGGACTTTCATGTTCTTGCCAAACACGAATGTCATCACCAATGGCTAAACTTTCACGCACGCTTGGCTCTTCAAAAAAAGGACAAACAACAGAAACTTTACCTTCACGCGTGATAATAACGGCGGTTAAGCGTTCACTGCGCCACCATTGTATACCTGAAAAATAATCCATTGCCGCACCGGGTTCTAGGATCAAGGCCGAAATATCAAATTGAATCATTAATTTTTGGGCTTGAGCAATGCGTTCGAGTCGCTCGACTTTACTAATGCCGGAAACCGTACCTGTAATCGGCTTAAGTATTGATGTTGAATTTTTATTATCATTAACCGGAACATTTTTCGCCGCACTAAGGGCAGTTGAAGATAGTGTTTGCCCAGCAATTGCCATAGTGGCTACACTGGCGCCACTGGCTTTTAAGAAGGTTCTTTTACTGATATTCATGGATATTCCTATTTCACATGCAATGATAGCGTCTGTATTGCAGAACTCTAAAAGTCGTTACTTAGTCTACTTTAGTAGATCTACTCTTGATAACTCACGCTAGCGTTTTTTTTATTGATGAGCAAGTTGTTACTGACTAAAAGCCATTTTCATGGGATGTATCAATATAAAAATCTTGTTTGGTCGATAAAGCTTACTACTCGCAAAATACATTATTTGTTAACCAACTGCTGTTTAACTTAAAAAATGGATATATTGGCGAGTTGCTTTTGTAGATTTTTTTTACACGTGTTATCAATACCATCACGTTAAAAAAATGAGAGTTTTAGATGAACATTAAGCTAAGTAAGTTTACGGTTACATTATGTAAAATAGCGATCGTATTAACCTCAACTATAACCTTGCAGGTGCAAGCTAATGCCGACCGAGTTACCGGAAAAACTCATGCCACACGCTCAGAAGTTATCGCGGCTAACGGCATGGTGGCAACTAGTCAGCCTTTGGCTACTCAAATTGGCTTACAGGTTTTAAAAGATGGTGGTAATGCAATTGATGCAGCCATAGCAGCAAATGCGGCACTTGGCTTAATGGAACCCACAGGTAACGGTATTGGAGGTGATTTATTTGCTATTATTTGGCATGCTGAAAGTCAAAAGCTTTATGGCCTTAATGCCAGTGGACGTTCACCTCAGTCGCTTACCCTCGAAAAGCTTAAAACTGAATTGGCTTTGTTAAAACGTGACAATATACCGCCCTACGGTATGTTACCGATTTCAGTACCAGGTACCGTTGATGGCTGGTTTGAAATGCACGAAAAGTTTGGCAAAATGCCAATGAAAAATATATTAAAACCTGCCATTAACTACGCCAATAATGGTTTCCCTGTCAGTGAATTAATTGCTTATTACTGGGACCGTAGCGTACCGCGTTTATCAGTGCAGCCAGGTAGCTTTAAAGAAACTTTTACTATTGACGGCAAAGCGCCTCACAAAGGGCAAATGTTTAGAAACCCTGAGTTAGCTAATACCTTATCTTTACTTGCGGAGCAAGGCCGAGAGGCTTTTTATCAAGGTAAAATAGCTGACAAAATTGATGCGTTTATGAAAGCTAATGGTGGTTATATTACAAGTGAAGATTTAGCCAGTCATCGCTCAACTTGGGTAGAGCCAGTTTCAACTAATTATCGCGGTTATGACGTTTTTGAATTACCACCTAATGGACAAGGCGTTGCGGCATTGCAAATGTTGAATATTCTAGAACCGTATAACTTATCAGGCATGGGCTTTTTGTCAGAACAAGCACTACATGTTATGACCGAGGCGAAGAAGTTAGCTTTTGAAGACCGAGCTAAATTTTACGCTGATCCCGACTTTTTTGATGTGCCTCTATCGGGCTTAATTGATAAAAAATACGCTATGGAACGCAGAAAACTTATCGGTGAACGCGCAGCAAAACGTGTTGATGCCGGTAATCCTGCCATGTATCAAGGTGATACCATTTACTTAACCACGGCAGATAAAGATGGCAATATGGTTTCGCTTATCCAAAGTAACTATCGTGGTATGGGCTCAGGCGTTGTGGTGCCGGGTTTAGGTTTTGTTTTTCAAGACCGAGGCCAGTTATTTTCTATGGATGAAAGCCATGCTAATGCCTATAAACCGAACAAACGGCCTTTTCATACTATTATTCCTGCTTTTGTGATGAAAGATAAAAAACCATTTATTAGTTTTGGCTTAATGGGTGGGGCAATGCAGCCGCAAGGGCATGTGCAAATAGTGACCAATATTGTTGATTTTGGTATGAATCTACAAGAAGCTGGCGACGCGACACGCTGGCAGCATTATGGTTCAACTGAACCGACTGAAGGGAATGGCAAAACCTTAATTGATGGCGGCCAACTCGTTATAGAGTCTGATATTCCTTACCAAACCGTGCGCGGGTTAATGCAACGCGGACATAAAGTGGGTTTTGATGTCGGCGGATACGGTGGCTATCAAGCAATTATGTGGGACGATAAAGAAAAAGTTTACTACGGCGCCTCTGAATCGAGAAAAGACGGCCAAGCAGCAGGTTATTAAGCTTATTGCGTAATAGCGAAGTTATAACACGCGCATTTCTGTTATCGTAAAGCCGGTTTACCTTAGTTAATTGAGGTAAATCGGCTTTTTTGCAAAACAAAGAATATAGTAAAAATATAACCCCAAAAGTTAACGTAAATCATCAGTAAAAATTGAGCACATACGTAGTATTAATTTATGGCAAAACCTAATAAGAAAGGCCCAACAAAAACTGTCGATATTTTTTGTGTCGGCTGCAATTCCCTATTATTTAAATACCGTAAGGGCGGTAAAGGGGCGCTAATAAAAAGCTTTAAAGAACGGATAAGTCAGGATTACACGGTTGAGCCTTGTGTTTGTCCTAAATGTCAAAAACCGTTCGCTCGCGAGACTATTGTTCGAGGTTTGCCTGCCTATAAATTTATTGGTGGAAAGGTTTGGTTTAAATAACTCAGAAATTAGGTCAGGTTTTAGCGCGCACTTCGGTCTTTATTATTGTGTGCATCGATTGATTGCACCGCGTATTTGATACTTTATACTTTGGCTGATTGATTTTTTTAGTAAGGTATATAGTCACTCTTAAAATCATTGAACTATGGTTTTAAGAGTGAAAGAGAGATCTAGCTCGTTTTGTTTATTTTATTTGGAAAAAGCAATAATTTCAGAAGTATGTAATAAAATCAATGCTCCCTCTTACTAAAATATCACCTACGGTCATGGATAAGGTGAACGTCATTTGAAGCACTTAACAAACCTTCAGGTCGACTTTATATTTGAAAATATTTTTAAATTGTAATTATTAAGGTTGGTTGCAAAGTTCCAAGGGTAAACTAAGATAAGTTAAGTTGATGTTAAACGTTCAGAATAAGTAAATCCTCAGCATATGAAAATTTTTGCAAGTTGCAACAGCATTCCTGTACCTCATGTATGTATTATCTCTACAAGGAATTTGTAATATGACGTCGAAGCAAAATAAAGACACAACACCGCTAAGTTCGTTAGAAGACAATCCTCCAGATATAGAGATGTACCTCCATGCGATTTTTAACAATACAGGATATCCCATATTTGTAAAAGATGAAGAATTTAAACTTATCCTTGTTAATGACGCATGTTGCAGTTTTTTTGGCTTGTCTAGGAATCAAATAATCGGCTCAACTCTTGCTGAATCTTTTCCACCTAGCGAGATGGAGGGATTTTTTGCTATCGATAGACAAGTACTGGATACAGGGAAAGAGGTTATCTGCGAAGAAACACTTTCACCTAGTGGTTTACAAAGTAAAAGAGTGCTGACAAGGAAGAATCGGTTTGAAGATCCTAATGGAAACTATTTTCTAGTAGGAGTAATACACGATATTACCGAAAGTAAGCAAATCGAAGAAAAACTAAAACGCGCCGCCAGTGTCTTTACCCACGCTCATGAGGGCATAATGATCACCGATGCCAACGGCACTATTACTGAAGTCAACACTACTTTCAGCCGTATTACTGGTTACACTTCTGAAGAAATGTTAGGTAAAAATCCAAGTATTCTTCAATCTGGGCGTCACCCGTCCGAGTTTTATGCTGAAATGTGGACTACTTTACTAGCGCAAGACCATTGGGATGGTGAAATATGGAATCGCCGTAAAAATGGTGAAATATATCCTGAAACTCTCACTATTAGCGCAGTGAAGACTACTGATGGTTTAGTGCAACATTACGTTTCATTATGCACTGACATTACTGCGATTAAACAGCATCAAAATCAATTAGAACATATTGCCCATTACGACTTACTGACCAGCTTGCCAAATCGTGTCTTACTCGCTGATCGTTTATCTCAATCTATGTTGCAGTGCCGCCGTCATAAGCAATCACTTGCTGTGGTATTTCTAGATTTAGATGGTTTTAAGCACGTCAATGATGCCTATGGTCATGACGTGGGTGATGAACTGCTCATTGCACTATCTCTTCGCATGAAAGAAGCTTTACGTGAAGGTGATACTCTAGCCCGAATTGGCGGTGATGAATTTGTCGCTATATTAGCTGAATTAACCACATCTGAAAATTTTGAACCCGTATTAAAACGGTTGTTATTGGCAGCGTCAGAGCCTGTGATTGTTGGTAATGTGGTGTTAAATGTATCAGCCAGTATTGGCGTCACACTTTACCCGCAAGATAGTGTGGATGCCGACCTACTCATGCGTCATGCTGATCAAGCTATGTATGTGGCTAAAGAATCAGGCAAAAATCGTTATCATTTATTTGATACGGCTCAGGATGACGCGGTAAAAGTACAACAGGAAAGTCTTGAGGCGATTCGTATCGCATTAGATAATCATCAATTTGTGCTCCATTATCAACCAAAAGTCAATATGAAAACAGCTGCGGTAATAGGTGTTGAGGCACTTATTCGTTGGCAACATCCAAAACGCGGACTATTAAATCCAATCGATTTTTTGCCTGTAATGGAAAATAATCCCATGAGTGCCGAGATGGGGGAGTGGGTTATTAATACTGTTCTGACACAAATAAGCCAATGGCAGAAAATGGGGCTAAACCTTCCTGTAAGCACTAGCGTAAACATTGCAGCTGTGCAATTACAGCAACCAGACTTTACGCAGAGACTAGCGACACTGCTAGCAGCTCACCCCGATGTGGAACCTCGTTATTTAGAGCTTGAAGTTTTGGAAACAAGTGCCTTAGATGATATAAATAATGTCTCAAAAATCATGAATGACTGCATAGCACTGGGTGTAAACTTTGCCCTAGATGATTTTGGCACAGGCTATTCGTCGCTGACTTATCTTAGACGTTTACCAGCACACTTGATTAAGATAGACCAGAGCTTTGTGCGAGATATGTTGAATGATATGGATGATTTAGCCATTGTTGAAGGCGTGATAGCCTTAGCTAAATCATTCAAACGAGAGGTGATTGCAGAAGGTGTGGAAACGATCGAACACGGTGCGGCGCTATTAAAACTGGGCTGTGATTTAGCCCAAGGTTATGGTATTGCCAAACCTATGCCGGCCAGTGATATTCCCCAATGGGTGGCTGATTGGAAGCCTGATACAAGTTGGTAGAAGCTCAATAGCGCTAAAAAATCACTAGTGAAAGGTCTGCACTCTTATCAAGGTGACGGTTAAAGACGTTGACTTAGACGCTACAATTACGACAGCTCTGTACTGGAATTCCATTCCAGTTAATTAGCTTAATAGCTGCTGTTAGCTAGGGCCGCAAATATTGTTATTATCTATGCTACTTTAGCAATGTTTATTTAGTGAGGAGTAAGTGACTGAATTGATATTAAACGTGTATTTACGATCACTTGCTGAATCGAATAATTAGATAGATAACCAGTTTAGTAAATAAGTGAACTCAAATTAAATAACTCACTTGTATAAATGAGTTAAATAATTTGAGTGACTTAGCATTAAAAAGTATAAAAGTTAGCTCTATTTAGCCCGCTTTAGGCAAGGCTTTAATTGGCTCATAATAACTAGCTTCTAACTCGTCATTAATGCAGGTTAATAAATAACTATTTATTTCTGAAGCTTCAACTTCATCTTCTGCAGCATCACTTTTACATTGAGCTAAAAGGCCCAAAACATATTCAGGTGATGCAGCCATTAACTCAGGTTCTTCGTCTTGGGCAAATGCTATATTTGACGTTAGTGCCACTACAGCCAATGCTAAAATTAATTTTTTCATATTTAATCTCGTTAATGTAAATTTAATTACATGTCCCAATAGTCACTTAAGGAATTAAGTTGTCTATCAAGAAATTTTTTTTCATTTAATGAATCTAATCTTTGTCTTATCTGATATGTTTGTTTCGTTGTTTTTCTCATTGCTTTTTTATTGGTTGAACCATAGGCAATTTCAAAACCAGCAATACCAGTATCAAAATTTGAATCTTCATCAATATCAGTGTCTGCATATGTATCAATGTTCACTTCTTTACCTTATAAAAAATCATATTTGTATTTTCCACTAGATAATGTGCTGATAATTAAGAATTGAAAAGTGAATTATTTTGCGATTATTCATCAAAATTTTTTATCGAATTAAAATACAGACTCAAAATTTACGCTAAAAATAGCGGGATAAAAAATATAAAGTAATAAGTGAATGGCTGTTAAATAAAATAAATAACTATAAAACAATGGCTTACGTTTTTATTTTTAGCTGTTAAGTAAGGTGGAATGTGTACTTTACCATCGCTAGCTTTAGTAGCAACTTGGCTATTGCATGGTTAAAGTGAGGTTTATCTTTGAGTTTTATTTGAAATAAAAAGTTATTTTATTAAGTCTTAACGGCTATTACGAGTAAAAATAATGCTGATATCGGCAAAATATAACTTTAAAATCAAATTTAATTATTAATAGCCGAGCTTAATTATCAGTAAATTGAATGATAAAGAAGCTAACTAGCACTAATCAGTTTAAGTTTCAGATTTTTTAGCTTGATTACGCTGTTGCGCTAAGGCTTGAAGTTGTTTTGATTGTTGATGCAAACTATTGCGCACTAATGTTTCTTGATCTTCTTCACGAATATGATGAAAAATCACCTTGAGCTGGCTGTGGTCGTCGACTAATTCGCTATCTACGATTTCGCCAATACAAAAAATCGCCGTGTTTTCTTCGGCAAAAAACAACTTCAATTCAATAAAGTTACCTTTGCTAAAAGTTGTTGTGTCTTTGCTTTTAAATATAATGCCACCACCACCAAATTTAACGGCTTGAAACCTTGTGCTTGCATCGTTTTGTTGGCTAAGAATATAACCGACTAAAAGATCCATTTTTTTGGCTTGATGATTAAGGTATTCCATTAATTGACTGGCAACACCCGCAACAGCTTGAAGTGGGCGCAGGGCCTTTTGATCTAAGGTGCTTACTTCTGACGCTATTTTAAATGGAGCTGGCATGTTTTCAATAAACTGCTGATAGTTAGGCAATTTTGCTAATTCGATAACATTCGCGTTGATATTGAAGTCATAGCCTATGGAAAAAAACTCATCAAATTGGGCAAGTTTTGTTTGATTGTCAGCGGTTGTCATAAAAAATTACCTTTTTATTTTGCCTAAAGTAGGCTAATTCATTATTTCAGTGGGTATTATGTGTACTTGCGAGAAACACGTTAACCGCACATTCACACATTTCATCGATTTGGCTTTCTTGTGCGTATATGCCGTCAATCACTAAACGTGCGATACCATGTAAAGTAGCCCAAGTCACTTGAGCTAGCCTTAGAGTATTTTCGCCTTGAATAATAATACCTTGCTCTTGCCATAGCTTAGTCATTTCAACTTGATAGTTAAAACTAGTGTAGGCAATTTCCTTTAACGTTTGAGTGCTATTGTTTGCTTTCCAAATAACTCGGCCAAACATCAGCTCGTATAGCGATGGGTTTTTGGTTGCAAAACCTATATACGCGTGAACAAAGTTGCGATACTTCGCTTCATGAGACAGTTCTTCTTCAGAGAAAATTTCACTAGCGCGCTGATGCCATTGCTCAAAACCCTGCTCAGCAATAGCACATAACAAATCATTTTTATCGGTAAAATGATGATAAGCAGCCGTGCGAGACACACCAATGCGTTCGGCGAGTTTACGCAACGACAAACCTTCAATGCCAGCTTCTGTCACCATGTTTGTTGCTGTACTCACTAGCGACTTACGCAAATCGCCATGGTGGTATTTTGTTTTGGTTATCATTAGCTAAATAGCCTAGTGTGAGTGCTTGTCATTAAAGAATTTTTCTTGATGGAAAAGCAACGTTGGCAAAAATAAGCCCCGCGACTAATGACATAAAAATTAGAAATGTCTGCGAGCCGATGTCAGTGGCATTTAACATAGTTTGCCCCGACACTGCGTTGCTTAAACCAATATACACTTTACTTCCAGGCACCAAAACAACCAGTCCCATTAATTTAACAATACTTGAGGGTAGGTTCATAATGCGTGAAAAAATACTACCATATATACCTAAAGCAAAAGCGCCAACAAATGCCCCTAAGGCAACACCTAAATATTCAGCGCCAACTATGCTAGCACCAAAGGCTACATAACCTGAAATAATGCCCCAAGGTGCGTCTTTTTTACGACATTTAAATAAGATAACTAAGCTGATTGATAAGGTGGTAACAGCTGCCCATGAGGTCCAATTAGGTGTGTTGGGTGGCTGAATGAAAGCGACTTCGCCCCACATCATTTTTCCTAAGGCGATACCTAAAACACCACCAAAGTAAATTTTAAATAATATCATCAAGGCATCCATCAGCCTTGCAGTACCTGACATCAAATTTCGCGCGGCAAGTTCTGATAAAGCCAAGGTTAATGACAAGCCAGGAATAAAGGCGATGATGCTCGACAAAACCACCAACGGGATATTAATACTAGGATCGATTAAAGCAATCGCTGTGGCTAAAATTGCGGTTGTCATCGCGGCAATAGGCTCTAGCATGTCGGTTACGCGGCGTGAACGTTCTGCCCAAAAGGTAAATAAGCAAACTATCAAGCCCAATAACGAAGACCAAAAAACGTCATTCCAACTGGTGTGCATCAACATGGCGAAAGCACCACTTGAAGCGCCAAACGCAAGAAAAGTTAAAAAACGACCATAAGGATTCGGTTTGTTAGCTATTTCATCTAAGCGTTCAATCGCCTCTGATAACGTGCGTTGGCCCGAGGTAAGTTCATCAACTAATTCGTCGGCACGGGCCAATGAACCTAAGTCGAGCTCGCCCGGCGCAACTCGCAGAATATGGTTGTAGTCTTGATTTTCGTCATCTTCAGATAAAACGAATGTTAACGATGTCGGGGTAATAACAAAAGAGCCGTAAACACCCAAGCTATTCGAGACGTCAGTTAAATGTGCCTCTAATCGATAAGCAGGCGTCCCAAATTTATGTAAGGCCTTGCCTAAACGAATTATAAATCGTCGTTTATCGGTAAAACTATCAGTATTTGGCATGGCAAGCTTGTTCAAATTGAAAATAATTTCATATGGTAAATGATTAATTTTAAAATGAAAGCACAGATGTCAGATCTCAATGAATTTGTTGTTTAAAAGCGGGTTTAAGGGGGAGATACGTTTGCAGATAAAGCAGATCTCGGTATGATGAGCAAATAACCAAAGATTACTTTTTTAGAAAATTCAAAAATCGCTAATAAATGGCGATAAAAGGATTATAAACCGAATGACCTTATTGATTATTTTATTTTGTGTATTTGCCGCTGTTGCATTAATGGTGATTTTAGGTGAACGCTATGGCAAACCAATGGAAGCTGAACAGCAACAAAAATATTCTAAGATATTATGGGTAGTGGTTTTTATCGCGATTATTGCCGCCATTATTCGACAAATGGTGTAATAGACTAGGCTTTGTTTTTTGTTTCGATATCAAACTTATTTTGATTAATTACCTGACCAGCTTCATTATAATTACGTTCATAAATTTCAATATTACCTACCTTTGATTGCAAAACTATAGCGGTTGAGCGTGTACCATATTCAGGCGATACGATAAATATACTACTGAGTAAATATTCCAACTCTACGCTAATTCCGGTCATAGGTAATTGTTGCTCATGCGCAAGTTCTTGGTTCATCATGACAGAAAAAAACGCCTCTATGTTCACCTCATTAGCTGTAATTAAGGTTTCTATTGTTGTGATGCCCAAAGCCATTTTTGGCCAAATATCATCTAGTGCACCATTGCAAATACTATGAAAACCAGGTTTGAGGGAGATAAGTTTTTTATTTACACTATCAAATGCTTGTAAATTATTTAACGGACCAAAAACTAAATTAAAGTCGTTATATTGATGGGCGTCCTGCGACAAATGCTGCTGTACTTTGTTGCCATCTGCTTTCAATGCCTTCACGACTAAATCACCGCGTGAACGTTTATGCTCATCAAACCTTGCGGGTCGACGAAAGTTAGTTAACGCGGAAAAGTAACTTTCAGAGTTTAAGCCAAGCCAAGTCCCACCTGCTTGTAAATCTTTACCTGCTAATATGTTTTGTTCTGGCCACCAGTGCATGTTTTGTGTCGGACGTTGATGAAATTCATCACGATTAGCACAAATAATAATCGGGTACTCGGGGTGTTGTTCAATAGCGATAAACAAAATGCACATAATTCACCTGTTTTGTTCTATGTAAGAATATCTGGTGCTTTCACTCTATGCCATCATAGGATAAAGTTTGTCGCATAGTTATCCAAGCATCTTTAAATGTCTTGAGCATAAAGACCCTAAAGTAATTTTCAAGAAAAAGGTAGTAAATGCTGATGTTAGCACTTCCGATAATTGATTTAAAAAATAAAGTATCAGCGCAAGAGTGGCAGCTCAGAGTTGACTTAGCTGCATGTTATCGACTGATTGCGCTGCATGGTTGGGACGACTTAATTTACACTCATGTATCGGTGCGTATTCCTGATACAGAACATGTGCTTATTAATGCTTTTGGTTTGCGGTTTGATGAAATTACCGCATCTAACTTAGTTAAAATAGATATGGCGGGCAACATTGTTGATGACGATTGTCCATTTGAATTTAACCCAGCAGGTTTTACTATTCACAGTGCAATTCATGAAGTACGTCATGACGATATTTGTGCGCTGCATGTTCACAGTAATGCAGCGATAGCTGTAGCAAGTTTGCAAGACGGTTTGTTACCAATCAGTCAATATTCAATGTTTGCGTTGGCTTCATTAAGTTATCACGACTATGAAGGTTTAGCGGTTAACACTGATGAAAAACTGAGAATACAACAAGACTTAGGTGATAAAAACTTTATGTTGTTGCGTAATCATGGCGCGCTAACGATGGGCAGAACTATTGGTGATGCTTTTATGCATATGTATGACTTGATCCGCGCTTGCGAAATTCAAGTACAAGTCATGTCAACTGGGATGAAGCCCTTGTTGGTAGACCAAAGTATTGTTGATGGAATTAAAGCACAAGCAAGCATTGTGCATACCGGGCTAACAGGTGGGCAAAAAGCGTGGCCAGCCATGTTACGTCGGGTATATAAAGAAGATCCAAGTTTCGCGCTATAACCGCCAACAAGTTTTGGTGTAGCTATTGTAGAACAGCATTAAAAAATAATGTAAAGAGAGCGTAATGAAAGTAACTCATGTAGAAATTTTTGATATTGAATGTCCAAAGCGTCCAGGCTGGAATCCCGTTTTTATTCGTGTACATACTGATGAAGGCATTACTGGTGTAGGTGAAGCGGGGCTTGCATATGACTGGGGTCACAGCGCTGCTGCAGCCATGCTAAAAGAAATTACTGAAGCGGTACTAATCGGTTTTAATCCTTTTAATACTGAATTGCTGTGGTCGCGTATGTTGCGCGAAAGCTTTTGGGGATTAGGCGGCGGCCCCGTTTTGTATTCAGCAATGAGTGCAATTGACACCGCGCTGTGGGATATAAAAGGTAAAGCACTAGGTTTACCGGTTTATCAATTATTAGGCGGAAAAACTAATGGTAAATTGCGTACTTATGCCAGCCAATTGCAGTTTGATTGGGATGAAAAAATTAATAAACTTATTGAGCCGGCACAATATGCTGAAGCTGCTTTAAAAGCAGTTGCTCAAGGTTATGACGCGGTAAAAGTTGACCCTATTGTTTATAACCACGATGGCAGTTCTTCCTTTGATCGCACTAAATTATTTACTCCGAAACAAATGCGCTTATTTGGTAATCGCTTGCGCGCTATTCGTGATGCGGTTGGTGAAGACGTCGACATTATTTTTGAATCGCATTCATTAATGGGCGCAGCATCGGCAATTCAAATGGGCCGAATAGTTGAAGAAGTTGGCTGCATGTTCTATGAAGAGCCGGTTAACTATTTAAACTCTGCCGTACATAAAAAAGTTTCTGATAATGTTAATGTCCCAATTGCTGGAGGTGAACGCTTATACCATCGTTGGGACGTACGACCTTATTTTGAAGACCAAAGTATTGACGTATTACAGCCGGATATTGGCTTATGTGGCGGTTTTACCGAAGCGAAGAAAGTTTGTGATTATGCCGATGTTTACGACATTCGAATTCAGGCGCATGTGTGTGGCGGCCCAGTGGCAACAGCCGCATCTTTGCACCTTGAAACTGCTATTCCAAACTTTTTAATTCATGAGCATCATACTTATGCAATTAAAGACTGGAACCGAGAGTTATGTTTACAAGACCCACAACCCGTAAACGGATTTTTTGAAGTATCTGAAATACCAGGTATTGGGATTGAGTTAAATGATGAAGTGGTTAAACGCTCACCTAATGTTACGGTCAATGCTTTGAAATAAACGATTAACGGAAGAGTTAAAAGGTAGCAAAAGCTACCTTTTTTATTGCCTGCGGAAATAGTGCCGCTGGATATAAAGCTACTTTTTAAATTAAAATTTGCTAAATATAATCAATCGGTAGGGCGGTGGTGTATTTAATTTCTTCCATAGCGAAGCTAGAGCTAATATCAGCAAAGCTTGCCCGGGTAATCAAGCGCTGATAAAAACTATCGTAAGCCTTCATGTCGGGCACCACAACGCGCAACAAATAATCTACTTCACCGCTCATGCGATAAAATTCTAAAATTTCTGGGAAATCCATGGCTACTTTTCTAAATTCACTTAGCCAATTAGGGTTGTGCTGATTTGTTTTAATGGTAACGAATACGGTTAAACCGACATTGAGTTGTTCAGGGTCGGCCAATGCAACTCGGCCTTTAATAATACCAGACTTTTCCATGGCTTGAATACGACGCCAACATGGCGTTGTTGACAGGCCAACCTTGCTAGCAACATCACTTACCGAGGCCGTACAGTCATGTTGTAATATGTTGAGTATTTTTTTATCGAATGCATCCATAAGCGTTAAAAGAAATGGTTTTACCTAATGATTAGTTAATATGGAATTATTTTGCGATAAAGAGGGAATTAATGCGAGTTATATTTTATCTAGGAAGTTAAAAAGTGACTTTATTAAAACTTATAAAATTGTTGAGCATTACTAAAGCATAATTGCTGTAATTGTTCGGCATTATATAAAAATGTAGTGCCGGCAAGTTTGGTCTCGGCAAGTTCGTTTTTCGCAAGTGCCAAGTACGATCCCCAGGTATCTTGATAACTAGCATGCCACAAACTTAACGGAAAATTACTGGCTAGCATAACGCGCGCGACCCCAAATTTTTCGATACATTGATTAATAACTTTATGTTGCCAACTTGCTGAGTAATGCTTATCTATCATTTCGAAGCCAGAGCATTTAATAAAAACATTTTCGAAGCTAGCTAAGCGTTCAATATTTTGTAACCAATGCGCGTATTCTACGTGATTTTGCGTTGGCCAGCCGGCGTGATTAATACAAAGCATCAAATTTGGCGTTACTGATAATATGGTCATTAAACGATCGACAGCTAGGCTGTTTGCTAGTGACATTTGCAACTCAAAACTGAGCTTGCTCTCGGCCAAAGTTGCTAGGTTAGCTTGGCTATTGTTATCGTTAAGAATAGCTATTGTGTCATCATCTAAAATATAGCGAATGCCCACGACACTTTTATAGCTTGTTAACTTTTCCAGTGCTAGCAAGAACAGTGCTTTAGGTAATGTAATATCGAGTAGTGCGATACTGCGAAAGTCCATGTTGCAGGTGTTTTCTAACCAAGCTATTTCACGCCAAGGTTGCTCATTATCAAAACCCGCTTCAATATGAACAAAGCCTGCCAGGGTTAATGGCGCGGCAAGTGTTAGGTTATGCTCAGAAAAATTTTTCGCTATTAGGTGTTTATCTGGGCAAAAAGGCGGGTTATCTTCCCTTAACCATTGATAGTTACCTTTTTTAAGATCAAATAAATGTAGGTGCGGGTCGATTATTTTCATTCGAGCTTCTATTGTTAGAGCACTGTTATTTGGTGCTATTGCGCGGTATAACCACCGTCGATAACTTGCAAGCTGCCAGTGATAAATTTAGCTTTATCTGAGGCTAAAAAGTACACCAACTCAGCAACTTCTTCCGCTTGACCAAGTCTACCTAAGGGCTGCAAAGCTGCTTCTTCTGCGTGTACGTCAGCTTTATTCGCCCCTGACTTTTCACAGTAATTATCAATCGCTTGATGATAAAGTGGCGTTTCTATGGTGCCTGGGCAAACAGCATTAGCACGAATATTAAATTGCGCGTAATCAAGCGCGGTAGTTTTCGCCATCGAAGCGAGAGCAGCTTTACTCAAGTTATAAGCAAAGGAGTTATGTTTGGCAATAAGGGCTTGATCTGAAGACATCAATATTATTGCGCCGTTTTGTTGGCTTTTCATGACGGGTAAAACCGCTTTAATTGCAGAGTAAGCACCTTTAACATTGATATTGAAAACGCGTTCAAAATCCGCTTCACTGGTATTTTCAATCGAACCTGAAAAGTGAATGCCAGCATTGGAAACTAAGACGTCTATTCGGCCTTTTTTGCTGATTTCATTCATGATGTGGTTGACCGCGTTAACGTCGGTAATATCACAATGACAAAATTCGCCAATGTTTGACGGAGTAATATCGAGATTAAATACTTGATATTCTTGTGCTAAAAATAGCTCAACAATACTTAAGCCAATGCCCGAACTGCCACCGGTAACCACACAAACTTTTTTCATAGCACTAATACATAAATGATTTTGTCTAATAATATCGTTTACTTGTACTAATACCAAGTCTATTAATTCCCAATGTATTGATCACTTAGCGAGAATTAAAAAGCATACCGCATAGCTGAATTTTTTTTGATACTTTTAATGTGAAGTTGATAAGTTGGATAAAAGTGTCGATTAAGCTTAAATTTAAACAATATAAGTTATAAAGTTATAAAGTTATTAAGGTATTCAAATTGAAAAATTTGAAAAATTTGAAAGAAAAATTAAAATTTTATTACATTATGAGTGTATTTAGTGTGCTGTTTGCCTTATTGGGCTTTAGCTATAATGCTTGGCGCATGGAAGTAAGTGAAGAAAATAATAATGTGCGTACCGCTGCATTTGCAGTGCTTTCACATTTAGGTGAATTAGAGCATATAATTTTATCAGCACATTATGATAACGATATTATTCAAGGCAACCCAAGAAAAGGTTGGGTTAAAGTCGGTTTAGTAGTTGATTTGAGCGCTTTAATTGCACCAAATGTAGGAGGTAAAGCGGAAATGATTAAAGCTGTTTGGGCAGAATCTTGGCATTTAATACACACGGAAGAAGCCGTTGTTACTAAGTTAATGGGTGAAATTGACGATACTCGTATGGCTATAAAAATGGTTTTAAAAGAAATGAGTTAATGTTGACCAAAAGCACATATGTGCTTTTGGTCATATAAATAATGTTTTTAGCTTATTTCGCTTATGGGCTATAGGTTATTTAGCTAATTCAACCATTACCGCGGTATACATTTTCAAGTTTAAAACAAACTGCTCCATAGTAATAAACTCATGCTCTGAATGTCCGGTGTATTCAGTATTGGGCATCGAGGGGCCAAAACTTACGGCATTTGGGAATAAACGTGAATTTGTACCGCCACCAATCGCAATAGGCTTAGCGTCTTTAATTCCGGTAAAGTGAGTGAATACCGCTAATAAAGTATCGATGTGTGGCGCATCTTTTTGCACAAAAGGGTCACCAATATAATGTTCTAATTCTATAACGTTAGCGTCAAATTTATTATTCCAGTTCTGCACAGCTTGATGAATTTCATCGCTAAGTTGCTGTTTACTCTTGCCTTGTGGCCGACGTAAGTTAATGTTCAGCTCAATGCTTTTTTCATGCTGCTTAATTACCGTGGGGGAGAAGGTCATCGCGCCCATAAAATCGTCTTTATAAGCAATGTTACCAAACTTTTTACCTTCTAATCCTAGGCCAATATTATCATTAATAAAGTTAACTAAAGTACCAGGGCCATTATTTTCCCAACGTGTGCTAGATAACAAGTCGGCCAAATAAGGAATAGCATTTACACCCTCATCAGGTTTTGAAGAGTGTGCTGATTTTCCTAAAGCATTAACGGTTAATGTGCTGTCTTTTAATTCAAGATCAAAGCTAACACCTTGGTAACTGCGTGCTTTACGCATTAACCTTTGTAATAATACAATGTTGGCATTTTCGATGGTTGCGCTGGCATCTTCAGGGATTTGACTGCCAAAAAAACCACCACTAAATTCACTCACATAAGGCGAAATGGTTGGTTTTTCTTGCTTGTTAAAAACTAACTTAACGGTGCCATAACCTTTTTCTGCTGTTACAACAGGGTATTCAGCGTCAATAGTGATATTAGTTTGCGGTAATTTGTGGGTTTTTATATAAGCTTTTAATGGCTCCCAATCAGACTCTTCTGCCATGTAAATGTATAACTCAATACGTTTGTTGAGTGCAATTTTTTTATCTTTAATCGCTTTCATCGCATACAAAGCCGTTGAAATAGGACCTTTGTCATCTTCGGTGCCACGACCAATTAATCGCCCAGGCTCTGTAGTAGTATCAAGTTCAAAAGGTGAGTTTTTCCATTTTTTAGGGTTAACAGGCTGCACATCACCATGAGTTATAATACCCACTCGTTCTTTTTGGTCACCTAAACCAATTACGACCACATAGCCGTCATCGCTATAATCTAAACCAAGTGCGTATGCTTGCTTTTTTAACTCAGCTTTGAAGGCAATGTGGGCCGAATTGTCATTAGCAGACACACCTTCTTTTGCGACTGTATTATGCTTAATAAGTGCACGTAAACTATCAACCATGTCATTTTTATAGGTTTCTACCGCGTAGTCAGCGGTTGTTTGCGCAGTACTGCTTACTTGGGCATTTTTTGCGTTAACCGACTGGCTTAATGTTAATGACATAAGTGAAGTGGTAATGAGTGTTACAGATAAAAGCGTTAGTTTTTTAAGCAAAAGTTGCTCCAGTGATTAGCGATTCAGATATTTTCAAAATTATATTAAAACCATATTAACTTAAGTTAAATTGATTCGATAGCAAACCCCCTATAACTTAAGCGTATTGTCTTTGGCTTTTGAGGTTTGTATGACAAAATAATAGCGCTATTGTTCATTAAAATTAATACGTTTGAAATTTTTTCGCTATTAACGGTATCTTTACCTGTACTTTGAATGTCAGCAATAGTTTGTCGCTTTGAGATGAGTGCGGATGTTGTCATTTTTTTGAATGAGTAATTGGCCTCAACTGTGTTTGAGGTCGTGTCCTGTTAAATAATTTACAGGCGTGTCGTGGGCATGGAGTCGCGACGATATTTTAAATTAGGAAGTACTATGAAATTAATTCGTTGGTTTATTGTCGTTGTTATTATCGCTATTTTTGTTGGAGGGCTGTTTTATTATAAAGCGTCATTGTCTAGTGGCACACAAATGCAAGCAGACTTCGAACCAAGTGCGAAAGTACAAGCTATTCGTGCGCAACGTGTTAATTATCAAAAACAGTTATCGGTTATTGGTGAAGGGCATGCGGTAACCTATATCACCTTGAAAAATGAACTTGCTGGCAAGGTTGTTCAGCTGAATATGGCGTCAGGTGATGTGGTTAACAAAGGCCAGTTACTCGTTGAATTAGATCATAGCGAAGAGTTAGCCTTATTATCTTCTGCAAGAGCGACGATTAAGCTGAAAAAGCAAACGCTACAGCGCTATCAATTGTTAGAAAAAGCCAGCCGAATTAGTCAAGAAAGTGTCGATTTAGCGCAAGCAGAATATAGCATCGCCATGGCAGATACTGCTCGCTTAGAGGCCATTATTGCTAAAAAGGTCATTACTGCCCCTTTTAATGCGAGTGTCGGTATCCATAATATTAATGTTGGACAATTTCTTGATAAAAATACTGAAATCACCGATTTACTCGGTGTTGAAAACTACATTTGGGTAGATTTCAAAGTACCTCAAACCTATGCTCAACTATTGGTAAATAGCGAAGTTAAAGTCACGGTTAATGCCGACGCTGCTTCGTTGGGTACAAGTAGCACAGCCATTATAAGCTCAATGGAATCACTCTATAGTAAAGACTCACGCCAACTTATGTATCGAGCCAAAGTACTTAATTCAGCATTAGATATTAAGCCCAATCAATTAGTAAAAGTTGCTTTACCTATTTTACAGGCCCAATCTGTGATCACAGTGCCAAGTTTAGCCATAGTGCGTGATCAACTCGGCGATTATGTTTTTAAACTCATTAAAGATGAGCAGGGTGACTATCGCGCGAGTAGAGAGAAAGTTGTTTTAGGCGATAGTATTGACGCGCAAGTAATTGTCATTAAAGGACTAAGTGCTGATGACTTGATCGCCGCTAAAGGGGCATTTAAATTGCGCCAAGGCCTGAAAACTAATTTTGATCAAGCAAATGTGGGTGGATAGGAATACTCATGCTGAAAGAATTATCACCTTCTAAACACCTAATGGATGTTTTTGTTCGCAAGCCTGTGGTTTCAACGGTATTGTCAGTATTTATTTGTTTAGTAGGTATTTGGGCGGTTAATGCGATATCGGTATTACAATTTCCCAAAATTGAAGGTGCATCATTAGAAATAACCACTAACTATACTGGCGCGTCTGCAGATGTTGTTAAAGGTTTTGTTACCGACCCCGTCGAGCGAGTAGCGTCAACAGTACCAGGGGTCGACTTTGTTGAATCAAGCACCAGCTCTGGACAAAGTAAAGTAACGGCTTGGCTAAAGCTTAATCAAAATAGCACCGATGCCTTATCCGAACTTAATACCCGTCTTAATCAAATTAAATTTGAATTGCCCACAGGTGCTGAGGACCCTTTTGTAACGGTAACTAGAACAGATAGACCATTCGCAGTATTTTATCTCAATGTTGTTTCACAAGGCTCAACACTCGCACAAATTACCGATTATATTACCCGAGAAATCAACCCCGTTATTAACAATATTGAAGGGGTGCAAAAGGTTGGTGCAGAAGGTGCTCGAACACCCGCAATGCGTGTTTGGCTAGATGCCGATAGATTAAATATTTTCAATCTAAGTGCTGATGAAGTGTATCAAGCTTTAGCTGATAATAACCGCATTTCAACGTTAGGTTATGCTGAAAATGAACGCCAAAAAATCGATATTGTTGCCAACACACAAATGTCGTCGGTCAGTGAGTTTGAACAGTTAATTATTAAGCAAAGCGATAACACCTTAGTGTACTTAAAAGATGTCGCGCGAGTTGAATATAGCGCAGAACAAGCCACGGCTACTGCACGTTTTAATGGTAAAGACACGGTCTATATTTCTGTTTGGCCATTGCCGGGGGCAAATGAAATAGCTATTGGTGATGAACTTTATAAAGTGCTTGATGAAATCAATGCCGCCTCATCACATATTAAAATAGATATTGCTTACGACGGCACGCTTTATATGCGTGATGCACTAAAAGAAATTGTTACAACCTTGATGGAAACCATAGTGTTAGTTGGCATTGTAGTTGTGCTGTTAATGGGCTCATTTAGAGCAGCATTAGTACCTTTGGTTACTATTCCTATTTCTATATTAGGCGCAATTGCCGCTATTTGGTTAATGGGTTTTAGTTTGAACTTATTGACCGTATTAGCGATAGTTTTATCGGTTGGCTTGGTGGTTGATGATGCAATAGTTGTGGTTGAAAATGTTGCCAGGCACATGCGAGCTGGTGTGCCACGCCTGCAAGCAGCATTAATGAGCTCACGGCAACTACTTGTGCCTATTATTGCCATGACCTTAACCTTAGCGGTTGTTTATATACCCATTGGCTTTTTATCAGGCCTAACGGGGGTTTTATTTAAAGAGTTTGCCTTCACCTTAGCCATTGCAGTGCTGATCTCTGGACTTGTTGCCATTACTTTGTCACCCATAATGAGTGCTTATGTATCCAGTGAGGGCGGTAAAGAAAGTAAGTTAACGGTTAAGGTTAATCATGCCTTTGAGCATTTACAAAATTTTTATGGTCGATTATTAGTAAGAACGTTTCACTGGCAAGGGCAGTTACTTTTTCTCGCCCTAATTGTTTCGTTATTAATTGTACCTTTTTATTTAATGTCGGCAAAAGAGCTGGCGCCCACTGAAGATCAAAGTAGTGTGTTCATCATAGTGCAATCACCGCCAGATGCCTCATTACAATACAGTGAAGATAATGTCGCAGGCGTTGCCAAAGCTTTACTTGAAACCGAGGGTAGCAAAGAGGTATGGCAGATTATATTCAGTAGTGGTGGATTTAGCGGCCTTGAATTTGAAGGAAATGATAAACGTGAAAAAAGCATACAAGCGATGCTACCTGAGGTTTATGGTCGTCTGCAGAATTCTGAAGGACTAGAACTATTACCTATTTTGCCTTCGCCATTACCTACCGCTGGGCAGTTTGATGTTGAACTCGTGGTTAAGTCGACATCACCATATCGTGAAATGAAATTATACGCAGACCAACTGGTTGGTGCAGCATTTCAAAGTGGCCAATTCCTCTATGCGGATACTGATTTGAAAATAGATTTACCGCAAATTGAATTGAAATTAGACCGTGAAAAAATTGCTGATTTAGGGATGAATATCGCCAGTGTTAGTGGCCAGTTATCAACCTATCTTTCCAGTAATTACGTCAACCGATTCGATGCCAACGGCAAAGCGTACCGTGTTATTCCTATGGTGGCTGACAATATTTCTAAACAACCTGAAAAAATATTAAACCTAACAGTAAAAACACCAACGGGTGCTTTAATACCCGTGTCGGCGTTCACTGAAATTAAATACCTTACTGTGCCTAGAGTGCTAGGTTCATTTGGTCAGCAAAATTCATTTAGGATCTACGGTGGCATATTACCCGGCGTAACTAAAGAGCAGGCATTGAAAACCTTAGAGTTGGCAGCGGCTAAAATTTTACCTCAAAATTATAACTTAGATTACGCAGGTGAATCGCGCCAAATAAGGTCAGAAGGCAACAGCTTAATAAACGTGATGGGTATCTCATTAGTGATTGTATTTTTAGTATTAGCAATTCAGTTTAATAGTTATCGCGATCCTTTGGTTATTTTATTGGGTTGTGTGCCATTAGCCTTGTCAGGGGCACTGTTACTGCCATTTTTGGAGTTAACCACGATAAACATTTATTCACAAATTGGCTTAGTGACTTTAGTTGGTCTAATTGCGAAAAATGGTATTTTAATTGTTGAGTTTGCTAATCACTTACAAGCAGAGGGGAAATCTAAATTTGACGCGGTTATTGACTCAGCAACCACACGTTTACGGCCAATATTAATGACTACAGCAGCGACTATATTGGGGCATTTTCCGCTAGTATTAGTTACAGGCGCTGGCGCAGAAGCACGTAATAGTATTGGTATTATCTTAGTTGCTGGTATGGCGATAGGCACGTTTTTTACTTTGTTTGTGTTACCGGTATTTTATTTATGGATAGCTGAAAATCGCAATGCGAATGATGATGAACTTGCAACCGACCTGCATGTAACTTACAAACCAGAAAATAAAACTGAGCTGTAAGTTGCTACCTCTCAAATTCATGCGGTAAGGCTAGTTATTTATAGGGCCTATAAATCCGCTAATTTAGGTAAAATTTTGATTGTGTTAATAGCAGCTTATCGTGCATGCTAGAGCACAGACTTGAAATCCCGAAGCGATAACTTAACTACTTAATAGTTTAGGTGATGCGCTAGGTATTATTGTTCAATTAAAAAGGAAAATTAAATGTTTAGTCATATCATGATAGGTGCAAACGATGTCAAAGCATCAAAAGTATTTTACGATGCCATTTTAGGAGAACTGGGCCATAAGCCGGGTGTTATTGATGACAAAGGTCGTTGTTTTTATTTTACTGATAGCGGTATTTTCGCCCTAACTAAGCCTATTAATGGCGAAGCCGCAAGCCATGGCAATGGTAGTACTATTGGTTTTTCCGCTACTTCTCCCGAACAAGCCGATGCATGGCAAGCCGCTGGTGTTGCTAATGGTGGTGTTGCTTGTGAAGATGTTCCTGGCGTGAGAGAAGCGCCTGTTGGTAAGTTGTACCTTGCTTATTTACGTGATCCATCAGGTAACAAAGTTTGTGCTCTTCATCGCATGGGTTAAACATCGGTATTGTAGAAGTATGACTAGTTAAAAATTTAGTTATAAATATTAAATACAAAAAAAGACGCGGATAGGCGTCTTTTTTCATCTACATTGATAAGTTATTCGTAGCTCAAACATACTTAATCAAGTCGTTAAAAGACAATAATGTATATGACTGAAGCACTGCCAGCTTTTTAATTACTCAGGCGCTTGCATCTCTTCGCCTGTTAACCAACCATCTAAATTAGTTTTCCCAAATACAATCGCCATACTTTTCAACTGTCGCGCAATGCTCGGTTTAATGAAACCTTTTGCAACACCAAGGGTGAAAATTGCTGCTAACCCTTTTGGCGATGTTATAAGCGCTAAAGATTTTTCTCTTGCGCGATTACTTTGGGCTTTGTCTAGCTTTTTTAGCAGTATTAAGTCAGCTTCACATTGGTCTGCTTGATTGGCTTTTTTAAATAATGAAACTATCATGAATCACCTTTTAGCACTCGATTAGTGCGTTTAAAACCTACTTCGCGTTTAACTTTTCTCATCAAACTAAAGCAAATACCAAATAGCAGAGCGTTAACGCCTACTGCTGTTAGTAAACCTAGCCAAAGCGATGAAGAAAATTGCTTAACGCCCAAAACTATAGCCACGTTAATTAAACACCAAAGCGCAACTACGACGACGAAAGTAAGCAGTATTAATATAGCAAATACGGCTATTGCTTGAAGAGATATTTTTCCTTCTAATAGCGCGAGTTCATAGGTTTTTTGATACTTTTTCTGTTTAACTTTAAATAGGTTAGTTATAGCTGAGTAAGTGGCATGAAACGACGCCTCTGCTTGTTGCTCTTGCTCTTGATCCTGCGTGAGGCGTACGCTTTCAGCCTCAGCGTTGTCACGCTCTCGCTGAGTATCTGAGTCTGCGCTTATAGTCACTATATTCGCTTCCTATTGAGTTGCTATTACTTTCTACGTAATAAGCTAGTTAACAATACGCCTGCGGCAAATGCTATACCAGCTGTTGCTATTGGATTTTCAATCGCGTATTTTTTCACTGAAGACTGATCCCATTTTGCTTGTACTTCTTGTTGCTTAGCGGAAAAATCTTCAGTACCAGCTTGAGCAGCGTCACGCAAACGCTCTTCGGTAGATGCTGCTTTTTCAGCAAGGATATCTACAGACTCGTGCAAGGTATTTTGCACTTTATCAGATACAGGATGAGTCGATTTTGATTTTTTAGCGCTGTTTGAAGTGGTAGTAGCCATGTGATGTTTCTCCTTTTTACATAACAGTTATTGTTACTTAGTTTAAGCGTAGCAATCATTGAGTCAAGTTAAAGATTATTTTTATACTTTATATTCAATAACTTAAGTTGCGGTATGATATGCATATTATAATTAGTGAAGTATTGACATAGAAGAATGAAAATTTCACTCCTCTTCACCTTTTATCAAATACAGTTTAACCCATAATTTTATAAGGACTTAACTGTTCAACAGCGAAACTATTTACGCTTTAGCTTCAATAAAGGTTACCCAATGGTTGAGTAAATTAAGTCGCTCGAGCGTTAACTTTATACAAACTAAAATAGGCACCGCCAACAGCACACCCAGCATTCCCCAGAGCCAACCAAGAAAAAATAGCCACAAAATAGTTACTAATGGGTTGAGTTGCATTTTAGTACCCAATACTAGGGGCGTTAGAAATTGTGATTCAAGCACATTGATAATCAAAAATACACTGGCAGGTACTAAGGCGAATAGCGTTAAACCAAACTGAACTGAGCCAACTAAGGTTAAAATGGCAATGCTAATAGCTGAGCCAATATAAGGTACAAAATTAAGTAAGCCAACCAAAGCTCCCCATAAAATAGGGTCGTCTAATCCAAGCAGCATAAACGCAATGGCTGTGGCGGCGCCAAGAATAAAGTTAATAGCGCTAATGGTCGCAATATATTTAGATAATACTTTTTGCACTTCATAAACAATGGAATCGAGTTTTTTCTTATTGGCAATATGGGGGAAGCGTCTTGTGGCAATATAAACAGATGGTCCGTAGATGAGTAAAAATAAAATTAATATTAAGCAGCCGAAACATTGTGCTAAAAAAATAGGCGCACTGCTTAGCCCTTTGATTACCAGTTCTATGCCACCTTGCTTTATATGTTTTTCTACTGTGTTCTCGTCTAACTCATCTGATTTTTTAGGTACTGGTTTATCATTTGAAAAGAAACCAAAAAAACTAAAATCATCATCTTTTTTAATTTTCGCCGCAGCTTCTGCTTCAGCCATCTGCTTTTGACTCGCAAACTCATCACTAATGGTATCAATTTTTTGATTCAACTCAACGGTGATTTTAGGTAACAGCTGTGCCCACTTTTGGGCTGGTGCTACCAACTCTGAGGCTAAAAATGTAAAGGGTGCTACCAGCATAGCTAATAAAATAAATGAGGAAATCGTACGTGGTATGTAGAAAGTTTTTAACAGCTTCACAAGCGGACTTAATAAAAGCGCAATAAAACCAGAAAATAGGATCGGAATAATTAAAGACTGTGCAAGATAAAGTGTATATAAAGTGGCAAGGGCTAATAACCACTTAAGTGATTGATGATTGCTGACGGTTGAATTCACTACTAACTATCCTTGAAAAACACAGTGCATAAATAGATTGTATAACAAACTAACCTTACCAACACTACTTTAGCTTGTGTATTAACTTAAAAAAACCAAACATTTCCACAATATAGAGGATCATATATATATAAAATAACGCCCTGATATCTGAGGATAGATTTTTAGCCACTTCAGTTTTTACGTTAAAGGCATGCGAACGCAAATAAGGAAGAGAATTAAATTATGATTAAAATTATAAAATTGTTTTATCAGTTAAATAGCTAGCTTGAATTTTCTGCAAAATGCATTGCTCGTTAGTGTAATATACGGCAATATCATCCTATAAATAGTTATCAAGAGACCTTATAATGTCTGGCTTACTACCCAATATTGACCCCAACGGATTATTAGAATATTCCGTCGTTTACACTGACCGCTCTTTAAATCATATGTCTGGTTCATTCCAGCAGGTGATGCAAGATATCTCAGCTGATTTAAAATCTGTTTACCAGGCTCATAGTACTATCGTAGTGCCTGGCAGTGGAACCTTTGGTATGGAAGCCGTTGCTCGTCAATTTGCGCGTAACAAAAAAGTACTAGTAGTGCGAAATGGTTGGTTTAGCTACCGCTGGAGCCAAATTTTTGAGATGGGCGATATTCCAAGCAGCGAAACGGTATTAAAAGCGAAACAAACCAGCGATGATGCCCAAGCACCATTTGCACCGCCAGCGATAGCCGAAGTAGTCGCTACTATTTTAGCTGAATCGCCAGACGTAGTATTTGCCCCGCATGTAGAAACCTCTGCCGGTATTATTTTGCCTGATGATTATATTCAAGCAATGGCAGAAGCCGTGCATAAAGTGGGCGGCATTATGGTGCTCGATTGTATTGCGTCAGGCACTATCTGGGTAGACATGAAAGCAACCGGTGTAGACGTGTTGATTAGTGCGCCTCAAAAAGGCTGGAGTGCTTCACCTTGCTGTGGATTAGTTATGCTTAGCGAATTAGCACGCCAACGAATTGAGTCGACCACCAGTGACAGTTTTGCCTGTGATCTTAAAAAATGGTTACAGATCATGGAAGCCTATGAAAATGGTGGTCATGCCTATCACGCGACTATGCCAACTGATGGCTTGACACGTTTTAGAGATATTATGCAAGAAACCAAAGCCTATGGTTTTGACAAAGTATGCCAAGAACAATTAGAGCTTGGTAAGCGTGTTCGCGCATTACTTACCCAACATGGCATTAAAAGTGTTGCTGCTGAAGGCTTCACAGCACCAGGTGTAGTTGTGAGTTATACAACTGATGATGAATTCCAAAACGGCAAAAAATTTGCCGCGGTTGGATTACAGATTGCGGCTGGCGTACCCATGCAAGTTGGCGAGCGCGCTGACTTTAAAACCTTCCGTATTGGCTTGTTTGGTTTAGATAAACTCCACAACATTGACCGAACAGTGGCGGAATTAGAAAAAGCGCTGGCTAGTATTTTGTAATTGCACATTGGGCGCTTGCTATTTACTTATATAAAGTAAATAGCAAGCGCTTATCGATAGTGCTATTTCGCTGCAACCTAGCTCGCTGATAACTTAATGTCTGAAAAGACTCAGTCACCAAAATTCTACTTTTAATCTCTTCTTTGTACTAATAAATAATATTAACATATTAATTTTTATGGTTTTTTATCTCTGTGATAGTTTTGTTAACTTTACGTGAGTTAACTGTGAACAATTGTAAGTAAACTCATTTTTGCAATATCAAAAAATATGATGTCGATAAAATGCAATTTATTCATAACACAAAAAACTTAACTACTAGTAAAAAGGAACTATATTATGAAATTAAAACTATCAATGTTGGTGTTGGTATTTAGCTCAATTATTTCTTTGGGCGCCATCGCAGGTAAACATGACAATAAACAATATAAAGTCACGGTAACTAATCTCACCAAAGGTATATCTTTCACCCCTTTATTGGCGGCAACACATAATCGTAATGTGAGCTTTTTTACGCTCGGAGAGCCTGCTTCAGAAATGGTATCTCGCATAGCAGAAGGTGGTGATATTTCAATGCTAAAAACAGCATTAGATGATTCTGAAAATGTGCTGTCAACGACTAACTCTGAAGGTTTATTAGCACCAGGAGCAAGTGTAGAGCTTACTATGATGAGTTCTGGTAAATATAAGCAAATCAGTATTGCTGCAATGCTATTGCCAACAAACGACACTATGGTTGCGCTACTTGGTAAGGCGCTACCAAAGAAAGGTAAGAAAGTTTACTTTTTAAGCGCTTATGATGGCGGTACTGAGACTAATGACGAATATTGTAATAATATTCCAGGTTCTCATTGTGGTGGTGTACCATTTTCGCCAGATGATGCTGGCGAAGGATATATTTACCCAAGCCCAGCCATTCATGGCGAGGCTGACCTTTCTCGAGAAATTTATAATTGGGATGGTGCCGTTGCTAAAGTTGTGATTGAAGTGGTGAAATAAATCGAGCTAACAGAAAATTCAGGCATAAAAAAACCGCGATTAAGCGGTTTTTTTTATCATAGTCTGTTGCCAGACTATGGCCAAATCTAAAAGTTACTAGGTATAACTAATGGACTAAAAAAGGTCTTTATTTTGGTGGAGCGGGGGGGAATCGAACCCCCGTCCGAAAAGCCTACATCCTCGGTACTACATGCTTAGTCGATTTTTTATTTAACCACTTGGACGCCAATCGACAGGCTTCCTCATGGTGAGCTTAATACTATTTCGCGGTTCAGCCTTAAGCGTGCTTCCCTCGCTATCCTATTTGGGGTGACCATCGATCCTCTAAACAATAGGAGAATTTTTGAGGCGATGGCTAGCCTAAGCGGCTAGTGCGAACGTTTCGTCGTTAGCAATTATAGTTTTGCGGCTTTTTACCAGGCAAACCGCCCCTGGGCATGCACCTCGGGTTTCATGAATCTCGTCGAATCCTAGATCCGCCCCAAAGTTTTACTCTTTTTCTATAAGCTAAATTAGCCTATGCCTTGTATTGTACAACGCTTAGCTTAAATAGACAACGTGGTATTTTTTAACCAGTTATCTGTCTAAGTTTTTATTTTTCATTAAACGGCCTTTATCAACTGCCCATTCGCGGTCTTTAATATCAGCGCGTTTATCGTGATCTTTTTTACCTTTACCTAAATGAAACTCTAATTTAACCCAACAAGCTTTCCAATACATTGCGGTAGCAATTAAGGAATAACCATCGCGCTCTACAGCGGCAGTGATTTTCTCAAGCTCTCTGCGGTTTAATAGAAGTTTTCGGTCACGGTTAGGATCACAAACTACGTGGCTAGAAGCAGCATTAAGCGGCATTATTTCAGCACCAAGCAAATAGGCTTCACCTTCTTTAATGTGCACGTAGCAGTCAGATATATTTACCTTACCACTGCGGATACTTTTAATTTCCCAGCCCTGTAAGCTCATCCCACCTTCAAACTTATCGGTTAAAGTGTAGTTATGACGTGCTTTTTTATTTAGAGCAATGGTATTGCTGCTTGATTTCTTTTTCGTTGCCATTATATTTCCATTCTGTTTGCTAGTAAAAATAGCAATCGCCAACATTATACGGAGAATTGTTGTTATTTAAATGGCTTATTTATCATTTTTCACTTTAATGCGTTTTTAAAAGACATTTGTTATGATAGCGCCCTTGAGAATTGGAGGGTGAATGCCGAACATAAGCCGTAGTGCATTAGTGATGCACAGTGTAGAAGATATGTATTATTTAATTAATGATGTACTTGCCTACCCAAAATTTCTACCTGATTGTAGTGATAGTAAAATAATTGCCCAAGATGAACAGGGTATGACGGCCGCGTTACTAGTCTCTAAAGGTGGCCTAAAAAAATGGTTTACAACGCAAAATGTGTTAGTGAGTAACCAAGAAATTAAAATGAGTTTAGTTGATGGACCATTTAAATATCTTGTCGGTGGCTGGCAATTAAAGGCGTTATCAGATGACGCCTGTAAAATTGAGTTAATATTAGATTATGAATTTTCCAATAAAATGTTCGATTTAGCCTTTGGTCGAGTATTTAATAATTTAGCCAATAATATGGTGCAAGCTTTTACCCAGCGAGCAAAAGAAGTTTACGGCTAAATGTATTAGCCGTGTATTAATAGAGTTTACATGAATATGAGCGACCAGGTTATGAGTGAAGAAATTAGCGAGCAAGAGTCATTTGCGATTGAGGTAGTTTACGGCACACCAATACGACAGGAAATTATTAGCTGTACTGTTGAGCCCAATACCACAATAGAACAAGCTATTTTAGCTTCAGGCATAGTTGAAGAGTTTCCTGAAATTGACTTGGCAATTAATAATGTCGGTATTTGGAATCGCGCGGCTAAGTTAACCGATATAGTAAAAGACTTAGACCGTATAGAAGTTTACCGTCCATTGCTTGCTGACCCTAAAGAAGTACGCAAACGCCGAGCAAATAAAGCGAAAGAAGAAGGCCGAGCTAATAAAATTACGGGTGGTCGGGTTGACCCTCGTAAAAGTAAAGTAGGCGAAGCTTAATCTATTATTTCGCTTATATTGTTAAATATCTTATTAAAACGCTAGAAACAAAAAAGCATGCCGTAATAGACATGCTTTATATTTAACAAAAACTAATATTTAACTAAGCGTTTAGTTAATATACTAATTAACCATAGGTACGTGATAGCTTTCTGGTAATTCAAAATCACCTTCTGCATTAACAACTTTGTTGTCATCAAACGTGATGGTAAATTGTTTTTCAGCGTTAAATTCGTCGCTTCGACCTGATTTGAAACGATAAACATAGTGCCATATATCTTTATTAAACGCACCTTCAACCACCGGGCTGCCTAGCACAAACTTAACTTGTTCTTTAGTCATACCAATTTGAAGTTTGTCGATATCTTTTTGCTCTAAATAGTTTCCTTGTGGAATATCTATACGATAAACCCAGCTAGAACAGGCAGAAACAGACAAGGCGATAACAATAGCTAATACTCGAAAAAACATGGTAATTATATTTATCCTTTATAGTTTGAACGGGGATAATAGCGAAGCGGGCTAACAGATACAAAATAATTTTCAGTTTATTTTTACGTGCCGCCTCATGTTTGCTTTATCCAGCCAGTAATTCTTGCGCGTTCGCTAGGCTATTTTGGGTGATTTTATCACCAGCCAGTAAACGGGCAATTTCTTGGACGCGGCCATTGCTAGAAAGTTCCGTTACGGTAGTTTCTGTATGTTCACCATCGGTTAATTTAGCGACAAATAATTGTTGATGTCCCTTACTCGCCACTTGTGGTAAATGCGTTACACAAATAACTTGAGTGTTTTTCGCTAACTGTTTTAGCTTAGTACCTACCATTGCCGCTGTTGGGCCACTGATGCCTACATCAACTTCATCGAATATTAGGGTAGGAGTAACAATTTTATCAGCCAAAATAACTTGCATAGCTAAGCTAATACGTGAAAGCTCACCACCTGAGGCTACTTTGTTCATGGCCTCAAGTGCTTGACCAGGGTTTAAACTCGCTAGATAACTAACGGAGTCGTTACCATTAACCGATAAACTCTCATTTTTATCTTGGCAAATATCAATGAAAAATTTACCGTGCGGCATGTTGAGTTCAGCCATGCTTTTGGTGATCATCTTACTGAGCTTGGTTGCGGCTTTTTTTCTTGAGTCAGACAAGGTTAGTGCAGCGTGCTGATATTTTTGTTTTGCTGTTTCTATATCGTCATTAATTTGTTGTAAACGCGTTTCGTCAGAACTAAATAATTGTAACTCTTGTAATAACTGTTGATGAAAGTTAGCTAATGCGTTTGGTGCAATTTGATGTTTTTTAGCTAGCAGTACCGCGGTTGAATATCGCTCTTCTATTAATGTATAGGCTTGTGGGTCTAGTTCCAAGCTTTCGTAATAATGCTTAATTTCTTGGCTGGCGTCTTCAACTTGAATTAAGGCTTCGTTAAGTTGTTCCGCAATGGCTTTTAATACCGGGTCATAATTACCCAAAGCCGCAATTTGCTCGGCACTATGTTGCAAAGCTTCTACTACGTTAAATTGTTCATTTTCAGATAACTGTTGTACAGCGACTAAGGTTTCATTGAGAATATGCTGGCCATTACTTTGGCGTTGATAGTCAATTTCTAAGGTTTCGAATTCGTCAGTTTGTAATGAAAACTCGTCTAATTCATTTACTTGATACTGCAATAATTGCTGTTTGGCTTCACGTTGTAGTTTACTTTCTTGTAACATTTTGGCTTCTTGGCTGAGATCACGCCATTGATGATAATAATATTTTACCTCATCTAATAAATGTTGATGGCTGGCATAAGCGTCAAGAATATTACGTTGTTCAGTGGCTTTAACTATTAGCTGATGGTCGTGTTGACCATGAATGTTAATCAATAGTTGGCCTATTTCTTTTAGTTGCGCTAAAGGCACTTGGCTACCATTAATATAGGCTTTTGAACGACCTTCTGCAGAAATTACTCGGCGAAGAATACATTCGTTGTCGAGCAACATATCATTTTTTTTGAGCCAATTTTTGGCTTGTTTGTTGTCGCTGGTATCAAAGGTGGCGGCTAATTCTGCTTTAGCACAATTAGGCCTAACAACGTTAGTTACGGCTCGATCGCCTAAGCAAAGGCCTAAGGCGTCAATTGCAATAGATTTACCCGCTCCGGTTTCACCGGTAATGGTGGTCATGCCTTGCTGCCAATCAATATCGAGTGAACGCACAATGGCAAAATTTTGAATGTTGAGTTGCAATAACATAGTAGCCTCACTATCTTTATCGCAAATTATGCTGCGATTAAAGTGTCGTATTAATAACCAAAAAAACCAGATACTGTTAATTTATACAGTATCTGGTTCTTATTCAAGCTATGATTACAATTTTATTTATATTTAGTCGTTTTTAGGACCTTGGTATTATATATATATCAGTAGAGTTTATTACCCCAACCTAATTTATTTCTCAGTACATTAAAGTAGTTATGATCAAGAGGGTGTATTAAGCGTAAGGTAAATTCACTTTTTTTGATGATAACTTCATCACCGGGCATAACCGCTAAAATTACATGACCGTCGCAACTAACTTGCAAGTTTTCGTAGTTTTCATTCGCCAGTTTTAGTTTTATTTCGCTGTTACCGTCAACTACAATTGGTCGACTAGATAAGGTATGAGGGAACATAGGCACCAGTGAAAGCGCGTTTAAATTAGGTGTTAATATAGGGCCGCCCGCTGACATCGAATAAGCTGTTGAGCCGGTAGGGGTCGACACTATAAGCCCGTCAGAACGTTGGCTAAACATAAAACTGCCATCAATATAAACTTCAAACTCTATCATGTTGGCGACTTTACCTGCATGCAGAACAGCTTCGTTCACCGCACTGTTTGAGCTTTTAAGTTTACCGTGGCGATAAACTTCAGCTTCAATAATAAAGCGCTGTTCAGAACGCGACTCACCTTTTAAAATAGCCTCAAGCGGGGGGATTAAATCGTCAGGAGATAAGTCGGTAAGAAAACCTAAGTTACCGCGGTTAACACCAATTACACCTATGTTGTAACAAGACAACACGCGAGCTGCACCCAGCATATAGCCGTCACCGCCAATAACGATAGCCAGATCAGCATGCTCGCCAATACTGGTGAGTGACGCCATAGCTACATTTTCAATATTAATTGTTTGTGCCACGGAGTTTTCGACCAGCACTTTATAGCCTTGCTGAGACAAATATTGATGCAAAGATTCTATGGTAGAACTGGCACCATCATGGTGAGGTTTACCGATTAAGCCAATGGTATTGTATAAATTACTCATACGGTGCTTATAAATATGTAATATAATTGATGACTATCAGCAGTTTCGCGCTATTTTACTCGCTTGTAAAGTTGACTTTTTTTTAATTGATTTACTTTTGTGCTTGAATCATAAAAACAAGCCCCCATAATTAGCGTTATTGGTTTTACCTATTTTGAATTTTTAGATCTACTTTGGAGTTTTTCATGGCCAACGAGTCAACAGAGAATAAAAGTGCTGAAGAAATTGCAGCAGACGCACTAGCAGCTGAAATTATTGAGCACGCAGAAGAGCAAGTTGAAGTACAACTTGACGCTGCAGCTGAAAATATCAGCGTAGAGCAAGAAAAAATAAACGAGCTTGAATTAGCATTAGCTACTGCTAAGTCGACAGTTGCTGATCAAAAAGATTCAGTTATCCGTGCAAAAGCAGAAGTTGATAACGTACGTCGCCGTGCAGCGCAAGATGTTGAAAAAGCTCGTAAGTTTGCTTTAGAAAAGTTTGCTGCTGAAATGTTAACTACGGTTGATAACTTAGAGCGCGCGTTACAAAGTATCGATAAAGATGATGAGCGCAATACCGCTATTATCGAAGGTATTGAGTTAACTTATCAAGGTTTACTTGCCTCGTTAGAGAAATTTGCGATTAAATCGATAGATCCACAAGATCAACCATTCAACCCTGAATTACATCAAGCAATGTCAATGCAAGAAGTTGAAGGTGTTGCGCCTAATACCGTTATTGCGGTAATGCAAAAAGGTTATGAGTTAAACGGTCGTTTAATTCGCCCAGCTATGGTGATGGTGTCAAAAGCTAAACCAAGTGTAGATACCACTGCATAATTTTTATTATCCGGTCATTTTTAACCCATAAGATAAACCAGACAATTGTCTGGTTTTTTTATGTTCAGAGATAACGGTATATCGCGTTCACATGGCCTTTCTTAGCTATCTCGGTAATTGCTCCTGCATTACTCTAATGACTTACATCCATTTAAGAGTAAGCTTCACGGCATTAGTACTTTCATCTACGTCGATGTGAAAGAGCGACGATGTTCTTTTATTTGGCAAATTGTATTAATTACAAGCCGACTTATTATTCAAAATAATTATGCTAATTAACCATTCTACATCAGCATTTCTAATCATTGCATCCACCTTTGCTGGAGGAAATTAACTTTTAATTGACTGCTTTAAATCATCATCGCTGGATTTTATCCAATCATGCAGCTTAACTATTGCGAGTTTGCTTAGTTGAAATTAAACACCGCTTTATTCTAATTTCTAAAAATGATTAGTGACAATGCTATAAATGACAAATGCTTAATTGGTATTAATAAAAAGTAGAGCAAATAAAAATTAATATTTTTTAATTTATTTCGATAAAAATAGTTGAAAAGACTTTTTCCTGCCCCCACTAACTGTTCATCAAAAGATTTAATCTTTATTTTTACTAAATATGTATTCGGAGATCCTCAAGATGGGCAAAATTATTGGTATTGATCTAGGGACAACAAACTCTTGTGTTGCTGTTCTAGATGGTGGTAAAGCACGTGTAATTGAAAATGCAGAAGGCGATCGTACAACTCCTTCAATCATTGCTTACACAGAAGAAGGCGAGACCTTAGTTGGACAACCTGCTAAACGTCAGTCTGTAACTAACCCTAAAAATACATTGTTCGCTATTAAGCGTTTAATTGGTCGTCGTTTTGAAGATGAAGAAGTTCAACGCGATATTAAAATTATGCCATTTGGCATTGTTAAAGCTGACAACGGTGATGCGTGGGTTACGGCGCGTGGTAAAAATATCGCACCACCACAAGTTTCTGCTGAAGTTTTAGCAAAAATGAAAAAAACAGCCGAAGATTACTTAGGCGAAAAAGTAACTGAAGCGGTAATTACTGTTCCTGCTTACTTTAACGATGCACAACGCCAAGCAACTAAAGATGCGGGTCGTATTGCTGGTCTTGATGTTAAACGTATCATCAACGAGCCAACTGCTGCTGCACTTGCTTACGGTATGGACAAGCAAGAAGGCGACAAAGTTGTTGCGGTATACGATTTAGGTGGTGGTACATTTGATATTTCTATCATCGAAATTGATGAAGTTGAAGGCGAGCACACGTTTGAAGTACTTGCGACAAACGGCGATACTCACTTAGGTGGTGAAGATTTTGATAACCGTTTAATCAACTATCTAGTAGCTGAATTCAAGAAAGATCAAGGCATGGACTTAACGCAAGATCCATTAGCCATGCAACGTTTGAAAGAAGCAGCTGAAAAAGCGAAATGTGAACTTTCTTCAGCACAACAAACAGACGTTAACTTGCCGTACATTACTGCTGATGGTTCAGGCCCTAAGCACATGAACATCAAAGTAACGCGTGCAAAATTAGAATCTTTAGTTGAAGACATGGTTAAAGCTACTTTAGGTCCGCTTAAACAAGCGCTTAAAGATGCTGACCTTTCAATTAGCGACATTAACGACGTAATCATGGTTGGTGGTCAAACACGTATGCCAATGGTTCAAAAAATTGTTACTGAATTTTTTGGTAAAGAACCACGTAAAGATGTTAACCCTGATGAAGCTGTAGCTGCAGGTGCTGCGATTCAAGCGGGTGTACTTTCTGGTGATGTAACTGACGTACTATTATTAGACGTTACACCGTTATCATTAGGTATTGAAACTATGGGCGGCGTGATGACGAAAGTTATCGATAAAAACACCACTATCCCAACTAAACAGTCTCAAACATTCTCAACAGCTGATGATAACCAAGCGGCCGTAACGGTACATGTTGTGCAAGGTGAGCGTAAGCAAGCTTCTGCAAACAAATCTCTTGGTCAGTTTAACCTTGAAGGTATTGCCCCAGCACAACGTGGTACGCCACAAATCGAAGTAACTTTTGATTTAGATGCTGATGGTATTTTACATGTAACGGCTAAAGATAAGAACACGGGTAAAGAGCAAAAAATTACCATTAAAGCCTCTTCTGGTTTATCAGATGAAGAAGTAGAGCAAATGGTACGTGACGCTGAAGCAAATGCTGACGAAGATGCGAAATTTGAAGAGCTTGTACAAGCTCGCAACCAAGCTGATGGCATGGTTCACGCAACACGTAAGCAAATTGAAGAAGCTGGCGACGATTTACCAAGCGAAGACAAAGAGAAAATTGAAGCTGCATTAGCTGAACTTGAAGTTGCACTTAAAGGCGAAAGCAAAGAAGAAATCGATGCTAAGTCTCAAGCGGTTATCGAAGCTTCAGCTAAGTTAATGGAAATTGCACAAGCCAAAGCGCAAGCACAAAGTGGCGCACCTGAAGGAGAAGCTCCTGAAGCTGATTCATCAGGCGGTGATGATGTAGTTGACGCTGAGTTTGAAGAGGTTAAAGACGACAAATAATTAGTTGTTAGGTTGTACTGTAACGCTCAATAGCCGTGTTGGACATGCTCACATACACTTGTATGCTCCGCTTGTCCGCCTTGCTCTAGAACGATACAGTGACAACAAAAAACAATTAAACTTTGTGGTTTAGTTAACATAAATTAAAGCGTCGATAATTATCGGCGCTTTACTATGTAAAGCAGCAACGAAAACTTAATTATTACATGATGGTAATTTGCTTAGATTTTTAAGGTGTAAATTGAACTCATACCACGTCTAAGAAAGAAGTTAAACAAATTAGTATCCATAAATTTGAAGTAAAGAAATAAAACCTATGTCAAAACGCGATTATTATGAAGTGCTAGGTGTATCAAAAGATGCAGCTGAGCGCGATATCAAAAAAGCTTACAAACGTTTAGCAATGAAATATCACCCAGATAGAACTCAAGGTGATAAATCTAAAGAAGAACAGTTTAAAGAAGTTAAAGAAGCTTATGAAATATTAAACAATGATCAAAAACGCGCGGCGTATGATCAATACGGCCATGCGGCGTTTGAACAAGGTGGTCATGGCGGAGGCGGTGGCTTTGGCGGTGGACAAGACTTCGGCGATGCCTTCGGTGATATTTTTGGCGACATTTTTGGTGGCGGTGGTCGCGGACGTGGTGGTCAATCGCGTCAACGTCGTGGTTCAGATTTACGCTATAACCTTGACCTGAGTCTTGAAGAAGCGGTTAAAGGTAAAACCTTAGAAATTAAAGTACCAACTTTTGTTAGTTGTGATCCTTGTGATGGAAGTGGTGCTAAAAAAGGCACCAGCGCTAAAACGTGTTCAACGTGTCACGGACATGGCCAAGTACAAATGCGTCAAGGCTTGTTCGCTGTGCAGCAAACGTGTCCAACGTGTTCTGGTCAAGGTAAGGTTATTAGCGACCCTTGTACTTCATGTCGCGGTAAAGGGCGTGTAGAGAAAAATAAAACACTTTCAGTCAAAATTCCACCGGGTGTTGATACGGGCGATAGAATTCGTTTGTCAGGTGAAGGTGAAGCCGGTGAGCATGGAGCACCAGCTGGTGATTTATATGTTCAGGCTAATGTTCGTGACCATAAAATATTTGTTCGTGATGAAAATCACTTGTTTTGTGAAGTCCCAATCAGCTTCACAACGGCTGCTTTAGGTGGCGACATTGAAGTACCTACACTTGAAGGCAAGGTTAAACTGAAAATACCGAAAGAAACTCAAACAGGCAAAATGTTCCGTTTACGTGGTAAGGGTGTTAAGTCAGTACGTAGTCATTCAGTTGGCGACTTAATGTGTAAGGTTGTGATCGAAACGCCGGTAAGTTTATCGGGTGATCAAGCTGACTTGTTACGCCAGTTAGAAGAAAAAATGGGTAAAAGTACCAGCAAGCATAGTCCAAAAGAAACTGGTTTCTTTGACGGCGTGAAAAAATTCTTCGATGATCTTAAAAGCTAAAATTATTCAAGCATAAAACCGACACTAAAATCCCGCACTATGTTGCGGGATTTTTATGTTCAGAATGAACGGTATGTCACTCTTTTATTTAATCCATTTGATTTTGATTATTCTGATATAGTTAACTTGCCTTGATAAATTATCGTGAAGAGAGTGACATTGCATGAGAGCTTTATTTGTTTACCTGCTAATTACCTTAGTTAGTTTTAATAGTTTTTCTGAGTCTGCCCCTGAGGAATTACCACCACTTGATCCTGCTTATGTCGGTGAGCACGGAATGGTATTACTGAATAAATCTTCTGCTGTTTTTGCTTATCATTTACCAGGTTATCAAAAACCTCACGATGTTCAATTATTGTATAGACTCGAGGTTAAAAATGTCGCATTTTTACATTTAGTTCGTGATAATGAAATGGTGACAATTAAGCCTAAGCCTTTTAATTTACAGCGTTTAATGCGAGGTGAGAAAGTCGCAATTGAAGCTGATGTTTTTTTGGGGCATTTTGAGCGCGATGGCATGTTGGTTTACGAGAATATGACAATAAACTTTGCAGAACAATTGTATTTGCGCAAGCTTGATGATGTTCAACCATCAAGCAATCAACAGGAATATGATGTTGTGTCTTATCGCAACACTAATAAAATTTATATTCATCGTATACAACAACCGCCAAGTTATGATCACGTAATTCATATCGACGTAAATGCCGGTTGTTTGACAAAATTCAATACCTCATCACCCGTGCCTAAGCGCAGTGAGTTGCAGTATAAATTTTTTAATTGCGGCACAATGAAACCGTTATATTACGAAACTCAAGATTTTGAAATAAAGTAGTGTTGTTGAATGGTTAATGAAGTAAAAGGAGCTGAAAGTCAGCTCCTTTTTTAGTTTTACATACTAGAGCTACTCATCTTCAAAAATGGGTAATACGCCGCTGCGGCTATGTTCAAAAATAAGTGAAGTTTCAACCGTGGTGACTTCTTCACGAGAAGTAATAGCATTGAAGACGAATTGACGTAGGTGTTCACTATCTTTTACCGACATATGAATAAAGTAATCATAACTACCACCCATATGATATAAGCTGACAATTTCAGGCAGCTTAAGTAGATCATCTCTTAGCTTATTTACAATTAACTCTGAATACGGCTGTAATTTAATTGCTGCTATTGCCTCAATGTTGCCACCAATACTTTTGAAGTTAATATCTATAAAAGCATTATTTATTACTCCATTGTTTTTCATGCGTTTAACGCGTTCTAAACAGGTTGAAGGCGCTATGCCTATCTGCAATGCTAACTCTTTGTTAGTGATATCAGCATCTTTATAGAGCAAGGTGAGAATACGTAAATCTATATCATCAAGTTTTTTCATTAGTACTTTAGCCTTTGAGAAACATTAACTTAGTTTTCTTTTTAACTGCCAAATTTTACACTTATTAAATCCAACATTACCAGTAAAAACACAATAAATATGAATTATTTTCGGTATATGAATATCTTTCCGAATTTTTATCAATATAGTGTTATTTTATAAATTAAAGCTTTTACTTCTTAATACTTACATAAATTTGTAAAAGCTCTTGATGTGACATATTATGTCGTATCGTGAGTTAATATTGAGAACTAATGATTATTAAAAGTGTTAATGATTTTTTAAAACTGGAAGCTGCAAGTGGCATTATTTTAATGTTCGCTGCGGTGGCTGCGATGATTATTGCCAATTCGCCGTTTATGATTTACTACGACATGTTGTTGAATGTTCCTGTTCAAATATCTGTGGGTGCTTTCGAAATAGCTAAGCCGTTATTATTGTGGATAAATGACGGCCTAATGGCCTTGTTCTTCTTTTTAGTTGGTTTAGAGTTAAAACGAGAGTTTTTAGAGGGTGACTTATCTCAACCGGGACAAGTTACATTACCAGCCATTGGCGCTGTGGGTGGCATGTTGGTGCCGGCTTTATGCTATGTTGCCTTTAATTATAATGACCCCGATGCCATTAATGGTTGGGCGATTCCAACCGCAACCGATATTGCTTTCGCGCTAGGAATATTGTCTATCATTGGTAGCAAAGTGCCGTTGCAGTTGAAGGTATTTTTAACCTCCTTAGCTATATTTGACGACTTAGGGGCAATCATTGTTATTGCGTTATTTTATACCGACCAACTTTCGTTATTATCCTTAGTTTTCGCCGCAAGTATTTTAGCTATTTTATTTACCATGAATAGAAAAGGCGTAACCAATACCGCACCTTATATTTTCTTAGGCATCGTGCTTTGGATAGCCGTACTTAAGTCTGGCGTTCATGCTACATTAGCTGGCGTTGTATTAGCGTTCTTTATTCCAATCAAAGGAAAAGAGGGCGAGGCTTCACCGTTAAAGTCTTTAGAGCATAATTTACATTCGTTAGTTGCCTTTATTATTTTACCTGTATTTGCTTTTGCTAATGCCGGTATCAGCTTTACTGGTATTGGCATTGAACAAGTAATGGCACCGGTTCCACTTGGCATTATTGTTGGTTTAGTTGTTGGTAAACAACTTGGGGTGTTTGGGTTTTGTTTTATTGCTATAAAGTTAGGTTGGGCGCAGTTGCCGACTAACGTAAATTGGCGTTTACTTTATGGCGCGGCAATATTATGTGGTGTTGGCTTCACCATGAGCTTATTTATAGGTTCTTTAGCTTTCGAACAAGGCAATGGCGCTAATCTTATTTTTCAAGATAGGTTAGGCATTGTTATAGGTTCATTAATTTCAGGCGTTTTTGGTTACTTCATTATTAAAGGTGGTGTAAATAGTATTGAAAAAAAAGATGGTATAGAAGAATAGATACCTTACAGATAATAAATACGATACAAATAATAAGGAATAATCATGAAAATAGACAAATTTAATATCCCAGTAAAGTCGATTGTTGTTGTTGCAGCTGTGGTAATTGCTGGCATTGGCTCTGTTTATACTGTCAACGAAGGCCATATCGGCATTGTAAAACGCTTTAGCGAAGCAAAAGAGCAGGTTAATCCAGGTTTACATTTTAAAGTACCCTTTATTGATAGCGTTGAAGAAATTGAAGTACGAACTCGTAAAAATGAAGAAAAAATGGCTTCAAGCACAAAAGAGCAAATGCCCGTAACCATCAGTGTCAGCGTAAACTGGACTGTAGATAAAACGGCGGCACTAGATTTATTTCGACAGTATGGTGGCTTGTCACAGTTTGAGAGTAGAATATTAGACCCGCGTTTTAGAGCAGCGACTAAAGACGTTATACCTCAGTATGACGCGGAAAAGCTAATTCAAGACAGAGCGAGCGCAATTCAAGCAATTGAAGCTAACTTTATTGAAGAAATGAAAGGCTTTCCCGTTACAGTTGATAATATACAGATTGAGAACATTAGTTTACCGGCAAAATATTTAACTTCCATTGAAACTAAGCAAACTGAGAAAAATCTTGCTGATGCGGAAAAGCATAGGTTAGCAAGACAAAACCTTGAAGCACAGCGTGATGTAAATACTGCGAAAGCCAAAGCGGATGGTATTAAATTAGTCGCGATTGCCGAAGCGGAGTCTATTCGAATCAAAGGTTTGGCTGAGGCTGAGGCGATTACAGCTAAAGCCAAAGCATTAGGCAATAACCCACTTATTGTTAAACTTACTGAAGCACAAAACTGGGATGGTAAATTACCTGCAACCGTTTTAGGTAGCAGTAATATGCCAATTCTAGATATGAGAACTACTAAAAATTAAGTGATCGGTGCTCACTGATTGCAAGATTTTTAGGCATAAATATTTTTTTAAAACGGCGATGTAATAATCGTCGTTTTTCGTTAGAATAGCGTTAATTTTAAAACGTCATAGCGGATAGAATACGCTAGGTGCTTTAGCAAACTTACCTAAAAAAGTTTATTTTCATGTCTATGCTTGAGTCCATTACATCTGCTAACGAAACTGCTGTTAATAATAGGTTTCATCACAACCGTGATTTGATCCAGTTATTCGATACAGCTTTTTACGCTTTGTATAATACCCGATTAGTTAAAGGCGACTATGAGCCTATATATTTGCCTAGCAACGAATTTTATGATTTTAATCAAATAGTATTTGCTCATGGTTATTTTGCTAGTGCGTTACATGAAATTTCTCATTGGTGCTTAGCAGGAGCTTCACGGCGACTAATAGAAGACTATGGTTATTGGTATATTCCCGATGGCAGAGATCACCAGCAACAAGCAAAATTTGAAAGTGTAGAAATAAAGCCACAAGCTATAGAGTGGGCATTTTGTGTTGCCACGGGAAAAGACTTTGATGTTTCTACCGATAATCTTTTGGGGGTAGGTGAAAGTGACCGAGCAGCGTTTAAAGCAAAGGTATACCAGCAAGTGCTATTTTATCTAGAACAGGGTTTTCCTAAAGATGCAGAAAAATTTATTGAAGTTTTAGCAAAGTATTATCAAACTCCTTGGCCTTTAGCCCCTGAATATTTTCAAATTTAGTGCAGTTAATGTGCTTTAAATTAGCACTCTTGGAATCGTACTTTTGAAATTAGTAACTTGAAATAAATATGCTGAAATTTATGAGATTAATGAATGAAACAATTTAAATTAGGCTTAGTCATTAATCCCATCGCAGGTATTGGTGGTAGCGTGGCATTAAAGGGTAGCGATGGTGTTGGCATTGCTGAACAAGCCATTGCACTCGGTGCTACGGCAAAGTCTAATGCGCGCACATCACTCGCGTTGGAAATATTGCTACCTTATAAAGAGAATATCGTTATTTATACCGCTTCTGGCGATATGGGCGAGCATACAGCGAAAGCATTAGGTTTTAGCACACAAGTAGTGCATCAACTTGAAAAAAAAATTACCACAGCGCTTGATACCGAGCAGACAGTACAGACTTTAATAAACTTGGATATTGATCTACTGCTATTTGCTGGCGGAGATGGCACTGCGCGTAATGTTTGTCATATTGTTGAAGATAGGTTTCCTGTATTAGGTATTCCTGCCGGTTGTAAAATTCATTCGGGCGTTTATGCTATTACGCCCAAAGCGGCTGGGCGAGTGGTTGAGTTGATGATAACTAATCAACTGGTCAGTTTAACTGATGCTGATGTCATGGATATTGATGAAAACTTATTTCGCCAAGGCATAGTTAAAGCTAAACGGTTTGGTGAAATGCAAGTGCCGTGTGAGTTACGTTATATTCAAGCGGTTAAATCGGGTGGTAAAGAGTCTGACGAATTAGTTTTACAAGACATTGCCGCCGACGTTATTTCAAAAATGGATGACGAACTTTTTATTATTGGTTCAGGCTCCACCACAGCTTTTGTTATGGAAGAGTTGGCGCTTGAAAATACCCTACTTGGCGTTGATGCGGTATATGAGCAAGCGTTAATTGCTAGTGATTTGACAGAGCCAAAACTATGGCAGTTAATTCAGCCTTATGCTGAAGGTAAAGTGAAACTTGTCATCACTTTAATTGGTGGACAAGGGCATATATTTGGTCGCGGCAATCAACAATTGAGCCCACGGGTCATTCGCGCTATAGGAAAAGAAAATATTCTTATTATAGCGACCAAAGCAAAACTGAATGCGCTGCAGGCACGACCATTAATTGCCGATACAGGCGATAGTGCACTCGACATGGAATTGTCAGGCTATTTAGCTGTTACTACCGGTTATAATGATCAAGTATTATACCCAGTTGCCAGTCCGCAATAGTTAGCATGAAAATCATGATAGAACTTTTTATAAATTATAGTAAACAGGCAATGTTGAACACTCGCCTAAATGAACTTGGAATTAAGTATGCAATTTGAAAACCTTACCGCGTTATATCACTTTTTAGATGAACAAGTAGAACAAGATGTTAGTGCCGACGAGCTGTTCGCAGGTAGTTATTTAAGAGGCTTCATTAGTTTGGCGGGTAGTGAATATGGCGATGAGTCACAACCATTAACGCAAGCGCTAGCAACAAATATTAGCGAGAAACTACAAGCTGCTCGTACTGAGCTTACCCCGCAAGATCGTCAAATTGTGCAAGATTATTGGCTACAACTACAAATAGCATTTACTGCATAAAATTGCTTTACACATTTTGAAAGCAGCCGTTCATTTTGAATTGGCTGCTTTTTTCATGTTAGAGCACTGCAAATAAACGATTACTTGTTTCAATTGTAATTAGATTTAAGCACACAAACTCAATCGAATTTACGACGAATAATATCTCGAATCACAAAGCGATTTGGCGCTAGGTTAAATAACTGCTCGTTATTTAAGGGATAGGGTGTACCACAAATATCTGCGGTTAATATATCGGCCAATAATGGCGCAGTACAAAGCCCACGCGCGCCCAATCCGGTCAACATATATAGATTTTCAATTACGGGTGCTGGTTCGTTGTAACGCCAACGTTTATCTTTGCTTAAATGAGGGTACTCTTGCTTATGGGCTTCAATATCAGGCATAGCACCTACCATGGGTAAGTGATCTGGCGTCATACAACGTAAGCGCGCTTTGCTACTAGCTATATCGGTGGTTTGCCATTGTGTTAAACCCGGCAAGCATTTATCTAGCATAGCAAGGTTAAATTGGTCTTCTTCGGTTTTGCTCTCGATATCGAAACTATGCTTTTGAAACGTTGCCCCGATGCAATGTAGATTTTTATTTGCCGGTGTTAAATAGCCTTTATGGCAAATAACGGTTGATAGTTTTGCCACTTGCTCATTACTCACCATATTACTGACTTGACCACGAACTGAGGTTAGCGGTAATTGCTCTATCAGATTCAGCGGTATGCCTTGGGCGCCACCACAATATATTAGAACATTAGCTTGGTAATTTTCTTTATCGCTGTGCAATAGCCATTTTCCGTCAGATTTTTGGCTTACGCTATCGATTTTACAGCCAGTTTCGATACGCAGGCGATTAGTTAATTCCGCTGCCTTAAAAATTTGTTTTACGAGTTGTGCAGGGGCTATCCAACCGGCTTTTGGGAAAAATAAGCCACCATGATTAAGTGCTATACCCGCTAATTCGCTAGCGGTTGCTTTATCAACACTTTGTATTAGGTTTTTCGGCCAAACATCAGAATTGGCAATATGTTGTTGGCGAAGCGCTAAAGCTGGCTTATATGATATCTCTAAAAGGCCGCACCAGTCGTGATCAAAATGAAAACCTTGCTCGTTAATACTTTTATAATAGCTTACGGCTTGCTCAAAAGCGTGTTGATAAAACAAGCTAATATCGTCAGCCTGTTGATGAATCAGTGGATACAGAGCGGCAATATTATTACTTGATGCGCCTTGAGCTACGCTAAAGTCTTGGCAATACACGGTAACTTTAACACCCACTTTTGTTAAGGCATAAGCAGCACAAGCTGAGGCGATGCCACCACCAATGATACTGACCTGTTGCGGTTTAGTGATAATAGGTCGTTGCTGATAAGCTTTTCCTGAATTAGGGTTTTGCTGAAATGCTGCGATTAGCATTTCATCTTTCTTGCCCTTAGTAGGGCGCTTTTCAACCCGAAAACCTGCTGAAATTAATTGACGTTTAACTTTACCTGAAACCGTGAATGTTGATAAAGTTGCTTGCTCTTTCGATAAACGTGTTATTTGTTGGAAAAGCCCTTCTTGCCACATCTCAGGGTTTTTAGCCGGTGAAAAACCATCCAAATACCAAGCGTCAACTATGGCTGAAACGCGAGAGTTTCTATCGCTCGCTAATTGCGCTAAGCCTAATGTAGCATCGTTGAAGATCAACTGAAGTGTGACTGCGCCATTAAGAAAACTCAGGGTGATATCTTGCTCAGGATGTTCAGGGTACTGGGCGATTAACTGCTGACTGTATTGATCAATATCCGGCAATATTTTCAACGATTGTGTTAGTTGCGCCTTTGATAATGGATATTTTTCGACACTGATAAAGTGTAAAGCGCTTACAACTGCTGGTTTTGTGTTTTGTAGGTTTTGGCTTCGTTGTAATTGGTCAAATGCCGCAAGCGTGAGTAAAAAATTTAATCCTGTGCCGAAGCCGGTTTCTGCGATTACAAACTTTTCAGGGTATTTGGCTAATCTTGCTTTAATATTATTGCCGTCAATAAATACGCACTCACTTTGGCTTGTGCCGTGGTTTGTATCAAAATAGATATCTTCAAATTGGCTTGAATAAGGTGAACCGTCACTTTGAAAGGTAATCTTTGTTTGATCAATCACTATATTAACGTCTTCCGTTGTAGGTAAAAAAAGGTTATTTTACATATTATTACAAAGGACTGTCATAAAAATGAAAAAATTCAGTGTACAAGTGTACGCTGGACAGACCAGTATAGGGGGCAAAAGTATGTATGATACGCCCAGATTTTTTAATTGAATATGGTTATTTATATGAAACGTGTAGTTATCACCGGATTAGGTATTGTATCAAGTATTGGTAATGATGCAGAAGAAGTATTAGCGTCATTAAAAGAAGGACGTTCAGGTATTACCCGTGCTGAAAGTTTTGCTGAAATGGGTTTACGCAGTCAAGTTTGGGGTAAACCTGAAATTGAAGTAAAAGACCATATTGACCGTAAAGCCTTACGTTTTATGGGCGAAGCTTCAGCTTTTGCTTATATAGCCATGGATCAAGCAATTAAAGATTCAAAATTAACCCCTGAGCAAGTTTCAAATTTCCGTACCGGTATTGTTGCCGGCTCTGGTGGTGCTTCTTCAGAAAACGTGGTTAATTCAGCAGATATTCTGCGCGAAAAAGGCGTTAAACGTGTTGGTCCTTACGCAGTACCAAAAACAATGTCGAGCACTATCTCAGCATGTTTAGCCACACCATTTAAAATTTTGGGTGTTAACTATTCAATTAGTTCTGCCTGTGCCACTAGTGCACATTGCATTGGCCACGCAGCTGAACTTATTCAACTAGGTAAGCAAGACGTAGTATTTGCGGGTGGCGGTGAAGAAGTTCATTGGTCGTTAGCCATGATGTTTGACGGCATGGGTGCATTATCTTCTAAATATAATGACACCCCTGAACAGGCTTCTCGCACTTATGATGCAGACCGTGACGGTTTCGTTATTTCAGGCGGTGGCGGTATGGTTGTTGTGGAAGAACTTGAACACGCTTTAGCGCGTGGTGCACATATTTACGCTGAGATTGTTGGCTACGGCGCAACGTCAGACGGTTACGATATGGTGGCTCCGAGTGGTGAAGGCGCTATACGTTGTATGCAACAAGCCATGGAGGGGGTTGACGCGAAAGTCGATTACCTAAATACTCACGGTACCTCTACGCCAGTTGGCGATGTTAAAGAGCTTGGTGCTATTCAAGCGGTATTTGGTGATAACTCTCCAGCAATTAGTGCGACAAAAGCAATGACCGGCCATGCATTGGGTGCCGCTGGTGTTCATGAAGCTATTTTCTCATTATTGATGATGGAACATAGTTTTGTTGCACCGTCTATTAATATTAATACCTTAGATGAAAAAGCAGAAGGCTTAGACATAGTTACCGAAAAACGTGATATGGAGCTTAACTTAGTCATGTCTAACAGCTTTGGTTTTGGTGGTACTAACGCAACACTTGTGATGCAAAAGTACAAATAATGTCTTGATATAGTGTTATTAATGGCTTTAATCGTCATTAATTTGGACTAAATTAAAAACCGTTAAAAATTTAACGGTTTTTTTGTGTCTTTTCCCTTATAAATTTAGCTACAATGAGCACCTTATTTGTTATTAATTATGACTGCCTAATCATGCCTCATTGTATTGTTGAGTATTCTACAAAAATTACCGAAAATTTACCGGTAGAACAGCTAATGCATGCTGTTTATAAAGGTGTAAACCAAAGCGAACTTTTTACTGCCGCAGATATTAAAGTGCGCGCATGCGCTTACGATGATTTTTATTTACCCGGCGCTGAGCAGGTGTTTGTGCACGTAAATTTAAAAATATTATCTGGGCGTGATTTATCTCAACGTAAAAACCTTACTGAGGGTGTCAGTAATCAACTCGAACGCTTGGGTATTGAAGGCTCGGTAATTACGGTTGAAGTAACAAAAATAGAAAAAGAAAGCTATGTTAAGAAAATAACCTTAACGACATAATGTAATATCGACTTTTTATTTACTTGTTTGTGGTTTGGAAACTTTAAATGAATATTTTTTATGACGAAAATATGCCGTTTGCAGCGGAATTTTTTGCTGATTTAGGCATGTTAACGGCGTTTTCTGGCCGCTCTTTATCGTCAACTGATATTCGTGATGCTGACGTTTTATTGGTGCGCTCGATCACTAAAGTGAATGAAGCGCTGTTAAAGCAAAATAAAACCTTACGTTTTGTCGGTACCGCAACGATTGGTGTTGATCACATTGATCAACACTATTTAGCTAATCGAGAAGTGAGCTTTCATTCTGCCCCAGGTTGTAATGCCGTTTCTGTCGCCGAATACGTACTGAGTGCTTTAGTCGTGTTAGCAGAGCGTTATTTATTAACATTATCAGCATTAACTGTAGGCATAGTGGGTGCGGGTAACACGGGTTCAAGGTTAAGTGAAAAATTAACCGCTTTAAATATTAAGCATGTTTTATGTGATCCCATACAGGCTGAAGACCCAGCGGATAAACGTGAATTCGTTTCGCTTGAGCAAGCGTTAAGTTGCAACGTAGTTTCGCTGCACGTACCATTAACGCGTACTGGCAAACATGCAACGTATCATTTATTGAACGGTGAACGACTAGCTCGATTTAAAGACAATCAAATTCTGATCAATGCTTGTCGCGGTGAAGTAATCGACAATAGCGCTTTATTGAAAATGAAGCAGCAAGGACATGCAGTAAAGTTGGTTTTAGATGTTTGGGAAAACGAACCCAATATCTTAACTGCGTTGATCGCGCATTGTGAAATTACCACAGCGCACATCGCCGGTTATAGCTTAGAAGGAAAAGCTCGTGGCACAGAAATTCTGTATCGGGCATTATGCCAACAGCTAGGTGTTTTGCCAAATAAGCAGCTTGCTGACTTTTTACCGACACCGGCAATTAGTGCGGTTGAAATTAAGCAAAAGTTTGATGAAATACTGCTAAACCAGCTAGTAAAAATGGTATACGATGTTAGACGTGACGATGCAATTTTTCGTCAACAAATCAATATTCAAGGATTTGACCATATTCGTAAAACGTACCCGACTCGCCGGGAATTTTCGTCTATAACTGTCAACTTGAATAACGCGTTGAGCCTAGATGTTCCACATCAGCTTGGCTTTAATAAAAAACTGGATAAAAAGAGAGAGGATCATGGCACAGAAATTTGATGTTTGCGTACTAGGTGCAACAGGTTTAGTCGGTAAAACCATTATTGAAATACTAGAACAGCGTGATTTTCCAATTAATAAATTATACCCACTGGCAAGCGCTCGTTCGGCGGGTGAATTTATTGATTTTAAGGGTGAAAGTATTGAAGTTTTAGATGCTGACAATTTTGATTGGAGCCAAGCACAAATCGGTTTCTTTTCGGCAGGTGGCGAAATATCGGCAAAGTATGCGCCAATTGCTGCTGACGATGGTTGTATTGTTATCGATAATACCTCTGAGTTTCGCTATGACGCTGATATTCCATTAGTTGTACCAGAAGTAAACCCGCAAGCGTTAGCTGAATATCGTAATCGTAATATTATCGCAAATCCGAATTGTTCAACCATTCAAATGATGGTGGCATTAAAACCTATCTATGATGCCGTAGGTATTTCTCGCGTAAATGTTTGTACTTATCAGTCAGTTTCAGGTGGTGGTAAAGCCGCTATGGACGAGTTAGCAAAGCAAACTGCGGACTTACTGTGTGGCAAACCGGTCGAGCCGAAAAACTTTTCTCGCCAAATTGCTTTTAATGTTATTCCACAAATTGATGTATTTCTTGAAAATGGTTATACCAAAGAAGAAATGAAAATGGTTTGGGAAACACAGAAGATATTGGGCGACGATAGTGTAATGGTTAACCCAACAGCTGTGCGTGTACCGGTATTTTTTGGTCATGGTGAATCACTGCATATTGAAACCAACTCACCCATTTCAGCTGAAGAAGTCAAAGAGTTACTGAGCAAAGCGCCAGGTATAGTGGTTTGTCACAAAGATGAAGATTTTCCAACGCAAATTACTGATGCTAGCGGTAAAGATGAAACTTTTGTTGGTCGTATTCGTGAAGACATTAGCCACAATAGTGGTATTAATATGTGGATAGTTGCCGATAACGTACGTAAAGGTGCAGCAACAAACAGCGTTCAAATTGCTGAGTTATTAATTAAAGAGCACCTTAGCGAGTATTAAATACAAATAAATGAATCTAAGTTATAGATTTATTAAAGAAAAATGAAAACCCGTCGTTATAATAAGCGACGGGTTTTTTGTTTTTATAGCAATTAATTTAACTTTTATTAAATTAACGATAAGATAAGTATTACAGCGTTAATTTGATAACATAGTGAAAGTTAGAAAGCATTTATACATATAGGTAGAAGCAATTATTCATAACTGGAATAATCTTTGCTTTACATTCTCCTGACTCGGCGCGTCATTGTATTGGCGAATAATTATTATAAATAGGAAATTTTAATGCAAAAATTGTTACGCCTGTGCCTATGGCAGGTACTTATTATTAGCATTAGCTGTTTTAGTCTACCTATTTCTGCTGAAGACGGCGGTATACGTATTCGTGGCCCGAAATCGACAGATGCTTTTCCTTATGACCGTTATGGCCCTATTACCAGCAAAGATACATTATGGAATATCGCACTAAAAGTGCGCCCAGATCCTCGTTTGTCTGTTTACCAAGTCATGCAAGCGCTATATGAAAACAATCCAGATTCTTTTAAAGATCAAAACTTAAATCACATGATCAGTGGTCAGTATTTAAAACTCCCATCTATCGACATAATGCGGGCTATTAATCCTGACAACGCGCAACAAAAATCACGCAGTGATGACAAAGCTTGGCAAAAGAAAATTGTCAAAGTCGTTAAAGTGGCGCCTAAAAAAGTACTCTTACCTGAAGAAGCCTCAGTAAATAAAAAAGATTTAGATGCCGCTAAATCAGAAATTAATGTTCAGTTACAAGCCATAGACAGCAGTCAGCAACAAAGATTTGCTAACATTCAAAACGATGTTTTAGATTCTATCGATGGACTACAAAGTCTATTAAAAGAAAATGAAGCGTTACGTGAACGCCTTACCAGCTTCAACGACCAACTTGGTGTCATGCAAAGTGAAGTAGCCAAAAGTAAAGAAATTAAAGTGCAGATGGATGATATGATCTCGCTGCAACAAGCCTTATTGTCAAAAGCAGAAGCTAGAGAACAAGCATTATTACTAGAAAAACAAAAAGCCGAACTCGAAGATGGTAGCTTTATGTCGAGCTCATGGTTTGTTGCGTTAATGGCAACGTTACCCGCGATATTAGTGCTGTCATTATTAGCAATTTTATTTCGACGCAGAGCCAACAAAGAAGATGATGAAAATATTATACCTGCGAAAACAGACCAAATAGTTGAACCCGAAGCTAAAGCGAAGAATGAGCAAGGCTCTGACAGTTTAGACAGTGAATTAACCTTAGACGATGAGTTAGCGCTTGATGAACTTTCACTCGATGATGAATTGTCTATAGATTTATCAGAGACTGATGAAGATCATGACGATTTGTTTACCGATGACTTAGATTCACTTGATGATGAAGTAATTCAACTGGACGATGATTTAGATGATTTAGATGAACTTGAAGATATTTCTTTAGATAATGATTCAGAAACAATTTCTTTAGATGATGATCTTATTGAAGGCGAAGCCTTAGAAGGTGGTCAATTAGATCAAGGCGACTTAGATTCGTTATTTGCCGGTTTAGAAGACGAATTAGACTCGGACGATGACACAGCGCCTGAATTAGATGACGTTGATTCAAGCGAGTTAGATAACCTACTGGCTGAGAGTTCTGAAATTGAACCGATAGCAACTGATGACACTGAAGTGCTGAGCGAACCAGAAGATATTGACGCTTTACTTGATGCGGCTGAAGAATCAGATGAGCTAACCGATAACAACACGGCTACAGCTAACATTAATGAAGTGGAAGAACCTTACGATATTGATGCCTTGTTGGATGAAGTCAGTGAAATTAAAGATGCCTCAACTGCAGAAAGTGTATCAGATCCAGATGATATCGATGCACTGTTAGATTCTATAAATGACACAAGTGATACACCAGCTGTAATTGATACTGCTGAAGAAGCCAGTGAAGTCTCAGACCCAGACGATATCGATGCGCTGTTAGATTCTATAAATGAAGCAAGTGATACACCAGCTGCAATTGAGACTGCTGAAGAAGCCAGTGAAGTCTCAGACCCAGATGATATCGATGCGCTATTAGATTCTATAAATGACACAAGCGATACACCAGCTGCAATTGATACTGCTGAAGAATCCAGTGAAGTCTCAGACCCAAATGATATCGATGCACTGTTAGATTCTATAAATGACACAAGTGATACACCAGCTGCAATTGATACTGCTGAAGAAGCCAGTGAAGTATCAGACCCAGATGATATCGATGCGCTGTTAGATTCTATAAATGAAACAAGTGATACATCAGCTGCAATTGATACTGCTGAAGAAGCTAGTGAAGTCTCAGACCCAAATGATATCGATGCACTGTTAGATTCTGTAAATGACACAAGTGATACACCAGCTGCAATTGATACTGCTGAAGAAACTAGCGCTGAGCAAAACAGTGAAGTTTCAGACCCAGATGATATCGATGCATTGTTAGATTCTATAAATGACACAAGTGATACACCAGCTGTAATTGATACTGCTGAAGAAACTAGCGCTGAGCAAAACAGTGAAGTCTCAGACCCAGATGATATAGATGCACTGTTAGATTCTATAAATGACACAAGTGATACATCAGCTGCAATTGATACTGCTGAAGAAACTAGCGCTGAGCAAAGCAATGAAGTCTCAGAGCCAGACGATATAGGCGCGCCCATTAGTGAAGATATCAGCGATGACGAAATCGACACTTCAGAAAACTCAGAAAATGAAAATACAGAACTCATTAATAATTTTACTGATGAATACGTACAATCATTTATCGATACAGATTTTAGTAAGTTGTCGAATGAAAGTGCGGATGATAACTTAGATGAAATAGCGGTTAGTGAGCCAGAAAAAAATGCTACCACAGATGAACAGGCTGAAATTCCAAGCGACACTAGCGAAGAAATTTCAGATGATTTTGATATCGATGCATTAATTGACGAAGTAAACCACACTCCAGAAACCAAAGATGATTCACCATTAGATATTGGTGATGATGTGCTAGATACTGAATTACTTGATAGTGACTTACTGAGTGAAGAAACTGACAACGAATCGACAGAGCAAACGTCTGAAGAAATTGATGAAGAAACTTTAGCAGCATTGTCGAGTGATTTTGACGAATCAACATTGGCAAAGTTGTTGAACGATGAAAAAGAGTCTGATGATATAGTTGAATTATCACCAGACTTTACTGATAGCAATGTCTTAGCTGATTTACTTTCTGATAACGACAACCATGAACAAAATGATGTCGAAAACCGTAACGCAAGTAATGCTGAAGAAGTTGATGGTATTAAAGAGCTTGATAATTTAGATTTTGATGACCTTTTAGCGAACATTGAAGAAGAGAGTAGCCAATCTGCTAGTGATGATTTTGAATTCGACGAAAACTTTGAAATTGGTGATGACTTCGAACTGGAGACAGTTGAAGAAGGTATCGATATAGAAGAAGAGACTGGGTCAGAAGATAATAAAAATGCAGAAAAAGACTTTATTTCGGTAGATTCATTATTATCAGACAGTCTACTAGACGGCAAGCCAACTGAACCTTATGAAAAAATGAACATTGATGTTGGACTGAGTGAATTCCCTGAATTCTCAGGTAATATCACCGAAGAAGATGTTGATGACGACGACAATGGTATTGCAGCAAAATTAGATTTGGCTAAAGTGTATATTGAGATTGGTGATCATGACAACGCTGAAGTGATTTTACTCGATGTTATTAAACAGGGTGATGCACAACAACAATTTGATTCCCAACAATTATTAGATAACCTGAAAGACTAACTCAGCTTTATTATTTTAATTTCAGGATTTAAAGGCTGCAATTTGCAGTCTTTTTTAATACTTTTATCTACAGCGCACTTTACTTAACTACGTAGAATAATGTAAACGTTAAAAGACAAAAGAGCATCACTCCAGATTGAGCTTAAGTATTTACACTTATCAATAAACCTTATTTGAAACAATCTTGCTGATTATAAGTATTTAAATCGCCCCTTCGAAGTGCTTTACTCTTCTGATATACCTTAGCCAGATAAATAAGCCATACGTCCACATAAATATAAGTGTTAATGCGTCTCAGGGGATAATGTAGATAACCACTATGCTTGAATTATTTCACTTATTATAAAGAAGCCAATACAGCGTTTAGTTGGTTAATTCATTATTTTAATTGGTATTACTGAATAGTCACTTGGCAAAAATGCGTAAAATAATGGATAATGTCCCCCACCTTAGCAGTGGAGGATAAAATGCGTTACGCTTTAGGTATAGAATACGATGGTAGTAACTACTACGGTTGGCAAAGACAAAAAAACGTTATTAGCGTTCAAGAGACGGTAGAAAAGGCGCTATCTAAAATCGCCAACGAACCCATTCAAGTCGTCTGCGCAGGCAGAACCGATACAGGGGTTAGTGCGACCAATCAGGTCATTCATTTTGAGACCGACAAAATTCGTAAAGATGTCGCTTGGACATTAGGTGTTAATACTAACTTGCCTAAAGACATCGCGGTATCTTGGGTGAAAGAAGTTAATGACGATTTTCATGCGCGCTTTAGTGCAACGGCGAGGCGGTATCGTTATATTATTAATAATAATCGTTTGCGGTCGGCAATTTTAAGCTCAGGCATTAGTTTTTGCCATTATCCACTTAATGAAAATTTAATGCACCAAGCGGCACAATACTTGGTAGGACGACACGATTTTACGTCGTTTAGAACTGTACATTGTCAATCAAACTCTCCGACACGTACCTTGCATTATTGTAATGTTTCTCGCCAAGGTGAGTTTGTTATTATTGATGTTAAAGGTAATGCATTTTTACACCATATGGTGAGAAATATTGCGGGTAGTTTGATGAAAGTGGGCCAGGAACTAAAACCTGTTAGCTGGCTCAAAGAAGTATTAGAGGCAAAAAATCGTTGTGTTGCTGGTATTACAGCACCATCTGCGGGGCTATACTTTGTTGATGTTGAATACCCTGAAGAGTTTGGTATTCCAAAGCGTAGCCCAGGGCCATTGTTTCTACTATAATCAACAATAAGAAGAAAACAGACCAGTTTTTCCTATAATTATGTAGGCGTTCTATGGTCTAATTCAAACAATTAGCAAAAATTTTATATTTAGTGGTTGTATTTTAAACAATTATTAGATCTTTCGTGCATAGGCAAAAATATATTATGAGCTGGATTGAAAAGATTCTCCCAAAAGCAAAGTCAACACAAAAAAGAAATATTCCGGAAGGTGTCTGGAGTAAGTGTACTAGCTGTAACGCGGTTCTATATAAAGTTGAGTTAGATCGACAGATGTCGGTTTGCCCAAAGTGTGATCATCATATGCGTATTTCTGCGCGTAAACGCATTGATGGATTTCTTGACCAAGGCGAGCGAGTAGAGCTAGGTGAAGAATTTGAAGCTCAAGACATTCTCAAGTTTAAAGACTCAAAACGATACAAAGATAGAATTTCAGCCGCGCAAAAAAGCACGGGTGAAAAAGATGCATTAGTTGTTATGAGAGGTGAATTGTGCGGACAACCTATCGTTGTTGCAGCATTTGAATTTGGCTTCTTAGGTGGCTCAATGGCGTCTGTTGTCGGTGCGCGCTTTGTTAAAGGTGTTGAATATTGTTTAGAGCATAATGTACCTTTTGTGTGTTTTTCTGCCAGTGGTGGTGCGCGCATGCAAGAAGCATTATTTTCATTAATGCAAATGGCTAAAACCAGTGCAGCCTTAGCAAAAATGAGTGAAAAAGGCCTACCTTATGTATCGGTATTAACTGATCCAACGATGGGTGGCGTTTCTGCAAGTTTAGCGATGTTAGGCGATATTAATGTTGCAGAGCCTAAAGCCTTAATTGGTTTTGCTGGTCCACGCGTTATCGAACAAACCGTACGTGAAAAATTACCTGAAGGTTTTCAGCGCAGCGAATTCTTAAAAGAAAAAGGTGCGATTGATATTATTGTTGATCGTCGTGAAATGCGCAGTACTTTAGCAAGAATGCTTGCTAAGTTTATGGGACAAGATAGCCCCGCAGCATAACGGAAAATTCATGTCAAAAATGATTAAAGGCCATTCAGCAAGAAGCAATCTTACTGAGTGGCTTTCTTATTTAGAAAGTATTCATGCTGTCGAAATAGATCTTGGCTTAACACGCATTGCCGCTGTTGCGAATAAACTCAAGATTGCTTTTCCTAGTTCAACAGTTATTACGGTTGCTGGCACGAATGGCAAAGGCACTACCTGTGCTTTTTTGGAAAATGCATTTTTAGCACAAGACTTAACTTGCTCCGTTTACTCTTCACCTCATATTGAGCGTTTTAATGAACGTTTACGCCTTAATAAGCGTGAAGTCGCTGACAGTGCCTTAGTCAATGCGTTTGAAACCATAGAGACCATGCGAGGTGATATTAGCTTAACGTACTATGAATACACCACTTTAGCCGCCTTGCTTATATTAATGGCTGAACAGCCTGATGTTATTATACTGGAAGTTGGTTTAGGCGGGCGTTTAGACGCCACCAATATTATCGATACTGATGTTGCCGTAATTACCACTATCGATCTTGATCATCAAGCATTCTTGGGTAACACGCGAGAAGCCATTGGTTTTGAAAAAGCCGGTATAATGCGGGCCAATAAAGTGGTGGTGATAGGCGATACTAATCCACCTAGCTCATTAGCTACACACGCAGGCGATATTGGCGCTAAATCTTATTTTCGCGAGCAAAATTTTACTGTTGAACAGGCCAATAATAACACTTGGCATTGGCGCGGTAGTGAAGCTGAATTTTTAGCACTTAATTGCTGTGAAATACCACAAGATAACGTCGCTTCGGCTATTATGGTGCTGCATCTTTTAGCAGATAAACTCAGACTCTCGTTAGATAGCAGATTTATCAATCAGATTATTGACCAAACAAAAGTAGCAGGCAGAATGGAGAAGTTCACCCTCGATTGTGATGTTATTTTAGATGTAGGGCACAACCCACAAGCAGCGCGATATTTAGCAACGCAATTACAGAAGTTAAATTATGCTAAGGTGCATGCCGTACTTGGCATGCTCGCAGATAAAGATGCTACCAATACCATAGCGCCACTGTTGCCAGAAGTTGAGCATTGGTATATTGGTACGCTTAATGCTCCTAGAGGCTGCAAAGCAATAAACATACTAGAATCTACACAAATAGACGCGGCTAAGGTGAATTGTTTTGACAATGTCTCTCAGGCATTTAAAATGGCAAAACAGAATGCAAAAGCAACTGATCTTATTTTGGTTTTCGGATCTTTTTATACCGTTGCTGAAATAAGACGTTTATTAGTTTAGCAATACTTGGAGTCTACTTTGTCTACACCATTTCAAAATCGTTTAGTTGGTACCATTATTGTTGCCGCGGTCGCTATTATATTTTTGCCTGATGTACTTGATGGCGATAAAAAAACTTACCAAGATAACTTTGAGATGATCCCAGTCACACCTCAGATAGACTTTCCTCAAGCCAATAAAAATTTCCCCGAAGACAAACTGGCTAATTTGCCGGTAGAGCATATTTCTGAGGCGATTGCGCTGGACGATGATAGTGTTATAGATTCAGCCAAAGCGCTCAAGGAAAAAGGTATTACGGTAACCACTTTATCAAAAGAGTCGTCTTTTACCGCTCCGCCAGAACCAAAAACAACAAATAAATCAACTGCTAAAACGGTTAAAACTGCGCCTAGTAAAGCGATTCCTGAACAGGCATGGGTAATTCAATTAGGCAGTTTTCGCCATCAAAATAATGTTGATGATTTGGTCAATAAATTAAAAAAAGAAGGCTATACGGCCTTTACTAAACCAATTAAGACCAAGTCTGGTAAGTTGACCAAGGTTTTTATTGGACCTGAATTAATAAAAGCATCGTTGGAAGAAAAGCTACCAGCTTTGAAAGTGCTGACCAATGTTCAAGGGAAAGTTGCCCGATTTTATCCAGCTAAATAATAAAATTATTAGCAAATCCTAGCCGCCTTCTGGTAGAATGCGCGCCTCTAATCAATGAGAATATTCGATTTATGGTTTGGATAGATTATGCCATTTTGGCTGTCATTGGCATTTCAGCTTTAATTAGCTTAGTGCGGGGCTTTGTTAAAGAAGCCGTTTCCTTAATAGTTTGGATCAGTGCCTTTTTTGTCGCGAGCAGCTTCTATTTAAACTTGTCGACTCTACTTACCAATATTTCCGACCAACTTCTGCGTAACGCCGCCTCAATTGCTATTTTATTTATTTCCACCTTAATCTTAGGTGCGCTCGTTAACTACATCATTGGACAACTTGTCAGTAAAACCGGTTTGTCTGGTACCGACAGAGTACTAGGTGTCGTATTTGGTGCGTTAAGAGGTGTTTTGATCATAGCCGCAGTATTATTTTTTATGGATGCATTTACCCCCGCGTCCTCTAGTATATGGTGGCAGAACTCTCAGTTGGTGCCAGAATTTACATTAATAGTTGAATGGTTTTTTGAGTATCTCAAACAATCATCAAGTTTTTTAGCTTAGTATTTAAACTTAGTTCGTCGGAGAATAAGTTCATGTGTGGTATTGTTGGTATTGTTGGTAAAACACCCGTAGGTCAAGCTTTATATGATGGTTTAACGGTATTACAACATCGTGGCCAAGACGCCGCAGGTATTGTGACTATTCACAATAATACCTTTAGATTGCGTAAAGGTAACGGCTTAGTAAAAGATGTTTTTCATACTCGCCATATGTTGCGCTTACAGGGGAACATGGGTATTGGCCATATTCGTTACCCGACGGCAGGCACATCAAGTTCTTCAGAAGCGCAGCCATTCTACGCAAACTCACCGTTTGGAATATCGCTGGCGCATAATGGCAATTTAACCAACGCTGAAGAATTAAAGTTATGGCTTAATACTCAAGCACGTCGTCATGTTAATACGACTTCTGACTCTGAATTATTATTAAATATTTTAGGCCATGAATTACAAAACGCAGAACAACATACCTTAGATCCAAGTGATATTTTCAAAGCAATAAGTAATGTTCATAAACGTGTACGTGGCGCTTATGCGACTGTTGCCTTGATTATCGGTTACGGTATGGTGGCATTTCGTGATCCTAATGGTATTCGTCCGCTGGTATTTGGTAAGCGTGAAACCGAATCAGGTGTTGAATATATGGTGGCGTCTGAATCGGTAGCACTTGATGCTAACGAATTCGATTTTGTTCGTGATGTTGCGCCAGGTGAAGCTATTTTCTTTACTGAGTCAGGGCAAATTCATAGCCAACAATGTGCTGAGAACCCATCATTTCACCCGTGTATTTTTGAATACGTTTATTTTGCTCGTCCAGATTCATCTATCGATAAGATTTCTGTTTATGGCTCGCGCGTTGATATGGGTAAAAAGCTTGGTGATAAAATTGCCAAAGAGTGGGATGACATAGATATTGATGTGGTTATTCCAATTCCAGAAACATCTTGTGATACTGCATTAGAAATTGCTCGTCATCTTAATATTCCATATCGCCAAGGCTTCGTTAAAAACCGCTATATTGGCCGAACGTTTATTATGCCAGGGCAAGAGCAGCGTAAAAAGTCAGTACGCCGTAAACTTAATGCTATTGGTGCTGAGTTTGTTGGTAAAAATGTATTATTAGTAGATGACTCTATTGTTCGCGGCACAACTTCAGGTCAAATTATTGAAATGGCCCGTGCTGCAGGTGCTAAGAAAGTTTATTTTGCCTCTGCTGCACCAGAAATTCGTTTCCCTAACGTTTATGGTATTGATATGCCAAGTGCCAATGAGTTAATTGCACATGGCCGTGAACTAGAAGATATTTGTCAACTTATTGGTGCGGACAAATTAATCTTTCAAACCCTAGAAGATTTAGTCGCAGCAGTATCAACGGCAAATCCAGATATTACTGAGTTTGAAACATCAGTCTTTAACGGTGAATACGTCACAAAAGATATTGATCAAAGTTATTTAGATAGACTAGATGCTATGCGCAATAATGAAACAAAAGAAACTTCGGATAAAAATGCTGATTCAATTATTGATATGTATAACGAAGGCGCTGAATAATTAATCCATTTAATATGACGATTAATTATTAAATTTTCACTATAAAAAAACCGCTTATCGAGCGGTTTTTTTATAGATTTTTTCTTGTACTAACTAATGTATTCAACACCTAAACCAGAGTTAAAAACGATCGCACTAGCTGCCATAAGTGCCACAATAAGTACTAAGCCACAAGTTACCACTGAACTCGAATAAATAAAGCCTTTTTCTTCAGGAATATTCATCATAATTGGTACACCTGAATATAACAGGTACACCGAATAACATAGTGCAGCTAATCCAGCCAATACCACAAACCAAAGTACTGGAAACAGCGCGGTTAAACCAGCCATTAATAAAGGTGTTGATGCGTATGCTGCTAACTCTAATGATTGGGTGAAATCTGGTGTTGAGTCAAATGTTTTTGCCATCCATTGGATCAACACAGCTAGGCCAAATACACCTATAATCAAACCAGCATACATGGCAACTGACATAAACAACGCGTTTGATTCCGTTAATTTAATGGGATCCCCTGCGCCTATTGTCCAACCTATATGCGCTGCAGCATAGTAACCACAAATTGCTGGAATGAGCGCAATAGTGAGAATATGCACCATAGAATACATTAGACTCTCGTGACGTTTCTCAATGGTTTGCCATTCTTTTTTAGGTGCAGTATAAAGCCCCCAGATATGATTTAAGATCATGTTATATACCTCTCTGTCCCCAAAAATAATGCAGATATAAGTCAAACTCTGCAGCCTTGCCGTTAAATCAACGTTATTTTTATTATAGTTGATATGCTATTTATGTAAGATGGCGAGGGATTCGTCAAGGGTTGATTGATCTTTCGTCGAAAAAAAGCTATTTTTTAGCCGTCTATCAGTCTGAATACGAGGTTTTTATGCTAAAAAGTGTTAACAGACTTTGATACGTACAATTTTCATCACTTCAAGTTCAAAGCCGGCAACCAATTCATTGGTCGGATAATAGGTAATATTGACCTGTTGATTTTGCAATGATTTATAAAGTTTTTTTCTACGATATTTAAAAGGAACATCAATACCCTTTAACATAATGGTATTTATGTACCATTCATCAACTTCACGCTGTACATGCGAAAGCACGGTTTGTTGTTCACTATGGGTAAGTTCTTTGTGTTTATCTGTTAGTGATTTAGCAGCCGTCTTTTTCATCATTATTTTCGCTATATTTTATTAAGAATAATTTTATTGAGTTAATTCAATGGGTCTCATTTATTAATATCATAACAAATAGCAGAGCTTTTTTCATTTAAATGCAGTCCTTTAAATCCAGCATTCATTTTGTTGCTTTTTTAGCTGTTAATATAAATACGCTAGTCACCATTGTTCAGTATTATCTAACACTTTTAACACCAGATTAAAATCATTTACTTTAATGGTCTTTAGCGATAAAAGTCAGAGTAAATACCTATGGTTGCTTACTTTCGCTAATTTCAGTTAATGTAATATTCATTTAGCTAATTTATCAGCGATAAATGAATAGTTTTACTAGTAACTCAAGCGTCGGGCTTTTAATATAGCTAAAATTTATTAATAGCGTTTGTTTATGCCTTATTCCCAACTGCTTGAACCCATCAATAATTTCTTGAAAGTCTCGACACCACAATCTTGGCTTGCACAGGCTAAAGCGGAGGAAAACTTACCCATACTCCTTATTGATCATTTAATTTGTGAGCTTAAAGCCGCACAATCTGCGATGTTTATGATCCGAAAATATGCGGTTGATAAAGCGGGCAGTGACGCACTATTAGCATGGCTGCAGCCCTTTGAAACCCTAATATATAAACGTGAAGGCGATTGGCGTTTATTAGCCGCTAAAAACAAACTGACAAAATCAGTTATCCCAAAAGCTGACTCACCTTATGGGCAAAGTTTGATTGATAAGATGGTGTTATTGATAAAAGAAGAGCTCCATCATTTTTATCAAGTATTAGAAATTATGGATGAGTACGGTGTCGAATATCGCAGTATTACGCCATGTCGTTATGCCAAGGGAATGTTAAAGCATGTTAAAACCTTCGAACCTGATGCCCTTATCGATAAATTAATTATTGGTGCCTATATTGAAGCAAGATCATGCGAGCGCTTTGCGATGTTAGCACCTCACGTTGATAAAAGATTAGGCGACTTTTACATATCTCTACTTCGTTCAGAAGCCCGACATTATCAAGACTATCTCACACTCGCAAAAGAAATTGCGGGCCCAGAGCATTGCGATAAGGTAGATAGTCGTATCGCCTACTTTGCTGAAGTGGAAACGGTATTAATTACCAGCCCAGACAGTGATTTTAAATTTCATAGTGGTGTTCCGTCGCTTTAATTTTTAAATCATGTTGATTGTAAAACTTATCTGATAGTTAACGAAAATATTCTTATCTGCAGAGTAAATTAGTTATTAGCGCCATAACTAAGACTAAGTAACGTTAAATGTAGAATTAATACGTAACAAATTATGAATGTGGCTGGATAATAATTTTAATTATCATCAGAACTCGATAGTATAAAGTAGGCGTTTTAAATGCGCTTGCTGTTAATACAATAATAAGGAAAATAATTGATGCGCACTATCATTGCATTGGTTGGAGCTGTGGTGTGTTTATCTGCCTGCCAACCAAATAGTTCAACACAAAAGCCTACTCAAGAGCCAACTGCAGTTACTGCAACTAAAAGCTTAGGACAAAATAAACTTAGTGAGTCGAAAAGATTAAACGAATGGTTTGCCACTAAGTATGAAGAGCAGTTACAAAGCAATCCAATAATGCTTACGTTTTTAGGACGTAAAGAAAAATACGATCAAATAAATGATATGTCAGCAGCGTTTGAGAAAAAGCAGTTAGCTTGGCAAGCGGCAACGGTTGCTGAATTGACCTCAAGTTTTGACTACAACCAATTAACAGCCGAAGCTAAAATTTCATACGACATTTGGCTTTATCAATATGAACAAGCAAAAGCTGGACAAGAGTTTAATAAAAATGGCTATATCTTCACTCAATTTAATGGCATTCAAGCATTTGCTGCCCAGTTTTTAATAAACTTTCATCGGGTTGATGAGTTAAGTGACATGCAGGCCTATATCAAACGTATTGGCGGTGTTAGCACCGCGATTGATCAATTATTGGTTCGCGCAAAAGAAAATGCTGCTGCTGGTACTAGGCCACCAAAATTTGCTTATGAAGGTGTTATCGAGCAATCGGGTAACTTGATTACGGGTACACCATTTTCAAAGGCAGAAGGCGCAACCGACTCGCCACTTTGGATGGACATTAATAGAAAGATAAATGGCCTAGTTGACGCGGATAAAATTACTTCAGACCAAGCGCTGTCATTAAAATTAGCGGCTAAAACACAACTGCTCGAAACCTTTCTACCAAGTTATCAATCACTTATTACTTGGTTTGAAAGTGATATTGCCAACACCGAGAGTAACCCTACAGGTGTTTCTACACAAAACAATGGCCAAGCGTTTTATAATTACATGATAGGCGTATCAACAACTACCGAATTAACCGCTGCCGAAATTCATGCTATTGGTATTAAAGAAGTTGCACGTATCACCAATGAAATGATCGAGATTAAAAATCGTGTTGGTTTTGAAGGCGATTTACCCGCGTTTTTTAATTTTATCAAAACCGATGAACAATTCTTTTACCCTAATACGGATGAAGGTCGACAAGGTTATATTACCGACACTGAAACGTATTTAGACTTTATTAATAAGCAGCTACCACAATACTTTAGTATTTTGCCAAAGGCTGATTTAGCGGTTAAACGTGTAGAAGCCTTTAGAGAGCAAGACGGTGCCGCACAACATTATAATCCTGGTACGCCAGATGGAAGTCGCTCAGGGGTTTATTATGCACATTTATCTGACATGTCTGCCATGCCTAAAAATGAAATGGAAGGCGTTGCTTACCATGAAGGTAATCCTGGCCATCATATGCAAATTTCTATTGCTCAAGAGCTAACATCAGTCCCCCAATTTCGCACGCAAGCAAGTTTTACCGCTTATAGCGAAGGTTGGGGCTTATATGCTGAATTATTAGCAAAAGAGATGGGCGCTTATCAAGATGACTTTTCTGATTTTGGTCGACTGGTCAATGAAATGTGGCGTGCAGTGCGTTTGGTGGTTGATACTGGTTTACACACAAAAGGTTGGACCGAAGAGCAAGCTATTGCTTACTTTAAAGCAAAAACCCCGATTGCAGAAGAAGCTATTGTTTCAGAAGTTCGTCGTTATCTAGTATTACCAGGCCAAGCAACCGCATACAAAATTGGTATGTTGAAAATTCTGGACCTACGTGAAAATGCGAAACAAGCACTTGGAGATCGTTTTGATATTCGCGGTTTCCACGATACTGTGCTGGGTGGTGGAGCTATGCCATTAGCAATATTAGAGCGAAGAGTGAATGATTGGGTAAGTAGTCAAACGCCTAAGTAGTTAATAAATCTAGTTTATTAGCTTTAAAAATATAAGTGTTTGAATGAGAGTTCAGGCACTTATATGCTCAGCATGAACGGTCAGTTTTTTTGTTCCAGACAAAAAACTAAATACCGACATTCACGTCGGCAATATCGCGATTACATGGCCGTTCATAGCCATCCAAGGCTCCACGACATTAGTATATCCATTTACGTCGATGTGAAAGAGTGGCGATGCTCAGGTTTAATTACTTTTCTATTAACTCAAATGGGCTATCCATTAAGTCCATTGATTCAGGCGTTACTTTCAGCCATGCACCTTGTTCATACCAATCACCTAGTACGATTCGCTGTGCTTGTTGGTTGTTTGCTTTTACGTCATGTACCGCTGGTCTGTGAGTGTGTCCGTGGATCAATATCTGGCTTTGATATTGTTCTAAACAGCGAACAACCTCAATGGGCGTAACATCCATAATCTCTTGAGATTTCATGGCTGTGGCTGTGGCACTTTGGTCACGGTAATTATTGGCAATTTTTCGTCTAATAAACAAGGGTAAGCTTTTTATGATGGCTTGCCACCACCAACTGCGTGATTTTTTACGAAAAGCTTGGTAGCCAACATCTAGCGTGCAAAGGGTATCGCCATGCATAATGACCACGGGTGTGCCATATAAATCTATTAAGGTGATTTCAGGTAAGAGCTCCATGCCTGATTGTTTAGCAAAACGTTTACCCAGCAAAAAGTCGCGGTTACCGTGTATAAAATAAATTTTACAACCTATCGACGATAATGCTTTTATTGCCTGAGATATTTCTAAAATAAAAGGGCTATCGTCGTCGTCGCCAATCCAGTACTCGAATAAATCGCCCAAAATATACAATGTTTGTGCTTTGGGCGCTTCATCTTTCAAGAAAGCTAAAAAACAGGCCGTTATGTCGGGCCTGTTTTGCGCGAGATGTAAATCAGCAATAAAATAAGTTAATGCTGATTTATCTGTCATTTGAGAGGTATCGCTCATAGCGTTAAGATTCGTAGTGATAAATTACGCTACGATTGTTTCTTCAATGATTATTTCTTCTTTTGGAACATCGTCGTGATAGCCTATACGGCCAGTATCAACTAAGGTCATTTTGTCAACAATGTCCATACCTTCAACCACTTTAGCAAATACACAGTAACCCCAACCTTGTGTATCTTCACTTTTAAAGTTAAGAAAGTCGTTATCAGCTAAATTAATGAAAAACTGTGCTGATGCTGAATGTGGTTCTTGTGTTCGCGCCATAGCTAAAGTGCCACGAGCGTTAACTAAGCCATTATTAGCTTCGTTTTTGATTGATTCACGGCTGTCTTTTTCGTCCATGCCTGATGCGAAACCACCGCCTTGTGCCATAAAGCCTTTAATTACACGGTGAAAAATCGTGCCGTTGTAAAAGCCGTCTTCAGCGTATTGTTGGAAATTTTTTGCAGTAGCAGGTGCGTTGTCAAAATCTAATTCAATTTTAATTTCGCCTAAGGTCGTTTTAAATGTGATCATTGTTTTTACTCATAAATCTAAAGGAAATGTAATTACGCAAATTGTAACTCAATAATAGAAACATTTCTCTGCAAAATTTATTCGCATATTTCTCAGCAAATGAAGCCAAGCTAATGATTAGTACCAATAGTTGGGGTACAATTGCGTAAATCTCCGTGTGGAGGATAGTCGAATTTAATCAAGTATTGATATTACATAGGAAAAAGCGTCGTTATGTTGCAGATTTATAATACCTTAAGCAGGAAAAAAGAAGTTTTTAAACCGATCACTTCCAACAAGGTAGGTTTATATGTTTGCGGTATTACTATATATGATCGCTGCCATATTGGTCACGCTAGAACCTATGTTGCCTTTGATATTATCGCTCGTTACTTAAAGTATTTAAATTATGATTTAACACATGTACGCAATATTACTGACGTTGACGATAAAATTATAAAACGAGCTAATGAAAACGGTGAGAGTTGTGAAGCGCTAACTTTACGCATGACCGAGCAAATGTATCAAGATTTTGACGACCTTAATATTATGCGCCCAGATATTGCGCCTACTGTTACCGGGCATATGGATGAGATTATTGCTTTAGTTGAACGTCTTATTGAACGTAAACACGCTTATGTTGCCAGTAATGGCGATGTTATGTTTGAAGTCAGCACATATAGCGATTACGGCAAGTTGAGTTTACAAAATCTAGATATGCTGCAGTCGGGCTCTCGGGTTGACGTTGATGAAGCGAAACGCAGTCCATTAGATTTTGTGCTGTGGAAAATGGCAAAACCTGATGAACCAAGCTGGGATTCACCTTGGGGTAAAGGTCGCCCTGGTTGGCACATTGAATGTTCAGCAATGAACAGTAAACATTTAGGTGAACACTTCGATATTCATGGTGGTGGGTCTGATTTACAGTTTCCTCATCATGAAAATGAAATTGCGCAATCATGTTGTGCCTTTGATACGCCATACGTAAATTATTGGATGCATGGCGGCATGGTACAAATTAACAAAGAAAAGATGTCAAAATCTTTAAATAACTTTTTTACTTTGCGCAGTGTATTAGATGAATATGATGCAGAGAGTGTGCGCTTCTTTTTAACTTCTAGTCATTATCGTAGCCAGTTAAATTACTCACAAGACAATTTAACGCAAGCAAGAGCAAGTTTAGAGCGTATCTATACCGCGTTGCGTGAACTGACACCGATAAAAGTAGAATTAAAAGGTAATGAATATGTTCAGCGTTTTGAAAAAGCGATGAATGATGACTTTAATTGCCCTGAAGCAATGCCGGTATTATTTGAGTTAGCAAAAGAAATTAATCGCATAAAAGTATCGGATGTTGAAGCCGCTTCAAAACTCGCTTTTATTTTAGTATCACTTGGCGAAGTTTTAGGTGTAGCGCAAAATTCACCAGAAGAATTCCTTCAAGGTAGCAATGCTAACGATGATGAAGTTGCAGAAATTGAAGCTTTGATCAAACAGCGTAACGATGCCCGCGCTAATAAAGATTGGGCATTGGCTGATGATGCACGTGATAAATTGGTGGCACTCAATATTATTCTAGAAGATAGCGCGGGTGGAACAACGTGGCGTAAAGCTTAAACTTTCTTATATAAAGTGTTAATTAAAAAGCCTGCATCGCAGGCTTTTTTTGTTTTAGCTAACTAAGAAAATTATAATGAAATTAAAGCACTGTAATATGCGAACTATGCCTTACCTGACGACTTAATATTTAGAGCAATATCGATGTGATTATACTTTTAATAAAGTAATCCAAAGTAATTCAAAGTATTTGAAATTATTTATTATGAAACTCTTCGCATGCAATAAGGGTGTTTTCTATCAAACTAGCTACTGTCATAGGGCCCACACCACCGGGCACAGGAGTAATATAACCCGCGCTCTCTTTTGCTTTAGCAAAGCCAACATCGCCAACTAGTTTGCCGTTATCTAAACGGTTAATACCTACATCGATAACAATTGCGCCAGCTTTAATCCATTCGCCTGGAATAAACTCAGGTTTGCCAACAGCAACAACTAACAGATCAGCATTTCTTATTTTTGCTTCTAAATTTTTGGTAAATCTATGGGTTGTGGTCACTGTGCAGCCTGCAAGCAATAGCTCTAGTGTCATAGGGCGACCAACAATATTTGATGCACCAACAACTACAGCTTCTAGGCCATGAGGGTCAACACCCGTTGAAGCAATTAAGGTCATAATACCTTTAGGTGTGCATGGGCGAAGACCCGGTTGACGTAACGCTAATTTGCCAACATTATTAGGGTGAAACCCGTCAACATCTTTTAATGGATTAATATGCTCAATAATTAAATTAGCATCTAAACCAGCAGGTAAGGGTAACTGAACAAGAATACCATCAATTTCAATATCGTTATTTAATTCATCGATTAAATTAAAAAGTTCGTCTTGTGTCGTGGTTGGAGGCAAGTCATAAGAGCGAGATACAAAGCCAACTTCTTCACAGGCTTTTCTTTTACTACCAACATAAACTTGAGATGCGGGATCTGAACCAACTAAAATTACGGCTAATCCTGGAGCACGCAGGCCATTTTCAATGCGTTGTTGTACTTTATCTTTAACAGAATGGCGTAGTTGTTGGGCGATCAACTTACCGTCAATAAGCGCTGCAGTCATAATTATTCACAAAAGGCTAAAAAACGTGGTTATTTTCGCATAATAGAAAAGCTATTTGTAGGAAATAAATGCATTGGTCGTCGAAAGAATGATTTATTGATGAATAATGACGTTATTTTTATTTTATAGGTCATTATGAGTGGTATTTTAACCAAGATGCTTTAAAAGTGAGCGAACGCACATTTATTTAAAAAAAGTGTTTGACGCGCAACGGCCAACTAGGTAATATCCGCACCCGTTGAGAACGCAAGCGTTTTTAACAAATGTCGGTGATTAGCGCAGCTTGGTAGCGCACTTGGTTTGGGTCCAAGGGGTCGCAAGTTCGAATCTTGCATCACCGACCACTTTTTCTTTTTAGTTATTTTAAAGTTACTTTATGTAGATTTAAAGATTAAGTAATAGGTTTAGGTGTCATTAAGTTCAGTCGTAAGTTTGAATTTTGCATCACAACCAATTTTTTACTTTTTTAGTAAAAAAAGGATAAACTTTACAAGTGTAAAGTTTGTTCAGCATCTGTAGGCAATGTGCGCCCTTAGCTCAGCTGGATAGAGCAACGCCCTTCTAAGGCGTGGGTCGTAGGTTCAAATCCTACAGGGCGCGCCATACAATGGTGGCTATAGCTCAGTTGGTAGAGCCCCGGATTGTGATTCCGGTTGTCGAGGGTTCAAGTCCCTTTAGCCACCCCATTTTTTGTATGGTTTGTTGTAAAAGTATATCGGTGATTAGCGCAGCTTGGTAGCGCACTTGGTTTGGGTCCAAGGGGTCGCAAGTTCGAATCTTGCATCACCGACCACTTCTTCTTTTTATTACTTACGTATATTGTAAGACTAAGTACTGGTTTGGGTGTCATTAAGTTCAGTCGAAGTTCGACTCTTGCATCACCGACCACTTCTTCTTTTTATTACTTGCGTATATTGTAAGACTAAGTACTGGTTTGGGTGTCATTAAGTTCAGTCGAAGTTCGACTCTTGCATAACCGACCACTTCTTCTTTTTATTACTTACATATATTGAAAGAGTAAGTGCTGGTTTGAGTGTCATTAAGTTCAGTCGAAGTTCAAATTTTGCATCACAAAGCATTTTATTAACATTCCATCTGTAATTTCTTTTCTAAATATCCGTTTTATCTTCTTTTATTACCTTATTAAATTAAATTTTTCAATTTAATTGCGTTCTATGCTCGACTCTTGTTTAAAGCACCGCTATAATTTCGCGTCATTATTTTAATCTGAACATCTTTATTCGGATTTTCCGGGCTCTGTTAGTAATGCTAGCAAGCTGAATACATTGCTTTGTTATATAAAGTACTGTTGACTATATTTAGATGCGTTATAGAAAGCGTGCATACGCTAAGTTTTTTGAGGTAATTAAATGCAAGTTTCAGTTGAGACTACACAAGGTTTGGAACGTCGTTTAACGATTTCAGTTCCTGCCGAAACAGTAGATGTTGAAGTTAAAAATCGTCTTCGCCACATCGGTAAAACCCAACGTATCAATGGTTTTCGCCCAGGTAAAGTGCCACCATCAGTTATTCAAAAACGCTATGGTCAATCTGTTCGTCAAGAAGTTGCCGGTGAATTAATGCAACGTAACTTTGTCGATGCGATTGTTGCTGAAAAATTAAACCCAGCAGGTCGTCCATCATTTGTTGCCAAAAGCAACGAAGATGGTAAAGCGTTAGAGTTCGAAGCAACATTTGAGATTTACCCTGAAGTTGTTTTAAAAGATTTAAACAAAATAGCAGTAGAACGTCCTGCTGTTGACGTTACTGATGCTGACCTTGATGAAATGTTTGAAACATTACAAAACCAGCATAAAACGTGGAAAGAAAACAAACGTAAAACGAAGAAAGGCGATAAGCTAACTATCGACTTCAATGGCCGTGTTGACGGTGAAGAATTTGAAGGCGGTAAAGCTGAAGCTTTTGAACTTGAATTAGGTTCAGGTCGCATGATCCCTGGTTTCGAAAAAGAAATCATCGGTATGAAAGCTGGCGACGAAAAAACTATCACAGTAACCTTCCCTGATGATTACCATGCTGAGAAGCTTAAAGGTAAAGATGCAGAGTTTGATATCGTTGTTCACAAAACTGAAGGTCCAATTTTACCTGAAGTAGATGACGAATTTGCAAAACTATTCGGTGTTGAAGAAGGTGGCGTTGCTGCACTTCGTGAAGAAGTTGGTAAAAACATGGCTCGCGAACTTAACCAAGCTGTTAAAGCTAAAGTTAAAGAGCAAGTGATTGAAGGCCTACTTGAAGTTAACGAATTAGATATTCCAGCGGCACTTGTTGCTCAAGAAGTTGAAGTATTGCGCAAGCAAGCTATGCAACGTTTTGCTGGTCAAATGGATCCGAATAACTTACCTGAACTTCCTGCAGAAATGTTTGAAGAGCAAGCTAAACGTCGTGTTAAAACGGGTTTGCTTTTAGGTGAAGTGATCAAAGTTAACGAATTAAAAGTTGACGAAGCTAAAGTGACTGAATTAATTGAATCTGCAGCATCAGCTTACGAAGATCCATCTGAAGTTATTGAGTACTACAAAACTAACAAAGAACTTGCCCAACAAATGCAGAATGTTGCATTGGAAGAGCAAGCGGTTGAGTTGTTACTTAAAAGCGCAAAAGTAAAAGATAAGAAAGCCAGCTTTAAAGATATTATGAATCCTGAAGGTAAATAGACCTTTTAGATTGACATTTTGCTGAGCAATCGCTTAAATGGCTTGTATGGGGACATATGAGCCATTTTTTTATAAAAAGGAAAGTTAGTTGTTTACTTCTCACAATAATTCTCACGATTTAACGAATACGACCGAAAGTGCTTTAGTGCCTATGGTTGTTGAGCAAACCGCCAAAGGTGAACGCTCTTACGATATTTATTCAAGACTGCTAAAAGAGCGCGTTATTTTCCTTTGTGGTCAAGTTGAAGACCATATGGCAAATTTGATCGTTGCCCAATTACTATTCTTAGAGTCAGAAAGCCCAGATAAAGATATTTATTTATATATAAATTCTCCTGGTGGTTCTGTTACTGCAGGTATGGCTATTTACGATACCATGAAGTTTATTAAGCCAAATATTAGCACGGTTTGTATTGGTCAAGCGGCTAGTATGGGCGCATTTTTGCTTTCTGGCGGAGAAAAAGGCAAACGTTACTGTTTACCTAATGCTCGTGTGATGATTCATCAGCCGCTGGGTGGTTTTCAAGGTCAAGCGTCAGATATTGAAATACATGCAAAAGAAATTTTGTATATTAAAGAAAAGCTTAATCGCTTAATGTCAGAGCACACTGGCCAACCATTAGAAAAAGTATCTGGTGATACAGACCGTGATAACTTCTTAAGCGCTGAAAGTGCGGTTGAATATGGTTTAGTTGATGCCATATTAGAACAAAGAATCGATAAATAACGGTCTACTTTGTTATTCGCGTTGTTATTTGCGCGATTTATGAAATACTGGTCAGTATTAGTTTGTAAAAATTTAAAATATTAGAGGTACCGTATGACCGATATGAAAACAGGTGACGGTGATGACGGTAAGTTACTGTATTGCTCGTTTTGTGGTAAAAGTCAGCATGAAGTGCGTAAGTTAATTGCAGGTCCTTCTGTCTTTGTTTGCGACGAATGTGTTGAATTATGTAATGACATTATCCGCGAAGAAATTAAAGAAATTTCGCCTAAGCAAGACAAAGAAAGCTTACCAACGCCAATCGAAATTCGTGAAAGCTTAGATGATTATGTTATCGGGCAAGAGCACGCTAAAAAAGTGCTGGCTGTAGCGGTTTATAACCATTATAAGCGTTTACGTAATGGCGACTCACACAATGGTGTGGAGCTAAGCAAAAGCAATATTTTGCTTATTGGCCCTACGGGTAGTGGTAAAACATTATTAGCGCAAACATTAGCGCGCTTATTAGATGTGCCATTTACCATGGCTGATGCCACGACACTGACCGAAGCCGGTTATGTGGGTGAAGATGTTGAAAACATCATTCAGAAGCTATTACAAAAATGTGATTATGACGTTGAAAAAGCCCAACGTGGTATTGTTTATATTGATGAAATTGATAAAATTTCACGTAAATCAGACAATCCATCTATCACTCGTGATGTGTCAGGCGAAGGTGTACAACAAGCATTATTGAAACTTATTGAAGGCACTATTGCTTCTGTTCCGCCGCAGGGTGGTCGTAAGCATCCACAACAAGAGTTTTTACAGGTCGATACCTCTAAGATTCTATTTATTTGTGGTGGTGCATTTGCCGGTCTTGATAAAGTTGTTGAGCAACGTTGTCATACAGGTACAGGTATTGGTTTTGGTGCTACGGTTCGTGGTAAAGAAGACGAGAAAACCTTAACGCAACGTTTTCAAGATGTTGAACCTCAAGATTTAGTTAAATATGGTTTGATCCCTGAATTTATTGGGCGTCTTCCCGTTGTAGCGACTTTAACAGAGCTTGATGAAGATGCGCTTATTCAAATATTACAAGAGCCTAAAAACGCGTTAACTAAACAATTTACGGCACTTTTCGATATGGAAAATGTTGAACTTGAATTTAGAGAAGATGCATTAGCTGCTATTGCTCATAAAGCGATGGAACGTAAAACCGGTGCTCGTGGCTTACGCTCTATTGTTGAAGGTGTATTGCTCGAAACAATGTATGAATTACCTTCAATGGACAACGCTGTTAAAGTCGTTGTTGACGAAGCTGTGATTAAAGGTGAATCTAAGCCGATTATTATTTATGAAACGCAGCAAAATAAAGCGTCTTCAGAATAAGTATTACGGTAAAATATAGTTAAAAAGTGATGTTAGCCAACTTGGTTAACATCACTTTTTTTTATTCATCTGTTGAAAGTATTTACAAACACCCCATATACAAATACATATCTGTAAAAATTACATCATACTATTCACCGAGAGAGTAACCAATGACTAAAGAGTTATCTGGCGTAGTTGAAATTCCCGTATTAGCCTTACGTGATGTCGTTGTCTATCCGCAAATGGTTATCCCATTATTTGTTGGTCGCGAAAAATCAATCCGTTGTCTTGATATTGCCAACGAAAATGATAAGCAAATCTTCCTTGTTGCACAAAAAGATGCTGCGGTTGATGATCCCGCGCAAAACGATTTGTATCAAACCGGTACCATTGCCACTATTTTACAAATGTTAAAATTACCCGATGGTACCGTTAAGGTGCTGGTTGAAGGTGTGCGTCGTGCTCAAATTACTGAGTTTGTCGAAACAGATGAATACTTTACTGCCAATGCAGAATTTCTCAATGTGGAAGGTGTGCCTGATGATAGTACTGAAGTACTTATTCGCTCTGCTATTTCTCAGTTTGAAGGTTACGTTAAATTAAATAAAAAAATACCACCAGAGGTTTTAACCTCGGTTTCAGGTATTGATGATGCTGAGCAGTTAGCTGACACCATGGCAGCACATATGCCACTTAAGTTAGTTGATAAGCAGAAAGTATTAGAAATAACCCATGTTTCAGAACGCCTAGAGTTTTTAATGGCGTTAATGGAAGGGGAAATCGATTTACTGCAAGTTGAGAAGAAAATTCGAACACGTGTTAAAAAGCAAATGGAAAAAAGTCAACGCGAGTATTATTTGAATGAGCAAATGAAAGCTATTCAAAAAGAGTTAGGCGATGACGAAGAGGGCACAAACGAAGTTGAGCAAATAGAAAAACAGATTGAAGCTGCTCAAATGCCTAAAGAAGCAAAAGATAAAACTTTAACAGAACTGAAAAAATTAAAAATGATGTCGCCAATGTCAGCTGAAGCAACTGTTGTGCGAAGCTATATTGATTGGATGATCAGCGTACCGTGGAAAAAGCGCAGTAAATTAAAACGCGATCTTAAGTTAGCACAAGAAGTGTTAGACAAAGACCATTATGGACTCGATAAAGTTAAAGAGCGCATCGTAGAGTATTTGGCCGTTCAACAGCGTGTTAGCCAGTTAAAAGGGCCTATTTTGTGTTTAGTTGGACCTCCAGGTGTAGGTAAAACCTCGTTAGGACAATCTATTGCGAGATCTACCGGTCGTAAGTATGTGCGTATGGCATTAGGCGGCGTGCGCGATGAAGCTGAAATACGTGGTCATAGAAGAACCTATATCGGCTCATTACCGGGCAAACTTATACAGAAAATAGCAAAAGTAGGCGTGAAAAATCCGTTATTTTTGTTGGATGAAATAGATAAAATGGCCTCTGATATGCGTGGTGATCCCGCATCAGCATTGTTAGAAGTTTTAGATCCAGAGCAAAACAGCAGCTTTAACGATCACTATTTAGAAGTTGACTATGATTTGTCAGATGTGATGTTTGTTGCTACTTCAAATAGTATGAATATTCCTGGACCCTTGCTAGATCGCATGGAAGTTATTCATTTATCGGGTTATACCGAAGATGAAAAGCTTAATATTGCGAAAAATCATTTACTTGATAAGCAAATTGAACGCAATGGTTTAAAAAGTAAAGAAATTGAAATAGAAGATAGCGCCATTGTCGGTATTATTCGCTATTACACACGCGAGGCAGGTGTTCGTGCGCTAGAACGTGATATTTCTAAGTTATGTCGCAAAGCGGTTAAGTCAATTTTATTGGACAAAAACGTAAAAAAAGTGACCATAAATCAAGACAATTTATCAGAGTTTTTGGGTGTGCAGCGCTTTGACTATGGTAAAGCAGACGATGAAAATCGTGTTGGTTTAGTAACAGGTCTAGCTTGGACTCAAGTCGGCGGAGAGCTACTAACCATTGAAACCGCTTCTGTGCCAGGCAAAGGTAAGTTGAGTTATACTGGCTCGCTTGGTGATGTGATGCAGGAGTCGATACAAGCGGCAATGATGGTTGTGCGAAGTCGCACAGAAAAGCTACGTATTAATAGTGATTTTCATGAAAAACGCGATATTCACGTGCATGTACCCGAAGGCGCAACACCGAAAGACGGCCCAAGTGCCGGTGTTGGTATGTGTACAGCCTTAGTATCAAGTTTAACGGGTAATCCTGTAAGAGCTGATGTGGCAATGACGGGTGAAATTACTTTACGTGGTGAAGTGTTAGCTATCGGTGGTTTAAAAGAAAAATTACTAGCAGCGCATCGTGGTGGTATAAAAACGGTCATTATTCCGAAGGATAATGAGCGAGATTTGAAAGAAATACCTGACAATGTTAAAGCGGATTTAGCCATTCATCCGGTAAAATGGATAGATGAAGTGTTAAAAATTGCTTTAGAACATCCAGTTGAAAAGTGGCAGTCAGATAAATAAATGGCTATAAAACAGCTGTTTTTGCTAAAAAATTGAAAAAAACAGTAAAAAATTAGAAAAAAATGCAATTAACGCTTTTCAAACGCTGAAACTATGTTAAGTTAATGACGCTGATAACGCTAGAGCCCCTATCTATAAGGGGCCTGGTAGAGATAAAAATAATTATCAATATTTTTAGTTTTCTTTAACTCGGCGCTTGATGTTCATAAAGAGACAAAATATAAGGTTTCTGCAGGACGCTAAAACAGAAGATAGCGCTGAATAATAACACTTGAAGGGGAATACACTGTGAATAAATCTCAACTTATCGAGAAAATTGCTGCTGGTGCTGACATTTCTAAAGCTGCGGCTGGTCGTGCCTTAGATTCATTTATCGAAGCAGTTACAGAAGAATTAAAGGGTGGCGATCAAGTTGCTCTTGTTGGTTTTGGTACTTTTTCAGTACGTGACCGTGCAGCGCGCACAGGTCGTAACCCACAAACTGGTGCGACTATTGAAATCGCAGCAGCTAAAATCCCATCTTTTAAGGCTGGTAAAGCACTTAAAGATGCATGCAACGGCTAATTAATAGTTTTTGCTAAAGAATGCTTATTAAGCCGCTTTTATAAGCGGCTTAATTGTATCTAGAGCACTACTAATATTGAAATGCTAGTCGTTATAATAAATCTCCCTTACATTAAGCCTTCTTTGATTAAGTCATAAAGCTTAAATTCACCGCTCAGCCTTTTCTTTAATTTCTATGTAACATTTATCAATTTATCTTATTTTGAGCATATATAGAATTATTCTAATACCAACATCCGCAATATAAAACCAGCAGGCCTATGAAAACCCTAACTAGGATGAATGTTTCGTAGTATATGATCCACTAATAACCCTCATTATGTTAAGCGCTTAGTGCCACCATAACTTTTGAATAACGGGTTAAGCTTAATATGCGATGAATATGCTTTTTTCTTCGTCGGTATCGCTAGGAAAAACAGCTTATAATTGTTAATCTACAATCCTTGCGAACAACAGTATTAAACATTAGTGCTTTATTGTAATAAAGTTGATTAAATTTTCTTACATGACTAATGCCAACTGGATTAAATAATTGCTTTAACATAGGTATAAATTAAATAATATGACTTCATTCTGGCTGGCAATTTTATTATTAATAGTGATTGCATTACTTATTGTCTGGCGTATTTTTGCCACACCTAAAAATACCATAGGTGCTGAAAATCTAAATATTCGTCAAGAAACTAATGTCACGCTTTATCATGAGCACTTATCTCAACTCGAAAGCGACATGGCAGAAGGTAGTATTGAGCAAGAGAGCTTTGTACAATTAAAAGCAGAATTAGATAAAACACTTTTACAAGATGTTCAATCAAGTCAAACGCGAACCATTGAAAATCAGGAAAGATCATGGTTATGGCCGCTAGGTATTGCACTTTCAATCGTTAGTCTGAGCTTATACACCTACATGACCTTAGGTGCCTATTCAAAATTGAATTCACCTGTAGCAATAAATGAAAATGATGCTCATAGCGAATTAAGCCCAGAGCAAATGTTAGCTTTTCGCTTGCAGCAACTGCAGCGTGAAGTTAAAGATGATCCAACTAATTCTCAAGCCTGGTTTAGCTTAGGCCAAGCTTATATTTCTGTTGGAGAGTTTGATAATTCGATAGCGGCATTTGACCGTGTAATGAAGCAAGTAGGTGAACATGCTGAATTATTAGGGCCAAAAGCTCAAGCTATGTATTATAAAAATAATCAGCAAATCAACGCCGACATTCAAGCCGTAATTGATAAGGCTTTAGCGTTAGACTCGCTAGACGCATCGACCAATATTCTTTTAGGTATGGACAGTTTTAGCAACCAAGACTTTGCCAAAGCAGTGCAGTACTGGGAAGTGGTTTTAAATAGTGACCGACCAGGAATAAGTACACAAGCTCTTGCGGGAGCGGTAGAAGAGGCTAAAAATCGTTTACGCTTGAGTAGTAATATGGCTTCTTCTGGAGAGGTTAGTGCTGAAGTTGATCCAAACTTGCCACATCTTATTATTGAAGTATCTTTAGCCAAAAGTGTTCAAGAACAATTAATGAGCAGCGAAGATAAAACTGTATTTATATATGCTATTGCCGCCGAGGGACCTCGAATGCCTCTAGCTGCGGTAAAAATTAAAGCCAGTGACTTACCTATCACTATAATTTTAGATGATGAAAAAGCAATGACGCCACAAATGCGTTTAAGTAGCGTTGATAAAGTCCATATATACGCAGTTGTCTCTATGCAAGGTAGTGTCGGTATTAAGTCCGGTGACTATAAAGCTGAAGCTCTTAATGTAGATGCTATGGTTAAAAGCCCAATACCGATGCAAATATCAGTACAAGTACCCTAAAAGTAATTGGTTAAATGTGGTGATAAATTTACCTCTAGCAACCATTTACTACAGAAATTACTGATAGAATATTTGATTTGACGCTAGTCTTGGCTAGTTAAAATCAGCTAAACTTAGTCCCATAATGTTTTAACATCGATTTACAGGAATTATCATGATCCCAGAGCTCGGCCATTTCGCACTCATTATCGGATTAGCTTTCGCTTTATGTTTAAGCATAGTGCCGCTTATTGGCGTAGCGCAGAACAACCAACAATTAATTAATAGTGCCAAACCATTAAGTTTTGGTTTGTTTTTATTTGTCGCAATCAGTATTTTTTTATTAGGCTATAGCTTTACGATTGATGACTTTTCAGTCAAATATATTGCTGGCCACTCTAATAGTTTATTACCATATTATTACAAAATTAGCGCTGTTTGGGGCGGACACGAAGGCTCTATGCTACTTTGGGTTTTTGCCTTAACGTGTTGGACCTTCGCGGTTAGTGTTTTTAGTAAGCAATTAGAAAAAGAGTTTGTTGCCCGTGTTTTAGCTATCATGGGCATGATTGCTGTTGGCTTTATTTTATTTACGGTATTAACCTCTAACCCGTTTGAGCGTTTATTACCAAATTTCCCGCTTGAAGGTCGTGATTTAAATCCATTATTACAAGATTTTGGCTTAATTATTCATCCACCAATGTTATATATGGGTTATGTCGGCTTTTCAGTTGCTTTTGCTTTTGCTATTGCCGCCTTGATGGCAGGTAAAATGGATGCCGCATGGGCACGTTGGTCTCGCCCATGGACGGTTGCCGCTTGGTCATTTTTATCCGTAGGTATCGCGTTAGGTAGTTGGTGGGCATATTATGAACTTGGTTGGGGCGGTTGGTGGTTTTGGGATCCTGTTGAAAATGCTTCATTTCTGCCGTGGCTTGCTGGTACTGCGCTGATTCATGCGTTAGCAGTAACAGAACAACGTAACACTTTTAAGCATTGGACATTATTACTGGCTATTTTTACTTTTTCTTTGGTTTTATTAGGAGCGTTTTTAGTACGTTCAGGTGTTATTACTTCAGTACATTCATTTGCAGTAGATCCAGAGCGCGGCATTTACTTACTCGTATTTTTAGCCATAGCTGTTGGGGGGGCACTAACCCTTTATGCTTTGAGAGCGACCAATGTCAGTAGCCCTAGCCGTTTTACTTTGTATTCACGTGAAAGTGCTATTTTAGTTGCCATGTCAATATTGGTAACGGCGACAGTCACTATTTTGTTGGGAACGCTTTACCCGTTGATTATCGATGCTATGGGCATGGGAAAAATATCAGTTGGTGCACCATACTTTAACGCTGTATTCGTGCCTATGATGATAGCTTTGTTTCTATTTATGGGGGTTGGACCACTTACTCGCTGGAAAAAAGCCCGTAAAGGTGAGTTATCTAAGCACTTAAATGGTACTTCAATTTTTAGTGTGTTATTTGGTGCCGCTTGGCCATTTATATTCGCGGGCGAATTTAGCCTCAGCGCATTTATTGGCATGACTTTGGGTTGTTGGATAGTGTTAGCGGTACTAAAAGATGTGTTTAACAATGCCAAGCAGGCCGATGGTAGCTTGAAGTTTTCGGCCGTACCGCTTAATCACATAGGTATGGCGGTTGCACACGCAGGTATAGCGATTACTGTTATAGGTGTAACTATGGTGTCGACCTATGAAAATGAAATCAATGTGAAAATGGCGCCAGGTGAAAGTGTCAACTTATCAGGTTATACCATAGAGTTTGACGGCACTAAAAATATTTTAGGGCCTAATTATAGCGCGATTCAAGGTCAGCTAAAGGTCTCAATAGATGGTGAGTTTGTTACCTTATTAAAGCCTGAGCTACGTACTTACAAAGTGCAACGCATGGGCATGACCGAAGCCGCTATTCATACTAACGTATGGCGTGATATATATGTTGCCTTAGGTGATCCGCTAGAGACAAACTCTTGGTCAATGCGTTTATATTACAAGCCGTTTATTGTTTGGATATGGTCGGGTGGCTTTTTTATGGCATTAGGTGGTTTCCTAGCCATATTAAGTAAACGCTATCGAAAACGCGTATTGGTAACAGAACAAAAACTTAAGCAATCTACTTCAGCAGTTTTAAAAGAGGCGTAAATTAGTGAAAAGTATTATTCGTTTTATTCCATTAATTTTATTTATTTTATTAGGCGTATTATTATATCGGGGGTTATTTCTTAATCCTCAGGCAATGCCGTCAGCAATGATAGGTAAGCCGCTGCCAAACTTTCAACTCCCGACATTAAAAGCGACTGATCAACTCTTTGGGCGAGATGACTTAAAAGGTAATATTGTACTACTTAATGTTTGGGCAACTTGGTGTATACAGTGTAAATATGAACATCCATATTTGCTAGAGATTGCTCTAGACCCACGTATTAAACTTTATGGGCTTAATTTTACCGACGATCTTAATGCCGCGTTGAGTTGGTTAAAGCAATATAAAGACCCTTATGTATTTTCGCTCTTCGACGAGCAGGGTGCTTTAGGTTTAGATATTGGTGTATTTGGTGCTCCTGAAACCTTTGTTATTGATCACACAGGTATTATTCGTAAGCGTTTCGCGGGTCCTATTAATAATGTGGTTTGGAAAGAAGAGTTTTTGCCATTAATTAAAACGCTCGAAATTGAAATGGCAAACGGAGCGTCTTAATGAAACAAGCGCTGATTTATAGAGATTCTGTGAAACTGCAACAGTTAATACGCGTTGTGATGAGTTCTTTGCTACTTGGTATTTTTTGGTTAAGTAGCGCCAATGCTAGCCCAGTAGACACTTTTCAGTTTAAAGATGAAGCAACACAGATGCGCTTTCAAATATTATCGAAAGAGTTACGCTGTCCTAAGTGCCAAAATCAAAACTTAGCAGATTCGAACTCTAAAATTGCCGTAGATTTAAGAAAAAGCCTTTATAACTTGTTGCAAGAAGGGAAGAGCGATCAGGAGATTATTGATTTTATGGTCTATCGCTATGGTGATTTCGTTTTATATCGACCGCCGTTGAAAGAACAAACTTATATCCTATGGTTTGGTCCTTTAATCATTTTGTTTGGTTTTATAATTGGTGCGATATTTGTTTTACGAAAACGTAATCAAGTTAAAGCCAATGAGCTTGATTTATCAGTGCAAGAGCAAGCAAACTTGGATGATATTCTCAACAAGAAATAAGTGCGGTAAATCACATGATAAATATTCATCCCTGAAATCGATGAAATAGCGTTTTTTGATGGTTATTTGACCGTTAATTCACCGCAAAAGTAAAAGAGTTTCATTTTGATTATTATTGGGCTAACATGCCCGTTCATATTGCGATTTTAAAGCGTATAAGTTAGTAAAGTAGCTTGGTTAGTTTGCTATATAAGTGAGTTTTCACTTTTTAAATTTAACGACTACTGAATAATTACAACGTATAAAGCGGTGATTAATACCGCAGTTAAATTCGCCCGAAAAGTACAATACCCTCGTGTAAAGAGATAAAGATGTTAGAAAATATTCGAGAAAGCTCTCAAGGATTAACCGCTAAGATTATTCTTGGTTTTATTATTTTAACCTTCGCTGTTGCCGGCATTGGTAGTTACAATAACTCAGTTGATAATTCAGTAGCTGAAGTTAATGGTGAAAAAATATCACAAGATGAGTTTAATAAAGCTTATCAATCACAGCGTAACCGTATGGCGCAGCAGTTTGGTGAAATGTTTGAAACATTATCAGCTGACCCAAGTTACATGAGTAATTTTCGCAATGGTGTGGTTGATAATTTAATTAACCAAAAACTTGTCGATCAAAACTCAGAGGCGCTTGCCATTCGGGTAGCAGATCAGCGTATTAAAAGTACCATTCGTAATATGCCAGAATTTCAAGTCGACGGTGTTTTTGACAACAATCGTTACTTAGCCATGATTAATCAAGCGGGTTTTTACCAGTCATCTGATTTTCGTGATTATTTACGCACTGAAATGACACGTCGTCAGTTAACACAAGCATTGGTCACTAGTGAGTTTAGCTTGCCATATCAAGAAGATATGTATACTGCATTGCAAAACCAACAACGTGATATTCGTTTTGCAACGATTAATGCTGAACAATTTAAAGCCAGTATTGAGCTGAGCGATGAAGAAGTTAATGACTATTATCTTGCCAACAAATCGCGCTTCGAAAATCAAGAACAGGTAAAAGTTAATTACATCACCCTTGATGTAAACACAATTGCTAGCACAGTTGTGTTAACTGATGCAGATGTTGAAGCCTATTACAAAAACAACATCAGTCAATACAGTGAAGAAGAACAACGTCGTGTTGCTCATATTCTAATAGAATTTGGTGATGACGAAGCAGTAGCTAAAGCTAAAACTGAAGCGTTACTTACTAAAATAACTGCCGGTGAAGATTTTGCTACACTAGCAAAAGAAAATTCTGCAGATACTTTTAGTGGCGAAAATGGTGGCGATTTAGATTGGATTGAAGCTGGCGTTATGGACAGTGCATTTGATGATGCAGCGTTTGCATTAACTGGCATCGGCAGCGTAAGTGACGTAGTTAAAACTGATTTTGGTTTTCACATCATTAAATTAACTGATTATAAGGCTAAAAAAGTACAAAGCTTAGCTGAAGTGCGTGATGTTATAGTAGCAGAAGCTAAAAACGAAAGAGCACAAGACAAGTATTTTGAGCTTCAACAAGAAGTTGCACGTTTAAGCTTTGAGTTTCCTGATAGTTTAGATGATGCTGCAAAGGCAATTAATGCCACCGTGGAAACATCTGATTGGTTAACTCGTAATGTTAACACAGCCCCTTTTAATGTTAGCGGAGTTGTTGATGCCGCTTTTTCTGATATTGTTGTTAATGAACAACTAAACTCTGACATCGTTGAAGTTAGTGATAGTTTAGCCATCGTTATGCGTTTAAATGAATACCAAGCAGCGAGTGTTAAACCACTTGCTGAGGTGAGTGCGCAAATTAAAAATACACTTATTGCGAAAAAAGCCTCTGAAAAAGCACAAACTGTTGCAGATGAGTTACTCGTAGCATTTAAACTGGGTACGGATATTACTGAGCAACTAGCAGCAATTGGCGCTACTATGGAAGTTAAAGCAGCCGTTGCACGTGTAGGTAGTGGCTTAGATGCTAGTTTAGCGCGTGAAGCCTTTAAATTACCGCGTCCAAGTGAAAGCGCAGTATCAGCAACGACAGTTAATCTTAGCAATGGCAACTTAGCCTTACTTGAAGTGCAAGCAGTCAATGTAGGTACAGCAAAAGATTCACCTAACTTGTCACAGCAGTTAACTCAGCAATTAGCTCAAGCAGCTTACTTAAGTTATGTAGAATCACTAAAAGTAGATGCAGAGATTGTTCGTCGCAAAATTCAGGCGCCTACAACGCAATACTAAGTTAGACCTAATTCGATTTGGGCTCACTCTACTTTTGACATAGTGCTAAGTTTTAGTTAGTTCAGATTTGATTAGACAAAGCTTAAAATAAAAACCAGCCAATAGGCTGGTTTTTTGTTTTGGTAAGTTTAGGCTTTATTTGCCAATTTACCTCTGAATAAGCAAAGCTACTCAATAAATTATTTATAGCTAAAACTAACGATATAGGAGTTGGAAACGCTGGCTCATTATTAGCTTTTTAGTGTACTTGTGTTTAGGCTTTTGCAGAATATCAGCAGTTTTACCGAACTCTAAAACTTTACCTTTACTCAGTACCATCATTTCATCACTGAAGTGCCTGACAATCCCTAGATTGTGCGAAATCAATATAAAGGCTAAACCCATTTGCTGCTGTAAATCGAGCAGTAAATTTATCATCTGAGAGCGTAAAGATGGATCGAGTGATGCTAGAGCCTCGTCGAGAATGATCACTTGTGGCTTTAATATTATTGCACGTGCTAATGAAATACGTTGTTTTTGACCACCAGAAAACATGTGAGGATAAAAGCTCATATGGTCAGCTAATAAACCAACTTTATGTAAGGTTTCGCGGATCAGTTGGTGGCGTTCAATTTCATCTAGGCCGGTATTGAGGCGTAAAGGTTCATCTAATAATTGTTCAATAGTTAAACTCGGGTTTAAGGTTGTACCTGAGTCTTGAAAAATCATTCGCACGTGTTGGCAGCGTTGCTTAAAATTTCCAGGCTCTAAGGTTTGGCCATTTAAACGTATATGGCCGGTGGTTGGCAATTCAGCACCAACTAATAGTTTTGCAACGGTAGATTTACCAGAGCCTGTTTCGCCTACTATCGCCAAAGTTTTATGAGCCATAATATCAAAAGATAGTGGCTCTAGAGCCGTGACACATTTTTGGTTAAACCAGTAATTTTTATCTTTATAAACTTTACTTAGGTCAACGACTTGTAATAAAACATCACTCACGAGTAGCTATCCTTAAGTGGAAAGTGGCAACTAACTTGGTGGCTATGAAAGTTTTTTATTTTCGGCGCGTGTACACATTTTTGTTGTGCTCGCGGACATCTTGGGCCTAAGCGACAGCCAATCGGTAAATGTTGCAAAATAGGGATACTACCCGGTAAAGTCATCAAACGAGACTTATTAGGGATCATTCTATTCGCTTTCGGGCTACTGTCGACAAGTGCGCGAGTGTAGGGATGATAGGGTTGGTTGAATATTTGCTCTGTAGTGCCTGCTTCAACAAATTGGCCGCTATACATCACGGTGATATTATTCGTCCAGTGAGTAACATTCTCTAGGTCATGACTTATCAATAATATCGACATATTCTTGAGTTGATTTAAACTTGCCAACAAGCGAAATATTTGTCCTTGATTTGTGCTTTCCATTGCCGCTGTCGGTTCATCAGCAATCAGTAGCATAGGTCGTCGTGCCAAAGCCATTGCGATCATCACGCGTTGACATAATGCATCTGTTAATTGATGAGGAAAGCTTTTAACGCATACTTCATGCTTTTTGATGCCAACTTTATGCAACAAATTAATAGCTGCTTGTTTGCGTTGTTGTCGCTTTTGCCAAAAAAAGCCAGTTAATTGCTCAACATCCACTGCCTCTTCTAACTGTTCACCTATGGTTGTGGTTGGATCTAAACACGCCATTGGTTCTTGAAAAATCATTGCAACGTCTTTAGATATAATCGCCTTACGCTCCGCAGGTGATAGTCGCATGAGGTCATTACCTCGCCAATGAAAACGGTCAGCATCAACCCGCCATTTCTCATCGAGTACACCAACAATTGCTTGTGCCAGTAAAGATTTGCCTGAGCCAGACTCACCCACTAAGCCACGAACCTCTCCTTCTTTCATGGTAAGGTTAACGCGATCAACAGCAAATATTGGTTTTGTACCGGTTTTCAATTCAATAGACATGTTACGAATATCAATTAAGTTCATTAGTTTTCCTTACGCACTTTTAGCGCATGTCGCATGCCCTCACCAACCAAATTAGTAGCGACAACTGAAAATAAAATAGCTAAACCGGGTAGGTAAACGGTCCAAGGAGCGATATAGAATAAATCAACTCCATTGGCTAACATAGCGCCCCATTCAGGCATAGGAATCGGTGCGCCTAGGCCAAGAAAACCAAGTGCGGCAATATCCAAAATCGCAGCTGACTGCGCAAGTGTTGCTTGGCTGATCAGTTTCTCAATAATATTAGGGAAAATCGAATAACGTAAAATTCTAATAGAGCTAGCACCATCAAGGCGCGACGCCAAAACATAATCTTTAGCAAACTCTTCTCTAACAGCGTTACGGGTAATATGCACAAACTGCGGTATTAACACCATAATAATCGCCCATAGGGTGTTTTCTAACCCAGGGCCGAGTATCGCAACAATGATAATTGCTAAAAGTAAGGAAGGAATTGACAGAATTACATCGAGAAAATGGTTAAGAAAACTCGATTTAATGCCGGTTGTTAACGCCGAGAGTGACCCAATAACAACACCAATAGCTAAAGAAGCGATTACCACAATAATACTCAAACCAAAGGTCAAAGAAGTCCCTTGAATTAAACGCGATAGCATGTCTCGGCCTAGGTTATCTGTGCCAAGTAAAAAACTAACATCGCCGTCATCACTCCAAGCGGGTGGCAACAGTAAGTGGTCTAAATGATTTTCTACTGAGGAATAAGGCGTAATAACATTGGCTAATACCGCTAGAACAATAAGAAATAAGAAACAGCCAAACCCTATTAAAACCACTGGAGGTTGTTTAAAGTTATGCCACAATTGCATAAGTGGCGTCGGAAACTCTTCTTCTTGGTATATTTTATCTCTTGCCATTACGAGGCTCCCGAGCTAAAGGGTTAAGCGCTGCATAAACAAAATCTATAATAATATGAACGATGAATATAAAGGTAGATAGCACAATAAGCCCGCCTTGAATTGCGGTATAGTCGCGTTGATAAATACTTTCGATTAACCAGCGACCAATACCAGGCCAACTAAAAATAACCTCTGTCACCATAGCAATAGTCACGAGATTGGCAAATTGTAAACCTACATCTCGGATTACTTTAATAACAGCATTACGCATAGCATGACGATAAATTATTTGGCTAAAAGTTAAACCTTTTGCGTTCGCTGCTTTAATGTAATGAGTGTCTAAAACCTCTAACATAGCAGAACGAGCTAGGCGCATAAAAATGGTGGCTGGTGCTAACGCCACAACAATTACCGGTAAGATAAGGTGTCGAGTAGCATCTTGAAAAGCTTGCCATTTATACGGACTATCGCTGAGTAAAATATCAATTAACTGTAAACCTGTAACATGTTCAATTTCGAACAGTAAACTTATTTGTCCAGCAGAAGGTAACCAACCTAATTGAATAGAAAACACTAATATAGCCAGTAGTCCTAACCAGAAAACAGGAATAGAGTAGCCAACCATAGCAATGGTTAATATTAAATTGTCAGGCAATTTTCGGTGGTAAATGGCGGCACAAAAGCCGACAGGTAGGCCAAAGAACATTGCTACTAATAGGGCTACACAGGTTAATTCAATGGTAGCAGGCAAACGATTAAGTACTTCTGTAGCTATGGGTAAATTGCTGGTCATTGAATAACCCATTTCGCCATGGAACAGGTGGTTTAAATAACTAAAATATTGGCTTAATAACCCAGATTGCTGTTGATACTCGTCAGCTAAAATAGCTAATTGCTCTGGCGAAGCATCTATTTGACCGGTTAAGTTGATTAGTTGTTCGCCAGGAAATAAAAAACTCAAACTAAATGACAATATTGTTAATAACAACATTGTAAAAATAAATAAATTAAAACGACGCAGGGTAAAAATCAGCATATTAGTTTTTGGTCACCCCGTTAAAATCAATACCACCGATTGCGCGTAACAGAGTTCCGTTTATATTATTCGCCCGTGCTTGATATCTTTTTGAGTGTGCAATGGGAATTAAAGGTACTTCTTCATTAATGAGTTTTAAAGCTTTTGAATAGTATACTTTTCGTTTATTAATGTTGTTTGTTTGCAAAGCTTTTTGGATAAGCTGATCAAACTCTTTATTACACCAAAAAGTCCTATTGCTACCTGTAATTGCAGAAGAGCAGCTGAGTAATGTCGAAAAAAAGTTATCAGGATCTGGGTGATCGGCTGACCAACCTAATAACACACTTTGATGCTCACCATCAGAGATTTTTCGTAAAAAAGTTGACCACTCATAACCTGAAACTACATTAACCTCTATGCCTATTTTTAATAAATCTGCCTGAATGAGTTTTGCCATAGTAACAGCGTCTGGGTTATAGGCTCGCTGAACTGGCATCGCCCATAAATCCATAACAAAACCATTACTATACCCCGCTTGTGCTAATAACTCTTGCGCTTTAGCAATGGAATATTCTTGGCTTGTTATCGTTGAATCGTAAGCCCAAGACGAAGTAGGAATTAGACCATTAGCAATTTCGGCTTGTCCGGTATAAACGGTTTCTAGAATAGCTTGTTTGTTAATGGCGTAAGACAAAGCTTTACGAACTAAAGGATTGTTAAATGGCGGCTTACTGGTATTAAAACCAAAGTAACCGACATTGAAAGAAGTTACTGACTCTAACGTGAGATTAGGGTGTTGTTCTATTTTTTTATGGGCGATAGGGTAGGCTATAACATCACATTCGCCTGCCAATAACTTAGTTAAACGTCCCGTGTCACGAGGGGTTATATCAAAAACGAGTTGTTTAAGCTCTGACTTTCCTCGCCAGTAATCTGAATGAGGCTCATAACGAATAAAAGCACCAGAACTATATTGTTTAAACTTAAAAGGCCCTGTGCCAATGGGGAGCATATCTATTTCTTGCATGGCGTTAAGTTCAATTAATTCGTCGGCATATTCTTTAGATAAAATAACCGCTGAATCGCCGCCTATGTTTGCAAGAAATGAACTGTCAGAATGAGTGAGTTGAAACCTAACCGTGTGTTCATTAATTTTTTCAATACTTTCAATTAAATTAACTAACTGAGCATTCTGAAAAAATGGATATTTACCGCCCGAGATAAGATGATAATCATGCGATGAGTCAAACATACGGTTGAAACTAAAAAGCACATCATCGGCATTAAGTGCCCTTGTTGGATTGAAATAACTAGTTTGATGGAACTGAATATCTTTGCGGAGATAAAACGTTATCATTTTACCATCACGTGTCACATGCCAAGACTTCGCAATAGCTGGAATAATAGAATTATCGGTCGGGTCGAATTCGATTAAACGGTTATATAACTGATTTGATGTCGCGTCTATTGTGGTACCAGACGACTCAGTTTGCGGGTTAAAGCTTTCAGGCGCACCTTCACTGCAATAGATAATGCTTTTTTTACTTAGCGAAAGCGCTTCGTTTGAATCACAACCTGATAACACTAATATTAACAGCGTAAGTAATTTATAGTTTGTAAGTGTAGAGTAAGCCATAGCTATCTTTATTCTTCGTCTGCGCTACTTGATTCCAATAGATTATATTTTTTCAAGTAGCCTCTTAATTGATGATAGGTTAATTCTAAGGCGTCAGCAGTTTTCTTTTGATTATATTGGCAATTAGCCAAGGCCGACTTGATCAAATCGACCTCATAGTTTTGTGATAAATCTTTTAATGACAATGGAAATTGCAAGGTTTTAGTGATTGGCTGCAGTTTTTGTTCTACGCCAAGCTTAGTTTCAGCTTTGCTTTCACTCACTTCTACCTTAGGTGTTGTTATGATCCTATCTTGAGTTTTAATGCGTTTTGATGGGCGATAAGGAGATTCAAAGGGATCGATGACCAATTCATGCACAGGTAAATGTGGGTTATTACAACGATAAACACTACGTTCAACAACATTTTTTAATTCACGAATATTACCAGGCCAATGATATTCAAGCAGGGCGCGTTTTGCCTTTTCGGTAAAACCACTAAAAAGCTCAAACTCAAGCTCACGTGCCATATTAATGGCAAAGTGCTCGGCTAACACGAGTATATCGTCTAAACGTTCGCGTAAAGGTGGCAGGGTAATTACGTCGAATGCCAATCTATCGAGCAAGTCAGCACGAAACTCACCTGCAGCTGCCATTGACGGTAAGTCTTCGTTAGTAGCCGCGACTAATCGTGCATTGGTTTTAATGGTTCTTGAGCCACCAACGCGTTCAAATTCGCCATATTCTACAACACGCAATAATTTTTCTTGGATTAAACCGGTAGTGTTGGCAATTTCGTCTAAAAACAATGTCCCGTTATCGGCGCGTTCAAAACGGCCTTCATGACGCTTAGTTGCTCCAGTAAAGGCTCCACTGTCGTAACCAAACAATTCAGTTTCTAATAAGTTTTCATTTAAGGCTGCACAATTAAGCTTAAGATAATTTTGATCCCATCGTTTTGATAAATAATGCAAACGTGCGGCAACAAGCTCTTTCCCTGTACCTCGTTCACCTATGATGAGAACTGGTTTGCTTAAAGGAGCAATCTGAGAAATTTGCTCAAGCACCTCTAAAAAGTTGTTAGATTGACCAATGAGATTATCTTGTTGTTTGAAACGCGTCATTTACTGACCTAATAATTGGTTTTTTTCACTAACAAATAGTGTATTTTATTAACAGCTTAGATAGAAGTCTTTTTTTAAATAATAATAAAGTACTATTAATCAATGTGTTATTGTATTTTAAAAACTTGGCGCAGAACGTGAATAGTAAAACCTAAGACAATTGAAGCAATTTTTTGAATGAGGAAGTAATTATGGGTGTTTTTTCAAGGTTCACAGATATCATTAATTCTAATATTAACAACTTATTAGACAAAGCAGAAGATCCTGCAAAAATGGTGCGCTTAATCATACAAGAAATGGAAGACACGCTAGTTGAAGTGCGTTCTTCATCAGCTAAAACATTAGCAGATAAAAAAGAATTAGCACGTCAAGCGAACCGGTTTGAATCCGATGCCACACAATGGCAAGAAAAAGCCGAGCTAGCGTTAAGTAAAGATCGTGAAGACTTAGCGCGTGCAGCATTAATGGAAAAGAAAAAATGTGTTGAAAGTGCAAGTGCTTTGCGTGAAGAGTTAACTCACGTAGATGGTCATATTGCTAAACTTCAAAGTGAAATATCACAGCTACAAGACAAGCTAGCAGATGCGAAGTCGCGTCAAAAAGCAATAATTATGCGTGAGAAAACAGCGAACTCACGATTAAAAGTGAAAAAGAACATTGACAGTGATCGTGTTGATGACGCGCTAAGTCGTTTTGATCGCTACGAACGTAAAATTGATGATATAGAAGCACAAGTCGAATCTTACGATATGGGCAGTAAGTCATTGGCCGATGAAATTGAAGATTTAGCATCAGATGAGAAAGTTGATGATGAATTAGCAAAATTAAAAGCTAAAATGAAGTCAGAAACTAAAACAAAATAAGCCTACGACAATAGTGCATGCCTTTAATTAGGCTTAATAAAGGAGAGAAGTTGTGGATGAGATTATCGTCGCCCCAGTAATTATATTTATGGTCGTAGTGGCACCTATTTGGTTAATATTACATTATCGTAGTAAACGCCAAATTAGCCAAGGCTTTAGTGAAGAAGAATATATTCAACTTACTGAGCTATCTGAATTAGCCGACAAAATGGCAGATAGAATAAAAACATTAGAAGCTATTCTAGACGCTGAAACACCGGAGTGGAGAAATAAATTATGACCAGCAAATCCCGAGGTGAGTTATACAGAAATACGAACCAAGGAAAATTAGCTGGTGTCTGTGCAGGCATTGCAGACTACTTTGGCTGGGAGTCTTGGTTAGTTCGCATACTAGTGGTTTCTGGTGTGTTGTTAGGAATGGGTTGGTTTATTGTTATTTATATCGCTGCTTGGTTTATATTAGATAAAAAACCAGCCAATGTTGGTCATGTTAACCGCAATGCCCAAAAGGGAAGTTTTGCTCAGGGCAGCCAATATCAATCTAAAAATACGGCGGGCTCGCAACAACATGATGCCGATGAAGACATTACCAATGAATCGATTAAAGTGAAATCGCGAATTTGGCAAGCAGGAGAGCCCCCTAAACAAGCATTTCAAGATATTAGGCGTAAATTTAAAATCTTAGAGTTAGAGCTACAAGTTATTGAACGCTACGTTACTTCGCCAGAATATACCGTTTCTCGAGAAATTAATAAGCTATAAAATTAAAGCGGCCTAGCCGCTTTTTTATTGCCATAACATTAATGATAAAACCAGATAAAGTACTGTAACCATAACTTAAAAACCGCTAGTATCAAGGTCAAAGATAGTTGTGTTGGACTCATTAATGACCTGATTAGAACCTTTGTGCTAAACAGGGAGCTACGAATCATTATTATCTTCAACGTATTGAAAATTAAAAAGATAGCATTCAAGCATGGCATTTATTAATAAAGCAAAGTTAGAAAAGTTAAAACAAAAAGCCAGTGACATTGTTAATCGCTCTATCGATCAACATGTAACACTTGCCGTGACAGGGCTTAGCCGCAGTGGTAAAACTGCATTTATCACCTCACTCGTTAATCAGTTACTTAATGAAGGTAGTAATTCGCAGCTCAGTTTTTTTAATGTTGTTCATCAAGGGCGTTACATTGCTGCTAAACGTGTGCCGCAAAAGCACCTTCATATTCCTAGATTTGAATATGACGGCGCGTTATCCGCACTTTGTCAGTCGCCGCCTAAATGGCCTAAACCGACAAATGGCATTAGCGAGTTACGCCTAGCGGTTCGTTATCAGCCAAAAGACTCTTTACTTAAATATGCCACAGAGTCAGCAACACTCTATATTGATATAACAGATTACCCTGGCGAGTGGTTGCTCGATTTACCTATGTTGTCGCTGACGTTTGAAGAATGGTCACAACAGACCACAATGCTACTTAAGCAGGCACCAAGAAGTGAGCATTCAAAGGCATTTTTGGATAAATTAGCAAAATTTGATCCCTTCGCCAGTGTTGATGAAGCGGTGTTAGCGCAATTATCACAAGAATATACTGATTTATTGTTACTTTTTCGTCATCAACTTGGCTTATCAGTAATTCAGCCTGGACGCTTTATACTTCCCGGTGAGTTAGAAGATGCGCCAATATTGCAGTTTTTTCCTTACAGCGAATTTGATGGCATAGACAGTAATGACTATCAAAATGCGAAAGATGACTGTTATATCGGTATGTTACGCGCACGATTTATTGAATATAAAGAGCGCGTAGTTCGCCGGTTTTATAAAGAACATTTTATTAATTTTGATCGGCAAATCGTGCTTGCTGATTGTTTAACGCCATTAAATAAAGGCCCTGAAAGCTTTGCAGACTTGCAAAATGCCATGGCGATGATCATGGAAAGCTTTCAATATGGACAATCGAGTCTATTGTCACGGTTATTCTCTCCAAAAATTGATCGATTACTTTTTGCCGCAACTAAGGCCGACCATGTCACACCTGAACAACACAGCAACTTAGTTTCATTGTTAAATAAGCTTGTTTTTCAAACCAAGCAACAGCTAAGTTTTGATGCCATTAAAATGAAAACCATCGCTATTGCTTCGGTTAAAGCAACTAAAGTGGGCAAAAGCCAATATCAAGGTCAAAATATTCCGGTTATTAAAGGGCGTCAGTTAAGTAATGAACAAATGATCACGTTATTTCCTGGTGCTGTGCCTTCGAGTATTCCAACGCTTGATTATTGGCAAAAACAGCCATTTAATTATATTGCTTTTTCTCCTATTGAATCGGCCAATATTGATGAATGTCTACCACATCTTCGTATGGATCAAATGTTGCAATTTTTGCTTGGGGATAAATTAAAATGATAGAAAAAAAAGAAAAATATCAACAACAAATATTATTTGACGCCGTAGATATTGCTGACAGTCCAATAAAAGAAAATACACCGCAAATTATTGTTAGCGAGCATGACTGGGTTTGTGATGAGCAAACAGAAAGCGTTGACGACAATATAGTTATTGAATCCAAAAGCCCAAGCTGGCTTTGGCGTACACTAGGATTAGTGTTTATAACCTTAGTCGGTGTTGAGGCGGTACAGTTTTTTATTAACGGTTTTAGTCAATCGCCAATCATTGCCAGTTTATATGCTATTTTACTGGCCGGTTTATCACTTATTTGTGGGCGAACGGTTTGGCGTGAGTTTTCCGGACTTAGACAATTTAAGTATCAGCAAAATATTAAACAACAAGCACAAGATATTATCAATGGAGAAGGTCAAGTTGATGCCGCAAGCCTTTGCGATAAAATCTCCAAGCGATTACCAAGTGACTTGGCTGAATTTGATCACGGCTCATGGCAAAAATTAAATCTTGAAGAATACAACGATGTTGAAATAATGCAGCTTTATGCTCGCAATGTTTTGTCTCAGGTAGATCAAAAAGCATTAAAAGAAATCGCAAAGTTTTCCTCTGAATCTGTTGTTTTAATTGCACTCAGTCCAATCGCCATTATTGATATGCTGCTGATGCTATGGCGAAATTTACGTATGGTTAATAAAATAGCGTCTTTATATGGCTTAAAACTGAGTTACTGGAGCCGAGTAAAATTAATTAAACAAGTTATTGTTAACATGGCATATGCAGGAGCAAGTGAATTAGTGACTGATTTGGGCGCTGACCTGTTAGGTGTTGAGTTATTAGGGAAATTATCAGCACGCATGGCACAGGGCTTAGGTGCAGGTATGTTAACGGCACGACTAGGGCTAAAGGCAATGCATTTATGTCGACCTATTCCCTTTACCGATGATGCTCCTAAACTTGGCCATATACGTCAAACAATCATCAGCCAAGTACAATCGCTAGTGAAAAAAAGTTAAATAACTTACTGAAATTTAATGTTAATTTATTTACTGTATATTTATATGTAACATAAGTGTTACACCTTCATTGTTCTGGTGGAAAAATAGCCACTTTGAAAGTCGTGCTTTTTCTACTGATGTTGCCTTACTATTGTGACAACTAAAGTAGTTTTAAATATCAATATAAAATTAATAATAAATTTGATATTCACTCAGTAAGGTTACACGAATGGCAAAGGCGACTAAGTACGTTTCAAAGGTTGCAGATGAACATGGCAACATTGCATGGACAGCGGCAGAAAACAAAATTTGGCAAGCGTTAATTACGCGACAGCTATCAACAGTACATGATAGCGCATGTGATGAATTCATCGAAGGCTTGAGCAAGTTAAATCTTCCACAAGACCGTATTCCACAATTAGAAGAAGTTAGTGCGGTATTGAGAGCTGAAACAGGATGGAGTTGTGAGCCAGTGCCAGCACTGATTGGCTTTGGTGAGTTTTTTCGCCTACTTTCTGAAAGAAAATTCCCCGTTGCGACATTTATTCGCTCCGAAGAAGAGTTTGACTATTTACAAGAGCCCGATATATTTCATGAAATATACGGTCACTGTGCTTTACTCACCAACGAGTCGTTTGCTAACTATACTCAAGCTTATGGCATGATGGGTTTAAACGCATCGAAGGAGGACCGTGTGTTTTTAGCGCGACTTTATTGGTTTACTGTTGAGTTTGGTTTGCTTGATACCCCTAAAGGTTTGCGTGTATACGGTGGCGGTATTTTGTCTTCTCCAACGGAAACAGAATATGCATTAAATGATAAAAATGTAGAAAGAAAACCACTCGATGTTTTAGATGTTTTAAGAACACAATACCGCATTGATATTCTACAACCGGTTTATTTTATGCTGACGAAAGTTAGTGATCTTGATGAGATAAGAAAATTAGAAGTTGAAGATATTATGGCGTTAGTAGAGCAAGCGAAAGTTATTGGTCTACACCCAGCAAAATTTGAATTAAAAACAACCGCAAAAGCAAGTTAAAGGAAATTTTATGAGTGGCGAATTATCAAATCAACAATGTGAAGCATGCCAAGTAGATGCACCAAAAGTTAGCGATGACGAATTAGCAAGTTTATTGGCGCAAATACCTGATTGGGTGCCTGAAGTGAATAACGGCGTTATGATGCTAGAACGTGTTTATAAATTTAAAAACTATAAGCAAGCATGGGCTTTTGCAAATAAAGTTTCTGAATTAGCAGAAAATGAATTTCATCATCCGGCGATTTTATTAGAGTGGGGCAAAGTAAAAGTTACATGGTGGACTCACGCTATTAAAGGGCTACATAAGAATGACTTTATTTGTGCTGCCAAAACCGATCAACTTCTGTAACGTTTACTTACAACAATAATATCTAGCCTCCTATCAAAGGGGGCTTTTTTTTGTTGTAAAAAATAGTTTACAATGGCGCTATCAGATTATGTTGTTTGCTTGAGGTTATTAAATGCGTTTAGAGATTGGCTGCCAAGACCGAGTTGGTATTGCACAAAGTGTATTGGCAATATTTGTTGAGCGCGGAATTGACCTGCGTGGTATCGAGTTAAAACAACCGGGAAAAATTTTTATTAACATCCCAGACTTAGAGTTTTCTGAGCTGCAGAGTTTTATGCCGCAATTGCGTTTAATTGATGGTGTTGTCGATGTTAAAACAACCCCTTACATGCCGTCTGAGCGCGAGAGAAATGAATTTGAAACCTTAGTTAAAACATTTCCTGACCCTTTTATTTCGATTGATAACAAGGGCCAAATTCGAGTAGTAAATAATATTGCTGCGCAAATAATATGTGAATCTTTAGAACACATTATCGGTGAGCATGTTGGACAATGGCTAAAAGGCTTTAATTTCTCGCGCTGGCTAGATGGCGAAGAAGTTCTCGCCCAAACCCGACGTGTAAAATTTCAAGAAGACGATTTTGTTGCTGATATTATTCCTATTCATATCGCTGAGGGTAATGAAAGGCAAGTACTTGCTGGTGCCGTATTAATATTAAAATCAGAAGCAAGATTAGGTCAGCAAATTAGTGCCTTTAAAAAGGCCAACGAAAATGATTTTAATGGTATTCAATCAAACAGTAGTTCAATGCGTAAGCTGATCCGCGAAGCAAAGCGTATGGCTTTGCTCGACTCGTCAATGTTAATTGTTGGGGAAACAGGCACAGGCAAAGAGTTATTGGCTCGCGCTTGTCACGCGGCCAGTGATCGTACTGACAAGCCTTTTATGACCTTAAGTTGTGCAGCATTACCCGATGATGCCGCAGAAACTGAATTATTTGGTTCAGGCGCTGCAGGACAAGCAAACAGTAAAAGAGGTATTTTCGAATCAGCAGACGGGGGCACAATATTTTTCGATGAAGTAGGCGAAATGTCAGCCAAGTTACAAACTAAGGTGTTGCGCGTCATTCAAGATGGCACTTTTAGACGTATTGATGACGAAAAAGAAATCAAAGTTAATGTCCGTATTATCGGTTCAACCAATAGAGACTTGCTCAACATGGTTTCTCTTGGTGAGTTCAGAGAAGACTTATATTATCGTTTAAATGTTTTAGGGCTTAATATTCCATCGTTACGTGAACGACGTTCAGATATTGTGCCTTTAGCGGAACTTTTTGTCGCTAAATTCGGTCAACGTGTAGGTAAAACACATGTTACTTTTGATAAAGAGTGTCTGGAATTTATTGAGCACTACCCATGGCCAGGTAATGTTAGGCAACTTGAGAATGTGCTAATCCGAGCTGTATCGTTAATTGAGGGTAATATCATCATGACTTCACACTTGCAGTTACCCGCGTATACACGTGAGCATGGATACCTTGAGCAAGATTTTGAAGGCACTTTAGATGCGGCAGTGAAAAATTTTGAAGCGGATTTATTGAGAAAACTCTACCCAGCTTATCCAAGTACGCGACAATTAGCCAAAAAATTGGGGCTTAGTCACACGGCCATTGCCAACAAATTACGTGATTATGATATAAATAAGAAAACCGTTAAAATTTAACGCTAACGGGCCAGTATCGCGATGTTAGTTTATTTGTAAAAGTTATTTGAGTATTAAATATGAAATTATATGGTTATTGGCGTTCATCTGCAGCGTATAGAGTACGAATTGCTATGCACTTAAAAGGTTTGGCATTTGAATCAATTCCAGTTCACTTAGTTAAAGAGGGGGGCGAGCAGCATAAAAATGAATACGCTGAGTTAAATCCGACGCATTTAGTGCCTACCTTGATTGATGAAGATGTTACCCTACATCAGTCGATTGCGATTATTGAGTACCTAGATGAAAAATATCCCTCAGTTGCTATTTACCCTAAAAATATTGTTGCCAAAGCAAAAGTAAAGGCACTGGCGCTTGATGTTGCTTGTGAAATACATCCGGTAAATAATTTGCGTGTACAGCAATACCTAGTTAAAAATTATTCACTGCAAGAAAGTGATAAACTTAACTGGAGCCATCATTGGATGAATTTAGGTTTTACCGCGGTTGAGCAGCAGTTAAAAGTAAACTCGGGCACATATTGTTTTGGCGATAATATTACTATGGCTGATATTTGTTTAGTGCCACAAGTTTATAATGCTTATCGATTTAATCTTGATATGAGTAAATTTCCAAATATTTGTCGCGTTGCTCAAAATTGCAATAAACATCCGGCATTCATTGCGGCTTTGCCAGAGAATCAGGCAGATGCACAGATCTAAAGTAAGCTATCGTGTGATATTTAAATACAAAAATTTATCATTTGCTATTCCACTTCTTACAAAGAACAAGGGTTATTATGTCAATTGAAAATACTGAACAAAAACAAACGCCTTGGGTTGTTATTACCATAATTATTGCCGCTATAATCGCTTTTGTTATTTATTTCTATGTGACTGCTCCAGATGATAATAAAACTTCTGATACAGTTTCAACCACTGTTATTGCACCAGTTCAAGAGCCAGAACTTGAAATAGTACCTGAGTTAAACGAAGCAGATTCCACGGAAGTGCCGGTTGAAGAAGACACTACTGAGATTGTACCTGAAATTGTATTACCGACATTAAATGAGAGTGATACTTGGTTCAGTACTAAATTGCCGACGTTAACTTGGCGTAAAGAGTTACTGAAACTGGTGGTAACTGAAGATATGATCCGCCGTTTTGTGGTATTTACTGATAATTTTAGCCAAGGTACCTTGGCCTATGAACACACCCCTTTAATTACCCCTAATGCGAAATTTACTGCACTAGCAGAGCAAACAGAAAATGGTATTAAATGGCAGTGGGATGAAAGTAGTGCGGATAGATTCAGTAATTATGTCGACCTATTACGCTCAATGGATAGTGAAATGCTTGTGCAATGGTATGTTGAATTGAAACCGTTAATTGATCAGGCATATGGAGAGTTAGGTTACCCAGAACAAGATTTCACTGAAGTATTACATAATGCAATAACCAAGGTTTTAGACATGGAAATACCTAAAACTCAACCCGAATTAGAACGTCCTAGCGTTATGTATAAATATAAAGATGAATCCTTAGAGTCTTTAGATGATTCTGAAAAGTTATTGTTAAGACTAGGTAAAGAAAACTTACTTGTTATCAAGTCAGTACTGCTAGAAATTAACGAAAAATTAGCAAGAGCGCGTTAAGTCTTGGTGAAAATTAAATGAATAAATTGCAAGCGCCGACTGTACCTAAGTGTATAGCAACTCGCGATTATGGCATTTTAAGACGATTTGCAAGTCAAACCATGGTGCGCTTTGGCTGGAAAATTACCGGAGAGTTGCCTCAGCAGCCAAAGTTTATACTTGCTGTGGCACCTCATACCTCAAATTGGGACTTTTTCGTTGGTATTGCGGTTATGTTTTCATTAAACCTTAAAGTATCATTTCTGGCTAAGGGCAGCATTTTTTGTTGGCCAATAAAATCGTTATTGACCGCTATTGGCGGTATTGGTGTTGATCGTAGTCATAGTCATGGCGTTGTAGGTCAAATTGTTGAAGAGTTTAAAGCGCATGAGCAATTTATTTTAGGACTCGCCCCAGAAGGAACTCGCAGTAAAACCATTGAGTGGAGAACCGGATTTTTACATATCGCCAAACAAGCTAATGTTCCTGTGGTACCGGTAAGTTTTGATTTTGTTAAAAAGGAAGTACGATTTCATCCTGCGGTTTTTATAAAGGGAGATATAAATCAAGAGTTAGTCGAATTTAAGCAAGTATTTGCTGATGTTTGTGCAAAAAACCCACAAGCAGTCTGAATTTAGTAACTAGCGCTTGCAACCAAGCAATTGATTAGCGATAATTCGCGCCGCGCTAAAGAGATTCTTTCAGCGCTTCTATGGTGACCCTTTTGGTCCCTCCGCAATGATACTCTGTGAACTCGGCCAGGTCCGGAAGGAAGCAACCGCAGCAGACGACTCATGTGCCGGAGTGTGGCTATTAGGGTTGCCACCCAATCTTTTATATTCAATGACTTACACGCCTTTTAGCAATTTTGCTACATGGAGTGCTACATGCTTACGACTAAAATTCCTTATCTTCATTGCCGTAATGGTATTTATTACTATCGAAATCAGTCCGTTTGGAAGTCCTTGAGAACGCGTTGTAAGAAAGAAGCTTTTAGAAAAGTTAGTCATATCCTATTTGGTTCATCGTCAGCAGTAAACGACACTGCTCTGACAGAGCCACCCGCTAAACCTAAACAAATCACATCAACTACAAATCTTATCAAAGCCTATTTAGCGGAAAACGGTAATCGATGGTGCGCTAGGGAATATACTCGTATTGAAAGCTCTCTAGCTTTTCTACCTAAATGCGTAATTACCCGACAAATAGCTATAGACTTGAAAGCCTCTATCTTGGTGATTAAAACTGCTACCACCTTCAATCGTTACCTGAAATATTTCAATGCTCTATATCGCTGGATACTCGCCAATAATGCTTTGATAACTGAGAACCCCTTTGAAGGCTTAAAAGTTATTGAGAAAAAGAAAAATATATCAGAAGGTCGTAGAGCTTACACACCAGAGCAATTGAGGGTGTTGCTTAAGTTTGCTGATAGTTATGGAAAAGGTGATAGGCGCTATTGGCTTATTATGATTGGGCGTTTTACGGGCGCAAGAATGAATGAAATATGCCAGTTAAAGCCTCAAGATATAACTAAAGATGTTATTCATATTCGAGGTGATGTTCTCAAAACTAGTAATGCAAAACGGTCTATTCCTACTCACCCTAAACTTATTGAGTTGGGCTTGTTAGAATGGGTAAGTCAATGCGTTGGAAATAGGTTGTTTCATCAATGGACTGTTGTTAAAGGAAGTTACAGTCATGCTGCTAGCCGTTGGTTCAGTAGAAATAATCCTTCTAAATCAAATGTGACAGGTGAAAAGGCAGACGTGGATTTTCATTCTTTGAGACATACCGTTGCTACAGAGCTAAAATATGCTGGCGTTGCTAGCCAATATACTGCTCAAATACTAGGGCATAGTAATGGGAATATTACTTATGATAGATATGGTAAAACAGTAACTTTTGAAAGACTTAAAGAGTCAATTGAAATAATCGGAATTACAACAGCTTAATGGAAGTCTAGAGTCACTGTCGCTAAGGCTCTCTTCAAGTCCAAGTTGCGGTTGGTGTTTCGCCACTTAACGCTAATTAATGCCACTTTGAAGCTTTAGCTTTTGTGTTCCTAACGTCAACTGTGAGCCCTAGATTTAAAGATCACTTTGTGCGCAAAGCGGAACTAATATTTTGAAATTTCGAGTATTTATCGAAGTCAACTGAACACCAGTTAGTTGACTTAAGCAGCTAGGCAGCTAATTGATCATCATTTGTATAGCAGACGTTCCAAAAATCACTTTTGATACTCATTTCATGATCAAAAAAGTAAAATATGGTTATAAAACGGTAACAATCGATATGACGGCTGCAAGCTCACTCCTGCCGTTGGTGTATCATCTTGTAATGCTGACTTTTTCCTCAGAGCATTCTCTTATATTAAGCCAAATTAATCTCATGTAACGTTAACTTTGATACAAGAGTGGGCATTTCAATAATTATTTTCATGACTTGTCTATACTAAATTAAGTACTAGTCAGAGCTAATGTTAGAAGATGATTTCAAGTAGTAGAAAATTATTATTATCCAATAAGTGTCGTAATTATTTACACTTTAATATTGTTCAATTATGATTTTATTTTAACTCACTGATATTATTTGAAGTTTTTTTTTGGTGTGATTTTTGCTTAGTTAAAGACTGGTTAATAATAAACAACTAAAAGGACATTCTTAATGAACAAGATTTTAGCCGGATTGACAGTTATTCTTTTATTGACTCCGAGTTTGGCGTTAGCTATATCGTTTGAGGGACCTGAACCGACTCAAGTACCTGAACCTACTTCGTTGGCTTTATTTGGTTTAGCTATTGCAGGTATTATCGCCAGCAGATTACGAAAAAAATAAGTGTAATATATCAGAGTTCTGCGATTCAGATGGTTTCGTAGGATTCTGCTCTTTAATAACCTTCAAATTTCATTAAGAATTTTCAAATTAATTAATCAACTATCTTCATATTCACTTTACTTCGTGACTGGTGGCTTTGTTCACATTCAGACATAACGGATTATTGGCATTAAGTAATCTTCAAAAGACTCATGTTTTTATCTATGAGGAACGTCCGCTAATAGGAAACGGCTAGCGTAATTTGTTTGTTCAGACATGTCCGCTGTAGATCAAAGCATACAAAGATTTTCAATATAAATTTTCTAATGCTAACTTCAGCAATGTGGCAAATAGAGAAGTTAATTGTTGTTTATGCGGTAAATTTTATCATGTTAAACACAATTGATTTTGCTACATGAACTGCTACAATTTAACTCTTAATTCACATAGTGTATTTCGTTGAAAGGCAAGCTGGAAGCAACCGCAGCAGACGACTCATGTGCCGGAGTGTGGCTATTAGGGTTGCCACCCAATCTTTAAAGTACCTCTTAAGTCAGTAAAAGCAATACTTCATCTTCAACGAAATCTAGAAAATATTCTATTAGATATCACAAGTAAGCTTGTCCTAGAAAAATCACCTTATTTATCTAAGTAACTTTTTTCAACAGGCTCTAGACTAGCATGTGAAAACAACGTATTTTTCTTAATATTTTCGAGAAATGAACATTGAAGTCCATTGTACTCAATCTTTTAAGTTCAATTATTTACCCAATCTAAAAATCAGAGATTATAATCATCTAAGTTATAAACCGCTATATCGTTTTCACTCCTATCGCGCAATAAATACATCTAATCAAATGACCAAGTTAATTATACCCCACAGGTCGGTAATATATGAATACGTATGTAGATGCTTGTAATAGATCTGGCTAAGTAATTAGGATACAGCATTACAAATAATAACTTATAAAATATCAGCTGAACCTTTCTTTACTAGTGATTAGTGCCAACAATGGCTATTAGAAAAAAGGATAGTAATGATATGAAAAAGGATAATTCCACTATGAATTTTAGCCGAGCATTGACCTTAACATCTGTCAGTACTATTTTATCTTTATCTATTTTTGGCTGCACATTTTCAGTAAAGCAGCCCTCAAATTCATCCATAATATCAAATCAACAAAACCCTGTATTTTACGGAACTTTGAATCCTTATGCTTCTGAATCAGTGTATTTCTTATTAACTGACAGATTCGTTGATGGTGATAAAACTAACAATCATGAAGCGCAAGGCGGAAAATACCCAAGTTTCGATATTCCACTTAACGGCCCTGATGGACAACACGCTAATGTTGGCTATTTAGGTGGTGATTTCAAAGGTGTATTAAGTAACGCCGAGTACATTAAAAATATGGGCTTCACTTCGGTTTGGCTAACACCGATATATGACAATCCAGACCAAGCTTTTAATGGCGGCGAGAAAGTCGCTTTTGGTGAGTATTACAAAGATGGCGGAAAAACTGGTTATCACGGCTATTGGGCCAATAATTTTTACCAAGTTGATGAACATCTACCGTCAAAAGATTTAAGCTTTGCTGGCTTAACTAAGCAACTTAAAGATAAGCATGATTTAAATTTAGTGCTCGATATTGTCGCTAACCATGGCTCACCTTCATACAGCATGGTAGAAGATCAACCTAAATTTGGCGAAATATATGATCAAGGCGGTAAGTTAGTTGCCGATCATCAAAATATCTATCCTGAAAATCTCGACCCTAGTAACCCGATGCATGCCTTTTTCAATACCCATACTGGCCTGGCACAACTATCAGATTTAAATGAAAACAATGAAGCTGTGCTAGATTATTTTGAAGGAGCTTATCTTAAGTGGATAGCACAAGGCGCCCATGCGCTTCGTGTTGATACCATTAAAGAAATGCCACATCACTTCTGGAAAAAACTCTTTGGCCGCATTCGTCAGCATCATCCTGATATTTTTATTTTCGGCGAAAGCTACTCTTATGACGCAGAATTTATTGCTGAACATACTCGTTCTGAAAATGGTGGAGTTAGTGTTTTAGATTTCCCTGGCAGAAAAGCGATCACCGAAGTATTTGAAAATACTGATAGCGATTTTAGCGATATATTGTCGTATCTACATCTAGATGACGGTGTTTATCAAAACCCGTATGAGCTAATGACTTTCTACGATAATCACGACATGGAACGCATGAATGCCACTGATGAAGGCTTCATCGATGCCAATAACTGGTTATTTACCGCTCGAGGAATTCCTGTAGTTTACTATGGCTCTGAAATCAATTTTATGACTGGCAAACCTGAGCATAAAGGTAATCGAAACTACCTAGGTCAGCAAAGAATTGAACAAGCTAAAAATCACATTATACATAATGAGTTAACCAGTATAGCCCATGTTAGAAAAAGCTCAGTTGCCTTACAGCGGGGCTTACAAGTTAATGTCGACTTTAAAGATGATATGGCGAGTTTCTATCGTGTTTACCAAAACAATGGTGATAACCAAACCGCATTAGTGCTGCTGAATAAAGGTAATAGTGAAGCCGAGTTCACTCTGGACAAAATGCTGAGTACAGGATTATGGACCAATGCAATGACTGGTCAAGAGTATCTTGTTGATAACAATGATTTAGCCTTGAATATCACAGTAAAATCACATGGCGTAGCAGTGCTACTACTTAATAGCGCTATCAATAATTCTGAACTACAAACACAGCTCCTTAGGCAACAAAGCAAACTCCACGAAGCAGTTTCACAATAAGCTCAACTGTGATTGGAAATATGACGAACATATAGAAAAATTTTTAAAGATAACCAATTGATATTTCTAATAATCAGTTTTGTTTTGTATTCAAATTAATGGCGGCTGTTCAGGAACTTAATCGGGAGAAATTATGTATATTAGTATTCACAAACGTCCTATTGATCTTTTAACAGCGCTGTTTTTAATTATGCTCGCTGGCAATGGCTGTAGTGATAATGTTCATAGCGAAAAAGCAAACCTAACTAATGCCTGCGATGCATCAATCGCAGGCTGCGTAGATGGCCGGTTAATACATGTTCCTTCACCAGAATGGCAAGATCAGATTATTTACTTCCTCATGATTGATCGCTTCAACGACGGTGAACCCGCTCGAAATGATCAAGGTTATAACCTCTATGATCCTACAAAAGAAAGCCACTATAGCGGTGGTGATCTGCAGGGGGTTATCAACAAATTAGATTATATTCAAAATATTGGTGCTACCACCTTATGGACCACACCACCTGTTACCAATCAATGGTGGAATGCAGCACAAAATTATGGCGGCTTTCATGGTTATTGGCCAATAGATCACAGAAAAATTGACCAGCATTTTGGGGATTTAGATACTTACAAAAATCTATCTCACGAGCTCCATATCCGGGGCATGTATTTGATCAAAGATATAGTTATCAACCATACGGGAAATTATTTTGATTATGACCATGAATACGACCCAAATGACCCCACCGTAGGCTTCGAATTTGTTGGCAATAATATCCCCACTTCAGCGCCAACTATGCCACCGCTAGATATGAATAATGCCAATAACCCAGAACATGTTAAGGCCGACATTTACCACTGGACACCACTTGTGGTTGACCTCGATGACCCGGTGCAGGAATGGACATACCAAATGGGGCGATTAGACGATATCAACACCTCTAATGAATTAGTTCGTAAAGCATTTAAAGATGTTTATAACTATTGGATAAGAGAAGCTGGTGTTGATGCTTACCGTATCGACACAGTGAAATATGTTGAACATGATTATTGGTACGACTTTTTGCACGCGCAAGACGGCATTCTTAATACCGCAGCCGAAACAGGCAGAGACAATTTTCTTACTTTTGGCGAAGTTAAAGATGTTTCTAAACCTTTGTCAGATTCTGCAGAGCGCAAACTGTTAACTTATTTGGGCACGGAAGAAAAACCAGAATTATCCTCAATAATTGGCTTTCCCTTGCACGAAGAACTGGGCCGGATTTTTTCCGCAGGTCGCCCAACCAGTTGGCTTACCTTTCGCGTTAAAGCACACTTAGAAGTTTATCCTGACCCTTATATCGTTCCCAACTTCATTGATAACCATGATACCCCTAGGTTCCCTGGCAGTGAGGCAGGCATGAGGCAAGCGCTAGCGTTAATTTTTACCATCCCAGGTATTCCGGTGATTTATCAGGGGAACGAGCAAAATCATTTTGATTCGCGCCAAGCCATGTTTGCCGGTGGTTACCTAACGGATACCGACCAATTTAATCAAGATTCCGAACTATTTAAGTTCACTCAAACCCTAGCCAAACTTCGTCAAGGTGACAAATTATTTAGCCGTGGTTCAATGGAATTACTGGCTGATAACCCTACTAGTGCTGGCGTATTTGCTTACAAACGCAGCTACAAAGGCGAGCACGCCTTTATCATTATGAACACTGCTGAGCACACCACCTTACTGAATAATATGCCAACAGGCTTGCCTGACGGGCAGGTGCTACAGCCTATTTTCTCAGACAAACTTGGCAACAATACAACCACCTTGGTTGTTGGGCAAGATGGTACTCTGACCACGGAAGTACCTGCTAGGGGGCTGCTAATATTCAAAGCTGAAAATAAATCTAATGCTGAAGCAGTTGCAGCTCACAGTATTAGTGTTGATCAGGATTATCGCAAGAAAACGCTAAAGGAGAGCGTCACAATCAGTGGCTCAATCAGTAAACCAAATAGCACATTAGCGCTAGTCGTTGACGGCAATCTTGATAACGTAACAAGTATCACCGCAGATGCTAATGGTCGTTGGGAGACCACATTACCAGTTGTTGACTTAGGCACTCATAAACGGTTCTTCGAAATGTATTCTACTGAGCTTAATGCCGCGAGCGAACGCCAGCAATATAACGAAACCGTAGTTAAAGCCAATTGGGATGTAGCGTTTAAAGATGGACTTAATGATGACAATGGTCTTTCGGGGAACATTTTTCCTCCAAGTGAATCTACCTTTGGCAAGCAAATGGATATTGAGGCCGTTCGTGCCCGTAGTGCTGGAGATACATTACTGTTAGATATTACTATGCATGAGCTCACTGATATGTGGGTAGCTTCCAATCATTTGGATCATGTCGCTTTTACACTCTTTTTTGATTTTCCAGGCCTAGAGGGTATAAAGCCCTTATCTACATTACAGGCAGAGGCACCAGATGGTTTCCTATGGGATTTTTCTCATGTGCTTTATGGCTGGGGCAATTTCTTATTTGACAGTAATGGAGCCACTGCTGATAAACCCGGACAAAAGCTTGGCACTGCCCCTAGTGTCGAAGTAGATAAAGATGCGCGTACTATTACGTTAGCTTACAGCGCTTCGGCGCTTGGCCAAGACGGTTGGGCAGGAGCCAAAATCTATCTTACAACTTGGGATAGAGCGGGCGAGGGCGGTATCCGAACCTTGACTCCTGCAGGAGCTGACTGGGAATTTGGTGGTGGTGAACGCAGTGACCCTTTGATTTTGGATGATTTACTGATTGAGCTTCCTACCCCATGACAACCACCAAAAACAAAAGCCTGCTATTTGTCATTTTAACCTTTTTAGCGCTTTCGATTATTAATAAAGCTCACACTATGCATCAAGTAAAACTAGTGCAAAAATTCAGGCGAAAAGTCGACTTTACTCGATAAGAAAAGCCATTATAGGTGACAACACTAAGTGAATATAATGCCTATGGTGTTAAGTGCCCTTTGCAGATAAGACAATTAAATTTTTATTTTCATCGTGTGAGCCTATTTTAATGAGTTATTTAATCTGCTTTTGATGTTAGCGATTTATGAAGATAGAGCACAATTGTATGCATACGTATTCATACATGTATCGATTCTTTGTATGTAGAAGCTAAAATCGCTAGTGATTTTTTGTAAATCAGTTCTTCTTATATTTAATGTTTACTTAGTTGTTTTCAGTTCCTGCAGTGCTTGCCGGCATCTAGGCCTATTTTTCAAACAACAATATTACTGAGCTACCAAGGCAATTATTGTTGGGTTGTGCCGAATAGGAATACGTATGCAGTCTATATCTATTATGTTTTATGTTTTCTATATTGGTTTTAATCAATAAATCAGTGGTGAGGCTGATCTACAAATAGAATATTCAGGGATGAATCAAGGGGGAACAATGTCTAAAATTAAGCCAAGCTTTAAACTCAGTAATGTTACTTTAGCTATGATGACTAGTGGTTTGATTGCTTATTCTGGAGCTTTGTATGCTCAAGAAGACAATCAAAAAGAAGTAGCAGAACAAGTTGAAAACATAGAAGTACCAGAAAAAATGGAAGTAATCGAAGTGACAGGCTTTCGTCGCTCACTGATACAATCCATTAACCAAAAACGTTTTGCCGATACAGTAACCGAACAACTCAGCGCAGATGATTTAGGTAGTTTACCTGACGTTTCTATGGCGGATGCATTAACACGCTTACCTGGTATTTCTGCAGTCAGAACTGGTGGGCAGGCGGCTGAAATTAACATTCGTGGTATGTCAGGTGGTTTTGTTTCTACAACCTTAAATGGTCGCGAACAAGTCTCTACTGGCGGTAAACGTAGTGTTGAATTTGATCAATATCCGTCAGAGTTAATTTCAAAAGCGGCAGTTTATAAATCACCTAAAGTTTCATTAATTGAAGGTGGTGTTGCTGGTACGGTGGAGTTAACCACTGCTAGCCCCTTGTCTAACGAAAAAGATCACAGCTTTAGTATTAATGCCCGTGGCATGTATAACGATTTAGCCGCAGATGTGCCAGATGCAACATCTACAGGTCATCGCTTTAGTGTTTCATATCAAGGTAAATTTGCCGATGAAACGCTAGGTGTTGCTTTAGGCTATGCTCGTTTATTTCAACCAAGCGCTACTGCGCAATTTGTCGGTTTAAATTACAGTAAACTACGCGACGTTGATAATCTTGATAATGACACTAACGGTCCGACTAAAGATAACGGCGTTAATATTAATAAAGAATACATCAGCGAAGGTTTTGAGATACAGCACAAAGGCGGTGAAGAGACCCGCGATGGTTTCATGGCAACGCTTGAATGGCAACCTACTGATAACTTCAAACTTAAAACAGATGGTTTTTATTCAAAGTTTACCTCAGAAGAGTTTGCTCGTGGTTTTCGAGTGAAATTTGAAGGAGATCAAGCCGCGATTAGTAACCCTGTGCTTCATGAAAACTCTGTTATTGGTGGCAACATTAGCCGTACAACGAACAGCGCAACTCGCATTGAAATTGTTAACGATGATAATTCTGATGTTGATGAAGTGCAAAGTTTTGGTATTAATGCCGATTGGCAAATAACAGAACGGCTAAATATGAATATGGATTTATCGTATTCATCGGCAAATAGTGAATTTCAAAATGGTTTAATTTGGGCACTAGTGGCACAAGATGCTAACGCGGATGTTCCTAAACTTGATAGCAACGTATCTATTAACTACTTATTGAATGGTTTAGACCTACCTGATATTGGCTTAAACCAAGCTGGCGCTTTTACTGATTTAAACAAAGTAATGGTAAGTAAATACGGGATCTATCCGTATGTTAATTCAGATGAAGTAAGCGCTGTTCGAGTTGATTTTACGTATGAACTAGACAACGATTACATTACTTCAATTGAAGTAGGCGCGCGTTATTCAGAACGTGAATACAGTAACGATCGTTCGGTATTTGAATACGGTAGCGATAGCTCGTTAAGTTCATTAGAGGCGCCACTTCGCATTACTGAGGATATGGCGACAATTGTTAACTGGAGTGGCAATTTTTCAAACTTCCCAAGCTACCTAGCGTTAGATCAAGATAAAATTTTGAAGGCTTGGTTCCCTGATGGACGTCCAAATCCAGTACAAACTTGGGGTGATAAAGCCAGCGGTGTTATTAACGGCGCTGCGATTGGTAAAACCTCTGACTGGACGATGAAAGAAAGTGGTCAAGTATATGAAGATGTTCTGTCAATTTATGTGATGGCGAACATTAATACAGAAATTGCGGGCATTCCAGTCACTGGTAATTTTGGCGTGCGCATGGTGGAAACTACGCAAGCGTCAACATCATTGCAAGATGTTGGTTTAAGTACTAAGAAAGATCAATACGGGCAAGATATTAAAGATGCACAAGGTAACCCAATAGAATTTGCTAACGCTGAATTGGGTGCTCAGTTTATTACTGATGAAGTGGGTTTAATTAACCAACGTTATTTTTCTACTGTGATCAGCAATACTTACAGAGACTATTTACCACAGATCAATTTAAATTTTCAGTTAAGTGAAAGCGATCAAATTCGTTTTGCTGCAGCTAAAGTCATGAGTCGCCCGAACATTGAACGTTTAGCATCAAACTCTAGTTATAATATCAATGTGGTTAATACTGATGGTGGCAGTTATGCCAAAATTAGTGGCCAAGCGAAAAATAGCCCTCATTTAAAGCCGTTTTACGCCAATCAATATGATATTTCTTATGAAAAGTATTTTACTGAAACCGATGGTAAATTTGTTGCGGCTGTTTTTTATAAAGACATAGAATCAGCAGGTATTATTACCCAAACCATTACAGAGTATGACTTTGCTGGTAATGGCTTTGCTGTACCCGAAGTCTATACCGATCCATTGAGTGGTATACCCTTAGAAGTCAGAAATGGTGATTTTGAAACGGCATTCAACGACGAAGCGGGCGGTTATATTCGCGGTATTGAGTTAGGTTATACGCAAATATTTTCATTCCTGCCTGAGTTATGGTCTGGTTTAGGCTTTGATGCGAGTTATTCACACACCGAAAGTGAAATACAACAAATATCACAACTCGGCCAACAAAATTTAGCTATTTCACTACCGGGCTTATCTGAAAACGTACTGCAAACTACGCTATTTTGGGAATACCAAGGCTTTGAAACCCGCTTAAGTGTGCGTTATCGCGATGAATTTGTTTCCGAACAAGTTGCTGTGGAAGCACAAACGGTCAACTACGATGGCGAAACTGTCCTTGATTACCAAGCATCTTATCAAGTAAATGATAATTTAGGTTTAGTTTTCCAAGTGAACAATTTAACCGACGAACCTACCAAAAGTTACTTTGGCGAAACCGCTCAAACTGGCACGTTACAATATTTTGGCCGCCAGTTCTTTTTAGGTCTCACTTATTCATTGTAAGCATAGTTAAAGAGAGTAATGAAAATGAAAATAAAAATATTCAAACAACTTAATGCTAACAATAGATTAGCGTCATATAGTGCTCGAAACTCGGGCCAACGGAGTTCTGTTATGTTTACTTACAATGCATTTATTAGGCTAGCGACAGTAGCGTTATTTAGCTTAGTGTTATCAGCTTGTGGTGGTAGTGATGCAACTGAGCCCGGAAAAGTATTATTAAGCTGTGATGTGCCCTTGGTGCCAGATGAAACCGGCTCAACTTGTGTTGCACCCAAACCTATTCAATGTGCTGCACCAACAGTCCCCGATGCCTTAAATGAAAGTTGTGTTGTTGGCGTAGATCCTAACGCGGCTATTCCGGTATTTTTTCCTGCTGAGAATCAAGCCGTACTTTATTACAACCGCACCGACGAAAACTATGCGGAATATAAAGTGCATAATTGGAACGACACCACTTGTGATGCCTATGCCGACGATTCACTTGCCCCAAGCTGGGACAATGGTTTATCTCTAACTGGTATCGACCCAGTATATGGAGCTTATTGGGTATTTAACCTAAAAGAAGGCTATAACGAATGTGGTAACTTTATTGTTCATAAAGGTACCGATGATGCTGGCAAAGAATTTGGTGGCGGAAATTTTAAAATGCCACTTATGCAAGAAGATGAAACTTATCAGCGCATGAATTTCACCATTTCTGGTGAAGGTTCGGTGTTTGAGTTTCCTATTGAATCTTTAGGTGAGCAAGCGTTAAAAATAGCCGATTTTGCGGGGCATTGGATTGATGTAAATACCTTGGTTTGGAACGCTGCGAATGTGAATGTTGCTAAACTGCATCATTCAGCAACAGCTGGCATTGCCGCTGATCCTGAAAACAATGGTCAAGTTAATGGTACCGCGTTGGAATTAACGCCAATTAACTTAACTGATGAACAAAAATCAGCAGCACCATTAGTGGCTGATTGGCCAGCTTATAGTATTGATTTAAGTATTGATGAAGCTAAAGCTGTTGCCAAAAATCAGTTAGTACTAGTAGGTTATGATGTGGACGACATTCCGATTGCCGCCACTTATGTGCAAGCAGATCTGATTTTAGATGACTTATATACTAAAGGCGATAACGATGCTGATGAAGCCACGTTAGGTCTAGTTTATGAAAATGGTACTGTATTAGTTTCTGTATGGTCACCGACAGCTCAAAACGTAAATTTAAACGTTTATGATAGTGCAAAAAACCTGACAGCAACTCATCAAATGAGTGAAGACTCAGCTACGGGTGTTTGGTCATATCAAGGAGACGCGAGTTTAGACCGCCAATACTATCGTTTTGAGTTAAGTATTTATCACCCTCAAAATAAAGCGCTTGAATTGATTGAAAGTACCGACCCTTATTCTGTGAGTTTATCAACTAACGGTGAATACTCACAGTTTGTTAATTTAAATGACCAAGACTTACAGCCTGAGGGATGGGAAGGTCATGCTGTAGCGAGTATTGAAAATTATGAAGATGCGGTAATTTATGAAGGTCACATTCGAGATTTCAGTATTAATGATCAAAGTACCAGTGCTGAAAATCGTGGTAAATTCTTAGCATTTACCGAACTTGACTCAGTGCCAATGAAGCATTTGAAAACCTTAGCTGACAACGGTTTAACTCATTTTCATATGTTGCCTGCCAATGATATTGCCACCATCAACGAAGACGCGGCTAATATTATTGACTTAAATAGCACTGTTCTTGATTTATGTAAAAAAGACTTCCAAGCACCGCCTTGTTATCAAGGTATTGACGATCAAACGTTACGTTCAGTGCTCGAAAACTATGACAGTGCTACTGATGATGCCGCTAAATTGATGGAATTTGTGCGTAATTTTGACAGTTTCAATTGGGGTTACGATCCTAAACACTTTAATGTGCCAGATGGTATTTATGCTTCAAGCCCTGAAGGGGTAACACGTATTAAAGAAATGCGAGCAATGATCAAAGGCTTGCATGACACTGGACTGCGCGTAGTTTTAGATGTGGTTTATAACCATACTAATTCATCAGGTTTATGGGATAACTCAGTACTCGATAAAATCGTCCCAGGTTATTATCACAGCCGTGATGTAATCACGGGTAGCGTACAAAACAGTACTTGTTGTAGTGATACTGCGCTTGAGCATAAAATGATGGATAAATTGATGGTGGATTCATTAAAGCAATGGACTACACAATATCAATTTGACGGTTTCCGTTTTGACATCATGAGCCAAGGTTCGAAAAATCAAATGTTAGCGGCGCGTGATGCAATACAAGCTCTTGACCCTGACAACCATTTTTACGGTGAAGGCTGGTATAAAGAAAGTCGCGGCTTTGAACGTGCAGACCAAGAAAATATGGCCGGCACTGAAATGGGGACTTTTAATGATCGTATCCGTGACGGCATTAGAAACGCTGCCTTATTCAATAATGAAGACTCTGATGGCGCCTTTAGCCAACAAGACATTGTTAAACTCGGTATGGCTGGTACGTTAACTGACTATGTTTTGAAAAACTTTAATGGTACCGATGCAGCCGGTAGTGCTTTTGGTATGTACGCCAAAGACCCCGCTGATGTGATTAACTACATTTCAAAGCACGACAATGAAACCTTATGGGATCAACTGCAATTTAAACTAGATACTGGCATGAGCATGGCTGAACGTGTTCGTACACAAAACGTGTCTCAGTCTATTATATTGCTTTCTCAAGGCATTCCATTTTTACAAATGGGTGGTGACTTCCTGCGCTCTAAATCATTAGACAGAAATACCTACGATGCGGGTGATTGGTATAACTTAGTTGATTTCACTTTAACCGACAATAACTGGAACAAAGGTTTGCCTATCGACAAAGGCGGTCGTAGCAATGATGACTTAATACATCTTGCGACCACTCCTGAGGCCAAGGTTTATGGCAGCGAAATGATGTTCGCCTCATCAGTATTTAACGAGTTTTTAGCTATTCGCTCAACTAGCCCGTTATTTAGATTGACGACAGCAGACGATATTATCAACCGTGTTGGTTTCCATAATATTGGCAAAAATCAAACCCAAGGTTTGATTGTTATGAGTATCGACGACGGCACTGGTTTTGCTGACATAGATACGAATTACGATGCTGTTGTGGTAATCGTTAACGGAAGTAACAGTGAGAAAATTCATACAGTTGCTACTGCAGCTGGTTTCACTTTACATTCAAAGCTTGCCAATTCAATTGATAGCACAGTGGCTAGTGCTAGTTTCGCTGCAGGTGAAAATGAAGGTAGCTTTATCGTGCCGGCATTAACAACGGCTGTGTTTGTTAAATTACAAGGTGAAGCTCAAGGTGCCGGTTTATCTGCGTATGCAACCGCTGGCGCACCAGATGTTGTGCCTTACGCTGATAGCATTCCTTTAGTTCGTGGTGACATGAATGGTTGGGGTGAAACTGACAGCCTAGTTTATAAAGGTGACGGTATTTACCAAGCAACAATCACTTTAAATGCTGATAGTTACGGTTTTAAAATTGCCTCAAGCGATTGGTCAACGGTTAACTTAGGTGCGCCAGGTACAGGTGGCTTAGTTACTGAAGGTGAAACGTTCACCTTATTACCGGGAAGTAATGACAACCTCAGCATTAACATTGCAATAGATGGTACTTATATCTTTGAATTGGATGCTTCTAACCTTGATGCTCCGACATTAACTGTTACCAATGAAGAGCCATTTGTTGGTACTGCCGTCTTTGTACGCGGCGACATGAATGGCTGGAGTGAAGATAATCCTTTCACTTACATTGGTGGTGGTAAATATCAAACTACTATTAGTATTAGTGCTTCAACACCTAGTTTCAAAATAGCATCAGCTGACTGGTCAACAGTTAATATGGGGGCGCCTGCGGATGACATGGAAATAATTGAAGGTGAGCAACAATTATTGTTATCAGGCAGTAATGATAACTTCAGTATGGTCTTTACTGAAGATGGCGATTATACCTTTGTTTTTGACGCGTCAAATTTAGCCGAACCAACGCTAAGTATTTATGCCGCAGAAATGTATGCTGGCACGCCTGTATTTGTAAAAGGTAGTATGAATGGTTGGGGTGCTGTAGATGAATTGAGCTACCTTGGCAATAGCACTTATAGTGTTGAAATTGACCTTAACGCTGAGGCTTATGAGTTTAAAGTTGCCGATGCTGATTGGAGTAATATTAATATGGGCGCAGGCGAAAATAATATCGTTACTGTAGGCTCAGCAACTGAGTTACTGCAAGGCTCACAAACTAACCTTAGCTTAACCATTGCAGAAGCAGGTACGTACATTTTTACTGTTACGGGCCCTAATCCACAAACACCAACCATAACATTAACCAAGAAACCTTAGAAATCCTAGATTATTGACGTTAGTTATTTTAATGGTTTTTCTAAAGCACCCTATATCTAGGGTGCTTTTTATTACATAAATTATGTCAACGTATTGTTTTTTTAATTGCATCTATCTGTTTTTGCATTACTTATTCATGAGGGATTTGTCTGCGGATATCAAAAAATCAAAGCCTTTCACCAATAGATAGCATAACTGCTACAGTTGATACTGTAACTTGTCTCTAAAATTAATTTTCCAAAGAGATACTTCTATACTTTGCTAGACACCATTTACTAGACACCCAATGCTAGTGATAGGTAAAAGAGCTTGCAACTTGCTGAAGAAGTAGAGTTAGGGCGTGCATACGAAGCTTGTAAATTGAGACTATAAGGCAAAGTATCAATAAAATAGACACTTGCCTTTAAATATATCTACTATGCGACTAGCTTACAAATACATCCAATTTAGCAGTAAAGAAAGCGTTACCCACATCAGTAGAATCAATGGAATACCTATACGCATAAAGTCAGAAAACTTATATCCACCAGCATTCATTACTAATAAGTTGGTTTTATAAGCCATAGGTGTGGCGTAGCTTAAGTTAGCACCGAATAACACGGCTAAAATAAACGGCTCAGGTGAAAGGTTTAATTGGCTAGCAACGGAAATAGCAATTGGGGTACCAATAACAGCTGCCGCATTGTTAGAAACAATATTGGTTAATATTGCTAATAACAACATCAAAGCGGCTAAAACACCACCAGGTGGCAAACCAAACGATAATGCGACAAATACTTGGGCTATATATTCTGCGCCTCCTGTCATCATCATTGCAGAACCTAATGCTAGGGACGCGGCAACAATTAAAATAACCTGAGTACTCAGGGCTGATGAAGCTTCTTGCCAATCTAAGCATTTAGTCAGTAATAGTATAAGTACACCGCAAACTGAACTAATTTCAATAGGTAAAATACCAAACGCAGACGATACTACCACTGCCAACAATGTACAAAGTGCAATTGGTGCTTTACTTGTTTGTGGTAATGATTCCGCACCATCGATTATTAATAAGCCAGGTTTTGCTTTTAATAAGCCAATTTGCTCTATTTCACCTTGTACCAATAAAACATCACCGATCTGCAAACGGGTTTTCCCTATACCATTACGACCAATTTCCATTGCTTTACCTGCTCTGTGCAATGCAACTACAGTGATAGCATGTTTATGAATGAAATTTGCCTCTTGTAAAGTTCGTCCTTCAATTCCTGAGCCGGCGATGATAACGATTTCTGCCAAGGTTTGCTTTTCGGCATTTAAAGGATGTTCGTCATCAACTTTATGCAGTCCAGAAAATAAGGTTGCTCCTAAAACTGTTTCAAATTCTTTAAGGCGATCTGGGTAATCATGAACTTTTAACCTATCGCCAACACCAAGCACAGTATCAGGTAAGGGCACAATATTTCTATTGTCAGGTCCTCGCTGTATGCTCTCTATTTTTAATTGGCCATCGGTTAGCGCAATTATTTCGGTAATGGTTTTTGCGTTACCGGCACTTTCTTCATTTATATTAAGGTAAGCACTAAATATACGTGGTGAAGTGTCGGGCATTGAGGGCGATCTGCTGGGTAAAAGCTTTGGTGCCACTAGCCATAAGTAAAGTACAGCAACTACTGAGGCAATAAGTGCTGGCTGAGCAAAATCAAATAGCCCAAATTCAGCAGCCCCCATATTTTTTGCAATACTAACCACAAGTAAGTTTGTTGAGGTACCAATAGTGGTCGCCATTCCGCCAACTAAGGTGGCTAATCCCATGGGTAATAACATAGGTGATGAGTCAGTTTTAGTGCGTAATGAGACGCTAATCAAAATTGGTAATAATAAGACCACAACCGGGGTGTTGTTGATAAACGCACTTAATCCACCAGCAAGCACAAGTGTTATCAACAAGGACAAGGTCGGGCTAATCTTCCACAATTTTGCCAAATATCGCCCAATGGGCTCGAGTGCGCCCGTTCGCACAATGCCATGGCCAATAATCATCAATGAACAGACAGTAACTAAGGCCTCGTGACCAAAGCCAAAAAATAATGAACTTGGTTCGAAATGTTTGCCATCAACATAAAAAGGGAAAACCGCGAACATCACACATAATATTGCTATAACAGCAAGTGAGGAGGTTTCTAAAGGAGTGCCTTCTCGACGAAATAAATATAATGCCAGTACGGTTATCAATAAAACCGCTAAGGCATGATTATTAGGGATGTCTGGAATGTTCAAAGGCTATACCAAGTCAATTAGGTTATTTGTTTTTAATACTACGATATATAGCAGCATGGGTAATGCATAAACTATTTAGTATTAATTATGTTCTTTCATAAATTCTAAAGCTTTTGCTACCGCAACTTTGACACTATTTTCCATTTCAAAACGCTCAGATGCAGGCAGGAAAAAAGCCATATCCACTTCATGCCGAATATAACGTGTAGGCAGTTGGTTTAATACCACACAAACTAAATCGGCTATAAACTCGTCACTATAGTTATCTTCTAGTTTTAAAACAGTAAAGTGCTGAGAAACTAATTTTTCGTAGTAGTTATGAATATCATCAGAAATTTTCATGTATGCGACTCTTTTTTAAAATCATATTTGCAAGCGTAATGCTAGCGCAATAAAAACACCAACCTTTTTTATCAGTAAAGGTTAATTTTTATTAAAATAACAGGCTTGTTGGTAACTTAGACTAAAATTTTTCAGATTGCGCTATTTCGCGCTCTAATTTGGAAATGGCTTGGCGACATCGCCCAAGGCGCTGATGTAGAGCGAGAACTTCTTCAGTTAATTGTTTTGTCTGTTTGGCGCTAATATTGTGGTTTTGTCGCTCTCGTGCTTGGATCATTTCCACTAAGCGGCGTTCAAATTCAAATGTTTCATTGAGCTTTTTATGTAAATTATGACTCGATTGCATTACCGCTTGAGCCGCTTTTTTATAGCGCCTTGCCTTAATAGCAACCAGTCTTTGCGCGGGCTCTTTATGTAGTGCCCCATTGGAGTTCAAAGCGTTACGTAATGCCGATATTTGCTGTTCTATTAATAGTAAGCGGCTGTGTGCAAGAGTATTTTTGTTAGCAGTTAGTAATCGTGATAATTCATTTGTTTTACTTTTTACTTCAGCAACGTAAGGGTGGAATAGATCACTATGGGTGTTGAAAAGCGCTTCAGAGAAAATATCATTTTCTTGGATTATTTTATGTGTTTTAGAATGTTTATTTTGTTGATCAACTTGCATGGCTTGCTCGTCAAGTTGTTCGAGAATTGCATGAATTTTGTTAATTGCACTTAGCATAAATAACCTTTGTTAGCTTAACCAAGCTTGGTAAGCCAAGTTAACCGACATGATAATTACCACAGTAATAAAAACCGGACGGATAAACTTACCGCCAAACTTAATCGCCCAATGTGCGCCTACCCAGGCACCTAGCATGATAAATATTCCCATGGAAATACCTAATACAAAGTTAACATGGCCGAGATAAATGAAAGTTAATAAACTGAAAAAATTGCTGATAAAGTTGGTAGAACGCGCTAAACCAGAGCTTAAAAGAATATCAATTTTATATATTGCATTTGAAGAGCTTACCCAAAATGCTCCCGTACCTGGACCTGCGACACCATCATAAAATCCTAAAATTAAACCTTGAACAGCTTGCTTAAGTTTAATCGACATTGTTTTTAACGGTAAGCCATATACGTCGCTAGAAACTGACTTTGAAAGTAAGGTATATATTGCTGTTAAAACTATTAATACTGGGATGTATTTATCTAAAAACTCTACTGATAGAAAGTTTACAATTATGGTGCCTAAAATGGCGCCAATGCCAGTAGTAATAAGCGCTACTCGCCAATATTTAGGGCTGAAAAGGTTTTTTCGATAAAAGGTAAATGATGCCGTAAATGAACCAAAAGAGGCAGCGAGTTTATTTGTCCCTAACGCAACATGAGGTGGCAAACCCGAAGTTAGTAATGTTGGAACGGTTAGCATTCCACCACCACCAGCAATGGCATCTATTAGCCCTGCGACGAAGCCGACACTGCATAAAGTTATCCATAAACTCATGTCTAGGACGGGGTCAATAACCATAGTATATTTTGCATAGTAAATTTGCCAATGACTATACCACAGAGAACTCTTATTTTAATCGTGATTTATGCTCAATTTACTGAATGTGTAGTTATTGAGCAGAATTTAAAGATGGCGAATCTCGATATAAAGTCCACCCATTATTATTAAAATAGCGGCCCAGTTACAAAATAAATGTTAATTAATATGTAGATTTGTTTCATTATGTTTACGCTCGACATTAATTTTTTTAAGTTATTGTAATTATGGGTAATTATTTATGCTTGTATATTTGTCTTTATATTCTCTTTTTCTACATTACTTCAAGCTTTTGTGGTTTTACTTTAATCGATTTTTTAGGTAAGTAACTGTATATAAAAAGTTTAACTTATTTTTTATGTTTTCTGTTAAGTTTGGCTTTTGTCTTTATTATATAACTTTCTAATATTAAGGAGATTTTGTTATCTTGTTGTTTTTAGCTGTAATTGTATGAATTTGTTATCGTGATTGCATACTTACTGATACTAATGTAAATAAAAGGTAACTGTTTGTGTTGACCCGTTAACAAGATTAAGTTTAATATCTTAACCGACAGATTAGGTCTATGACCAAAATAATTCTACAACAAGGCAATATAGCCTTGAAATTTAAACACTAGTATCACGAAAGTGATCCAGGGAGTATATATGTATAGCAATAGCAAAATAGCTAAAGCAGTGCGCGTCGCCATGATGTTTGGTGCCGGTGCAGCAGCAGCAATCTCAGCACCTGCATTCTCAGCAGAAGCAGACGAAGCAGAAGTTGAAAAAGTAGAGCGTATCGAAGTTACAGGTTCACGTATTAGACGTGCTGATGTTGAGGGTGCAAACCCTGTTTCAGTTATGACTGCAATTGACATCGAAAAGTTTGGTATTACATCAATTGGTGATGTACTTCAGTCTATTCCATCTGCAGGTTCTGCAATTAACACTAACAGCAACAACGGTGGTAATGGTTCAACAACTCTTAACATTCGTGGTGTTGGTTCTAACCGTACATTGGTACTAATCAATGGTCGTCGCTTAGCAACTACTTTAGGTGGTTCTGTAGATTTAAATAACATCCCATCATCAATCATCGAGCGTATCGAAGTATTGAAAGATGGCGCTTCAGCTGTTTACGGTTCAGATGCTGTTGCTGGTGTTGTTAACATCATCACTCGTAAAGATTTTGAAGGTGTTCACGCTTCAGCTTATAAAGGTCAATATGACGAAGGCGATGGAGTTAAAGAGTCTTACGATCTAGGCTTTGGTGTTTCTGGTGATAAAGGTAACGTTTACTTTAATGTTAGTTATGTAAAAGAAGAAGCAACATTTGCGGGCGATCGTGATATTTCTGCAGTACCAGTATTTGGTACAGAAGAAGGCTACGGCGGTTCATCAGGTACACCGTTAGGTCGCTTCATGTTTTTTGATGAAGACGGCGGCTTTAACAACAATACTACAGATGGCAGCGGAAACTTAGCACCATGGGTAGAGCCTGGTAGTCGTTTTAACTTTGCACCATTTAACTACTTATCAACTCCTCAAGAGCGTGTGAATCTTTATACACAAGCTAACTATGAGTTATCAGATAACATTCGCGTTAACGCTGAAGTTATGTACGGTAACCGTAAGTCATCACAAGCTCTTGCTCCAACACCTTTATTCTTCGGTTCTGCATTTGGTGATACTGGTTTTACTATCTCTCAAAACAACCCATGGAACCCAACAGGTATCGAATTAACTACAGATAGCGCGATTGGCGAACCTGGTAACCTATACTTAGTAGGGCGTCGTATGTTTGAAGCTGGTTTCCGTCAATTTAATCAAGACGTTGATCATTTCCAATTTAATGGTGGCTTTGAAGGCGAATTTGAATTAGGCGATAGAGCGTTTTACTGGGATGCAAGTTATGTTTATTCTCGCACTCAACAAAACTCAATCACTGACGGTCTGCTAAATATGGATCGTGTCAAAAAATCAATTGGCGACCCAGCTGATTGTGCTGCACCATGTACTCCATTAAATTTATTTGGTGGTTCTACTGGTATCGGTGAAGGTACAATCACTCAAGAAATGCTTGATTACGTAACTTTTACTGCACAAGATGCTTTAGAGTCAGAGCTTAAAGGTTATAGCTTGAACCTTTCTGGTGATTTATTTGAATTGCCAGCTGGTATGTCTGGTTTTGCAACTGGTTGGGAAAAACGTTGGGTTTCTGGTGCTGACCAACCTGATGCATTGATTGCTGCTGGTATTACATCTGGTAATGCTCGTCAACCAACTGAAGGTAAATATAGCGTAGAAGAGCTATTCTTAGAATTAGCTATTCCACTAGTTGCAGACGCACCAATGATGCAAAGTGTTGATCTTGAATTAGCGGTTCGTTATTCAGATTACAGTAACTTTGGTGATACTACTAACTCTAAAATTGGTCTTAAATGGCGTGTAAACGACGAGTTATTATTCCGTGGTACTTGGTCTGAAGCATTCCGTGCTCCATCAATCTCTGAATTATTCTTAGGCAACAGTGATAGTTTCCCTAATTTGGATGATCCATGTAATGGTGGTGGTAATGGCGCTCCTGGTTGTGCTGGTGTTCCAGCAGGTTACCAACAAGCAAATGACCAAATCCGTATCACTGTTGGTGGTAACAAAAACTTAGCACCTGAAGAAGCTGAAACATTCACTTATGGTCTTGTTTATAGTCCAGAGTGGGCTGAAGGTTTATCTTTAACTTTCGATGTATTTGATATCGAAATTGCTAATGCTGTTTCATCTACTGGCGCACAAAAAATCTTAGACACTTGTGCTACTACTGGTACAACATTCTGTGGTCTAATTGAGCGTACTTCTGGTGGTAGTATTACAGATTTGTTCAACGGTTTAGTTAACTTAGGTGGTCAAACTACATCAGGTTTTGATACTGAAATTGATTATAACTTTGAAACTGAATTTGGTGATTTTAACATCGGTATGGATTTAACTTATGTTGATGAACGTACAATCATTGATGTTGATCCGGAAACAAATACTTCAGTTACAGAAAACTTAGCTGGTAGAGCATTTGACCGTGACGTTGTTCCACGCATTCGTTCAAACATTAACGTAAGCTGGAATAAAGATGATTGGTCAGCTAACTACTTAGTGCGTTATATCGGTAAAACTGTCGAAAATTGTGAATTTGGTGCTGATACAGATTCAGCTGACGTTTTCTACGAAGACAAGTTATGTAGCAACCCAGGCGTATCAGTATTTGATGTCGATGGTGACTTAGAGTCTAAAGAAAGTACTAATGAGCTGAAAGCTATGGCTTATCATGACGTTTCTGTAACTTACTTCATCTCAGACGATATTAAAGTAACTGCTGGTGTGAATAACTTATGGGATACTGACCCACGTACTTCTTTTTCAACATTCGCGAACAGCTTTGATCCATCTATGTATGAGATCCCAGGCCGTTTCCCTTATGTACGTATAAGCACTAAGTTCTAGAAAAAACTTATTAGTATGTAGTGATAAAAAGCCTCTTAATTGAGGCTTTTTTTTTAGCTGTTTTCAACTCAAATACCTCTGGTATTAGAAGTGTTAATAATATCTTACAAAATAGTATTAATGATTAATGAATGCTCCTTGTATTTTATGAGTATTTTTTGTAAATTTGATGTGTATATTTTGTTATTTTGTTATTAAAAAGGAATTAAAGTGAAGAATAAAACTAGTATCATTTTGTTAGCAGTAAGTTTATGCATCAGCGTTGGCTGTTCATCTACCCAAAGTGCAGGGAAGAAAGAAATTCGTGAAGATGTTCAAACTGCGATGGCAGAGAGTGGATATCGCTGTGAAAGAACAGTCACTGTGGGCAGTAACATCAAAAAGAAACGCTGTTCTACCAAAAAAATGAGAGATGCTCAGAGAGATGCTGCTGTAAAATCTATAGAACGCGGTCAAGGTGGTGGTGCAACTTCAGGCAGCGACTTATAGCTTCTGATTTAAGTTTAATGACATAGTAAAATAAGTCATCTAATGATATATGTTAGTATCCGTCTGATTAAATGGTATGCAGTACTATGTTAAAGAGCACCTAAACTATCTCACACTATGAATAGAATTGAATATGATCCAACTAGATGCTAACAATGATTACTGCGTTATTTAAGCATCAACACTATTATAGTTGACCTTTAAATCTATAGAGCATCAATAGAGATAATATTTCATTCAGTTCAAAGTAGTTATACCTTTAAAAACTAACGTCAGTTATTTCGACGTTAGTAGTTAGAACAGCATATAACGGTATGGTAGGGGACGCTGCAGTAATTCTGTGTTATAAAAATAAAAACATGCCGAGCTTGCTCGGCATTTTGCTTTTATATAGCCGCTAATATATTATATTTATATACTGAAGTTTATGTTAACTGAAGAAAAAGTGATTCAATTAGAACAACAACTTAAAAAACTAATGATGGAAAATAGTTTATCCGAAGCCAAGCATCTATCAGATACCATTCTTGAGAGCTCTCCTAACAATAAATTGGCACATCAATCTCTTATCCAATATTTTTTTCGCTACAAGTCGTTCGATAAATGTATTGAAAAATGCTCAACGCTTTTAGCGATTAATCCTAAAGATAAATTAGCTGCAAAGTATCTTATATTAAGCCTGGTTGAGAGCAAAGACTTAGTGTCGGCTAAAAATAAAGTTAAAAGCTATATAGCTGTGTGTGGTATAGACGAAGAGGTATTGCTATTAAAAGCAGAAGTTGCTGTTTGTATGCAAAACTTTGAAGAAGCGCTTATTGCCTATAAAGAACTACATAATTTCTCACCTGAATTCTTTTCCATTGAAACACTAAAAACAAGGAAAAATAACAAGCAACACTTTAATAATGTGACCAATTTACTAAAACGTAATGCTTACATGCAAATGCAGACTTGCATGGGAGTAAGTAGGCGGCTCGATAGTGCTATTAATTGTTTTTTTGGTCTTGAAAAGGCAGTGCAAAGTCACAAATTACAAAAGGGAAGTTTTTTTAATATTCCTAATTTAACCGCAAAACCCTATTATCAAGTTGATGAAATTTCAGGTCTAAAGAGCCTTGTCGAAAAAATACTGTTATGCATGCCCTTATTAAAATCTATTATTAAGGATACAGATAGAGAAAATTATATAGACGCCATAGGCGCTAAAAATATGCAAAAAGAGTGGTTGTTACTCGCAAAAAAATGGCAATCAATTCACCTTTTGAAAGCAGATAAACAATGTGAAATATCACCTGAAATTGAGCAAGTTAAAAAAGTTTTTCAAGATACTCTAGTTGCTGATTGTCCACCTCATGCTCCAGAGGCATTTATATCAATATTGCCAGCAGATACAATTATTCCACCTCACCATGGACTTTCTAATGTAAAACTGACAGTTCATGTGCCCATTTATGTTGATGAACTAAGTTCGTTAACCGTAGGTGGAGAACGTAAAACCTGGATTGATGAAGATATTATTATTTTTGATGATAGTTTTTTGCATTCTGCAGATAATCGTTCGTCTAATTCGAGAGCCGTACTTATTTTTGATATTTGGCATCCGGATCTTACATTACAAGAAAGAGGGGCGATTAAGACCTTTATGCAAACTCATGACACTTGGTCTCAAGAGTATGCTCAATTATCTAAAGCGGTTAAAGTGGTATAAAAAAGGGCTTTAATTGATATTAAAACCCTTTAAATAAGCGTGAAGCTTCTAACTTATAGCTAGATGGTGTCTAGTTAACCCATTTTTGCTCACATCGCTCTACTAGGCGATTAGAACCAACGACTTTGGTCGCTCTACAATTCAAACCTCTTGCGTCAACACCATATTTATTACGATATACTTCTACATCTTTTTCAAGTGCTTGTTGGACATCATTAGGAATAAGCTCACTTAGCTTTCTCTTCATTATTACCCAATCTGTATTACGTTGTTCTAAAGCTAAATTTAACCAAATCCATGCTTTAGGGATATCTTGGCTTGTGCCTTGACCTTGCAAGTACATAGTAGACAAATAGAACTGAGACTCTTTATGACCCCATCGAGCTGTATTGGATAGTTTTTCAAAAGCTTTTTCGTATTTATGGGCATTAAGTGCGAGCAGTGCAGCATCGATTTTTTGATTGTAGTGGCTTGCCAACCTTGGCATATCTTCTAATTCTACATTGGCTTTTGTACTAGCCTGTATAGATGTTGAAATCATTACTGAAGCCGCTAACCATATATATTTCGTATTTTTTAACATTATAATCTCCCTTTATATTTGCAGTAATATTAGTTTTTGTGTTTATGAATCACAAGGAAGATAATGTAAACAAGTATGTAAATAACAAATATTAAGTTGTGAATTAACATTAACGCTCGGTAATTTTTTAGCATTAATGTTGTTTTGATAATCAAAGATTTTATTGGTTTAATAAACACATTTTTTTGCCATGAAAAATGTTGACTAGATTACTGTATACCAAACAATTGTTAATTATATTTAACTTGTGATGTGAATAATTAATCGATGATTCATAGTATTAGGTAACTAATATATTGAATGACTACTATTTAAAAATTATTTTGTAATAAATATCAGAGTGCAATTAAATTCAAGCTAAATAGGAATTTATAACAATGGATAGGTACATAAACATAAAGGTGACTCGAATCATTACTTATACGAGTAAAGTAAAGCTGACATTTTAATTTAATCTTGCCTAGTACTTAAAATCAATTTACAGATTGGCATATTTATTTAACCTGAATTATTGAGTCTAATTGGTCTGATAAATTGCAAAACCAATTAACTTACTGGGTGTGTTATGAGCGTTAAATGTGTGTCAATGAGATATATTTTGGGTAAAATTTATTCAATAAATTGTTATAAAGCGAATTTATATTAATTAGCTGATATATTATAATTGCCTAATTAGTCATCAAAATCCTATGTTTTCCGTACTATTTTGTAATTATTATTGACTTACTACGAAAGAGTTAGTAAAACATAAGGAGCACATATTATTACAATTAAGAGGTCTTCTGTAACATGGGGTTAATCAATCATGTTCTGTATCAAATGAATGTATTGTTCAATTCACGTTACGAAAAAGTTTACTTCGCACTATAAAGCGAAATAAATGGTCTTTTTATTGTACTTAGTTGACAGTTAGGCTGTCGTCTGGGAATATTGTCGTGGTTTTATTTTAAAAAAATAAAAACTTAAAATGGCAGATTATTAAATTTGCGTTAACAATAAAGCTTGTTATCAAAATTCAATAGCAATTGGTTGGGAACTATGTCCAAATTAAGCAAGAAAAGCCTTATCGCAACGACGATAATTGGCGCACTAGCATTTTCAGCAAGCAACTTCGCGGCTGCAGATGCGTTAACAGATCTACAAAAAGCAGAAGCTCAAATCTTTAAGGCTTCTAGTCAATCACAAAACAAAATAGACAATATTTACGGTCAAACTCAAGAGTTATTAGCTGAGTATCGTAATACAGTCGATGAAGCTGACGTATTAAGTGGCTATAACGATCACGTTCAACTGATGGTTAATGATCAAACGGCTAATATTAAATCATTACAAAAGCAAATTGCTGGTATAGATAAAACCAAGCAAGGTGTTGTGCCATTGATGTACAAAATGATTGATACGTTAGAGACTTTTGTTGACCTTGATGTTCCTATGAACATTGATGCACGTAAAGAGCGTATTGCTGGTTTACGTGATGTCATGGGTGATTCAGATGTATCAGTATCTGAACAATTTCGTTTAGTGCTTGAAGCATATGAAATTGAAGCGGGCTACGGCAGTATATTTGGTGTCTATCAAGCTGAACTTGACTTAGGCGACCGTAAGATTACAGCTGATTTCGTTCACATGGGACGTATTTCATTTGTTGCTCAATCTCTTGACATGAAAAATGCATGGGTTTGGAACAATGAAAAACGTGGTTGGGATGCTTTAGGTGATCAATACTTAAAACCAGTTACCGACGCCATTCAAATGGCTCGTAAGCAATTACCACTTGATCTAGCCAAACTACCCGTCTTTGCAGCAGGAGCAAAATAATGAAAAAAGTTATTAATTTCGTATTATTTGCTGCTTCAATGACAGTAGCAGCTTCAGCTTCAGCCAATCAGTTAGATGACTTATTAAAACAAGTTAAAAATGACCGTATCTCTGAAGCTAAGATCGATAAAAAACGTGAAGCAGAATTTATGTCTGCACGTTCTGACAAGCAATCGTTATTAAACAAAGCTAAAACAGAACTAGCCAATCAACAAGCACGTAACAAACGTTTAACTAAAGAGTATGCCGCTAACGAAATTACTTTAGCGCAAAAAGCTGTAGAGTTAGATAATGCCCAAGGTACGTTAGGTGAGATGTTCGGTGTAAGTCGTGCAGCTGCAGCTAATGCTTATGGTACAATTGCAACGTCTATTGTTTCATCTGAATACCCAGGTCGTGGTGAAGTTTTAGACAAAATTGCGAATTCTAAAGCAATTCCAGAGTTGGAACAACTTGAAGAGTTATGGTTTGCTTTGCAAACTGAAATGACGCAATCAGGTGAAATATCTAGATTTACAACAGAAGTAACAAACTTAGATGGTTCAAAGTCTACTGAGTCTGTGATTCGTATCGGTACTTTCAATTTAGTATCTGAAAACGGCTACTTGACTTATAACGACGAAGTTGGACAAGTACAGCCATTAGCTAAGCAACCTGCTGGCCATATTGCTGGAACTGCGTCTTCTTTCTTTGGTGAAAATTCTGGTTACGCCCCTTTATATGTGGATCCATCTCGTGGTGCTATCTTAACGTTAGAAACACGTAAGAAAACATTAATGCAGTTCTATCATGAAGGTCAAGAAGTTGGCTATGCGATTACTGTATTGCTAATTATCGGCCTTCTTATTGCTTTAGAACGAATGATAGTTCTTGGCAGCATGAGTGCTAAAATTCGCACTCAAGAGAAGAATCTTGATCAACCAAACGATAACAATCCACTTGGTCGCTTGTTAAAAGTCTACTTTGAAAACAAAACGGTTGATGCAGAAACACTTGAACTTAAACTTGATGAAGCTATTTTACGCGAAACACCAAAAGTCGACCGCGGTATTAACTTAATCAAAATGTTCGCTGCAATTGCACCATTAATGGGTTTATTAGGTACAGTAATCGGTATGATTATGACCTTCCAAACGATTATGTTATTTGGTACAGGTGACCCGAAAATTATGGCGGGTAACATCTCTCTAGCACTTGTAACAACAGCTTTAGGTTTGATTTGTGCATTGCCACTAATCTTAATCCACAGCATTGTCGCTGGTAGAAGTAAATCTGTATTGCAAAAGTTAGACGAGCAAAGCGCTGGCATGATCGCTGCACTTGCCGAGAAGGAGTCTAAATAATGTTATTCCTGATAGAGCTTTGGGAATCTGTCAGGAGTTTTATTGCGACTGGTGGTAACGTACTATACGTTGTTGCCTTCGCACTCTTACTGATGTGGATTTTAATGATAGAACGCTATTGGTTTCTATCTAAAAATTACCCAAAAATGAAAGACGATATCGTTGGACGTTGGGATGCAAGAGTAGATACTACTTCTTGGTATGCACATCGAATTAGAGATACTTGGATCTCCGAAGCGACAGCACAATTAGAGCAAAACATGCTCACAATTAGAACCTTGGTGGCAATGTGTCCACTAATTGGATTACTCGGTACTGTAACCGGCATGATCGGTGTGTTTGAAGTTATGGCACAACAAGGTACTGGTAATCCGCGTCTGATGGCGTCTGGTATATCAATGGCAACAATTCCGACAATGGCGGGTATGGTTGCAGCGTTATCAGGGGTGTTTTTCAGTTCAAGGTTAGACGCTAAAGTTAAACTAGCAAAGGCTAAACTGGTTGACAGTTTACCTCATCACTAGAGAGATATTCGAATGGCACGTAAACGTATTCGTGAAGACGAAGAAGCAGTAATAGATATGACGCCGATGCTTGACATCGTATTCATCATGTTGATTTTCTTTATCGTAACTACTTCTTTTGTAAAAGAAGCTGGTATTGAAGTTAATAAACCTAAAGCGGCAAATCAGTCTAAACAGAAGTCAGCCAATATCTTTATTGCAGTTAAAGATAATGGTGAAATTTGGTTAGACAAACGTCGTGTAGATATTGAACGCGTTGCGGCTAATATTGAAAAATTATTGGCTGAGCAACCAACTGACGTTGTAATCATTCAAGCGGACAAAGACGCAAAACATGGCGTTGTTGTGAAAGTAATGGATGCAATTAAAGAAGCGGGCATAGACAGAATTTCTATCGCTGCAGCTAAGGGGTAGTTTATGGTTCGCTTTTTAGTATCTATACTACTAGGCGCTGCAGTAACATTTGCTTTGTTTGCTTTTATGTCCTTTCTTGTTTCTAGCGGTGATAGAAACAAAGAAGATGCATTAGAGAGCATTATAGTAGAAGTTAATACGACGCCACCTAAGTCAGCAGCAGAACGCCGTCAACGTGTTCCGCCGCCGCCACCACCGCCGCCTAAAACGCCGCCTAAGCCTCAAGCTCCTGAGCCTGAGACTAATAACGACACGGGTGGATTAACGTTTAATATGCCTGGTGTACAGTTAGCCGGAGCAAATGCGGGTATTTCTGCACCTGGTGCTGGTTTTGGCCGTGACGGAGATGCAACACCTATAGTTCGTATTGAGCCTAAGTACCCAATACAAGCTGCTCGTGATGGTAAAGAAGGTTGGGTTACGCTTTCATTTACTATCAACGAAATTGGTGGTGTTGAAGATGTTGATGTCATTGAAGCTGATCCTAAACGCGTTTTTGACAAAGAAGCTAAACGAGCTTTGCGAAAATGGAAGTACAAACCAAAAGTTGTTGATGGCAAAGCTATGAGACAAACAGGTTTGACTGTGCGACTTGACTTTAATATGGACGGAGGAAATTAATAATGAATAAGATCTTTTCATCTTTACTGTTAATTATTTCAGTTGTTCTAATTCAATTGCCAATTGCTGCAGAAGTATCTGCAGCTGGCGCTGAAGATTCTGAAAAGCCAAAGCGTAAAACACAGCTTGTAGGTCCAAGTGTTGGTAAAAAGGTAGCTAAAGCCTTTGAAGCTTATTCAGCTGATGATATTCCTGGCGCTTTAGTTATTCTTTTAGATATTGACGCTAGTAAAGAATATGACAAAGCTTATGTTGCTCGTTTTATTGCAGTTATGTATGCCTCTATGGGTAACGAAGAAGCGAAAGCCATTCAATACCTTAAGATAGCGATAGCACCTGATATACTTAATGAAGGCGATCAAGGTGAAGGACTTAAGCTGTTAGCTGATTTGCAAATGCAAGTTAAAGACTATGAAGATGCATTAGTCAACTATAAAGCTTGGATGGACTTTACCGGTAAATCAGACGGCGATACTTGGACTAAAATAGCCAATGCTCATTATGCGTTGAAGCAATTAGATAAAATGATTGTGCCAGCAGATAATGCGATTGCGGCTTACGGTGACAAGCAAAACAAAAATCCTTATATATTAAAAGTTACTTCGTATTACGAAAGTAAAAAATATAAAGATGCTGTTAAAACGCTTGAAACTGTACTTCAAATATTTCCAGAAGATAAAACGTGGTGGACCCAACTTGGTATGTTTTATTTGTTGGTCGAAGATTATCAGAAAGGTCTAGAAACACTTGATCTTGCTTATAAACAAGGTTTCCTTGTTAAAGAATCTGAAATTAAGACACTAGCAAGTTTGTACTCACAAAGTTTAGTACCATATAAAGCAGCTATGTTATTAGAGAAGCACATTGATTCAGGTTTAGTACCACGTGATGATAAAAATTTATCTTCACTAGCTAACGCTTGGCATGCTGCTCAACATATTGATAAAGCTGCTAGTTACTACGGTGAATTGGCTAAAATGACTAACCTTGCGAAACATTACAGCAAACAAGGTATGTTATTAAAGCAAGATGAGCAGTTTAAACCAGCGATTATAGCGTTAAATAAAGCTATAGAACTTGGTGTGAAAAATGAAGGAAGACTTCAGATGAGTATTGCTGAGTCTCACTTTTATTTAGAACAATATAAACAAGCTTATAAAGCGATTAGTTTAGCAATGAAAGATCCTAAGACTCGTAAGTCTGCTAAGGGTTGGGAAAGCTTTATTAAAGACACAGCTCAAAGAAAAAATGTCGCTATTTAAATATATCTGTTAAATAGAACGACACAAAAACCAGCCTATAGGCTGGTTTTTTTATGTTCATAACAAGCCGTATTTTATAGCCATATCGAAATGTAAGAGCGAAGACACAAAATTATTTGTTATAGCTAATAGTCGTTATACAGCAGATAATTAAATTTTGATAAGTAAATAAGCTAGTTTTACTAAATCAAATATAACTACCTTTAATCGTGTTTTTGGTCTACAATGCGCGCCGATTAATCTATCGAAAGGTATTATCATGTCAGAAGAAAATTTTAAAGATAGCACGTCAAAGCGACATATATTTGCAGCCGTACTTGCAATGTTCGCCGCCCCATTACTACCCATGTTAGCCGGTTGGTTTACATTATTATCAAATTAAATTACAACAGCTTTATTTAAAATGAAAATACTTGTTGTAGACGATAATAAGACCATTCTTGATAGTCTTAGTACTGTATTATTTAATCAGGGCTATTTTGTAAGCACAGCGCGCCATGGGCTAGGTGCATCTGAAAAGTTACAAAACGATTACTATGACTTAGTGATAGTCGATCACTTAATGCCGATCATGAATGGTATTCAGTTGACTAAACATATTCGGCAACATGATGTACTCGCCGATATACCGGTTATCTTCATGACAACCCAAGGACGTAAAGCAGTAGAGTTGGTTTGCAATACAGATATATTTTCGGCGATTATTGAAAAGCCGATAAATGAGAAAATCCTTCTTAAATTGTTAAATGATCTATTATCTCCAAATACTCTCTATCAGTTACTATAATTTTTCAGTGAATTGCTTTATTCTGTAGCTAAAATTTTTTTTGACTTTTAGAACATGACTGAATCACAAATCAATACACTTAAATCAGCAATTCACACTATCCCAGATTATCCTAAAGCCGGCATTATGTTCAGAGATGTAACCGGTATATTGGACGATGCTGAAGCATTCAAACTCACCATAGAAATCTTAGTGAATAAATTCAAAAATGGCGGTTATACAAAAATTGTCGGTACTGAAGCTCGTGGATTCCTCTTTGGTGCGCCTTTAGCGCTAGCAATGGGCTTAGGATTCGTTCCTGTTCGCAAGCCGGGTAAGTTACCAAGAGCTACTTTTATGCAAGATTATCAGCTAGAGTATGGTCAAGACACGTTAGAAATTCATCAAGATGCTTTAACTAAAGATGATAATGTTTTGATTATTGATGATTTACTTGCAACTGGCGGAACTATTGAGGCAACAACTAAATTGATAAGACGTTTAGGTGCTAAAGTAACTGATGCCGCATTTGTTATATCATTGCCTGACTTAGGTGGTGAAAAAAAACTCGAAGGCATGGATTTATCGGTCTTCTCTTTACTGCAATATTCTGGCGATTAAGGCTGAAGAATGAGCTATCAGGTTTTAGCAAGAAAATGGCGACCAAAATCCTTTAATGAGTTGATGGGTCAAGAGCATGTTGTTACTGTTTTGGTTAATGCACTGACCCAACAGCGATTACATCACGCCTATTTATTCACCGGTACTCGTGGCGTAGGTAAAACTACCATAGCGAGAATTTTTGCTAAAAGCCTAAATTGTGAAACAGGCGTCACAGCTACACCTTGTGGCACTTGTGATGCTTGTGTTGATATCGATCAAGGTAAATTTGTTGATTTACTTGAAATTGATGCAGCCTCTCGCACAAAAGTCGACGATACGCGTGAAATATTAGACAACGTACAATATGCACCTACAAGAGGTCGGTATAAGGTCTACTTGATAGATGAAGTTCATATGCTGTCAAAAAGTAGTTTTAATGCCTTATTAAAGACCCTTGAAGAGCCTCCAGAGCATGTTAAGTTTATTCTCGCGACTACCGACCCACAAAAGCTACCAGTCACTGTACTTTCTCGTTGTTTACAGTTTCATTTAAAAGCGCTTACGATCAAACAAATTAGCGATAAAATAATAGAAATACTGACCAAAGAAGCCGTATCTTTTGACGATGAAGCCATTGCGCTTTTAGCTAAAGCTGCTCGTGGCAGTATGCGCGATTGTTTAAGTTTGACAGATCAATGTATTGCACAGGGCAATGGCAATATAACCAGAGCTGATGTACAGCAAATGTTAGGTGGCGTTGATCGAGATTGGGTTTTTAAAATTATACTCGCCTTATTAAAACAAGATTCTGCTGCATTAATGCAACTTTCATTAGCTATTGCCTCTTATGCGCCAAGTTATAGCCGATTATCAGCCGAGTTAATTCAGTTGTTACATCAAATTGCTATGACACAAGTGGTTGAAGCTAACTTTAGCTTACCGGCAGAGCATCAACAAATGCTCACGCGATTTTGCCAACTGATGTCACCTGAAGATGTACAGCTTTACTATCAAATAGTATTAACTGCTAGAAAAGATCTTCCTTATGCCGATGATGAACAAGCTGCATTTGATATGATGTTACTAAGATTATTAGCTTTTAAACCGGTTGCTAATAGCCTTGATTTGCCCGAAGTAGGTAAAGAAATATCTCATGAGCTTTTACATCAAGATATTGACGAACTTTCGCTGAGTAAGTCAACGTCGTTAGCACATGCTAATGCGAGTGATGAAGAAAGCCTTGAAACAACAAAAATAATAACCTCATCAGAGCAAGAGTCGTTGAACTCAACCAAGGATAAAGTGTTAGCTGATTCTTTTCAGAACAAGGCCGACCTTAATGAAAATCCAAAAGATAGTGCTGAGAAAGACCAACATCATACAAACGAAAATGAACATGAAGATATACCAACTTCTGAAGACGTTATTGAAGCGGATCATGATTCTGATGCCAATGCCAATGGCATTCTAACAGAAGAAATGTTAACAATTGAACATCAAGATCATACGATTATAGAGCAAGAGCCTGAAGCTAAAACATTACAATCTGATCTTAGCAGTAACGATCAACATACTATAGACAATAGCAACACGACTCATGATGATAAATTAATTACCCCTGAAGATACCGTTAGTAATAATAGCTCAGAACAACTACAGGAAAAGAATCAATCTAAGCCATTTTCATCGCCAGTAGCCGCCGCCATCGCTACCAGAAATATGCTAAGAAGCCGTAAAAAGTCATTGGAGGATAGTGGAAAAAAGCCTAATGGCGCTGTTGTGCGTCCATCATTAGACAAAATAGAAGACACGAGTGTAGAAGCTGAAAATAATACTGTTGCAGTACCGCCTAATGTTCCTGATTTAGCAACATTACCTGAGCAGCCTTATAACGAAGATGTTATTGACCCTGCGACCATTAAGTTGGCAAACCAGGTTGATAAATGGGCCCATATGATTGACAGCATGTCATTAATTGCCCGTTTAAGGCAGTTAGCAATTCATGCTACGGTAGATGAAGCCTCGACCGACGATGTATTGATTTTACAGTTAGATCAATCGATAAAGCATTTAAATAGTGATGCAGCACATAAAGAATTAGAAGCACGAATATCTGAATACTTGCAACGTAAAGTCACTGTTGAACTAAATATTGTCGAAAAAACGGTGGCAGATCCTTACCAAATCCAATCAGATATTAATGCCAAGCGTTATGAATATGCAAAGCAAGTGTTAGCTGAAGATGAAATTGTTATTGCACTGCAACAACAATTTCAAGCTGAGCTTGATCAAGAAACCATCGTAGCGCGTTAATCGCTACTTGAATTTTAAGCCGTTAACTATTATCTTTGGCGGCATATTACATTTGGAGATAAAAATTATGATGAAAGGTGGCATGGGCAACTTAATGAAGCAAGCCCAAGAAATGCAAGCTAAAATGGCAAAAGCGCAAGAAGAGCTAGCCAAGATGGAAGTCACCGGCGAAGCAGGTGCCGGTATGGTTAAAGTTACCATGACAGGCAACCATAACGTTCGTCGCGTAGCTATCGATGACAGCTTAATGGCCGATGATAAAGATATGCTTGAAGACTTAGTCGCCGCAGCGATGAATGACGCTGTGCGTCGTGTAGAAGAGCAAAATAAAGATAAAATGGGCGCATTAACAGGTGGTATGCAAATGCCTCCTGGGATGAAAATGCCGTTTTAGTTCTGATCCGGTCATACTAAGCTATAAGCTTGTACGTTAACTTTATAAATTAACTTTGTACGGCAAGTTTATTGAATTAGAGCCCAGCAATGCTGGGCTTTTTGTTATCTAATCTCGGCTAGTTCAGGTTAATATTGGTATTCTTAAATTAGAGTGATGCAGGGCCGTAATGGCTATGATCGCGTTAAATACTGATGTTAGAGGCAATGAATATTGAAAGCGCAATTATATTATATTTACGATCCTATGTGCAGTTGGTGTTGGGGTTATGCACCCACTTGGCATAAATTGCAGAAGGAGCTTAAGCCCCATGTTGATATTATCTATGGTCTAGGTGGATTAGCAAAAGATTGTAATGTGATTATGCCAACTGAGATGCAAGATTTTTTACAGCAAACATGGCGCAAGATATCTCAGCAGCTAGGAACACAATTTAATTTTGATTTCTGGCAGCACTGTAAACCAAGGCGTTCTACTTATCCTGCTTGTCGAGCTGTAATTGTAGCAAGAGCCTTCGGTAAAGAACAAGCTATGCTAACGGCTATTCAACATGCTTATTATTTACTAGCAAAAAACCCATCCGATATCGATACCTTGCTTGAATTGGCAGTTGAAATTGGCTTGGACGGCGATGTGTTTTTACAACAAATTAACTGTCAGCAGGTGAACGACGCCCTTAAAAACGAAATTACAAAAATGAGGGATTTGCCAATCAATGGTTTTCCATCGCTAGTTCTAGTTAAAGACAATTCTTTTAATACAATCGCCATCGATTATAAAGATTGGCGTAAGAGCTATGAGTTAATATTATCAAAAATTTAGTTTTAACGACGTTTATGTTACATATAGGCTATAAATACGGTAAAAATCCGTTAAAGCACTGATATTTTGTAGTATGATATTATTATAAAAAATAGATTATTCTTTGCTTCTTAAAGTAAAAAATAACAGCAGAATAAGGTTTACTATGACATACGCAGCAATTACTGGTTGGGGAAAATGCTTACCTCCCGCTATTCTTAGCAATGATGATTTAGCGACGTTTTTAGAAACAGATGATGAATGGATCACATCTAGAACGGGTATGAAGGAGCGAAGGATTTCTCACGTTACAGTGAGTGAATTGGCACATGTTGCCTGCGCAAGAGCATTAGCGGCTGCGGGTAAAACAGCTAAAGATGTAGATTTAATTGTTTTTGGTAGTACAACCTTTGATCAGCTTTGTCCTAATGCCGCTTCCAATGTTCAGCGTTTACTCGGCGCTGAAAATGCAGCCTGTATGGATGTCAGTACGGCATGTACCGGTGGTATGTATAGCTTAAGTGTTGCCACCTCTATGATCAAAAGTGGCGTAGTTAAATCCGCACTGGTAATAGGTGCTGAAACTATTTCGCCTATTATGGATTGGAGTAATCGTGACGTTGCTGTGCTATTTGGTGATGGCGCTGCTGCACTTTATTTAGAAGAAAGTGATGAAGAAACTGGCGTTATTACTCAAGCTTTAGGTTGCTATGGCGAATCTCGAGATATTCTTTCTGTTGAAGGTTGGGGCATGAAATATGCCAACAAAGGACGCTTGCTTGGACAAACTAACTGGGCGTTTTTAGGACAAGAAATTTTTAAAAAGGCAGTTGCAGGCATGGCGCAAGCGTGTGATAAAGCACTGACTCAAGCGCAACTTAGTGCTGACCAAATAGCGAGTGTTGTACCTCATCAAGCAAATTTACGTATTATTGATACCTTAATAAAGCGCTTAAAAGTCGACAAAGATAAAGTATTTATCAATATTCATAAATACGGCAACATGTCGGCGGCAACCACCTTAGTCGCTTTTGTTGAAGCCATAGAAGAAGGTTTTATTGCTAAGCAATCTTATGTGTTACTCCCTGCCTTTGGTGGTGGTTTAACCTGGAGTGCGCATGTTGTAAAATGGGGTGATAGAACTCATGCTTTATCAACAACAGACGTCGACTTACCTGAATGTAAGCAATCCGGTTTAGCGTTAGTTCAAGAGATTATTGCTGCTAAATCGGTCTAAAAATTTATTAGCCAACACCATGTTGTGTTGGTTCCCTGTTATAAATAAGGATACCCATGCGCTTTCTCTCTCGTCGGCTAATTTTGCCTAATGATTTAAATTATGCCAATTCATTATTTGGTGGCAGGGCATTAGCTTGGATTGATGAAGAAGCTGCTATATATGCTATTTGTCAACTGGAAACAAACTGCTTGGTGACTAAGCACATTGGTGCTATTAATTTCGAATCACCTGCACAACAAGGTGATGTAGTTGAGTTTGGTTTAACAACGAAAGCTGTTGGAAAAACTTCAATTACTATTACCTGCATAATGCGCAATAAAGTAACTAAGAAAACTATATGTTTGGCTGATGATATTGTCTTTGTTCAAGTTGACCCGGATACTAAACAACCGATCCCACATGGTAAAACTTTAGCTTCTTTGACTGATCCTTTTGAAGATTAATGGCGAACCCCTCAAGTCAAAGCATTATAAATTATTAGCGCTTAATGTTTAAATACCTCATTAAACGATGATATTGGTTGTCTAGTTAATATTGAGAAGCAGAGTAAGATTCTGCCTTAGAAGGCGTGATTTTCAATAATTTCTTCTTAATACGAAACTTTACTTGTTTTGATAGGCCCAATGTAAACAGCACTGTTGAAAGCGTAAATACTAAACTCATTGTTTTGAAAAGCTTAATACTTGTCAGCATCATCAGTATTAACATCAGTACGGTATAAGCAAAACCTAATACAGCTAAGCATAGAAATAACCCTTGAAGCTCTTTGTTCATATGTTTACTCCTTATTGTCTCACCTTAACAAACCTTGCTGTAATGAACGAGTAGAATAACGAGCTAAGTGTTACTAAACTTGTCAATGTAACCATATTGGATTGATGTTGGGTCGCCACGAATTTAATCACGTGAAAAATAATTTTATTGCTAGTTATTTATCTAATTTTTGGCAGGCAGTAGTACTTAACTTACTTCATCGACAAGGAACTGCTGATAACCGCTAACCGCGAAATATCGAATTGATTTTTTTAGCGTATTTCTTTTCGCAATAAGATGCTCAAACCGGTATATTTTTATAATCTGCTTTTCACCATTAACATCACTTTTAACGTCATGAAGTGGGTTATTTCGCAAATTATCAAATTCAGATCTCATGATCAATTTCATATTAACTTCATCATAATACTTAAATTAATATATATTTTACACGCCAGTGTTATCGCTAAGCGCATGATTAAAATTATATTTTTAGCTATAATTTATGAATTTCTTTTTGTATATCATAGCCTTCATCAGTAACAATTTTTTCTAATACTTGCATACGTTCTTCAAGTGTTTGAACTTGTTTCATCATTGCTATGGCTTGTTCATTACTTTGGCTATTGTGGTTTAAAGTTTTTTCTTTGAATTCTAAGTGCTTTTTGTACATGTCGAACATGACACCAAATCCAACTGAAATAAATACAATTGCCACAACCATTGCTGTACCTGACATTTTTAACTTCCTCTAGCGGATAATCGAAATAAACAATATTAAACTTAGCATAGCATAGCGTGTAGCTTTGATAAAAATGCTTAATTAATTAGTAAAAAGCCTACTCAGCTCTTGTTTAGCTAGATAATTATCCATGGTTGAGCGCAACAATTTATAGAGTAATATTGAACCGTCAATTTCTTCTTTGCGGTTGGTCAAACTTTCAATATTGAGCCCGAGTGGCAAGTTGTAGGGTAATACGGCATCAAGAATTTGCAATAAGGTGTTACTACAAATTCTAATTGATTCATATAACGGTCTCTCAGCATTCAAAATGCGTAAACTTGTAGCTTCAGGAACACTCACACCAAGCCATTCAATAAATTCTAGCGTTTTTTTACTACCACAAGGAGAGAAAGTTAAAATGATGCGTTGTGGTTTAATACCTTGTTGCTGACATTCAATTGCATAGCGCGTCAACATATCAATGGTCGCTTGAGCGTTGTAAATAGCTTGAGATATAAAAAAATTACAGCCTTGTTGGTGCTTTTCAATTAACTTAGCATGCTCATTACCTTTATTTGCATGGCGCTCAGCAATGGTAATACCGCCAATAAAAAAATCGTTTTCGCTGGTTACTAAAGTGTTATATGCATCACTCAAAGGCAGACTAATATTATTTTTCTGCGAAGGGCTACCCACGAGCACAATGTCGCGAATACCATACTCATGCCAAGCTTCATTAGCCCATTGATTAAAATCATCACTGTTTGATTGCACGACACTTTTGTAGGTGATAACAGGCCGATTTGACTTTTTCTGTAAAAGTGACGAATAAAGTCGGGGATCATGAGTTGATTTAAAAGGAAAAGGTCGTGGTTTTGAGGTTCGTGAATCCTCATTTTGAATGTCATAAACAATTAAACCGTCAAAGTCGATGTCGCTAACACGTTCAAGAAGTTTATCGGCAATTATCGATACTTGCTCGATTGGGGTATCACTTTTAGGTGGTGTTGTGCCAATAAAGTATACGCCGCGATTTACGTCGTTATATCGTGCTCTTAACTCTGAACCGTTCTTCACTATTGTTACTTCTCATTTAAGGTAAATTAACTGGCTTTAATAATAATTATCTTACCTTGTTGCATAAAGAAAAGCTGCGTTAGTCTAATATTAATTTTCTCAAAATTATTACAAGTCTTTATAAGGATGTTAGGTTCTTTTTATACTCTTAGGCTAATGCTGCGATATCTATTTGATGAAGAATTTCATCTTTATTTTTTAACAGTTTTATAGCATTAAATAGGCTGTCGGCTTGAGGGTATTGTAACTTCAAATAACGCAACCATTGTTTTAAACGGCTTGAAAAATAAAAGCTTTTATCGCCTTGCAATTCTAATTCACTGTAACGTTTTAATAAAGTGCTTAGCTCAGACCAGGGCATAGGGTCTTCATCAAACTTAATCACATTGGCTAAGTTGGGCAAAGCTAATGCGCCACGCCCGAGCATTAAGTTAGGTGTTTGGCTTTGGTTTATACAGTTTATAGCATCATTTTTATTCCAAATTTCACCATTAGCAAATATTTCAATATCATATTTTTTTCTAACTTCGGCAATAAAATGCCAATAGGCAGGGGGGCGGTAGCCATCTTGTTTAGTGCGGGCGTGAATGGTGAGTTGATTTACGTTGGCTGATTCTATGGCACTGACAATTTCATCTAACTTCGATGCATCGGTGAAACCAAGCCTTATTTTTGCAGACAATGTGGCGTCAATACCAATAGCAGTTCTCATTTTAGCCATTATTTGATAAATTTTCTCAGGCTCGTTCAGTAATACAGCACCGCCTTTACTTTTGTTAACCGCTTTTGCTGGGCAGCCAAAATTAACATCAATACCATGCGACCCCATGGCCAATGCTCTGACCGCATTTTCAGCCATCCAATCGGGTTCTTGGCCAAGTAGTTGCATTCTTAAAAGTGTACCGCTTTGAGTAATACAGCCTAGGTCTAATTCAGGGCAAATTTTTCTAAAAACATGTTTAGGTACTAACGAATCGACAACGCGAACAAATTCCGTTACACAAAAATCATAGCTATTTAGTGATGTGAGCATCTGACGCATTAACTCATCAGCAACACCTTCCATAGGCGCCAGAATTATTTTTTTAACTTGTGGTTTCATGTAGATAAAGCTAGTCTCAATTGTGTTGTAGATAACAAAGTTTATTTAAAAAAATTTACAGCGCTTGAAATTTATTTACACCCTTTATGGTCTTTGTAAATAGCTATACATATAGATGTAGTGTCAAATTGATAAATTAAAAGGAAAATAGCATGAAATTAATCAAAAAATCTTCAATGGCGGCTTTATTAGGCTTATTTGCATTAACTGTTGCGGCAACAATGCCAGTAAAAGCAGAAACTAACCCATTTGCTGTGCAAAACGTAATGACTATTGTATCTGCTGACGGTCACGAAAATGGTAAATGCGGCGAAGGAAAAATGAAAGACAAAGCCAAAGGTAAGTGTGGCGAAGGCAAATGCGGCGAAGGCAAAATGAAAGACAAAGCCGAAGGTAAATGTGGAGAAGGTAAATGCGGCGAAGGTAAAATGAAAGACAAAGCCAAAGGCAAATGTGGCGAAAGTAAAATGAAGCACAAAGCTAAAGGCAAATGTGGTGAAGGCAAAGCTGAAAAAGTTAAAGAAGGTAAGTGTGGCGAATAAGCCTAACACTTAGTAAATAGCTTCATAGCATATTAAAAACCACTTCACTTGAAGTGGTTTTTTAGTTTTAATAATTAAAGCAAAATTAAACCAATTGAAAATAGGGATAGAACCATGAGCAAAAATGTTGTTATTACTGGCGCTAATCGTGGCATAGGTCTAGCCATGTGTATGCACTTTAAAGCTCAAGGAAATAATGTTTTTGCCCTGTGCCGGCAGTCGTCTTCCGAACTAGAAGCTCTAGCGGTTAATATTATTGAAGATATTGATGTCGCAAGTGATCTTGGTATAGCTAGTATGGTGTCAGCATTAAGCTCTGTTGACATTGATGTTCTGATTTGTAACGCAGGTATTTTACGTGATGAGAGTCTAACCAAACTTAACCTAAATACTATACGCGAACAATTTGAAGTGAATGCCTTGGCTCCGCTGAGAGTTGTTGCTAGTTTGCAAGGACAATTGAACAAAGGAGCAAAAGTAGCGCTTATTACCTCCAGAATGGGCTCTATAACTGATAATGGTTCAGGAGGACGTTATGGCTACAGAATGTCAAAGGCAGCGTTAAATGCGGCCGCTATGTCGTTGAGTCATGATCTTGCCAGTAATAATATTGCGGTTGGCATTTATCATCCTGGTTATGTGCAAACCGATATGGTTAATTATGGTGGTGATATAAGCGCCAGTGACTCAGCTAAAAAGTTGGTGGGATTAATCAATAAACTCACCATGGCAGAAAGTGGAGTCTTTAAACATTCTAACGGCAGTGTTTTACCTTGGTAATAAAAGCCAAAGCTGTATCAAATTCAGCAAAGTCTTTAAATGCTAATCATATAAAAATATGGCAAGCCGTTCAGGCGATCCCTTTGGGGAAAGTGGCTTGCTATGGTCAAATTGCTGATTTAGCCGGTTTGCCAGGGCGTGCGCGCTTAGTTGGAAAAGCTTTAGGTGCAGTGCCTAAAAACGGTTGGCGTGGACAAGAAGTGCCCTGGTTTCGGGTGGTTAATTCCCAAGGGAAAATTTCATTTGCCCCCGGCAGTGACCATTTTGATCGACAACGGGATTTACTTCAAGACGAGCAAGTAGTAGTTATTGGTGCGCGTATAAAATTACAAATCTTTCAATGGCAGCCTGATTTAGCTGAATTGTTATTTGTTTTGGAAGGTTAAGTTTTTATTACGGAAAAAGCGCCAAACTAAACCCAATGGCAGTTCGGCGATCGTTTCATGATTTTATAAATGTGTTCTTACTTCAAACAACTCAGGGAAAAAGCTTACATCAAGTGCCTTTTTCAAAAAACCAACGCCTGATGACCCCCCCGTGCCTTTTTTATAGCCAATTATACGCTGCACAGTATACATATGTTTGAAACGCCATTGTTGAAAGGCATCTTCAATATCGACCAATTTTTCTGCTAATTCATAAAGTTCAAAGTAGGTTTCTGGTTGTTGATAAACATTAAGCCATGCCGCTAATACGCTGTCGTTACGTTGGTAGGGTTGAGTAATATCTCGTTGACTCATGGTATTATCAATATCAAATCCGGCTTTTGCTAAAGCAATAATCACTTCATCATACAGGCTATTTTGGTTGAGCAGTTTTTCTAGCTCTTGATATGCCGTGCTGCCCTCTTGATGAATTTTCAGCATATCGGCGCTTTTATTACCCAGTAAAAATTCTAATTTACGGTATCCACAAGATTGAATACCCGATGAGCGACCTAAGTCATCACGAAACTTTAAATAATCGCTTGGTGTTAAGGTAGATAAAATATTCCAAGATTGTGTCAGTTGCAGAAATATTTGCTTTACCCTGGCAATAACTTTAAATGCGGGGCCAAAGTTTTCAGCTTTTATATAGTCAATCGCACTTTGCAGTTCATGACCAGCAAGCTTTAACCATAACTCGCTGGTTTGATGAATAATGATAAATAGCATTTCGTCATGTTCACCGCTTAATGGTTTTTGCGCTGAAAGCACGCTTTCTAGTTGTAAGTAATCACCGTATGACATTTCCTTATCAAGGCCTTGATGAATACCGTCTTCTAGCGGACGAGCATTGTCGCTAGCTTGGTGATGAAAGGGACAACCGCCTGACTTGCTATCGCTGGTGGATTTTTTCTTGGTGTCAGTATGCTTTGAGTTTGTTGTGTTTGAGCTAGCTTTAGTCATTACGTTGCCCCTCCCAAGTTTGTCTTATTTGTTAAATTTTTATCGGAGCCAAATGCCGCTTGCGCTAATTGCTGCAATTTTTCATAAACAAAGGTTTCTTGCCAGCAGTTTTTAATATCGGGAATTTGCATGATATTCTGCATAATTTCTTGCTGAATATCGCCAATAGCTAAGGCCTGAGAATAAGGTAATAAAGGCGAAAAGGTCACCATAGAGTATAGTGGCGTCCAAAGTGTTGGATGTCGCTGGTGAAACTCTGCTTCAATTTTCTTTTGTAATAAAAAACTTGGCTTGCCAGAGAGTTCACTCATTTCAACAAAGTTACGTTGGGCTAATTCAGTTATGGCATCAGCATTGATCTTTCTCGCTGTTTGATAGGCTGGAAATATTTTTGACCAGTCTTGCTGATGTATCGTAATTAATTCATCTAAAACGCGACAATCTTCAAAGCCGCAGTTCATGCCTTGACCATAAAAAGGCACCATTGCATGCGCCGCATCACCAATTAAGGCTACTTTCTCGTTAATCACCCAAGGGTCAACTTTAAGGAGAAATAATGGATTGGCGGTTTTATTAAGAAACTCATCTACTGGGTTTTCCAGTAAAGTCATGGCATCTGCAAAGTTTTCTTCAAAAAATTGAGTTACGTCAGCACGTGTCGTTAATGACGAAAAGGAAACCTCACCTTGATAGTCTAAAAATAAAGTACAAGTGAAGGAGCCGTCAGGGTTCGGTAAAGCAATGAGCATAAATGTTTTACGTGGCCAAATATGTAAGGCATCTTGGGCCATTTTAAATGAGCCGTCTTTGTTGGCTGGAATGTGCAATTCAATATAACTTTGCGGCATATATGACTGGCTATAGCTAAAGCGTGGTGTTTCCTGTGCTAATCGTCGCACCTTTGAGTACGCGCCATCTGCGCCAAATAAAATATCTGCCGATACTTTTTTTATCTTATGTTCATGGCTAAAACTGGCGCTGGCATTGCTAAAGTCTACGTCAATTAAGCGTTGTTCAAATTTAATATCAATTAAAGGTTCTTGTTCCGCCAATTCGAGTAGTTGTTCATTAATACCTGAGCGCGAAACTGACCAAATAGCTTGTCCCTCTTTACCATAAGCTTGTTCGGTTATCGTGCCGTCAATAGCGTGCATTACGCGCTTTTGCATGGCAATAGCATGCTGTTTAACTTCTGCTTCGATTCCAACCGATTTTAACGCTAGCCATCCCCTATCCGAAAGAGCAATGTTGATCGACTTTCCTTGATAAATATTATGGCTGCGAGAGTCAGGTCGCGACTCAAGCAGTTTAACGGGGTGACCTTGACGAGCTAACATCACAGCAAGCAATGTACCAACGGGGCCAGCACCGGCAATGGTTATTTTTTCGCTTGTTGACATTAAATACACTCCTTTAATATTCTGACAAAGTGATAAACATCTTGAAAGCTATTGTATAAAGGCACGGGCGCTACACGAATAACATTAGGTTCACGCCAATCGGTAGTTACACCCTTATTCTCTAAGGCAGTAAACATAGCTTTACCATCAAGGCCTGCAACATTAATCATTAGCGATAACTGACAACCGCGTTCTGTTGGGTCTTGTGGCGTAATAATACGAATTTTTTCGCCCAGCTCTATGTTTATCAAAGTGATCATATAGTGGGTCAATAATAAAGACTTCTTTCGCAGGGCAGGCATACCACCGGCAAGTTTGATGGTATCGAAAGAACCACGCACAGCAGCAAGCGACAGTACCGGCGGGTTTGATAATTGCCAGCCCTCGGCAGTAGGAATAGCTTTAAAAGTATTTTCCATTTTAAAGCGGCTAGATTTGTCATGCCCCCACCAACCGGCAAGGCGGTTAAGTTCGGTATTCTCCACGTGCCTTTGATGCACAAAACAACCGGCAACTGAGCCGGCGCCGCTGTTAAGATATTTATAACTACACCAACAAGCAAAGTCGACTTGCCACTGGTGTAAAGATAATTCAATGTTACCAGCAGCATGTGCAAGGTCGAAGCCGACTTTAATGCCTCTGGCATGGGCGACTTCGGTTATGCGCTGCATGTCTAATACTTGGCCGGTATAATATTGTACGCCAGGTAATAAAATTAACGCTATTTCATCCCCATGTTGTTCGATTATTTGCCAAAGGTCTTGATAATTTAATAAATCTTCACCTGCTCTTGGCGTCCATAAAAGTAAGTTGTCATCGACATTTTTACCATGATGCTTAAGCTGTGACTCAACCGCATAATGATCAGATGGAAAGGCATGATCTTCGATTAAGATCTTCGAACGCTGCTCGGTAGGTTGATAAAAGCTCGCCATCATAAAATGTAAATTGGCAGTAAGTGAGTTCATCATCACCACTTCTTTTGGCAATGCACCGACAATTTCTGCTACTTGTTCGGTTAAGAATTCATGATAGGGCAGCCAAGGAAATTCACCTTCGAAATGGCCTTTAACGCCCCGTGCTTGCCACGAATCAAGTAACTCTATAACAGCGGCGCGAGCTAATTTAGGCTGAAGCCCGAGTGAATTGCCTGTGAAGTAATATTCGTCAGTACCGTCAGCCTGTTTAGGAATGGAGAATTGCTCACGCATTGCCGCGAGGGGATCGTTACGATCTAAGTTTTGTGCGTAAGCTAAAGAATTTATATCAGCTTCAGTCGTTGATTCGTTATTACTCTCATTGCTATTGTTGCTCATGATGTACTCGTTTTTAATTATTATTGAACAGCTCTATTTTATAAACTCTGTTGTGCTCATTTTTTTTGCTATTTCAGTTATGTTAGCTCTGCTTAGCAACCTATTAGCTCTGCTTGATATAACATTGGACGACTTGGCGCCGCATCGTTAATAAAAGCTGGCGTTTGCAAATTCAGAAAATAGAAACCATCGGATATTGCGTTGTCGATATAAGCCATTTCAGTAATGGTTTTATTGATTAAACTATTTGGACTCGGCTGATGCGCACCCTCCATAACTTGCCAAAATAAATGGTGACAAGTCAGTAGACCATCATCGTTGAGCCGGTCAAGTGATGGAAGATCCAGAATAAGGTGTTCAACACCACGCTCTTTCAGATAAAGCACAGCATCTCGGCTGAAAAAGGCCGGTTGGTTGTTTTCATTATAGTTTGCCTGACATTTATCATCGCTATTGGGCAGTGTTCTTACAGCTAAACACTGTAGTTGTTGATCATGATAGGGCGTGAGTAGCTGCTCGAGTTGCGCACGCGTAATCACCCGATCATTTACTTCAAAACTCGGCGTATAGTCGTCGTTAGTATCGCTTGCGTTTATCGGGGCAATTGAAATTAAAGGGCATGGCATTAAGGCTGGTAACTCTAGTGCTGAAATACTAAGCGCTAAGGCATTTTGTGCATCGCAAATATGGCGAATGGTTTCGGTATGGGTGCCATTACAATGAGGATTAAAGCTTAATTCGTTAACATTGCAACTACCGCCTTGTTCAGTATCACCCATAAAACCACTAACTTGCATAGGCTTTGCAATTGCGGGCGTTGCGCCAAAGTGATTGGGTTGATTGTCACTTTGTTGAAAATCTAAGGCGATAGCTAAAGAATGGCCAAAATCAGTATTAACATTATAGTGTTTGTCTCCCAGTGTTATGGCTACTTTCATTGTTCACTCCTAACAATGTTTAAGGTACTTGGCAAATGTGAGATTTGTGTATTCAGGAGTCTCATAAAAATTGTTCCTTAGTTAAACCTAGCCAATTAAGCGCACTGCCATGTAATAATTTAGCTTTAATGTCATCGGTAAAGTGACCCTCTTCAATCAACTTACCGGGGCTAAGTTCGCCTAAAGGAAAGGGGTAGTCTGTGCCTAGGGCAATATTGTCTGGGCCCATTAAATCAACAAGGTATTTTAAGGCTAATGGGTCATGCACTAATGAATCTAAATAAATTTGTTTTAGGAAATCCCGCGGATTTACTGGACAATCAACCGCACAAAGATCAGGGCGGACATTAAAGCCGTGTTCAATGCGGCCAATAGTCGCGGGAAACGAACCACCACCATGAGCAAAGGCAATTTTGAGTTTAGGTAAGCGTTGCAGTACACCACCGAAGATCATCGAACAAATGGCTAAGCTAGACTCTGCTGGCATTCCAACTAACCAAGGTAGCCAGTATTTAGGCATTTTTTCTTTTGCCATCATGTCCCAAGGATGAACAAATACCGCCGCACCTAAATCTTGTGCGGCTTCAAAAATAGGGAATAGCTGTTCATGATCTAAGTTCCAATCATTAATATGCGAGCCTATTTGAACGCCGGCTAAGCCGATGTCATTTACACAACGTTCTAACTCTTTTATCGCTAAGTCAGGGGCTTGCATTGGTAAAGTGCCTAGACCAATAAAACGTTTGGGATGATCGTTAACAATACCCGCGATATGATCATTTAAGTATTTCGATAAATCTAAAGTGTCACGAGGTTTTGCCCAGTAATTAAACATTACCGGAACCGTAGACAACACTTGTACATCAACCTTGTGCTGCTCGCAGTCTTTCAAACGAACTTTGGGATCCCAGCAGTTATGATCTATTTCGCGAAAAAACTTTTCGTCAACCATCATACGAGCACAGCCACATTTATGATGATCTAGGCTGACAAAACCACCATAGCCATACTTTTCGCGTAAGTTAGGCCATGTTTTTGGCAGAATATGGGTATGAATATCTATTTTTAACATCTCGCCTCCTTATGACTTTATAGCGGTATGACCGCACTTCTTACATTGGCAGTTTTGGCTATTATCATAAAAATTACTGAACACTTTGGGTAAATCGGTTTCTATATTATCCAAGGTAAACTGTTCATTGTATAAAGGGGCTTTACAACGTTCGCAAAACCAAAACAATGCGTCTTGCTGGCCTTGTGCTCTTTTTTGCTCAACCACTAGGCCAACGCTATGTTCAAAACGTTGTGGTGAATGTAATACCTTAGGCGGCAGTAAAAATATTTCACCCGCTTTAATTGAAATATCAGTAAATTCAAATGCCTTGTTTGGCGATTTTTCAATTTCTTCACTTAGCTGTGCATAGCTCTTCTGAATATTATCAGCATCTTCATTAATAACACGCAGTACCATTTCGCCCTCAAGCTGATAAAAAAGCTCAGGAGTTTCGTTATAATGAAAATCGCTACGATTATTTGGTCCACCAACCACCATGACAATATAGTCGTCTTGCTCGAATACTTGCTTGTTGCACACCGGAGGCTTGAGCTGCTCTCGGTGTTGTTCAATCCAATGTTGCAAGTTAAAAGGCATGGAAAATTTAGCCATAATTTATGCTCCTTTAGTGCTTGAAGGATTTGGTAGTGCTGCAATGCATTTTAATTCGATGGCAATTGGCGTGGGTAATTTGTTGATTTCGACCGTAGTTCGACACGGTAGGTTTTCTGAAAAATAGTCGGCGTAAATACGATTGTAGATAGCAAAATCATCCTTCATATTCGTGAGGAAAACGGTAACATCCACTAAGTCCATCCAATCAGCACCCGCTGAGGCTAATATTGTACTGACATTTTGGAAAACACTATGACATTGGGCTTCAATATCGTAACTGATAATTTCACCATGCTGATCGAGAACCACTCCGGGAATATCTGAGCTTCCAGCTTGGCGAGGCCCAACACCAGATAAAAATAATAAATTACCTACTTGGCGGGCATGCGGATATAAACCTACAGGTTTTGGTGCTTGTGCGGAATTGAATATTGTTGACATTGTTTGTCCATTTACTGATTTTATGAGTTACTTTTAACGGTTTAGGCTATTTTCTCTGACAATACAGAAAACTTATGGCCAAAAGAATTTTTGCTGATATATACCCGACTATTGTAAGAATAGCCGAGTTTAAAAATAGGGTAGGGTTGGGATCAGATCAAGGTCCATTTGCAGCCTAACACGCTAGCAAATATCGCTCCTGATGATTTAAACTTGCAACATGTTTGGCTCATATTAATACTTCACGCAGACATTTTTGCTTTCGGTAAAAAAGCGCATGGCATCATCGCCACCTTCTCGGCCAAGGCCAGAATGATTCATGCCTCCAAATGGTGTGCGTAAATCTCTTAGTAGCCAGCAGTTTATCCAAACAATGCCGGTATTTATATTTTCGGCTAGAAAATGCGCTCGGCCTAAATTATTAGTCCAAATAGTAGCCGCTAAACCATAATCACTATCATTTGCTAATGCTAAGGCTTCTTGGTCAGTGTCAAAAGGTTGAATGGTGATCACAGGACCAAAAATTTCTTCCTGATTACAACGAGCATTATTTGCTAAACCTTCAATAATCGTCGCTTGTAAAAAATAGCCCTCTTGGCAACGTCCGCTAAGCTTAATTTGCTCACCACCGATTAGAATTTTACCGCCTTGAGTTTTCGCATCATCAATATAGCTCAGTACTTTCTGTAAATGTGAACTAGAGACAATAGCGCCCATTTCACTTGCATCAAGCAGTGGGTCATTAGGCTGTAACGCTTGCGCTTTAGCAATTAAGGCTTGTTTAAATTTTTCGTAAATAGGGCGTTCAATATAAAGCCGAGATGCGCATAAACAAATTTGCCCTTGATTGGCAAAACTTGCGCGAAAGACTTGTTCGATAGTACTATCAAAATCACAGTCAGCAAAAATTAATGCTGGATTTTTACCACCCAGTTCGAGAGACAATTTTTTAAACTTGGGTGCTAAAAGTTTTGCGATAGCAGCGCCAGTAGTAGTGCCGCCAGTAAATGAAATAGCCTTTACTTCTTCATGTTGACAAATGGCCTGCCCGACATTTGCACCCGTGCCATGCAAAATATTTAACACACCGCGAGGTAAACCAACTTTTTGGCAAATTTCACCGAGCATAGCGGCGGTTTTTGGGGTTATTTCTGAAGGTTTGGCAATAACGCAATTACCCGCAGCTAATGCAGGCGCTATTTTCCAAGTAAATAAATAGAGCGGTAAATTCCACGGTGAAATACAGCCAACCACGCCGACCGGTTGTCGTAAGGTATAGTTAATTGCACTGCCAGCCATAGCGTGAGATTCACTAGCAAACTGCGAACAAGCGTGAGCGAAAAATTTAAAATTACTTGCAGCGCGAGGAATATCGACACTACGCGCTAAGCTAACGGGTTTACCGTTGTCAATTGCTTCAGCGAGAGCAAGCTCTTCTATACGTTGCTCAATTTCCTGTGCAATGGCGGTTAAATAGTCGGCACGTATTTCCAGAGGTAAGGCTCGCCACGCAGGCAAGGCTTTTTTCGCAGCCGCTACGGCTAATTCAACATCTTCATCACCACTATCAGGAATTTGTCCATAAACCTTACCCGTTGCTGGCTCTATATTATCTAAATATTGCTGTTGATGCGGCACTTGGTATTGGCCATCAATAAAGTTTGCAATAATATCCATTGATTACTCCCTATAGACAGCTAGTTCGACCGCCATCAACAGGTAAATTAATGCCAGTAATATAGCCCGCAGCAGGCGAAGCTAAGAATGCTGCCGCCGCGGCAAACTCTTCAGGCGCTGCGAAACGACGCATAGGTATTTGTGCTTTTTCGTTGGTAGTGGCCAGTTCAACAGAGATATTCTGTTTTTGTGCTTTACCGGCAATAATTGCGTCTAAGCGGGCTGTTGCAGTAGCACCCGGTAAAACATTGTTAACGGTGATACCAAAAGGGCCAAGTTCATTGGCTAATGTTTTAGACCAACTAGCAACAGCACCTCGAATAGTGTTTGAAACACCCAAGCCAGGAATAGGCTGTTTTACCGAGGTAGAAATAACATTGATGATACGGCCATATTGTTTTTCTTTCATGGCGGGTATTAGCGCTTGCACTAAGTGATGATTAGTGACGAGATGCAGGTTGAAGGCGTCAATAAAAGCGCTAGCATCAGTTGTACTTGCTGGTCCGGGGGCTGGGCCACCGGTATTATTAATCAGAATATCAAAACCGCCATTGGCAGCCACATCTGCGAGAATAACTTTATTTACTTGTTCGGGCTGGGAAAAGTCGGCAATAAGCACTTGATGTTTTTGCCCTTGCGAGCAACTTAGCTCATTTTTAACCGCTTCAAGCCTTTCTGGATTACGTGAAAATAGGGTGACGCTGGCACCTAAGTTGGCAAGTTCTATTGCGCAAGCTCGCCCAATGCCTTGGCTACTGCCACAAACTAAAGCTTTTTTTGATGCTAAGTTAATATCCATTACTGACCTTAATATTGTATTTTTTATTATAAAATGTATCGAGAAAACGTTAAAAATATAACGTGGAAATTTCAACTACCATTTTTTTATAAGCACTTTTTTAGCACAATAAAAAATTTAATGTCAGTAAAACTTTGACAAAAACTGTGCAGATTTTTTGCGCTTGTGTCAGGTTAAATTTCCGCGAGTTAATTAAACGATATTTGTTATTAAAAAAATCTTATTCTCTAGGTTCATAATTCAAGAAGTAAACAAATGCGTTGCGAAGTCGTATATTCATTAAGCGAAAAGGGCGTTAAACACACGACATGAGTGACCTGTGCACTATAAATAATAGCTTTAATTACAAATAATTATAAGGCGAAAATTAGGCTTGATTTGAAGCCGTAAGTCGTCGAATAAATACTAGTTGATGAAAACAACAAGACATTGATAATTAGCCTAGGTAAAGTAAGTGAATAGACTATCCGTTTCTCACAACGACGAATTGAACAAAAATTCAACGCTCGTTGTTATAAATAACTGACGATATTTGGACTACCTATGGAGCCGAAAATGAACCGTAAAGCACTATCTATCCTAATTGCAACTGTACTAACCGTCTCGTCGTTTACTACGAGTAATGTTTTAGCATTTGAACAAAATGCTGCTGACTCTATTGCTAAAGACTATAAGCAGCACTTAGCACCATTATGGGATCATTTTCACCGAAACCCTGAATTGTCATTAATGGAAACCAAAACCGCAAAACGTTTATCTCAAGAATTAAAAGCCGTTGGTTTTGAGGTTACTCAAGGTGTTGGTGGTACTGGAATCGTTGGTATCATGAAAAATGGTGCTGGCCCTATGGTGATGGTGCGAGCTGACATGGACGGCTTACCGGTTGTTGAGCAATCAGGCCTAGCTAATGCCTCAAAAGTTAAAATGAAGGATTGGAATGGCGATACCGTTGGCGTTATGCACGCTTGTGGTCACGATGTTCATATTACCAGCTTAGTGGGAACTGCCCGCTATATGGCCGAGAATAAAGATAAGTGGTCAGGCACTTTAATGCTGATAGGCCAACCCGCAGAAGAGAAAGGGCCAGGAGCTTCTGCGATGATGGCAGATAATTTATGGCAGCGTTTTGGTCAACCGGATTATGCTTTTGCTTTTCATGTTGATGCTGATTCCGAAGCCGGTAAGATTACTGTTGATGAAGGTTCGCCATATGCAGGAGCCGATACCGTAGATATAACAGTACACGGCATTGGTGCCCATGGTGCGTACCCACATCAGGGTAAAGATCCTATTATGATCGGTGCGCAAATAGTCAATAACCTGCAAACCATTATTAGCCGTGAGCTAGCACCACGCTATGCCGGTGTAATTACTGTTGGGGCGTTTCATGCAGGCACCAAGCACAATATTATTTCGGACCAGGCCAAGTTACAGTTAACAGTACGCAGCCTAACACCAGAAGTACGTGAGCAACTGCTAACGGCAATTAAGCGTATCGCTATTGGTACAGCGCGTACCGCAGGTATGCCAGAAGACAAGTTGCCTGAGGTTGTGGTTAATGAGTTCTCTTTTCCTCCAACCTTTAACGATCAAAAACTTGCGCAACGCTTAAAAGGTGTATTAAGAGAAAAAATGGGTAAGGATACTTTGTTAGCACCAGCAGAAACTGGAATGGGCGCAGAAGATTTTGGTTTTTTTACTACTGAACCTTATATTCCGAGCGTTTATTTTAATGTCGGTGGCACCCCAAAAGCTGATTTTGAACGCGCAGCTGCCGGTGGAGCACCCGTACCAAGTCATCATAGCCCACAATTTAAAATAACACCTGAACCGGCTATTAAAGCAGGTGTTGAGGCAACGGTTCACGCGCTACTTGATGTAATGTCGAAATAATATCAAGAGCATTGAACAAGCATTGCTCACCAGGGTTCTGCTTGTTCTTATTGTTTGAATAATCTAGTTTGATGTATATTACGATTAAATAATGGTTGCAGCAGGCAATAATATTTAGATTATTGCTTAGATTATATTACCCATTTTGTGATACCACTTCCTTTTTATTTTTTCAAAAACACCTTCTTTGTCTAATTTCTCCATTGCTTTGCTAAGCGATTGAATAATTGCTTTCTCTGTTTTCAAACTACAGGCAAAATAAAACTCAAATTTGAAATTCTCAAAGGTATGCACATTTTTATATTTAGATGATTCAATGGCATTATTTACTCGGTTAGTGAGCAAATCATCATTAATCACGACTAAGTCAATTTGACGATTAGGGACTTCTAGTAACTTGAGTAACGCCTCATTATTATCCATAACATAGATATTTTTGTTTTCAATAAAGCCTTTTGAAAGCAGGTAATGATGGGCAACATCATCTTTTATAACTGCAACTTTATAGTTTTTCGCCTGTTCTAAAGTGCTAATTTTAATAGGATTATCTTTTAAAGAGTAGAATGAAGTTGAGCTGGTTGCAATATGGCCAACCCATTGAAAAAGTGTATCTCGCTCAGGGATACGTACTATTGAGTATATACAGGTGTTTTTTTCTTTTAACGCACGATTATAGGATAGGGACCAAGGGTGAGCATCTATATTATAAGCAATGTTTGCTTCTTTTAATGTCGCTTCGATGATTTGAGTTGATAATCCGGTGATAGAGTCCTCTTTAACTATTTGAAACGGTGCTAGATGCTCGGTAACGATATTGATTTTTGCCGAAATAGCGCTGTAAGAGAAAAAGATCACAAATAGCATGAGCACTTTAGTTAGCTTATTTTTAATCGTGATACTCAAGATTACATCCCTTTTGTATTATTTTCTGTAATGATTGTATATCAAATTATATAAATATGGTTTATCTCAAAATGAAATAGCAACTTGCTGTTGGCTTGACTCGGGTTTCTTGCATACTTAAATTTGCTTTGAGGAGCTAATTTTTAGTTGCTAGCTATTTTTATGAGCATGTTATTTTTTAATAAAAAAAGCCCAGTCATAGACTGGGCAAAACAATAGGGAGAAACGGGTGTAAATAAGGGCTTAACTTTTATCAATTACCTTATTTTGTTGTAATAAGCTTTTTCCATTAATGGCAATTTTTCTCGGCTTTAACGCTTCAGGTATTTCTCGTTCTAAATCTATAGACAGTAAACCATGTTCTATAAACGCACCGATGACTTTGACATGTTCACCCAATTGGAACTTACGTTCAAAGTTTCGATCAGCAATGCCTTGATGCAAAAATCTACGCTCTTTATGATTGTCGTTACCGGCTTTTGTACCTGTAACAATTAGCGTGTCTTGTTTGGATTCAATGTCGAGTTCTTGTTCTGCAAACCCGGCTATTGCCATGGTTATACGGTATTGATCTTCTGCGAGTAACTCTACGTTATACGGAGGGTAAGAAGATTGTTTATCTGCTCTTGATGCTTTATCGATTAATCCGGCTAAGTGGTCGAATCCGATAAATGAGCGGTAAAGTGGGCTGAAATCTGTAGTTGTACGCATAATTCATATCCTATCTAAGTTTAGCAATATGTTGTCTCTGTAAATATCTTTCGGATGCTAAAACCAGCCAATGCTGCGAATTACTACACCTGAAATTTAATCTTTTCAGAGTTTAATTGTGCCTTTCAATATTGAACAGGCGGTTTGTGTAGACCCTATCGGCGACTACACTATTAGAGATGGGATTGATGAATTTTATTTCAAGAGGAATATTGAAAGTTTTTTGATGGATAATTGTATTCTATTGATTTATAGAGTTTTATTTTTCAATTCTAGGGGTTTTATAATAGTAAGAGCTAACGATTTACCATTGGCTCTTACTATTATAATCGTTTAATAAGCGTTAGCCTGATTGCTCACTAGTCGTCGTTGCAACCGGTTTAACGGTTTGGCTCATCGATTTTAATTTTGTTAACGCTGTTTCGTAATCTGGGTGTTGAGAAATATTAGCCACTAACTCTTTGTAAGCTATTTTTCCGTCGGCATCAATAATGAAAATGGCACGTGTTAATAGGCCCATATCTTTGATCAGTAGACCATAATTGTGGCCAAAATCGCGCCAAACTGCGTCAGATAAAACTTTTATGCTATCTACTTTTTCTGTTTCACAAAAACGTTTTTGAGCAAAAGGTAAATCATTACTAATAGTTAACATAACGACGTCTTCAGGTAAATTTGCTACTTCGTCATTAAAGCGTTTGGTTTGAATAGAGCACACACCAGTATCTAAGCTCGGTACCACTGAAATCAGCACTGATTTATGCTTAAATTCAGACAATGTTACAGGTGAAAATGACTCAGTTACCACTTTAAAATCAGGCGCTACATCGCCTAAATTTACTTGATTGCCAAGTAGGGTGACGTACTTATTACCCGCCATGACTAAATTGGTAGTTTCTGTTAGCGCCGATACCGAAGTTTCGGCTGTTGCTGAAAATATAAATACTGAGCTAAGTAGTACAATTGCTGGTAATTTTAAAATATTCATAATTTGGATATTTACATAGGGTAAAATAGAGTTCAAGCTTACCTTTGTGATAGAAAAAATGCGAATTAATCGTGTTTTATTTTTAAAATCGAACTATGGTTTAACATAGACGTGTGAGTTTATATTGCGTATTTGGTCGTGAAATATTTAATGCTGAATATATCTTGTAAAGAGTTTGATTAAGCTGTGTTTTGTCATAGCAACCTAGGGTTTTTTCGTTTATGCCAACACCTTTACTTATTTGTGACGACTCTAATATGGCGCGAAAACAAGTCGCGCGTTCGCTTCCTGATGGCTGGGATGTTGATATAACATTTGCTACCAATGGTATTGAAGCAATAGCGGCAATTAAGGCGGGCAAAGGCGACATATTATTACTTGACTTAAATATGCCAAAAATGGACGGTTATCAAGTACTAGAAACAATATTAAAACAAGATTTACCAACACTAGCTATTGTTATTTCAGGTGATATTCAACCTGAAGCACATCAAAGAGTTAAGAGCTTAGGTGCCTTAGATTTCATAAAAAAACCTATTGATAAAAACAAGCTTACTGAGGTTTTACATGCTTATGGGGTTTTTAGTAAGGATGAACTTGTTATTAACGAGACTGACTCACCAGCAACTGCAGCGATCAATCAAGCAATAGACCCAATAAAAAATATAACCGTTAGTGAAGTGGAAAAAACGGCTATTGTAGTACCTACTGCACCATCAAAATTAGAGCAACCGCCACTCGACATTAATAGTGAAATGCTCGATTGTTATCAGGAAATTGCCAACGTGGCGATGGGGCAGGCAGGGGGATTATTAGCCCGTTTATTAGATGTTTTTGTGGTTTTACCTATTCCCAATGTTAACTTTATTGAGGTAAGCGAACTCACCATGGCGCTTTATGACGTTGAAAGCAAAGATACAACCTCGGGCATCTGCCAAGGCTTTATCGGTGCAGGTGTTTCAGGTGAAGCATTGTTAATTCTCAATGACTCTAGTTTTAAAGATATTGCTTCATTAATGAAATATGATCATAGTTTAGATAGTAATATCGAATTAGAATTGTTGATGGACATGGCTAACATTCTTATTGGTGCGTGCTTAAATGGTATTTCGGCGCAACTAGATATGTCATTCAGTCAGGGGCACCCTGTGGTATTAGGTCAGCACAGGAAAATTTCAGAATTAATTGCGACCAACACCAAGAAATGGAAGAAAACCCTCGCAATAGAAATCAGTTACAGTATTGAAAACTACTCAATTAGATGCGACTTACTTTTGCTCTTTACCGAAGAGTCAGTAGCAACACTTAATAATAAAATTGCTTATTTGTTGGATTAACCATGTCAGTGCAAACCGAAGAGTTGAATGAGTTACATTGGATGATGGAGATGCTGCATACCATTGATGTTGGCTTAGTGGTGCTTGATCGTGATTACAATATTCAAATTTGGAATGGTTTTATGGAAAACCATAGTGGCTTATTGCCACGAGAAGTAAAAGGTAAGTTACTCTTTGAACTTTTTGATGAAATACCAGAAGACTGGTTTCGTCGCAAAGCTGAATCGGTTATTTTGTTGAAAAATAAAGCCTTTACTATTTGGGAGCAACGCTCTTATGTTTTTAAGTTCAACAATTATAGGCCGATTACCGGTACCGCTGATTTTATGTACCAGAACACGACGTTTATTCCTTTAATGTCAACTACAGGTCAAGTGTCTCATGTATGTTTGCTGGTTTACGATGTCACTGATAACGCCACTCATAAAAAAGAGTTGGAAAAAGCCAACGTTGATTTAGCTATTTTGAGCCAAACCGATGGTTTAACTCAATTGTTCAATCGCAATCATTGGCAGCAATGTATAGAAACTGAATTTAAACGTTATATTCGTAGCCAACATATTAGTAGCTTAGTTATGTTGGATATAGATCATTTTAAAAATGTTAATGATAATTATGGTCATTTAGTTGGCGATGATGTGATTCGTCATTTAGCAAAAGTTATCCGAGAACAAGTACGAGAAACTGATATCTCAGGACGTTATGGTGGGGAAGAGTTTGTTATTTTATTGGCGGATACTCATGCTGAAGATGGTTTAGTATTCGCTGAACGGTTGCGTGAAATTGTTGAAGAATCAGTCGTTATTTATAATGATATTGAAATTAAATACACGGTTAGCATTGGAATAGCTGAGGTTGAACCCACTTACACTTCGGTATCACAATGGCTCGAACATGCTGATAATGCTTTATATCAATCGAAAGATAATGGCCGTAATAAAGTGACGATTTATCAAAAATAAGGTTATTAATATAAAATGTCACAATAAAAAAAGCCCTAAGGGCTTTTTTTATACGTAGTAAATTATCTTAGACTTAGCTAATTAATCATTGAGTTAAGAATAAATGCCCAAATAGTAATTTAGTGAATACAAGGTCGTTATTTACGCCATATCAAGGTTAACCCGTAATAAATTTGCGTAATAATTACCGCCAATAGCACACCACCAGCATTAGCTGCTAAGTCTAACCATTCACCATAGCGATTAACGTGTGGCTGAATCAATTCAATCAAACCACTCCATATAATGAATAACAAGGCGTACGCTAACCAATATTTAGGCCGACGTAATGCAACCGGTAGCATTAAAGCGCAATAGGCAACAAAATGATGCGTTTTGTCGCTACCTGGCACCTTAGGTAAATACTCTACAGGATACAGTGAAGTAACCGTTATTAGAATTAGAATCACCAAGGTTATGCCTTGCCAGAACTGTTTAATAAAGTTTGTTATAAGGTTCATCCTTGCTATTTCTTATACACTAACTTGCCATTTACCCAAGTTTTATCGACAGAAACTTGCCAGATTTTTTGCTCAGGCATGGTAAATAAATTATGGTTGAGTAAAACAAAATCCGCTTTTTTACCTTTGGCTAAGCTGCCAATAATATTTTCTTGGTGACCAGAATAGGCGGCATCTAGGGTAAAACTTCTAAAAGCTTCTAACGGCGTCATTTTCTGATCAGCAAACCAACCACCTTGTGGGCTATTTTTATGATCTTGACGAGTAATTGAGGCATGCAAACCAAAAAATGGATTTGGCGATTCAACCGGAAAATCGGAGCCAGCAGCAATTATCGTATTAGCATCGAGTAGCTTTCTCCAGGCGTATGCGCCTAATATTCTCGTTGGCCCAAGTCTGTCTTGCGCCATGTTTTTATCGCTAGTTGCGTGGGTTGCTTGCATGGCAGCAATAAGATCTAACTCTGCAAATCTTGGTATATCTTCAAGGCGTAATACTTGTGCATGCTCAACACGGTGGCGTAAATCTTGGGTTTTAGTCGCTTTGATATATGTTTCGTAAGTATCTAGCACAAGCTTATTAGCATTATCACCAATAGCGTGGCTATTCACTTGAAAGCCTTGGCGCATTGACGTATTGACTAAATTTTCAAACTCTTTTGGCGTATTTAGCAGTAAACCTTTGTGACCGGCATGGTCAGAATAATCTTCAATTAATGCTGCACCGCGACTACCTAAAGCGCCATCTGTTTGAATTTTTACACTATTAAAAGTGAGCATATCGTCTTCACTGCGATACTTGCCACCGGCTAAAGTTTGTTGCCATTTAGCCGACGGTAAATACAACATAGCATTGACGCGAATACTCATGGCATTCTCTTGGCTTAATTCTTTAAAAGCATTTAAGTTATCAGTATCAATACCGGCGTCATGTACGCTCGTAAGGCCATAACTGGCAAGCGAGCCCATAGCTTTCACTAATACTTGTTTTTGCTCTTTAATGGTTAAAGGCGCAATACTGTTATCAATTAATGCCATGGCATTATCAATAAAAACACCGGTAGGTATCCCGTTTTTATCTTTAATTATCTCCCCGCCTTCAGGCGAAACTGTGTCTTTGGTGATCCCCGCCATTGCCATCGCTTTTGAATTTGCCCAACCCGCGTGGCCATCAATACGTTTAAGCCAGACGGGTTGTTTTGGAAATTGTTTATCTAAACTTTCTGCACTAGGGAAGGCATTACTTGGCCATTGCGTTTGATTCCATCCGCGGCCTTGTATCCATGTTAATTCCGTGTTGTTTTTAGCGTATGCCAAAGTTTTATTAATAGCATCTTGTTCTGAAGCACTATTAACTAAGTCTGCACGTAAAAGGCTTAGTCCGTAGCTTAAAATATGTCCATGGGAGTCAATCAAACCTGGGATTAAGGTTTTTCCTTCACCATCAATAATCGTTAAGTTTTTTGAAGTAGGCAGTTTGTCTGTTGCCGAGTATATTTTATCAATTTTGTCATCAGTAAATGCAATAGCTGCGAAACTCTCAAGGCTATTGCCCGTTATGGTGTAGCCTTGAATATTGGTAATTAATGTCGTTTTTGCAAAAACTAGCGTAGGGCTTATTATTGCTATGAATAAAGCTGTTTTGACCGTGTTTGATAGACTGTTCATTAAACTTCCTTGATTTACTTTTTTTATCGCTAAATACTAGCATGAAAAATTTATTTTTTTAACAGTTTAACAATAGTGTTCTAACAACAAAGTTAAGGGCCATAAGGCCCTTAATTTTCAAATGATAATTTTGAGTTTGTCTGTGCTAATATCAAGTGAAATTTTCTATATTGACGGCAACTTTAATTTTTATCCGTTTAAGATAATCATTTCACCTAAAATGCTCTAGTGGCTATTGCCGGCCTATCATAGAGACTTTTTATTAAAGGATAAAGCACAGCCAATTGCCTAACAAGAAATAACGCTACAACGCCAAAGCGACTAACTAAAAACTAATCACAATGCGTCCTAATACAGAAATGTCACGAATAAAATCGCCTTGCGTAATCGTTGCTAGCCTTTCACGGTCTAACGAAATAGTTTGTTCTGCTTTACTACAGCGAGAGGCAGAAGGTGCCACTTGCCAGATAATATAAGCCAGAACAATGGTCGTTAAGTTGATGGTTATCCAACGTGTTTTTTGGTGATGTTGTTTTTATTATTTGAATATCTTGTTCACTGGTGTCTTTAATAGACATGACTTATAACCCGACAGTCAAATCAGTGCTTAATCTAAAGCAAGGCCATTTGCTAAAGTGCACTGACTACCAAGTAAGTAGCAGCGAGAATGAAAAAGGTTTAACTGTAAGAGTATTTATTTTTTATGGGCTGGCTTAGCAATAATTGAAAATAGACAGGACATAGCTTGTTAGTACTGCTTTATAGGCAAGTTTTTTTCTTATACTATTGAGAAAAGTACGATTAGTAAAAGCTAAAAGATAAGTACCTATGTAACGTTTTGGCTTTCTTTGTATTGTAACCGGCGAATGATTGCAAACAATAAGAGTAATAAAGGAATGGCAAAGTCGATAATACGTGTATAGCGCGCGTAAGGCGTTAGCCCAGTTACTAAAGGTACTTGAGTGCTAAGTACCGCTTGTTCAAACTGCGGGATTTGTTTGAGAATATCGCCGTGATGGTCAATAACGGCTGTGATGCCATTGTTGGTTGCTCGCAAGAAAGGTCGACCAAACTCTAGCGCGCGCATTCTTACAATTTCTAAATGTTGGTGCGGACCGTGTGAGTCACCAAACCAAGCATCGTTACTCACGGTGAGTAGTAAGTCAGTTTGATTAGAAAAGTTAGCGCTAAGTTGCTCTGCAAAAGCTACCTCAAAACATATTAGTGGCAGTAAATGATAGCCGTTGGCACTTAAGTTGTTTTGGACATATTCACCGCGACTAAACGATGACATAGGTAAATTAAAAAATGGTGCTAGAGGTCTTAACCAGTCAGCAAAAGGGACAAATTCACCTATGGGCAATAAGTGATGCTTAGCGTAACGATTTTCATTGTTATATTGATAACTTCCTAGTTCGTCATCAGGAGACTTTTTGCCGAGTACAATTAAATTGTTGTAATAATTTTTGCTATTGAAGTTGTAATCAATAATACCGGCAATAATAGCACTGTTATTCAGTAAGGCTGAGCTTTGGGTTATTTGTAAAAAATCTTGCGCTTGCGTACTAGACTCTACCGCTGTAATGGCGGATTCTGGCCAAATGACAATGTCAGCAGGATAATGTTGTCTGGTGAGATCTAAGTATTTCAACATGGTTGGCCAAGTTTGTTCTGGCGCCCATTTCATTGCTTGCTGGATATTGCCTTGTACCATCACGGTTTTGACAGACTTACCCGTTGGTGAAACCCAAGCTGTATTTTGTAATGCTAAACTAGCCGCGCTTATGGCAAAGAGCAAGGTAATATGTAGATAGCGCTTTTGCTGTTTAAGGATATAAACTATCGCGATGCTGACGGTAATAATCAGCGCGCTAATGCCTTTTTCGCCAATCATAGGAGCAAAGGCAGCTAAAGGACCATCGATTTGACTATAACCTAGTGTTAGCCAAGGAAAGCCGGTTAATAGAACACCACGTAAAAATTCGGCCAGTAGCCAAAAGGGCAATAAAAGCCAGAGATTAAGTTTTTTTTGATAGGAAAAGCGGGCGGCTAAATAACAGGCTAGGGCGAGAAATAGCGCTAAATATAAACACAGTAAAACCATCAATAATATCGACACAGCCAGTGGCAAACCGCCAAACTGGTCAATACTGACATGTACCCAACTTATACCAGCCGAAAACCAACCAAAGGCAAAGATAAAACCTTGCTTTGTTGCTGCTTTGGCTGACTTTCCTTGTAGCGTGTATAACCACGCCGGCAAGAGTATTGCCATCAGCCAATAATAAGAAAATGGTGCATAGCAAAATACTAAGGCAAGCCCCAGAAAAAAGCTGAGTACATTGTCTCTATCAATGAAGTTTGTGTTAATTCGTTGAAAGAATTTAGTTAGCATAAAGTTTAATCAGTAACTTTACCTGCAACAATATGTTCTTTTGGTACGGTAATTTGCAAGGTTTGAATACGTCGATTATCGGCCGCAGTGACTTTAAATATGACTTTATTAATGGTGATTTTTTCACCTTTTTTCGGCATATGACCAAAGTGTTGTATCACAATACCACCGATGGTGTCTGCGTCACTTTCATTAAATTGAAAATTAAAATAATTATTAAAGTCAGTCAGGTCGGTAAGCGCTTTTACTTGATAAACTTGGCCGGCAAGGTATTTAATGTCTTCTTCCATTGCATCGTCGGTTTCGTCTTCGATTTCACCTACGATCAACTCTAGAATATCTTCAATAGTTACGACACCTGAAACTCCACCGTATTCATCAACTACAATCGCCATATGATAACGTTGTTGGCGAAACTCTTTTAACAGCGGATCAACTTTTTTACTCTCAGGAACAATAATTGCTGGGCGAATAACTTGTGCTATGGTGAATGCTTCTTCGACTTGGTTAAAGCCGTAAGCTAATAAATCCTTCGCTAATAAGATGCCTTCAACGTCGTCAATATCCTCATTGATCACAGGAAATCTTGAATGTCCTGAATCAACTATAATCGCGAGTGACTTATCTAAAGGGTCATTAATATCCAAGGTGACCATCTGCGAGCGAGGGATCATAATATCGCGTACTTTCATATCAGATACTTCGAGTACGCCTTCGATCATTTGCTTGATTTCAGGGTTGATAAATTCACGGTCTTCAGCATCATTTAATGCATTGACTAGCTGGTCTTTACTTTTCGGTTCTCCGGTAAATACTTGCATAATTTTATCCAAGATTGACTTATTTGAAGAACCGTTACTAGAGTGGGGTTGGTCGTCGCTCATAGAGCCTTTTTAATTCCTTGTAGGATTAATTTAATCAATGTAAAACAGTTAGGTTAGTTTGTAACCGATTTCTGTTAATTTCAAGTACTAAATGGTAGTTTATTGTCTTCAGTAACAATTTTACTGAAGTAGATCAAATAATGGTTTGATAATCTATGTTTTCTGCTCATTTATTTCATATGGAGCAGCAAAACCTAAGCCGGTAATTATTTTCGTTTCAAGTGCTTCCATTTCATCTGCTTCTTCATCTTCAATATGATCAAAACCCAGTAAATGCAAACAGCCGTGCACTGTCATATGCGCCCAATGTGCGTTGGAGCTTTTGTGTTGTTCAGTCGCTTCGTGTTCGACAACATCAACGCAAATAACAAGGTCACCTAACAAATCAAGCTCAATACCATCAGGAACTTCAAATGGAAATGATAAAACATTCGTTGCTTTGTCTTTACCTCGATACTGATGGTTAAGCTGACGACTTTCATCAATATTGACCAACCTAATGGTCAGTTCAAAGGTTTTTTTATATGGCGCAAGCGCGGCTTCAGCCCAGCGTTGAAAATCATTTTTTTCAGGTACGGCTTTATCATCACAAGCTAATTGTAAATCGACGATAATATTAGCCGTGTTATTCACCATGTTTGCTATCGCTTACACGGGCTAAGGCTTCTGCTTTTTGTTGTTGTTCGCGAGCTTTCTGTTTTTCTTCTTTTAAGCGATTCTCTTTTTGTTCGTAAGCTTCATAAGCTTCTACAATATGACCAACAACAGGGTGGCGTACGACATCTTTTGCTTGGAAAAAGTTAAAACTAACCCCTGGAATATCAACCAATACTTCAATAGCATGACGTAAACCAGACTTTTGCCCACGGGGTAAATCGACTTGAGTTATGTCACCTGTGATCACAGCACGTGAATTAAAGCCAATACGCGTTAAGAACATTTTCATTTGTTCTACTGTGGTATTTTGACTTTCATCAAGAATAATAAAGGCATCGTTTAATGTTCTACCGCGCATGTAAGCTAATGGTGCTACTTCGATCACATTACGTTCGATAAGTTTTTCAACTTTTTCAAAACCGAGCATTTCAAAGAGTGCATCGTATAGCGGACGTAGGTAAGGGTCGACTTTTTGTGATAAATCACCGGGTAAAAAACCCAATTTTTCGCCTGCTTCTACCGCTGGGCGGGTCAGTAATATACGTCTGATCTCCTGACGTTCTAACGCATCAACTGCACAGGCAACGGCTAGGTAAGTTTTACCTGTACCGGCAACACCAACACCAAAGCTAATATCATTGGTAATAACGTTCTGCACATAACTTTGTTGATTTTCGTTACGCGGTTTGACCATGCCACGCTTGGTTTTTATGGTCACCATATCGTCATATTTAGCATCAAGTTTACTGGGTGCAGCTTCTAACGCTCCAGCATCTATGATAGCTAAATGGAGCATTTTAGCGGTAATGGTTGTTGATTTGCCTTTAACTATTTCTGTTTCTAGATAAAGATCGATCAAAAGTTTTTTAACAGCGTCAGTATTTAAGCTTTTACCGGTAACTTTAAATTCATGACTTCTGTAACTTATTTCAACACCCATTCGACGTTCTAAGGTCTTTAGGTTGTCATCCATAGGGCCACATAAGTTTGCCAGGCGATTATTATCGGCGGGAGATAATTCAAAGTTGATACTGGTGTTTTTACTCAATTGATATTCCTGAATGCTTGAAAATTAAGCTAAAATGGCAAATACACGGTATTTGCCATTAATACGAGTTAATGTACGATGAGTTTAAGATGAAATTTACGGCGTAAAAGTAGCTACACCTAGTTCATTTACTAAATTTTCACTAGCTTGATGATGGCTATTCGCTAAAATATCAGCCGGTGAATTCGCGATACGTAAGCCCATTTCACTTTCTTGGCGAACTAATTCACCCCGTAATGAGTTGGCATAAACATCGGTAATTTTTACATCAACAAATTGACCAATAACTGTATGCGGCGCAACAAAGTTTACGATGCGGTTGTTTTCAGTGCGACCACGTAATTCCATCGGATTTTTCTTTGATGGCCCTTCAACGAGAATGCGTTGTTCTGTATCAAGCATATGACGCGCAATATGCAAGGCTTGCTGGCTGATACGGTCTTGCAATATCTGTAATCGTTGCTTTTTAATATCATCACTAATGTCATCAGCCATATCGGCTGCAGGTGTCCCTGGACGTGCACTGTAAATAAAACTGAAACTTAAATCAAAATCTACCGCTTTAATTAAGTTCATTGTCGCTTCAAAATCAGCATCGGTTTCACCTGGAAAACCAATGATAAAGTCAGATGACATACAAATATCAGGTCGCACTTTTTTCAATTTACGGATTTGAGACTTGTATTCTAAGGCCGTATGGCCACGTTTCATTTGCGTTAGAATTCGGTCTGAGCCACTTTGTACCGGCAAATGTAAATGACTGACAAGCTCAGGCACATCAGCGTAAACATCAATAATATCATCAGTAAATTCGATCGGGTGCGATGTGGTATAACGAATACGGTCAATACCGTCAATCGTAGCCACTAGGCGTAATAATTCAGAAAAACGACAAATACTACCGTCATGCGAATCACCACGATAACCATTAACGTTTTGGCCAAGTAAATTTACTTCGCGCACACCTTGCTCGGCAAGTTGGGCTATTTCATATAAAACGTCATCTAATGGGCGACTAACTTCTTCACCACGGGTATAAGGCACTACACAGAAGGTACAATATTTACTACAACCTTCCATAATGGAGACAAAGGCTGTTGCACCATCGGCTTTCGGCTCAGGCAAACGGTCAAATTTCTCAATTTCTGGAAAACTAACATCAACAACATGACCTTTATTTCCGGTAACTTGTTGGATCATTTCAGGTAAACGGTGCAAGGTTTGTGGACCAAAAACCATATCTACATAAGGCGCACGTTGGCGAATAGCATCGCCTTCTTGTGAAGCAACACAACCACCAACACCAATAATAAGCTCTGGATTTTTTACTTTCAGGTTTTTCCAGCGACCTAATTGATGAAATACTTTTTCTTGTGCTTTCTCGCGAATAGAGCAGGTGTTAAGTAAGATAACATCAGCATCTTCTGCTTCTTCGGCTAGTTCAAAGCCATGGGTTGAGTCTAAAAGTTCTGCCATCTTCTGCGAGTCATACTCGTTCATCTGACAGCCCCAAGTTTTGATGTATAGCTTTTTACTCATTATTCGCGCCTAATCTTTCTATGAATTGATTCTAGTTTTTGCTAGAGAATTTAAGGAGGCATATTTTACTCTTTCTTTGCCTATGATGCTAGCTTAGAAATATACTAGTGATAAATTGATTATGGCTATGCCATTTATTCACTTTGAAACTGTTTTTCCTTCTTGTTCAATAAACAATTATTTAGTCCGGTTGTTATTACGAAAAAATCCTGCACATAAACATCGAATTACTATATCAGGTTGGGTAGAATAACCTAACGTCGGTAAAGTTGTAAAAATCATTATGAATCAATTTGATTGTGTAGTTGTTGGTGGTGGCATGGTTGGCGCAGCAAGTGCTTTATCACTTGCTAAGTTAGGACTAAACGTTGCCATCATTGAAAAAAATGCGCCTGAGATGTTTTCTCCAGATCAAGCTTTTGATTTGAGGGTTTCAGCAATATCATTGGCCTCAGAACAGCTGTTAAAACAATTGGATGCTTGGCAGCAGTTGCAACTATGGCGAATGTGCCCTTATAAACGTCTTGGTGTATGGGAGTTTGAGCAAAGTTATACTGAATTTAATGCCCAAGATATTAGCCAAACACATTTAGGGCATATTGTTGAAAATAGATTAATACAACTTTCCCTATGGCAGCAGTTGCAACAGCACAGTAATATTACTTTATTGTGTCCCGATACCTTAATTAAACTTGATCAAAGTCCAACAGACGTTGAATTGACGTTATCGTCTGGAACAATAAACGCTAAAGTTGTTATTGGTGCTGATGGTGCCAACTCTTATGTGCGTAAACTTACCAATATTGGCACCACGGGCTGGGATTACGCGCAATCAGCAATGTTGATTAATGTTCAGACAGGAAAACCACAACAAGATATTACTTGGCAACAGTTTCTTCCAACCGGGCCGCTTGCCATGCTGCCTATGCCAGGTAACTGTGCGTCTTTGGTTTGGTATGATAATAAAGATGAGATAAAGCGCTTATCGGCATTATCGGATAGTAATTTAGCGCAAGAAATTATGCAAAACTTCCCCAAGTGTATAGGCAAAGTATCAGTCATCAATAAAGCGGCATTTCCATTAACACGACGTCATGCTAATCAATACCATAAAGGCCGAGTACTGCTAATTGGCGACGCAGCACACACTATTAACCCTATGGCAGGGCAAGGGGTTAACTTAGGCTTTAAAGATGTAAAAGCATTGCAGCATGTTATTGCTAAAGCTATTGGTGATGGGGAAACTTGGCATGATCCGCAAGTACTGTCTCGTTATCAACAAAAGCGAAGAACAGATAACCTGTTAATGATGACAACAATGGATGCGTTGTATTTGTCATTTAGTCACGTATCACCTTTGGTTAAACTCGCCCGAAACGCTGGTTTAATGATGGTAAATAAAGTGCCGAGCCTGAAAAATAAAGCACTAGCTTATGCTTGCGGTATTTAAGTAATATTTTTAAGGTTTAATATACTAAATGTCGTATTAAGTTTTGAAGGTACATATTTTAAAATCAGAAAAATGAAAACGAAGAGGTATGGATTTTTGTAAAGAAGAGAATAGATAGAAGTTATTCAAAGAATGGTGCGGAAGGAGAGACTCGAACTCTCACATCTTGCGATACTGGAACCTAAATCCAGCGCGTCTACCAATTCCGCCACTCCCGCATATTCAGGTAGTAATTTTGATTAATCAAAATTATAAAACTAACTATATTTAACTATAGAACATAAATAAAAGAAAGTGGCTGGGGTATGAGGATTTGAACCTCAGAATGACGGGATCAAAACCCGCTGCCTTACCGCTTGGCTATACCCCAACAGAATACTTCTATTTAATTAAGTTTGTAACATTGATGGACTTTCGAATAATACAGAGAGTAAAAGAAAGTGGCTGGGGTATGAGGATTTGAACCTCAGAATGACGGGATCAAAACCCGCTGCCTTACCGCTTGGCTATACCCCAACAATGTTACTTACTTCCTAACAAATATCATGATGATGATTGTTAGTAGAATGGTACGGGTCAAGAGACTTGAACTCTCACATCTTTCGATACTGGAACCTAAATCCAGCGCGTCTACCAATTCCGCCAAACCCGCATTTCTTCTATTATTACTAAGAGTAAAGTGGTGGCTACACCGGGATTTGAACCTGGGACCCCATCATTATGAGTGATGTGCTCTAACCAGCTGAGCTATGTAGCCTTTCCATCTCGCCTCTCAGCAAGTGGCGCGTATTATGCAAATCTGATTGCGCTACGTCAACCGTTTTTTATCAAAAAATAAGACTTTTTGCTTGTTTGGCTAATCGGTGTGCAATTTGTCGGATATCTGCGCAAAAACAGACCCAAAAGAAAAACTTATTAGTAAATAAGGCTAATAAGTTTTTTATAAAAAATGCTAACTTTATTTAATTCGCTCGTTTGCTACTTTTGCGAGGTGAGCTGAATTTGCTTTTACGACGGCTAAATTTTCTGTCACTGTTTTTACAGGTAATTTACCAATTAAGTATTCACCAACATCTAAGGCATTCGATGTTGCGGCGAATTCGAGTAAATTTGCACCATTACATTGAATGTTGTCAAAAATGCTTCTAATTTTCATATTGTTTGATTTTAAATATTTACGTAAGCGTTTTTTGTCATTGATAGAGACATATTCACATATACGTAATGACATGCTGTCATCAAAAGCTAAACTTTGTGGAGTGTAAGAGATTGCTGTTGCAAGTACTAATGAAGCTAAAATAGTTATTTTCATGTTAGTCCTATAATATTTATTTTATTGTCTTAGAAAGTTTATCGTGAAAGTTAAACTTTGCCAGTTTACTTGGTGAATGATTAAAATTGAGATGGCGCTATTATAATAGTTTTGTTCAGCAGCTAGCCATATTATTTGCACTTTTAACGCTGATTAATTATCGCTATTTGTAAAAATAAAAGAGAGCCTAAGCTCTCTTTTATTTACGTTAATTAAACATTAAACATTAAACATTAAACATTAAACATTAAA
>NZ_JACGWA010000021.1 GCF_014077505.1 Colwellia sp. BRX10-3 | reverse complement strand
CGCTTCTTCACATGCTGTTTCATAAATTAAACCTGTGGTAACTGCAGGTAGTAATTGAGAATTGTTGCAAGCTTGTGTAACCGCTCGGCCACTTTTATTGTCAAAGCGAACTAATTCGACACTTGCAGGCACGTTAGCACGTCGACTAACCGCACCAGTTTTCTGCATAAATTCGGCAAATAATACCAGTGCACCACTGCTACCGGTTAATTTAGTTGGCTTGTTATCGTCTCGACCTATCCAAGTAGTGACCAAAAGTTCATTGTCGTAACCGACAAACCAACTGTCACGTAGATCATTAGTTGTGCCTGTTTTACCCGCGATGCTTTTACCTTTAAGACGCCAAGCTAACGAGCGAGCAGTACCTGACGTTGTTACTTTATTTAACGAAAAATCGAGTAAGTAAGCGGCTTGTGTTGAAATAACTTGTTGCTCTAAGACTTTAAACTGCCATAGAGTTTCACCACGGGCGCTAACTATGCGCTCTATCACGTGTGATTTTTCTGCCACACCATCATTAGCGATAGGTATGTAGAGCTGGTTTATTTCCATGGGTGACATATTTAACGCCCCCAATAGCATAGATGGACGTGTAACAATATCGTCCTGATAGCCCATTAAATGAATAGCTTGTGCGACATTATCTAAACCCAACTGCATACCTAAATTCACCGTTGGCACATTAAGGCTTGATACTAAAGCATCAATTAAATGTACTTGGCCTCTATATTTTCCATCGTAATTTTTTGGTCGCCAAGCTTGTCCATCTTCACTTGAAAGCGTAATCGCTTTATCTTCAATTAACGTGGCTAAATTAAAACGTTGATAACGCTCTAATGCCGCAAGAAATACGGCAGGTTTTATTAACGAGCCAATAGGTCGCTTGGCATGCAATGCACGATTAAAGCCGGCATAACCAGCTTCTTTTCCGCCCACTAAAGCACGAATTACACCGGACTTAAAATCAGACACCACCATCGCCACTTGTAATTCAGAACCTGACTCTTCTTCCAATGTTGGTAATTTTTCATCAATACTCGCTTGCAGTGCTAGCTGTTGAATAATTGAAAACCCGGTAAACACTCTTACGCCAGATTGTTGCTGATATTCAGATAAATGCCGAGATAGTTCAACTTTGACTAATTGCAGGTAGGCAGGGAATTTTTGCTGTTTTACACGACGTTTTTTTCTTATAGATAAAGGCGACTCTACTGCTTGTTCAAACTCATACTGAGAAATAATTTCTTGCTGATACATTAACCTTAAAACTAAGTCTCGACGCTTAATCGTGCGCTCTGGAAAGCGCCAAGGATCATAATAGCTTGGCCCTTTGACTTGGCCAATTATCATCGCCATTTGTTCTGAATTAAGCGATTGAATTGATTTACTAAAGTAAAACTCAGCGGCTAACCCAAAGCCATAAATACCATTGGCATAATGTTGACCTAAATATACTTCATTTATGTAAGCTTCTAATAATTGGTCTTTGCTATATCGATACTCTAATATCAGCGCCATAATGGCTTCGTTAGCTTTTCGCCATAAGGTTTTATCGCGGGTTAAAAACATATTTTTAACCAGTTGCTGTGTTAACGTACTGCCCCCCTGAACCGTTCGACCAGCAATCAAATTTTGATACAGTGCGCGTAAAATACCCAAGGGTGAAACACCATGATGAAAATAAAATTCGCGATCCTCTATTAATAATAAGGTATCTAACAGCTTTGTTGGCACAGCTTGCAATGAAACCAATACCCGATCTTCTTTGCTTTCAGGCAAAATTCTGTCAATTAACAATGGCTCTAAGCGTAATTGCGAAACTTTTTCATCACCAAGATACAAAGCTTTAACTTTGCCGTTGGCTAAATCGAGAGTAACTTTTGTTGCCGCTTCTATACCAGCGCCAAAATCAAATGCGCGACGATAAATAATGGCTCTATTTTTTGATAAAGCAAATTCACCAGGGCGTTGCACATTCGTTACTTTTTTATAGCGATTCGCCGATAACGCTTGTCTCAAGTTAGTCATGGTTAACTCGCTTCCTACGTTATAGCTTTCAATAGCGCCAAATACCTGAACAGGCACCTGCCAACGTTGGCCTTCAAACTTATCACGCACTTTACCGTCAAGATAAATACTATAAATAAATAGCACAAATACGGCGAGAACCGTCATTTTCACCATAAACCAAAATGACCAACGCAGGGCTATTTTAACGCGGCTATCGCCAATTTCCTCTAATGTTTTCGAGGTTTTTGGTTTATCAGATGTTGAATTTTTGATCGCTGTTGGAGTGGTTTTTTTGACTGTCATACTTTAATTAACGTGCCTCAGGGAAATGCTATTAAGCCGCTATAATAATCTAGCTAAGACTATATCCCAAATGATAATTTTTAATGCTTTGTGATAGAAAAAAAAGTTTTTATGCCTAACAAGCATAGTTGACAAATTAACGATATAATTCTCGCTTTATTGTAAGTCAATTTCTATAGGTTAACTATGTCTGCATTTAACATGCTCGTTGTGCTGGGTTCAACAGCGTCGGGGAAAACCAAACTGGCGGTTGAGCTTGCCAGAATGCTAAATGGTGAAATAATTTCGGCCGACTCACGACAAGTTTATCGCGGTTTAGATATTGGCAGCGGTAAAGACCTTGACGAATATGAAGAAATTGCGCATCACCTAATTGATATTGTCGACCCCGGTTATGAATACAATATTTTTGATTTTCAAAAAGATGTTATCAATGCCTATGAAAAAATCAGCCATAAAAACAAACTCGCTATTATGGCTGGTGGCTCAGCGCTTTATGTAGACTCAATTCTAAAAGGCTATCGGTTAATTGAAGTACCTGAGAATAAAACTCTTAGAGAAAGATTAGCGACGCTTAGTCATGAGAAATTAACTGAGCAGTTAATGCAACTTAAGCCAAATCTACACAACACCACAGATCTTATCGAACGTGATCGCCTAGTGCGAGCCATTGAAATAGCCCAAGGTGAAAATGAGGCGCAAGATACCGTCAATGACTTTCCTGATCTTAAGCCAGTTATATTTGCAATTAGATGGCCAAGAGACGTTATTCGTGAACGTATAACCCTGCGTTTAAAGCAGCGAATGGAACAAGGTCTGATTGAGGAAGTAGAGCAATTACATGCCCAAGGCGTTAGTTGGGAAACCTTATATTTTTACGGCTTAGAGTATCGCTTCATTGCACAGCATTTACAGGGACAGTTGAGCAAAAATGACTGTTTTCAAAAACTCAATGCTGCAATTCATCAGTTCTCAAAAAAACAAGACACTTGGCTGCGAAGATTAGAGCGCAATGGTACTAAAATTCACTGGTTAGACGGTGATAAAAATACGCTCGTACAAGCAATGGCTGTAATCGCGCAATTGAATAATCAGCGCTAATTCTGTAAAAACAGAGTAAAACAGCTAACAATCGGCTGATTAATCATATTTTGCAATAATGGTATTTACGAATGGATATAAAGCAGAACTTAACTTTCGCTGCTCATAACTCACAGAGCACGGGCAGCATCAGTTTACGTAACTCTCAACAATAGTATGTTGTTATCCGCAACACTTTTTATATTTTTTGCCGCTACCGCATAAACACGGGTCATTACGGTTTGGTGTTTTTTCAAAGGTAGTGGTTGTTGGCTTGTTTAGTATCGCCGTCAGCTCGATAATATTTTCTTCAGCGCTGCTATCTACCGTAATATCGGCGAATAGTTCATTTTCAATAACGATTGCAGCTACTTCTACTTTCTTTTCTTCACTGGTAACCACTAATGTTAACGGATGTTTTTCTGTGCCAAGCTTAACAGCACGTTTAGTGTTATAACCTGTTTTTACATGGTTTACTCTGGTGTGGATACGGCCTTTGTAATACAGATCGTGCATGATGAACTCCGCTAAATGAATGCTATAAATTAAATACTAGGTTTAAGCGCGGCAGTATAACGTAAAACGTAAAATAGTCGACTGTTCAATTATACAACTTAAGCCTTGTCTAGCTATTAGCGAAAGGCAGACAAAAATTAACGTCTATTAATAAGCATTAACTTAACCATTAAGCAGATCAAATTTAAAAAAATAATTATAGAATGCAAATATACCATTAGCCACCCATTTTTGAAGTCTGTTGAAGATGCATGACAGAATGAATATAGAATATTTTGAAAATCCCCAGCTAATAAAGTAGTTAAAATACCAAGTGGTTTAGCTGGATTTGTGTATGAGTTCTAATAAATATATCAAATTACCTAAATGGGCATCTAACAATTAGCTGTCGTTTGTACTTCACTAATTTTAGTCAACTATTTTACGCTACATTAGCAAGGTTTTGAGACTGTGTAATTTCTCCAAAGTGAAAATTTTCAAATGAATGTCACGCTCACAGAACTTATAAAAATCATAACTTAGTTCGCTATCACCTAAATTTTCAAACAGTTATGCACGTTAACATTTAATTTCAAGCTGTATTTTTAAAGAAAATATCCATTATCCTTAAATTACTAGTTGCTTAGCTCTTTTTATTCGCGCTATATTTAGATAAAATTTTGCTCAAGAAAAGTAAGCCAGTCGTTAGTGCTTTAGTGTAAAAGCGGGTAATGTGTATACACTATTAATTAGTATCAGGCTACGTCTCTAAATAGCCCATATATTATCAGCGATAGCCCTTCTTTGTTTTACATTATCAGTAACATTTATTTATAGCGCATCTGAGGAACACTATTGCTTTTAAGATATTTATTCGCCTTGCTTATTATTTTATTTACAGCACAAACAGAGGCTATTAATAAAACCGAAAATCAAGCTCTTACTATGTGTGTTGCTCATTACCCGCCACACCAAATAGTATTACCTGAGCAACCCCCAATAGGTGAAAATATTGCCGCAACAACTTATCTTTTCAAGAAACTTGGATTTACTCTTCGTTTTACCCAAGATAATTCTTTTTGGCGTTGTTTGGCGATGTTAAAAGCGGGCAAAGTGGATATCATGTCAGGTCTGTTAGATGCACCAGAACGGCGAGAATTTTCCCATTTATTTGTTTATGGTTCATTAAATAAAAAATTATTTTACGTTAACAAGCAAAATATAAACATTAGTACATTCTCGGATCTTAAGGGCTTGAGAGTTGCTGTACTGAGGGGCATAAAGCAATTTAAACAATTTGATAATGCCCCGAAAGGCTACTTAAAAAAAGTTTATGTCAGCGACCTCGATACGGCTTTTCGGGTATTAGTGGCCGGTAAAGTGGATGTGGTTATTTCAACTGATTTTTTCGATTTGGAAAAATATAAAAGCCAAGTTGACGGCACTCAAGAAATTGCAGAAGTTATAGTCAAACTAGATGACAGCTCTTTATTATTTACAGCCCTGTCAAAAAAATCTAAAGTTGCTCACCTTGCCCCTAAGTTTACCGAGCTATCAAACACATTGTATAAAAACGGTAAATTTGAGCAGGTCATGAATGAATTTAAAATCAAGCACCCTGAATATTACCATTAAACTTCATCATGCTTAACTGAATTCAGGGCGGAACAATCATACCTGTTGATATTCAATGCAGTCTACAGTCAACTTTTTTAGCTTATGACAAATACCCGTCCAAGCAATTAAAGTTGCCACTAAAACATTGCTAAGAGCGTATCCTAACTTATCACCTGCCATTACTTAGCATTACAGATGCTTTTTAACTTTTCTCGTCGCTTGTGCATTCGCGGGATCATCTGGCCAAAAATGTTTCGGATATTTTGATCGCATATCTTTTTGCACTTCGCGATAGCTCCCCTGCCAAAAGGCCGCTAAGTTTTGGGTTATCTGAATGGGTCGTTGCGCGGGCGACAATAATTCGATAATCAAGGCAACTTGACTATTATGCTGACTGTCGCCAACCGATGGCGTAGTGCTAACACCATATAATTCCTGCATAGGTAAAGAAACAATCGGGGCTTGCTCTAAACTGTATCGAATTTTACATTTCCGCCCTGTTGGCCCAGTAAAGTAACTCGGTGCAAGCTGGTTAAATACTTGCTGTTGTTGATAACTTAGTTGCGTAAGTAATAGTTCAGCTAAATTAAGCTTATCAAGTTGCGCCTTACTGGTAATGTCAGCTAAGTACGGCCCCAGCCATTGCTCCAAAGTATTCAACAAATGCGCTTCACTTACATCTTCGAAAGCCAAATGTGTCTGGGTTTGATTAAGCCAACGCCAGCGCAATAACAGTTGCTGTGTGTGGTCATCAAATTTCAGCCAACTAAGTCCACGTTTACGAATTTGTTGACACCAACACGCAATCAAAAGCTCAGCAGCAAGCTTTTGCGTAGTATTTTCTTCGCTGATAACCAGTGAGCCAATCACCTGTTGATTGGAACTTCGTATGCGATTTTGTTTACTATCAAAATGTAAATGTGTTTTGTTTTTTACTGAAACAACTTGCCAAGCAAGCGCTTGCGATAAGCTAACCTCTGACGCCAAGGCTATCGTTAAGGCTTGTTGGCGTTGAAAAAACTGCACGGCAACAAGGTATTTTTTATCAGCTAAAGCATCACTGTCACTCATAACTACCCCTTTGCCATAAGCCGTTAAGTAATTGCCTTGATGATCTCTTTGCTTAGCTAAACGCTCAGGGTAAGCGAGTAAAAGTAATAAGCCACTGCACTGCAGAGGCAATTGCGTTGGTTCATGACAAAAGCGTTTTGTTGCGGTGGCATTGTTTGTATTGCTAAAATGTATACGTTGTTGATTAGCCACTCGATATAAGCGCTGAGCTTGTTGAATTATTCGTTGATGCTGTGGCCTTTTAGCTTGCTGAAAAAGTTGTATTATTCGCTGCGTTATATCGCAATTATTTACCCGTTGTTCAACGCTAAAAATATCGCGTTCTTCTAATAATGCGGTATAAAGACACGCCAGTGTTAATAAATGTTCAACTTGTTGGCTGTGCTCAAATTGCGCGGCAGCTAGCAACATTTTCGCAAACCTTGGGTGACAAGGAAAAATTGCCGCCAACTTACCTTCAGCCGTTAACTGGTGCTGTTTAGAAACCAACCCTAAATCGGTCAACTCCTGCCAAGCTAATTGTTCTTTTTTAGCATTGGGCATTTCTATCATTGGCAGTTGCGCACATGCGTTTGCTCCCCACCGAGCCACTTCCATTAACATTGGCAGTAAATCGGCTTGTTGAATTTCACTACCACTTTGCTCACTTCTGCGTTCAAAATCATCTTTACTGTATAAACGAATGCAGTGCCCAGCTTGCAATCGCCCAGCACGACCAGCACGTTGAATGGCAGAAGATTTTGCAATACTGCGTTGCTGTAGTTTATTACTCAGTGTTTGCACATCATAAATCGCAACATTTTCTAAACCAGAATCAATAACTAAATCAACACCTTCAATGGTTAAGCTAGTTTCTGCAATATTAGTTGCTAGTACTAATTTATGATGACCGCTTGGCGCTGGTGCAATAACTTGTTGCTGCTGTTGTAGCGACAATTCACCGTACAATGGACACAATGTCATGTTTGCAGGCATAAAAGGCGATAATTGTTCGGCTAAATAGCGAATATCGCCAGTACCTGGAAGAAACATTAATATCGAACCTTGATGCGAGTTCACCAAAGATTTTAAAACTGACAGTGCGTGCTGACGCCAAAGACGAGTATTACTTGGGGCTTGGTAGTTAATATCAACGGGAAAACTTCGCCCTTTGCTTTCCAACGCTACCGCATCAGGTAGCTGATGATTTATCGCTTCTGTCGCTAAAGTTGCTGACATTAAAAGAATTTTTAAGTCTTCTCGCAGACCTTGTTGAATATCGCGTGTTAATGCGAAGGCTAGATCAGCGTTTAGCGAACGCTCATGAAACTCGTCAAACACAACTAAGCCACAAGCCGATAGTTCTGCATCGTGCTGAATTATTTGCGTTAAAATACCTTCTGTAATAACTTCTAAACGGGTATTTTTTGAAGTTTTACTTTCATTTCGAAGTCGATAACCAACTGTGTTTCCAACACTTTCACCTAACTGTTGAGACAGGTAACAAGCAATATTTTTTGCCGCTAAACGCCGAGGCTGCAAAAGGTAAATTTTCTGGCCAGATAAACAAGGTAAATCTAATAACCATAGCGGTAAGCAAGTTGACTTTCCGGCACCTGGCGGCGCGGTTAACAATAAAGTTTGATGCTGATTTAATGCGACAATAACATCATCTTTAATATCATCGATAGGCAGTTTTTTGGCCGTTAGCGTCATAAATTATAATACATTATTGTAAGTTTAAATTTTTATGGCTGTAATGTTAACATAACAAGGTTATAGCTTTAATTGTCAATTATACCTAAGCGATGAAAACCAATTAGCATTGAAGATAGCTAAAATAATACTCGCTGCTATTTTATGCATCTGAGAAAGGAATAATTATGAACAAACGCATGTTTATTGCCTTAGATATTTCAAGCGCTGATAAAGTAAAAGTTGCCCAATGTCGCGATCAACATTTGCCGTTACCATTTAAAGCGATAGATGAGCAAAACTTTCATGTAACTTTAGCCTTTCTCGGTTTGGTAGATAAAGATCAACAAGCGAACTTAGCAAAATTAATTAGCCAGCAGCACAACTTGATTAAACAACAGCTAAAGCCTTTTGTAGGACAAAATAAAACCTTGTCTTTGCTATTATCGAAAGTAGGCTATTTTAAAAAAGCTCAGGTATTACATCTTATCCCTACCACTAACCCTGACTGGTTAATTTATTTAAATAAAACTATTGTTGAGTTAAGCCTAAACTGCGATATTACCTTAGAAAACAGAGTTTACCAACCGCACCTAAGTCTATATCGCAAAGCAAAGTTCCCACTACCTCATTATTATAAAAAAATTCAACAAACCGAGCTTGAACAACAATTAAGCATCACAAGCTTTAGTTTATATCATTCATACTCAACTGAGTTAGGCGTTCGATACCAGCAAGTTCAAACTTGGGATTTAATTTTAACGGTTGATATTTGTACAAATTAAAACTGGAAAAATTTCAAAATCATGCTTACTTGGCAAGAGCGAAAAATACTGTTATGACTTGTCACCCTGTTTAAAATGGAGTTGGACAATGGAAACAATAGTAGAAGATAAATATTCAATCGCATCGAAATCGAATATTTTACAAGTTGAAGCTTTTGGCCCATTTAATGACAAAGTAACAGAAAAATATATCGAAGATATGTACGGTGCTTGTGATCAGTTTTTGGGTAAACCTTGGGGCTTATTAATCGCTTTTTATGGTAATAGTGTATTTTCTCCGGAAGCCGAAGAAGCGTTAATTAAGGTCAATAAATACCGTGTACAAAAGGGGTTAGTCGCCAACGCGAGTGTGTTAATTGATAGCAGTACTGCTGATATTCAACAATTACAACTACGAAGAATTTACCAAGCCTGTAATATTACTTTTTATATATTTAGCGACATCAACAATGCAAAATCTTGGTTAGAACAATATTTACAATACAGATAAAAGCTTTAAAACTATCTGTTTCACCAAGCTTTCTCCATTAGAATTAGAACCGTCACAAAACACAGAAAAATACAAAAATACAAAAATAGTCGCCAGCAACTAACTTTTATAGCGATCACTTTGGTATTTAAAAAAGTATATAAGTGAAATATGCCTTGAAACTGATCACCAAATTCAAGCCATAAACAGGTTTTATTCTTTACGCTAAAAAAGGAATGAATCTCAGCTTTTGTCAGTTACTGGTGTTTATTTTGTTAGCGAATAGCGAAAGTTAATAACCTCCGCTAAACCTCTCTTCACTAAGGTTATTATTACCAATAAGGTTAATGATCAGATATTAAGTCAGCAATAGTGGCAATCCCAAGACCTGTTGCGCCCGCTGCCCATAAGCCAGATTCAGCGCCATTATATGCACCGGCTAAATCAAAATGTAACCAACCAGCACCTTCATTGTCGACAAAGCGTGATAAGAAGCCTGCAGCATTACTTGCACCACCAGCACCGCCACCTTTTATTGTGCGACTATTTGCTGTATCAGCAAATACTGATGGGCATTTATCTTGATGCCAAGGTTCTAAAGGTAATTGCCATATTGCTTCACCTGTAACTTTTGCTGAAGCTTGCGCTTTTGCTGCCACGTTATTATCAAGTGCGAATAATGCCGTGTAATCGCCACCAGTCGCACTCACTGCAGCACCGGTTAATGTCGCTGCATCGATAATCATTGGCGCGCCGGTTTCACTTGCTGCCATTAAGCCATCAGCAAGTACAAGACGACCTTCTGCATCTGTGTTAGCTATTTCACAAGTGACGCCGTTTTTATAAGTAATAATATCGCCCAGTTTATAAGCGTCCCGGCTAATCATGTTTTCTGCACAACAAAGGTACAACTTAACCCGTTGATTTAAACCTTCCTTGATGGCTAATGCTAACGCGCCAGCGACAACAGCAGCGCCACCCATATCACATTTCATATCAAACATACCGGCGTTACTTTTAATACTATAACCACCGCTATCAAAAGTAATACCTTTGCCGACTAAGCATGCTGTTACCTGAGTGTTTTCATCGCCACTAGGGTTAAAGTCAAGCTCGAGCAAACATGGTTCGTTAATACTTCCTTTACCAACATTGTAGATCCCCATCCATTGTTGTTCTTTCAACGCTTCACCTTGAATGAGGCGTGTAGAAACATATGCTGGCGCTAGGTTTTTAATATAATCAGAGGCTAATTGTGCCAATTTTAATGGGTAAAGCTCTGCGGGCGTCTGGTTCGTTAAATCACGACTCCATGCGTAAACAGCTAATTTATTGTTCAAGCGTTCAATTAAAGCTGGTTCACCACAAAAACTGATGTTCTCTAATTTATTAACACAGCTAAAACCAAGGGCGAATGCCCATTGACTTGCTTCATCCCACGAATCACCTTGTAGGGCTGCATGTTCAATGTCTAGTTTTTCTATTTTGCGCGCTGCCATTTGAATTTTTCGTGAGCGATATGCAGTGTCTTCAGGTAAATAAATAGCAATATTATCTTGGGTAATTTGAAGAGTTTTATCTTGCTGCCAACCTTGTGCATTATTACTTGTCGTCAAGGTTATTGATACTGGAGCAGAATTAGCTGTTGTCATTTTATCGCCTTTACATTTAATTTTAAGCTAACAGTTTACACTATGCCGACAAATAATTAACCTATACCACTGATTTATCAACTCGGTATTTTATGGATTTCACATTAAAACCTAGCGTACTCATTAAGCGCTACAAACGTTTTCTCGCAGATGTAACAATAATGGATGAGAATAATTGCAGCACAGAAATTACCATGCATTGTGCAAATACAGGCGCAATGACTGGCTGTGCAGTCCCGGACGATAGCGTTTGGTATAGTACTTCCGATAATGCAAAACGTAAGTATCCAAACAGTTGGGAGTTAACCTTAACTCAAGCCAACCATTGGATATGTGTCAATACAATACGCGCAAATCAATTAACAGAAGAAGCGCTAAACCAAGGTAAAATTGATGAGTTTGCCCAGAACAGCAATTTAAAACGTGAAGTAAAATATGGTGAAGAAAATAGTAAAATTGATTTTCATCTTTTAGATAAAGATGGCCGTGACACTTTTATTGAAGTCAAAAGTGTCACTTTATTAGAAGAAAATCAGGGCTATTTTCCAGATGCTGTTACACTACGAGGGCAAAAACATTTACGCGAGTTAATGGCGATGGCTGAAAAAGGCCACCGAGCCGTACTTTTATTTGCTGTACTGCATTCAGGCATAAATGATGTAAAACCTGCAGAGCATATTGATGCTAAATATGCAGAACTATTGCGAGAAGCAAGCCAACAAGGCGTTGAAATCATAGCCTACAAAGCACAATTTCAAAAAAACAATCATGACTTCACCGTCACTTTAGCCAATAAAGTACCCGTAATACTTTAGCAACAACAAATAAATAGCAACGATAATGATTGACGAGAGGCCTATAAACTTGCTAAAAGAGCTTGCTCAAAATTTATTGTCACCTTGCTTAAAGTTTTGACAACGATATATTTAAAAATATTTTTAACTTTTATCGTGATTATTTATCAATTAAGCCTTGAATTTTAGATTAGCTAACACAATATATGTGGAATATTTCAGGTCTATATAAATTGGCAGTTGCAACCAAGCGATGAAGTTACATGATGTAACTACTTTCCATCGATTTAGGTCTAGTAGCATTAGGAGAATTAGCATGCCAACACAGAAAACATTAGGTATTTTAGCATTAGCCGGCGTTAACCCTTACGTTGAAAAGCCTAAAGAAGAATACATGAATGGTACGCAACTAGAACATTTCAAAAAAATTCTAGATGCGTGGCGTATACAACTTCGTCAAGAAGTAGATCGTACCGTATCGCATATGCAGGATGAAGCAGCAAACTTCCCTGATCCTGTTGACCGTGCGGCGCAAGAAGAAGAGTTCAGCCTTGAATTACGCACACGTGACCGTGAACGTAAACTGATCAAGAAAATTGAAAAAACCTTACAACTTATCGAAGATGATGATTTTGGTTTTTGTAACTCTTGTGGCATTGAAATCGGCATTCGTCGTTTAGAAGCCCGTCCAACAGCTGATCTTTGTATTGAATGTAAAACTTTACAAGAAATCAAAGAACGTCAACTCGCAGGTTAATACCTTCGATTTTGTTGGAACTTAACAAATCTTTGCGACCCGATATTTCTGGTATTTATCGTGGTCGCTTTGCTCCTTCTCCTTCCGGTTTTTTACACTTCGGTTCATTAATTGCTGCTCTGGCAAGTTATTTAGACGCTAAACACAATAACGGCCAATGGCTAGTTAGAATCGAAGATATTGATCCCCCTAGAGAAAAAGCAGGTGCTAGCGCTGAAATCCTACAAACACTAGAAGTTTATGGTTTACATTGGGATGAAGACGTACTTTACCAAAGCCAACAAAGTGCTGTTTATCGTGAGGTATTAGCTGACCTTTCACAACAAAAAATCAGCTATTATTGCCGTTGTACACGCGCCCAAATTAAAGCATTGGGCGGTATATACCAAGGCCATTGTCGAGACTTAAAGCAACCAGTAAATGACAGTGCCATTCGCGTGATTAATACCTTCGGCACTTCTCAATATAATGACCTTATTCAAGGCCATGTAACCTGTAACCCGGAGCTTGCTCAAGAAGATTTTATCGTATTGAGAAAAGACGGCCTATTTGCTTATCAATTAGCGGTAGTCGTTGACGATATCTACCAAAATATTACTCACGTTATTCGCGGTTGTGACTTACTTGAACCGACAGCACGACAATTAAGCTTTTACCAAATATTGCAATACAAAGCGCCTCAATTTGGTCATTTCCCTCTAGCAGTAACCCACCAAGGTTTCAAGCTTAGCAAACAGAATAACGCCCCCGAAATTAATAAAGAAAATCCTATACCTTCACTATTTGCCGCCTTAACTTTTCTTGGTCAACAACCGCCTAATGAATTACTGCAAGCCAATGTTACTGAGCTTTTGAGCTGGGCAATCGCGCACTGGTCAATCACGCAAGTGCCAAAATCACAAGAAATAGTTTTATAAGCCGACTTTTCACACTGTTTTCATTCTCTTTTCCTTTACACTGTTATATCATTGCGCGAGAAATTTAATGATAAAACTGGGGTCCACCATTATCAAAAGCGTCATCAACTTGTGTAAAAAAGTACTCGGAAAAGCACGAAAAAATAACTCTAATCAGCCATCATTTGAACAGCCTATTATACTTTCTCGTGATCAGCACCCTGTATCTAGAAAACACATGAGTCACAATGCTTTAAAAGTATTGTATCGCTTAAATAAAGGTGGCTATGACGCTTACCTAGTGGGCGGTGGTGTCCGCGATATTATCTTAGGTTTAGAGCCTAAGGATTTTGACATTGCCACCAACGCAACCCCAGAACAAATTAAGACTTTGTTTCGAAATTGTCGACTAATTGGTCGTCGTTTTCGCCTTGCACACATTGTTTTTGGTCGTGAAATTATTGAAGTTGCCACTTTTAGGGGCCACCACGACAGCGATGAAGAAAAAAATTGTCAAAAAACGTCCAAGCAAAGTGAAGATGGCATGCTATTGCGTGACAATATTTATGGCAGCATTGAAGAAGATGCCGAACGACGTGATTTTACCATAAATGCGCTTTATTACTCAGCCAAAGACTTTAAAGTTTATGACTTCGCCAATGGTGTTGCAGATGTTTACGCCAAACAAATCCGCTTAATTGGCGATCCTGAAACACGCTACCGTGAAGACCCCGTTAGAATGTTACGGGCGATTCGCTTTGCAACAAAATTAGACATGGAGATTCATGCTGACACTAAAGCACCAATAAAATCTCTAGCGCCATTGATGGCAAATATTCCGCCAGCTCGTTTGTTTGAAGAATTTTTAAAGCTGTTTATGTCAGGTAAAGCTGTAGAAAACTTCCAGCTTCTTCGAGATTACAGCTTATTTCAATATTTTTTTCCTGCCGTTGATCAACAACTTAATCAACAATCTCAAGTATATTTAGCCGGTTTTATCGCTTTGGCGATGAAGAATACCGACTATCGCGTTAATAATGATCAGCGTGTTACCCCAGCATTTTTATTTGCTGCAATGCTTTGGTATCCAATGCAAGAGCATATACAACGCTTAAATCGTGAAACCCAACTGACTCCTCAAGATGCATTTTTTGGTGCATTAAGTGAAGTGATGTCAGAGCAGCAACGTAGTATTTCCATACCAAAACGTTTTCAAGCGGTAATGAAAGATATTTGGATTTTACAAGAAAAGTTAGCTCGTCGAGATGGTAAACGTGCATTTAAAGCACTTGAACATCCAAAATTTAGAGCCGGCTACGACTTTTTATTGCTGCGCGCCGAAATTGAAGGCCCTACAGAGAGTACAAACGAACAAGGTTCTTCTCTTCAAGAGCTTGCTAAATGGTGGGGAGACTTTCAAGAGTGCAATGTTGAAACACAACAAGTGATGGTTAAAAGTATTGTACCAGGTAAAAGTGGACCTCGACGCACAACACGTAAACGTAGAAAGCCTCGGGTAGAAAGTTCGAGTAGCGAAGCCTAATGTCTTTAGCCTATATTGGCTTGGGCAGTAACTTATCTGATCCACAAGCGCAAATATCTTCCGCATTAGATAAACTAACGCAATTAGATAATTGCGTAGTAAAAAAGGTTTCATCACTCTATTTTAGCCGACCTATGGGACCACAAGATCAACCTGATTATATGAATGCTGTGGTCGCTATTGAAACAAGCTTAAATGCCATTGAGTTACTTGAGGAACTGCAAAGTATTGAAAACAATGCCGGACGTGTTCGAAAAGACAATCGCTGGGGCGCTCGGGCATTAGATTTAGACATTCTACTATTTGATCTGCAAGTTATTAACACCGTGCGTTTAACGATACCGCATTATGGTTTGAAGCTACGAGAGTTCGTTTTATTACCTTTAGCTGAAATAGCTGCCAAGTTAGTTTTGCCTGACGGCGATAGCATTCAAGAACTGGCGAACCAGATAGATAAAAATGGACTAAAAATTCACAGTAAGTTACGTTAGAATAACAGTTCGAAAGTTAGCAAAAAATAATACTGCATTATAACCAACGGAAATATTATGGCCAAAATGACTACCGCCACCTTAAAGAAAATGAAACAACAAGGTGAAAAAATTACCACTATTACCGCTTATGATGCCAGTTTCGCGAAAATATTCGATCAAGCCGGTATTCATGCGATATTAATTGGTGACTCACTCGGTATGGTTTTACAAGGTCATGACGATACCCTTCCCGTTGATATTGACCACATGACTTATCACACACAATCTGTCAAACGCGGTGTAGAAAACAGCTTAATTATCGCTGATATGCCTTTTATGAGTTTTGCCACCACTGAGCAGGCTTATGTAAACGCGGCTAAGTTAATGCAAGCAGGTGCCAGTATTGTAAAAATAGAAGGTGGTGAGTGGCTAGAAGAAACCATTAAAGGCCTTGTAGAGCGTGGTATTCCGGTATGTGCTCATTTAGGCTTAACACCGCAGTCGGTTAATGTATTTGGCGGTTTTAAAGTCCAAGGTAGAGAAAGTGACAAAGCCCTAGAGATGATTGAAAGCGCCAAAGCTTTAGAAGCTGCAGGCGCGCAATTATTAGTATTAGAGTGTATCCCAAGTAGTTTAGGTAAAGCCATTACAGAAGCAGTATCGATACCGACCATTGGTATAGGGGCAGGTAAAGACACCGACGGACAAATTTTAGTGATGCATGACGCCTTAGGTATTTCTTGTAGTTACATGCCGAAATTTTCACGTAACTTTTTAATTGATACTGGTGATATTAAAAAAGCGGTAGAGCTTTATATTGACGAAGTTAGCAAAGGTAATTTCCCAGGCCCTGAACACATTTTTAAGTAAGAACAACCAAACAAATTTTTTGATCGCTAAACGAAAGTTAAGCGCCTTCAACATCGAGTAAAAAGTAGAATAACCATGCAAACAATTGAAAAAATTTCGAATTTACGTGGCGAAATTAATCTCTGGCGCCAGCAAGGCCTTAAAATTGCTTTTGTGCCAACCATGGGCAACTTACATCAAGGACATATTGCCTTAATAGAAAAAGCCAAGTTGGTTGCCGATAAAGTGGTTGCCAGTATTTTTGTCAACCCGATGCAATTTGGCGCTAATGAAGATATCCACAATTATCCAAGCACAATGCCCGAGGATAAAGAAAAGTTACTTGCTGCTGGTTGTGATTTATTATTTACGCCAACGTCCGCTATTATTTACCCCAAAGGCATAGATAACCAAAGTTATGTTGAGGTGCCTAATGTTTCTCAAAGCTATTGTGGTGAAAGCCGCCCAGGACACTTTCGCGGTGTGACAACAGTTGTTTGTAAGTTATTTAATTTAGTACAACCCGACATTGCCTGCTTTGGCCTAAAAGACTATCAACAAGTGCAAGTTATTCAAACCATGGTTGAAGATTTATCTATGCCAATTGAAATATTAGCGGTCGAAACAGTGCGAGAACCCTCAGGCTTAGCATTAAGTTCTCGTAATAACTACCTAAGTGAAGCTGAAAAAGAAATCGCCGCGGCCTTAAGTCAAAACCTACAGTGGTTAGCGAAAGAAATACAAAGCAATAATGATTTTATTGGTTTAGCGAAAAAGGCAGCAAGTTTTATCAATAATACTGGCATGAAAACCGATTACATTCACATTTGCCATGCACGCACTTTACAGTCAGCAAGTGAAGACGATAAAGAATTAGTTATTCTCGCAGCAGCACATTGTGGCAAAGCTAGGTTGATCGATAATTTACAGGTTAAATTGGCTTAAGCAATGTAGTAGGCAACTTTTATATTGTGTGGTAAATATTATAGCGACTACTTATGGTAATCGTTTTTTTATTTATACTATAAAAGTGTTTAGGTCATCGAGAGTAATGCAGGTAAAAAACTTTCACTTTCTTGCGCTAGCTGCGCTTGTTCGGATAATACATCTTGTAGAATAGTTTTTGAAGTCAGCGGGTTTGCTAATACAACACGAAAAACTAAGGTTTTACGCCCTTGGTATTTTTTTACTTCAATTTTGGTACGAGAAACAAAAGACTTACCATTTTCACGTTGGCGCTTTTGAATAAACTTTGTCAATTTATCCAGTAAAATATTGATATTATCTTGCTCAACACCATCAGCGTTAGCCAACAAATTTTGTACAATAGCGGGATTATAGCGATAAGTTAACAAGCATAACTCAGGTTTAGTGATCAGTTCAAAATCAGCGTGTTCTTCTATTAACTCTGCAAAGTAATTTGCTTTTTCGATACTGGTATTAATCAGCATTTCATAGCCTGGGCGACTGATTACATGTAGCGCGGCATAAACCAACATTGCCATACCCGGACGTGAACCTTCCAAGGTATGACTACCTAAATCTTTCGAGCCTTTACGTAAAATGTACTCTGCATGATGTTCAATAGCAGCAACTGATGCTGGGTTTTTAAACACCACTAAGCCCGCGCCCATCGGCACATACATTTGCTTGTGCGCGTCGATAGTTACTGAATCAGCTAACTCGATGCCTTTTAATAATGGTCGATACTTATTCGATAATAAGGTCGCGCCACCCCAAGCTGCGTCAACATGAAAATGAGCCCTATAACGTTGAGCAATGTCGGCCATTTTATCAAGTGGGTCTATATTGCCTGTTTCTGTTGTGCCAGCAACGCCAATAATACTCAGCACGCGAATGTTTTCACGTGCTAACTGCTGACATTTAGCTTCGAGTAATTGGCAGTCAATTTTATTATTTTCATCGGTTGGAATAGCAATAACACTGTCTTGGCCTATACCTAAAACATCTGCCGATTTTTTCAGTGAATAATGACCACGAGCTGAAACTAAAATAGCTAAGCCATCATATTGATAATGTTTAAGCGCCTTAAACAAGCCCTCTCGTGCTACACCTTTAAAATCACCATCAGGCTTTAATAAGTTGTTACGCGCAACCCAAAGTGCCGTTAAATTAGCGACAGTGCCGCCTGAGCAAAATGCCCCTAAAGAGTGATTAGCACTATGCATCCATTGTTGATAAAACGGTTCGTCATTTTGATAAACTAAACGATGCATCATGCCTAACACTTGTCGTTCCATCGGCGTAAATGCTTTAGAGGTTTCAATTTTTACCAAATTTTGATTTAAGCCAACCATCAGCTTTGACAAAGGTAAAATAAAGTAGGGTAATGCTGAGGTCATATGACCTATAAAATTTGGACTTGAGGTGTGTACGGACTGTGATACTAACTTATCTAGCAAGTGATGCATGTGGTCTGAAACAAACGCAGGTTCTTCTGGGATCTGCGAATCAGCAAAATCTTTTTCAATTTCACTTAATGCTTGTTCTGTGGCCGCTATATGCGCACCAAGAAAGCCTGCCAAGTTTTGTGATATCTCATTCTCTACGCGACCCAATGTAGAATCGGGGGCGACAGGAATGGTAAAAATGCGATGTAAAGATTCTTCAGATACTTTTGCCGCGCGTTTACTCACCGTCATACTTATTCACTATTAACGACTTGCTTTAAGCAAGCTGATATTTATATATGATCGGCACTTTAATAAAAAATGAGCCAAAAGTCTCGTTATTTCCATCAAAGTTGAGCTTTAAAAAAATTTAACTAAAGGTTATCTTTATTTGACTATTCTAAAATCAGGATAATGCTGATCTCAGATTTAGCTTAACTAAGCAAAGTCGCTAAATAAACTAATCCAAGTTCAACAATTGCCAAACTACTTAACGCCATCATAAAAACGGTTCTTTTAATATTATTAGTCATGTTATTCATCCTAAATTACAAGTTGATATAACTAAGTATTATCAATATTCAGGCCAAAAGCATAACTTCATGAAATATAATATAAAAAAATAAAAAGTAGTGTAAATCGATATATTCAAGCAGTATCTATTGGCTAAAAATTTGTTAATTTAACCAATTTTTTGTCTTAAGTTTAACACGGTAATTATTTGAAAATTTGTAGCTGCCAGCATTGCTGACCGCTAGCATGAAACTTGGCTTCAAACGGGGTTAAAGGCTGAGTAACCTTAATCCTTGTTATTGCCCCTTTATAATTTAATATATCCGCGGCCAATTGGAACTCTTCTAAATATAGTAACCAATTACTGCGTAAAATAATTTCTTGCCCGACAGCTATAATTTGAGGAAAAACTGCGCTGCCATGCCAACGCCTTTGTATATGTTTAGCTTTCGGCCATGGGTTTGGATATAAAATATAATGTTTAGATACTCGCCAATTAGCAGCAACCACAAGGCGATAAAAGTCGTTTAAATCTGCACGCACTAAGTGATAATTCTCTACTTTTCCTGCACCGTTATCATGCTCAACTTCATCAACATTACGGTTAATTCTATGGGCGGATTTATCGACCCCGATCACTAAAGCATTTGGATTTTGTTTTGCTAATAAACGCGTACTTTGGCCAACACCACAACACGAATCAAGAATAATTTCGCCCGTAAACGCCTGCACAACCTCATTTATCTCATCAAAAGCTTGTTGAGTATGCGCTTGTATCGGCTTTTGTGACGGGTGCGCAATGTGCTTATTAACAATCTCAGCCAACTTTTCATGTATACCGGGTTGGTTGGTTACAATGGCTTTAGAGTCACCCGTTATTTCTGTGTTGTTCATTACTTGCTTACCTATAAATTCTAAATTTAACGCTGGGTGAATATTAGCTTCTTAAACCAATACCTTTAGTAATTAACACCATGGCTATGGTGTATAAGCTGACAATGAATACGCCTAGTACCGCAAATGACAAGGTTAAACTGACATCAGATATACCTAGAAACCCGTATCTAAAGGCGTTAACCATATACACAATCGGATTGATTTGTGAGACACCTTGCCAAAAATCAGGCAACAAACTAATAGAATAAAATACCCCGCCTAAATAAGTCAGTGGCGTTAATATAAACGTTGGGATAATAGATATGTCGTCAAAGCTACCAGCAAAAATAGCGTTAATTAAACCGCCTAAAGCAAAGGTAGCTGAAGTAAGTGCAACCGTAACAATAATCACCCAAATGTTATGTATTTGTATATCAACAAAAAACATTGAGACTATCGTCACAATACCGCCCACTAACATACCACGTGCCATTCCGCCGCCAACATAACCTGCAACAATCACCCAGTTTGGCACGGGTGCCACTAGCATTTCTTCAACATTTCGCTGCCATTTGGCACTGAAAAATGACGAGGCAACATTGGAGTATGAGTTAGTAATAACACTCATCATGATCAAACCGGGCACAATAAATGACATGTAATCAAAGCCACCCATTTGTCCAATACGCGAGCCAATTAACGAACCAAATATGACAAAATACAAACTAATAGTAATAGCCGGCGGTACTAATGTTTGCACCCAAATACGCATAAATCGGTGTATTTCTTTGTGCATAATACTTTTAAGCGCAATGATATTTCTAGATGATGCCATAATATTTATTCCTTAACCGCGCTTTGGCTTGTTGCTTGACCGCTACCCACTAGACCCACAAATAGCTCTTCTAGTCGATTACTCTTATTTCTCATACTTAACACTTCAATGCCTTGCTTATTGAGCTCGATAAACACTGAGTTGATGGTTTGGCTTTTTTTAACATCTACTTCTAAGGTGTGACCATCAATAACTCTGGAGCTGAATTCCGCTAATTCGGTAGGTGTGTTATTGGGTTTCAGATCGAAAACAAAAGTTTCGACATCCAACTTAGCTAATAATGACTTCATATCGGTATTTTCAACGATAATGCCGGAGTCTATAATAGCAATATTACGGCAAAGCATTTCTGCTTCTTCCAAATAATGCGTTGTTAATATAATGGTGATGCCTTGTTTATTAAGCTCTTTTAAAAACTCCCACATTGAGCGTCGAAGTTCAATATCGACACCGGCAGTAGGTTCGTCGAGTATCAACATTTGAGGTTCATGCATTAATGCGCGAGCAATCATTAATCGACGCTTCATACCACCTGACAGCATACGGGCTGCGTCGTTACGCTTTTCCCATAAATTTAATTGTTTTAAATATTTTTCAGCACGCTGAACCGCTATTTTTCGTTCAACACCATAATAGCCAGCTTGGTTTACCAAGATTTTCATTAACGATTCAAATTGATTGAAGTTGAACTCTTGTGGCACCAAACCTATAAAGCTTTTCGCTGTTTCTAGTTCTTGATCAATATCATGGCCAAAAACTTCAACTTTACCTGCGGATTTATTCACTAATGACGTGATAATACCTATAGTGGTTGATTTACCTGCACCATTAGGGCCGAGCAAAGCAAAAAAGTCTCCTTGCTTAACGGTAAGATCAATACCTTTAAGTGCTTCAAAACCACCTTTATAGGTTTTCTTTAATCCAGATATTTTCAATGCTGATAGCATAGCGAACCTCAAAAAAATTGCGTGTCATTAACGTGGGGGCAAGTTAGATAAATTCAATGTACTACCACCAAATTCGTTGACCTTGCCATGATATTAAAATAATTATCACTTGCGTAATGGTGTTAATTAAAAGCTACAAAAAAGCCTGCGAAATGCAGGCTTTTGGACAACAAATACTTAAAGTTTAAGACTTACCCGCACGTGAAACATAGTCACCCGTGCGTGTATCAACTTTAACCACATCACCAATTTGCACAAATAATGGTACACGAACAACCGCGCCAGTGACCAATGTTGCTGGTTTGCCGCCTGTGCCTGCTGTATCACCTTTAAGGCCAGGGTCAGTTTCAGTAATTTCTAATTCAACAAAATTTGGTGGATCAACTGAAATAGGGTTGCCATCCCAAAAGGTAATAGTACAAACATCACCTTCCGCTAACCACTTGGCAACATCGCCTACGGCTTTTTCATCTGCAGCAATTTGCTCAAAGGTCTCGTTGTTCATAAAATGCCAAAATTCACCGTCAGCATATAAATAGCCTAACTCTGAGTCCATAACATCAGCGCCTTCAACACTCTCACCTGATTTATAAGTTTTTTCTAATACCTTGCCAGATATCAACTTACGAATTTTAATACGATTGAATGCTTGCCCTTTGCCTGGTTTTACGATTTCATTGTCGATAATGTTACAAGGTTCACCATCAATCATTAATTTAAGTCCAGCTTTGAACTGGTTAGTGCTAAAATTAGCCATAATTATTATGCTCGCTCGTTCACGTAGTACACGCAAAGGTTAAAAATTGAATATAGAAATGCCGCAAATAATACCTCAAATCAGCGAGAAATTGCACACTTCTTGGCAAAAAGAATTAGCAAATGTGATTACCGATCCAAAAACCTTATTAGAGTTGGTCGATATTTCACCAGAAATCTATCAACAGCACTTTGCTGCCCGTAAACTATTTCCGGTCCGTGTACCAAGGCCCTTACTGTCTCGCATTAAAAAAGGCGACATTAACGACCCCATTCTAAAACAAGTTATGCCATTGGATTTAGAATTCTCAATTACTGACGGTTATAGTGAAGATCCACTGGAAGAACATGACACCGTTGCGCCAGGATTACTGCATAAATACAAACATCGCGTGTTAATGATGGTTAAAACTGGCTGCGCGGTTAATTGTCGTTACTGTTTTCGTCGACATTTTCCCTATGCCGACAACAGCCCAAATAAAGCCCGTTGGCAGCAAGCACTAATCTATATTCAAAATAATGCAGAGATCAACGAAGTTATTTTTAGCGGTGGCGACCCATTAATGGCCAGTGATGAACACTTAGATTGGTTAATTACAGAAATTGAAAAAATACCCCACATTACACGTTTACGTATTCATACTCGATTGCCCATCGTAATTCCACAGCGAATAACGCCTGCTTTAGTCAAAACATTAATCTTAACTAGACTTAAAACCGTGATAGTTTTTCACGTTAATCATGCTAATGAAATTGACGATAACGTTTCGCAAGCCATTGAATCTTTGCTTGTAGCAAGAATTCCGCTATTCAATCAAAGCGTCTTATTAAAAGGCATTAATGACAACGCCAATATTTTAGCTGCATTAAGTGAGCGTTTATTTGATGTTGGAATACAGCCTTATTACTTACATTTATTTGATAAAGTACAAGGCGTAGCCCACTTTGATTTAACCGAAGCTGAAGCAAAAAAGATCACCTTGGAGCTTTTGGCTATTTTACCTGGTTACTTAATGCCAAAACTTGTTAGAGAAATTGCCGGTGAAGCGAACAAAACCCCGATCAATTTGGCATGAAATGGCCTTTGAAAGGTATTTAATTGGAAGAAAATAACGCTTTAAAGTTGAGAGTAAAATTGAGCAGATAGTTAATCAGGATACTTAATGTGAGAAATTACCTTATAGGCTAACAAAAACCGAATCAATTTGGCATAATAACGCCATTGGTAATACAAAACGAAAATGAGTCATTATGAGCGAAGCGGTACACAAACAATTAATTGATAATATTTCAATAATTTTAAAGAAGTCTCTGACAGCAGACGCCACGTTAAAGACATTACGTGAAGCTAAACAAGCAGGCTTTGCGGCAATATTTACCGAAGACGCGGGCTTTAAATGTTCTGCCAATACTTTTCAACCTTATGTTGAAGAAGTAGCGAATGATTTGATATTTTGGCAAAAAACATCTGATCAGGAAACGCTGATTAATATTGTAAAAAAAATAGAGCAGTTATTTACAGTTTTAGCTAAATTAGAACAAAGCTAGTACATTACTGCTAAAACAAAAAAACGCAGCTTAGCTGCGTTTTTTTTATGCTTTAAAGCACCTTTATTTCATCATTTCATTTTCAAAGGTCTTATTAAACCAACCATCAAGCATTTCTTTTTCATAGCCTAAAGTTTGATTTCGATATCTCAAACCGTTAGACATTAAAAACCCCATATCTTTTAATGAAACCTCTGCGCTTTTAACCACCGTATTATCAGCATTTAATAATTGATAGCTGAACTCTATACGTGGAAAAAAAATATCTTTTACAATACGAATACGCTTAGCATTAAAATCAACATCGCCCGCTAAATCCAAATTTGTTATATCAAAAATTAGTTTTTGTTGCTCTGGTAGCAATTCAGCCATTTTAGCAAAGTGTTTTTCAAGCACTTTAAAGGTTCTATCTTTAAAGTGTTGACGATGCTCTTCGCCCGCATCAACATCAGTATATTTATCAGGGTTTGTCCACTTAACTTCAACTTGTGCAGCTTGCGCTTCAGATACTTGTGTTAAAACGACAGCAAGACTTAAAAAACATGTAATAAATTTATTCATTATTTCGCCCTCTTTATTTCTTTCATTATAGTAGACCGTATAATTTGAAAAAAGTGTCGGTCAAATTAGCAATTATCATAATATGAATATTAATAGGAATTTTACCACACATAACAAAGTAATTTATCTATTTGGATATATGACATTTTCCGAGTGTTCTACAATTTTTAATTGCTATATTTCACTTCTGCTTATCGCACTTATTCCAATCGAAAATTTTTCAATTACTAAAATTCGACATAACTACAGAATCAAACTCAGCAATGGTCGAATTTGTAAAGAATCTTGAAAAAATCAGCACTGACGTATTCATTAATTCAGCAATACCTCCGCTGTATATATTTTTTTTAAATTACTGCCGCAAAAGAGCAGTATTTTGAATTAACACCCTACGGTACTTTTATTATTAGAATACCCAGATGACCAATATATGGTGAGTACATTCAGTGTTTAGATTTTTAGTATTTCTTAAACAGAGTTCTTAAACAGAGTTAAAACAACGATGAAATTAACAATTTAGACTAGCATAATTACATCATACCGCCCATACAGAGCTTATCTACTTGTTTTTATTAAAATAGTTTCATGGGAAGTATTACTGATACCCCACTATATACCTCTAAATTTCAAGCACTTAAAATAACCATTGGAATTCCAACAAAATAATAAAATTTATGAGCGTTTTATATTGAAATTGATGCCAGCTTTTCCATTGCCGGAATATTCAGTTACTCTTATCAGAAGTACTCGTTAAGCTCTATAGGTTAACGAGTACGCCTAATTAGTGATTTTCAATGTGAACTATTTTGCTTACGAAACTCACTTGGGGTTTGTCCTATTTCTTGTTTAAAGGCTTTATAAAAAGAAGATCTCGCGTTAAATCCAACCTCAAGTGCGATGGTAAGTACTGAATCTTGATTAGCTAATATTTTCGGCTTCGCTGCTTCAATGCGCCACTTATTGATGAAATCAAAAAAGTTTGTGCATAGCGTTTCATTCAGTGTTTGTGAGATATAATTAGGAGAGATAGCTAAATGGTTAGCGAGTTTTTGCAGTGACAGATTTGAATCTAAATATAACGTCTCTTTGCTCATAATGTTATTAATTTTATCTGCAATACGATTGGATTGCTCATTATCTAGCGCTGAACGTTGATACTTCATTGGAGAACTTATTTCAACATTGTCGTCATTATTTCGAACAGCAATATCGACGATTTCACTTTCACTATAGCCAGTAAATCCCGGTTTTTGCTGCAAGCCAAAGTGAGCCAAGCTCCATACCAACAGCAGTGACAGCAAACTCTCAGTTCTTATATTAAATAAGAAATTATCAAATAGGTTTGAAGAAAACACCGTAACCAAAGAAAACAACCAAGTACTAATAGCAATGAATAGTAGCCAGTTAATCCAGTTAAGTGATTTATCGTCATGATTAGAGAACACATTTTTCAACTGTTTTCGATAATCAACCAAACGGTAAATAATACGAAAAGCGATATATACACATTGACCAAGCCAGAGCATCACCATAATCAATAAACTTATAGCGGTGGCGATAGCTAAAGGAGCAACCACATCATTATCATCAATAAATATATCTGTATACATGTCTTTTGGTAAAAGCATGATCATTACAGCAAAGATAAGAGCAGGCCATAACAAAACAAAATGACGGATTTGTTTTCTGTTTAGTTTCCAAGGTTTTTCAGCGGTGATCCCTTCAATATAAAACCATAAGCAGGGACACAACAAAAAAAGAGTGGGAAAAACTATCGCGCTGTACAATTGACTCAAGTCAGGAAATTGAGCATTAACAATTGGCACGAGTGCTATAGTGCTATTGGCAAGTAAGAATATCGCTAAAGGTAAAAAAATTGCAGACTTCATTGCTCGGCTCAAAAGAATAGGAACGCTTAACAATACCTGTCCTAGTATAACCATGCTGATAATCATTACGAAAGGGTCTGTCAAATTTCATTCCTTTTTACACACTTGAATATTTAAGCCTTCAATTCTACCTCATTATCTACAAACACACCTAAAAAAGTGTCCGCGCTTCTAGTCTCGGACGACATAAGCTCTTATAAAACCTATTATTTAATCAATCACGGACAAGTTGCAATAACACCACTTAGTTATCTTGTCATTGAGGAAGTATTAATAAAAACCTTGGTATTGTCCTTCACTAATATTTTTAACTAACACTTTTGGCCTGTTCGACAGTGCCATAACATATTGAGAAATGGAGTTACAAATGAGTTCTATAAATAGTACAAAAACAGTTTTTGAAAATTTTCAAATTAACGTCAAACTAAAAATTTCGGCGCTTTGGATAGCGGTTATGTTTTGTTATGTCTATGGCGACTATATACAGATTTATGTACCTGGAATATTAGCAAAAGCGATGGAAGTTAAGGCGACAACTGAAACGCAATTTCAGTTTTTTGCCGTGGCTTTATTGATGGCAATACCTAGTGTGATGATATTTTTTACCTTGGTGGTTAAGCCTAAAATCAATCGTTGGCTGAATATAATACTGAGCACGCTTTATATCATTATGCTTATTGCAACTAATTTGACAGAAACTTGGATGTTTTACCTATTTTTAACCGCAATAGAGGTTTTAATTTCAGTGGCAATTGTTTGGTATGCATGGAACTGGCCGACAATTGAAGCTTAAACTGTCCGTGCTTTTAGTCTCAGACGACATAAGTCTTTATAAAAAATAGTATTTCCATCAATCACCGACACCTAGCATTAACGAAGTGAGCGAGTCTGTCATTGACCAAGGGGTAATACAAAAATGAGTATTGCCCTTCACTTATATTTTTAACTTTTACCTTTGGCCTGTTTGGACGTGCCATAACGTATCGAGAAATGGAGTGTTAAATGAATACGATAAATAGTACATCGCAAGTTTTTAAAGATTTTCAAATTAACGTCAAACTAAAAATTTCGGCGCTTTGGATAGCGATTATGTTTTGTTATGTCTATGGCGACTATATCGAGATTTATGTTCCCGGTGTAATAACTAATGCGATGACAGTTAAATCAAGTATTGAAACTCAGCTGGAGTTTTTTGCCGTGGCTTTATTGATGGCAATGCCAAGTGTGATGATATTTTTTACTTTAGTAGTAAAACCTAATGTTAATCGTTGGCTGAATATAATATTAGCTGCGTTTTATATCGTTTTACTCATTGCTGTAAATACTGAGGCTGGCTGGTGGTTTTACCTATTTTTAACCGCAATAGAGATTTTAATTTCAATGGCAATTGTTTGGTATGCATGGAACTGGCCAACGGTAAGGAAAGCGCAATCAATGATTAAGCACTCTTGGTAATGGTTAAGTTAGGCAAGTCAAAATGAGTACGGCTGACTAGGTGAGTGATAGTTCAACTTAAGTAACAATCTAAAATATATAAAAATTGGAATTTGCAAATGAAAAAATTAATTTTACTACTCGTATGTATGATAAGTACTCCACTGTACGCCAGTATAGAGCAAGGCATAACCGCCTTTGAAAATAGAAATTTACCATTAGCTAAAAGCATATTGTTGCAGCAAAACGATAAACGTTATCAAAAGCCTCTTTATCTGGCTCTGATTGCCGTAAAAGATGGAGAATTAGATGAAGCCGAAGAATATATTGAGCAGGCAATTGAGCTCGACGCTAAAAATGCGGAGGTGCAATTTACCTATGCAAAGATTATGGCGGAACAAGCTGAAGCGAGCAGTATTTTTAGTTTTACTGGTTATATTAAAAAAGTAAAAAAAGCATTTATAGTCGCTGTTGAATTAGCACCAAAAAATATTGAATATCGTCGTGCCTTAATTCAATTTCATCTTAATGCTCCAAGCATGCTCGGTGGTGATATAAATGAGGCATTGCAACATGCTCAAGTGTTAAAAGGAGTGGATGAATTATCTGGTACGAGTGCCTTGATTCAAGTTCATGGAAAAATGGGAGACGATGATAAATTTGATGAAGAATTAAAAATTGCAATGCTAAATTTTGCCGATGAACCTGAGTTATATTATCAACTCGGTATATATTACCAAGAAAAAGAAAGTTTCAGTGAAGCCTTAATAAATTTCAGTAAAGCGGCAAACATGACAACCTCTACGGACAAACAGCGTATTGCAAAATATAGCGCTGTTTTTCAAGTAGGTCGAACAAGCCTATTTAGTAACAGCAACTTTGATGAAGGTGAGAAGGCTATTACTCAATACCTTAACGAAGCTGTAATTTCTTCTTCCATGCCTTCAAAAGATTGGGCTAAGTTTAGACTAGCAAATATCGTTGAAGCTCAGGGGAAAAAATCGAATGCAATAAGATTATATAAAGATCTTGTTCAGGAATCTTCCGACAAGGTCCTTCAAGAACAAGTTAAAAAGCGGATAAAGAAACTGAGCTAATCCTATCTATAATAACTGCTAGCTAAGAAAGTCTATTTTAATTCATTTGTCCCGTCCTAGAATATGTTGACGGTTTTAATGAAAGGCCAGTGGCTTAAGCTTCTGGTCTTTTTTGTGCACTTGGTTTGGTGTTTTCATTGCCAAACTTAAGTGCGGCCTTATTTCATTATA